>DASRRY010000033.1:0-238790 GCA_035656735.1 Usitatibacter sp. | reverse complement strand
ACGACATGGACATGTTCCGATGCATTACTCACCCGTTCGCCGCTCGCCGCCAGGTTGCCCCGCGCTGCCGCTCGACTTGCATGTGTAAAGCATTCCGCCAGCGTTCAATCTGAGCCAGGATCAAACTCTTCAGTTCAATCCTTCAAAACTCACAAAGAATCACAGTACTTCATGATTCGAAGCGAGCACTGCAAGTATCGCTTGGTCGCCCCAGCACCAATGAAACCGGTGTTGAGACTGGCGCACCCCAGTACCCACCTCTATCGGCTGTAACTTGTTAAAGAGCGATGGCATCCCCTTGCCGTGCAGATATGGGGAAATTGGTTGCGGGGGCAGGATTTGAACCTGCGACCTTCGGGTTATGAGCCCGACGAGCTGCCAGACTGCTCCACCCCGCGCCAGACTCGTATCGACAAGACGCACGTCGACGAGAAAGAAATTATGACACTTCGGGGGTCGGTGCGTCAACCCTCTCCTACCGGAAATTCGGACAGTCGCACCTTGCCAACCACAACATCGTCGAGAAGAGTCGTTGGATGACTACAACCGGCTGGGATCACCTCCAGACTCTCGCCCTCGCGGGGCTGCTCGCCTGGGCGAGCGGGCTGCGGCTGTACCTGGTGGTCTTCATATTGGGGCTGGCCGCCCATTTCCAATACATCGAGCTGCCGCCCGGGCTGCACGTCCTCTCCCACCCCTACGTGATCGGTGCCGCCGGGCTCCTGCTCACGATGGAATTCCTTGCCGACAAGGTGCCGGGCCTGGATACCGCGTGGGACGCGATCCACACCTTCATCCGCATCCCGGCGGGCGCGCTGCTCGCCGCGGGGGCGACGGGAGACGACGTCTCGGCGCTCACGGTCGCGGCTGGCCTCCTCGGCGGCACCATCACCGCGGGCACCCACTTCGCGAAGGCCGGCACGCGTGCCGCGCTCAACACCTCGCCCGAGCCTTTCACCAACTGGGGCGCCTCGTTCACCGAGGACGCGCTCGTCGTGGGGGGCACCTGGCTCGCGTTCGCACACCCGGCGATCTTCCTGGTCTTCGTGGTGATCTTCCTGCTCGCGATCGCATGGCTGCTGCCGAAACTGTGGCGGTTCCTGGGGCGCGTCTTCCGCCTGCTCTCTACGCGTGCAGGAGCCGGCCGCCCGCGAACGCCCAGTTCTCCCACGTCGTCTCCTTGAAGGCGACCATCACGTTCTCCGGGTCGAGGCCGGCCGAAGCGAGCCGTGCCAAGCGGAGAAGGCGACTGGCTTAAGCCGGGCGCCGCTCCAGCATCGCCTGCGCCAGCGTGCCGCTGTCCACGTGCTCGAGCTCGCCGCCGACCGGCAGGCCGCGCGCGATGCGGGAGAGCTTGAGGTTCTTTCCGCCGAGCATCTCGCTGATGTAGTGCGCCGTCGCCTCGCCCTCGACGGTGAAGTTCGTGGCGAGGACCACTTCCTGCACGACGCCGTCGGTCGCGCGCTTGGCGAGGCGGTCTAGGTGGATCTCGCGCGGGCCGATGCCGTCGAGCGGCGAGAGCCGGCCCATCAGCACGAAGTAGAGGCCGGCATAGCTCTGGGATTGCTCCATCATCAGGAGGTCGCCGGGCGATTCGACGACACAGAGCAGCGCCCCATCTCGCCGCGGCGACGAGCAGAGCGAGCAGATCTCGGACTCCGTGAACGTGTTGCAGCGGGAGCAGTGGCGAATGCGCGAGAGCGCCTCGCCGAGCGAGCGCGACAGGCGCTCGGCGCCCTTGGGGTCGCGCTGCAGCAAGTGATAAGCCATGCGCTGGGCCGACTTCGGTCCCACGCCCGGCAGGCAGCGCAGCGACTGGATCAGCTCGTCGAGCGCGGCGGGTTTTTCCATCCGGGCTAGAAACCCATCCCGGGCGGCAGGTTCATGCCGGCCGTGAAGCCCGCCATCTTCGCCTGCACAGTCGCCTCGACTTTCGCCGCCGCGTCGTTCATCGCGGCCGCCACGAGGTCCTCGAGCATGTCCTTGTCCTCGCCGAGGAGGCTCGGGTCGATGGACACCTTCTTCACCGCGTGCTTGCACGACATCGTCACCTTCACGAGGCCGGCGCCGGCCTGGCCCTCGACGTCGATGTGCCCGAGCTCTTCCTGCACGCGCTTCATGTTCTCCTGCATCTGCTGCGCCTGCTTCATCAAGGCGCCGAGGCCGCCTTTCATCATGGTGTCACCTCTTCTCGTTGGGATTGCCGCCGTCCTCGGGGGGACGGATGGAACTCGAGACCACTTGCGCGCCGAGGTCGTTCACGAGATCGCGCACGAAAGGATCTTCCTCGATCGCCTCGGCGGCGCGCGCCTGCTTCTGCTCCATCTCGCGCGAGACCGCGGCGGCCACGCTCTTGCCCTCGGTCTTGCCGACCCGCACGGTGAGCCGGAAGCTGCTCCCGAAATGCGGCACCAGCTCGGACTTGAGCTTGTCCTGGTACGACTTCTCGCCGTAGATGCGATGGGATTCCGGCACGATGAGCTGGAGATGGTTGTTCTCGAACGACACGAGCTCGCCGTAACGCGCGACCATGCCGGCCATGCCGGTGAGGCCCAGCCGCTCGACGAACGCGGGCCAGTTGCCGTCGAAGGCGACCCCGGGGCCCGAAGCCTGGGGCGCGGGGCTCGATGCCGGAGCCGGCTCGCGCGCGGAAGCGGCCGGAGTGTTGCGCATGCTTGCCGGCGTTGCGGCGGCGGGTGTGGGTGCAGCCGCGCGGGTCTGCGGCGCCGCAACGCGCGCGGCGCGCTCCGGCTGCGAGGGCCGCTCGGCGGCGCCGCTCGCCGCGCTCGTGAACGACAGCATGCGCAGCATCGCCATGCCGAAGCCGGCGGCCTCGTCGGGCGCCAACGGGAGGTCCCGGCGCGCGAGGATGGCGATCTGGTACATCACCTGCACGCGCTCGGCGTCGAGGGTTTGCGCGAGCTTCCCGACCTGGGCCGCATCCGGCTCGTCGCTTTCGGCACCGGCGCCTGCCTGCACGAGCGCCACCCGGTGCAGGATCGACGCGAGCTGCTCGAGGGCCGCGTCGAACGACACGCCGTGCAGCGAGATGCGATCGATCTCCGCCACCACGCCGGCGCCGTCGCCCCCGACGATGCGATCGATGAGCGGCCAGAGCAGGTCGTTGCCGAGCGCCCCGAGCATGTCCGCCACGTCGTTCGCGCGCACGTTGCCGCCGCCATGGGCGATCGCCTGGTCGAGCAGGCTCAGGCTGTCGCGCAGGCTTCCGCCCGCCGCCTTGCCCAGGGCGAAGAGGGCCGGCTCCTCGAATGGCACCTTCTCCGCCGTCAGCACCTTCTTCAGGTGCCCGGCGATGAGCGCGGGCGTCATCGACTTGAGGTTGAACTGCAGGCAGCGCGAGAGGATCGTCACCGGCAGGCGCTGCGGATCCGTCGTCGCGAGGATGAACTTCACGTGCTCCGGCGGCTCCTCGAGCGTCTTCAGCATCGAGTTGAAGGCATGCCGCGACAGCATGTGCACCTCGTCGATGATGTAGATCTTGAAGCGCCCGGCGACCGGCATGTACTGCGCCGTGTCGAGCAGCTCGCGCATCTCGTCGACCTTGGTGTTGGTGGCGGCGTCGACCTCGAGCAGGTCCACGAAGCGGCCGGCGTCGATCTCCGTGCACGCGCGGCACGTGCCGCACGGATGCGACGAGATGCCGTTGGTCTCGCAGTTGAGCGCCTTCGCGAGGATGCGGGCGAGCGTGGTCTTGCCGACGCCGCGCGTGCCCGTGAAGAGGTACGCGTGGTGCAGCCGCTTCGAGTCGAGGGCGTTCGCGAGCGCCGTCACGACATGCGGCTGGCCGACGATCTCCTCGAAGACCCGGGGACGCCACTTGCGGGCGAGGACTTGATAAGTCATTTAGGGGGCGGAGCGCACAGTCCTGTTTCGGAGTCTGGGCCCTCCGGCCAACGAATTAATGGCGAGCCTGACCCCCGGCACTTGAGGGAATCGACTATGGCTGCTTCGTTCCCGACCTGACCAGGTTCACCGCCCCTCAATGCGGGGAGGCCCGCCACGATCATTATGACAGATCGGCACTGCCGAAAGCAGCTAGGGCGCGCAGGTCCGGAATCCCGCGAAGACGTCGTCGCGCGATGCCACGTAGAAGTTGCGAAAGCGGTTGTGCACCAAGCGCGCGCGCGTGGCGAACGAGCCGCCGCGCAGCACGGCATGCGTGTGGAACCACGGCTCGGAGTAGTCGCGATACGGATCCGGGGCGAAGCCGGGATAGGGGGCGAAGGCACTCGCGGTCCATTCCCAGGCGCCGCCGATCATGCGCCGCATGCCGCGCCGGCTCATGGGGTCGGAGGCCTCGATCGACGGTCCGGCGTGGCGCATGTCGAGGTTCGCGAGCGCACGCTCGTCGGCGCCCCATGGGTAAGGGTCGTCGCGGCCGCCATTGGTCGCGGCGTATTCCCATTCCGTCTCCGTCGGCAATCGCCGTTTGGCCCAGCGGCACCAGGCGAGCGCCTCATGCTGCGCCACATGGAGCATGGGCGCCGCGTCATCGAGGACCGCGTCGCGATCGAAACGCCGCACGCGCCACGCCGCGCCGTCCCGGGCCCAATCGCGCGGCGCCGCGCGCACGCCCTGCACTCGCCAGCGCCAGCTCTCCGGCGTCCACCAGCGCTCCTGCTCATAGCCGCCGTCCTCGACGAACGCGCGAAATTCCCCTTGCGTCACGGGCTCGGATGCCATCGCGAAGCGCCCGACGCGCACCGGGTGCGCCCACTTCTCGTTGTCGAAGGCGAAGCGCCGGGCACCGCGCGCGGTGCCCTGCAGGAGCTCGCCGGCCTCGAACGCAATGTCCACGCAGGGCACGCTCACACTCTTCGAAGGCGCCGCGGCGAACGCCGGCGCGGGCAAGCCCAGCGTCTGCAGCGTCATCGCGAGCGCCTCGCCGTGCATGTCCTCGTGCAGCAGCGCGAGCTCGAAGAAATAGCGCGCGTCGTCGGGCGTCTTCGCGAGCCGCGCGAGTGTCGCATCGAGCGTGTCGTCCATGTACTGGCGCAATCGCGCCCACGGCGGGTAAGGCAGCGACCAGCGCGTGTCGTGCGGGATCGCGCTCGAGTCGAAGAAGGAATCGGCATCCGGGAGCAACGTGGCGCGCTCGCGCCGTCCTTCGCGCAGGCACCAGTGCTCCTGGAACCACGCGATGTGCGAGAGCTCCCAGACCGGCGGGTTCACGATGGAAAGCTTCGGCACCTCGAGCGACGCCAGGTCGAGATGCGCATAGAGCTGCAGCGTGCGCCGGCGCGCGTCGGCCAGGGCGGCCTCGAGGCCGCCATCTCCATATAATCCGCCCATGGCTTCCGCGGCCCGACTGGTGGTTTGCATCGTGACGCCCGGCACCTCCGCGGCGAACAACGGCAATTGGCGCACCGCCGCGCGGTGGTCCGGCATGCTCGACGATCGCTGTCGAATCATTGTACAGACGGAGTGGGACGGCTCCGAGGCCGACGTGCTGATCGCGCTTCACGCGAAGCGCAGCGCCGCGTCGATCGAGCGCTTCGCGGCGGCCCATCCGGGACGCGGCATCGGCGTTGTGCTCACCGGCACCGACCTTTACCGCGACCTTCCCGGCAGCAGCGAGGCGGTGGCGTCGCTCGATCGCGCCGATCGCATCGTCGCGTTGCAGGACGCTGCGCTGCAGCGGCTCGAGCCGCGCTGGCGCGCGAAGACGCAGGTCATCTTCCAGTCGGCCGCGCCGCTGCCCGCGCTTGCCAGGCCGCGCGACCGCCTCGATTGCGTCGCGGTCGGCCACCTTCGCGCCGAGAAGGATCCGCGCACGCTCCATGCCGCGATGCGCCTCATCCCTCGTGACGTTCCGATACACATGCGCCATATCGGCGCGCCGCTGGATGAGAAACTGGCCGCGGAGGCTCGCGAGCTCGCGCGCGACGATTCCCGGTACGTCTACGAAGGCCCCATGACGCACGACGTCACGCGCCGCGCGATGCAGGAAGCGCACCTCCTGGTGCACCCCTCGATCATGGAGGGCGGCGCCAACGTGATCGTCGAGGCCATCGCCGGCGGGACACCGGTCGTCGCAAGCCGCGTTTCCGGCAACGTCGGCATGCTCGGCAGCCGGTACCCGGGCCTGTTCGAGCCCGGCGATGCATCCGGATTGGCCTCGCTCCTCGCAAGGGCCTGGAAGGAAGCGGGCTGGCGCGATGTTCTCGGCGTGAGTTGCGAGTCGCGGGCCGCGCTTTTCCGTCCCGAGGCGGAGCGCGACTCGGTCCGTTCCCTCGTCGAGGCCCTCGCGGCCCGGCGGTAGAATGGCGCATCGACTCGAGGAGCCCGGAATGGACATGCAGGTGCGGCTGACGCAGTTCAGCCACGGTGGGGGATGCGGATGCAAGATCGCGCCGGGCGTGCTCGAGAAGATCCTCGCCAAGGGCGCCCCCGGCATCATCCCGAAGGAGCTGCTGGTCGGCATCGAGACGGCGGACGACGCCGCGGTCTATCGCATCAACGATCGCCAGGCCATCGTCGCGACGACGGACTTCTTCATGCCGATCGTGGACGATCCGTTCGACTTCGGCGCGATCGCCGCGACCAACGCGATCTCCGATGTCTACGCCATGGGCGGCCAGCCGCTCTTCGCGCTCGCCCTCGTCGGCATGCCGGTGAACCAGCTCCCGCTCGACACGATCCGCCGCATCCTCGAGGGCGGCGAGTCGGTGTGTGCGCGCGCGGGCATCCCGGTCGCCGGCGGCCACACGATCGATTCCGTCGAGCCGATCTATGGCCTCGTGGCGATCGGCCTGGTCGACCCGGCGAATCTCAAGCGCAATGCGGGCGCCCGGCCCGGGGACAAGCTCATCCTCGGCAAGCCGCTGGGCGTGGGCATCTACAGCGCGGCGCTCAAGAAGGCCCAGCTCGACGACGCGGGCTATGCGGCGATGATCGCCTCGACCACCCAGCTCAACACGCCGGGTACGGCGCTGGGCCGGATGCCGGACGTCCACGCGCTGACCGACGTGACCGGTTTCGGCCTGCTTGGCCACGCGCTCGAGGTCGCCAAGGGCTCCGGCATCCACGCGCGATTGCATTGGGACGCCATTCCCCTGCTGCCGGGCGCGCTCGAATTCGCCAGGCAGGGAATCCTCACCGGCGCTTCCGGTCGGAACTGGGCCGGATACGGCGAGCACATCGCCCTCGCCTCGCGTTTCGGCGACGCCGAGCGCGCGATGCTCACCGATCCGCAGACGAGCGGCGGCCTGCTGGTGGCCTGCGCGCCGGGCGCGGTGAGTGAAGTGATGGAGACGTTTCGCCGCGAGGGGTTCGAACACGCGGCCGTGGTGGGCGAAATGACGGCGGGAACGCCCGGCATCACGGTCGACTGACGCGGCGCCTGGCGCCGCCGGAGGCTGCCATGGAAGAACGATCGCGGGCGAGTGCACGCCCGGTCCCCACGCCGCTCGGCGAGCGCTTCGCCGCCGTGCGGGGCACGACGCGTGCCCTTGCGGCTGCGCTTTCCCCCGAGGACTGCGCGATCCAGTCGATGCCCGACGCGAGCCCGGTCAAGTGGCACCTGGCGCACACGACGTGGTTCTTCGAGACTTTCATCCTCGAGCGCCTGCATCCCGCGCGCGCGCCCTTTCATCCGGCCTTCCGCTTCCTCTTCAATTCGTACTACAACGCCGTGGGCGAGCGCCACCCGCGGCCGCAACGCGGCATGCTGTCGCGTCCTTCGCTGGAAGAGGTCCTCGCCTATCGCTCGGCGATCGAGACGGAGCTCGCGGAGGCGCTCGAAAGCGGCCGGCTCGACGAGCCGATGCGGGCGCTGGTGGAGCTGGGCATCCAGCACGAGCAGCAGCACCAGGAATTGATCCTCACGGATCTCAAGCACCTGCTGTCGTGCAACCCGCTGAAGCCCGTCTACCGCAAGCACTGGCCGCTCACGCAGGTGCAGCCCAGGCGCGCGGATTGGATCGCCTTCCCGGCCGGCCTCGACGCGATCGGCCATGACGGCGGCGGCTTCTCCTTCGATAACGAGCGTCCCCGCCATCGCATCTTCCACGAGGCCTTCGAGCTCGCGACACAGCCCGTGACCCATGGAGAGTTCCGCGCGTTCATCGAGGACGGCGGCTATCGGCGCCCGGACCTGTGGCTCTCGGCGGGCTGGGACTGCGTCGTGCAGCGCGGCTGGGAAGCGCCGCTCTATTGGGAAAGGCTCGACGGGGAGTGGCACACCTTCACGCTGCACGGCATGGCGCCCATCGAGGAGCACACGCCGGTGTGCCATGTGAGCTTCTTCGAAGCCGACGCCTTCGCGCGCTGGGCCCGGGCGCGCCTGCCGACCGAAGCGGAGTGGGAAGTCGCCGCGCGTGGCGCCGCGACCGACGGCAACTTCCTCGAGAGCGGTGCCCTGCATCCGCTGGCGCTGCGTGAAGCGCCGAGCGGCGGCACGCTGGCCCAGCTCTTTGGCGACGTGTGGGAATGGACGCGCAGTGATTACGCGCCCTATCCCGGCTTCGTCACGGCGGCGGGCGCGGTGGGCGAGTACAACGGCAAGTTCATGGCGAACCAGTACGTGCTGCGCGGCGGCTCGTGCGCGACGCCCGCGTCGCACATCCGCGCAACGTACCGCAACTTCTTCCCGGCCGATGCGCGCTGGCAGTTCTCGGGCGTGAGACTGGCGCGCGACGCTTGAGCGCGTGCTAGCGCGCCGCGCCATGGCGCCACATGCGCGGGCCCTGACCTGCCTGGCGGCGGCGTTGCTGGCCGGTTGCGCGGCGACGAGCCGCCGCTTCGATCCGCTCTCGCTCGATCCCGAGACGTTCGGGCGCGAGCTGCACGCGCGCTTCCAGTCGAAGCCTCCCGAGCCCTCGCCGCCCGAGGTGGCCGATCAAGCGAAGGGACAGGCACTGGACGCAAGATACTTCGCGGCCTTCCCCGAGCTGGACCGCTCGTACACGCCCGCCGCGCGGGACGCCGCCCGCGAGCTCGCGCATGAGCTCGTGGAGGACGCCGCAACGCTTTCTCACGAAGCCTTCGTCTTGCGCGTCGCGCAGATCACGGCGCTCGCCGACAACGGGCACACCACCGTAGGCGAGAATGCGTGGCGCAAGAACACGCCGCGGCTGCCGCTGCGAAGCTACTGGTTCGCCGACGGGCTCTACGTGGTGCGCGCGTCGCGCCAGCAGATCGACCTCCTCGGCGCCCGCATCGACGCGATCGACGGCCATGCGGTGGAAGATATCTTCCAGGGGCTGCGGCGCTACGAGGGCGGCACGGAGATGCACCGGCGGCTGCGCCTGCTGCCGCTCTTCGAGTCGCCTCGCTTCCTGCGCGCCGCTGGCATCGGGCGCGAAGATCACGCGCTCACGCTCTCCGGCGCGCTGGCGAACGGAGAACGTTTCGAGCGCCGCGTCGAGGCCCAGGACCGCGATCGTTCCGCACCCGTGAGCAGCTCGTCGCGCCTGCTCTTCGCGAGCGATCCCGATGGACCCGAGCAGCTGGCGAGCCTCTATACGCTCGACTCGAAGGTGCCCGTGTACCTGCGTGACCGGCTGCATCTCTTCATGAGCTACGAGCTGCCGGAGAATGGCCTCTACGTCGCGCTCGGCGCCAACGCGAGCTCGGAAGACGAGAGCATCACCGACTTCCTCGCGGGAGTGCTCGAGCAGTGCGCGCGGCTCAAGCCGTCGTTCGTGGTCGTGGACTTTCGCATGAACGGCGGCGGCGACTACACGAAGACCTATCCCTTCGTGGTCGCGCTCGACGAGCTCATGCGCGACAAGGGTCGCATCTACGCGCTCACGTCGGGCTGGACCTTCTCGGCGGCGATCACGACGGTCGCGGCGCTCAAGACCTTCGGGCGCGACATCGTGACGATCGTGGGCGAGCCCGTCGGCGACCGGCTGGACTTCTGGGCAGAGGGCGAGCGCATGGAGCTGCTCAATGCTTACGTCGCCGCGTACTTCACCACGGGGCGCCACGTATACAACGGCCCGTGCAACGACATCGATTGCTTCTGGGTGAACCGGCTCTACCCGGTGCGGGTGGATACGCTCGACCCCGACATCCCCGCCACGCTCACCTTCGCGGATTATCGCGACGGGCGCGATCCGGCGCTTGAGGCGGTGCTCACGCGTGAACGTGAAGGGCCCGCCGCGGACGGGACTCCCTCGCGTTAGGCCGCCAAGGATGCGAAGAAGACGGCGTAGCCCTCGCCCGGGCTCGTCCACCGCCGGATGGAGCCGAAGCCCGAGCGACGCAGCAGCGCCTCGAACTCCGCCGGCGCGTACTTGAACGAGTTCTCCGTGTGGATGCGCTCACCCGCGGCGAAGCGGCGCGTGGCGCTTCCGAGGCGCACTTCCTGCGGGCGCACCGCCTCGAGGTGCATCTCGATACGCCCCTGCTCCGCGTTGTAGAAGCCCCGATGCACGTAGCCGTCGAGGGCGAAGTCGAAGCCGAAGCGGCGATTCAGGTGCAGCAGGGCGTTGCGATTGAACGCCGCGGTCACGCCCAGCGCGTCGTCGTAGGCGGCGTCCAGCACGGTCTTCGCCTTCTTGCCGTCCACGCCGATGAGGAGACCGCTGCCGGGACGCGGCGCACACAACGCGCGGATGGACGCGAGGAACGTCACCGCCTCGTCCGGCGTGAAGTTGCCGATGCTCGAGCCCGGGTAGAAGAACGTCGCGGCGCGATCGTCGAGCGCCTCGCCCAGGTCGAGCCCGCGCGAGAAATCCGTCACCACGCCGACCATCTCGATCTCGGGAAAGTCCGGCGCCATGCGTGCGAGCGCGCGCTGGATCTCGGGGCCCGCGATGTCCACCGCGATATAACGCGAAGGCATCGCATACGGCAGCCACGACTGCGCCTTGCAGCAGTCGCCGGCGCCCAGGTCCACGAACTGCGCGCCGCGCGCCATGCAATCCGCGATCTGCGAGCGGTGCTCGCGGAACACCTCGCGCTCGGTGCGCGTCGGGTAGTACTCGGGCAGCTGGCAGATCGCGCCGTAGAGTGCGCAGCCCAGCTCGTCGTAGAAATACTTGGGTGCGATGCGCGCCGGCGTTTCGAGCAGCGCCGCGATCACGTCCTGGCGCTCGTCCCGCGCGGGCTGCGCGATGCGCTCGACGATGCGGTACTGGACCGGCTTGGAGTCAGGCACCGGGCGCCTCGGCCACGAGCTTCTCCACGACCTTCAGCGCCTCTCCGCGGCTCCAGTCCATCTCGCCGAACGCCCAGTAGCGCACGCGCCCACGGACATCGACCAGGAAGGTCATGGGGAGCCCCTTCGCGTTCCAGGCATCGCCGACCTCCTTGTCCGGGTCCAGCAGGACGGGAAGGGCGACATGTTCGTGCTGGAGAAACTGCGCGACCTTCTCGCGCGACTCGCCGTAATTCACGGCGAGGACCTCGAACGGCCGGCCCTCGAGCCTCGCCCGCAGCCGCTCGATGGAGGGCATCTCCGCGCGGCACGGCTCGCACCACGTGGCCCAGAAGTTCACGAGGACCACGCGCCCCTGGAGCTGGCGCAGGTCCACGCGACGCCCATCGAGGGCCGCTGCCGCGAGCGGCAGGCGCTCGGCGCCCTGCCAGCGACGGATCTCCGTGCCGGCGCCGGCATCGAGCGACACCGCCGCGAGTGCCAGCACCAGCAGCCCGGCAGCGAGGCGCCTCATGCCGCCAGCACGATCTCCTTCGAGGTGATCGTGTACTTGAAGTGGTCGGCGTCGAGGCTGTCGAGGCGGCCCTCGGCGGTCTCGCTTTGCGGGTACATGAGGAAGCCCACGCGGCCGCGCGACGAGCCCGGCAGCGCCACGTCGTTCGCGTAGTTGAGGCCGACCCAGTTCATCTCCCACGAGCCGAAGAGGCGCTTGCGCGCGGCGAGCACCATCGGATCGTCGGGCTTCTTGCCGCCGCCCTCCTCGAGGATGACCTTGCGCACGTCGGCCGGATCGACCGGCACCCAGCCGTGGGAAGCCGAATAGAACTCGGCACGGCAGTGCTGCGCCTTGGTGATGTCGCCCGCCTTGCCGAGGCTCTTGTAGCCGAGCTGCGAGTCGGCCACGCGGATTCCGTAGACGTCGCGCGCCGGCACGCCCTGGGAGCGCATGAGCGCCACGAAGAGCGCGTTCAGGTCGGCGCACTTGCCGCCGTAGAGCTTGTTCTCGACCATGAAGTTGATGTCGCCGTTGCCGCAGCCCTTCGTCTTCGGGTCGCGATACGTGTTTTCCACGATCCACTCATAGACCGCGCGCGCCTTCTCCATGTCGTTCTGGCCCGGCTTCACGATCGAGGACGAGAGGTCCTTCACCGCCCCTTGGGTCTGCATGTGCTCGGTGGACTGCGTGTATCGCGCGAGGACCGCAGGGTCCTCCGCCTCGAAGCGCGTCGGCACCATCGTGTTCACCGCGATGTTGCGGGTCGCGAAGCGGCCGGTATGGACGAGCACCGGACGGGTGCCGTCGGCCCACTCGGCCGCCACCATGCCCGCGCCGTAATGCGGATCGGTCTCCAGGCGCGCCGTGCCGCCTTCCGCATCGAAAGCGTTGCCCAGCGTCTTCTGGAATGGCGTGTCCTGCAAGAGCGGGGTCGGCACCCAGACGCGGGTGACACCGGCGGGCTTCAGGATCTCCACCCGGGTCGTCACGTCGAAGACGCGCCACGGGGGCGCCTCGGAGCCGCTTTCCGCCCGGGCAAGGACGGGGAGCGCCGCGGCGGCCGAAGCCATGGCGCTGGTACGCAGGAAATGACGCCGGTTCATGGTCATCCTCTCGGGGGGGCTATGGACTTTGGGGGAGACGAAAATGATATCCGATAAAATGGATGACTTCTGTCCGCAAGCTCCGCGATGTCCTCCGCTGCCCTGAAACCGCTCCAGCCCGCCTTCGGCCTCGCCTTCGAGGACCTTTACGAATACGCGGGACTGGCGCGGCTCGATGCGGCGTTCATGGACTGGGTCGCGCGCGCCGATGGCGGGATGCAGGCTCGACTCGCGGAGCTGCGTGCGAACGCCTACGGCCTGGCGTACAAGGCGGAGGCGGAGTTCCTCATCGCCCTCGCGCCCCACGTCGATGCATTCATCGCGCATCTCTTCGACATCGAGCCCGAGTGGGATGCGCTGAATCGCGCACACCACCGCCTGGCGCCGCTCTTCCGTGTGAAGCGCAAGTTCGTCCAGCGCCGCGCGATGCTCAAGATCAAGGCCGACGCGGCCGAGGCGCTCGACGGCCCCGCGCTCGAGCGCGAGGTGGCCGCGCTCCTGGGCGGTGCCTTCGACGAGCTGGCGTTCGCCGAGGCGATCCTCGCCTGGCAGGCCGACGAGCCGGCCCATGCGAAGGAGCTCGCGGTGGCCGAGCAGTTCGCGGCCTGGGCGGCCCATACCGTGGAGGGCCAGCGCCGCTATCGCCATGGAGTGCTGTTCAAGCCGCCGCAACGCGTGGATCCGATGAACCTCGTCCCGGTGCAAACAGACGCGAGCCGTGGCTATTCCGTCCACACGCTGCACGACCTCAGGCCGCGCGAGGGATTCCAGCTCACCGACCCGGGCACGGACCTCGCCGGGGCGCTCGACGAGGCCAACTACTGCATCTGGTGCCACGAGCAGGGCAAGGACTCGTGCTCGAAGGGCCTGCGCGACAAGCCGCTCGATGACGGTACGGCGCCCTTCAAGAAGACCGTCTTCGGCGTGCCGCTCAACGGATGCCCGCTCGAGGAGCGCATCTCGGAGTTCCACAAGCTGAAGACCGAGGGATGGGCGGTGGGCGCGCTCGCGATGATCGTGATCGACAACCCGACGGTGTGCGGGACCGGCCATCGCATCTGCAACGACTGCATGAAGTCGTGCATCTACCAGCGCCAGACGCCGGTCGACATCCCGCAGGCCGAGACGCGGACGCTGAAGGACGTGCTCGGGTTGCCGTGGGGCTTCGAGATCTATTCACTCCTCACGCGCTGGAACCCACTCAACCTGCGCCGGCCGCTCCCGCTCGAGCCCACCGGCAAGCGCGTCCTGGTCGTCGGCATGGGACCGGCGGGCTTCACGCTCGCGCATCACCTGATGAACGACGGGCACACCGTGGTCGGCATCGACGGGCTCAAGATCGAGCCGATCGATGCGCGCATCTCCGGCGTCGAGCCCGACGGGAAGCGCGTGCCCTTCCAGCCCATTCGCGACTTCGACGAGCTGCGCGAGCCGCTCGAGAGCCGCGTGATGGCGGGCTTCGGCGGTGTCGCGGAGTACGGCATCACGGTGCGCTGGGACAAGAACTTCCTCAAGGTCGCGCGGCTGCTGGTGGAGCGCCGCTCGCAGTTCTCGCTCTTCGGCGGCGTGCGCTTCGGCGGCACGATCTCCACCGAGGATGCGTTCGCGCTGGGCTTCGACCACGTGGCGCTCGCCATGGGCGCGGGCAAGCCCACGGTGCTCGACATGCCGAACGGGCTCGTGCGCGGCGTGCGCACGGCGTCGGACTTTCTCATGGCGTTGCAGCTCACGGGTGCCGCGCGCGAGGAGTCGATCGCGAACCTGCAGGTGCGCCTGCCCATCGTCGTGATCGGCGGCGGGCTCACCGCGATCGACACGGCGACCGAATCCCTCGCCTACTACGCCGTGCAGGTCGAGAAATTCCTCGCACGCTACGAGAAGCTCGTGGCCGAGCGCAGCGCCGGCGAGGTTCGCAACGAATGGAGCGAGGAAGAGACCGAGATCGCCGAGGAGTACCTCACGCACGCGACGGCGCTTCGGGCGGAGCGCGAGAAGGCGGCCGAGGAAGGCCGGCCGGCGCGCATCCAGCAAACGCTGCAAGCGTGGGGCGGGGTCACGATCGCGTATCGCAAGCGCCTCATCGACAGCCCGTCGTACACGCTGAATCACGAGGAAGTCGCGCACGCGCTGCACGAAGGCGTGAGGTTCGCCGAAGGGCTCACGCCGGTCGCGGTCGAGGTCGATCGCTTCGGTGCCGCACGGGCGCTGGTGGCCGAGGCGTATCTCGTGCAAGCGTCAGGCGACGCGCTGAAGGAACGCGTCGAGCTAACCGCGCGCACGATCCTCGTCGCGGCCGGCACGCAGCCCAACACCGTGCTCGCGCGCGAGGAGCCCGAGGAGTTCATGCTGGACGGACGCTACTTCCAGGCGATCGACGATGACGGCAATTTGGTGGAGCCGGAGCGCAGCGCGAAGCCCGCGCGGCCGCAGGTGCTCGTCGCCCGCGACGCCGAAGACCGCTACGTGAGCTTCTTCGGTGACCTGCATCCGTCCTTCGCCGGCAACGTGGTGAAGGCCATGGGCTCGGCCAAGCAGGGCTATCCCGTCGTGAGCCGCGTGCTCGCGCGCCGGCCGGTGCGCAGCGTCGAGGAGAACTCGAAGTTCCTGGACCTGCTGAATGC
The DNA here is from genome assembly GCA_035656735.1 of Usitatibacter sp. Taxonomy (GTDB): domain Bacteria; phylum Pseudomonadota; class Gammaproteobacteria; order Burkholderiales; family Usitatibacteraceae; genus Usitatibacter. Next base: position 223,442 of record DASRRY010000033.1, on the reverse strand, counting down.
GCAGCTGCGTGCCCGCGTCGAACGGGTCGAGCGCCTGACGAGCAACATCGTCGAGGTCGTGGTGCGCGCCCCGATGGCGGCGCGCAAGTTCAGGCCGGGCCAATTCTTCCGCCTGCAGAACTACGAGATGCTGGCCGCGAAACCCGAGGGCACGCGGCTTGCCATGGAAGGCCTCGCGCTCACCGGCGCATGGGTGGATCGCGATGCCGGGCTGGTCTCGACGATCGTGCTCGAGATGGGCGGCTCGAGCGACCTGTGCGCGCTGCTCACGCCCGGCGAGCCGGTCGTGCTCATGGGGCCCACGGGTACCGCGACGCACGTGCCGGGCGGCGAGACGGTCGTGCTCGTGGGCGGCGGTCTCGGCAACGCGGTGCTCTTCTCGATCGGCGCGGCGCTGCGGAAGAACGGCTCGAAGGTGCTCTACTTCGCGGGCTACAAGAAGATGCGCGACCGCTACAAGGTGGCGGAGATCGAAGCGGCGGCCGACGAGGTCGTCTGGTGCTCCGACGAGGCGCCGGGCTTCGAGGCGTCGCGCGCCGGGGACAAGGCCTTCGTGGGCAACATCGTCGAGGCCATGGCCGCGCACGCCACGGGCGCCCTCGGCGTGGCATCGATTCGCATGCAGGACGCCGATCGCATCATCGCGATCGGCTCCGACGGCATGATGGCCGCGGTCGCGCGTGCGCGGCACGGCGTGCTCGCGCCGCACCTCAAGCCCAGCCATGTCGGCATCGGTTCGATCAACTCGCCGATGCAATGCATGATGAAGGAGATCTGCGCGCAGTGCCTGCAACCGCACGTGGATCCGAGGACCGGCGTCACGCGCTACGTCTTCTCGTGCTTCAACCAGGACCAGCTGCTCGACCTCGTGGACTTCGGCGGCCTGCGCCAGCGCCTCGCGCAGAACGGCGTGCAGGAGAAGCTCACCGCGCACTGGATCGACCACGTGCTCGTGGCCGACGGCGCCCGCCCCCGTTCCTGAAGGATGTCCTGGTCCGACGCGACGAGCGGCCGGATGCTAAGCATTGCGGAAGGCACGGGATGGAGAGGCTTATTCTTCGTTGCGATCGAAGCGGACGGGCTCCCCGAACGGCTCCGGCGGACCCTTGGGGCGGCTGCGGAAGAGGTAAAGCAGGATGAACGCGATGGATTGCATGCCCGCGCCGATCACCGCGAAGGCGATCACCAGCCCGCTGTCGTGCATGCCGGCCCATCGGGCAGCCGTGGCGCCGATCGCCCCCACGATGAACACGAAAAGTGTCGCCACCAGTCGCATGCCGGGCTCCGCGACGGGACGGCCGCCATGCAGCCATCCCTTGGGGAGAAATTCTAGCCCAGCAGCTCGCTATGGCCCAAATGACCGTAGTAACCGTTCGGCCGCCGCGTGATCGATCTTCATCAGGGCTAACTCATAGCCCCCCGTCACGGGATTGCGAGCCAGTATTCGGTCGTGGCAAACGCCTTCGCGCGCGAGGTGCCGAAGTGCGCTCGCATCATCAGGGGCATGCCGGCTGCATTTTGCCCGTAACCGCCTCAAAATTCGACAGAAAAAAGGGGCCCTGGACGGGCCCCTCGAAGTCTCTTCGCACGCAACCGTGAAGTGACGAGCCCAGTTTAGCCAGCCGGGCCCGTGTGGCAACCCTTGTTAACCATTGTTCACAATCGACTGGCGGGGTCCAAGGGGCGCCCGCACGAGCACGTGACGCAAGGATTCGTGGCTATGATGCTCCATCGACATGACCAATCCCCGATGCACGCACACCACCACGATTCCCGCACGCACGACCCCGACCACGCGCATGGTCACCACGCCCACGGCGCCCTCGAGAACGCGGGCCGCGCGTTCGCCATCGGCGTCGCGCTGAACCTGGCCTTCGTCGTGGCCGAGGTGGTCTATGGCCTCGCCGCCGATTCGCTGGCCCTTCTCGCCGATGCCGGGCATAACTTCGGCGACGTGCTGGGCCTGCTCTTCGCCTGGGGCGCGGCAACGCTCGCGGCACGCGCGCCCACGCCGCGATTCACCTACGGCATGCGCGGATCGACCATCCTCGCCGCACTCGGCAACGCGATGCTGCTCCTCGTGGCCATCGGCGGCATCGCCTGGGAGGCGATCCAGCGGCTGAGCGACCCGGTGCCGGTACACGGCGTGACCGTCATCTGGGTCGCGGCGGCAGGCATCGCGGTGAACGCCTTCACGGCCTGGCTCTTCATGCACGGCCGCGAGCTCGACCTGAACATGCGCGCGGCCTACCTGCACATGGCGGGCGATGCGCTGGTTTCGGTCGGCGTCGTCGTGGCCGGTGTCGTGATGCTCACCACCGGATGGCTGCGGGTGGATCCGATCGTGAGCCTGCTGGTGGCGCTCGTGATTCTCTACGGCACCTGGGGCCTGCTGCGCGAGTCGGTGCGGCTCGCGTTGCATGCCGTCCCGGAACAGGTCGATCCCGGACACGTTCGCCTGCACTTGGCCTCGCTGCCCGGCGTGTGCGAAGTGCACGACCTCCACATCTGGGGCATGAGCACGACGGAGACGGCGCTCACGGCGCACCTCGTCATTCCCGGCGGGCATCCGGGCGACGACTTCCTGCGCGAGGCCGCGGTCCAGGTGGAGAAGCGGTTCAACATCTGCCACGCCACCTTCCAGATCGAGACGGCGAGCGGCGAGGTGCCGTGCGCGCTCGCCCCCGATCACGTGGTCTGAGGCTGCGGGCTACCTGACGTCGACCAGCTCCACGTCGAACACCAGCGTGGCATTGGGCGGAATGACGCCGCCGGCGCCGCGCGCGCCGTAGCCCAGGTCGGGCGGGATGATGAGCGTGCGCTTGCCGCCGACCTTCATCCCCGCGACGCCCTCGTCCCAGCCGCGGATCACCTCGCCCGCGCCCAGCCGGAACTCGAACGGCTCGCGCCGGTCGTGGGAGCTGTCGAACTTGCTGCCGTGGCCGTCGTTCTTCGACGGGTCGTGCAGCCAGCCCGTGTAGTGCACGACGACATTGCCCGAGCGCGCCTCGGTCCCGTTTCCCTCGACGACATCGATCTTCTGCAATCCGGCCATGGTCCCTCCTTCGGCAAAAAGACTTCGATTGTGCACGGAGCCGCCGGTTCTCGGAACCGCAGTCGTTGGGCTTCGCAGACATTCCGCGCCGCTTCGATTAACGTACATGCTTCTCGCCGGGAGGATCGGGATGCTCAAGGGATGGCTTCGCGCGGCATGGGCGATGGGAATGCTCCTGACGTGCATGGCGTGGGCCGGGGAATCCGGCCACGTCGACGTCTCGATCGATCGCGACGGATCGACGCGGGCTGCTTACCGCTTCGCGCCGGGCACGTCCCTGCGATTCACGGGGGAAGAGGCATGGCAGGAATCCGTGCGAAAAGCAGGCTGGAAATCCGATCCGGCGTGCTTCACCTTCGCGCGCAACGAGATCACGCTCGGCACTGATCCGCGCTGCGCCCGCGAGTCCATTGCCCTGGACTGGGACGACAAGCCGCGGGACCGCATGTACCCGCCCCTCATCCACTTGCGCAATGGCGGCGTCCTTCTCTACGCCGCGTATCTCGAGGTGCTGAATCCCGCCGGGAAGTCGGTCGCCGAATTCCGGTTGCACGCGCCGCCCGGCGGCATCGTGTCGTTTCGCGAGCGGAAGTCGTCTTCGGAGCTGGTCCTCGACAGCCGCACCTTCGAGCACGGCGACGGCGGCTGGTTCTACTTCGGTCCCGACCGATTCGTGGAAGAGCGGGCCGCGCGGGTGCTCGCGGACGACGGAGTAGCCGAGTCGCTGGAGGCGGTGATGAACCGGCTTGCGCCGCAGGTGATCGAGCTCTACGCCTCGCGCCTCGGCGCCCCATATGCGCACCGCCCGACGTTCTACCTCACCTGGATCGCGCGCGAGCGCCCCGGCCGCACGCAGCAGGCCGACCTCGTTCCCGGCGGTGAGGTGCGCTTCGGCGTGATCGGCTCGGGATGGCGCGATGTACCAGCCGATGCCCTCGGCCCGTTCGAAACCGTCGTCGCGCACGAGCTCGCGCACATGTGGAACATGGGTGTCTTCAAGCATCCGCCATGGGCCGCTGCCTGGCTGCATGAAGGCAATTCCGAGCTGCTGGCGACTTCCGCGTTGCTCGCACTCGGAAAGATCGACGACGCGGAGGCGTCGAAGCGGATTTCCAACGCGACGGTCGAATGCGGCATCTACGCTCGCGGCCGCGCCTGGAAGGACATCCGCGAGCGCGAGGCCGGCCGATACCCGTATGCGTGTGGAATGGCGCTGCAGTTCGCGATCGTCGCCGCCGCGCGGCGTGACAAGCCGGCGCTGGACGCATTCGGCTACTGGCGGGATGCATGGAAGTCGCACCCGACGTACTACGAGGCGGTCTTCGAGCAGGAAGCGCTTGCGCGCGGCGACGAAGCGCTGGCGTCGGTATTGCGCCAGACGCTCACGAGCTCGTTACCGCTGATCGAGGGCTTGAAGCGCCTGTACGCATTGGCGGGACTGCGCACGGCCGCCGCCACGTCGCTCTCGCCGTCGCTCACCACCGCCTTCGCGGGCAACCTGATGGGCGGGATCATGAGGGCCGATTGCCACGGCACGATGAGCGTCTTCACATACCCCGATTACTTCCACATCGAATACCAGGACGAGCTGCCTTGCCAGCAGCTCCGCTCCGGGCTCGACGTGGTCGATATCGCCGGGGTCGAAGCCGCCAGGCGGCCGATCGAGGCCTCGCAGGCGGTCGCGCGAGCGTGCGCGAGCGACAGGACGGTTGCGCTGAAAACGCGGGACGGCGAAACGCTGGGCGTAGCATGTCCACAGCAGGACGGACCGCCGCTCGATGCCGCGCTGATCGAGTTCGATCCCGCGCAGGTGGCGCCCGTGCTGGATGCGACGCGGCCGCGCCCCGAGCGAAACGCGGCGGCGGCAAGCCTCCACGCCGCTTTCCTGAATTGACGAATCCCCCGGAGATGCGATGCCCACCCTCGACGAAAACCTCGACCGCCTCGACCGCCGCGAAGACCTGCACGCCGAGGTCATCCGCGTTCGCGTGGTGAACGTGAACATTCCCTTCTTCCAGATGGTTTGGCTGCTCATCAAGTTCGCCATCGCCGCCATTCCCGCCGCGTTCGTGTTCGGCGCTTTCATCGCGCTGATCACGGCCGTGTTCGGGGGACTGCTCACGGGATACTTCGGCAGCCTTTTCAACGGCTGGCACTGGATCTAGCGGCCAGGGCGCTTCGCGATGAGGTAGTCCACAATGCCGGCCTGCCGATCGTGACGACGCATCGTTCCCGGATTACGGCACGAACGCCAAGACCAGGAACGCGGCGAAGATCACGAGATGTACGGCGCCCTGCATCACGTGGGTACGGCCGGTGCCCAGGGTGATCGCGCTCACGACAAACGTAAGCGCGAGCAGCACGAGGTCCGTGGGCTCCAGGCCGAGAACCAGCGGCAAGTCGAACGCAAGCGCCGCCAGAACCACCACCGGGACCGTCAGGCCGATGCATGCGAGCGCCGAGCCGATCGCGAGATTCATGCTGGTCTGGAGGCGATCGGCCCGGGCGGCGCGCGCGGCCGCCCACGTTTCCGGCAGGAGCACCAGCGTGGCGATGACAATTCCGAGCACGGCCTGGGGAGCGCCGGCGGTGGCGATCGCCCGCTCGATCGCGGGGGAGATCATCTTGGCCAGGCCGACCACCGCCACGAGCGAGACGAGAAGCAGGCCGAAGCTGGCCCAGGCCTCATGCGTCGTGGGCGGCTCGGCGTGTGACTCCGGATCGGCCGCGGCCGTCACCGGGAGGAAGTAGTCGCGATGGCGCACGGTCTGGATGAAGACGAAGATCGCCCAGAGCGCGGCCGACGCCAGGGCAACGAATCCGAGCTGCGCCGTATTGAGCGTGCCCCCTTGCGTGCTCGTCGTGAAGGCGGGCAGCACGAGTGTCAGCGTGGACATCACGATGAGCGCAGCCAACCCGGCGCCGGTTCCCTCCACGCGAAACGCCTGCTCGCGGTGCGCAAGGCCGCCCACCACCAGGCATATCCCCACGACGCCGTTGCAGATGATCATCACGGCGGCATAGATCGTGTCCCTGGGCAGCACCGCCGCCTCGTCGCCGCCGGCGAGCATCATGGAGAGGATGAGCGAGACCTCGATCACGGTCACGGCGACCGCCAGTATGAGAGTCCCGAACGGCTCGCCCACGCGATGCGCGACGACTTCGGCGTGATGGACGGCGGCGAGGACCGAAGCGATGAGGCCGATCCCGCAGAGGATCCCGAGGAACGTGCCTACGCCCATCGCGATGCCCACGACGAGCGGTACGACGGACACAACGGGTACTAGCCAGGTCCAGGCGGCCATCAACCCCTCGCGTCAACGGCCGGGTGGAAAGCGCTCGCGAACTTGGTCTTCGTTCACGTCTCCCGAAAAATAAGAGGACTCGAGCCACATGACGTTGATGATGCCGAACGCGAGAGCGAGGCCAACGCCCAGGATCCAGGTGAAATACCACATGGTGTCTCCTCAATAGCTGGTGTGCGTGTTCTCGCGGATGTGCAGGACGGTGATCTTGCCGCGCAGTTTCCAATACACCCAGGTGGTGTATGCAAGCACGACCGGCAGCATGAATACGACGACCCAGAACATGATGGACAGGGTCCTTCGGCTCGATACGGCGTCCCACGCGGTGAGGCCCGAACGAAGGTCGCTGGACGAAGGCATGATGAACGGGAACATCGCGAATCCCGCCGTGAAGATGACTCCCGCGACCGCCGCGCCGCTGGCAGCGAACGCCGCCCAGGGTCGACCTCTCCCCGAAAGCCAGATCACGCCGAGCGCCCCTGCGAATGTGAACGCGGGCGCGAGACACAGCCACGGATGCGCGACGAAGTTCGCGATCCACAATCCGGTCGCCGACTCGACTGTCTTCGCCGTGGGAACGAATGCGCTTCCGGGCGGCGGCATCGCGACGATGCGGTAACCATTGATTCCGAGGGTGATCCACACGCCCGCGAGCGCGAACGTGACCACGAGCGCGATGGCTGCCCAACGCGCCGCCCTCCGCGCGCGCGCCTCGATCACGCCGTCGGTCCGCGCCTGCAGGTATGCCGCGCCGTGCATGACCAGCATCGCGACGCTCACGAGCCCGGCGAGAAGCGCGAACGGGTTGAGCAGCGCCCAGAACGAACCGGTATAGGTCACGGCCATCGTCCCGGTGTCGAAGTGGAACGGCACGCCCTGGAGCAGGTTGCCGAACGCTACGCCGAAGATGAGCGCGGGCACGGCGCCACCCACGAAGAGTCCCCAATCCCACGCGGCGCGCCAGCGCGGATCCTCGACCTTGCCGCGGAAATCGAAGCCGACCGGACGCAGGAAGAGCGCGAACAGGGTGAGGAGCAAGGCGACATAGAAGCCCGAGAACGCGGCGGCGTAGGCGAGTGGCCACGCGGCGAACATGGCTCCCCCTGCGGTGATGAGCCAGACCTGGTTGCCTTCCCACGTCGCACCGATCGAGTTGATGACGACGCGGCGCTCTTCGTCGCTGCGGCCGAGAAAGGGCAGCAGCGTACCCACGCCCATGTCGAAGCCGCCCGTGACGGCGAAGCCCACCAGCAACACGCCCACGAGCAGCCACCAGATGAGCTTCAGGGTTTCATAGTCGATCATGCCGTTCTCTCCACGTCACGCCGGACTCGCGTCCGCGGCCTCGAGGTCATAGTTGCCGGTGTGCAGGCTGGAAGGGCCCAGCCGGATGTACTTCAACATCAGGTAGAGCTCGATCACGAGCAACGCCGTGTAGAACACCACGAAGGCCGACAGGCTCGCGATCACGTCGGACGCCGAAAGATTCGATACGCTCAGGAAAGTCGGAAGCACCTCGCTGATGGTCCAGGGCTGCCGCCCGTACTCGGCCACGATCCAGCCGGCTTGCGCGGCGATCCAGGGAAGCGGGATGCTCCAGACCGCGATCCACAGCAGCCAGCGCTGCGGTGACAGCTTGCGGACCGCCAGGAAGAAGAACGCCGCCGTGAAGATGAAGAGCATCAGGAGCCCCAGGCCGACCATCACGCGGAACGACCAGAAGAGCGGGGCCACGCGCGGAATCGTGTCCGCGGCCGCCCGGCGGATCTGCTCCGGGGTCGCGTCGGTGACTCGAGGGGTGTATTTCTTGAGGAGCAAGGCGTAGCCCAGGTCGCCGCGGGTCTCCTCGAACCGCTTGCGGACTTCCGGGCTCGTATCGCCCGCACGCAGTTTCTCGAGCAGCGCGTAGGAGCGGATCCCCGCGGTGATGTGCCCCTCGGCTTCGTCGCGCAGCTCCTTGATGCCCGTGATCGGCGTATCGACCGAGCGGGTCGCGATGAGCCCGAGAAGCCAGGGCAGCCTGATCGCGTAATCGGTGCGCTCCTGCTCCTGGTTCGGAAAGCCGAAGGCGGTGATCGCGGCAGGCGGCGGCTGCGTGTGCCACTCGGCTTCGATGGCGGCGAGCTTCACCTTCTGGACCTCGCCCGAGGTGTAGCCGGACTCGTCGCCCAGGACGATCACCGACAGCACCGAGGCGAGGCCGAAGCCGGCGGCCACCGCGAAGGAGCGCAGCGCGAAGCCCACATCGCGTCCCTTGAGCAGGTACCAGCTCGAGATGCCGAGCACGAACATCGACGCCGTCACATAACCGGCGGCCACGGTATGGACGAACTTCGCCTGGGCGACGGGATTGAGCAGGAGCGCCGGGAAGCTGGTGAGCTCCATCCGCATCGTCTCGAAATTGAACTCGGCGCCGACCGGGTTCTGCATCCAGCCGTTGGCGACCAGGATCCACAGCGCCGAAAGGTTCGAGCCCAACGCGACCAGGAACGTGACCATGAGGTGCTGGACCCTGGAGAGCCGCTTCCACCCGAAGAAGAAAATGCCGACGAACGTGGACTCGAGGAAGAAGGCCATCAACCCTTCGATCGCCAGGGGTGCGCCGAAGACGTCGCCGACGTAGTGCGAGTAGTACGCCCAGTTGGTGCCGAACTGGAACTCCATCGTGATGCCGGTCGTGACTCCCATCGCGAAATTGATGCCGAAGAGCTTGCCCCAGAACTGGGTCATGTCCCGGTAGACCTCGCGACCCGTCATGACGTACACCGCCTCCATGATGACCAGGATCCACGACAGGCCCAGGGTCAGCGGCACGAAGAGGAAGTGATAGAGCGCCGTGACGGCGAATTGCAGGCGGGAGACGTCGACGAGATCAAGGCCGTGCATGGGATGAGGTCCTTTCCTGCACGGCAGGGCGTGCTGGATAAAGCGCGTTTGCCACGCGTTCGTCGGTCAGGCGGCTCGCCTGCGGATGCGCGAACCACAGGAGCCATATCACCATGAGTGCCGCGAACTTGGCCGCCAGCACGGTCCCGATCGCCCACGCCAGGTCGGCGTCGGGAGGCGTCCGGGACGGATTCGATGGCCGCATCGATTTGCCTGCGGTGGTTGCGACGAAGCAGGAATAGAACACAGCCGCGAGCCATATTGGTATGGCACCTTGGGGATGCCTTCGCGGGCACTGGCTGCGGCGCGCGGTGTCTACGAGCATCCGTATTCGCTCGTGGAACCATGCGCGCATTCCCGGCCGGCCATCTTGCCGCGATCGCTTGTGCACTCGCGGCGGGCGGCGCCCGCGCCCAATCCGACTCCGATGCACCGGCGGTCAGCTCGGGATTGCTTTACGACGGCGGTGCCTTCGCGAGACTCGGCGGCGGCCTGAGCGGCGGCTCCACGTATACCAGCGATGCGCACATCACGCTCGAGGTCGATGCGGGCAAGCTGGGATGGGCACCCGATACGATCGCGCATCTCGACGTGCTGTCGCTCAACGGCGGCAATCCGAGCAAATGGATCGGCGATGCCCAGGGAGTAAGCAGCATCGCAGGCTCGAATGGCACGCGCATCTACGAGCTCTGGGCGCAGAAGAATCTCTTCGGCAATCGCGCGTCCGTGCTGCTCGGTCTCTACGATTTGAATACCGAGTTCTATCGGCTGCAGACGGCGTCGCTCTTCATGAACGGCTCTTTCGGAGTCGGTCCCGAGTTCAGCAAGAGCGGCGTGGACGGTCCGTCGATCTTTCCGGATACCTCTGTCGGCGCGCGCATCGCGCTAAAGCCGTACGACAACACCGTGCTTCGCCTGGCCATCCTCGATGGCGCGCCCGTTCACGGCGCGAGCCATGATCCCCTGGCCGGCGGCGAGGGCGCGCTTTTCGTGGCGGAGGCGGCATTCCTCGACCGCGCGAAGGTCTCCGTGCGGCCCTCGACCGGACGGCAGATGATCGGGCGCGACGCGCGGCTGGGCGAATACGATTCGAAGGCGGCTTTTGGCGCCTGGCATTACACAGCCAGATTCCCGGACGCCTCGGACATCGATGCGGCGGGCAACCCGGTCATGCGCAAGGGAAGCACCGGGGCCTATGCGCTCTACGACCGCATGCTCTATCGGGCGCGCGAGACCGGGCCGCGCGTCGACGGCTTCCTCGAGGCCGCCGTGGGCGACGGACGGGTGAATCGCTTCGGGTCCTACTTCGGCGCGGGGTTGAGCATCGGCTCGATGTTCGCCTCGCGCTCCAACGACACGGCCGGCCTCGCGGTCGCCCACGCGCGCAACGGCTCCCACTACATGGATGCGCAAGTTGTCATAGATCCGGGCGTCACGCGTGCGGAAACGACGATCGAGTCGACATACCTGGCGCAGGTCTCCAAGCACTTCGCCATCCAGCCCGACCTGCAGTACGTGATCCATCCGAACACGACGAGCGCGATTCCCAACGCGTGGGCGCTGCAGGTGCGATTCGAGGTGCAGTTCTGACTCGGAAGCTCCACCGGATTGCACGCCCCAGGTGGTGAAGAAAGGGCGAACGCGCCACGTCTCACTGCGGGGCGTCTGATGTCATCGTCCCGAAAGCGCCCGATGTGGCGGAGAAGTGGTTGTCGCCGTAGGTGACGACCGAGGTGCCGGTCCCGGTGACGTTCCAGCCGCGCCCGCCGACGATGGTGTTGTTCGCCGCGTAGACGGTGGCCGTCCCGGCGCCATTCGTCTCCGCATCCAGGGCGTTCGAGGTGTGGCTCACGGCGCTTCGCGTCAGCGTCGCGCGGGCCACGGCGCTCGCGATCGACGTCGTGGCGTACACGCCGTAGATGCTATGCGATCGTCGAGTCCGAAACCGTCACGTAGGTCGTGCTGAGCGCGGTGCTGCCGAGCGACAGGACACCGCTGGTGTAGAAGATCTACGAGTTCGCGACCGTCACCTCGGGCCCGTTCTCGGCGCGCACGGCGTAGTCGCCCAGGTTGCGGAAAACCGAATTCTTCGCCGCCACCATCGAGTTGGTGTCGTGCACGTAGATGGCCGCGTTGGGGAGATTCGCGAAAAGGCAATCCTCCACCGACAGCAGGGTGCCGGCGGTCATGACGACACCGTACGTGCCCGGGTTGGCGACGTTGTTCGGGATCACGAGATTGCGCAACGCCACCGTGACACCGCTCGTCGCGATGGCGACCTCCGGTCCGCCCGCGAAGGCCACGACGCTCCCGACCTGGCCCGGGACGGCCAGGATCGACACCGAGTTGGCGATGGTCACCGTGCCGCTGTTGTAATTCTCGGAGTCGAGCATCCACACTTCGCCGCCGTTGGCCACCGCGTTGAGCGCGGCCGGAAGCAGGCGGCATGGCGCGGCCACGGTGCACGGATTGGCGTCGTTGCCATAGGACGCGAGATAGGCGCGGAACGACTGCGCCCCGGCGGTGACGGGTGCGAGGAGCGCCGCGCCGGCAACGACCGCGATGCGGCCCAGCTTCGGATTCACTGCGAACTCTCCTTTCCTCGGTGCCGGATCCGGCGGCCTAAATACCGCCCACCGGCGTGATCGTCCCGGCGGTCGCATTGGTGTTGTTGACCACCCAGTTGTTGCCCATGCTCTGCAGCACGGCGCTGCCGCCGCTCTGGAGGAGGCCTGTGCTCGCGCCGGAGATCGTGCTGGCGCCGACGCTGGCGACGGCATTGGCGCCGCCTGCGCTGCTGTACGCAACGATGCCGTAGGTGCCCCCGCTGATGCTCGAGTCGTGCACGCTGAGCCGCGCCACTGCGCCCACGGTCGTCGCGCCCGCCTGCGCCCCGTTGACGACGTTCGCGAATTGGCAGTCCTTCACGATGGCGGAGCTCACCGTCGACGCGACGACGCCTTCCGCGTAAACGCCGTACTGCAGGTCGAAGAACTTGGAACGCGAGACGTCCGCGGTAGCGCCGCCCTTGACGTGGACCCCCACGAAGCTGTCTCGAATGACGGTGTCGTGCACCGACAGGAATCCAATGCCGCTGGCGTGGATCGCGGCCAGCGGTACGGAGATTGTCGAACCCTGCACGCTCAGCTTTCCGGTCGTCATGTCGATTCCGTCGGCGCCCGGACTGTTGGCGTTGCTCGTGATGGACACGTTCCTCAGCGCGACAGTGAGGCCGGCTCCGATGTTGATGGCGTTGGCACCCCCCACCGCCACGATGCTGCCGACCTGGCCGGGAACGGACAGGATGCTCACGTTCTTGTTGATCGCGACGGCGCCGCCCGAGTTGAAATTCGCGGAGTCGAGCAGCCAGATCTCGCCCCCGTCCTGCACGGCGGCCAAGGCCGCCGGAAGCAGACGGCATGGGGCCGCGACGGTGCATGGGTTGCTGTCGTTCCCATAGGACGCCGCGTAGGCCCGAAACAATTGCGCGTGCACCGGCAGCGCCATCACGAGCGCGGCGACGAAGGACAGCGCAAAGCGCGACAGGATTCGTTTCATGGCTTGGTCTCCCGTCTTCATCAGAGGCCCCCTACCGAGGTGATCGTGCCGGCCGTATTCGGGCTGTTGTTGACCACCTGGTTGTTCCCGAGCGTCTGCACGACCGCGCTCGAGGTCCCGTTCTGGTACAGGCCGGCGAACTCCGCGCCGGAGACCTGACTGCCGCTGATGCTCGCGATCGCGTTCGCGCCGCTCGTCGTGCTCGATGCCACCAAGCCGTAAATGCCGCCGCTCACGCTCGAGTTGTGCACGGTAAGCCGCGACGTCGCGCCCACGACGGGCGAATAGGCTTGCAGCGCATATCCCGCCTGCGCGAATTCGCAGTCCTGCACGTGAGCGAAGCTCGTGACACCCGCGGCGCTGCCCACGACGTATACGCCGCCATAACTCATGTTGATGAACTTGGACCGCGAGATGTCCGCCCTTCCGCCAGCCGTGACGTACACACCGATGTAGCTGTCGCGGATCACCGTGTTGTGCAGGGACAGCGAGCCGGTGCCGCCGAGGTAGATGGCGTAGTTGGGAACGGACACGACCGAATCCTGCAGGCTCAGCGTGCCCGTGCTCATGTCGATTCCATCCTGCCCGGGACTGTTGGTGTTGTTGGTGATGGACACGTTCTTCATCGCCACGGTAAGGCCCGCGTTGATGTTGATCGCGTTGGCGCCGCCTACCGCGACGATGCTCCCGACCTCGCCCGGCACCGCGAGGATCGAAACGTTCTTGTTGATCGTGACGGCGCCCGAGTTGAAGTTGGCCGAATCGAGCATCCAGATCTCGCCCCCGGAGACGATCGCGTTGAGCGCCGCCGGAAGGAGCCGGCACGGAGCAGCCACCGTGCATGGGTTGGAATCGTTTCCGTACGACGCCAGGTACGCCCGGAAGAGCTGGGCGTGCGCCGCCCCGGGCAGGACGAGCGTCGACAGCAGGATCGCGAGCGTGCGGACGAGATGGAGACGCATGTCACCTCCCTCTTCTGGACGGCCCATCATGGCGAAGGACATCGCATGGAGCCGCCGTCACTTTCATGACGTGCGATGCGGCGAAGTCATTCGACCGCCGCATGCGCTTGTGCTAGGGAGCTGCCCCCGGCGGCCGCATGATGCGCCGATTCCGGACGCGGGGAAAGGAGGCCGCCTTCAGGCCAACGGCGGCAGCGGATCGACCTTCCAACGCCTTCTCGATCTTGGCGGAGAGGGCGGGATTCGAACCCGCGTTGGGCTGTTAACCCAAACACGCTTTCCAGGCGTGCGACTTAAACCGCTCATCCACCTCTCCGTGGATCCTGCACCAGCCGCCAGGCGTTTGAAGGGATGGAAAGTCCCGGCCGAGCGAGCCCGAAATTATACATTGCCGACCGCGCTCCTTCCCACTACGCCGCGCGCGCGATCCAGCGGAAGCCGTAGAGCCGGCGGTAGAACATGAGCGCGATCAGCAGGAGCATCCCGAAGTGGACCGGCCACAAGCCGAGCCACGGCGGAATGCGCCCCTGCGCGGTCCATACCTGGAAGATCGAGAGCAGGTTGTTGTAGAGCACGTAGACGAGCACGGCGAGGATCAGGTTCCACGAACGCCCCGATCGCGGGTTCACGAATGCGAGCGGGATGGCGAAGAGTCCCATGATGATGACCGCCAGCGGCAGCGCCACGCGCCAGTGCAGCTCGGCGATCTGGTCGGGCTTGGCACCCTCGACCAGCTGCATGATCGTCATCGCCTTCGCGGGAGGGGCCTTGCGCACCGCCTCCTTGGGCTCGATGCGGATGGCGTACCGCTGGAAATCCACCGTGCGGTAGTCGAGCGTGCCCGGCGTGCCCTCGTAGCGCCGCCCGTTCAGCAGCACGACGAAGCGGTCGCCGTTGCTCTCGGTCTCGATGAACCCCTTCTGCGCGACGATCACGCCGAGCCGATTGTTCTGGGTCGACTGGACAAAGATGTTGTTCACGACGTCGTCGCGCTCCGAGAGCTTGTCCACGAAGAAAACGCGATCCGAGTTGCGCGACTCGCGAAATACGCCCGGTGTCACGCTGGAGACCTCGTCGCGGCTTTCGAGCAAGCGCTGGTACTCGGCGCTCTGTGCCAGCGACCAGGGCGATAGCCAGAGCGACAACACCCCGCAGATCACGGCGACCGGCAGCGCGAACTGCAGCACCGGCTTCACCCACGAAGCGATCGAAAGGCCGGAGGTGAACCACACGGTCATCTCGCTGTCGCGATAGCTGCGCGTGAGCGCCAGGAGCACCGCGATGAAGACGGCGATGCCGAGCAATACCGGCAGGTACGTGAGGATGCCGAATGCGATGAGCCCGATCACCGCCTCGGGCAGCACGTCGCCCAGCGCGGCCTTGCCGAGCATGAGGATCAGCAGGCGCGTGAGGATGATCGCGAGCAGCACGCCCACCACCGCCATGGCGATGAGGCTGAACTCGCGGATGAGGCTTCGGTGGAAGATCACGGGGCTTCGCGGCAGTGGGCTGTGCGATAATCCGGCGATTCGCGGTCGCGGCAACCCGAGGAAATCTCAATGGAATTTAGCATAAAGAGCGGCAGTCCCGAGAAGCAGCGCACGGGCTGCCTGGTGATCGGCGTCTACGAGGGACGCAAGCTCTCCCCCGCCGGGCGCGACGTGGACCGCGCGTGCCGCAACGCGCTCTCCGATGTCCTGCGCCGCGGCGACCTCGAGGGCAAGGTCGGCACGACGCTCCTGCTCCACAACGTGTCGCCGCTGCCCGCCGATCGCGTGCTCCTCGTGGGCCTCGGCAAGGAACGCGATTTCAACGAGACCGCCTATCGCAGCGCGCTCAGCGCGACGATGAAGGCCATCCGCTCGACCGGCACGGTCGATGCGTGCATCTGCCTCACCGACCTCGGCGTCAAGAAGCGCGATACGTCGTGGAAGATCGAGCAGGCGGCCATCGCGGTGATGGACGGCGCCTATCGCTTCGATCGCATGAAGAGCAAGCCGCCCGAGGTCAGGAAGACGCTGCGCAAGGTGATGCTCCACGTGGGCAAGCGCAACGAGATCGCCGACGGCGAAGCGGCGGCGGCGCGTGCGGCCGCCATTTCCGACGGCGTCGCATTGGCCAAGGACCTGGGCAACCTGCCGCCCAACGTGTGCACGCCGACCTACCTCGGCGAGCAGGCGATCGAGCTCGGCAAGTCCCATGGCCTCAAGGTCGAGGTGCTCGAGCAGAAGGAGATCGAGAAGCTCGGCATGGGCTCGTTTCTGGCGGTGGCCCAGGGCAGCAAGCAGCCGCCGCGCTTCATCGTGATGGAGTACTGGGGCGCCAAGAAGGACCAGGCGCCCGTCGCCCTCGTCGGCAAGGGGATCACGTTCGACACCGGCGGCATCTCGATCAAGCCCGCCGCCGAGATGGACGAGATGAAGTTCGACATGTGCGGCGCGGCGAGCGTCTTCGGCACGATGAAGGCCGTGGCGCAGATGAAGCTTCCGATGAACGTCGTGGGCATCGTGCCCAGCACGGAGAACATGCCGGACGGCAACGCGGTCAAGCCGGGCGATATCGTGACCACGATGTCCGGGCAGACGGTCGAGATCCTGAACACCGATGCAGAGGGACGCCTCATCCTCTGCGATGCCCTCACCTACGCCGAGCGCTACAAGCCCGCGGCGGTGGTCGACATCGCGACCCTCACCGGTGCGATGGTCATCGCCCTCGGCAACGTCGCGACGGGCCTCTTCTCCAATACCGACTCGCTCGCGAACGAGCTGGTGCGCGCGGGCGACGTCGCGTGGGATCGCGCCTGGCACATGCCGCTCTGGGACGACTACCAGGAGCAGCTCAAGTCGAACTTCGCGGACTTCCCGAACATCGGCTCGCGCGCCGGCGGCTCGATCACCGCCGCCTGCTTCCTCTCGCGCTTCACGAAGGCGTACCCGTGGGCGCACCTGGACATCGCGGGCACGGCCTGGAAGTCGGGCGCGGAGAAAGGCGCCACGGGACGCCCCGTGCCGCTCCTCGTGCACTTCCTGGAGCGCCGCGCGCAGGCGTGACACGCATCGACTTCTACCGCTGCGCCGAGGACAAGCTGCGCTTCGCGTGCCGCCTTGCGTCGCGCGCGTTCGAAAAGTCGAGCCGGCTGGTGGTGTATACGCCCGACGTTGCGATGCTGCGCCGGTTCGACGAGCTTCTGTGGACGTACAACCAGACGCGCTTCGTGCCGCACTGCATGGCGGGCGCGGCGGTCGCGCCCGAGACCCCGATCATCCTTGCCGCCTCGGGGGAATCGTTGCCGCACCACGATGTCCTACTGAACCTGGCCGACGAGTGGCCGCCCTTCTTCGCGACGTTCGAGCGCCTGCTCGAGATCGTGTCGACCGACGATGCCGACAAGGGCCGGGCGCGCGAGCGCTACAGCTTCTACAAGCAGCGCGGCTACGAGCTGAACGTGCACGACGTCGAGGGCTGAATGGCGGACGAAGACGACATCCTGGGCAAGGCCGACGCGCTGCTGCGGCGCTCCCTGGGCACGCGCCCGGGTGCCGAGACCGGCAACTACCCGGTGCTCACCGATTTCGTGGACGTCGCCGGCAGCGGCGACGCGACGCTGCTCGCGGGCGAGGTCTCGATGCAGGTCATGGCGACCGTCGAGGCGCGCATCGCCAACGAGCTCGAGCGGCGCGTGATGGAACGCCTCGGCGGATCCGTGAGCGTCGCCATCGCAACCGTTCTCGCCGAGCTGCGCCCGCAGCTCGCGGACATCGTCTCCAGCGCAGTGGCCGAGGCCCTGGCGGGTCGTCAAGTAAAATAGCGGCTTTCCGAGGATCGGCAGGACGTCGTTCTTGCACCGGCCCTGATAGAGCAGGATCTCGGATCTGGGGTCTCGGAGGCTGTCGCGAGAAAGCTGGTTCTACACCACAGGCGGATCGGTGGCCAATCGCAATCCTCAGCGCTGCTCGACATGGATGCGAAATCCGATCGCGTGCAGACGGCGCTGGCAGGTCATCGCGCGCGAGACGGGCTTCGGCGACAAGGAACGAATGAGGCCATGGTTCCTGCGGGCGGACGGCCAGCCGCCGCAGGCGCTTCGCCGGGAACGACCATGAGGAAGGCCGCACCCGAAGCACCGACGGAGACGCCGTTCATTTCCCTTGAACTGGCGAAGCTCTTCATCCACCTCGCCCGGATCGGCACCATCGCGGGAGCATCACGCGCGCTGGACATGGATTCCTCGCTCGCGACGCGCAAGCTGGCGCAGCTCGAGGCTGCGTTCGGCGCCCGGCTGGTGGAGCGGACCACCCGCAGCCTCAGCCTCACTGAAGCAGGAAGAGTCGCGCTTGCTTGGGCCACCAGTGCCGCAACCGCATTCGAGAACGCCTCTGACGAAGTCGCATCGTTGCAGACGCGGCCCTCAGGCCTCGTCCGGCTGGCGGTTGCGCAATACACGGCGCTCGAATACCTGCCGCGGCTCCTGGCGGAGTTCTGCGCGAATTATCCGCATGTGCGCCTCACGCTCTCGACGACGGACTCGCTCGTCAACCTGATCGAGGGCGGTTACGACGTTGCCATCCACTCGGGGCAAGTCCCGGAATCGAGCCTCGTGGCCAGGCGGCTGAGGGAATTCCAGCGCATCTTGTGCGCATCTCGGGGCTACGTCGCTGCGCGAGGCGAGCCCGAGCGGCCGCAAGACCTCGAGAGCCACGACTGCCTCGTGCACTCCGCCAACGAACCGGGGAACTGGTGTTTCCGCCGCGGCAAGGGGATCGTCTCGCAGCCGGTGCGCGCCCGTGTCGAAGCGGACAACTACGCCGTGCTGCTGGAACTCGCCCGGCAATCGCTCGGCATCTTGCGCGTCAGCGAGAATCTCGTGCTCGATGACATTCGCGCGGGCCGGCTGGTCAAGTTGATGCCGCGCTATCGGTGCGTGTATCCGAGCGGCGAGCTTCCCGGCCTGTGGCTTCTCTACCCGAATCGGCACTTGCCCTACAGGACGCGGCTATTTGTCGATTTCATGGTCGATTCGTTATCCCGACGAAGCTAGCGGTCGCGTTGGCCATTACTGCAGAAAGTGCAGGAGACCACGGAGCGCACGCCCGTTGCGGGCGCACCCGACGACAGCGATCCTCTGAGCCTCTGCCGTCTCTTTCGAGGATCACGCATGAAACGCCGGGACCTGTTGAAGCTGGGCACCATCACATTGCTCGGAGCAGCCGCCCCCACGCTGCGGGCCGCGACCGCTGCCGACGCCCTGTCCTATCGGGTCTTCACGGCGGTCAGACAAGGCTTGAATCGAGATGTGCCCGCAGGCAGGGAGCCATTGATGTGGGTGGCCAATTCGTCGACCCTCATCTCGGGGAAGAAAGACGCCGTGCTGGTCGACACGTTCCTGACCGTGGCACAGGCCACGACGCTGGCCGACAGCATCCAGGCGACCGGCAAGCACCTCACCGCCATCTACATCACGCACGCACACGGTGACCATTTCCTGGGCCTGACCGTCTTGCTGGACCGGTTCCCGGATGCGAAAGCACTGGCGACACCTGAGGTGGCCACGAGAATGCGCGAGCAAGCGACTCCGGAAAAGCTGGACGCGCGGTGGCGCAAGCTCTTTCCCGGCCAGATCCCCCACGTGGTGTCGTTCGCAAACGCCATGGACGGCAACACGATCCATCTCGAGGGCCGCGAGTTGATTGCCGTTGAGCTGGGTCACACCGATACGGACGGATCAACGTGCCTGCATGTCCCGTCGATGAACCTCGTCGTCGCCGGCGATGCCGTCTACAACGGTATCCATCCCTTCCTGATCGAGTCGAAGCGGCAGACGAGGCTCGAATGGCTGAGAGCGCTGGACAGGATCGAGGCGCTGAATCCGCGTTTTGTCGTCGCAGGGCACAAGGTTCCGGAACACGACGACAACCCGCGGTGCATCGCGGAGACCCGGCGCTACATCAAGGACTTCATCCGCGTGAATGACGAAACGAGCACGCCTCGCGACCTCTACGAACGGATGCTCGCGCTCTACCCGGCTCTGGTCAACCCAGGCTCGTTGTGGAGCTCTGCACAGGCGGCCAAGAAAGAGGCGTAGGCCGACGCGTAAACAATGGAGAGAAAGAGATGAGCATGACCCTTGAAACTGCGACGACAAAATCGATCGATGTGAATGGCACGACCTTCGTGTACCGAGAGATCGGCAAGAAGGGCGGCGTCCCGCTAATCTTCCTCAACCATTTGACGGCAGTGTTGGACGATTGGGATCCGAAGGTCGTGGATGGCCTGGCGGCGAAGCACCACGTAATTGTGTTCGACAATCGTGGTGTCGGCGGATCCGGAGGTACTACTCCCAAGACCGTCGAGGAAATGGCCCGGGATGCTATTGCGTTCATAGGCGCTCTTGGTTTTAGCAAAGTCGATCTGCTGGGCTTTTCGCTCGGCGGTTTCGTCTCTCAGGTCATCGCGCAGCAACAACCAGGTCTGGTGCGCAAGATCATTCTCGCGGGCACTGGCCCGGCGGGCGGCGACGGCATCGCGAATGTCGCTGCAGTTCTACAGGACGCCTTTGGAAGGGCAGGCGCCACCAACAGGCATCCGAAGCATTTTCTATTCTTTACGCAGACGAGCAATGGCCAGATGGCGGCCGACGACTTCCTGCATCGCCTGAAAGAACGCACCCAGGACGTTGACGCGCCGGTAAGCAACGAAACCGTTCAGGCCCAGATTGCCGCGATCCAAGCCTGGGGACAGGGTGACGCCACGGCGCTTGGGTCGGTCCTGCATCCTGTCTTGGTCGTCAACGGCGATCACGACGTGATGGTGCCGTCGCTCAACTCATTCGAGCTCGCGCGTAGGCTGCCGAACGCACAATTGAGCATTTTCCCTGACGCCGGGCATGGCGGCATCTTTCAGCACCATGCCGCCTTCGTCCAGCAGGCATTCGCTTTCCTCCAGCAGTAAGCGGGGGGTGCTTGTGACAATCGCGCAGAGAGACAGTACCGTCACGTCCATTAACGTATTCACGGTGACACCAGCCAATCAGCAGCGACTTATCGATCTTCTCACGCGCGCGACTGATGGTTTCGTCAACCGTGCGCCGGGTTTTATCTCTGCGACGCTGCATCGTGCCATCGATGGCACGAGGGTGACCATGTGTGCGCGGTGGCGGAGCATCGGGGATTATCACTCCATGCGCCAAGATCCCGGGCCGCTGCCGTTCCTGCAGGAAGCGCTCACGTTCGCGACCTTCGAGCCGGGCATGTACGAGAGCGTACGAATTTTCAAGCCCGTGGACGGTTCGGACGTCGCGCTGAGACAGGCTCCGGCCAGGAAACGCCATGAGTCATGACGTCGTTCAAACCTCCGCCGCGGACACGTTGCCGCCCTTCGACCCGCCGACGTTCTGGACGCAGTTTCACCACGATACCGTCGTTGTCGAGGGCGTGCGGCTCCATTTCGTGGAAGGCGGCAGCGGTGCGCCGATCGTGCTGCTACCCGGCTGGCCCCAGAGCTGGTATGCATGGCGTCATGTGATGCCGCTGCTCGCCAAGGCCGGCCGACGCGTGATCGCGCTCGACCCGCGCGGCATGGGAGACTCCGATCGGCCCGCCTCTGGCTACGAGATGCGTACCGTCGCCGCCGAGCTTCATGGTTTCGTCGAGGCGCTGAGACTGACGACGAACGGGCCTGTCGACATCGTCGGTCACGATCTCGGCACCTGGATCGGCTATGCCTATGCGGCCGAATGGCCGGGCGACGTAAAGCGGCTCGCGGTGTTCGACGCCGCGCTGCCCGGCATCTCCCCGCCGCCTCCGGCCGGCATTCCCTCGGCGGAGGTGAATCTGAAGACCTGGCACTTGGCCTTCAACCGGCTCGATGACCTGCCGGAGATCCTGCTGCAGGGACGCGAGCGGCAGTTCCTGGCGTGGCTGTTCAGGGCCAAAGCCGCTCGTCCCTGGACGATCACGCCGGCGGATCTCGGTGAATATGTGCGCGTCAACGCCGCTCCCGGCGCGATGCGAGCGGCGCTTTCCTACCAACGACACAATCTCGGGCCCGAAGGAATCGCGCACAGTCGGGCGCGCGCCGAGCGCAAGCTCGCGATGCCGGTGCTCGCTGTCGGCGCGGAGTCCGGAGTGGGAGCATTGCTGCTCGACACGATGCGCTTAGTCGCGGTGGATGTGCGGGGTGGTGTGTTTGCCGGGTGCGGGCACTACGTTCCCGAAGAAGCCCCCCGCGCCGTCGCCGAGCAAATCATCAGGTTCATGGGTAAATGAGCGCGGCCGGAATTGTCTTCGACGGCGTTGAAAGACGTCTAAGCCAGGCCGCAAAGTTGGCAGTCGCGGTCGCGCTGCTTCTGAGTATTTCGGGGCTTACGCAAGCCGCGGAGACTCGAATCGTCGCCTCCGGGCTGGGTTACACCGAAGGGACGATCTTCGTCGATAGCATTTTGTATTTTGTCGATTACAGTAACTCTGACGTTCTTAGGTTAGTCGAGGGTAAAGTCCAACGTGTCTGGCACCAAGATGGCTGCGGTGCGAATGGACTTGTGGAAAATGGGCGATCCTTGCTTGTCGCCTGCTATGACGGGAACACCATTGTCAGGATTTCTCTCGACGGCGCGACCATTGATACGATTCGCTCCGACAAATCCGGGAATGGTTTTTCCAGGCCAAACGATCTTGCGACAGACCACAAGGGAGGAGTTTATTTTTCAGCGTCGGGTGATTCCACGACGCCGGGAAAGATCTATTACATCACGCCTCGCGGTCTAGTCCTGAACGTCGCGAATGGCATTCGATATGCCAACGGCTTGGCTGTTGGGGCAGACGGCCATACGCTCTACGTGGCGGAAAGCGAAACGGATAGTCTCTATAAGTACTACATCAATCTCGATGGCACCCTGCAGGACAAGCGGTTATTCCTTAGACTTGACGATCTCCTAGCCAACGCAAATGGGAGGGCGACACCTGACGGTGTGAGACTTGATAAGCACGGAAGATTGTTTGTCGGCCTTTATCGTGGTGGCGGTTTCGCGGTGATGTCGCCCGAAGGAAAATTGCTGTCGACCGTCAATCTGCCAGGCCCGCACCACGCAAATCTTGCGATCTCACCTGACGGGCTGGCGGTCTATGGGACCGTTTCTTATGATCAGGACGGCGGATATGAGGGTGCCATCTATGAAACCCGAAACCCGGTCACCGAATAGAAGGCATTACCGGTGTGACTAATCTGAATCGGGATTGCCGGTCATGAATGACAAAGCGGAAGATCCGAGGATTGCAGCTGATTGCCGTCGAGCTGGGCCACACAGATACGGACGGATCCGCGTGCCTGCACGTCCCGTCGATGAACCTCGTCGTGGCGGGTGTTCGAAGCGAGAGGCGTCGGAGTGCGCCGTAACGTAAAATAGCAGCTTCCCGACGACGTCAAGCCCCCGCGCAACGCGGAAGGCCTCGCTTTTCCCCATGGAACTCGCCAAGAGCTTCGACCCCCACGGCATCGAGTCGCGCTGGTATCCCTTCTGGGAGTCGCGCGGCTACTTCAAGGCAGGGTTCGACGCCGCGAAGCCCTCGTTCTCGATCCAGCTGCCGCCGCCCAACGTCACGGGCACGCTGCACATGGGGCACGCTTTCCAGCAGACGCTGATGGACATCCTCGCGCGCTACCACCGCATGAAGGGCTACAACGTGCTGTGGCAGCCGGGCACGGACCATGCGGGCATCGCGACGCAAATGGTCGTCGAGCGCCAGCTCGAGGCGGCGGGCGAGAGCCGACGCGCGCTCGGCCGCGAGGAGTTCGTGAAGCGGGTGTGGCAGTGGAAGGAGAAATCCGGCTCCACCATCACGCGGCAGATGCGCCGGCTGGGCGACTCCTGCGACTGGTCGCGCGAGTACTTCACGATGGACGCGCCGCGCTCGCGCGCCGTGACCGAGGTCTTCGTGCGGCTCTTTGAGCAGGGGCTCATCTATCGCGGCAAGCGGCTCGTGAACTGGGACCCGGTGCTGCAGACGGCGGTCTCGGACCTCGAAGTGGAGTCGAAGGAAGAGAACGGCTCGCTCTGGTCGCTGCGTTACCCGCTCGAGGATGGCAGCGGCCACCTCGTCGTCGCGACGACCCGTCCCGAGACGATGCTGGGCGACACGGCGGTGGCCGTGCACCCCGAGGACGAGCGTTACAAGCACCTCGTGGGCAAGCGCGTGCGGCTTCCGCTCGCCGACCGGTTGATCCCGGTGGTCGCCGACGAGTATGTCGACCGCGAATTCGGCACCGGCGTGGTCAAGATCACGCCCGCCCACGACTTCAACGACTACCAGCTGGGCCAGCGCCACGGGCTGCCGATGATCGGCGTGCTCACGCTCGAGGCGCGCATCAACGAGAACGCGCCGCTGCCCTATCAAGGCCTCGATCGCTTCGAGGCGAGGAAGCGCGTGCTGGCGGACCTCGAGAAGCTGGGCCTCCTCGAGGGCACGAAGCAACACAAGCTCATGCAGCCGCGCTCGCAGCGCTCCGATGCGGTCGTCGAGCCGATGCTCTCGGACCAGTGGTTCATGCGCATGGACGGCATGGCGCGCCAGGGCCTCGAGGCCGTCGCGAAGAACGAGACGCGCTTCGTGCCCGAGGAGTGGACCAAGATCTACAACCAGTGGCTCTCCAACATCCAGGACTGGTGCATCTCGCGCCAGCTCTGGTGGGGCCACCAGATTCCCGCGTGGTACGCCGACGACGGCACGCCCTTCGTGGGCCGGACCTTCGAGGAGGCGCGCGCGAAGGCGACCGCCGCGGGAAAGAGCATCACGCCGCAGGCGCGCGACTCCGACGTGCTCGACACCTGGTTCTCGTCGGCCCTCGTGCCGTTCACGACGCTGGGCTGGCCCGACGAGGCGCAGTTCGCGCGCGAACGGGCGTTCTACCTGCCCTCCTCGGTCCTCGTGACCGGCTTCGACATCATCTTCTTCTGGGTCGCGCGCATGATCATGACGACCCTGCAGTTCACCGGGCAGACCGCCTTCCGCGACGTGTACATCAACGCCATCGTGCGCGATGCCGAGGGCCAGAAGATGTCCAAGTCCAAGGGCAACACGATCGATCCGCTCGACGTGATCGACGGCGTGTCGTTCGAGAGCCTCCTCGACAAATCCACGCAGGGCCTGATGCTCGCCGCGCACAAGGAAGCGGCGGCCAAGCGCATCAAGCGCGACTATCCCGGGGGCATTCCGGCGTACGGCGCCGATGCGCTGCGCTTCACCTTCGCCGCGCTCTCGACCCACGGCCGAACGCTCAACTTCGACCTGAAGCGCGCCGAGGGCTACCGCAGCTTCTGCAACAAGCTCTGGAACGCCACGCGCTTCGTGCTGATGAATTGCGAGGGCCACGACACCGGTCTCGACGCGTCGAAGCCGGCCGGGATGTCGAGCATCGACCGCTGGATCGTGAGCCGGCTGCAGCGCACCGAAAAGGCCTTCGCCGAGGCGCTCGCGGAATACCGTTTCGATACCGCGGCACGCGCGGTATACGAGTTCGTGTGGGACGAGTACTGCGACTGGTACGTCGAGCTCGCCAAGGTGCAGATCGCCAACGGCAACGAGGCGCAGCAGCGCGGCACGCGCCGCACCCTCATCCGCGTGCTGGAGACCACACTTCGGCTGGCCCACCCGATCATCCCGTTCATCACGGAAGAGCTCTGGCACAAGGTCGCCCCGCTCGCCGGCAAGGCGGGCGACAGCATCATGGTGGCGCCTTTCCCCGAGGCCGACGCCTCGCGCATCGACGAGGCCGCCGAGCGCGAGGTGGCGATGCTCATGGAAGTCGTGAACGCCGCGCGCACCCTGCGCTCGACCATGGGGCTCGCGCCGGGAGCCAAGGTGCCGATGTACCTGGCCGAATCGGCGCCCGAGCTGCGCGCGCACGAGGCTGGCATGTGTGCCCTTGCGCGCCTCTCGGAGCTTCGCTTCGTCGACGCGCTCCCGGCTGAGGACGCGCCGGTGTCCATCACGAAGGTCGGCAAGGTGATGCTGCACGTGGAGATCGACCGTGATGCCGAGCGCACACGGCTGCGCAAGGAGCTCGAGAAGGTGGACGCCGAGATCGCCAAGGCGCGCGCGAGCCTCGGCAACGCCGGCTTCGTGGACCGCGCTCCCAAGCCAGTCGTCGACCAGATGCGCAAGCGCCTCGCCGAATTCGAGGCGAAGCAAGCGGACCTTCGCGCCCAGCTCGCGAAGCTGGGCTAGCGCGTGCCCGTTCCCCACAGCCTTCGGGCCCTCGGGTCCGCCAACTTCCGCCGCTACTACATCGGCCAGGCGGTCTCGATGGTGGGCACGTGGGTGCAGTCGGTGGCGCTGATGTGGCTCGCGTACCGCCTTTCCCACTCCACCTACTTCACGGGCCTGGTGGGATTCCTCCAGAGCGCGCCACACCTCTTCCTCGCGACCTTCGCGGGCGTGCTGGGCGACCGCATCAACCGCCGGAAGATGCTGATGACCGTGCTCTCGCTCATGGCGGTGCAGTCCGCGGTGCTGGCGGTCCTCTCGGGCCTGCACATCATCACCACCACGCAGCTCGCGGTGCTGGCGCTCTTCGGCGGCATCTGCAACGCCTTCGAGACGCCCACGCGCCAGTCGATCTTCGTGCAGCTCATCGACCGGCGCGAGGACCTGCCCAATGCGATCGCGTTGAACTCCATGCTGATGAACGGCACGCGCCTCATCGGCCCGTCGCTGGGGGGCCTGATCGTGGCGCTCTCGGGCGAAACGGTGTGCTTCTGGCTCAACTCGGTCTCGTTCTTCGCCGTGCTGGTCGCGCTCTTCGGGGTCAAGCTGCAGCCACGGCCGCCGCGCCGTGCGGCACACCCTCTCGCCGACCTGGCCGAGGGCTGGCGCTATGCGATGGGCCTGCTGCCCGTGCGCAGGATGCTCTTCACCCTCGCGGCGGTGAGCTTCTCCATCAGCCCGTATTCGACGCTCATGCCCGCGATGGTGGTGCGCACCTTCGGGGCAGGCGCCACGCTCGTGGGCGTGTTCATCGGCGCCGTGGGGCTCGGCGCCTTCATCTCCGCCTTCGGCCTGGCGCGCCGTCCCAGCGTGCGCGGGCTGGGCAAGTGGATCCCGGCCGCGGCGATCATCGCGGGCCTGGGCGCCATGGGATTCGGCGCGTCGCGCAACATCGTGCTCTCGTGCTTCCTGCTGATGATGTCGGGCTTCGGCATGTTCATGACCGGTGCCACGTGCAACACGATCCTGCAGACGCTGGTCGACGAGGAGAAACGCAGCCGCGTCATGAGCTACTACACGATGTTCTTCATCGGCGTGGCACCCATCGGGCACTACCTCGCGGGCTGGCTCGCCGAGCAGATCGGCGTGCCGCTCACCTTCATGGTGGGCGGGGCGATCTCGCTCCTCACCGGCCTCGTGTTCCTGCTGCAGATGCCGACCTTCCGGTCGCAGCTGCGCGTGGTCTACATCGGCCGGGGTATCATCCCCGCCGGGGAGAACACGCGGATGGGAAACCCATGACGACGCTCGCGGGCAAGACGCTCTTCATCACCGGATCCACCCGCGGCATAGGCCGCGAGATCGCGCTGCGCGCCGCGCGCGACGGCGCCCGCGTCGTGATCACCGGCAAGACGTCGGAGCCCCACGCGAAGCTCGCCGGCACGATCCACACGGTGGCCGACGAGGTGCGCGCGGCGGGCGGCCAGGCGCTCGCGATCCAGCTCGACGTGCGCGACGACGCGGCCGTCGCGGCGGCGGTCGCGCAGGCCGCCCAGGCCTTCGGCGGCATCGACATCCTCGTGAACAACGCCAGCGCCATCAGCCTCACGCCGACGGAGGCCACACCCGCGAAGCGCTTCGACCTGATGATGTCGGTGAACGTGCGCGCCACGTTCCTCTGCTCCCAGGCGTGCCTGCCATGGCTCAAGCGCGCGCCCAATCCGCACATCCTCACGCTCTCGCCACCGCTGTCGATGGATGCGAAATGGTTCAAGGGCCACGTCGCCTACACCATCTCCAAGTACGGCATGAGCATGTGCACGCTCGGCATGGCGCAGGAGCTGCGCCCGGCGGGCATCGCGGTCAACTCGCTCTGGCCGCGCACGACCATCGCCACGGCCGCCGTGGAGGTGCACTTCCCCGCGGCGATCCTCAAGGCGAGCCGCCATGCCGCGATCATGGCCGACGCGGCGCACGCGATTCTCACGAGCGACGCGAAGACGCACACGGGGAACTTCTACATCGACGAGGATGTGCTGCGCCGGGGCGGCGAGAAGGACTTCGAGCGCTACGCGGTCAGCCCGGGAACGCCGCTCTTCGCGGACCTTTTCGTCGACTAGCGCTTCTTCATGAAGAAGGTGAACTCGGCACCTTCCGAGTGGGACAGCAGCTCGTTGCCGGTCTGCTTGCAGAACGCCTGGAAGTCCTTGACCGAGCCGGGGTCGGTCGCCATCACCTTGAGCACCTGGCCCGCCGTGAGGTCGCCCAGCGCCTTCTTCGCGCGCAGGATGGGAAGCGGGCAGTTGAGCCCGCGCACGTCGAGCTCGCGGTCGAATGCTTGCGCTTGCATGGGTTCGATCTCCGGGGGAATGGCGAATTTTATCATGGGGCCCGGAACGTTCCCGACTGGCCGCCGCTCTTCTCGAGCAGCCGCACTTCCGAGACGACCATCCCGCGATCCACGGCCTTGCACATGTCGTAGACGGTGAGCAGGGCCACGCTGACCGCGGTCAGGGCTTCCATCTCGACGCCGGTGCGGGCGGTGCATTCCGCGGTCACGCGGCAGGCGACACTCGAGACCTTCTCGTCGATGATGAAATCGACGCTCACGGACGTGAGGGGCACCGGATGGCAGAGCGGGATGAGCTCGGACGTGCGCTTGGCCGCCTGGATCGCCGCGATGCGGGCCACCCCCAATACGTCGCCCTTCTTCGAGGAGCCCGAGGCCACCAGCGCCAGCGTCGCCGGCTTCATGCGGATCGAGCCCGCGGCGACCGCCACCCGGTGGGTCTCCTCCTTGGCGCCAACGTCCACCATGTGGGCGGCACCACGGTCATCGAAGTGGGTCAGCTTTTCCGTCATAATGGCCTGATCCTGCTGCCCCCGCGCGGGGCCCGGCCGCCATGTTAGCAGCACGAACCGGCCTTCTCGTCGCGTGAAACCTCGATCCCTCATCACCGCCGCGGTGCTCGCCTGCTTCATGACGGGCACTTTCGCCCAGGCCCTGCCCGAGCTGGGAGACGCCTCCTCGGCCGCGCTTTCCGAGCAGCAGGAGCGCACCATCGGCAACGCGATCATGCGCGAGGTGCGGGCCGACAAGGACTACATCGACGATCCCGAAGTCGCCGACTACATCAACCGCATCGGCCAGCGCCTGCTGCAGGCGGCCGATCCGCCCGTGCCGCCGATCGACTTCTTCGTGCTGCACGACGACACCATCAACGCCTTCGCGCTCCCCGGCGGCCACGTCGGCGTCCACAGCGCGCTCATCCTGCTCACCGAGAACGAGTCGGAGCTCGCGGGCGTGCTGGGCCACGAGATCACGCACATCCTGCAGAAGCACCAGGCGCGCACGCTCTACGGCCAGCGCGGCGCCACGTTCGCCTCCCTCGCGGCGCTCGCCGTGGCGCTGCTTGCCGCCCGCAGCAGCGCGAGCCAGGGCAGTCAGATCACGGAAGCGGCCGTGGCGTCCGCGGGTGCCCTCTCGATCCAGACCCAGATCAACTACACGCGCGAGCACGAGCGCGAGGCCGACCGCGGCGGGCTCCAGCTCATGCAGCGCGCGGGATACGATCCGCGCGGAATGGCGACCTTCTTCGAGCGCCTGCTGCGAGCCAACCGGCTGAACGAGTACAAGGGCGCACCCGCGTACCTGCGCACCCACCCGCTCACCACCGAGCGCATCGCCGACATGGAGGACCGCATCCAGCACATGCCCCTGGTGCTCGGGATGAGGCCCAGCACGGCCGAGTACCTCCTCGCCAAGGCGAAGCTGCGCGTGGCTTCGCAATCGCCCGCCGATGCCGTGGCGTACTACCGCCGCGAGCTCGAGAGCCACACCGTGCTCACGCCGCGCGAGGACGTCTATGGCCTCGCGCTCGCGCTGCGCCGCACGCGCGACTTCGGCGAGACGATCAAGGTGCTGGCGCCGCTGCGCGTGGGCCGCTCCGATCCGGCTTTCGAGCTTCTCGCGGGGCAGGTGCTCGCCGACATGGGCAAGGCCGATGAAGCGCTGGGCGTCTACCGGGCGGCGTTGCGCAACACGCCGAGCTACCGCGCGCTCTCGTACGCGTACTTCGAGCTGCTGCTCGATCGCGGCCAGGCGAAGCGCGTCCTGGCGGAGCTGGACGACACGCTCCGCATCCTTCCGCAGGATGCGCGTCTCTACGAGATCCAGGCCCGTGCCTTCGAGGAGACCGGACAGCCGCTCGCGCAGCATCGCGCGCAAGCCGAGGCCTATTACCGCCGCGGCAACCTCGCCCGCGCCGTGGAGCAGCTCGAGATCGCGGTGAAGGCGAAAGGCAGCGACTTCTACCAGGCCTCGAGCGCCGAGTCGCGGTTGCGCGAGCTGCGCGCGCAGCTCGACATCGAGAAGGCGGCCGAGAAAGCGCTCAAGATCAGCTGATGCGGCCGCACTTCGCCATCGTCGCGGCCGCGGGCGTCGCGTTCGCCCCCGCCGTGCTCGCGCAGAAAGACCAGGGCCTCGAGCTCTTCATCCGACCGGACAAGGGCTACTGCATCGCCTGCCACCAGGTGCCCGTGCAGGCGGGCCCGGCCACGCGCTCCAACGTGGGTCCCGCCCTCGCGGGCCCGCGCATGCGGGAGCTGGGCTCCGCCGCGCTGCACGAGCTCCTGCGCGATCCGACGCGCGCCAACCCGGACACCATCATGCCGCCCTTCGGCAAGCACCTCCTGCTCGATGAGCGCGAGATCGACCGCCTCACGGAGTACCTGCTTGCGCTTCCCTAGGCTGCGGCTGCCGCTCGCCGTGGTACTCGCCACGGGCGCGCTCGCGGCCCACGGCGGCGTTGATGCCGTGCGCCAGGAGCTCGCGGCGCGCATCGAGGCGCAGCTGCAGGCGGCGGGCGCCCAAGCCGCGGCCACGCCGCCCGAGAGCGCCGTCACCACGCCGGCGGCCGCTGCGGCAGGTCCCACGCCCATGGAGGCCGGCAAGGCGCTCTGGGGCCGGAAGTTCAAGGACGGCCGCACGCTGGCATCGTGCTATCCCAACGGGGGCCGTCGCGTCGCCGCCTCGTATCCGCTCTACGACAGCCGCCTCAAGCGCGTGGTGACGCTGGAGATGTCGATCAACCAATGCCTCAAGATCCACCACGAGCCGCTGCTCGAGGCGACGGACCCGCCGACGATGGGCGCGCTCACCGCGTACCTGCGCTCGCTCGCCGATGGCCGCAAGGTCGCGGTGCGGGTGCCCGCCGCCGCCGAGAGCCACTTCGAGCAGGGGCGCCGCCTGTACTTCACGCGCTTCGGCCAGCGCAATTACGCGTGCGCCTCGTGCCATGTGCAGAATGCCGGCCGCATCTACGCCGACCAGGCGCTCTCGGGCGCCGTCGGGCAGGCGACGCGATGGCCCTTCCTCCACGCGAACCAGGCGCTCACCCTGCAGGCGCAGATCCGCGACTGCCTCGATCGCATGGGCGCGGCACCCTTCGGCGCCGGCTCCAACGAGATGAACGACCTCGAGTACTTCCTCACCTACCTGTCGTTGGGCCTGCCGCTCAAGCCCAATACGCCGCGATAGGGGTCTGACCACTGTCAGCATGTGATACGTGTTTCGTTTCACATGCTGACAGTGGTCAGACCCCTGCCGCAAAAAACAACGGGCCCCGAAGGGCCCGCTGTCTCCTCCCTGAAGAAGCCAGGGATTAGCGGAACGTCGCCGGCACGAACTTGGCGAGGCAGCTCGTCGAGCCGGACCAGCCGGTGATCGCGGCGGCAGTGCCCTCGGCCGTCAGCGTCAGCGTGCAGTTCGGCGGCGTGGCACCAGTGTTCTGCTCCTGGGCGGTCATCGCGACCGGGTCGCCGCCAACCGTCATGTTGCCCATGTACGTGGTCGATTGCGTCGAGCAGCCCGCGACCGTCACGTTGTTCGGGAACGCGTTGCGCGCAGCGGCGTATTCCGCGACCGACGTCTTGCAAGCGGAAAGCGCAGCAGCCACTTCAGCCATCTTCGAGCGGATCAGGTAGTCCTGATACGCCGGGATCGCCACCGCGGCCAGGATGCCGATGATCGCGACCACGATCATCAGTTCGATCAGGGTGAAGCCTTGTTGGATCTTTTTCACGGACACTCCTGTAATTGAGTTGAGGAAGACGACCGGGATTGCCGGCCGGCTGAGGTACATAAGGCAAGCCCCGTGCCATCGCCGGACGTGGGGCTTTCCCCCTAGCGGGGCCCCCTTACCCATGCCCGAAACCGTCACTTCCTGACCGCTCTTGCAAATGAAAAAGGGGCCCTCGCGGGCCCCTTTTCATGCAACGAAACAACGCTTAGCGGAACGTCGCCGGCACGAACTTGGCGAGGCAGCTCGTCGAGCCGGACCAGCCGGTGATCGCGGCAGCCGTGCCCAGCGCGGTCAGCGTGAGCGTGCAGTTCGGCGGCGTGGCACCCGTGTTCTGCTCCTGGGCGGTCATGGCGACCGGGTTGCCGCCAACCGTCATGTTGCCCATGTACGTGGTCGATTGCGTCGAGCAGCCCGCAACCGTCACGTTGTTCGGGAACGCGTTGCGCGCGGCAGCGTATTCCGCGACCGACGTCTTGCAAGCGGAAAGCGCAGCGGCCACTTCAGCCATCTTCGAGCGGATCAGGTAGTCCTGGTACGCCGGGATCGCCACCGCGGCCAGGATGCCGATGATCGCGACCACGATCATCAGTTCGATCAGCGTGAAGCCTTGTTGGAGCCTTTTCATGGTTATGCCTTGTCGTGTGGAGGGGTTGCCCCGTAAGGGGCACCCCTTACACGCAATTGCCGTGCCCGCCAACAAACCCCAAGGCCCGGTGTCAGCCCGCAGACCGATAGCCGGGGATGGCCGCCTCATCGACCGCGTCGATCTGCTCCGGATCGAGGAATTCGCGCGCATAGCGCAGGTACACCTTCTCGCGCACGAAGATGTCGAAGAGGTCGGGGTCGATATGCCCGTTTTCCTTGAAGCGGCCGAGGATCGCGAGGGATTCGGACAGGGTCTTGCCGCGCTTGTATGGACGATCCTTGGCAGTAAGTGCCTCGAATATGTCGGCGATGCCCATGACGCGCGCCGGCACGCTCATCTGCTCCCGGGTGAGGCCGCGCGGATAGCCCTTGCCGTCCATGCGCTCGTGGTGCCCGCCTGCGTACTCCGGCACGCGCGTGAGGTGGCGCGGCCAAGGCAGCGCCTCGAGCATCTTGATGGTGGCCACGATGTGGTGGTTGATGATCTCGCGCTCGGCCCCGTTGAGCGTCCCGTAGGCGATGTTGAGGTTGCCTTCCTCGTCGCGCGTGAGGAAGCGGTCGCGCTGGCCGCGCACGTTGGTCCACGTGTAGCGCGCGATCGCGTTCACCCGGGCCTGGTCCTCGGTCTTCATGCGCTCGCTGCCGACGTTGGTGCGGCGCAGGAACTCGCGGTCGTCGTCGTATTGGCGGATGCGTGCGTCGTAGACGTCCTCCGCGCGGCGTGCGCTCTCCGCGTCGCTGGACTCGAGCGCCTTCACGCGCGCCTCGAGCATCTCGATGCGGGCGTCGCGCTTGAGCACCTCGAAGCGCGTATCCACGAGCTCGATGCGATCGAAGATCGTCTGCAGCTTGGTCGCCTTGTCCACGACGTGCACGGGCGTGGTGATCTTGCCGCAATCGTGCAGGAGACCCGCGATCTTGAGCTCGTAGCGGTCCTTGTCGGACATGCGGAACTCGGCGAGGGGGCCGTCGCGCGTGTCGTGCGCGGCTTCCGCGAGCATCATGGTGAGCACCGGCACGCGCTTGCAATGCCCCGCCGTATACGGGCTCTTGTCGTCGATCGCCGTGTTGATGAGCTCGATCAGCGACTCGAACAGCATCTCCAGCTGCTGGATCAGGAGCCGGTTGGTGAGCGCGATCGCGGCCTGCGAGGCGAGCGACTCGGCGAGCTGCTGGTCCTCCTCGCTGAAGGTGGTGACGCGGCCCGAGGCATCCGTCGCGTTGAGGAGCTGGAGCACCCCGATGATCTCGCCCTCGTGGCTCTTCATCGGCACGGTGAGGAACGAGGTCGAGCGGTATCCGGTGCGCTTGTCGAAGTTGCGCGTACCGGAGAAGTCGAAGCCCTCGGCGGTATACGCGTCCGCGATGTTGACGGTCTTGTGCATGAGGGCGGCGTAGGCCGCGATCATGGTGTAGTTGGGGTGGCCGTCCTTGTCCTGCAGCGGGATCGGATAGAACGGCACCGGGTTGCCCGAGGTGCCGCCCATCGCGATGCCGAGGCTGTCGGTGCGGACGATCTCGAACTGCAGCTTGCCGTTCACCAGCCGATAGAGCGTGCCGCCATCGGCCCGCGTGAGGTGCTTCGCGGCGACGAGGATCGATTCGAGCAGCTTGTCGATGTCGCGCTCCTGCGAGAGCGCGACGCCGACCGTGTTCAGGTACTCGAGGTTGGAGAGGAAGTGGGCGTCGGCCGTCGGCGCGGGCGCGGCACCGGGCGCCGCCGCGGGCGCGGAGGCCCTGGCGTGTCCCGGGATGACGGCGCTGTCGCCGCTCACGGCGCGGAGCTCACTTGATGCAGACCGCCCGGACCTGCGCCATGTCGGTGATGCCCAGCAGGACCTTCTCCATGCCGTCCATCTTGAGCGTGAGCATCCCTTCCTGCAGCGAGAGGGCGAGGATCTCGGCCACGCGCGAGTGCTCCTGGATCATCTTCTTGATGCCGTCGGTGCCCACCAGCAGCTCGTGCAGGCCGACGCGCCCCTTGTAGCCCGTGCCGCCGCAGGCATCGCAGCCCACGGCCTTGTACAAGTGGAACTCGGGCTTGCCGAATCCGTAGTCGCGCTGCAGCCGCTCGAAGACCTTCTTGTACGAGGCGTTCGCGTCCGCCTTGAACTCCGGCGTGTTGAGCAGCTCCTGGCTGTACTCGCTGATGAAATGCTTCACCTCGGCCTGGTCGGGCGTGTACGGCTTCTTGCACTTGCAGAGGCGCTTGGCGAGGCGCTGCGCGAGCACGCCCAGCAGCGCGTCGGCGAAGTTGAAGGGATCCATGCCCATGTCGAGCAGGCGGATGATCGATTCCGGCGCGGAGTTCGTGTGCAACGTGGCGAACACCAGGTGGCCCGTGAGCGAGGCCTCGATGCCGATGGACGTCGTGTCCTTGTCGCGCATCTCGCCCACCATGATGATGTCCGGATCCGCGCGCAGGAACGCCTTCATCGCGGTGGCGAAGGTGAAGCCCGCCTTCGGGTTCACCTGGCACTGGCGCAAGCCCTTCTGCGTGATCTCGACCGGGTCTTCCGCGGTCCAGATCTTGGTGTCGACTGTGTTGAGCGAGCCGAGCACCGAGTGCAGCGTCGTGGTCTTGCCCGAGCCGGTCGGGCCGCACACGAAGAAGATGCCGTAGGGTTTCGAGATGCAGCTCTTCAGGCGCTCCAGGTTCTGCGGCAGGATGCCCAGCTTGTCGAGCGGGATCGGCTCGCCCGCCGCCAGGATGCGCATGACGACGTCCTCGATGCCGCCCGCGGTGGGAATGGTCGCCACGCGCAGCTCGATGTCGAGCGGGCCGAACTTCTTGAACTTGATCTTGCCGTCCTGGGGCTTCCTCTTTTCCGAGATGTCGAGGTCGCACATGATCTTCAGCCGCGTGATGAGCGGCGAGCGATACGCCGCCGGCACCTCGATGTAGTTCGTGAGCGTGCCGTCCTTGCGGAAGCGCACGCCGACCTTGCCCTTGCCGGGCGTGGGCTCGACGTGGATGTCCGAGGCGCCCTGCTGGTAGGCGTCCACGATGATCTTGTTCACGAGCTTCACGAGCTCATTGTCGGCGGCCGCGGAGACGTCGTCCGCGCCGGCCGTCAGCTCGTCGTCATCGTCCAGTCCCGAGAGCAGGTCGCCGATCGACTCGCTGCCCATGGAGCCCACGCCCTCGGCGCCGAAGAGCTGGTCCAGCGTCTGGCGGAAGTCGCGCTCGGTCGTGACCTTGAACACCACGCGCGAGCGGGGGAACACGTTCTCGACCATGCGCGAGTTGCGCACGCGTTCGGGATCGGTCGACATGACCACCACGCCCTGCTTGCCGTCCTCGAGCGGGATCCAGTGGTTGCCTTCGGCGTAGTCGCGCTTGATGTTCTTCAGCAGGTCCGGCGGCTTGATGCGGTCGGGCTTGTACGGCTCGTATTCCACGCCGAAGAACTTCGAGAGCGCGGCGCCGATGGCGGCGGGCTTCACCTGGAACTCGTCGACCAGGATGTCCTCGACGGTCTTGTTCTTGCGCCGGGCTGCCTTGCTCGCCAGGTCGAGCTCGCCCGCGGCGATCACGTTGTCCACGACGAGGTACTCGAACTTCGACTGGACCGATCCGGGCACCGACTGGCGCACGCGGAAGGCGATGGCGAGCGTCTTCGACAGCTCCACCGCGCCCTCGTCGTGCAGCTGCGTGAACGGCTGCCCGGAGAGCGAGTTGATGAGCTGGATCACGCCCATCAGCTCGTTGCCGGTGTCGCCGCCCAGGATCGGCGCGATCAGCATCTGCTTCGAGCGGTAGCCCGTGCGCTGGTCGACCGCCTTGAGGAACGTGAGGTTGGGCGAGTACTGCTTGAGCTCCGCGTCGTCGTAGACGTCCTTGATGTTCATGTGCCGCTTGTTGAGCGCGGCGAATCCGGCGAGCGACGACTCGGAGATCGGCAGCTTGATGTCCTTGAACGAGTTGAGCCCCGTCTTCACCTTCGAGACGATGGAGCTGCCGTCCTCGCTCATGATGTAGACCGTCATGCGGTCCGCCTCGAACAGCTGGCAGATGTCGCGCGAGACGTCGAGGATGATCTCGTCGATGTTGTTGGTGGAGTGGACGCGGTTCGTGACCGCCTGGAGCTTCTTCGAGAACGCGAGCTTCGCGCTCATGTCGGCCACGTTGGCCGGGGATTGCATCTTGGGTTCGAGGACTGCGCTCATGGTGGCACCTTGCGAATGACGTGGGCAGGCCCGCGGGCCCGTGCTAAAGCAGGAACTCCTGGTTGTTCTCGAGCATGCGCGGGCGCCAGCGCCCGGCCGCTTGCTGCACTTCCCGCATGGTGAGCGCGCCCTCGCCCGGCTTCAAGTGGGTGATGAAGACGTCGGGCCGGCAGCACATCTTCTCGAGCTCCTGCGCCAGCAGGTCCGGGCACAGGTGCTTCGAGAGCATTGCGATATCGCGTTCCTTGTTCGCGAACGCGGTCTCGATGATGAGGTACTTGAGGTTCGCCATCGAGTTCACGACCGCCCACAGCGCATCGTTCGTGGTGGTGTCGCCGCTGTAAACCAGCGAGCCGCGCGGCGTCTCGAGCGCGAAACCCACCGCGGGCACGGTGTGGTTGGCGGGGAACGGCGTGATGCGCCGCCCGCGCAGCTCGATCGCCTGGCCCGGCGTGAGCTCGCGCCATACCATGAAAGGATGCTGGGGATCGGGGATCTGGGTGAAGTCGGGCCAGATCTTCCAGTTGAAGATGTGCTCGCGCAGGATGTCGAGCGTCTCGCGGATCGCGTAGACGACGATCGGCGCCTTTCGCATCCAGCACACGGTGTCGACCAGGAACGGGATGCTGGTCACGTGGTCGAGGTGCGAGTGGCTCACGAAGATGTGGTCGATCTTGGCCAACGCCTCGAGCGAGAGGTCGCCCACCCCGGTGCCCGCATCGACCAGGATGTCGTCGTCGATGAGGAGCGAGGTCGTGCGCAGGCTGCCACCGATGCCGCCGCTGCAGCCGAGGACGCGCACGCGCATGTCCACCCGCGTGGAGGCGGACTTCTCGAGGATGGGCGACAGCGCCGTGGGCAAAGGGGAGCCGATCATCGATCCATTATCGACGAACGTTACCACGGTGAATGTGCGAGATTCCACAAGGGGTTAGTGGAATTCGCGCGGTGTACGGCGTGGGACGGACCCCGATGCTCCCGTGCCCGCGACGGCCGGGGCCCCTCCCCGCTTCACGGCTTGTAGAAGAACTCCATCTTCACGCCCGCGATCTCGATCAGGTCGTGGTCGTTGAGCGGGTGTGCCTGCGCCCCCAGGGAGGCCCCGTTGAGCGTGGGATAAGTCGCGCCCTCGACGTGGGTGATGAAGTAGCCGTTCGGGCGCTTGGTGATGACCGCCACCTGCATGCCGGGCTTGCCGACCGTCGTGAGGTTCTTGGTGAGGTCGAGCGTCTTGCCCGCCGCGGCGCCGGAGAGCACCTGGATCACCGCATCGCGCAAGCCGCCCGCGGCGCCCGCTGGCTGGCCCACGGGAGGCGTCGTCGCCTCGGCACGCTGGGCGGGTGCCGGCGCGGACGCGGCCACCGGAGCGGGCGCCGGGGTGGGCGGCGGCGGCGAGACGTTGGGCTTCACCTGGTCGGGCGAGAGCGGCTTCAGTCCCGTGTGCGTGTCGCCCAGGCTCCTCTCCCCCGGTGCCGGCGTGGGCGCCGGCTTCGCGGGGTTGCGGATGATCATCGTCTTCTCGAAGTCCGCGGCGGTCGCCTGCTGCGGCGCGTCGTTGAAGTACTTGAGCTTGTGCTTGCCGATCTCGACCACGTCGTTGTTCTGCAGGAAGTGCTTCTTGATCGGCTTGCCGTTGACCATGGTGCCGTTGGTCGAGCCCAGGTCCTCGATGAACGAATCGTTGAGGATCGTGATGATCGCCGCGTGCTCGCCGCTCACCGCCAGGTTGTCGATCTGGATGTCGTTGTGCGCCTTGCGCCCGATGAGCGTGCGCTCCTTGGAGAGCGTGTACTCCTTGAGCACCTGGCCGTCGACGCTGAGGATGAGCTTCGCCATGGTCGTTTTCCTTGGGTATTACCGGAAGAATGCCTTGAATCGGGCGAGGATACCGCGCGGAACGCCGAACGGCTGCGCCACCCGCACGAGCACCGCGGAAATGTTGTCGCGCCCGCCGTTGTCGTTGGCGGCCTGCACCAGCTGCTGCACCGTGAGGCCGGGATTGGACTTCAACGTGATCAGCGTCAAGCGGATCTCCTCGTCCTCGACCATGTCGGAGAGGCCGTCGGAGCACAGCAGGTAGAGGTCGTCCGGCTGCGTCTCATGCACGTGCAGCTCCGGATCGACCGCCGGGTCGATGCCGAGGGCGCGCGTGACGAGGTTCTTGTTCTGCGACATCTTGGCTTCCTCGGGCGTGATGAGGCCCGAGTCGAGCTGCTCCTGCAGGAGCGAGTGGTCGCGCGTGACCTGCTCCATCACCTCGCCGCGCAGCCGATAGAGGCGCGAGTCGCCGATGTGCGCGACGGCGAGGAAGTTGTCGTAGAAATGGCAGACCACGAGCGTGGTGCCCATGCCCGCGCATTCGGGGTTGTTCTGCGACGTCGTGAAGATCGCGCTGTTGGCGCGGCCGATCTGCTCGCGCAGCAGGCGCTCGGCATGAGCCTTCGCGTCCTCGCGTCCCATGCGATCGACATCCCGCGGGTTCCAGGATTCGGCCAGGCCGTCCGCGATGAGCGAGGTCGCCATGCCGCTCGCCACTTCGCCCGCGTTGTACCCGCCCATGCCGTCGGCCAGCACGAAAAGCCCGATCTCGGGACGGGATTCGATGCAGTCCTCGTTGTGGTCGCGAACGCGCCCGGGGTCCGTGAGGCTCGCCGTCTGCAATGCGTCCGCGAGGCTCATGCGCGGCTCCCGGGCATGCGCATCCCGATGACAGCGCCGTCTCCAGCGTGGCCGCCCTCCCGACTCCAGTGCGCCTCTCGTTTCATCCGGTACCCGGTTGTTCTTCGCGCCGCAGGCCCAAATCCTGCGCTTTTATAGTAACTTAAAACCGTTTTTTGAGAAACAATCCCGCTTCGCGACCGATCCTGCTGATTTGGCGGGATAGTTCCAAGTACCGTGCGGTACCGTCGGGCGGCTTTCCGCCCTTCGCGCAGTCATTATACGATTGGGGTCTCGCGAGGCCCCGCGATCCGGGGCCCGTGCCCGCATTTTCCCGCCTGCAACCCAAGTAGACGACCACCATGGACCGCCTCCAAGACATCGATCCGCTCGAGACCCGTGAATGGGTCGACTCGCTCGACGCCGTGCTCGAGATCGAAGGGCCCGAACGCGCGCATTTCATCCTCGAGCAGCTCGTCGACAAGGCGCGCCGCTCGGGTGCCTACCTGCCGTACCGCGCGCAGACGGCCTACCTCAATACCATTCCGCCGCACCTCGAGGAGCCGATCCCCGGCGACCAGGCGCTGGAGCACCGGCTGCGCTCCATCGTGCGCTGGAACGCCGTGGCCATGGTGCTGCGCGCCGGCAAGAAGGACCTCGAGCTGGGCGGCCACATCGCGAGCTTCGCCTCGGCGGCCACGCTCTACGACGTGGGCTTCAACCATTTCTGGAACGCGCCCACCGGTGAGCACGGCGGCGACCTGGTCTACGTGCAGGGCCACTCGGCACCGGGCGTGTATGCCCGCGCGTTCCTCGAAGGACGCCTGACCGAATCGCAGCTCGACAACTTCCGCCAGGAGGTCGGCGGCCAGGGCATCTCCTCGTATCCGCACCCGTGGCTCATGCCGGACTTCTGGCAGTTCCCCACGGTGTCGATGGGCCTGGGGCCGATCCAGGCGATCTACCAGGCGCGCTTCCTGCACTACCTCGAGCACCGCGGGCTCGCGAAGACCTCGAACCGCAAGGTGTGGGCGTTCATGGGCGACGGCGAGATGGACGAGCCCGAATCCCTCGGCGCCATCGGCATGGCCGCACGCGAGAGCCTCGACAACCTGGTGTTCGTCGTGAACTGCAACCTGCAGCGCCTGGACGGCCCGGTGCGCGGCAACGGCAAGATCATCCAGGAGCTCGAGAGCGATTTCCGCGGCGCGGGCTGGAACGTGATCAAGGTGATCTGGGGCTCGTACTGGGATCCGCTCATCGCGCGCGACAAGGACGGCATCCTCCTCAAGCGCATGGAGGAAGCGGTCGACGGCGAGTACCAGAAGTTCAAGAGCCGCGACGGCGCCTACGTGCGCGAGCATTTCTTCGGCAAGTACCCGCAGCTGAAGGCGATGGTCGCCAACATGTCCGACGAGGACATCTGGCGCCTGAATCGCGGCGGCCACGATCCGCACAAGGTCTATGCCGCGTACGCCGCGGCCGCGAAGCACCGGGGCCAGCCCACGGTGATCCTCGCCAAGACCGTGAAGGGCTACGGCATGGGTGCCGTGGGCGAAGGCAAGAACATCGCGCACCAGCAGAAGAAGATGCCCGCGGAGGCGTTGAAGCAGTTCCGCGACCGCTTCGCGATCCCGATCACCGATGACA
This sequence comes from Usitatibacter sp., assembly GCA_035656735.1. Lineage (GTDB taxonomy): Bacteria > Pseudomonadota > Gammaproteobacteria > Burkholderiales > Usitatibacteraceae > Usitatibacter. The sequence goes on along the minus strand of DASRRY010000033.1, from coordinate 182,273 downwards.
AGATCGCGGACATTCCGTACTACCGCCCGGACGAGAAATCGCCCGAGATGCAATACCTCGCCGAGCTGCGCGCGAAGCGCGGCGGCTCCCTTCCGCAGCGCCGGCGCACCACGAGCGTCAAGCTCACGGTGCCGAAGCTCGAGACGTTCAAGACGCTCACCGAGGCCACGGGCGAAGGCCGCGAGATCTCCACCACGATGGCCTTCGTGCGCATGCTGGGCGCGCTGGTCAAGGACAAGCAGATCGGCCGCAACGTCGTGCCGATCGTGCCCGACGAGTCACGCACCTTCGGCATGGAGGGACTCTTCCGCCAGCTCGGCATCTACTCGCAGCTGGGCCAGCTCTACGAGCCGGAGGACAGCGACCAGCTGATGTTCTACAAGGAGGACAAGAACGGCCAGATCCTCCAGGAAGGCATCAACGAGGCCGGTGCGATGTGCTCGTGGATGGCGGCGGCGACGTCGTACGCCAACAGCAACGTGCCGATGATCCCGTTCTACATCTTCTACTCGATGTTCGGCATGCAGCGCGTGGGCGACCTCGCGTGGGCCTCGGGAGACCTGCGCGCGCGCGGCTTCCTGCTCGGCGGCACCGCGGGCCGCACGACGCTCAATGGCGAGGGCCTGCAGCACGAGGACGGGCACAGCCACGTGATCTCGTCGGTGATCCCGAACTGCGTCTCGTATGACCCGACCTTCGCGTACGAGGTCGCCGTCATCGTGCAGGACGGCCTGCGGCGCATGGTGGAGGAGCAGGAGGACGTCTTCTACTACATCACGCTCATGAACGAGAACTACCCGCACCCCGGGATGCCGGAGGGCGCGCGCGAGGGGATTCTCAAGGGCATGTACCGGCTCTCCGAAGCGGCCGGCGACAAGAAGGCGCCGCGCGCGCAGCTGCTCGGCAGCGGCACGATCCTGCGCGAGGTGATGGCCGCGGCGGACCTGCTGAAGGACGACTGGGGCGTGGCGGCCGAGGTCTTCAGCGCGCCCAGCTTCACCCAGCTGCACCGCGACGGCATGGCCTGCGCGCGCTGGAACCTGCTGCACCCGACGGAGAAGTCGCGCGTGCCTTACGTCGAGCAGTGCCTCGGCACCGGCAAGGGCGTCGTGGTTGCGGCGACGGACTACGTGCGCACCTACGCGGAGCAGATTCGCGAGTACGTCCCCCGGCGCTACAAGGTGCTCGGCACCGACGGCTTCGGCCGCAGCGACTCGCGCGACAACCTGCGCCGCTTCTTCGAGGTGAACCGCTACTACGTCGCGATCGCCGCGCTGCGTGCGCTCGCGGAAGAAGGCGACGTTCCGGCGGCGAAGGTGGCGGAGGCGATCCGCAAGTACGGCATCGACCCGGATAAGCCCGCGCCGTGGACGGTGTGACGACGCGCGCGCGCATACAAGAACGATAACCAGGAGAAGAAGTTGGCCGCAACCGAGGTGAAGGTCCCCGACATCGGGGATTTCCACGACGTGCCCGTGATCGAGGTGCTGGTGAAGGCCGGCGACACGGTGCAGAAGGATGAATCGCTCATCGTCCTCGAGAGCGACAAGGCGACGATGGAGGTGCCCGCGCCCGCCGGCGGCACCGTGCGCGAGCTGCGCGTGAAGGTGGGCGACAAGGTGAGCCAGGGCGTGGCGATCCTCACGCTCGAGCAAGCGGCCGCATCCTCGCCCCAGCCCTCTCCCAAGGCTGCGGGAGCCTCCGCGCCGCCGCCCACGGCGGCACCGCAGAAGCCGGCGCCCGCGCCGCAGAAAGGCGGGGGCGCCATCACGCCGCCGGCGCCCGTTCGGGCCGACGCACCGGACCAGGTTCCGCCGCCTCCGCCGTCGCGCGAGGTTGCCGCGGCGTCGTCGCCGTCCGGCTCCGCCGCCGATCGCGGCGACCATCACGCACCCGCCCACGCGAGTCCCGGCGTTCGCCGCTTCGCGCGCGAGCTCGGGGTGGACATCGGGCGCGTCACCGGCTCGGGACCGAAGGGCCGCATCGTCAAGGAGGACGTGCAGAATTTCGTGAAGTCCGCGCTCGCCGGTGGCGGGGCGGCCACGCAGGCGCGCGGCGGCGGGCTCGCCGATCTCGGCCTCCCGGCCTGGCCGCAGGTGGACTTCGCCAAGTACGGCCCGGTCGAGCGCCAGGAGCTCTCGCGCATCAAGAAGATCTCCGGGCCGGCGCTCGCGCGCAACTGGGTGATGATCCCGCACGTCACGCAGTTCGACGAGGCCGACGTGACGGATCTCGAGGCGTTCCGCGCGAAGCTGAACGAGGAGAACGCGAAATCGGGCGTGAAGGTCACGCCGCTCGCATTCCTCGTCAAGGCGGTGGTCGCGGCGCTCAGGAAATTCCCGCAGTTCAACAGCTCGCTCGACGGCGACGCGCTGGTGCTCAAGAAATACTGGAACATCGGGTTCGCGGCCGACACGCCGCAGGGGCTGGTCGTGCCCGTGATCAAGGGCGCCGACCAGAAGGGCGTCATCGAGATCGCGCAGGAGAGCTCGGCGCTCGCGGCCAAGGCGCGCGAGGGCAAGCTCGGCCCCGCGGACATGCAGGGCGGGACGTTCTCGATCTCGTCGCTCGGCGGCATCGGCGGGACCGCCTTCACGCCGATCGTGAACGCGCCCGAGGTCGCGATCCTCGGCGTCTCGAAATCCTCGATGAAGCCGGCCTGGAACGGGCACGAGTTCGTGCCGCGCCTCATGATGCCGCTCTCGCTCTCCTACGATCACCGCGTGATCGACGGCGCCTCGGGCGCGCGCTTCACGGCGTATCTCGCGCAGGTCATCGCCGACATGCGCCGCGCGATGCTGTAAACGGCCGCCTCATGACGACCATGATGAGTACACACGGTATCGTTTCGGCGGCAGCGCCCCTGCCCGCCCCAACTGCAACACATCCGCCGAGTCCGGGGCGCTGATGGCCACCATCGAGATCAAGGTTCCCGACATCGGGGACTTCAAGGACGTGCCCGTCATCGAGCTGCTGGTGAAACCGGGCGACGCGGTGCAGAAGGAAGAGTCGCTCGTCACCCTCGAGAGCGACAAGGCGACGATGGACGTGCCCTCCCCGCACGCCGGCACGGTGCGCGAGCTGCGGGTGAAGGTGGGCGACAAGGTGTCGCAGGGCACGGTGATCGCGGTGCTCGAGAGCGCGGAGGCCGCCGCCGCCCCTGCCGCGACGAAAGGCGCCGCGCCATCCCCACCGGCGCCCGCGCAGCAACCCTCGCCCAAGCCGGCGTCAACCGCGACGCCTGCCCCGAGGTCGGACGGGGAGCTTCGCCAGGCGCTCTCCTCCACGCTCGCGAGCCTCGACTCCGACATCCACGCCGAGGTGCTCGTGCTGGGCGCGGGGCCGGGCGGCTACACGGCGGCCTTTCGCGCGGCGGACCTGGGCAGGAAGGTCGTGCTGGTCGAGCGCTACGCGACGCTCGGCGGCGTCTGCCTCAACGTCGGCTGCATTCCGTCGAAGGCGTTGCTGCATGCCGCGAAGGTCATCGCGGACGCCGACGAGATGGGCGAGCTCGGCGTGTCGTTCGGCAAGCCGAAGGTGGAGCTCGACAAGCTGCGCACCTGGAAGGACAGCGTGGTCGGCAAGCTCACCAAGGGCCTGGGCGGCCTCGCGAAGGCGCGCAAGGTCACCGTGGTCACGGGGAAGGCGCAGTTCGCCTCGCCCCACGCGCTCGAGGTCGAGACGGCCGAGGGACGCAAGGTCGTGTCGTTCGACCACTGCATCATCGCGGCCGGCTCGCAGTCCGCGCGCATCCCGGGATTCCCGTACGACGACGCGCGCCTCATGGACTCCACCGGCGCGCTCGAGCTGGAGGAGGTGCCGAAGCGCCTCCTCATCATCGGCGGCGGCATCATCGGCCTCGAGATGGCGACGGTCTACGACGCGCTGGGCGCGAAGGTGAGCGTGGTCGAGTTCCTGGACCGCCTCATCCCGGGCGCGGACCCCGACATCATCAAGCCGCTCGCGCGCCGCATCGAGAAGCGCTACGAGAAGATCATGCTGTCGACGAAGGTCTCGAAACTCGAGCCGACCCCGCAGGGACTCAAGGCGACGTTCGAGGCGGCAGGCGGCGGCACGGCGCCCGCGCCCGAGACGTATGACCGCGTGCTGCTCGCGGTCGGCCGCCGCCCCAACGGCGGGAACATCGGCGCCGAGAAGGCCGGCGTGACCGTGAACGAGCGCGGATGGATCCCGGTGGACCGCCAGATGCGCACCAACGTGCCGCACATCTTCGCGATCGGCGACATCGTGGGCGAGCCCATGCTCGCGCACAAGGCGACCCATGAGGCCAAGCTCGCTGCCGAGGTCATCGCGGGCATGAGCCATCACCAATGGGAAGCCCGCACCATCCCGAGCGTCGCCTATACCGATCCGGAGGTGGCCTGGATGGGACTCTCGGAGCCCGAGGCGAAGGCGCAAGGCGTCGAGTACGACAAGGCGGTCTTCCCGTGGGCCGCGAGCGGCCGCGCGCTCGGCATGGCGCGCGAGGAAGGCCTCACCAAGGTGCTCTACGAGAAGGGCACGAAGCGCATCCTCGGCGCGGGCATCGTCGGGGTGAACGCGGGCGAGCTCATCGCCGAGACGGTGCTCGCCCTCGAGATGGGCGCCGATGCCGAGGACATCGGCCTCACGATCCATCCGCATCCGACGCTTTCCGAGACCGTGTTCTTCACCGCGGAGATCGCGGAGGGCTCGATCACGGACATGATGCCGCCGAAGAAGTCCTAATCGCCGCGGCGCGGGCGCATCAGGTATGCGGCGAGCAGGGCGCCGCCCGCGACGGCGATCCCCAACGCCGGCGCCACGCCGTGCGCCAGCGCGCCGAAGCACGCCGCCGCCCATCCCATGGAGCCGGCCATCTCGATGAGGTTCGTCGTGACATGGTCCTTGCGGCGCACCGCCAGGTCGCGGGCGCGTGCCGGGCGCGCGGTCCAGAGCTGGATGAGCGCCGTCGAGAAGAGGCTCAGCGCGACGAAAAGCGCCACCGCGACGCCGTCGATGACGGAGTGCATGAGGTACCACGCGACGAAGGGCAGGCTGAGAAGCGCGGGTACCAGCACCGCGGCGGACGCCTTCAGCACATCCACGCGCCAATGCGCAACCGGAGCGCTGCCCAGCAGGTCCGGCGCCTCCTCGGCGCTCACGCAGATCCACGCGAGATTGCCGCAGAGCGTCGAGGCGAGCAGCAGGACGGCGGGACCCAGGAGGGCGCGCGCGGACTCGCCGCGGCTCACCATGACGAGGACCAGCGGGACGAGGTAGAGCGCCTGCAGCAGCGTGCTGGCGATGAGCATCGGGTCGCGCACGATGAGGCGAAGCTCCTTCGCGATGACGATGCGCGCGAGTCCCGTCCTGAACCGGCGCTCGTGCGCGCCCGCGGCGGCGACCCGCGCGCGATGCGTGCCCTCCCCCGACCGTTGCACGGCATCGAGGAACGCACGCCGGTTGAGCGGCAGCATCGCGAGGAAAAGGGCCACGCCCGCGACGATGGCGGCGAGCGCCGGCAACGGCTCGCCGAAGAGCGCGCGCAAGGGCCAGGCGAGCGGGCTTGCCGGACCCATCCAGTCGTGCGCTCCGCCGGAGGAGAGCCATCGGGCGTAGCGCATGCGCGTGGCGTCGGACATCAGGTTCGGCACCTGCATCGCGATCACGAGGGCCGCGCCGATCACCGCACCCAGCACCTGCGCCAGGATCCGCGCGCGGCGGACGCCGACGACGCGGGCGAGCGCGAGCGTGACGCAGAACGCGATGGACGCGCAAGCGAGCCCGAACGCGGCGAGCACGGGATACGCGAGCAGTGCCCGCGCCCGGCCGAAGAAGAGGCCCACGTTCACGAAGGGCGACCAGAGGAGCGCCACGAGCGCGACACAGCCCAGTGCCACGAATGCGGCCCGCACGGCGAGCAGCGTGGAGACCGGCACCGGCGCGGACAGCATCAGGTCCAGGTCGCCGCGGAAGAAGAGCGCGCGCACCGCGAGCCCGAACGCGCTCGAGAGCACGAGCAGCGCCACCACCATCTCGGCCACGATCAGCCCGGGCGCGGCCGCGGCGAGCCAGCTCTCCGGCGGCGACGCGCGCATCACCGCCCACGCGGCGAGGTGCGCCAGCGCGTAGACCAGGCCGCCCCCGACCAGCACGATGAAGAGACGTCCGCCGCCGAACGCGCGCCATTCGAGGCGCAGCTCGTGGCGCATGAGCCACGCCCAGCCCGGCGGCTCAAGGATGCGCATCGGGCGCCGTGAGCTGCAGGAAGACGTCCTCGAGCGTATCGCCGCGGCCTGCGCGGCCGCGCAGCTCGCCGAGCGTGCCCTGTGCCAAGATGCGGCCGCGCGCGATGATGCTGATGCGCTCGGCGAGCCGCTCGGCGATCTCGAGGATGTGCGTGGTGAGGATCACGGTGCCGCCGGCGCGCACGCGCGCCACGAGCAGGTCCTTGACCAGCCGCGCCGCGGCGGCATCGAGCCCGGTGAGCGGCTCGTCGAGGATCATGAGCGCCGGGTCATGGATGAGGGCGCCGGCGAGGGCGAGCTTCTGGCGCATTCCGCGCGAATACCTTTCGACCCGCTGCCGCGCCTGCTCCGCGAGGCCGAGGAGCTCGAGCAGCTCGACAGCGCGGGCGCGCGCGCCGCGCGGCTCCAGGCTCCAGAGTCCCGCCACGAACTCGAGGTACTCGAGGGCGTCGAGCTTGCCGTAGAGCATCGGGTCGTCGGACAGGAACGCGAGCACGCGGCGCGCGCCCATCGGATCGGTGGCGAGGTCGCGGCCGAGCACGCTCACGCTGCCCTGGTCCGCTGTCGTGAGACCGGCGACGATGCGCAGCGTCGTGGTCTTCCCGGCGCCGTTGGGCCCGAGCAGCGCGTGGAACTCGCCCTGCGGCACCGTGAGGTCGAGGCCGTCGACCGCGGGCTTCCCGCCGAATTGCTTGAGAAGCCCGCGGATCTCGAGGGCCGGCACCATGCTCAGGGCAGCAACGGAGGTGCGACCAGGGCGAGCGCGGCGATGACCGCGAGGCGCTCGGCGCCGAAGAATCCGCGCGGCTTCGCTTCCACGTCGACGATGCCCGCGACCTCGCGCGCCGCGTCGAGGATGGGCACGCAGGCCTCGCTCTGGATACCGTCGTCGCACACGTAGAAGCCACCGCCCGCCTCGACGTGGCGGCCGACGTCGTCGATCACCGTGGCGCGTCCCGTGAGGCCCACGGTGCTGTTCGTGCTGCGCTCGGCGAACTCGTGCGTGAGCGGGAATTCCGCGCGGCTGGGGCGCCCCACGTAAGAGAGCTTGACCAGCACCTCCTCGCCCGCGACGTTGCGCCGGCGCTGGTAGATGCCGACCCAGTCGGCGCCCGTGGTTTCGCGCACGCGCTCGACCAGCCGTTCCAGCAGCGCCAGGCGGCGCGTCGTCTGCTCCGTGCGTCCGCCGAGGACCGGGGTGAGGTCGTATGGCACGGGGGCGAGCTCGTCCACCACCGAGCAGGTGCCGTCCTCCGTGAGCACGGGGACGGCGTACATGTAGAGCGAATCGGCCGGGCCGACCGCCACCTTCTCCGTCATGGCCTCGAGGAGGTCGCGCACGGCGAGCTCGACCGCGTCCTCGCGGCCGACGAGCGATTCGAGGCCGGCCGAACGGAGGTACTGGCGCAGCCGCTCGCGTTGCAGCCCGTCCATCAGCGCGCCTCGCGGCCGCGCGCGGCTACAGCTTCTGCTCGACCCACTCGCGCACCGAGTCCAGCGCCTTCGGGAGGGCCGAGGGGTTGGTGCCGCCGGCCTGCGCCATGTCGGGACGGCCGCCGCCCTTGCCGCCGACCTGCGAGGCCACGAAGTTCACGAGCTCGCCCGCCTTCACGCGGTTGATGAGGTCCTGCGTCACGCCGGCGATGAGGCTCACCTTGTCGCCCTCGGACGCCGCGAGCACGATGGCCGAGCTCTTGAGCCTGCTCTTCAACTGGTCCAGGGTGTCGCGCAGCGTCTTCGCGTCCACGCCGTCGAGCTTCGCCGCGAGCACCTTCACGCCCTTCACGTCCACCGCGGAATCGGCGAGGTCCTGGCCGGCATTGGCCGCCATCTTCTGCTTGGCCTTCGCCGCCTCGCGCTCGAGGCTCCTGACCGTCTCCAGGAGCTGCGCGACCTTGGCCTCGAGCTCCGCGGCCGGCGCCTTCACGAGCGCGGCCAGCCGCGAGAGGCGATCGGATTCCGCTTGCATGAGGGCGAGCGCCACGGTGCCCGCCACCGCCTCGACGCGGCGGATGCCGGCGGCCACGCCGCCCTCGGAGACGATGCGGAAGGGACCGATGTCGCCGGTGCGCGCGACGTGCGTGCCGCCACAGAGCTCGCGCGAGCTGCCGATGTCGAGCACGCGCACGACGTCGCCGTACTTCTCGCCGAAGAGCATCATCGCGCCCAGCTTCTGCGCATCCTCGATCGGCATCTCGCGGGCGCTCGTGGGCTCGTTCTTCAAAACCTCGGTGTTGACCATCGCCTCGACGCGCCGCACCTGCTCCTCGGTCATGGGCGCGTTGTGGCTGAAGTCGAAGCGGGTCTTCTCCTCGTCCACGAGCGAGCCCTTCTGCTGCACGTGGGGGCCCAGCACCTCGCGCAGCGCCTTGTGCAGCAGGTGGGTGGCGGAGTGGTGGCGCATGGTGCGCGCCCGCTTGTCCAGGTCGACCTGGGCCGCGACCGTGTCGCCCACGTTGAGCTCGCCGTTCTTCACCACGCCGTGGTGGCCGAAGACATCGGGCTGGATCTTCTGCGTGTCCTGCACCTCGAAGAGCGTGAGGCACACGCCCCCCTTCGTGATCTCGCCGCGGTCGCCCACCTGGCCGCCCGATTCGGCGTAGAACGGCGTGCGGTCGAGGACCACGATGCCCTCCTCGCCCGACGCCAGCGCATCGACCGGGGTGCCGCCCTTGTAGAGCGCGACCACGTGCGCTTCCTCCGACAGCGTCTCGTAGCCGCGGAAGAGCGTCTTGGCACCGCTGTACTCGAGCAGCGACCCGCTCTTGAACTTGCTCGAGGCGCGCGAGCGCTCCTGCTGCTGCGCCATCGCGGCGTTGAAGGCCTCCATGTCGATGGAGAAGCCGCGTTCGCGCCCGATGTCCGCCGTGAGGTCCACGGGAAAACCGAAGGTGTCGTAGAGCTTGAAAGCCACGTCACCCGGAAGCACCTTCGCGTTCTTCGCGAGCGCCGTCTCCAGGATCGCCATTCCGGTCTCGAGCGTCTGCGCGAAGCGCTCCTCTTCCTCCTTGAGCGTGCCGGTCACGCGCAACTGATCGCGCTTGAGCTCCGGATAGGCATCGCCCATCTCGCGCACGAGGTCGGGCACGAGCTTGTAGAAGAAGGGCTGTTTCTGGCCCAGCTTGTAGCCGTGGCGCATGGCGCGGCGCGCGATGCGGCGCAGCACGTAGCCGCGCCCCTCGTTGCTCGGGATGACGCCGTCGGCCACGAGGAAGGCGCACGAGCGGATGTGGTCGGCGATCACGCGAAGCGACGGCGAGTCCAGGTCCTTCGCCCCGGTCTCCCGGGCGGCCGCCTGGATGAGCGCCTGGAAGAGGTCGATCTCGTAGTTGGAATGCACGTGCTGCAGCACGGCAGTGAGACGCTCGAGCCCCATGCCCGTATCGACCGACGGTTTCGGCAGCGTATGCAGCGTGCCCGCCTCGTCGCGGTTGAACTGCATGAAGACGAGGTTCCAGATCTCGATGTAGCGGTCGCCGTCCTGGTCGGGCGAGCCCGGCGGGCCGCCCGGAATGTGCGGCCCGTGGTCGTAGAAGATCTCGGAGCAGGGACCGCAGGGGCCGGTGTCTCCCATCTGCCAGAAGTTGTCGCTCTCGTAGCGGCGCCCGCCCGGCTTGTCGCCGATGCGGATGCAGCGCTCGGCGGGCACGCCGATGTCGCTCGTCCAGAGGTCGTAGGCCTCGTCGTCGGTCTCGTAGACCGTGGTCCAGAGCTTCTCCTTCGGCAGGCCGTAAACCTGGGTGATGAGCTCCCACGCGAAGCGGATCGCGTCGCGCTTGAAGTAGTCGCCGAAGCTGAAGTTGCCGAGCATCTCGAAGAACGTGTGGTGCCGCGCCGTGTAGCCCACGTTCTCGAGGTCGTTGTGCTTGCCCCCGGCCCGCACGCATTTCTGTGCCGTCACGGCGCGGTTGTACGGACGCTTCTCGACGCCGAGGAAGACATCCTTGAACTGGTTCATGCCGGCGTTGGTGAAGAGCAGCGTCGGATCGTTCGCCGGCACGAGCGAGCTCGAGGGCACGTGCTGGTGCCCCTTCGAGACGAAGTACTCGATGAACTTGCTGCGGATCTCTCTGGTTTTCATGGGTTTGCCGCCCGGGCAGGGACGGTGCGTGCGCGACGCGGACAAACCGTAAGGATACCAAAGCGGCACCTCCTTCCCGCGCTTGCGCCGGCAAAGAGGGCGCGCAACGCCTCAGCGGGCGAGCGCGTTGGCGACCAGGATCGAGAGGACGGCGATCGCCGAGACGATGTTCTGGAGTCGGGGGCTCATGGATTGTCGGGTCGATGCTTGAAGAACCGGAGGATCTCGTCGAGGCGAAAGCCGCGGCCCTGGAGAAAGCGCACCTGCCGGGAGCGTTCGCGTTCGTCGGCCGGGGGCGCCCGGAAGCGGGTCTTCCACACGGCCTCGAGGTTCGAGTCCCCCTCGTGCCCCGCCGCGCGAAAGCCCGCGGCGATGGCCTCGTCGTCGAGTCCTTTCGCACGCAGGACGTGGGCGAGCTTCACCGGGCCGAAGCGGCGGGCCTTGCTGCGTATCGCGAGCTCGGCGTAGCGCGCATCGGAGAGCCAACCGGTCTTCGCCAGGTCGTCGAGGAGCGACTCGATGTCGTCGCCCTCCTGCGCGTGAATGGCGAGCTTGCGCTTGAGCTCGTCGCGCGAGTGCTCGCGCCGGGCCAGCAGCCGCATCGCTCGCGCGCGAAGGGACGGCTCACGCCTGTCCACGCGTCCGTCTCCCTCGCGCGCCGCGATCCGTTGACTCAGTCCGCCTGGGCGGCCTCGGCCCGCTGCTCGGGCATGCCTGCGATGCCGACGGCCTCGCGGATCTTGCGCTCGATCTCCTCGGCGATCGCCGGGTTGTCCTTGAGGAACTCGCGCGTGTTGTCCTTGCCCTGGCCGATCTTCTCGCCGCCGTAGGCGTACCACGCACCCGACTTCTCGACGATGCGGTGGAGCACGCCCAGCTCGATAATCTCGCCTTCGCGCGAGATGCCCTCGTTGTAGAGGATGTCGAAGTCGGCCACGCGGAAGGGAGGCGCCACCTTGTTCTTCACGACCTTGACGCGGGTCTCGTTGCCGATGACCTCCTCGCCCTTCTTGATCGAGCCGATGCGGCGGATGTCCATGCGCACCGAGGCGTAGAACTTGAGCGCGTTGCCGCCCGTCGTGGTCTCGGGGTTGCCGAACATCACGCCGATCTTCATGCGGATCTGGTTGATGAAGATGACGAGCGTGTTCGAGCGCTTGATGTTGGCGGTGAGCTTGCGCAGGGCCTGGCTCATGAGGCGCGCGTGCAGGCCCATCTGGGGCTCGCCCATCTCGCCCTCGATCTCGGCTTTCGGCGTCAAGGCCGCGACCGAGTCGATGACGACGCAATCCACGGAGGCCGAGCGCACCAGCATGTCGGCGATCTCGAGCGCCTGCTCGCCGTTGTCCGGCTGGGAGAGGAGCAGCTCGGAGGTGACCACGCCCAGGCGCTGGGCGTACTGCGGGTCCAACGCGTGCTCGGCATCGATGAAGGCGGCCGTGCCGCCCTGCTTCTGGATGTTGGCGATGACCTGGAGGGTCAGCGTCGTCTTGCCGGAGGACTCGGGACCGTAGATCTCGACCACGCGGCCGCGCGGAAGGCCTCCCACGCCGAGCGCCATGTCGAGGCCGAGGGAGCCGGTGGAGACGACCTCGATGCCTTTTTCGACATCCTTGTCGCCCATCTTCATGATCGAGCCCTTGCCGAACTGCTTCTCGATCTGGGAAAGCGCGGCCTGCAGGGCCTTCGCCTTGTTCTCGTCCATCTTGGGCATTTCGGAGGTGGCGTTGCTGATGACTTTGAGCATTGGAATTATCCCATGTATTTAGAGTTGAACGCTCCGCCCAGGCCTAGCGTGCACGACGCACCAGGCCCGCCATCACACCGAAAATCTCCAGGCGCCCGCGGGGGCGAATGACCGGGTAGGCTTTGTTCGCGGGCTTCAGGACGAACGTGCCCTTTTCTCGGTCCAGGTACTTCACGGTGAATTCGTTGTCCACGATCGCGACCACGATCTGGCCGGGGTTGCCGTGGGGCTGCTTCTCGACCACGAGGTAGTCGCCCTCGAGGATTCCCGCATCGACCATCGAATCGCCCTTCACGCGCACGAGCACGGTGGCCGAGGGCTTGCGCACGACCATCTCGTCGATCGAGGCCACGTGGTCTCCGCCCTCGGCGATCGCGGCACTCGGCATCCCCGCCTGCACCGGCGAATCCGCCACGTGCCGCTCGAAAAAGCGCTTGCCGGGCTTCAGCTGCCTGTCCGGCGTCCAGTCCAGGAACCCCGCCTCCTCGAAGCGCTTCACGCACTCCGAGACCCAGGACTTGGCCGAGACGCCCCACAGGGTGGCCAGCACCGAATACGACGGGATGACCTTGTGCTCCGCGTAGTAGTCCTGGAGCTTGTCCAGGTACGCGGGGTCGATCGTCGCCTTCTGGGGATTCAACGCCATGGGTCCGGTTGCGATGACAGAACGATTGTTCGGTAAAGCTACCGAACGAACGTTCGGCTGTCAAGCGCCCCCTTTTCCGCGCGCCGCCGCGTTGCCGGGCCCCGGCCCCGGGTGCAGACTCACTCCAACGGAGGATCCGATGTTCCGGCAATTGTTCGACCCCACCTCGTCGACCTACACGTACCTGCTCGCCGACGACGCGACGCGCGAAGCGGTCATCGTGGATCCGGTCCTCGAGAACGTGGACCGCGAACTTCACATCCTGCAGGAGCACGGCCTCGTGCTGCGCTACGTGCTGGATACCCACGTTCATGCCGACCACGTGACCGGCGCGCTGGCGCTCAAGCACGCCACCGGCGCCACGACCTGCGTGTGCGGGGACTGCGGCACCTGGGGCTACGACCGGGAGCTGGAGGACCGTGACGAGGTGCGTTTCGGCGGCGAGCGCATCGAGGTGATCGCGACCCCGGGGCATACGCCGGGCAGCGTCTCCTACCGCTGGCGCGATGCGGTCTTCACCGGGGATACCCTGCTCATCGGCGGCTGCGGCCGCACGGACTTCCAGCACGGCAGCGCCGAGGATCTCTACCGCAGCATCACCGGGCGGCTCTTCACGCTGGACGATGCGATCCGCGTGTACCCCGGCCATGACTACCACGGGCACACCTCGAGCACCATCGGCCATGAGCGGCAATCCAACCCGCGGCTCGCCGGGAAGACGCTCGCCCAGTTCGTGGCCCTGATGGCGAGCCTCGGGCTGCCGCAACCGGCGCGCATCCACGAGGCGGTGCCGGCGAACCTGGCCGGTGGAGCGCCCGTAAAGACCGGCTCCGAGCGCTGAGTCCCGCGTACCGGCAAGGCTCCTGCCGGCCGGCGCGTCGCCTCAGCGCATCAGGTCGAGGAAGCCCTGGAGCGCGATCGCCACGGACTGCCGGCGCACCGCCTCGCGGTCGCCCGGGAGCACGAACGAGCGCGCCTGCGTGGCGCCATCGCGCTCAGCCCACGCGAACCAGACGAGCCCCACCGGCTTCCCGGGAACCGCACCGCCCGGCCCCGCGATGCCGGTGATGGCGACGGCGAGACGCGCCCGGCTCATCGCGAGGGCGCCCTGCGCCATCTCGCGCGCGGTCGCCTCGCTCACCGCGCCGTGGGCCAGCAGCGTCGCGTGCGACACGCCGAGCATCTCCTCCTTGGCGTCGTTGCCGTAGGTCACGAAGCCGCGCTCGAAGTAGCGCGTGCTGCCCGCGATGCGCGTCAGCGCCTGGGCCACGCCTCCCCCCGTGCACGACTCGGCGGCCGTGAGCTCGATGCCGAGCTTCACGCATGCGCGTCCGACATGCGCCGCGAGCCGCGTGATATCGCCTTCGCCGATGCGCGCGTCGATCACCATTCGTGCGGACGTCCCCTGTACCAGTACGTGTAGCGCTTGGAGAACCCGAACGAATCGTACAGCCGCTTCGCGGGCTCGTTGTCCTGCTGCACCTGCAGGTATGCATGGCGCGCGCCGAGCTCCGCGCCCGCGCGCAGCAGGCTCGCCACCAGCCGGCGCGCGAAGCCGCGTCCCCGCGCGTCCTCGCGCGTGATGATGTCGAAGAGCCCGGCGTGCCCGTCCTCCACGATGGCGAGGCCGGTCGCGGCGATGCCCTGCGCGTCACGCAGCGCCAGCGCACGCATCTCGAGGGGCGCCGATTGCAGTCGCGCGAGGTGGCTCGCGCGATGCGGCACCGGCGAGCCGCGCAGCTCACCCACGGCGTCGACCCATTCGGGGAGCGCCAGGGCGTCCGCATGCGCATCCGCGAGCGATCGTGGATCGATCGCCGCGGCCTGCACGCTGGTCTCGTCGAAGCGCCCGTATCCGCGCGCCTCGAGGATCGCGTCGAGCATCGGCGGCTGCGAGAACGGCGTGATGCGAAAGATCGCGGGCAACGATCGCGCCCGGTACACGCGCTCGCAATGGTCGATCTTCGCCTCGATCGGGAGCGTGGACGGATAGACCGCGTTCACCGAGCGCGCGCGCTTGGCCTTGCCCGGTTGCAGGCGCAGCAACCATCCGTCGTACAGCAGCTGTCCGGGCGGCGTGGAGGAGTTGAGCCCCAGCTCCTCGAGCCGGCGCAGCTCCGTCATGGCGCGAGGCGCTTGCCGCTCGCGGTGTCGAAGTAATGCACCTTGTCCGGCATCGCCGCGAACGTGAGCGCTTCCCCGGACTGGGGTGTGACGTGGCCCTCGACCCGCGCCACGATCGGATGCGCGTCGAGCACGCCGTGCAGCAACGAGTCGGCCCCGAGCGCCTCGACCGTGTCGACCGCGAACCGGAAGAGCGGGCCGGAAGGCGCGCCGCGCACGAGATGTTCCGGGCGCACGCCAACGGTGATCGCATCGGAGCCCTCCCGTTGCAGCCGGCCCGGCAGCGGCAGGCGCAGGCCCGCGCCCACGACGACCGAGTCGCCCTCGCGCCGCCCCGGCAGGAAGTTCATCGCCGGCGAGCCGATGAAGCCCGCGACGAAGAGAGACGCGGGACGCTCGTAAACCTCGATCGGGCGCCCTACCTGCTCCACGACGCCGGCGTTCATCACGATCATGCGATCGGCCAGCGTCATCGCCTCCACCTGGTCGTGCGTCACGAAGATGCTGGTGGTGCGAAGCGTGCGGTGCAGCTTCTGGATCTCCAGGCGCATCTGCACGCGCAGCTTCGCGTCGAGGTTCGAGAGCGGCTCGTCGAACAGGAACGCCGCCGGCTCGCGCACGATCGCGCGCCCCATGGCGACGCGCTGGCGCTGCCCGCCGGAGAGCTCGCGCGGCTTGCGCTCGAGGAAACTGCCCAGCTCGAGGATCTTGGCGGCGCGCTCGACGCGCGTGCGGATCTCGTCGCGACGCATGCCGCGGATGCGCAGGCCGTACGACATGTTGCCGTACACGCTCATGTGCGGGTAGAGCGCGTAGTTCTGGAACACCATGGCGATGTCGCGATCCTTCGGCTCGACGTCGTTCACGCGCCGGCCGGCGATCGAGATCTCGCCCGCGGTGATCGTCTCCAGGCCCGCGATCATGCGCAGCACCGTCGACTTGCCGCAGCCCGACGGCCCCACGATCACGATGAACTCGCCGTCGGCGATGTCCACGTCCACGCCGTGGATCACCTCGTTCTTCAGGTAGCTCTTGCGCACGCCCGAGAGGCGGATCTCCGCCATCGCTATTTCTCCGTCTCCACGAGGCCCTTCACGAACCATTTCTGCATGAGGATCACCACGAGCGCGGGCGGCAGCAGCGCCAGCATCGCGGTGGCCATGATGAGGTTCCATTCATTGGCGGAATCTCCTCCCGAGATCATCCGCTTGATGCCGATCACCACGGTATACATGCTCTCCTGGCTCGTGATGAGCAATGGCCACAGGTACTGGTTCCATCCGAGGATGAAGAGGATCACGAAAAGCGCGGCGATGTTGGTCTTCGACAGCGGCAGCAGCACGTCCCAGAAGAAGCGCAACGGGCCGGCTCCGTCGATGCGCGCGGCCTCGGCGAGCTCGTCGGGGATCGTGAGATAGAACTGGCGAAAGAGGAACGTGGCCGTGGCCGAGGCGATGAGCGGCAGGATGAGCCCGCCATAGGAATCGAGCAGGTGCAGGTCCGAGGCGACCTTGAATGTGGGGATGATGCGCACTTCGATCGGCAGCATGAGCGTCACGAAGATCATCCAGAAGAACAGCTTGCGAAGCGGGAAGCGGAAGTAGGCGATCGCGAAGGCCGAGATGATCGAGATGGCGATCTTGCCGGCGGCGACGCCCACCGCCACCACGAAGCTGTTCACCAGCATCGGCAGCACCGCGGCGTGCGAGCCCTTCGCCGAGCCGGCACGAAGCACCTGGGCGTAGTTTTCCAGGAGCTCGCCGCCGGGCGACAGGGGCATCGGCACGCTGATGATCTGGTCGTACGTGAGCGTCGAGGCGACGAAGGTCACGTAGAGCGGGAATGCGATGACGATCACGCCGAGGATGAGCACGGCGTGGGTCATGAGGTCCGCCCAGGGACGATTCTCGACCATGCTCAGTACTGGACCTTCTTCTCGACGAACCGGAACTGCACCACCGTCAGCGCGATGACGATCGCCATGAGGATCACCGACTGCGCCGCGGAGCCGCCCAGGTCGGCCGCCTTCACGCCGTCGAAGTAGACCTTGTAGACCAGGATCTCCGTGGCGCCCGCGGGACCTCCCTCCGTCGTCGCGTCGATCACCCCGAACGTATCGAAGAAGGCGTACACGACGTTGATCACGAGCAGGAAGAACGTCGTAGGTGAAAGCAGGGGGAACACGATCGTCCAGAAGCGCCGGAACGGCGAGGCGCCGTCGATCGCGGCAGCCTCGAGCAGCGAGCGCGGGATCGACTGCAGGCCGGCGATGAAGAAGAGCACGTTGTAGCTCACTTGTTTCCACGTCGCCGCGAACACCACCAGCATCATCGCCTGGTTGCCCTTCACGTTCCAGTCCCAATCCACGCCGATCCGGTTGAGCCAGTAGCCCACGATGCCGATCGATGGAGCGAACAGGAATGCCCAGAGCACGCCCGCCACGGCGGGCGCCACCGCGTAGGGCCATATGAGCAGCGTCTTGTAGACCATGGCGCCGCGCACGACACGCTCGGCCATCGTCGCGAGGACCAGGGAGACCGAGATCCCGAGGCCGGCGACCAGCAGGCTGAAGACGACCGTGACCTCGAACGACGCGAGGTAGCTGGAATCGTGGAAGAGCTCGCGGAAGTTCTGGAACCAGACGAAGCGGTTCGAGAGTCCGAACGGATCCTGCACGAGGAACGAGTAGTAGACGGCCTGGGCCGCCGGCCAGAAGAAGAAGACGACGGTGACCGCGATCTGCGGCGCCACCAGGGCGTAGGGCAGCCATTTCGACTGGAAGACGACCCGCTTCTCCATGGCCGCCCCCGCCCCGCTTCCCGATTACCGGTTGGCGGCTTCGAACTTGCGCAGGATGTCGTTGCCGCGGCGCACCGCGTCATCGAGCGCCGTCTTCGCGTCCTTCTTGCCGGAGAACACGGCTTCCATCTCCTCCTCGATCACCGCGCGGCCCTGGACGAAGTTGCCGAAGCGAAGCCCCTTCGAGTTGGGCGTCGGCGGCTTGTTCATGAGCTCCTTGATGGCCACCTCGCGGCCCGGGTATTTCTGGTAATAGCCGGACTTCTTCGTGAGCTCGTAGGCCGCGGTCGTGATCGGCACGTAGCCCGTGGCGGTGTGCCAATCCATCTGGATCTCCGGCCGCGAGAGGAAGTGGAAGAACTCCGCGACTCCCTTGTAGACGTTGTTGGTCTTGCCGCCCATCACCCAGAGCGAGGCGCCGCCGATGATCGCGTTCTGCGGCGCGCCCTTCACGTCGTCCCAGTACGGCATCTCGCTCACGCCCCACTCGAACTTCGAGTCGCGGCCGATGTTCGCCTGGGCGCCCGTGCTGTCGGTGAGCATCGCGCACTCGCCGCTCGTGAACTTGGCGCCGCCCTGGTTGGTGCGGCCCGCGTAGCGGAACATCCCCTTTTTCGCCAGGTCGCCGAGCATCTGGACCTGGCGCACGTGCAGTGGATCGTTGAACGTGAACTGCGTGTCCAGGCCGGCCAGCCCGTTTTCCTTCGTCCCGATCGGGATGTTGTGCCATGCCGCGAAGTTCTCGATGTGGACCCAGGAGGGCCAGCTCGTCGTGTACGCGCAGGCCTGTCCCGATGCCTTCAGCTTGTCGGCATCCGCGAGAAACTCCTTCCAGGTTTTCGGCGGCTTGTTCGGGTCGAGCCCCGCCTTGCGAAACTCGTCCTTGTTGATGTAGAACACGACCGTCGAGCTGTTGAAGGGGAACGACAGCATGTTCCCGTGCGGGTCCGTGTAGTAGCCGGACACCGGGCCCAGGTATGCCTTCGGATCGAAGGGCTCGTCGGCGTCCTTCATCAGCTTGTACACGGGCACGATCGCGCCCTTGGCGGCCATCATGGTGGCCGTGCCGACCTCGAACACCTGGAGGATCGCGGGCGCGTTGCCGGCGCGGAAGGACGCGATGGCCGCCGTCATGGATTCCGGGTACGTACCCTTGTAGACCGGCACGACCTTGTAGTTCTTCTGGCTCGCGTTGAACTTGTTGGCGAGGTCGTTCACCTTCTCGCCGAGCGCGCCGTCCATCGAGTGCCACCACTGGATCTCGGTCTGTGCCTGCGCCGCGGTCGCCAGCCCGAGGGCCGCGCCGGCGGCGAAGAGGATATTGCGCAACATTAAAGTCTCCGTGAGAGTGGGACCGGGCCGGTTGTCGTCTTGGAGGGGCCCGGAACGGCGCCCATGGTACAACGGGCCGCGCACCCGGGCATGACCATTCGATGACACGGCGCGGAAGGGCCTAGCCGCCGGAGAGCGCGGCCACGACCAGCACCTGGTCCGTGGGCCGCAGGGCCTCGGTGAGATGGCGCGCCTGCACCTGGTTCACGAAGACCTTGATGTGCGGACGGATCGCGTCCTGCTCGTCCACGACGCGGAAGCGCAGGCCGGGGTAGCGCCGGTCGAGGTCGCGGAGCACCTCGTCGACGGTGGCGCCCCGCGCCTCCACTTCACGCGCATGGCCGGTGTATTCGGCGAGCGGCGAGGGCAGGATGACCTTCACGAGCCGGCCGAAGCCTCCACCGAATAAATGTGCGGCAAATGCATCGCGATGCAGCTCCAGCTCGCGCCCTCGTCGGTGCTCGCCCACACCTCGCCGCTGGTGGTGCCGAAGTACACGCCTGCGGGATCGAGCGTATCGGCGCACATCGACTGGCGCTTCACGGTGAACCACGCCTGCTCGGGCGGCAAGCCGCGGTCCTGGCGTTCCCAGCTGCCGCCGGCATCGCGCGAGCGGTAGACGGCCGGATGCCCGCCCAGGGCGGTGCGCGGCCATACCGTGCCGCCGTCCATGGGAAAGACCCACAGCGTGCGGGCATCGCGCGGGTGCAGGACCATGGGAAAGCCGATGTCGCCGACGTCCTGCGGCATCGCGCGCCCGATGCGCTCCCAGCGCCGCGCGGCGCGGTCGAGGCGATAGATTCCGCAATGGTTCTGCTGGTACACGTCGCCCGTCTGCGGATGCACGCGCAGGCAATGCGGGTCATGGCCGTACTCGGCGTCGGGATCCGGCAGGAAGTCGGCGGCGCACCCGCGGTTCAGCGGCGCCCAGTGCGCGCCGCCGTCATGCGTCTCGAACACGCCGCCGGACGAGCAGCCCACGTACAGGTGGCGCGCATCCGCGGGATCGACGTTGATCGAGTGCAGCGTGCCGCCGTCGGGCGGCGCATCCTGCGGACTGCCGATCCAGCGCCGGCGGTCGGGATGCTCGTTGAAGCCGCGCACGCCCTCCCAGCGATCGCCGCCATCGCCGGACACGAAGAGCGCTTGCGGCGAGGTGCCGGCGTACCAGCGGCCGGGTTCGCTCGCCGCGGCGGGCGTGAGCCAGAACACGTGACTCACGGTCTCGGCGTCGGCGCCGGCCGCGGCCTTCGGGAACGCGGGCGGGCGGCTGCTCTCCTTCCAGCTCGTGCCGCCATCGGTGGACCGGTAGACCGTGGGACCGAGATGGCCCGCGCGAACCGCCGCGACGACGGTCCGGCCGTCGCGCGGATCCGCCACGGCATGGTTCACGACCTGTCCGAGAAAATGCGGGCCTTCGATGCGCCAGGCGCGGCGCGCCTCATCGGAGGCGAGGCGGAAGAGTCCCTTGCGCGTCGCGACCCAGACGCCGATCGCGACCACCCGGCGCCGCCCTCAGTCTTTCTTGATGAGCGACTTGATCGAGCCCAGGAGGCCGCGCTTCTCCTCGGGCTCCGGTGCGGGCGTCGCGGGCAGGATGTAGGCCGGCGCGGGCTTCGGCCGCGGCTTCGGCGCGGGACCGGTCGGCCTGGTGAGGAGCACCGAACGCTTCACGACCTCCTGCCACTGGTTCGGGCGGCCGATGAAGAACTTCGCGAACTCCTCCACGGCCTGGTCGTTCATCTCCTGGCCCAGCAGCAGGAAGAGGTCCACCTCGAAGTTGCCGACGTTCTTCGTGACGATCTTCACCTTGCCGCTCTCGTGGTCGCCCTCGATCTTCGCCTGCACGCGGAAATCGCAGCGCACCTTGAACACCTCGTGCGTGATGACCTTGCGCTCGTCGCGGAACTGCTCGCTCTTGTGCTCGATGTTGTTCTGCCAGAGCGTGTCGCGGAAGCGCTCGATCTCCTCGGGCCCCTTCTTGATGGTGAGGACCTTGTCCGACCAGCAGCGATAGCCGATCTGCACCTCGCCGTAGTAATCCTTGTCGATGAAGTGCTTGGAACGGAAGTCGCAGAAGAAATCCTTCGCGACGAGCCCGTCGATCTTGCCCACGGTGGGCAGGTCGAAGGAGAAAGGGCTTTGCATCTGCACGACGTTCAGCTGCTTGCCGAGGTCGTTCAGGTAGAGGAAGGTCCGGCGCAACGCATGGTCGACCGCCACGGCGGTCGCGCGCATGCTCTCCGTGCGGTCGACATCCTGGGCCTTCAGCGCATCGGCTTGCTTCTTGAGGTCGTCCAGAAGTCCCACGCGAGCTCCCTTGTTCGTATCGTTCGGCCGAATTTTATTATGATCGGGCCAAAATCCCAAGGACTTCAAGCATTTCAGCCGAAATGAAGGCCATTCTCGCCCTCGACCAGGGCACCACCAGCTCGCGCGCCATCCTCTTCGGGCGCGCCGGCACCCCGATCGCTTCAGCCCAGCAAGAAATCCGCCAGATCTTCCCCCGGGCTGGCTGGGTCGAGCACGACCCCGAGGAAATCTGGCGCACCCAGCGGGACGTGGCCTCGCAAGCGCTCGCCCGGGCGGGTCTCTCGGGGCGGGACGTCGCCGCCATCGGGATCACCAACCAGCGCGAGACGACGGTGCTGTGGGACCGGACCACGGGCCGACCCATCGCCAATGCCATCGTCTGGCAGGACCGACGTACCGCGTCCCGATGTGACGCGCTGCGTCAGGCGGGGCGCGAGCCGTTTTTCGCCGAGCGGACGGGGCTGCTGCTCGATGCCTATTTCTCCGGCACCAAGCTCGAATGGCTGCTCGACCACGTGGCCGGGGCGCGGGAGCGCGCGGAGCGGGGCGAGCTCGCCTTCGGCACCATCGATACCTGGCTCATGTGGCAGCTCACGGGCGGGGCCTGCCACCTCACCGACGCCAGCAACGCCTCGCGCACCCTGCTCTACGACATCCACCAGGGGCGCTGGGACGACGAGCTGCTGGAAGCGCTGCGCGTCCCCCAGGCCGTCCTGCCGCGCGTGGTGCCCTCCAGCGGGGAGATCGGGCGCACGCGCTGCGAGGGCTTGCCCGACGGCATTCCGATCGCCGGCATCGCGGGCGACCAGCAGGCGGCCCTCTTCGGCCAGGCCTGCCACGCGCCGGGCATGGCGAAGAACACCTATGGCACGGGCTGCTTCCTCCTCATGAACACCGGCCCCCGTGCCCCGGTCTCGCGCAACCGGCTCCTGTCGACCGTCGCGTGGGACAGGGATGGCCATACGACCTACGCGCTCGAGGGCAGCGTCTTCATCGCGGGCGCGGCGATCCAGTGGCTGCGCGACGGCCTGGGCCTCATCGCGCGCGCCTCCGACATCGACGGGCTCGCCGGCACCGTCCCGGACAGCGGCGGCGTGTGCTTCGTGCCGGCGCTCTCGGGGCTCGGCGCGCCTTACTGGGATCCGCATGCGCGCGGCACGATCGTCGGCATCACGCGCGGCACCACGCGCGCCCATCTCGCACGCGCGACGCTCGAGTCCATCGCCTTCCAGAGCGCGGAGCTGATCGAGGCGATGGCCGACGACTCGGGCATCGCGCTCACCGAGCTGCGCGTGGACGGCGGCGCCACGGCGAGCAACCTCCTCATGCAGGTCCAGGCCGACCTCCTCGGCGTGCCGGTCGTGCGTCCGCGGGTGACGGAGACGACCGCGCTCGGGGCGGCGTATCTCGCCGGACTCGCGGTGGGCTTCTGGAAGGACGAGGCCGAGATCGCCTCGCTCTGGTCGCGCGACCGCGTTTTCGAGCCGACGCTCTCGCGCGATGCGGCGCACGCGCGCCTCGCGCTCTGGAAGCGCGCGGTCGAGCGCTCGCGGGGATGGGCCGACGCCTAGGGACCGGGCGCGGGCTCGCGCAGGAAGTGCTGGCGGTAGTGCCGGAGCTCCTCGATGGATTCGTACACGTCGGCGAGCGCCTCGTGCTTGCCCTCCTTCGTGAAGCCCTGCACCACCTCGGGGTTCCAGCGCTTCGCGAGCTCCTTCAGCGTGGAGACGTCCACGATCCGGTAATGCAGGTACTGCTCGAACGAGGGCATGTAGCGCGCCATGAAGCGCCTGTCCTGGTGCACGGTGTTTCCGGCAAGCGGCGCCAGGCGTTCCGCCACGAGGGGCTTCAGGAACTCGATGAGCCGTGCCTCGACCTCGGCCTCGGTGAGGCTCGACGCCTTGACCTTGTCGATGAGCCCCGAGCGCCCGTGGGTCGACTTGTTCCACGAGTCCATCGCATCCAGCACCTCGTCGGGCTGGTGCAGCACGTACACTGGTGCCTCGGCGAGCGTGTTCAGGTCGGCGTCGGTCACGACCATGGCGACCTCGAGGATGCGGTCACGGTCGGGAACGAGGCCCGACATCTCCATGTCTATCCAAACCAACGGGGTCTTGTCGGAGGCCATACACGCTCGATCCGGGATTGTGCCGAACGTTCACTCCGCTTCCGCGGAGCGCCCGGCGCGCTGGATTGTGTCACGGCCACACGCCTTCCACCAAACATCGTGAGCGCCTCCACCTTCTCCGTCGTCTTCGCGGCCTTCGTCGTCGCCGCGCTGGCATGGCGCACGTTCCTCGCGCTGCGCCAGTCGCGCCACGTGGCCGCGCACCGCGAAGAGGTCCCGGCCGACTTCGAGGGCTTCATCCCGCTCGACGCGCACCGGCGCGCCGCCGACTACACCCTCGACAAGCAGCGCGTCGGCCTCGCCGAGACCTGGGTCGTGGACGGCGCGCTGCTCCTCGCGCTCACGCTCGGTGGCGGTGTCGCCGCGATCGACGCCCTCAGCGCCCGCGTGCTCGGCGACGGGCACCTGCGCGACCTGGCCACGGTCTTCGGCGTGATGTTCGTGAGCGCGCTCGCCTCCCTGCCGTTCGATGCCTGGCGCACGTTCGGCATCGAGGCGCACTACGGCTTCAACCGCACGACACCCGCCCTCTTCGTGACCGACCTCGCGCGCGGTGCGCTGCTCGCCGTGGTCCTCGGCACTCCGCTCCTGTTGCTCGTGTTCTGGTTCGTGCAGGAGACCGGCGGCCTCTGGTGGTTCTATACCGGGCTCGCCTGGATCGCCTTCACGCTGCTGCTGGTCACGATCTTCCCGCGCTGGATCGCGCCGCTCTTCAACCGGTTCAAGCCGCTCGAGGAGGGCGAGTTGCGCACACGCATAGAAGCGCTCGTGGCACGGTGCGGCTTCCATGCGCAAGCCCTCTTCGTGATGGACGGCTCGCGCCGCTCGAGCCATGGCAACGCGTACTTCACCGGTTTCGGGCGCGACAAGCGCATCGTCTTCTTCGACACGTTGATGCAGCGGCTCACGCCCGCGGAGATCGAGGCGGTGCTCGCGCATGAGCTCGGCCACTTCGCGCGCGGCCACATCCCGCGCCTGCTCATGGTGCGTTTCGCGCTCGCCATGCTGCTCCTCGCGGTGCTGGGCTGGCTCTACCAGCAGCCCGCGTTCTACGAAGCGATGCACCTGCCCGGGCCCCGCATCGGGGCCGCGCTCGCCGGCTTCGCGCTCGTGGTGCCGGTCTTCGTGTTCCCCTTCCAGCCGCTGGCGAGCCTCATCGCGCGGCGCCAGGAATTCGAGGCCGATGCGTTCGCCGCGACCCATGCGCGCGCGGCGGATCTCGTGAGCGCCCTGGCCAAGCTCTACCGCGACAACGCGGCCACCCTCACGCCGGATCCCCTGCATTCGCTGGTGTATGATTCGCATCCGCCGGCGGCGCTGCGCATCGATCACCTCAGGCGCGCCGGTGCCTCTCCCCTGGAAATCACGCCATGAACGAGCTGGCACGGAAGAAGTGCGTCCCTTGCGAGGGCGGCGTCGCACCGCTCACGCCGCAGCAGGTGGGCCCGATGCTCAAGGGCCTGCAGGGCTGGCAGCTCGAGGGCGGCGAGATCGTGAAGACCTACCGCTTCGGGAATTACTACGAGACGATGGCGTTCGTGAATGCCGCGGCGTGGATCTCCCACCGCGAGGACCACCATCCCGAGATGCGCGTGGGCTACAACGAGTGCCGGGTCGCGTACCACACCCACGCCATCAAGGGGCTCTCGGAGAACGACTTCATCTGCGCGGCGAAGCTCGACGCGCTGTTCGACCTGTGAGGCAGCAGCCCCCGATGCGATGACGACCCGGCGCGAACGAGAACAACAAGTCGTCGTCGAGGGCCGCGTGGTCGCCGATTTCGGGCGCGAGTTCCTCGTGGAGCTCGCCGACCGGCGCCAGGTGGTGTGCACGCGCAAGGGCAAACGGCAGGACGCGACCTGCGGCGACTTCGTCGAGGTGCGCCTCACCGGCGGCGGCCAGGGCTCGATCGAGCGCCTCGGCACCCGGCGCAACCTCCTCTTCCGCTCCGACCAGTGGCGCGAGAAGACGCTCGCCGCGAACGTGGACCAGGTGGTCGTGCTGCTCGCGCCGAAGCCGCCGTACAGCGAGGCGTTCCTCAACCTCTCCCTCGTGGCGTGCGAGGCGGCGCGCATTCCCGCGATCATCGCGCTCAACAAGTCCGACCTGCCCGAGCACGCCCAGGCGCTGAAGACGCTCGCGCCCTACGAGAAGATCGGCTACACCGTGATCAGCATGTCGGCCAAGTTCGACAACATGGCGCCGCTGCTGCCGCACCTCGAGCACAAGGCCACGCTCCTGGTCGGCCAGAGCGGCATGGGCAAGTCGCGCACCGTGAATGCGCTCGTGCTCTCGGACGTGGCGCGCGTGGGCGAGCTCACCGCCTCGCTCGACTCGGGAGCCCACACGACGACCTTCTCGCGCTTCTATCGCCTGGACAAGGACACCGCGATCATCGACACGCCGGGATTCCAGTCCTTCGGCCTGTTCCACCTGACGGAAGACCAGATCGGCGAGGCGATGCGCGAGTTCCGGCCTTTCCTCGGCCACTGCAAGTTCAACGATTGCGCGCACCTGGGCGAGCCCGGCTGCGCCGTCATCGACGCCGCCAACAAGGGCGAGGTCAAGCCCGACCGCCTCTCCTTCTACCAGGTGCTCATCGAGCAGCACCGGGAGCTGCACGAGCAGCACCCGGAGTGGTCGCGCTAGGAGCGGATCTCCACCGGGATTCGCCGCCTGCCGAACTGGCGCGCGCGCTCGAAGCGCTCGAAGCGGCCTGGCAGCGGTGCCGCGCATGACGGGCAATGGCCTTCGCCGGCAAGCGTGTAGCGCTCGATGCGATGCCAGTCGCGCACGATGAGCGCCTCCGCGCAGCCGGTGCAATACGTCGTGCCGCCCTCGCGGTCTTGCACGTTGCCGGTGTACACGTAGTGCAGGCCCTCGTCCTGCGCGATGCGCCGGGCGCGCGTGAGCGTCGCCGCCGGCGTGGGCGGCAAGTCGGTCATCTTGTAGTCCGGGTGGAACGCCGTGAAATGCAGCGGCACATCCGGCCCGAGCTCGCGGAAAATCCAGCGGCATTCGTCGCGCAGCTCCGCGTCCGAATCGTTCGCGCCGGGAATGAGCAGCGTCGTGATCTCGAACCAAACCTGGGTCTCATGCCGCAGGTACGCGAGCGTGTCGAGCACGGGGGCGAGCCTCGAGCTCGTGAGCTTCGCGTAGAACGCTTCGGTGAAGCCCTTCAGGTCGACGTTCGCCGCGTCCATCTTCGCGTAGAACTCGCGCCGCGGCTCCGGCGAGATGTAGCCCGCCGTGACCGCCACCGTGAAAATGCCCGCCTCACGGCACGCGTCCGCGGCATCCATCGCGTACTCGGCGAAGATCACCGGGTCGTTGTACGTGAAGGCCACGCTGCGCGCGCCCGCTTCCGCGGCTGCCTTCGCGATGGCGGCGGGACTCGCGCGATCCATCAGGACGTCCATCTCGCGCGCCTTCGAGATGGACGCATTTTGGCAAAAACGGCAACCCAGATTGCATCCGGCGGTGCCGAACGAAAGCACCGAGCTCCCCGGCAGGAAATGGTTGAGCGGCTTCTTCTCGATCGGGTCCAGGCAGAAGCCGGACGAGCGTCCGTATGTGGTGAGGATCATCGCGTCGGCGTGACGCGCCCGCACGAAGCACGCCCCGCGCTGGCCCTCGTGCAGGCGGCATTCGCGCGGACAGAGGTCGCACTGCACGCGCCCGTCGTCCAGCCGATGCCACCAGCGTCCCGCATGCAGCTCCTCGGGCGCGAAGGCCGAGCTCACCGGAATTTCTCCACCGTGTAGCGCGTGAGGCGCAGGTCGCGATGCCAGAAGCGCGGGGGCAGGCGGGCCTTGCGGCGCAGCTCGGCGAGGAATGCGGAGGGCTCCGGCAGGTGCTCCCACACCTGCGGCAGGAACGTCGCGCAGTGCACGCCGTACTCGAGCACGACGCCGTCCACGCCGGGACGCAACCTGCCCAGCGCGTCGGCTTCGCCGGACGCCGCGAGCGGCTCCCGTGGCGAGAGCAGCGACACTTCCACCGCGAGGCGCCGGCGGAACTCGCGCGGCAGTGGCGGGAAGCGCGAGTCGGAGCACGCCGCGCGCGCGTTGTGCGCCACGTCGTCTCCCAAGGCACGGCGCGCCTCGATGCTGCCGATGCATCCACGCAGCTCGCCGTCGAGGTAGAGCGTCACGAACGTGGCGGCCGGCTCGCAGAGCCACGGCTCCTGCCACGAGCCGACGGCGTCGTCCTCGTGCTCGATCGCCTCGCGGGCGATCGCGATCAGCACCGGGCCGCGCTCAGCCATGGGCGGCCTCGACGAACTGGAAGGCGCCATAGCCCACGACGCGGTCGCGGTCGCCCGCCGTGTCGCCGGAGTTGCGCACGTCGAGCAAGCGCGCATCGAGGCCGCGTGCGCGCGCGATGCGCAGCAAGCCGTTGATGGGCGCGGCACCGCATGCGTCTTCCGGAAGGAGCGTCGAATCGAGCCGCAGGATCGTCCCAGCGGTCGCGGCGTCCCGCTCGCGCGCCGCCGCCCAGGGCATGTAATGCGAAAGGTCCGAGCTCACGACGAGGACCGTGCCCGCCTCGTCCCACACGGCCTCGAGCGCCTGTGCGACCTGCGCCGGCGTGGCGTCTCCCACGAGCATGGGCACCAGCTGGAAATCCTCGAGCAGGCACTGGAGAAACGGCAGCTGCACCTCGATGCAATGCTCGAGGGCATGGGCGCGGTCGCTCACCTCGACCCACGGGAGCTGCTGCAGCGCCCGCATGCCGGCCGCGTCGAGCGCGATCGTGCCGAGCGGCGTGGAGAACGCGGCGACGGACGGGATCGCGATGCCGGGCACGTGCAGGCGGTGGGCAGGCCCCGCGACGATCACGCGGCGCGCCACGCCGCGCCATGGGGCCGCGGCCGCGTAGGCCTGGGCGGCGATGGGTCCGGAATAGATGAATCCGGCATGGGGCGCGATGATGGCACGCGGGGCCGGCCCCTGCTGCGGAAGGGCATCCGCCAGGAAACGGTCGACCGAGGCGCGCAATTCCGCGGCGTCGGCGGGATAGAACAGGTCCGCCACGGCGGCGGGACGGATGGCATGCATGACGCGTGGATCGAAACGGCTGGAAATCCAGCCTAGCACCATCCCTGTCGCACGGGGAAAGCCCGGCGATCCGGCAGGCGTCTCACCCGGTCCCTACGCCAGGTCGACTTGCGCTTGCAGATATCCGGCGCGCTCGTGCCGTGCCGTGACCGACACGCGCGTTCCCGCCGGGGCGGCCACGGTCCATTCGCATTCGCCGCGATCGCCCGTGATCTCCGGGTTGGGCAGGAACGCCTGCAACGAGACCTTGTTCGCGCGTCCCTCGAGCTGCGGCCCCTCGACGCGGTGGCGTCCCGCGACGAGCCGCGCATCTTGCGGCAAGCGGATCTCGTACACCACGCCGCGAACCACTTTGCGCTCGAGAGCCCGCTTGGTCACGTACGACGGCAGGTAACCGGTGTTCTGCACGGCCACGCGAATGCGCCAGGTGTCGGGCCCGAGCCTCGTCACCTCCGTGCGCAGCGGCTCGAGCCTGGGCAGCGTGAGCGCCTGCCACGTGAGCCACGCGGGAAAGCGCGCGACCTCGCGCTCGCGCAGGTGCGGCGGCGGGTTGCGGAACATCGCGAGCTTGTTCCATCCGCCCAGCTCGACGGGCCCCAGCTGCGGATGGTCGAATGGATACCAGTCGACGTAGCCCTCGCCCTTCATCTCGCGCTCCTGCCAGCGCAGCAGCTTCAGGTCGTCCTCGGGCGGATGCTCGCGATACCAGTCGATGAAGTGATAGCCCGTGATGCCCGCCTCGCGTGCGGGCGCCCACAGCTCGACCGTCCAGAAGAACTGGCCGAGATGCTCGTAGATCCAGTCGAAGCCCCCCGTGATGACCTGCTTGGGGTGGTACTTGAAGTCGTGGAAGATGGAGATGTTGGGGTAGCCGGTGAACTCCGTGGAGCGCTTGCCGAAGAGCTTGTAGAGCCACAGGTCCTCGGCCGGCATGTTGTCGTCGGGCTCGGAGGAGAAGGGGCGCAGGATCACGCCGCTGTGCGTGTGGAAGCTCACGCCGGCGCCGATGTTCGGGTGCTTCACGATGAAGTCGACGATTGCGCGCACTTCCGGCTCGGAGGCGGGATAGGGACCCGCGCCGACCTGCTGGTACTCCTGCCGCCAGCCCGAGGGAAAATTGCGGTTGAGGTCGAGGCCCTGCTTGTCGCGGTTCACGCGGATCTGCACGCCGTCGTAGTTCGCGAGCGTGCCTTCGGGGATGACGCGCCAGTACTCACCGCCGGTCTCCGCCGGGTCGCGCGCGACCATGAGGCGCGGCTCTTCGGGATGGGCCTTGTACGCGCCGTTGGGGTCGCGCACGCGAATCGAGAGGATGCGCCCGTCGCCGTCGACGTCCCCGACGTTCAGTCCGTCCACCGCGTCCTCGTCGTAGGGATAGGCGCGAGTGGAGGAGCGGATGAAGCGCGGCTTGTCGGCAAGCGCCCATTCGGCGCCGTCCGGGTTGATCCGCGGGCAGACGTACACGGTCCGCGTGTCGAGGAGCCGCGTGATGTCCGCGTCCCGGCCGTAGCCCTTCGCCAGCTGGTCCAGGTAGTACAGGCACGCCATCGAGGCGGTGAGCTCGGCGGCGTGGATGTTGCCGTCGATCCAGAAGGCGGGCTTGTGCTCGGGCGCGCCGCTGTCGCGGTTCGTCGCCGCGACGATCCAGATGTCGCGTCCCTCGTGGCTCTTGCCCGCGCTCTCCACGCGAAAGAGGTGTGGCTGTGCGCGCTCGAAAGTGCGCAGGATCTCGGTGAGCTCGTCGTACCGGTGGAAGCGTTCGAAGCTGGGTTGCATCGCGTCCCTAGAAGACCCAGAACCTGTCGGAGGGGAAATCGAGCCAGTAGTCGCCGGGCGCCAGCTCCTGCGCGCCGTGCGCGCGCACCGGAATGGACCCGAGGCGGAAGAGATGCTCCCACTTGTCGCCCAGGTACATCGAGGTGCTGAGCGGGAGGCGCAGGCGGTTGCCGTCGCCGCTGTCGGCCACGCGCACCTGCTCGAGGCGGATCACGCCGTTCGCGTCGCGGCCCGTCGCGGAGTCCCCGCGCAGCAGACCCCAGAGCGACCAGCCATCGCCCTCGATGCGCGCCCGGCCGTCGCGCACTTCCGCCACCTTGCCGGGAAGCCGGTTGTTGCTGCCCATGAACTCCGCGGTGAAGAGGGACTCGGGACGTCCGTACATTTCCTGCGGCGTGCCCTGCTGCTCGATGCGGCCGTTGTTCAGCAGCAGGATGCGATCGGACATCGCCATCGCCTCGCTCTGGTCGTGAGTGACCACCAGCGCGGACAGCCCGAGGCGCACGATCAGCTCGCGCAGGAACGCCCGCGCCTCCTCGCGCAGCTTGGCATCGAGGTTCGAGAGCGGCTCGTCCAGCAGGATGACCGGCGGGTTGTAGACCAATGCCCGCGCGATGGCGACGCGCTGCTGCTGTCCGCCCGAAAGCTGGTGCGGAAAGCGCTCGGCGAGCGTGGAAAGCCCGAGCTGCGCCAGCACCTCGCTCACCCGCTTCTGCGCATCGGCGCGCGGCACCTTGCGCAGCTTGAGCCCGTACGCGACGTTGTCGTAGACGGTGCGGTGCGGCCAGAGGGCGTAGGACTGGAAGACCAAGCCGAGGTCGCGCTTCTCCGCGGGCAGCTCGACGCCCGCGGCGCCATCGAAGACGACACGATCGCCGATGCGGATCACGCCTTCATGGGGCACCTCGAGCCCGGCGACCGCGCGCAGCAGGGTCGTCTTGCCGCTGCCCGACGGCCCCAGCAGCGAGACCACCTCGCCGCGCTCGAGCTCCATGGAGACGCCCTTGAGGATCGGGTTGTCGCCATAGCGAAGGTGCAGGTTCTGGACGGTGAGCTCAGCCATGGAACGGACCTCCATCAATCACGCAGGCGCACGCCGAAGCGCAGCGCGATGCCGAGGCCGATGGCCACGAGGACGATGTTGACGAGGGACAGGGACGCGACGATGTCGATCGCGCCTCCCTGCCAGAGGGAGACGAGCTGGGCGCCGATCACCTCGGTCCCCGGCGCGAGCAGGTAGACCGCCGTCGAGTACTCGCGCTCGAAGATCATGAAGACCAGCAGCCACGAGCCGAGGAGCCCGTAGCGGATGAGGGGCAGCGTCACGTCGCGCGAGATGCGCCCGCGCGAGGCGCCCACGCTTCGCGCGGCCTCCTCGAGCTCGGGGCTCACCTGCAGCAGCGACGAGCTGATGAGCCGCATGCCGTACGCCAGCCACACGACCGAGTACGCGATCCAGACGCTGAAGAGCGTGGAGCGCAGCGGCGTCAGCGGCGGCACGAAGAGAAAGAGCCAGAGGAAGGCGAGGCCCACGAGCAGTCCCGGGATCGCGCGCGGCACGAGCACGAGATAATCGACGAGGCGGGACCAGCCGTCGTTGCGCCGGTGCGTCGCAAAGCCGATCGCCGTGTAGCAGGCGACGGTGAGCAGCCCGCCGACGACGCCGACCAGCACGGTGTTCCAGATCGCCCGCACCAGCGTCGGCTCGGCCCATACCGAGCGGAAGTTGTCGAGGGTGAGCACCTCGGACAGGTTCACGCCCTCGCCCCAGTTCGTCACGAACGACCGCAGCGCGATGCCCGAGAGGGGGACCACCACCGCCACGAAGATCCACGCGAAGATGAGCCCGTAGGCGAGCCACTTCCACGGGCCCAGGGGCAGCTCGCGGATGCGGCCCGCCTTGCCCTTGATCGAGGCGTACTTGCGCGAGCCCTTGAGGAGGACCCGCTGCAGCAGTACGAGCGGAAACGTGATCGCGACGATGCACACGGCCACGGCGGCCATGAGGTGATACGACGGCGTGCCGAGCTTGTTGGTGAGTTTGTACAGGTACGTCGAGAGCACCAGGATGCCCTCGGGATCGCCCAGCACGAGGGGAAGCCCGAAGAGCTCGAAGCCCAGGAAGAAGACCAGCACGCCGGAGAAGAGCAGCGACGGCAGGATGAGCGGCAGGCTCACGGAGGCCGCCACGCGGAAGGGCGAGGCGCCGCTCACGCGCGCGGCCTCCTCCACATCCGAGCCCAGGCTCTTGAGCGCGGAGGACGCATAGACGTACACGTTCGGCACGTGCGTGAGCCCGGCGATGACGGTCATGCCGAGCACCGTGTAGATGCCCCACGGCGCGGCGCCGAAGAGCTCGCGCGCCCATACCGAGTAGAAGCCCACGGGACCCGCGGCGACGACATAGCCGAAGGAGAGCACCATCGGCGAGACGAAGCTCGGGACCAGGAGAAGCGGCTCCAGCCAGCCGCGGCCCTTCAGGTCGGTGCGCTCCATCACGAAGGCGAGGAGCGCGCCCAGCGGCACGGCGATGAGCGTCATGCCCGCCGCGATCAGGAAGGAGTTCTTGAAGGCCTGCCAGAAATCCCCGTCGGCGAAGACGAAACGGTACGCGCCGAGGCCGGCCGTCGCGCTCTTGTCGAAGAACGGCGCGTTGAGAAGGCTCTGGTAGAGAATGAGCGACAGCGGTGCGAGCACCGCTGTCGCCGTCACGAGGATCGTGAGCGCGCGGGGCAGCGTTTCCGCGGCGGGGGCGCGCGTCACGATGCGCGGCCGCTTACTTGGCGTGCAGCGTCTGCTTCCAGTGGGCCAGGAAGTCGAGGCGCTTCTTGGGATCCAGGTACTGCGTGATCTCGGCGCTCACGGGAATCGGCTTGAGGTTTCCGCCGTACTTCTTCTTGAGGGCGGCGGCCGTGTACTCGCCTTCCACATCGTCGCGCATCGAGTAGAGCTCGCACTGCTCGCCGATCACCTTCTGGCCGCGCTTGGACAGGACGTAGTCGAGCCAGACCTTCGCCGCGTTCGGTTGCTTGGCGCCCTTGCCGATGAAGATCACGCGCGAGAGCACGAGCGTGTAGTCCTTCGGCATGACCACACCCAGCCCGGGGTCCTTCTTCGAGCGCGCGAGGGCGTAGGAGCCCAGCACGTTGTAGCCCAGCAGGTGCTCGCCCGACGAGACCTTCTCCAGCATGTTGCCCGTGCTCGAGTACACCTTGTAGCTCGTCTCGCCGAAGGCCTTCACCAGGCTGTCCATCTGCGGGAAGTCCTTGTAGTCCTGCACCACGAACATGAAGCCCACGCCGCTCTTCTCGATGTCGTAGGTGGTGACCTTGCCCTTGTACTTCTCCGGGTTCGAGGAGAGGATCTTCGCGAGCGAGGCGTGATCCGTCGGAATCTGGTCCCCCGTCACGAGGCGCTTGTTGTAGATGATGACGGCCGGCTCGTAGGTGGTGCCGTAAGCCTCGTTCCTGTAGTTCGCCCACTGCGGGATCGACTTCACTTCGGGGCTCGCGTAGGCCATGGCGTGGCCTTCGTCGACCAGCTTCACCTGGAGGTCCATGGCGGAGCTCCACATCACGTCCGCGCCGCCCTGCCCCGAGGCCTGCTCGGCGATGAACCGGTTGTACATCTCGGTCGAGTTCATGTCGTTGTACTCGACCTTGATATCGGGATAGAGCGCGTTGAAGTCGCGGATGAGCGGCTGCGCGGCCTTGGTATCGAGGGCGCTGTACACCACGACCTTGCCTTCCTTCTTCGCCGCGGCGACGACCTGCGCGTACTCGGCGGGATAGCCCTGCGGGACCTGGGCGAGTGCGGCGCCGCAGGCGAGCGCCGCGAGCGCGGCGGCAAGCTTATGGATCATCGTTGTCTCCTCTTTGGTTATGCCGCACCCTTCGACGGGCGGCTGATGGAACCGGTTATTGTAAGGCCTGGCCGATTCAGCGCATTTGCAGGGCGACCGCGAGGACGTAGACCACGAGCCACAGCACAAGTGCGCGCCAGAGCATGCCCTGCAGGCTCGCCAGCGCATCTTCGGTGGCGCCCTCGCCCACGCCGAGTGTCGCGCGCGGCACCCAGGCGCCGGCGGCCGGAATGGGCTCCCCCAGGCGCACCTCGAGCGCGCCCGCGCCGGCCGCGAGCACGACAGCTTCCTCGGCGCGCGGCCATGTCGCCGCCTGCGTGCGCCAGCAGAAGAGCGCGTCCTCGAAATCGCCGACGATCGCGAAGGCGAACGCGCTCACGCGTTGCGGAATCCAGTCGATGACCGCGAAAGCGCGCCCGGCGAACCAGCCGAAGTCCCGCTCGTGCGGGTCTACCCGATGCTCCCAGCTGCGCGCCGCGCGCAGCGCCGCGGCGTAGAGGACGACGCCGACGGGTCCTGGCAGCACGAGGAACCAGAAGAGCATTCCGAAGGTGCCCTGGTGCGCCTCGCGCAGCGCCTGCTCCGCCGCCACGCGCGCGATCGCGCCCGCGTCGGCCGCATCGAGGCCCTGCCCCTGCCATTCGCCGAGCGTCGCGAGCGCGGCCTGCGTCTCGCCGCCGCGCAGCGACCGCTCGATCTCGCCCAGCCTGCGCACGGTGGAGAGGAAGCGCAGGGATCCGTAGAGCACGGCCACGTCCAGCACCAGCAGCACCGCGGGATGGATGCGTGAGGCGAGCGAGGCCAGCACCGCCGTGGGCACGAGGAGCACGGCCATGAGCACCAGCCAGCCGAAGATCCCCGAGTTGCGGTCGCCCGCATCGAGCCGCTGGCGCACCGCGAGACACGCGCGGCCATAGAGCCGCAGCAGCGGCGGACGCGGCGGCGGCGGATATGCGTACTGCGCGAGCAGCGCGAGCAGGAGGGCGAGGAGGATCACGGGGAAGGCATTGCGGGGGCCCCGATTATACGGTCGGCGCGGCGCGCATCCCGCATGCGGCGCACCGCGCGATTTCGCAATTGGGACGACGCGACGGCACGGCCGTGCCCCACGGAAATTTTCCGTCGCGCGTGCGAAAGGAGTGCATGGAATGCACCACGCCGAAGCCCAGCTTTTCCGGCGTTTCGCGAGCACCGCGCATAACTCCCTGAGGCGCAAAGGCGTGTGCCGCTGGCACGGTTGGTGCAATCAATCACGGGCCGGTGCCGGCGTACCCGGACCGGCGTTTCTCCTCCGAGAGCGGTTTGCCCCTCCCCACCCGGGAGGGGCATTTTTTTCAGGCGGTGCCCGGGAACCGCTTGGCGCGCCAGCCGCGCACGCCGCGATAGTGGCGTTCGATGGACGCGAGCTGCGCCTCCATGTCGCCGGCGGGGTCGAGCACCGGTCCGAGCCGCACGCATCGCGCCGCGCCGTCGAGCGAGGCGAGGAGGATCGGCACGCCGGCACCGCGCGCGATATGGAGGAAGCCGCTGCGCAGCCGCTCGACAGGCTTGCGCGTGCCTTCCGGCGCGATGGCGAGCACGAGAGCGTCGTTGCGGCGAAACGCCGCGACGGCGGATTCCACCATGCCGTGCGAGGCGGTGCGGTCGACCGGGATGCCCCCCATCGCGCGCAGCAGGGGCCCGCCGGGACCGCGGAAGAGGGTGTGCTTGCCGAGGAAGGAGAGCTTGACGTCGAGCGCGAACATGGCGGCCATGCCCACGATGAAATCCCAGTTCGACGTGTGCGGCGCGACGATCACCACGAAGCGCGGCAGCTCGGGCAGCCCGCCCTGGATCTTCCAGCCCATGGCGCGCAGGATGCCGCGCCCGAGCGAGCGCAGGAGCGGGCTATCGCGGCGCGGAAACGAAGGCCCGGGCGCCATCGCTGCCGGGCACTACGCGAAGAGCTGCGCGACCGCCTTCAGGTCGGCATTGCCGCCGGACAGGATGATGCCCACGCGCTTGCCCTCGAGCTGGGCGGCGCGCTGGATCACGCCGGCGGCCGCCAGCGCGCCCG
The DNA here is from genome assembly GCA_035656735.1 of Usitatibacter sp. Classification (GTDB taxonomy): domain Bacteria; phylum Pseudomonadota; class Gammaproteobacteria; order Burkholderiales; family Usitatibacteraceae; genus Usitatibacter. The sequence goes on along the minus strand of DASRRY010000033.1, from coordinate 146,119 downwards.
TGGGCTCCACCACGAGCTTCATGCGCTCCCAGATGAAGCGCATCGCCTCCACCAGCTCCGCGTCGCTCACCGTCATGATGTCGCTCACGTAGCGCAGCACGAGCGGGAACGTGAGCGCTCCCATGGACGAAGTGCGCGCGCCGTCGGCGATGGTCTGCGGGTTGTCCACCGTGTGCAGCTTCTTCTCCCGGAAGGAGCGCGCGGCATCGTCGCCCGCCTCGGGCTCGACGCCGATCACGCGGATGCCGGGGGAAAGGTGCGTCGCGGCGACCGCGCAACCGCTCAGGAGGCCCGCGCCGCCGGTGCAGACGAAGAGGTAGTCCAGGGCGCCGGTGTCCTCGATGAGCTCCTTGGCGCACGTGCCCTGGCCCGCGATCACGTCGGCATGGTCGAAGGGGGGGATGAGGCGCGCGCCCTTCTCGCGTGCGATGCGCTCGGCCATCGCCTCCCGCGTCTCGCCGCCGCCGCGCTCGTAGAACACCACCTCGGCGCCGTATCCTCGCGTCGCCGCGACTTTCACCGCGGGCGCATCCGCGGGCATGACGATCGTCGTGGGAATGCCGAGCAGGCTTCCCGCGAGCGCCACGGCCTGGGCATGGTTGCCCGAGGAGAATGCCACCACGCCGGCTGCGCGCTCCGCACCCTGGAGCTTCGCCAACGCGTTGTACGCGCCACGGAACTTGAAGGCGCCCATGCGCTGCAGGTTCTCGCATTTGAAGAAGGCCGTGCAGCCGGTCATCGCGTCGAACTGGCGCGAAGTCGCGACCGGCGTGCGGTGCGCGACTCCGGCGAGGCGCCGCGATGCGGCCTCGACGTCGGCATAGCTCACGCCCGCGGCGGGGCTCGCGTCGTTCATTCCAGGGTGATGCGGTCGTCGAAGGTGACGTCGAGGTTCACGTCGCCCGCGGTGAGGCGCATCTTCACCGGGAACGACTCGTGGCCCTTCAGGCGGCCTTCCTCGAGCGCCTTGGCGACCGCGGCCTCGAGCTCGCGCTGGGAGTGCACGCCGACGTGCTTCAGGAACTTGCGCACGCTCATGTTGAAGGTATCGTCGTTCATCGTGTTCCCTCCATCGAGGCAGGCGTCGAAGTCGAGATCGAGACGAGCGCGTCCTTCAGCGTGTCCTCAGGCAGCGCGTTGACGCTCTCCGCGAGGATTTCCGCCTCGGTGGCGACCTTCTCCGGCAGGTTCCGGCTGTCCATCACCGCGACGAACTGCGCGGCCGCGCCGGCGACGCGCAACAGCCTCGAGCGCTCGGCCATGAGCAGGTCGAGCTCCTTGCCGAGCATGAAGGTTCCGGTGCTTTCGGGATTGGGATTCATGGGAGCTCCTGGAGGCGATCTTCCATTCTACCGAAGCGCGCCGCCCGGCGACCCGGATAGCGGAAGGTTCGAAAGGAGGTTCTGCGGCTTCATGCGCAGCGTGCGGTCGTCGCGGCAGGCGAGGCCGAGGTAGACCGGCCGCCCGCGCGCCGATTCCGCGGCATCCCCGGGATCGGCGAACTCCAGGCGGAAGAGCATCAGCAGGCGCTCGAGGCGCGCAGGATCGACGGCGTGGCCGCGATAGAGGGCATTCAGGATCGAGGTGGACTCCGCATCGAGCCCGACATGCCAGCGCCAGCGCGCGTCCTCGACGCGCTCGACGGGCGTGATGGCCACTCGTACGCCCGCCATGCGCGCGATCCAGCGCTCGAGGAGGCGCGCCACGGCATCGGCGCCATGGGTGCCGGGAGTGGCATCGAGCACGAAGCTGTAGAGCTCATCGCGCAGGAAGTAGAACGGCGCGTTCTCGGCATTCAGCACGTCCATGCGCACCTCGGGCAGCGACGTGCCCTGCTGGCGCAGGAGCCGGCCCATGTTGCCGAAGCCGCCGCTGTCGGCGTACATCCCGATCGTCGCCGCATCCGCGCACAGCACGCGGGCCCCTTCGGTGCTCACGCGCTGGAGCCTGAAGAAGAGCTCGCCGGCACGAGCGAGCCAGGCATCGGCCTCGCCCTCGAGCAGGTCGCGCACGATGAGCTGCGCGAGCAGGTCCACGAAGACGGGTGCCACGACGACATCGGCACGAAAGAGCGCGGCATAGGCGTCCTCGATGCACGGCTCGGCCAAAAGCCCCTGGCGGAACGCGAGGAAATGGGTCCAGTTGTCGCGAGCGTCCGGGTCTTCGAGCGCGGCGACCTCCGCGGCCGGAACTGGGCTTCGCGGAGCCTCGACCAGCCGGGCGTGCAGCTTCCGTTCAGCCGTCCCCGCGTCCGCGGGCGGCCGGAGCTCTTCGCGCCGCAGCACGTGGGCGAGCCACGCATCCGTCACGTGCAAATGTCCGGCGTCGCGCACCAGCAAGCGAAAGCCGCTCGACGCCCAGAAGTCCTGGGCCACTCAGTCCCGCACGCCCGCGCGGCCCACCAGGCTCATGAGCGTCTGCAGCCCGGTCGCGCAGTGGCTCTTGCGCGCGCCCTTGTCGACGTAGACCTCGAGCTGGCAGACGGTGAGGGTCCGTCCCGAGCGGATGACCCGCCCCACGGCATGCGCGTGCTCGCCATCCGCCGCGAAAAGCGTGAAGCCCGCATACCGGCCGGCCGTGTCCGCGATCGCCGAGAGCATGCCGGCGTGGAAGAAGCCATGCTGTTGCCCGGGCTCGGCGCGATAGTCGAGGCCGATCTCGACGAGGCCCGGTTCCACCTTTTCGAGCCGCGCGCCGATCAGCGCCATCGCACCCTGGCGCGCGAAGCTCTCGCGCGTGCGCCGCTCGAAGTCCGGGTCCCGCCGCGCATGGCCCATCGGACCCTAGCTGCCGATGGTCGCGACTTCGGGGAGCGGAAAGCCGTTGAAGTTGCTCGCGTACGCGGTCGTGTACGCGCCGGCGTTCTTGATGAAGATGAAGTCGTTCTCCTGCAGGTCCGCGGGGAAGAGCTCCTCGCGCATCACGACATCCACGGAGTCGCAGGTGGGACCGGCCACGTTCCACGACACCGGCTCCCCGTCGCGGTCGGTGTATATGTTGTAGCGCAGGCCCTCGGTCGTCTCGATCACGCCGCCGAAGACGCCCGCGTCCCAGTACATCCAGCGCTGGCCGTTGCGCATCGCGGTGCCCACCACGCGGCACATGAAGTAACCGGCATCGGAGACGAGGTAGCGCCCCGGCTCCGCGATGACCTGGACCTCGGGACCGAAGTGGCGCAGCTCCTTGTTGATGACCTCGGAGATGGTCTCGATCGAGGGGATCGGCTTCACATGGCGCACGGGATACCCGCCGCCCAGGTTCAGGAGCCGCGGCTTGAGGCCGACCGCGCGCATGGACGCGAAGACCTTGCGCGCCCGCTCCATGCCGACGCGCCAGTTCTCGGGGTTCAGGCACTGGGAGCCCACGTGGAACGTCACCCCCGCGAGGTCGGCCTTGCAGTCGACCGCCGCCTGGATGAACTCCGGCACGTCGTTCATGTGGGCGCCGAACTTGCCCGCGAGCGGCCAGTCGCTGCCGATGTTGGGCGCGTCGATGCGCAGGTACATCTTGGCGTCGGCCTTCACGCTTTGGACCTTGCGAATCTCCTCCTCACTGTCCACGACGAACCATTCGACACCCTTGGCCGCGGCATACTCGAGGAACGCGCGCGACTTCATGGGATTCGAGTAGAAGACCTCCGCGGGCGGGACGCCGAGGTGCATCAGGATGTCCAGCTCGGCGATCGAGGCGATCTCGAAGCCGGCGCCTTCCTGGATCAGGACCTTCAGCACGCGCGGATCGGGGTTGGCCTTGACCGCGAAGTGCGGGCGCACGCGGGGAAGGGCGGCACGAAACCGGCGGGTCTTGCCGCGGACGATCTCGAGGTCGACGAGGAGGACGGGCTTCTTGTAGCCGTGCTTCTGGAGGTATTGCTTGACCCGGGTGAAGTCGAGGCTGACTTCCGGGTGGGTATCGAGGGGAAACTCCGGTTGCGGACGGAGCTTCTTTACCGTGGCGGTTCGGGGCATCGCGGTCTCTTGGACAGGAACGAGGAAGTTGCGGGCGACAGGTGCTCACCGGGCGTGCCGGTGACCTGCAGTCCGCGGTACTTCCTGGCTCTTGTCATGATGACCTCCTTCATGCGTGCCCCCTTGGGGTCTCGACCGCGCCGCGCAGGTGCCCGCGACGCCGGGATTGAAAAAATTGCGCGAAGTATAGGGCAAAACGCCCGTTTCAAACGTGAAATTTTTCACCGTTTTCCGCCTTTTTGGCGGGCCGTCGCCGCATTGGTTCCGGATGGTGCGATGGCCCGATCGGGACCCGAGCCTGCTACTCGCGCTCAAAGCAAGGAAGCGGGGTTTGATAAGGCACGCGGAAGTGTTTGCTAAGCGCGATGCCCTGCCCTTGGTATGACGACCCAACGCCTTGTCCATACAGCTTGGTTGGAACAGTTGTAAGCGGCTCGTATACCAGCCTTCCGACTACCTGGCCGTGCTCGATCACGAAGGGAACCTCATAGGATCGAACCTCGAGCACCGCGCGCGACTGCGCTCCACCGGTGTCCGAATCGCCGAAGCCGGGATCGAAAAACCCGGCGTAGTGCACTCGAAACTCGCCCACCAACGTGTCATACGCGATCATCTCGGCCGCATAGGCGGGAGGAACCTTGACGGATTTCTGGGACGCCAGGATGTAGAACTCGGCGGGATCGAGAACCAAGCCGCCGCGCGCAGGTGCGACGACCGGCTCCCAGAATTCCGAGGCGTCATACGACTGCTTGCGATCGACGTCGATCAAGCCTGCATGGCTGCGCGCCTTGTAACCTATGATCCCGCCGGTCGTTTCTCCTCGAACATCCACGCGCACGAGCACGCCATTCTTGATGTCCTCCTCGGACATCGACTCCACCAGCTCGTGCTCCTTGTGCAGGCGACGCAACTTCTCATCGCTGCTCAGGGGGTTTCCGCGACGAATCCGCAACTGATTCAGCCGCGAGCCTTTCCGTACCAGCACGCTGAAGGTACGGGGCGAGACTTCCGCGAATAGTTGGCCTTTGTAGTTTTCCCGCACGCGATCGAATTCGGTGCCGTTGTCCGTGATCAGGCGCGTGAAGATGTCGAGCCGGCCCGTCGAGCTCTTCGGATTGCCAATGCCCGAAGTGCGGAACTTGAGCGAGACAAGCTCGAGCAGCGGGATGATGTAGACGCAGCCGCGCTCGAGGACACCGCCGTTGGTGATGTCCATCTCATGCATCGACAACTCTTTGAGCTTGTCGTGGACCGTGGCATTGGGGCCGGGCAGGAAACTCGCCCTGACGCGGTACGCAACCGGCCCCAGGCGCAAGTCGATGCTGGCCGGCTGAAACTGATCGTCCAGAATCGGTTCCCGCGCCTGGATCTCTCTCGCATGCACCATCCGGTGCAGCTCTTGAAACGGGACAATGCCCGTGGAGCGGGCGCTGTGCTCGCCTTCTTCCTCCGGCTGTTCGATGAGCTGACCGGAAAGGGGTGGAAGATCGCTCACGAAAGAAACTCCTGTTGCATCGTCACGTCTAGTTGTTCTGGATAACGATCTTCGGGAACACCGAGCTGCGGTCCTCGCCCTGGCGGGCGATGCGGGCGGCCACCTTGCGCGCGATGTCGCGGTAGATCGCCGCGACCGCCCCGTCCGGATCGGCCACCACCGTCGGCTTGCCGGAGTCCGCCTGCTCGCGGATGCGGATGTCGAGCGGCAGGCTTCCCAGCACCTCGATCTCGTAGTCGCGGCTCATCTTCTCCGCCCCGCCCTCGCCGAAGATGTGCTCGGCATGGCCGCAGTTGGAGCAGATGTGGATCGCCATGTTTTCCACGATGCCCAGGATAGGCACGCCCACCTTCTCGAACATCTTGAGCCCCTTGCGCGCGTCGATGAGCGCGATGTCCTGGGGCGTCGTCACGATGATGGCGCCAGTCACCGGCACCTTCTGCGCCAGGGTGAGCTGGATGTCCCCGGTGCCGGGCGGCAGGTCCACCACGAGGTAGTCCAGCTCGCGCCAGCGCGTGTCGTTCAGCAGCTGCTCGAGCGCCTGGGTCACCATCGGGCCGCGCCAGACCATCGGCGTATCGGGATCGATCATGAAGCCCACGCTCATCGCCTGGATGCCATGGCCCTCCATGGGCTCCATGGTCTTGCCATCCTTCGAGCTGGGCCGCCCGGTGATGCCCAGCATGATGGGCTGGGAGGGCCCGTAGATGTCGGCGTCGAGCATGCCGACCGTCGCGCCCTCGGCGGCCAGGGCGAGCGCGAGGTTCACGGCCGTGGTGCTCTTGCCCACCCCGCCCTTGCCCGACGCCACCGCGATGATGTTCTTGATGCCCGGGATCAGCTTCACCCCGCGCTGCGCCGAGTGCGAGACGACCTTCGAGAAGACGTTCACGCTGGCGTGGGAGACGCCGGCGAGCCTTGCCAGCCGCTCGGAGACCTGGGCGCGGACCTTCTCGATCACGCCGCGCGCGGGGTAGCCCAGCACGACGTCGAGCGACAGGCGCTCGCCCTCGAGCTTCACGTTTTTCACGCTCTTCTGCTCGACAAAGTTGCGGCCCGTGACCGGGTCGATGAGCTCGGAGAGCGCCGAGAGGACGTCTTGTTCGGTGGCAGCCATGGGATCGGGAAAGGAAGACGGCGGGAAATGCGGGGAATCCGCGTTTAATTTTAAGGCATTTGCTATGATCGCGGAGTCCACCCGATCCTTACATGCCCCGAAAGCTTTTCGTCACCACGGCGCTGCCGTACGCCAATGGCCCGTTCCACATCGGCCACATCATGGAGTACGTCCAGGCCGACATCTGGGTGCGATTCCAGCGCCTCCAGGGGCACAAGGTGAACTTCGTCTGCGCCGACGACGCCCACGGCGCGCCGATCATGCTCAAGGCCGAAGCCGAGGGCGTGACGCCCGAGGAGCTGGTCGCCCGCATCGGCGAGATGCACAAGCGCGACTACCAGCGCTTCGGCATCAGCTTCGACAACTTCCACAGCACGCACTCCGAAGAGAACCGGGAGCTGTCGCAGTCGATCTTCCAGGCGCTGCAGAAGAACGGCTTCATCGAGACCAAGACGATCGAGCAGTTCTTCGACCCGGTGAAGGGCATGTTCCTGCCGGATCGCTACATCAAGGGCGAATGCCCGAGGTGTGGCACGCCCGACCAGTACGGCGACTCGTGCGAGAACTGCGGGGCGGTCTACGCACCCACGGACCTCAAGAACCCGTACTCCGCGCTGACCGGCGCCAAGCCGGTGCTGAAGAAATCGGACCATTTCTTCTTCCGGCTCTCGGACCCGCGCTGCGTGGAGTTCCTGCGCGGCTGGACCCAGGACGGCCGGCTGCAGCCCGAAGTATCCAACAAGGTGCTCGAGTGGCTGGATGGCGGCCTGAACGACTGGGACATCACCCGCGACACCCCCTACTTCGGCATCGAGATCCCGGGCGCGCCCGGCAAGTACTTCTACGTGTGGCTGGACGCCCCGATCGGCTACCTCGCGTCGCTCAAGAACTTCCTCGAGAAGAAGGGGCAGGACTTCAACAAGTACCTCGCCGACAAGAACCTGGAGCAGGTCCACTTCATCGGCAAGGACATCATCTACTTCCACACGCTCTTCTGGCCCGCCATGCTCAAGTTCGCCGAGCGCAAGGTGCCGGACAACGTGTACGTGCACGGCTTCCTGCAGCTGTCCGGCGAGAAGATGTCGAAGTCGCGCGGCGTCTCGGTGAGCCCCCAGAAGTACGTGGAGCTCGGGTTGAACCCCGAGTGGGTGCGCTATTACCTGGCGGCCAAGCTCAACGCCCGCGTCGAGGACCTCGACTTCAATCCGGACGATTTCCTCGCCCGCGTGAACTCGGACCTCGTGGGCAAGTACGTGAACATCGCGAGCCGCGCGGCGGGGTTCATCGCGAAGCGGTTCAACGGCGTGCTCTCGGACGAGCCGCTGTCCGCGGGGCGCGAGCTCAAGCACAAGATGCGCGGAAACCTCGCGGCACCCGTGGCGGACGACGACCAGGCCCCCTCGATCCTCTTCGAGATGAGGAGCTTCGCCGACGCGATCGCGGCCGACTACGACGCCCGGGAGTTCGGCAAGGCGATCCGCCAGGTGATGTTCCTCGCCGACCGCGTGAACCAGTACGTGGACGAGCAGAAACCGTGGGAGATCGCCAAGGAAGCCGGCCAGGACGCGGCGCTGCAGTGGTTCTGCACCCTCTACCTCGAGCTCTTCCGCATCCTCACCATTTACCTCAAGCCCGTGCTGCCCAAGGTGGCGGAGGACGTGGAGGAGTTCCTCGCCCTCGCCAAGCCGCTCACCTGGGAAGACGTGGCGACACCGCTCAAGCCCGGGCACAAGGTGCAGCCGTACCGCCACCTCGTCTCGCGCATCGACCCGAAGCAGATCGAGCAGCTCCTCGAGCCCCCCGCCGAGGCGAAGGCCGAGGCGCCCGGCCCGGTGGCGAAGGTCGCCGCGACGCCCAAGGCCGCCCCGGCGGCGGCCAACGACGCCGAGGATTTCCGCCTCGAGCCGGTCGAGCCGCCCAAGCCGCCCGTGATCCCGCCGGTGGGCGACACGATCTCCATCGACGACTTCGCGAAGCTCGACCTCAGGGTGGCACGCGTCGTGGACGCCGAGCTGATCCCGGATGCCGACAAGCTCCTCAAGCTCACGCTCGACATCGGCATCGAGCATCGCACAGTCTTCGCCGGCATCCGCTCGGCCTACAACCCGAAGGAGCTCGTGGGCCGGCTCACCGTGATGGTCGCCAACCTCGCGCCCCGCAAGATGCGGTTCGGCGAATCGCAGGGCATGGTCCTCGCCGCGGGCGAAGGCGGCTCGATCTACCTGCTCGCGCCGGACTCGGGCGCGATGCCCGGCATGCGCATCAAGTAATCCGCGATCCCCAAGAAAAAGCCCGCCGGGGTTTCCGGCGGGCCAATCGCAAGTGCGCCTTGCGGGTTCATCGCGCTGCAACTGGATGCATCTTCCGCCACGGCCCCGCGGCCCCGTGTGAACCGCCTCACAATCCGCGCTGTCCCGCGAATACACCTGTAATCCGCCATGCCCCCACGCCAGCCGCAGCAACCTCCGCCGTACTCGCTCGATCGCGACGTGCTCGAGCGCGAGGTCGTGGTGGACGTCTTCCGGGCGAGCGGGCCCGGCGGGCAGCACGTGAACCGCACCGAGTCCGCGCTGCGCCTCACGCACCCGCCTTCCGGGGTCGTGGTGACGGCGCAGGATTCTCCTTCGCAGCACCGCAATCGCGAGATCGCCTTCGAGCGCCTGGTCATGCGGCTCAAGAGGCTGAACCACGTGCCGAAGAAGCGGGTGCCGACCCGGCCCACTCTGGGATCGAAGATACGGCGCATCGAGGGGAAGAAACGCGAGGGCGAGAAGAAGCGCAGCCGGGGAAGGATTCGCGATGAGTGACACGGTGACCAGACGCCTGGTCGTGCGCGGGCGCGTGCAGGGGGTGGGCTTTCGCCACGCGATGGTCCAGGAGGCGCACGAGCTGCGGCTGCACGGCTGGGTGCGCAACCGGCGCGACGGCACGGTCGAGGCGGTGATCCAGGGGCCGCGCGACGACGTGGAGCACCTCATCGAGTGGGCGGAACGTGGCCCGAACGGCGCGGTGGTGAAGAACGTCGAAATCACCGACAGCGACGAGGCCGCCCTGCCGCTGTTCGAGACGAGGCCCACGGCGTAGCATCGGGCGCCCCGAAGTCCTCGCCGCAGCCGCCATGGAGTCCCCCGTACCGCGCCCGGTGCCCTACTCGGCAATCGCTGCCTGGATCGCATCATCGTGCCGGCTCGTGGTACGCAAGGCGCACTACTGGGTGGCGCTCGACTTGCTGCTTTTCGCGTGCGCGATCGCACTCACCTTCGTTCCGTGGATCGGCAACTGGCTGCGCGGGATCGCGGGACAGGTATCGGGCGCCTTCCTGCTGGCGCTCGCGCACAGCCAGGCGACCGAACGCCACATCTCGGTACGGCGCGCCCTGTCGATGGTGGACGCGGTCCTGCCGACGGTGCTCCTCATATCGGTCTTGCAGGTCGCGCTGTTCGAAGCCGTCGAGTTGCCGATCCTGTACGCGATCGCCACGCCCGAGGAGTTCGCGGTCTACGCGTTTTCGGACCTGCGCGCCGCGCATCCGCGGCCCGCCGTCGACCTCGTTCACAGCGCCATCGGAATCGCGCTCGGGACCGTCTTCGCTTTCGCGGTCCCCCTCGCCCTCTTCGAGCGGACGGGCGCGGTGCGATCGCTGCGCCTGAGCGTCGCCGCGTTCGCGCGCTCGCCCGGCGTGTACCTGGTGTTCGCCGTGGCGACCGCGCTCGTTCCCCATTCCCTCGCCTACCTCGGAGCCGCGGGAGCGCTCTTCTTCATCGCGCTCGAGATCTTCGTCGTGGCGGCTGGCTACTTCGCCTTCCGCAGCGCGTTCGGCGACCTGCCGCTCGCGGACCAGGCAAGACCCTAGTAGACGACCTCGACGTTCTTCTCGTCCAGCCACTGGGCGAGCGAGTCGAGCAGCGGCGCCGACACCTTGACGCGGCAGTTCTCGGGCAGGCGGATGTCGCACTCGCCGCGCGCGTTGCGATAGCGGATCGCGACGTCGCACTTGCCGCCGCCGAACTGGGTGAGGATCGACTTGAGCTTCGCCGAGTCGGCCTGCCCGTTGATGGACAGCCGCAGCATGCGCGCATGGGCGCTGCGCACCTCGGCCAGGTCCATCACCTGGTCGGCGGTGATGCGCAGCCCCCCGGAGAAATCGTCGTTGAAGATCTTCCCGCGCACGACGACCACCTGGTCCTCCTGGATGATCGCGCGCTTCTCGTGGAAGAGCTCGCCGAAGATGACGACCTCGACGCGCGCGGTCGCATCGTCGAGCGTGAGGATCGCCATGCGCCCCCGCCGCCCGTTGCGCACCGTCACGCCGTAGATCACGCCGGCGAGGAGCACCGGCTCGAAGCTGGACTCGAGCTTCGCGAGCGGCGTGCGCGCGAAGCGGCGCAGCTCGTCGCGGTAGGCGTTGAAGGGGTGGCCCGAGAGGTAGAAGCCGAGGCTCTGCTTCTCGTTGATGAGCCGCTCGCGCTCGCCCCACGCCGGCGCCGCGCGCATCTCGAAGGTTTCGGGCGCGCCGCCCGCGCCGCCGAAGAGGCTCGTCTGGGCGGCGTATTGCTCGCTCTTGTCGGCAAGCTCGACCGCCGCGGCCAGGTTGGCGAGGAGCTGCGCGCGGTTGCGCTCGACCGAGTCGAAGGCGCCCGCCTTGATGAACGCCTCCATGGCGCGGCGGTTCACCACGCGCCGGTCCACGCGCCGGCAGAAGTCCGCGAGGCTCGCGAACGCGCCGCCCTCCTCGCGCGCGGCGACGATGCTGGCGATGGCGCCCTCGCCCGTGCCCTTCACGCCTCCGAGTCCGTAGCGGATCCGCTTCGCATCCACCGGCACGAAGCGGTAGGTCGACGTGTTGATGTCGGGCGGATCGACGACGAGGCCGTTGGCTTTCGCATCCTCATAGAGGATCTGCACCTTGTCGGTGTCGTTCATCACCGCGGACATGTTCGCGGCCATGAACGCGGCCGGGTAATGCGCCTTCAGGTAGGCCGTCTGGTAGGCCACGTACGCGTAGGCCGCCGCGTGCGACTTGTTGAAGCCGTAGCCCGCGAACTTCTCCATGAGGTCGAAGAGCTGGCCGGCCTTGGCCTCGCCGAGCCCGCCCTTGCCCGCGCCCTCGAGGAAGATCGCGCGCTGCTTCGCCATCTCCTCGGGCTTCTTCTTGCCCATCGCGCGGCGCAGCAGGTCGGCGCCGCCGAGCGTGTAGCCGCCGATCACCTGGGCGATCGTCATGACCTGCTCCTGGTAGGTCATGACGCCGTAGGTCTCGTCGAGAATGTCCTTCATCCTGGGATCGAGGTATTCCCAGCGCTGGCGCCCGTGCTTGCGCTCGATGAAGTCGGGGATGAGGTCCATCGGCCCCGGCCGGTAGAGCGCGTTCAAGGCGATGAGGTCCTCCAGGCGGTCGGGCCTTGCCTTCATGATGAGATCGCGCATGCCGCGCGATTCGAACTGGAAGATCGCGACCGTGTTGCCGGAGGAAAAGATCTTGTACGACGGCGCGTCGTCGAGCGGTATCGCCTGGATGTCGAAGCCCGCCACGCCCGAGCTGCGGATGTGCCGCTCCGCCTCGGCGAGGATGGTGAGCGTGGTGAGGCCGAGGAAGTCGAACTTGACCAGGCCCGCCTTCTCGACGTCGTCCTTGTCGAACTGGCTCACGGTGGCGGCCGAGCCCTCGGCGCAGTAGAGCGGCGTGAAGTCGGTGAGCTTGCCCGGTGCGATGAGCACGCCGCCCGCATGCATGCCCACGTTGCGCGTGAGGCCCTCGAGCGCGCGCGCGAGGCGCATGAGCTCGGCGACCTCCTCGTTCTCGTCGACCAGCGCCTTCAGCTGCGGCTCGACCTCGAGGGCGCGCTCGAGCGTCATGCCGAGCTCGAACGGGATGAGCTTCGCGATGCGGTCGACCTCGCCGTAGCCCATGCCCAGCACGCGACCCACGTCGCGCACGACGGCCTTCGCCGCCATCGTGCCGAAGGTCGCGATCTGCGACACCGACTCCGCGCCGTACTTCTGCCGCACGTAGTCGATCACGCGGTCGCGCCCGTCCTGGCAGAAGTCGATGTCGAAGTCGGGCATCGACACGCGCTCCGGGTTCAGGAAGCGCTCGAAGAGCAGGTCGTACTTGAGCGGATCGAGGTCGGTGATGCCCAGCGCATAGGCCACGAGCGATCCCGCGCCCGAGCCGCGCCCGGGCCCCACGGGCACGCCGTTGGATTTTGCCCAGCCGATGAAGTCCGCGACGATGAGGAAGTAGCCGGGGAAGCCCATCTGCACGATGGTCTTGATCTCGTACTCGAGGCGCTGCACGTAGCGCGGGCGCTGCGCGTCGCGCGTCGCGGGGTCCGGGTAGAGCACCGCCAGGCGCCTCTCCAGCCCGCGCAACGACTCGCTCTTGAGGTACTCGTCGATCGACTCCCCGCCGGGCGTCGGGAAGTTGGGCAGGCGGCTCTTGCCGAGGACGAACTCGAAGCTGCAGCGACGCGCGACCTGGACGGCGTTCTCCAGCGCCTGCGGCAAGTCGTGGAAGAGCTCCGCCATCTCCTCCTGCGTCTTGAAGTACTGGGTGGGGTGGAATTCACGCGGGCGCCGGGAGTCGCCCAGCACGTAGCCCTGCGCGATGCAGACGCGCGCCTCGTGCGCCGGGAATTCCTCGCGCCGGATGAACTGGACCGGATGGGTCGCCACGACGGGCAAGCCCAGCCGGGAGGCGAGCGCCACGGAGGCGTGCACGAAGGCCGCGCTCTTCACCGGGTCCACGCGCTGGAGCTCGACGTAGAACGCCCCGGGGAAGTCGCGCGACCACCCGCGCGCGAGCTCCTCGGCCTGCTCGGCGTTGCCGCTCGCGAGGGCCATGCCGACGTCGCCCGCCTGCGCCCCCGAAAGCGCGATGAGCCCGTGCGCCTCGCGCAGCCACTCGCGCTTCAGCTCCGCGCGGCCCCGCCACTGGTTCTCGGCATACGCGCGGGTGAGCAGCTCGCAGAGGCGCAGGTACCCGTCGGGGGAACGGCATAGCAGGGCCACGCGATAGGCGGCATCGCGGCTGCGCTCGTTGGTGATCCAGGCGTCGCAGCCGATGATGGGCTGCACGCCTTGCGCCCGGGCCGCCTCGTAGAACTTGACGGCGCCGAAGACGTTGGCCAGGTCGGTGATCGCGAGCGCCGGCATGGCATCGGCCGCGGCGGCCGCGACGGCGTCGTCCACGCGAGCCATCCCGTCGACGACGGAGTACTCGGTGTGGAGGCGAAGATGGACGAAGCGCGGCGCGGACATGCGCCTACGATTCTACCGGCGCGCGGCGAAGAAGCGGCGCAGGATTTCGGCGCTTTCGGAGGCCAGGATCCCGCCCTCGAAAGTGCCGTGGTGATTGAAGGTTTCCAGGCCCGGCAGGTCGACGATGCTGCCGCAGGCGCCGGTCTTGGGATCCCGGGTCCCGTAGACGATCCGGCCGATGCGCGCATGGACCATGGCGCCCACGCACATGACGCAGGGCTCGAGCGTCACGTAGAGCTCGCAACCGGGGAGCCGGTAGTTTCCCAGGCGCTGGGCGGCGTCGCGCATGGCGACGATCTCGGCGTGCGCAGTCGGGTCGGAGCTGGTGATCGGGCGGTTATAGCCGCGCCCCACGACCTGGCCGTCCTTCACGACGACGGCGCCGACCGGGACCTCGCCTGCCTCGGCCGCCTCGGCGGCGAGGACGAGGGCCTCGCGCATGAAGAGCTCTTCGCTCATTCCCACGGCCAGCTCACGTGCCAGCACCCCGGGCAGGCGCACGAACGCGAATGACCGTCTTCCCCGCGCGCCGCACGGGCGAGTTGAAGGCGGCGACAGCCTGGTCGAGGGTCGAGACGTTGTGGATGTTCGTCCGCAGTCGTCCATCCCGCACCCGCTGGACGATCTCGCCCAGTTGGGCACGATCGGACTCGACAACGAAGTCGATCGCACGGCCGTCAACGGGCCGCGCCTCGGACGGTCCGACGACGGACACCAGCGCTCCTCCGGCCCGAATCAGGCGCGCGGACCGCTTCCCGACGTCGCCGCCGATGACATCGAGCACCAGATCGACGCTGCCGACGTCTTCCAGCGTGTCGCTGTCGAGGTCGACAAACTCCTGCGCGCCGAAATCGATCGCCTTCTCACGGTCGGCGGCGCGTCCGGTTCCGATGACGTGGGCGCCGGCCTCTCGTGCGAGTTGCGTCACCATCGACCCGACTGCGCCGGCCGCGCCGTGCGCGATGACGCTCTGCCCGGCCCGAAGGCGGCCGTGCTCGAACAGCCCCTGCAACGCGGTAAGGCCCGAGATGGGCAGGCTCGCGCCCACTGTGAAGTCGACGTCGCCGGGCAGCGGCGCGAGGTTGCGTGCCTCGATTGCCACGTACTCGGCGAGAGTGCCGTCGCGATACCAGTCGGCGAGGCCGAACACTCGCTGTCCCACCGACAGTCCCGTGGTGCCGTAGCCGAGCGCGGTGACCACGCCAGCCAGCTCGTGGCCAGGGATCGACGGTGTCCGGTCGCGGTCGCGTCGATCGGTCCACGTCGAGGGCCACGCCAGCTCGGTCGGGACGAAACCTGACGCATGAATCTGAACGATGACGTCGTTGATTGCTGCGCGTGGCTCGGGCCGCTCGGAGAGCTTCATTCCGGCCGTACCCGCAGCCTGGTCCGTGACGACGATTGCCTTCATGGAAATCATCTCCGCATCAAGCGCTCGTCCCGCTCCATGGGCCGGTGCCCTCAGCGCCCATCGAGCAGCGCCACGATGTCGCGCGTGCTGCCAGTCTCCCCGAGGCGCGGGAAGATCCGCTTCACGCTGTTGTCGTGGGCCTCGGCGCTCATGTCGGTCATCGCATCGAGCGCAAGGGTCACGTTGAAGCCCAGCTCGTAGGCCTGGCGCGCGGTCGATTCGACTCCGATGCTGGTCGCGATGCCCGCGACCACGATGCCGGTCACGCCGAGCCCGCGCAGCTGGGCTTCCAGGTCGGTATTGATGAAGGCGCCCCAGTTGCGCTTCGTCACGGTGATATCGGTCGCCTGCCGCCCGAGCTCCGGGACGAGCAGCGTGAACTCCGGCGGGAACGTCGTCGCCTTCGACTGCTCGGCCCGCCCCGGCGCGGAGGCGCTCACGTTCACGAGCACGACCGGAAGGCCCTTGTCGCGAAAGGCATCGGCCAGCAAGCGGGCATTGCGCACGATGTCGGCCGGGGGATGCGCGAGCTGCCGCTCGACGATGCCCTTCTGGAGGTCGATCAGGACGAGCGCGATTCGGGGATCAAGGGCGGTGATGGTCATCTTTCTCTCACGGGGGGAAGCGTGACTGCATTCGATCATATTGTCGCAGGCCGTCGAAGGGCGCGCTCATCGATCGCAGGCGCTCGCGCGCCGCGCTGATGAGGCACAGAGGAGATAGCCGCTACGGCCGCCGAGGTGGCCCGGCGCGTTCGACGGCGTCCTCCGCCATTTGCCAGATCAATCGGCGTGCCGCATCGGCGCCGCGTCGCCTGGACAGATCAGCGAAGACGTGCAGGCTGGTCACGACGTGAAGGACGTCGATCAGGTCCGGCACCGATTCGGATTTCACGTGGCCGCGCTGCGCAAGCCGGCCGATGATGACCCGAAGCAGGCGCCGGCGTCGCTCGTTACGCTCGTGGAGGGCCTCGTCGAGATCGGGGTCCACGGCCCGCGCCGCGTAGAGGCGCAACAGGGTCTGCGGGTCCGCGTTCCAGAAGGCGCAGAAGCGCTCGACGACAAGGGCAAGAGCACGACGCGCATCCGGCGTCGTGACCGCCTCGCCAAGGCGGTCCAGGCCGGCATTCGATGCGACCTGGTCGAAGACCGCCTCCAGCAATGCGCGCCGGCCCCCGAACTGGTTGTAGACGGTGAGCCGCGTGATCCCGGCCTTCCTCGCCACCGCCTCGAGCGAAAACGGCGCATAGGGCGTCGCGCCAAGCAATTCCCTGGCGGCGTCGACGATGCGCGCTCGCGTCTCGCTGGCGCCTTCTGCGCGCGCCTTGCTTCGATATGCCCGGGGACTCATCTCTTGCGTGCCATCGATTTTACTATACACTATGTAAACTCAAGTATTCCCGAGGCGCTCCACCATGCAGGTTATCCTGATCGCCGCCACCGCCTTGCACGTCCTGCCCGCCGTGGCCTGGGCCGGATACAGCTTTGCGTTGGCGCGCACCGCGGCCGCCAATGTCGAAAGACTGTTCGTGCCGCAAATGGGCGCCGCTTGCGTCGCCGTCCTGACCGGCGGATGGCTCTGGTCGCTGACTCACGCAGGCGCATTCGCCACCCCCGAGCGGGTGCTGGCCATTGGTGCGCTGGCCTCGGTCGCGGCACTCGCGATCCAGGCGATTTCCACGGCCCCCATCATTCGGCGGCTCCGCGACGATCCCGAGCTTCGGCGCCGCGCCGCCGTCGGCCAGCGGATCGCCGCCGGGTTGCTGGGGATTGCCATCGTTTGCATGGCGAGCGCACGACATGTCTGATCTCGCTTTGCCCGGCATCGCCGGACGCGCCGCCCTGGTCACGGGCGCCTCTCGCGGCATCGGCGCGGCGATCGCCAGGGAGTTGGCGGCGCGGAAGGCGCGTGTCGTTCTGACCGGGCGTGATGAGGCTGCCCTGCAAGCGATCGCCGCCGACATCCGTGCGAGGGGCGGCGAGGTTGCGCATTTCACCGCCGACGTCACCGACGAAGATGCGGTCCAGTCCCTGCGCGAAGCGGCTGAGAGGGCCTTTGGCGCCGTGACGTTGCTCGCAATCTGTGCCGGAGGCGGTGGCCGGGGGAGCGCCCTGGTCGAGGAAGCCACGACCGCATGGCGCCGGACTCTCGAAGCCAACCTCACTTCGGCCTTTCTCACGCTGAAGGCGTTCCTGCCGCCGATGTACGAGGCGCGTCATGGCGCCGTCGTCCTGATGTCCTCCTCGGCGGGCCGGCAATTGAGCGGCGCCTCGGCGGCCTATGCCGCGGCCAAGGCGGGAGTGCAGTCCCTGATGCGTCAGGCCGCCGCCGACGCGGCGCCGAAGGGGGTGCGGGTCAATGCGATCGCACCCTCGGCCATCATGACCGAGCAGCTCGCCGCCCAGCCCGCGAGCGTCCGCGAGGAGATCGCCAGCGGCTTCCCACTGGGGCGGCTCGGGCGACTCGACGACGTCTCGGACGCCACATTGTTCCTGCTCTCCGAGGCCGCGTCGTGGATCACGGGCGTGACGCTCGACCTCGCCGGCGGCCGCGTGATGGTCTGAAAGACAGGCACTCCGCGTCCGCGATAGCCGCTGGAGCCGGCCGGATCATTCCCACTCGATCGTCGCGGGGGGCTTGCTCGAGATGTCGTAGGTCACGCGGCTGATGCCGCGCACCTCGTTGATGATGCGGCTCGAGGCGCGCCCGAGGAGCGAGTACGGAAGCTCCGCCCAATGCGCCGTCATGAAATCGGTGGTCTGCACCGCGCGCAGCGCGACCACGTAGTCGTAGGTCCGCCCATCGCCCATGACGCCGACCGAGCGCACCGGCAGGAACACCGCGAAGGCCTGCGCCACCTCGTCGTACCAGGTGACACCATCGTCGGTCGTGGCGCGGCGCAGCTCCTCGATGAAGATCGCATCGGCGCGGCGCAGCAGGTCCGCATACTCCCGCTTCACCTCGCCCAGGATGCGCACGCCCAGGCCGGGTCCGGGGAACGGATGGCGATAGACCATCTCGCGCGGCAGCCCCAGCTCGACGCCGAGCAGGCGCACCTCGTCCTTGAAGAGCTCGCGCAGGGGCTCCAGGAGCTCGAGATGCAGCGTCTCCGGCAGGCCACCCACGTTGTGGTGCGACTTGATGGTGACGGCCTTGCCGGTCTTCGCACCGGCGCTTTCGATCACGTCGGGATAGATGGTGCCCTGTGCCAGCCAACGCGCCCGGGGCAGCTTCTTCGCCTCGCGCTGGAAGACGTCGACGAAGAGCCGGCCGATGATCTTGCGCTTCTGCTCGGGATCGGCCACGCCCGCGAGCGCCGAATAGAACTCGTCCGCGGCATTCACGCGATCGACCTTCACGCCCAGGTGCTTCGCGAAGGTGTCCATGACCTGGTCGCCCTCGTCCAGGCGCAGCAGGCCGGTGTCGACGAAGATGCAGGTGAGCTGGTCGCCGATGGCCTTGTGGATGAGCGCCGCCGCGACGGCGGAATCGACGCCGCCGGAAAGCCCGAGAATGACCTCGTCGCGGCCGACCTGCTCGCGGATGCGCGCGACGGCGTCGGGGACGAAGCGCGGCATGTTCCACTCCGCGCCGCAGCCGCAGATCGTGTGCACGAAGCGCGTGTAGATCTCCCGGCCCTTCTTCGTGTGCGTGACCTCCGGATGGAACTGCACCGCGTAGAAACGCCGCGACTCGTCGGCCATGCCGGCGATGGGGCATGCGTCGTTCGACGCGATGACCTTGAACCCGGGCGGCATCGCGGTGACCTTGTCGCCGTGGCTCATCCAGACCTCGAGATAAGCCTTGCCGTCGGGATCGGCGCGATCCTGGATGCCCTCGAGGAGCTTCGAGTGCCCGCGCGCACGCACCTCGGCGTAACCGAACTCGCGCACGCGGCCGGGCTCGACCTGGCCGCCCAGCTGCGCGGCCATGGTCTGCATGCCGTAGCAGATGCCGAGCACGGGCACGCCCAGCTCGAACACGACCTGCGGAGCACGCATGGCGTGTTCGTCGCCTACGGCCGAGGCGTGGCTGCCGGACAGGATGATCCCGCGCGGGTTGAAGGACCGGACGAAGTCCGCATCGACGTCGTACGGATGCAGCTCGCAGTACACCCCGCTTTCCCGCACGCGGCGAGCGATGAGCTGCGTCACCTGCGAGCCGAAATCGAGGATGAGGATGCGGTCAGTCGACGTGGTAATTCGGCGCTTCCTTCGTGATCTGGACGTCGTGCACGTGCGATTCGCGCATGCCGGCGGAAGTGATCTCGACGAAATCGGCCTGCGCGCGCATCTCGTCGATGGTGCGGCAGCCGGTGTAGCCCATGCTCGCGCGCAGCCCGCCCATGAGCTGCAGGATGATCGCGCTGACGGGGCCCTTGTACGGAATGCGGCCCTCGACGCCTTCGGGCACCAGCTTGTCGGCGTTGTTTTCCGCGTCCTGGAAGTAGCGGTCGCTCGAGCCCTTCTGCATGGCGGCGATGGACCCCATGCCGCGATAGGACTTGTACGAGCGGCCCTGGAAGAGCTCGATATCTCCAGGTGCTTCTTCACTTCCTGCAAAGAGGCTGCCCAGCATCACGCTCGATGCTCCCGCCGCGATCGCCTTGGCGATGTCGCCGGAATAGCGGATGCCGCCGTCGGCGATGCACGGAATGCCGCTGTCGTGGAGGGCTTCCGCGACGTGCTGGATCGCCGTGATCTGCGGCACTCCGACGCCTGCCACGATGCGGGTCGTGCAGATGGAGCCGGGCCCGATGCCGACCTTCACGCCGTCGGCCCCGTGATCGACCAGGGCGCGCGCCCCATCGCGCGTGGCGACGTTGCCGCCCACCACCTGGAGCTGCGGGAACGTCTTCTTCACCCACTTCACGCGGTCGAGCACGCCCTGCGCATGGCCGTGAGCGGTGTCCACCACGACGACGTCGACGCCGGCTTCCACCAACGCCGCGACGCGCTCCTCCGTACCCTCGCCCACGCCGACCGCGGCGCCCACGCGCAGGCGGCCCATGTCGTCCTTGCAGGCGTTCGGGTGCTCCGAGCTCTTGAGGATGTCCTTCACGGTCATGAGGCCGCGAAGCTCCCAGTCGCCGTTGATGACCAGCACGCGCTCCAGGCGATGGCGGTGCATCAGGCGCTTGGCCTCCTCGAGGGGCGCGCCTTCCTTGACCGTCACGAGCTTGTCGCGCGGCGTCATGATGTTCTTCACCGGCTGGTCGAGGTCGTCCTCGAAGCGCAGGTCGCGGTTGGTGACGATGCCCACCACGCGGTTGCCCTCGAGCACGGGCAGGCCGGAGATGTGGTGCTTGCGGGTGAGCTCGTGCACCTCACGCACCGTCATGGTGGGCGCGACGGTGATGGGGTCCTTCACGACGCCGCTCTCGAAGCGCTTGACCTTCGCGACTTCGGAGGCCTGGGCCCCGGGGGGCATGTTCTTGTGGACGATGCCGATGCCGCCTTCCTGCGCGAGCGCGATGGCGAGGCGGGATTCCGTCACCGTATCCATGGCGGCGGAGAGCAGCGGGATGTTCAGCCGGATCGACCGGGTGAGGCGGGATGCGAGGGAGACTTCGCGGGGCAGGACGGTCGAGTGGGCGGGAACGAGGAGGACGTCGTCGAATGTGAGCGCTTTTTGGATGACGCGCATGCAGGCCTCGTGCAAAACGAAATTATACAGGACGTGCGCCAGGACAGCCTTTCCGCCCCCGCGCCGAGTGCCAGCGGCGCAGTTCATTGACGCTTAAGCGCTTTCTCGTTAAGGTTGCATAAATGCTTGATCCATCGAAAATTTTGCGAGCCGTCTCGGCAGCCATCGGGGTGCTTCTCGTGGCGGGTTGCGCGACACAACCGGAAGAGCCCGCGCAGCCCGCGCCGCCCGTCGCGACGGCACCCGCGACACCGCCGCCGAAGGTGGATGACAGCGCGCAGCGCATGGAAGCGGCGCGCGCGTTGCTCGCCCAGGCGGAGACCGACGTGCAGCGCGCGCGCTCGCGGCACGCGCTCTGGACGAAGGCATGGGAAGACCTCATCGCCGCGCGCAACGCCGCGTCGAGCAAGGATCCCGACGCCGTCATGCGCTACTCGCGCGACGCGAGCGAGCTCGCGCGGCTCGGTCTCGAACAGCTGGCCTATCCGGCCGTGAAATGAACAGGGAGGAAACCGCACCATGAAACGCATCGTCGCCGTCGCCATCGCCCTCGCCGTGGTCCCGCTCGCCTCGGCGGAGCTCTACAAGTACGTCGACAAGAACGGCAAGACCGTCTACTCCGACCAGCCGCCGATGGACGCCGACGCCAAGCGCCTCTCCGCGCCGCCGCCGCCCGCATCCGCCAACGGCAAGTCGTACGTCGAGCGCGACAAGGAGGTCGAGAAGGGGCGCGAGAAGTCGCGCGAGCAGGCCAAGAAGGCCGCGGACAACGACAAGGTCGCCCAGGCCAAGAAGGAACGCTGCGACCAGGCGAAGAGCAACCTGCAGATCTACATCGACGGCGGCCGCATCATGAAGACCGACGCGAATGGCGAGCGCGGCTACATGAGCGACGAGGAGATCGAGGCCGAGCGCGCGAAGATGCAGAAGATCGTGGACGAGGCCTGCGGCAAGTGAACCGGTGGCTTGTTGGCGCGGAGCAGCGCGCGCCGGCCGACAAGCGTCGCGGGGCGGTGACCCTCGCAGCCCTCGCCTTTTCCGGCGCCGCGCAGGCCATCACGCTGGGCGATGCGCAGGTCCGCTCCTTCCTCGGGCAACCCCTCGAGGCGCGCATCCCGGTTTCCGCCGGCACCGGCGATGAGCTGCGGGGTGCATGCTTTTCGCTCGCGCCGCGCAGCGCTCGCGGCATCCCGGCACTGACCGACGCGGAGCTCGCGCTGCGCCGCTCGGCACGCGGCAATTACCTCGAGGTGCGCTCGCGCAAGCCGATCCAGGATCCCGATGTCCTGGTCTCGATCGCGGTCGCGTGCCCCGGCAGGGAGCCCGCGCCGTCGCACGACGTGAGCCTGCTGCTCGATCCGCCACTGCGCGCTTCGCCCCCGCTCGCGGCCTCGTCGCCGGTCCGCACCCCGCCGCCCCGCATGGGCAACACGATCAAGCTCGGCGCGCACGAGGGCGACACGCTGCAATCGATCGCGCGCGCGATGGTGCCCGGCGCCCCGGCGTATCGCGCGGATTACCTGGCCGCGCTTCGCGACGCGAACCCCGCGCTTGCCGCCGGCGGCGATGACGCGCCGATCGCTCCGGGCGTCACCATCGCGCTCCCCGACCTGCGGACTTATGCACGCACCGCGCGGCACGGCGCGCCGAACGTGGCGCACGCGGCACCCCGCGCGCCGCGACTCGCCGCGAGCCCGGGCCCGGCTGCGCTTGCTGCGCCGCCTTTGCCCTCCGCGAGCCCCTCGCCGCCCAGGGTGCCCGCGAACGCGGCTGCCGCGCCGCGCGCGCGCAGCCATGGGAGCGACGCTGCCCGTGCCCGAGGCGCTACATCGCCAGGCGCGCACGCCGCCTCCACCGGGCCTGCGTTCCAGCTCAAGTTGTCCTCGGCTGAAATCGATCTCTCGGCGAGCCGCAATATCGGCGAGCGCGAGCGCGCGCAGTTGCGCGAGCGGCTGGCGATGCTCGACGCGGACGACCAGGTCGCCGCCATGCTCTCGTTGCGGCACAGCCTCAAGCAGCTCGAGGCGCGCGTGGCCGAGCTCCAGCTCAAGCTCGCGACGATATCGCCCACGCTCGAGCAGCGCGCGGCGAGCACGCAGGACCATCAAGCAACCGGCGCCGCGAAACCGATGGCCCCGGCGGCGCCGGCCACGACGCCTGCCGCGCCAGCCCCGGCACCGGTCGCCGCGAAGGCCGCCCCGGGTGCTGCGGCTCCCTCGCAATCCCTGGCGGCCTCCACTCCGGCGCCGTCGGCTGCGCCGGCGCCGAGCGCGCCGGCGGCCTCATCGGCCCTACCCGCGCTGCCGCCGCCGCCGGCGACCATTACGCACATGCCGAGGCCCGCTTCGGATGAAGCCGCCACGGCGGCCGCGACGCCCGCCGAGACCGCGAAGGCCACAGCCCCTGCGCTCGAGGCAGCCAAGCCGGCGGCGCCGGTGCCTGCGCCCGCGCCGCCGCGGACCGCCGCGTTGCCCGCCGCCGCGCCAGCGAGCTCCTCGCCTGCGCCGTCCGCCGAGACACCGCGTGCCAGGCCGCATGTGTCCGTGGCTTCGGACGACGCGAGCACCACTTCCTGGTGGCTCTGGGCCGCCCTCGCGGTCGTGCTCCTCGCGCTCGCCGCACTCGTCATGCGCTGGCGTCGAAGCGGCGCCGGGGAAGCATGGCTCGACGAGCCGGAGTCGCAGCAGCCGGCGGCCGACGAGATCGCGCCTGAAACAGCCGCGACGCCGGCCGACGCCGCGGCCGCGCTGCAGCGCGTGGCGGAGTCCGATGCGGATCTCCCGACGCGCCTGCCCACCAATGACGCCGAGGAGCTTCGCCGCCGTTACATGGCGGAGCGCTTCCCTGAGCTCGCGAGCGGGATGATCAAGCTCGATGACGCGCCTTCGGTCGTGAAGGCCGCGCGCCTGCTGTACGAGGATGGGGCCGCGCCGCGCGCGGTGGAGCTGCTGCAGTTCGCGCTCGAGACGCATCCGGGGGAGCTGCGCCACTGGCTCGCGCTCTTCGAGATATACCGCCTCGAGCGCCTCACGGGCGAATACGCGGCCCTTGCGCACCGCTTCCAGATCGGCTTCGGCGAGACGGAGCACTGGCAGAAGGTGTGCTACTTCGGGCGCGAGATCGATCCCTCCAATCCGCTCTACAAGGACCCGCTCGATACATTGCAGACCATCGGGCCGCGCGAGAGCCGGCGCCTCGCCGCGGCCTCGAGCTTCGATCCGCTGGCGGAGAACTGGCTCAACGCGCCGATGGATTTCGAGAACGAGGTGCTCGCCAACGAGCTGCGCAATGCGCTCATGCAGAAGGCGGCCGTGACCGAGCACGACCTGGCTCCCAACCCGATGCCGGCCCTGCGCCACGTCGAGATGTTCACGGTGGCCTGACGCATGGCGGACTTTCCCGAAGTCGAGCGCGCGCTGCAGCTGAAGACGATCCGCGACGCCGGCGCGCGCGGGCTCATGCTCTCCGCGATGCGCGAGCTGGGCAAGGAGAGCGGTCCCTTCACCCTCGAGCGGCTCGATGCGCTCATGCGCGTCGAGGAGCATTTCCAGGCGCTGCTGCTCTACGACCAGATCGAGTTCCTGCGCCAGCCGGCCACGGCGATGGAGCCGGAGCGCGACTTCGCGCTCAACGTGCAGCGCATCTGCCTCGATGCGGCCAACGGCTTCCAGCGCTTCCTGCGTTCCCGCGCCACGTGGGCCACGTCGCGCGAGAGCCTCGACCGCATGTTCCGCGTGACCGGCCTCGCGCTCAACTGCATCCATTGCTTCGTGAAATGGGGCTACTTCCTGAACGAGCCGGGACGTGCCGCGCCGTGGCGCCAGATGCACGCGCTCTACCAGCTCGCCGAGACCGACGGCTATTCGCAGGTGCCGTTCGTGCTGCATCCGTCGCAGCCGAGCTTCCGTCCTTCCGTGCAATCGCTCTACCTTCGCACGCTGCTGCTCGACCTGCTCAACACGGGCAACCTCACGCGCGTGCAGATCGAGATCGCCGACGGCTGGTTCTCCTCGTGGTGCCGCGACTACGCGCTGGATGCGGAATTCTCGTCGCGCCAGCACCTGTTCTACGTCGACCTCACGTCTGAGTCCGGCCTGCACATCATGCGCAAGGACAGCGTGGGCGAGACCGTGCGCTACGTGCGCGCCGACAACCTGAAGGCGCAGATCGAGGAAGTGCAGGCGGGGCTGCGCCATGGCCGGCTCTTCGCGGGCTACGGCGCCGGCGCCGTGTTCCCGGTGGAGGAGCACGTCGCGCTGCTCGCCACCATCGAGAAGCTCTATCGCTCGATCCTCGCCGGAAGCGAGAACCGCATCGAGGAGCGCACGCACTTCGAGGATCGCGAGGTGGACGTGGCGGTCGGCATCGAGCGCCTGCTGCGCAAGGCGCGCGGCGAGAGCGCGCCCGCCGCCCCCGCGACCGCGGCGTCGGCCGCGGCCCTCATGGAAACCATCGAGATCTCGCCCGCGGGCCTGGCCCTCGTGGAAGCGGCGCCCGCGGCGCAGGTCGAGCCCAGCAGCGTCGATCCGGACGTGGAGCGCTGGCGCGTCTTCGACCTGAGCTCGCGCGGCTACGGGCTGCTCGTCGACCGCGCCGCGAGCGAGGCGGTCCTGCTCAACGGCATCATCGGCCTGCGCAACCAGGAGAACACCTCGTGGATCTGCGGCACGATCGTGCGCAAGATGCCCAGCCGCTCGCGCGGCGAGGTCCTGGTGGGCGTGGAGGTGCTTTGCTATCGCACCATCCCGGTCGAGCTCGCGCCCGCGAACGGCGGGCCGGCGATCGCCGCGCTCTACCTGCCGGGGGGCGACACCAACGGCAAGCAGGACTCGGTCCTGGTCCGCGTCGGCGACTTCCGCGCCGGCCTCGCCTTCGGCATCCGCCTGGGTTCGGCGGTGTACCACGTGCGCCTCAATCGCATCATCCGCAAGGGCGCGGACTGGATCAAGGCCCGTTTCGAGATCGTTTCGAAGAATTGAGCCGCGCCCGCGCGCGCCGCATCGCCTTGGCGTCCGCGCGGATCGGCCGGTAGATCTCCACCCGGTCGCCCTCGCGCAGGGGCGTGTCGCGCGCGCACGCCTTCGACCATACGCCCACGGCAAGCTCGTCTTGCGGCGTGCCGGCATAAAGCGGCAGGGTTCCCGATGCCACCACGGCTTCCCACACCGTCGCCCCTTCGGGCAGCTCGAGCTCGACGAGCCGCTGCTCGCCCGGCAATGCCGCGGCGACCGTGATGCGCGGCATCAGCGCCCCTTCGGGCGCGGCGGACGGGCGGCGAGCGCATCGGCGCGCTCGATGAAGCGCTCGACCATCGTGTCGGCCACGTGCCCGAAGAGAGGTCCCAGCAGCGCGCGCAGCGGTGCGCTCGCGAGGTCATAGTCGAGCGAGAACTCCACGCGGCACCCCGTATCGCCCAGCGCGACGAAGCGCCACTGGGCCCGGAAGCGCTCGAACGGCCCGTCGACGAACTCGAGCGTCATGCCGTGCGGCGGATCCTTCGTGTTGCGCGTGGTGATGTGCGTGCGCAGCCCGCCGTAGGCGATGTCCAGGCGCGCGCGCGTGACCTGCGGCGTGCGCTCGTACACCTCGGTCGAGGCGCACCACGGCAGGAACCGGGGATATTGCTCGACGTCCTCGACGAGCTCGAACATCGCCTCGGGGCGATGGCTCACGAGGGCCGATTTGCGGACGGTGGGCATGGGGGCGACCGGTAGAATACACAGGAACGGCGCCCTTCCGGCGCCATCCCCCATCCATGTCGATCGTCGATAACAAGAAGGCGTTCCACGATTACTTCATCGAGGAGCGCTACGAGGCAGGCCTCATGCTCGAGGGCTGGGAGGTCAAGGCCATCCGCGCCGGGCGCGCGCAGATCAAGGAAGCCTATGTCGTGCTGCAGCACGCCGAGCCTTTCGTGATCGGCATGCACATCAGCGCCCTGCCCACGGCCTCCACGCACGTGCGCGCGGATCCCACGCGCACGCGCAAGCTGCTGCTCAACGCCGAGGAGATCCGCAAGCTCATCGGCAAGGTCGAGCAGCGCGGCTACACGCTCGTGCCCCTCGACCTGCACTACACGAAGGGCCGCGTGAAGATGGCGATCGGGCTCGCCAAGGGCAAGAAGCAGCACGACAAGCGCGACACCGAGAAGGACCGCGAGTGGCAACGCGAGCAGCAGAGGCTGCTGCGCGCGAAGCGCTGAGCCTTTAGCCCCGCGGCGGCATGCCGCCCGGCCCGCGCGCGAACTCCCGGTCCACGATGGCACGCTGGCCCGGATCCAGCTGCGCGTAGAGCGCGCGCAGCGCCCGGGAGACGTTCGCCATGCCATCCGCGCCGCGCCGCATCATCTCGGCCATGCGCGCGAGGCGGTCGGGCGCGCTCGCCGGCGCCTGCGCCATCAGCGACTGCGTCGCCTGCATGTCGCGCGACTGGGCCAACACGGCATCCACGAAGGCGTTCCACGCCTGCGCCTGGCTCGGGCCGATGCCCAGGCGCGAGCGCAGCGATTCGAGATCCTGCTGCGCGTAGGCGACCGGGTCAGCCGGACCATTCGGCGGCATGGCCCGGGATGCATAGGGCGATGCGTCGCTCGTGGGGCCGGGGACCTGCGCCATCGCCGGAGACGCGAACGCCGCCAGCGCGAGCAGTGACGCCGCGAGGCAAGGGAAGCGCTGCATGGACTGCTCCTGGGAGATGTCCTTCACGATGGACACGCGTCGGGCGGTCATGGTTTCCCGTCCCGGGCTCGCTCGAGCGCAAGCGTAGTCCGCTCGACCGGGACGCGCCGCGCACGAGGCGTCATGTGGCGGCGCAACCCTCCCTCGAGGAGGTCTGTCATGCGCCGTTTCCTGTCCCTCGCCCTGTTGCTTCCCGCGCCCGCACTTGCGGCCAACGCATTCATGACGGACGCATCGGACCTCTGGTGGAATCCCGCCGAGTCCGGATGGGGCGTGAACATCATCGAGCAGTCGAACATCCTCTTCGCGACGTTCTTCGTCTATTCGCCGGACGGCCGCGCGCACTGGTATGTCGCCTCCGACATGACGTGCCCGGGGACGCCCACGGACGTGCAGATGATCTGCAGCGGCCCGCTGTACGAGACGTCCGGACCCGTCGTGGGACCCGGCTTCAACGCCTCGGCGGTCACCCGCCGGCAGGTCGGCGACGCCAAGTTCTTCTACTCGCGCGGAGGCAGCGGGCAGTTCGACTACACCGTCGACGGCGTGACGGTGAGCAAGAGCGTGGAGCGCCAGACGTGGGCGGTGAACGACATCACGGGCACGTACAACGGAGCCCGCGTGACGCGTCCCTGGCTCATCGGCTGCAACGCCCAGAACGTGACGACCACGCAGCCCCTGGGAATCATGACCGTCACGCAGTCGGGCTCGACCGTGACGATCGCCACGCGCCTCGATACGCCGGCGTACACCTGCAACTACTCCGGCGCCTTCACGCAATGGGGCCGGCTCGGTTACGTGGACGGGACCTTCAGCTGCAGCGACGCAAGCTCCGGAACTTTCCACCTGACCGACATCGAGATGAGCAAGCAGGGCCTCCTCGGGCGCATCTCCCAAGCTCCGGCGGGCAGCACCTGCAGCATCTACGGAAACCTCGGGGGCACGCGCGCGACCGTGGACCAGGCGCCCGATTGAAATGAAAGAAGCCCGCGTGTGCGGGCTTCGGCAGGATGGGGTGGCTGATGGGATTCGAACCCACGACAACCGGAATCACAATCCGGGACTCTACCGCTGAGCTACAGCCACCGCTGATTCAATCGACGTGCGCGTGATGTGGCGCGCCCGACAGGATTCGAACCTGTTACCCCCGGCTTAGAAGGCCGGTGCTCTATCCGGATGAGCTACGGGCGCCGCGTGCGACCGAGCCCCACTTCGAAGCCGGGTCGGGGTGGAGGGATTCGAACCCCCGACATCTTGCTCCCAAAGCAAGCGCGCTACCAGACTGCGCTACACCCCGATCGCGAGAGGAATCGCGATCGGGAAGTATAGCAACTCAGCCTTGCGAAGCCGACTCCGCGGGCGCCGGAGGCTGCGGCTCCTCCTTGCGGGCGGGCGGATCGAGCAGCGCCTTGCGCGACAGTCTCACGCGGCCCTTGTCGTCGGCCTCGAGGACCTTGACCTTCACGATCTGGCCTTCCTTGAGGTAGTCCGAGACGTTGTTCACGCGCTCGTGGGCGATTTGCGAGATGTGCAGCAGGCCGTCCTTGCCGGGCAGCAGCTGGATGATCGCGCCGAAGTCGAGCAGCCGCAGCACCGGGCCCTCGTAGACCTTGCCCACTTCCACTTCCGCGGTGATCGCCTTGATGCGCGCCATCGCGGCCTCGCCGGCCTCCTGCGACAGGCAGGCGATCGAGATGGTGCCGTCGTCCTCGATGTCGATCGTGGTGCCGGTCTCGCGCGTGAGCGCCTGGATCACGCTGCCGCCCTTGCCGATCACCTCGCGGATCTTGTCCGGGTTGATCTTCATCTTTATCACGCGCGGCGCGTAGTCCGAGAGCTCCTGGCGCGGGCCGGGGACCGCCGTCTTCATGATGCCGAGGATATGCATGCGGCCTTCGCGCGCCTGGTCCAGCGCGACCTTCATGATCTCCTTGGTGATGCCGTTGATCTTGATGTCCATCTGCAGCGCGCTGATGCCGCGCTCGGTGCCCGCGACCTTGAAGTCCATGTCGCCGAGGTGGTCCTCGTCGCCCAGGATGTCGGTGAGGACCGCGAAGCGGCCGCCGTCCTTGATGAGGCCCATCGCGATGCCCGCGACGTGGGACTTCATCGGGACGCCGGCGTCCATGAGCGCCAGGCAGCCACCGCACACCGACGCCATCGACGACGAGCCGTTGGATTCTGTGATCTCGGAGACCACGCGCAGCGTGTAGCCGAACTCTTCCTTCGAGGGCAGCACGGCGAGCAGCGCGCGCTTCGCGAGCCTGCCGTGGCCGATCTCGCGCCGCTTGGGCGAGCCCACGCGGCCCGTCTCGCCCGTCGAGTACGGCGGGAAGTTGTAGTGCAGCATGAAGCGCTCGGTGTACTCGCCCTGGAGCGCGTCGATGATCTGCTCGTCCTGGCCGGTGCCGAGCGTGGCCGTCACGATCGCCTGGGTCTCGCCGCGGGTGAAGAGCACGCTGCCGTGGACACGGGGAAGCAGCGTGGGGCGGATGGAGATCGGGCGCACGGTGCGCGTGTTGCGTCCGTCGATGCGCGGCTCGCCGTTGAGGATCTGGCCGCGCACGATCTTCGCTTCCATGTCCTTGAGAATCCCGCGCACGACGTTGGCGTCGGCCGGCTCTGGCGCGTTCACCACGAGCTCGCCCAGCACGCGCGCCTTGATCTCATCGAGCTTCTCGGAGCGCAGCGACTTGCTCTTGAGGCGATACGCCTCGTTCAGGTCGTTCTCGGCCATGCCGCGGATGCGCTCGATCACCGCGTTGTCCGGCTCCGGCGCTTCCCAGTCCCAGTCGTCCTTGCCGCCTTCGTCCGCGAGCTCGTTGATGGCGTCGATCGCCGCCTGCATCTGCTCGTGGCCATAGACCACCGCGCCGAGCATGACTTCCTCGGACAGCTCGTTGGCTTCGGATTCCACCATCAGCACGGCCTGCGCGGTGCCGGCGACGACGAGGTTGAGCTGCGACGTCTCGAGCTCCGTCTTGGTCGGGTTCAGCACGTACTCGCCGTCGAGGTAGCCCACGCGCGTGGCGCCGATCGGGCCCTCGAACGGGATGCCCGAGAGCGTCACGGCGGCCGAAGCCCCGATCATCGCGGGGATGTCGGAATCGATCTCCGGATTCACCGAGAGCACCGTCGCGATCACCTGCACTTCATTGTAGAAGCCGTGCGGGAAGAGCGGACGCAGCGGGCGGTCGATCAGGCGGCAGGTGAGGATCTCCTTCTCGGAAGGCCGGCCCTCACGCTTGAAGAAGCCGCCGGGAATGCGGCCCGCGGCATACGTGCGCTCCTGGTAGTCGACAGTGAGCGGGAAGAAGTCCTGGCCCGGCTTCACGTCGCGGCGTCCGACGCAGGTCACGAGGACGACGGTGTCCTCCATGGTGACCAGCACGGCGCCGTCGGCCTGCCGGCCGATCTCGCCGGTCTCGAGGGTGACCTGGTGCCGCCCGAATGCGAAAGTCTTCTTGATGGATTTCACGATGGTGTCCTGTTCCCGGAGGAAAAGCGCGCGGCGCCCGCTTCAGGGCGGCACGCAGGTGTGGATTGAGGGACTTCCAGAGCGAAAAAACCCCGCGTGCGCGCCGAGGCGACTACGCGGGGTTCAGTGCCCGGGGAAGCGTTGCCTACTTGCGCAGGCCGAGGCGCTCGATGAGCGAGCGGTACGCCTCGTTGTTGCTGCGCTTGAGGTAGTCGAGCAGGCTGCGCCGCTGGCTCACCAGCTTGAGCAGTCCCCGGCGCGAATGGAAATCCTTGACGTGCGTCTTGAAATGCCCGGTGAGCATGTTGATGCGCGCGGTCATGATGGCGACTTGCACCTCCGGCGAGCCGGTGTCGCTCTTCGCACGCTGGTAATCCGAAACGATATGCGCTTTATCTGCGGTCGTCACAGCCATGGACGATATCTCCGTAACCCGAATGTCTCTTTTCGATTGAACTGTCGATTGTACCCCGGAACCCCCGAACTTCTCAAGCAAAATCAGGTGATTTCCCCTGCGGCCGCGGCGACGGGCGAGGCGACCACGCGCTCCGGCGCCAGCACGCCGGCGCGCGGCGCGCGGGCGATGCCGAGGAAGGCGCCGCCCGCCTCGAAGAGGGCCCACTCGGATCCTTCCGGGGCGCTCTCGTGCGGGACCTCCTGGCCGTTGCGGAAGCGCCACCCGATCTCGGCGCTCACCTCGGCGCGCGCCACGCCGGCGACCAGGATGTCCATCGGGAGCAGGCGCAGGCGCGCGCGCTCCATGCCCTCATGCTCCAATTGGTCCAGGGTGCACGCCG
Source organism: Usitatibacter sp. (assembly GCA_035656735.1). Classification (GTDB taxonomy): domain Bacteria; phylum Pseudomonadota; class Gammaproteobacteria; order Burkholderiales; family Usitatibacteraceae; genus Usitatibacter. The sequence continues at coordinate 114,270 of DASRRY010000033.1, read as the reverse complement.
CGTCGATGCCGAAAGGGCCGGTCGCCGTGCGCCGCAGCGCCCGCAGGTGCGCGCCGCAACCCAGCGCCTGCCCGATGTCCATGGCGAGGGTGCGGATGTAGGTGCCCTTCGAGCAGCTCACGGCAAGGGTGAGCAGCGGGCCCTCGAATGCCAGGCGCTCGAGGCGCGTGATCGCGATGCGGCGAACCGGGCGCTCCACCGCCTGGCCGGCGCGCGCGTATTCGTACAGCCGGCGGCCCTTGACGCGCACCGCCGAATGCATGGGCGGCGTCTGGTCCTGCGCCCCCATGAACCGCCGCAGGACCTCGTCGATGCGATCCGTGCGGGTCTCCGGTGCGCATCGGGCGATGACGTCGCCTTCCGTATCGCCCGTCGCGGTCTCCTCGCCCAGCACGAGCAGCGCCTGGTACGACTTCGGGGCGTCGATCAGGAAGCGCGAGAACTTGGTCGCCTCGCCGAACGCGAGCGGCAGCAACCCGGTGGCGAAGGGGTCGAGCGTGCCGGTGTGGCCGGCCTTGGGTGCGGCGAGCAGGCGCTTGGCTCGCCCGAGGGCCTGGGTCGAGCTGTAGCCCGCGGGCTTGTCCAGCAGGAGGACGCCGCAGGGCTCGGCGCGCGCCCTGTCCATGGCGCGTCAGCCGGCCGGCTTGCGGCGCGGCCGCCGCGGCTTGGCGGGCGGCGGGTTCACGGCCTCGTCGATGAGCTTCGAGAGCCGCACGCCGCGCTCGACCGATTCGTCGTATTCGAAATGAAGCTCGGGAACGCCGCGCGTCGTGAGGCGGTGGGCGAGTCCCGAGCGCAGGAAGCCCGCCGCGCGCTGCAGCCCTTCCCGCGCCAGCTCCGCGTCGGAGGCGGCGCCGAGCACGGTGAAGAAGACCTTCGCGTGCGAGCCGTCGCGCGACAGCTCGACGCCGGTGAGCGTCACCAGGCCCACGCGCGGGTCGCGCACCTCCAGGCGGATGAGCTCGGCCAGCTCGCGCTGGATCTGGTCGGCGACTCGGGCCTGGCGTGCGGCTCCCACGGCGGCCGCTCGCTCAGGCGATGGTGCGCGCGACCTCGACGACCTCGAACACCTCGAGCTGGTCGCCAACCTGCAGGTCGTTGAAGTTCTTGAGGCTGAGTCCGCACTCGAAGCCCTGCTTCACCTCGCGCACGTCGTCCTTGAAGCGCTTGAGCGAGTCGAGCTCGCCGGTATGGACGACGACGCCGTCGCGAACCAGGCGGACCTGCGAGCCGCGGCGCACCAGGCCGTCGGTGACCATGCAGCCGGCGACCGTGCCGACCTTCGAGATCTTGAAGACGTTGCGGATCTCGACGGTGCCGATGACCGACTCCTTCTTCTCCGGCGCGAGCATGCCGTTGATCGCGGCCTTCACGTCGTCGACCGCGTCGTAGATCACGTTGTAGTAGCGGATATCCACGCCGGAATGCTCGGCGAGCTTGCGCGCCGCGGCATCGGCACGGCTGTTGAAGCCGATCACGACCGCCTTCGACGCGAGCGCCAGGTTGATGTCCGACTCGGTGATGCCGCCCACGCCCGTGTGGACGATGTTCACCTTGACCTCTTCGGTCGAGAGCTTCGTGAGCGCGTGCGCGAGGCCCTCATAGGAACCCTGCACGTCGGCCTTGATGATGAGCGCGAGCGGCTTGGCGCCTTCGGCCAGCTGGTCGAACACGTTCTCGAGCTTCGCCGCCTGCTGCTTCGCGAGCTTCACGTCGCGGAACTTGCCCTGGCGGAACAGCGCGATCTCGCGCGCCTTGCGCTCGTCGGACAGCACCAGGACGTCGTCGCCGGCGCGCGCCACGTCCTGCAGTCCCTGGATCTCCACCGGGATCGCGGGACCCGCGTCGTTGACCGGCTTGCCGTTCTCGTCGTTCATCGCCCGCACGCGCCCGAAGACCGCGCCCGCGAGGACGATATCGCCCTTCTTGAGGGTGCCGGACTTGACGAGGATCGACGCCACGGGGCCGCGGCCCTTGTCCAGGCGCGACTCGATGACCACGCCCTTGGCCGGCGCATGCACCGGCGCCTTGAGCTCGAGCACCTCGCTCTGCAGCTGGATCGCCTCGAGCAGCTGGTCGAGCCCCTGACCGGTCTTGGCCGAGACTTCGATGAACTGCGTCTCGCCGCCGAACTCCTCGGCGACGACTTCCTGCGCGAGCAGCTCCTGCTTCACACGCTGCGGGTTCGCCTCGGGCTTGTCGATCTTGTTCACCGCGACCACGATCGGCACCTTCGCCGCCTTGGCATGGTTGATCGCCTCGATCGTCTGCGGCATCACGCCGTCATCGGCGGCCACGACGAGCACCACGATGTCCGTGATCTGGCTGCCGCGTGCGCGCATCGCCGTGAAGGCCTCGTGGCCCGGCGTGTCGAGGAACGTGATCACGCCCTTGGGGGTTTCCACGTGGTAGGCGCCGATGTGCTGCGTGATCCCGCCCGCCTCGCCCACCGCGACGCGCGCCTTGCGGATCGCGTCGAGGAGCGACGTCTTGCCGTGGTCGACGTGGCCCATCACCGTGACGACGGGCGGGCGCTGCTGGATATCGCCCTCGTCGGCGGCGGCGGACTCCGTGAGGAACGCCTCCGGGTCGTCGAGCTTCGCGGGCTTGGCGAGATGGCCCATCTCCTGGACCACGATCATCGCCGTGTCCTGGTCGAGCACCTGGTTGATGGTGACCATGGTGCCCATCTTCATCATGACCTTGATGACCTCGGCCGCCTTGACCGACATCTTGTGCGCGAGGTCGCCCAGGGTGATGGTTTCCGGGATCAGCACCTCGAGCACCTTGGGCTCGGACGGCGCGGAGAAAGTCGACTCGCCGTCCTCGCGATGACGGCCACCGGCGCGTGAGCGCCAGCCGTCGCGGCCGCCGCTCGCGTCGCCGCGCGTCTTCATGGCGCGCCGGCGCGCCTGGTCGTCCACCCAGGCCGATGCGGGCCGGGCCGCGCGCTTCGGGGCCTTCTTGTCCTTGTCCGCCGGCTTGACCGCGGGCTTGTGCAGCGTGCCTTCCGTGGCCGCCGCGCCGTTGCCGGCCTTCGCCTCGACCTTCGGCGCATCGGCCTTCGCTTCGGCTGGTGCCGCGGCCTTGGCCTCGGCGACGGGCTCGGCCGCCTGCTTGCGCACCAGGCGCTTCTTGCTCGGGGCCTCGCCTTCGGGCGCGGCCGCAGGTGCAGGGGCTGCGGCCTCGGCGCCCGCGGTCGCCTCTTCCTTCTTCGGTGCGGCGGCCGCGGCAGCCGCAGCGGCGGCGGCGGCGCGCTTCGCACGCGCTTCCGCGTCGGCGGCCTGGCGCGCGGCGAGCTCGGCCTGCCGCTTCGCCTCGGCCTCGCGCTTGCGCGCCTCTTCCTCGTTGATGATGGGCGCGGCGGGGGCGACCGGCTTCACCGGCTCGGGCGCGGCGGCGGCCTCCTTGTCGACCTTCACGAACGTGCGCTTCTTGCGCACCTCGACCTGGATCGTGCGCGCCTTGCCGGTCGCGTCCGACTTCTTGATCTCGGTCGTCTGCTTGCGCGTGAGCGTGATCTTCTTCTTCTCGTCCTTGTTGCCGTGCATCTCGCGCAGGTGCTCGAGCAGGCGCGTCTTGTCCTGCTCGGTGATGGCGTCGTCACCGGCCTTCTTCTTGACGCCCGCGGCGTCGAGCTGCTCCAGCAGCAGTGCCACCGGGAGCTTGAGCTCCTCGGCGAATTGGGTGACGTTCGACTTGGCCATATCCTCGATCTTCTCCTGCCGCGCAGCCGCCGTTAGGCCTGCGCCTGTTCCTTGAACCACGGTTCGCGCGCCTTCATGATCAGCTTGTTGGCGCGATCGGCATCCATGCCGGTCATCTCGGTCAGCTCGTCGGTCGCGAGGTCCGCCAGGGCATCCATCGTCGTGATGCCCTTGGAGGCGAGAACCCGCGCCGTCTGGTTGTCCATGCCTTCCATGCCGAGGAGGTCCTCGGCGGCATGCTCGACCGTCTCCTCGCTCTTGATCGCCTCGGTGAGGAGCGCGTTGCGCGCGCGGCGCCGCAGCTCGTTCACCGTATCCTCGTCGAACGACTCGATCTCGAGCATCTCGTTGATCGGGACGTAGGCCACCTCGTCGAGCGACGTGAAGCCCTCGTTCACCAGGATCTCCGCCACTTCCTCGTCGACGTCGAGCTTTTCCATGAAGAGCGCGCGCACGGTCGAGGTCTCGGCCTGGGCCTTCTGCTCGCGCTCCTCGGTGGTCATGATGTTGAGCTGCCACCCGGTGAGCTCGGAGGCGAGGCGCACGTTCTGGCCGCCCTTGCCGATGGCGAGGGCGAGCTGGTCCTCGTCCACCACGACGTCCATCGAGTGGCGCTCCTCGTCCACCACGATGGAGCTCACGTCGGCCGGCGCCAGCGCGTTGATCACGAACTGGGCCGCTTCGGGCGACCAGAGGATGATGTCCACCCGCTCTCCGGCGAGCTCCTGGGTCACGGCCTGCACGCGCGAGCCGCGCATGCCGACGCACGTGCCGACCGGGTCGATGCGCGGGTCGTTGGACTTGACCGCGATCTTCGCGCGCAGCCCCGGGTCGCGGGCGGCGGCCTTGATCTCGAGCAGCCCTTCCTCGATCTCCGGCACCTCGAGCTCGAAGAGCTTCACGAGGAACTCCGGCGAGATGCGCGACAGGATGATCTGCGGGCCGCGCGCCGCGCGGTCGATCTTCTCGATGTAGGCGCGCACGCGGTCGCCCTGGCGCAGGTTTTCCTTCGGGATCAACTTGTCCCTGGGCAGCAGCGCCTCGACCCGGCCCGATTCCACGATGAGGCTGCCGCGCTCCGCGCGCTTGACGGTGCCTGTCACGAGCGATTCGCCGCGCTCGAGGAAGTCGTTCAGGATCTGCTCGCGCTCGGCGTCGCGGATCTTCTGCAGGATGACCTGCTTGGCGGCCTGGGCGCCGATGCGGCCGAACGTCTCGGCCTCCAGCGGCTCCTCGATCACGTCGCCCACCTGCGCCTCGGGATTCTCCGCGACGGCATCGGTGATGGCGACCTGGTGCGCGGGCTCCTCGTGCTCCTCGTCGGGCACGATGGTCCAGCGGCGGAAGGCCGTGTAGTCGCCGCTTTCGCGGTCGATCTCCACGCGCACGTCCACCTCGTCCCTGAAGCGCTTCTTGGTCGCCGAGGCGAGCGCCATCTCGAGGGCGAGGAACACCGTGTCCTTGCCCACGCTCTTCTCGCGCGACAGCGCGTCGACCAGCACCAGGATTTCCTTGCTCACCTTAAGCCTCCGCCCTTCACACGCCCGGCACGAGCCGGGCGCGATCGATGTCCTCGAATGCAATATGCTGCCGCGTGCCGTCGATTTCCAGTACGACGCGCCCTTCGTCAACTCCCCCGATCACCCCATCGAAGCGGCGGCGCCCGTCGAGCGGCAGCTTGAGCTTGATGCTCACGCGCTGCCCCTGGAACCGGCGATAGTCCTCCAGCTTCTTGAGCGGACGGTCGAGTCCCGGCGACGAGACCTCGAGCCGTTCGTAATCGATACCCTCGACGGCGAATGCCCGCGTGAGGTGCTTGCTCACGCGCTCGCAGTCGTCGAGCGAGATCCCGCGCGGCGTGTCGATGAAGACGCGCAGCAGGCCGGAGCGCGAGCTTTCCAGGTCGACGAGCTCGTAGCCGAGGCCTTCGAGCGTTCCGCGCAACCAGGTCTCGCGGTCCGGAATCGATTTCACAAACAAAAAATGGGCTCGAGGCCCATCTCCGTAGAAACTATTGAATACTAGCACGTTCCGGCTCCAAAGGCCACCCCCGCCCGCGCATTTTCGCCCCGGGCCGGGCGCTGGTTGTGACGCGGCGACAACAAACCGCCACAAAGCGCTACAGCGCCGTCACAACCGCATCGGGTAGCATCGGCAGGCGCCCCCGCTGCTGGAAGGAAGCCCCTTGCCGATGGACGGATCCACTCCACGCGTCGCCCAGGCCGTCACGCGCGTGCTGCTCGTGGAGGACGACGAGCGCCTGGGGGAGCTCATCGCCGAATACCTGCGGCGCAACGGCATCGAGGTCCATTGGGAGCGCCGCGGCGATCGCGCCGTGGAGAGCGTCTACCGCACCGAGCCGCAGCTCATCGTGCTGGACGTCATGCTGCCGGGTGCCGACGGCTTCGAGGTGCTGCGCGACCTGCGCGGGCGCGGCGCCACGCTGCCGATCGTGATCCTGACCGCGCGCGACGAGGACTTCGACCGCGTGCTGGGGCTCGAGCTCGGCGCCGACGAATTCATTCCCAAGCCGGTCCAGCCGCGCGTGCTCCTCGCGCACATCCGCGCGATGCTGCGCCGCGCGGGCATGCACGAGCGCCCGGGCGGCGAAGCGGACACCGTGGTCTTCGGGCGCCTCGAGATCGACACCGCCTCGCGCGAGGTGCGCCTCGCCGGCACGCCGATCGACCTCACCACCGCGGAGTTCGACGTGCTTTGGCTGCTCGCACGCCACGCGGGCAAGGTGCTTTCGCGCGCGGACATCCTGCACGAGCTGCGCAGCCTCGACTACGACGGGTCCGACCGCTCCGTAGATTGCCGCATCTACCGGCTGCGCCGCAAGCTGGGCGACCTCGCCGACAAGAGCGAGCGCATCAAGACCATCCGCAACGTCGGCTACCTCTTCAGCCCGTCGCCCTGGTAGCGCGCGATGGTCCGGCTGTTCCTCAAGCTGTACGGGCTGCTCATCGGCACGCTCGCCTTCTCGTTCCTGGTCCAGATCCAGCTCATGGACTACGTGTGGGGCGAGATGTCCCACGGCTACGATTTCCGCACGCGGTTCCAGCCGACGTTCCTCCTGCTCGAGCGCTCGCTCGCGGCGTATCCCCAGGCCGAGTGGCGCGACCGCTTCGGCGAGCTGAGCCGCGGCTTCGCGCTGCCGGGCGCGCGCCTCGATTCCGAGGAAGACCGAGCGGCCTTCGCCTCCCTCACCGACGAGCAGCGTGCGGCCCTGCATGGCGGCGGCATGGTGTGGGCGGACCGCGAGGGCGGCGGCTTCCGGCTCTCCCGGAAGCTCGCGGGCAGTCCCTATGTGGCCACGCTGGTGTTCGACGGCCCGGACAACCGCCGCCTGCGGCTCGTGACGTACCTCGTGAACTGGAGCGTCGAGTTCCTCATCGTCGCCATGCTGCTCTTCTTCTGGGTGCGGCCCTTCTGGCGCGACCTGGTCCAGCTGCGTGCCGCGGCCGATGCCGTGGGCAGCGGCGACTTCGAGCCCTCGCTCGCGGTGCGCCGCGGCTCGCCGCTCAGGCCGCTCGCCGAGGCGCTCGAGACGATGGCCGGCCGCATCGCGGCCCTCCTCCAGTCGCACCGCACGCTCACGAGCGCCATCTCCCACGAGCTGCGCACGCCGCTGGCACGCCTGCGTTTCAGCCACTCGCTCGCCCGCGAGGAGCTCGACGCCGGCGCGAAGGACCGCTACCTCGCGCGCATGGAACGTGACATCGCCGAGATGGACGAGCTCACGAGCGAGTTGCTGGACTATGCGCGCCTCGAGCGCGGCGCCCCGCCCCTCGACCTGCAGACCGTGCCCGCCGGCCCGTGGCTGGAGGACGTGCTGGCCGACGCGCGCGAGCGCCCGGGACTCGAGGGCGAGGCGCGGCTGGACGCGGAGGTCATCGTCGAGGAGCTGCGCTGCGAGCCGCGCTACATGGGACGGGCGGTGGCGAACCTCGTGCGCAACGCGCTGCAGCACGCGCGCGGCCAGGTCCGCGTGCGCGTCGCCGCCGAAAGGGCGCGCACCGTGATCGAGGTCGAGGACGACGGCTGCGGCGTGGCGCCCGCCGACCGCGAGCGGCTCTTCGAGCCCTTCGTGCGCCTGGATCGCAGCCGCGACCGCGCCTCGGGCGGCTTCGGCATGGGCTTGGCGATCGTGCGCCAGGTGGCCCGCTGGCACGGCGGCGACGCCTCCATCGCGGAGTCAACCCTGGGCGGCGCCCGGGTGACCATCGCCTGGTAATCGCCCCGGGGGCACCGGCCCAGCGGCCAAATCGGCAACACCACGACGCCCTCCGGGGCGTTTTCTTTGCGATTTCGGGCCGTTTTGAGCTCTGGCCGGCGCGCGAGTGTTGCAAAAATGCAACAACGCGAGAATCGCCAGTTGGAGCTTTTGCAGGGCCATCGCTATCATCGCGTTCCGTGACGGGACCGGCTATCCAGAGGCCGGCGCCAGGACTCACAAGGTCCGAAAGAGAGATGTTTTTCCAATCACCTGGGGGTGTCGAAACAATGAATCCAAAGATGAAGAGACTCACTGTCGCCCTGATGCAAGCGACGGGCGTAGGCATGACGCTGGCGGCATTCGCCGTGCCCGCCGTCGCTCAGCAGACAGACCAGCAGAAGCAGGCGCAGCGGGTCGAGAAGATCGAGGTCACCGGCTCCAGCATCCGGCGTGTGGAAGGTGAAGGTGCACTTCCCGTCACCGTCATCTCGCGCGAGGAGATCGAGAAGAGCGGTGCCACGAACGCCATGGAGCTGCTGCAGCTCGTCTCGGCCAACAACAGCCTCGGCAACGTCGCGCTCTCCAGCGTGATTGGGTCCACCACGTTCTCGGCGCAAACCGCGTCCCTGCGCGGCCTCCAGGGCGGCCACACCCTCGTGCTCATCAACGGCAAGCGCGTGAACGGCTTCGCCGGCGAGACCCAGGGCGTGCAGGGCGTGAACCTCGCGATCATCCCGTTCTCCGCGGTCGAGCGCGTCGAGGTGCTGAAGGACGGCGCTTCGGCGGTATACGGCTCCGACGCGATCGCGGGCGTGATCAACTTCATCATGCGTTCCGACTACAAGGGCGCGGAAGCGCAGGCCTGGTACGGCCAGCCGACGCGCAGCGGCGGCGGGGCGCAGGAGCAGTACTACGCCACCCTCGGCTTCGGCGACCTCTCGCGCGACCGCTACAACGTGTTCGCGAACGCGTCGTACAACCACCAGAAGCCGCTCTACCAGAACGAGCGCAACTTCTCGAACAACACGACCGACCTGTTCCTCGAGAACCTCGGCGGCTTCGCGGGTTCCAGCAACACGTTCCCGGGCAACATCACGACCGGCGGCATCGGCATCCTCGGCCACAGCGGGACGAACTGCGGTGCGCCCTTCAACCGCTTCGTGCCCGACTTCGGCATCGGCTGCACCTTCGACCCCGCCACGATGAACGGCGTGGAGATGATCTCCGACGACAAGAACACGAACTTCTTCGTCCAGGGCAAGTTCCAGCTCACGCCGAGCTGGCAGCTCTACGGCCACGGCCTGTACGGCGAGGACAAGAACCGCTACCGCATCCAGCCGGTGCCGATCTCCAACGTGTTCCTGTATGGGCCGAACGGCGACATCCCCGGAACCATCACGTTGCCGGTCACGAGCCCGTTCTATCCCCATGCCGCGGCCGCGGCCGCGGGCGTGGACGGCAAGCCCCTCAACGTGCGCTGGCGCGCCGTGGAAAGCGGACTGCGCGACACGACCGACAAGAACACGGGATACCAGCTCATCGGCGGCATCAAGGGCTCCATCGCCGACCGCTGGGACAGCGACCTCTCGTACTCGTACGCCCAGGGCAAGCTCGACGAGTCGTCCAACGGCGGCTTCCCCCAGTACTCGTGCATCCTGCCGCTGCTCAACAGCGGCAACGTGAACCTCTTCGGGCCCAATTCGGAGGCGGTCTCGCAGCAGGTCCAGGCGTGCAACTACCACGGCACGGTCACAGCCGGCAAGGCGACCACCGAGTCGGTCAACGGCAAGATTTCGGGCGACATCTTCACATGGGCGCCGGGCACCATCGCCGGCGCCGTGGGCCTGGATTTGCGCAAGGAGAAGCTGGACGAGAACCCCTCCGCCGCGTACGTGGCCGGCGACCTCACGGGCTACGGCGGCAACGCGCGTCCCGTGTCCGGCGACCGCGATGTGACGGCGTTCTTCGCCGAGGTGAATGTCCCGCTCCTGCGCAACCTCGAGCTCGACGCCGCGCTGCGCACGGACAAGTACAGCGACTTCGGCCGCACCAACAACCCGAAGGTGAGCCTGCGCTGGCAGCCCACGCGCCAGGTGCTGGTCCGCAGCTCGTACGGCACCGGCTTCCTTGCGCCCTCGCTGTACCAGCTCAAGACGCCGAACATCTCGGGCGTGTCGCAAACGGGCCAGTCCGACCCGATCCGCTGCCCGGTGACGCACAACACCGGCATCGATTGCCAGACGCAGTTCCCGATCGTGTTCGGCGGCAACTCCGCCCTGCATCCGGAGACTTCGGAGCAGATCACCGCGGGCATCGTGTTCGAGCCGATCAGCGCGTTCTCGCTGTCGGCGGATTACTTCAAGATACGCCTCTCGAACGCGATCACGAACGGCATCCCGGTCACGACGATCCTCGGCGACATCGGGACGTACGGCAACCTCGTGACGCGCGGCCCGGTCGACCCGGCCTTCCCCAACCTGCCCGGTCCGATCACGGGCATCGACCAGCGCTACATCAACCTGGGCGCCACCCACATCGAGGGCATCGACGTGGAAGCGCACTACAAGTGGCCTGCGACGCGTTACGGCCGCGTGCGTCTCGACCTGTCGGGCACGTACTACATCCGCTACGACTCCCAGCAGACCGACGGCTCGTTCGCGGGCACCATCAACACCGCGTTCGGCTCCAACGTGGTCGGCGTCATCCCGCGCTGGAAGCATTACGCGGCGCTGTCGTATGACCTGGGCCCGTGGTCGGCGACGGTGGCCAACACGTACCAGTCGTCGTACACCGACTGGCAGACGGACTTCAACGGCAACGAGCGCCAGGTCGGCTCGATGAGCCTCTGGGACCTCCAGGGCGCGTTCAGCGGCCTCAAGCACTGGGTGTTCACGCTCGGGGTGAAGAACGTGCTCGACACGAACCCGCCCGCCACGAACCAGCAGAACACGTTCCAGCTGGGCTTCGACCCGTCGTACTACGACCCGCGCGCCCGCTTCGTCTACGGCGCGATCAAGTACGAGTTCCGCTGAGCGGCAAGTCAGCTGCAGCACGGGAAAGGGGCCGCAAGGCCCCTTTTTCTTTGCGCGTTAAACTCGAGCGATGACGATCCGACATGGCACCCTGGCCGACCTGCCGGCCATCGTCGACATCTACAACGCTTCCATTCCCGGGCGGCTCGCGACGGCGGACACCGAGCCGGTGACGGTCGAGCAGCGGCGCGAGTGGTTCGCCGGCTTCTCGCCCGGCCAGCGGCCCCTCTGGGTATACGACGTGGGCGGCGTGGCCGGCTGGCTGGGCATGCGGTCCTTCTATGGCCGCCCCGCGTACCACGGCACCGTCGAGTGCGCGGTGTACGTGAGTCCGGCCTTCCGCCGCAGCGGGATCGCGCGGCGCCTCCTGGAGCATGCCTTGGGCGAGTGCCCGGGGCTGGACATCCGCACCATCCTCGCCTTCGTTTTCGCGCACAACGCGCCCAGCGTGACCCTCTTCGAGCGCTACGGCTTCGAGCGCTGGGGAAATCTGCCGCGCGTGGCCGAGCTGGACGGCGCCGAGCGGGACCTGCTTATTCTCGGCCTCCGGGTTGCGTAGAATCGAGCCTCGGCCCGCATGAAGACGTACCTCGACCTCCTCCGCCATGTCCTCGAGCATGGCAGCCGCAAAGACGACCGCACCGGCACCGGCACGCTCTCGGTCTTCGGCTACCAGATGCGCTTCGACCTCTCGGAGCGCTTTCCGCTGCTCACGACGAAGAAGGTCCACACCAGGAGCGTGATCCACGAGCTGCTGTGGTTCCTGCAGGGCTCGACCAACGTGAAGTACCTGCAGGACAACGGCGTCACGATCTGGGACGAGTGGGCGGACGATCAAGGCGAGCTGGGCCCCGTCTACGGCGCCCAATGGCGCGCGTGGAAAGCGGCCGACGGGCGCTCCATCGACCAGTTGCGCGACGTCGTGGAGCAGATCCGCCGCAACCCGGACTCGCGCCGCCTCGTGGTGAGCGCCTGGAATCCGGGGGACCTGCCGCGCATGGCGCTGGCACCGTGCCATGCGCTCTTCCAGTTCTACGTGGCCGACGGACGGCTCTCGTGCCAGCTCTACCAGCGCAGCGCCGATGTGTTCCTCGGCGTGCCGTTCAACATCGCGTCGTACGCGCTGCTCACGCTCATGGTGGCGCAGGTGTGCGGCCTCGAGCCCGGCGAGTTCATCCACACCCTGGGGGACGCGCACCTGTACCTGAACCACCTCGAGCAGGCGCGCCTCCAGCTCGAGCGCACGCCGCGCCCCTTGCCGGTGATGCGCTTGAATCCCGGGGTGAAGGACCTCTTCGCGTTCCGCTACGAGGACTTCACGCTGGAAGGCTACGACCCGGCGCCCGCGATCCGCGCGCCCATCGCGGTCTGATGAAGGTCTCGCTCGTGGTCGCCATGGCGCGCAATCGCGTGATCGGGCGCGACAACGCCCTGCCCTGGCGGCTGCCCGAGGATCTCGCCTACTTCAAGCGCGTGACCATGGGGCATCCCATCGTCATGGGGCGGCGAACCTATGAGTCGATCGGGCGCCCCCTGCCGGGACGGCTCAACATCGTCGTGAGCCGCAACGCCGCGTTCCAGGCGCCCGGCTGCCGCGTCGTGGGATCGATCGAGGAGGCGTGGAAGGCCGCCGGCGACGCCGACGAGGTGTCCGTCATCGGCGGCACGTCCGTCTTCGATGCGGCGCTGCCGCGCGCCGACGTGATCCACCTGACCGAGGTCGACGCGACGGTCGAGGGCGACACTTGGTTTCCCGCGTTCGACCGGCGCGAGTGGGATGAGCACGAGGTGCTGCGGCATGGGGCCGATGCTCGCAATGAGCACCCCTTCCGCATCGTGCGCCTCGAGCGGCGGCGGTGAAACCGGGCGCTTACCTGCGGCGGTCCTGCTCCAGCCGCTCCTTGAACTTGCTCACGACGATGCCGCGCTCGTCGAACGTCACGGAGAAGAGCGCCGGATAGCCCCACATGTCCATGTACTTCCAGTCCCAGGAGTGCGTGCGCGAAAGCGAGTAGGCCATCGAGTCGCGCGGCGGTCCGAGGCGGCGCAGGATGTCGTCCTCGGTGAGCCCGGGCTCGATCATGTCGAAGTTGCCGTCGTTGAGCACCTGGTCGATCGACTGGAGCGTTCCGCCCTGTCCCACCCGCGCGATGAACGTCTCGTTGCCCATGGGGCCGCGCGGGTAGACCAGCTCCCGCCCGCCGTCCCGGGTGTCGAACACCATGGCCGGATTGCCCATGCTGCGGCGGACATCGTCCTCGGTGGAGCTGCCCGGACGCAGCCCGTAGCCCGAGCTCGCGCAACCCGTGAGCGCCAGGGCTGCGGCGGCCACGTAGCCGGAAAGGATCTGTCTCATGGCGGATGGACCTCCACGCGAGGAGCGACGTTCCATCGCCCACTGGAGAACAGCCCGGCGACGCGGTCCATTCCCTCGGCGTCACCGCACCGTCACGCACCGGCCTTACCATGCGCGGCTCGCCTGCAGATACTCCGGAGCCCCATGCGACCCCTCACCACCGCGCTCTCGCTGCGCCATAGACTTGCATTCTTCGCGCTCGGCGCCGCCGCGCTGCTCGCCGCCATGGGGGGCGCCTCCCTCTGGTGCGGGAAGCGGGTGACCGATTCCATGTCCACCGTCCAGGAGCGGCGCCTGAAGCCGCTGGTGGCGCTGGACGCCATCGGACGCGCGCTCGAGCGGCAACGCGCGTCGGTGCAGGAAACGCTCGCTTCCACGAACGACGTCATGCAGGAAGCCCTCGATCGCGAGGTCGAGCGCGACCGTGCGGCGATTCCCGCGACCCTCCTGCGTTTGCGGGCCGGCGAGGCGGATCCGGCCGCGCGGCGGCTGCTCGACGAGCTGGCGGCGGTCATCCAGCGCGCGCAGGGCCCGTCTCTCGCCGCAGTGCTCGCGAAGCTGCACCACGGGCAATTCGCCGAGGCCGACATCGAGTCGCAGCGCTCGTACCGGCCGGACATCACCGCGGCGTCGGCCGCGCTGGACAAGCTCGTCGCCACGCACGTGCGGCTCGCCGGGGAGGACTACGCGCGTGCCGCCGCCACGATGCGCATGCAGACGATCGTGGCCCTCGCCGGGACGGCGGTCGCACTCCTCGGCGGCCTCGCGATCGCGTTCGCGATGGCGCGGGCGTTGCATCGCGTCCTGGGCGCCGACGAAAGGGAGCTCGCACGCGCGACGCGCGACCTCGCGCAGGGCCGCCTCACGCGCCGCGTCGCCGTGCGGCGCGGCGACGCGACGAGCATCGCCTCGAGCCTCAACGCGATGTCGCAGGATTTCTCGCGCGTGGTGGGAGACGTGGCGCTCCATGCCACCCAGGTCGACGGCCTGGCGCAGGGCCTCGCGCGCTCGAGCCACGACCTGTCGCTTCGGACTTCCTCGCAGGCCGCGAGCCTCGAGCAGACCGCGGCGTCGATGCAGCAGCTGGCGACGACGGTCGAGCGCAGCGCGGAGCGCGCGGAGCGCGCGCGGCGCCTCGCACAGGATGCGACCACCGTCGCGGTCGCGGGCGGCCAGACCATGGCCGATGTGCAGGAGACGATGCACGCCCTGGTCGAATCGGAGAAGCGCGTGGCCCAGATCGTCGCCGCGATCGATGCCGTCGCCTTCCAGACGAACCTGCTCGCCATCAATGCCGCCGTCGAGGCGGCGCGCGCGGGCGAGGAAGGACGCGGCTTCGCGGTGGTCGCCGCCGAGGTGCGCATGCTGTCGCAGCGCAGCGCGGACGCCGCGCGCGAGATTCGCGAGCTGGTACAGGATTCCGTGGCCCGCACACAGGGCGGCCACGGACGCGTGGCCGAGGCGGCGCAGACGATGCAGGCGATCCTCGATGCGACCCGCGGCGTCACCGAGGCGATGACGGGCATCGCGCACGAGGCGCGCGAGCAGTCCGCCGGCATCGTGCAGGTCAACCGCGCCGTCGAGCAGCTCGAGGCGGTCGTGCAGGCCAACGCCCAGGAGGCCGAGGACACCTCGCGTCGCGCCGAGGAGATGAAGGCGCGTGCCGCGGCCCTCGTGGAGTCGATCGAACGCTTCAGCGCGGCCGAGTCGCGTGACCCTGGCGGCCCGGAAGGCCGGCCGCACGCACCGCGCCCGGCGATTGCGATCGCCGCCGTGCCGCGCTTGGCCTCCACCGGTTGAAGCGCCGCGCGATCGGGATTGCGCACACCGCGAGGAATCGCGGGCGTGAAAAAGCCCTCCGAAGAGGGCTCTTTTTTGTGAGGGTAGGGCGTACTGGATTCGAACCAGTGACCAACGGATTAAAAGCCGCCCTCAGTAAACCATTAACCACAATTCGCAACACGCTACAACAACTCGATCAATAACTTAGCATAGTAGCGTAACGGCACACAACTGCGTGTGAATGGCGTTTTCAGTGCCGGTTGTGCCCAATTTGTGCCACGAGATGGTCCCAGAAAGGCTGCCGAAGAGTGTGTTGGCGCTTCACACTTCTGCGATCTCGAACGAGGTGACGCGGCGCTCCACGGCGCGGACGAGGTTGGTCCGGTCCGCCTTCCTGGTCGCCGTACCCGCTTTGGTGACTTTGACCTCGTGCCTGGTCAAATTGACTGACCGCAAAACGCGACATATACATCCCGTGCTTCCGATTGAGGCTTCTAAAAAAGCATTCGCGTTTCCGCTAATCCGTCCCCTTCGCAGCGTATTTTGCTCCCAGCGTTTTCCTCTTCGAGTTGTGTTCGCGGCCCCGGCTGAGCCGTCGACGGTCTTAATTTGTAGCTGTAGACCGGCTGGGTGCTAATTCGACGTTCGCCCCTCGCTCAACGATCCGCCCACCAACAATTTCGAAGAGTCGATCCGCGTGTGCCCACACCTCTGGTCGATGTGAACACACCACCACTGTTACCCGACTTCTCTTCAGTCGCGCCAAAATCGCGGCTTCGCGAGCGACGTCCAGGCTCGAAGTAGATTCGTCAAGCAGGAGCAGTTTCGGGTTGCCTACGACCGCGCGCGCCAGCAAGAGGCGCTGGCGCTGCCCTCCTGACAGTCCGCCGATGGCCTCGCCGACCGGCGTATTGAGCCGAAGTGGCATCGCGTCCACCACTTCCTTCAATTCGGCGAATTCGAGCGCCGCTATTATCTGTTCGTCCGTGATTCCGGCGCGAAAGAATGTGACGTTGGCCCTTATGGTGTCGGTGAGCAGCCGATCTGTTTGAAGTACAGTCCCAATGCCGAGCGTACCAATTGCCGGCACGAGCCCACCTACTGTGATGTGACCACCCAGCGGCTCCAACTCCCCGCAGATTAGGCGCACCAGAGTGGTCTTTCCGGATCCGGAGGCGCCGAAAACGACCGCGAATTCTCCTTCGCCAATTCTCGCATGCGCATTGTGCAAGACGGCGAGTTCGAACCTTCCGTACGAGAAGGAGACGTCTTTCAATACGACCCCCGGTTCAGCAAGGACCCTCCTTCTGCTATCGTCTTGCGGCTTCTTGTTCCCGTCGCTCTGCAGCTCAGCGATAGTCAGGCGATGCGGCCTCAACAACTCGTGTTCCCGCCACAGTTGGAAGAGTGCGCCTATGGCGCTCGCAAGCTGATCCTTGAACGCTCCGGCCGCGACAAAGGTTCCGAGGCCGTACTTGCCCTGTTGCATGAAGTAGCCTGCAATGCAGACAAAAAGAAGTTGATCGAGAGTCTTTATAACGGTGTTCGCTCCGGATCGCCCACTATCGAGTCTCGAGCACGACATCTCAGCCACATGCCGAGCCCTAAGCTTTCCACGCACCCGCGCCTTTAAGCGCTGCACGACGCCATAACGGGCGCAGGCGGGTAGCTGTGGGATCGCTTCGACCATCAAGGATCGAACATCGACAGCAGCCTTGAAAGCCAGCGAAAGGCGCCTCTGAAGTGGCTCACGCGTGATGTAGTCGACGAGCATTCCTACCAATGCGAAGCCGACTGAAATCAGAATGATCCACGGCGATATATACAGCATTGCGAAAAGCCCGGACACGGCCAATATTGAAACATTCAAAATTCGTGAGGCGAGGCGGGCATAGAAGACCTCCAGTGTAGTGAGAGCGGATAATTGAGTTAGGGCGTGGGCAGCGGGATGACGATCGAAGTAAGACGCGCCCTTCATCGCTAGGCGGTCAAAGAGCCAAGTACCAACCTTCACCGATAGGGCATTCGCTGTGACTTTCGATGCGAGGTCTGCGACAACGCTCGTCATGGCGGATGTCACGCTGAGCAGCGTAAATAGCATCCCCATGGCAGAGACCATGTCGCGCGACGAATGGCCAAGTTCATTGACCGATAGTCCCATTAACAAAGGAATTGCGGCTTGGAACAAGTAAGACAAGCCTGCCAACGCTAGACTTGCGATTCCCGCACGCGTTGTGGCGGCTTTCAATGCGATTGCCAGAATAGGCAGCTTTGGCGCAGTACAACTGGTGGAGCGCTTTGAGGAATCGATCGCGATGAGCTCAAGCGCCAGTCCCACGCACTCGCGCCCGAGCCTACGTATATCTACGCGTCGCCATCCCGACTCGGGGTAAAAGACTTGGCACTTATTTCGGCGGCGCTTGCCTACTACAACATAGTGTCCCTTTTGAAGAAGGATGATGCCAGGATTCGGGAATGCATCCGCGACGCGCGGGTCGAATCCGATTGCACGAGTCCGAAATCCAGCCGCGTTGAGCACTGTTCGGAGCTGGGATAATGTCAAACCCCGAGAACCGCCATCTACAAACACCTTAAGCTGAGACGATGTGCATTGCTCGCCGTACATCGCCAATAAAACCGAAGCGCAGACGAGCCCGCATTCGAACGGATCGGATTGTAGGGCGACCTGGGGGCGCCATAGGACTACCCCTTCATGCGCAGGCGAATTCAAAAGCACCCTCAGGCTATCGGGAGGCGGCGATTTGAATAACGCGCTTTTGGGGCGACTTCAGCCCAGTCTGCTCCATGTTCACCATAGGGCATCCCAGCTCCGCGCGATCGAGTGAACCCAGCCCTCGTATCCATGGCGCTAGCTTCGCATTGTTGATGACAAGCTCCCCTTCGTCGCTGAGATAGCCTAGGTCATTGCGCGGGTCGGAGAACGCCACCGTGCACTTCCCAATGCGTCCGTTTGACCGGATAAGAATCGAGTTTGGCTTGGTTGCATAGCAAATGTAGGCTGGACCCGCCGTGCTAACGCCGCCATGGATTTGTCGCGGTTCATCTGATGTCGCGGTACCGCCTTCCGAGGCGATATCACGTGAAGACCGATCATCGCGGACATGAGCGGCTTTGAATATGTCGAGCAGCCTACCCTCCAAAAGCCTTATTTCTTGCGCCGTGAACGGATCAACAACGTTTTTGCTACCGGCTCCGCCTAAATCGCGGATGTGTTGGAAGTCCAGGTAGAAACGGGGGTCGTGGCCTAAGGTCTCCCCCAGCTTGTTGAGGAGAACCTCGACGCTCTCGAGGTTCTGTCGAGATATGTGAACACGTATTTGAACCCGGAAATCTTCGCGCAGCTGTGACATTCCGATCAAATTTGCCCAAATTACATCGAAGGTGCCCCTCCCATCCGCCCTGCGCCGCGTTTTATCGTGTTGCTCCGCCCAACCGTCGAGGCTGATTTGGTAGAACTTTTGGTTAAGCGAGATCAAATCTTTCGCTAACTTCGGATTAAGAAGATACCCATTGGTGGTTAGACTGCCCGAGAATGCGACGCCGCGCTCGCTACAGCGCTCAGTAGCAAAAGCGGCCAATCGCAAAATCACGTCTTTGGCAAGAAGCGGTTCGCCACCGAACCAGCTAAATCGTAGTTGCTCCAGGTCTGGAATTCGCCGCGCGAGAAAGCGTTCGATTCCGGATTGAAGAGTTCGGCTCATCTTTCCCAGCTCGAAATCCTCGTAACAATACGTGCAACGAAAATTGCATTTTTCCGTCGGCAACATGATCAGCTCTTGATACCGAGAGCTTATGGCCGCGGCGATCTGCTCAGGAGAAACACCGTTAGCTAATTCTTGCACTTGGCGCATGGCGACAACGGTCCCCGTAGAGATGTGATGAGCACGTGGGAATTGACATTGGGCATCAGGATAGCGGCGGCGACGACGCGAGATCTGCGCTCGAGGAGCGCAGGCCAGCGGCCACGCCGCCGCTTTGCCTGGTTAGAACGGCTTTCTACTTAACGCCATGCAGCTCCAGTTCGATCCTGGGGGGTAATCGCACGCGTAGTTCTCGCACGCCTCGTTCGTCGCGCCGTCATCGCCAGCGGCGCACGAGTCGTTTGAGCACATAGTGTTGGAGAGAGTAGAGCCGGAGCCGCATCCAGAATTCGATTGGCATCCCTGAAGCGTCCCGGTGCCCCCCGCGGTCGCCGCGAAAGACGCGCTGCGCTCGATAGCAACTAGTTGCTCGTCCGCAATCTCCACGCGGCCATCACTCCCGAGGGAGATAGCCGCTACGTTCAATATGGATTTCGGCATTACGCGATGTCCTTTCAGAGAATTATTAGTTCATTAGACGGACCAGACAATCGAGGCGACCGCGTACCGCACGTTATGTTGATGATTCTTTGGAAATTTGTTAGATCGAAACGCTACGTGCGTGCGAAGTGTGCGCTTAGGATTTGTGGCCTGTCAACGTTTGTTTACTGTTTGCGGCCGCGGTGATAACGTGTGCACCGCAACAAGA
Organism: Usitatibacter sp.; assembly: GCA_035656735.1. Taxonomy (GTDB): domain Bacteria; phylum Pseudomonadota; class Gammaproteobacteria; order Burkholderiales; family Usitatibacteraceae; genus Usitatibacter. Next base: position 94,644 of record DASRRY010000033.1, on the reverse strand, counting down.
AATTGGGGCGTGCGCTAAGGGCATAGAAAACGATGCCAGCGCCCCCTGCAAGCTTTTTGAAAGCTGCCGCGTGTTGACTACGAAGCTCGTGCTCGACTGTCACGAGCGGCGGACTGAGAAGGAGAGAGGTATTTTGGGCAAGCGAGTTGCGTACTTCTTCGGATTAGCATTATCGGCAGTCGTGGCGGGTTGGGCATTGTGGCCATCCGTGGTACCTGATCCATTGCGTGGTAACCAGCCCGACGCGGCGACCTCTGCCAGTAAGCAAGAGAGTCGGGAAGCGAAAATCGATGAGGGCGACGTGCCGACGCCCAGCGGACAACGCCGCGAAGCGAATTTCGGCCGCCACGAAGTAGTGCCTACAGCCACCGGCATCTTCAAGGCATTACCTCCAGTAACCACTCCCCTACGACTCGCATACCGAGAGCTGAAGGAACAAGCGCAAGCCGGCAACGCAAGCGCTCAATGCCGATTAGGTTACGAGCTTAGGCGCTGCAAGCTCGCTTCCGAGCGAAAGCAAATGATCCGCCGAGCGGCGACGGGCGGAGTCGATCAGCAAACAAACGCTGATGCGCCGGGGCAAATTAGTCCCATTGCGCAGCAATTTGCGATCGACGACTCAGTATGTGAAGGCTTCACGCCGGAAGCGGGAGACGAAGCGTGGCGCTACACGCTTCAAGCGGCCCTGAATGGAAACGAAGCTGCAGCGCTGGCGTTCATCTACGGACCCGCCGCAGGGCTTGATCCGCGGCGCCCTGGCGCAACGTTTGACGGATGGGAGGCGTACCGTCAATACGCGCCCCAGCTTCTCCAGCAAGAGATTGCGCAAGGGAATCCAGCTGCATACTTGTTAGCGGCACAGAACAGCCTTCAATCCTTGTGGGGCATACCGATTATTTCTCACGATCGGGTGCAGGCAGCTGCGTTTTATTTCGCTCTTATGCCGAGTGCGACCGCAACATTCAGGCCGAGCCTTCTTAGCGGCATACAAAGACTTGATCTCACCCCTAGCGACGTCGTGCAGGCCCAGACGCGCGCGAGTTCGCTATCCGCCAATGTGAAGGCTCCGATTGGTGGAACTGACCTTAGCAACGGGCTGGCTACCATGAACGGGAAACCTCCCGACGGGAGCCAGTGCGGGAGCTAACCTTTCGGGGCTGAACTCAACGGATCTACTTAATCCGGCAACGGAGGCGTGTCGATGTCGAGATCGCTGTCGGGCTTTTCGTTCCAGGCGCCAGTCTCGAACTTCTCCATCCAGCCGGCCAATACATGGGGATGGATTCCGGAGTTGCCTCGCCGCCTCTCGACGCGAAACGTCTGGCTTCGGCGCCAACTTGACCGCCTCACGCTTGAACTCCCTGGTCAACTGCGAGGTGCCATTTGCCGCCCCCTGTGCCATATTGGCACCTATGCGACTTGTAAGGGGAATCGGGGAAGTCCAACGCGCAGTGGTGCTTTATACAGCCATCGTTTCCCACAATCGAAAGCACGGGAGCTACACGCGCGACGACGTTCCGGCACTTGCACAAATCGCGGCGCCGGTACTTGAAGCCGGCCCGGAGCTCTGCCCGTCCGACCTTCTCTGAAGCGAGCGCACATCAGAAGTACAGGAGAAACACCAACAGACCTCTTCACGCGATAAGTAGCGTTATCGCGACGTGTTATCGCGCACCCAATACTTAGCCTCCCGGCGATCGGTCGACAGCAGCGTGCAACTCGGAAACTGCGCGCCTCACCCTGGTATACCGCGCCGCGAAACCGCTGAGATAACTAAGGCTGCAAGGCTTGTCCTAATTCACGGCATTGAAAATTTCATTTGCGAAGCGGCAAGCGAAGACAAGTACTTTGGGTTTGCTTGAACGATTGAACCGCAAGACCGTTATTTCCACCACCCCCGGCATTCCCTCCACCGCCCGCATTCCCTCCACCACCACCGCCCGCATTCCCTCCACCACCACCGCCGGCATTCCCTCCACCACCGCCGTTATTGCCATTACCCGAGTTGTTCGATCCGCTGCCGGTCCCCGCGCCACCGTTGCCGCCGCTGTTGCCGCCGCTGTTGCCGCCGCTGTTGCCGCCGCTGTTGCCGCCGCTGTTGCCGCCGCTGTTGCCGCTGTTGCCGCCGTTGCCGCTGTTGCCGCTGTTGCCGCCGTTGCCGCCGTTGCCGCTGCTCGAGTTATTCCCACCCGAACTGTTGCCGCCGTTTGAGTTGTTGTTGGAATTGCCAGGCGCGCTTCCGTCGGCCGGCTTGTCCGGAAGTGGTGCCGCTGATCCGCCGGTTATGTCGGGTAATGGGTTGCCATTGGCGTCTCGCCCCATCGACTGGTTGTACTCGCGGATGGCGTCGCCGAGCTCTTCGGGTGAAGCCGGTCGGTCCATCGATTCATCCCAGTCCACCGTCCCGGCGGCGTTGGCTCCGGAGTTATTGTTCGCCAACGCTCTCTCGTAAGCGCGGTGGACAATATCGAAAATATTCGCGTTCCGATCATTCGAAATTTCACGAGGCAACTGCACGGGTGGTGATCCGGCTGCCGGCGGCGCCGAAATATTGCCTGATGTGAGCGAGACGACCTGTACGAAATGCCCTGCGAGTCGTTGGTTAAGTACAGGAACCGGCCGATTTGGTACAAATACCGCTTTGCTCAGCAAACAACCTGCGGCGTCGGTCGCAACCATTGCGACCCCCATAGGCCCTGTTCCTGTCGCACCGTTTCCCCGGTAGTGGTGGTAGAGATCAACGCGCAGCGCGCACCCAGCGGAAACCGATGCCAACACGGCTGCCAAAAAAGCATTCCTGGTCATAGTTCATCCTAGCGAATTACGACGGACCCTTCGTTCACAAGAAACCAACCACAAAAGTTGGTGTACTTGCCACGATCACAGGCCGCTGGATTAGTAATGGGCTGATTGGAAGCATCCAATTGGCGAGGTGCCAAGCTGCCAGGTTTGTGAGACCAGCTTCCATCTGCGTCTCTGCGGTACCAATGAAAATCGGTCCCGCCTGGTATTGAAGCCAACGCAACCAGGTGAGATCCAGCGGCATCTCCAGTAGCTGCCGAGCCATCAATGAGTCTATCTAGCAAAGCGCTCGCACGAACATCGGGGCAGAGATTCGTAACATGAACTTGTCCGCCTCCGCGGCCCGGCTGTGCAAACGTGTTTGTAATTAAATCGCACGCATAGTTATAGCAATTGTTGTGCAATTGAATGCAGCTCGAAGTCCATTCCGTCGCGGTAAAGGCTACTCGAAACGTCTGATCGATTGACACGAATTCTTTCCGCCTCGCCATTCGTTTCTCGTTCGTTGAAACGAAACGGTCACCTTCTAGCAGCACCTGCTCGTAGAGATGCTCATCGTCGGGGGCGGCTTCAGACAGCCCTCTCAAAATCGACGGAGGTAACAGTATCGCCAGTTCGTCGTCACCACCGTCCGAGCTCCAGACTAATAACGGTTGCTGCTCGAGCGTAACTACGGTAGCTAGACTGAAGGAGCCCACCATCGAAACGAGCTTTGGCCGCGCTCTGATTCGGTCCGCGAGGGCCGCAGAAATGGGCCACGCGGGATTTTGGACCCCCGAATAGAGTTGTAGCGTCGCAAGTACGGCCATGTCCGTCCTTCTATGCCTCAGCTAACTGATATCGTCGTCGGAGAGCGCGCGTTTTCGGGCTTTTTCTGAGCGAAGGTTGGGAGTGCTAAGACGAGAACGCCAGCGGCTGCCGCGGCGCGGTCGGTCCGCCAAAGCGGAGAGCAACGTCTCGCGCCTGAATGGCGTCGCCATAACGCGCCCTGCAGCTGAGATGCTTCTCGCATGCGTGTGCGCCTCCCGTCGGAGTCTTACGCCCCAAACTGAGCGCGCAGTCTGCGCCGAGATTTTTCTGTCTGTCAACAGCCGTTAATCGAGGTATCCCGGACCGCTTCGACCCGCAATCTGAGGATAATCGGCGTTATCGCGCCGCCGAAAATGAACCCGAGTTAAGAGAAGCGTATCCGCTGCCCGGCGCTAGTCTCTTTTCCTGTGCATCTCACAGCGCTCGCGTCTAACTTAAGGCCTTGACCGCCTTCTACTGCGGCTCCCGCGAGCGCGGCATCTGCACGGTCGACGCCTGCCCGCCCTCATCACGAGTGAAATCGCGCCCTGACGTCTGTATGTTTCTGCAGTACGCGGCGATGTTTTGATGGCTTCGTTGTTGAGCCGCGAAGGCATGGGCCGCGCCGAAAATGGCAAGAACAGTATCTGGATAGGTTCCCTTGTACTTTTGGTAAATCTGTGACGGCGTCAGTCCGCGAATTTCGCTTTCGAAGGCATCGACTTTTGGCGGCAATGCATCGTACTGGCCGCCATGAAGCGCCACCTCGACGCATCTCTCCGTGGTGTATGCGATGACCTCATCCGAATAGTTGTTCCTCACCTGACCGGCGCGAAACCAGAAGTATGAGTGCGAGAATTCGTGCGCGATTGTCGCCAGCATGGTTGTGGTCGACAACGCTTCCGGCCTTGCGGCATCCGGCAGCGGAACCGCGAATGTCATCTCGAGATGCCGATCCGTAAGGGCGAGCTCGCGCCATGCGCGATCGTACCTCGTCGCCGGCGGCAAGAGCCAAATCCGCACCGTACGGCCGCCGGAGCCTGGATAGCTCGCATCGAGCAGTCGCACCATGCCAGCGAAGTCACGCTTAAGTCGAATTCCGTCCGCGCTTTCGAGCCAACGCCTTGCGTAATCCACGAATGACCTCGCTGCGTAAAGCTCGAGCGTCCAGTCTCCTTCCGTGTACTGCGAAAGCCGGCTCGTCGCACCCGTCGGCGGTGCGCCACCCCCCGGAATCCAGGTCATCGTCGCGATGTAGTGCACCGGACCCCATTGGTCGTGGTAGCCGGCGAGCGTCGCTTCGATCCGAGCATCGCCAGCGGATGGCGTGACACCGCGCGGCGCCAAGAAGCTCGTCGCCGTCGTGGCGCAAGCCGAAAGGCCGATAAGGAGGGCGCTAAGAAGCGTGTGCTTGAAAACAAGGGCTAGCGTAATGCGCATCTCAAGACTCTAAATGAAAACCGCCGGAGAGCGGGCTCCCCGGCGGCCGACAGGCGCCGGATCAGTAGTGCTGGTAGTTCAGTCCCTGCCACGTGCTCGATGCGGACGTCACCGTGCTGCCATTGGAGGTCGCCGTGACGGTCAACGAGTTGGTGCCCTGCACATCCTGGAGCTGCACGTTGTCGATCGACACATCGACTTCATCGGCGCTTCCGGCGTACGTGTGCACCCAGTTGCTGACTGCCGTGGGGTCGGACGCGGTGAACGTGTTGCCGTTACGCACCGTGTTGAACGTGCCGGTCGCGACGACGGAGCCACCGCTCAAGAGTTCCACCGTCATGACACCCGAATCCGAGACGATGCCGCCGCTCGAACTGAACGTCGCTGACATCGTCGACGCATCGATCGTCGCCACATCGTTATAGCTTAGAGCGGTCGACATACTCTTCGCCTGGCCCTTCGTGTTGCCGAACACGACCGTCACGTGGCACGATAGGCTGGGAGACGCGCCACACGCGGCGAGCACCATGGTCAACGACATCGCGCATGCGAGAGTTGCCGCGCGGAAAGCCTTACTTCCGTCGATTTTCAAAATTTCCTCACCTTGATCGAATTGATTGAAGACAACTGATCCGTAACACGGACGCGATCAGTAATGCTGGTAGTTCAGGCCCTGCCAGGTCGACGTCGAAGAGCCGTAGGAGGCGCCACCGTAATTGGCATTGACCGTCAGCGTGTTCGTGCCCTGAACATCCTGCAGCGCCACGTTGTCGATCGAGACATCGATCTCGTCGACGCTGTTCGCATACCCATGAACCCAGCCGCTCACTGTGGCCGGGTCGGAGGCTGTGAAGGTATTTCCGTTGCGCGTCGAATTGAACTGCGAGCTCGCGACGACTGCGCCACCCGACTTCAGCGTTACGGTGAAAACTCCGGAGTCGGAAATGACCCCACCGCTCGAATTGAACGTAGCCGACATCGACGAGGCGTCGAAGGTGGCCACGTCGCTCGATGCCATCGAGGTGACTAGGCTCTTAGCTTGGCCCTTCGTGCTGCCGCTCGGCGGCGTGGAGACGCCGCAGTCCACCGTAACCGTCGGCTCGGCAGAACAAGCCGCGAGCATGAGCCCCAGAGCCATAGCGAGAGCCGTTCCCCACACTGCTTTTGCCTTGCATGCTTCTATCTTCATTGATCAGTCCTCAATCGTGTTTGGTTTCAGATTTCGCCGCCTTGTTGAGGCGGGCGGCCCATCCTTGCACGCACGACCGCTCGAAAATACTACGCAGGGACGTGGGATTTAACGAACGCGAGTCGCGAGGGGATCGCGCGAAGCCAAGGGCCCTACGCCGCGGCCAAGCCTTCGACCTCCATTTGAGAAGGCAGCGGCGCATGAATCACGCCAAGCAGTTCGGCGCGGTCATGCACCCCTAATCTGGCGTAGAGGCGCTTCACGTGGTAGCCCACCGTGTTCGCCGAAATGTTGAGAGCGCTTGCGATTTCGCTGCCGTTCAACCCGGTCGAGAGCGCTAACGCAATCTCCGCCTGCTGCGCCGAAAGGCCGAGTGCAGCGATCGCCTCAACCCGGTGGCTGTCGAGCGGGCGGTCCCAGGCAACTCGCACAGCGAGCAGTGGCCTCTCCTCGGTTCCATCCAGTCCCGACCAGCCGCGCAACGACATCCTCCCCCAGAACGTGTCGCGAACGAGCTCCACACGTGCACGCTCCGGTCCTCGCCGATGCTCTTCATCCCATAGCCGCTGAAGGATCAGGGACTGGTAGCGCTTGATGGTCTGTGCATTCGACGCCACGAGAGGTAGATCGGGCACCATCGCAAAAAGGCCGCGCCCCTGCCCGGTTGCGTGAACAACCTCGCCAGTCTCGTCGCAAAGCAAGACCGCCGTGTGCCGCGGCCGGATCCTGGTACGACACGATGAACCGGTCCAAGCCGTCATAGCTTTGCTTCACCGACCGCTCATATCGCCGCTTCTGTTGATCCGTTGGCTCGTCCACGCTCACACCTTTGGCCGCCGGACGCAGTGCGCCCATGGAGATCGCTCGCGCGAGTGTCTGCGGCGTGATCATGGCGTCCACCATTGGACCCACCATGGCCCTGGCCAGCACCGTGCCCAAGCCCGCGAATGGATTGTCTTTGAGCTTCGGATCATCCATGGACGCCATCATGAACTGCGTCATCTGACCGCGAATATTTTCGCGGAGCGGTGGAAAGTCGACGTGATCCGAGATCGTCCGGTGATCGCCTTCGAGTGCGGCGGTCCGCATGGAATGAAGCACGATCCACGGCGACGCCACGTAGAAAGCGCCAAGCGCAACGATGACGACCGCACCGACACCGAGTGCGGTCTTTGCTCCGGCTTTCATTTCCTCCCCTTCGACGCAATCCTGCGCGACCTTCTCACCGCAGCCGCTTATTTGTGCGTCCGATCAAGTCACTGTCGAATCAGACTTTTCCGGCAAATCAGAGCGAGTTATCCACCCATTTTGTGGATAAGTCGCGGCGCGTCGAGCGCGCTCTTCCGCTCCTTTTCGCCGATCCTCTTGCGCTGCGCCGCAAGCGTACCACTGCGAATCGACCGCCGCTACTAAGTGAAGCTGCCGCGATAACGCCGCTCGATAATGCCAGTTATCGTGCGGTCCACGAGACGGTCCTATCCTCGGCGACGCGCGATCAAGCTACTTGATTCGGGTCGCGCCGACCTTTTCGTTGTCTTCGGTGTTGATCAGCTTGTCAGCGCACGCCACGATATCGGTTGTCGGCAGCCAAAGCGCCGAATCGATGTTATCGCCGGCGTCCACTTCCCAGATCGATCCATCTTCTAGCTTTACGATGCTGCCATCATCGGATACGGATTCGACCCAGTGTCCAGACTCGCAGTCGCCTCCTGCTCGGATTCGCGGCGCCGAGCGAACTCTCGGCGGTGTCGCGACCGGCGCCGGCACTTCGGCCGAGCGTTCTGCTGCGGCCACTTCTTTCACTTGCGCCGGCGTCAACAGAGATTTGTCGCATAGCGCGGTGTATCGGCCGGTTCTGCATACGGCCAAATTTTCTCGCGCTTCCGCGGCGCGAACGCGCTGTAACTCGTCGCCGCTTAACTTAGACTTATCGCAAAGAGCTTTGTACTTGCCGGCGAGACACACATCGAGATTGGATTTTCTTTCCGCTTCGCCGACCGCTCGCCGCTGACGGTCATCAAGCCAGTTCTTGTTGCCAAGCTCGGATATCGCCCCGCAAGGCAGATTTCAAGATTTCTGTTGAGATCGCTCGCGCTTTGCGCCATCGTCTGCATTGGCGAAGAGAGCAGCGCAATCAACAGGAATACAGTGTAATTGCAGTTTCTGGCCGCGTATTTCGTCACAAGGCCCTCCGCTTCCCGCTGCGCCTTCGCTTGGCATCGGCTTCGGACGGCGATTCTAGACCGATTGCTCTAACGAGAAAACCGCCCCCTAATCGGGCTGGCATATGACGACATCTGCCCCAGTAAACCAGGAAGACCTGACGTTCTTCGTACATTATGAATGGATAGACGAACTCGGGAACGGTTTGCCCGCTGGTCAAGCGCCCCAACCGCCGCACTCCGGCTCGCTGATCATCAAATTGAATGACGTGCCTCAGGACAGGCTAGTTGGCGGCAGTCCCAAGACAGGCGTGGTATGGCAAGCCGAACATGCCCTAATCAACCAGGTACGCGCCGAGTTGCCACCAGCGGCGATCGTCGTGGCTTGGAGGATGCTTCTGAATGACAAGAGCGGGATTCTCATCAGCGAGTATCGGCTTCACTACTTCGGGTAATTCCGTCGCCAAGACGCATAAACCGTCTCTCCATCTTCCGATCTCAACTCGTACCTAACGATCTCCACATTGGTATTTGCATACTTGTCACGCAACAATCGGTTCGTGGCGTCAACGGCAGCGGTTGAAATCGCCACCGCGGGAAGCGTTACTGTTACTGGCGGCAGCTCCCTTTCGCCATGGGGCGTCAGCTCGAACGCCGCTATCCGAATGCGCGTTAGAGCGCCTGCGCCAGCCGCCGAGCTCATCAATGCTTCATCACGACGCGCGTCGAACATTAGCGCGAACGCCTGATCCCGCGCGATTTTGTGAACAATGTCTCCGAGCATGATCGCCTCTTCTCGATAAGCGCTCGGTTTATCTGGATGCCAAACGCCTGGCCTCCTGAGCGCGTGGTGGTGAAGCTCGCCGCGGACATCCACTAAGCGCTCCAGGATTTGTTGGTTGGAGAGCGCTAAGAGGCTTGCCCCCTTTCCTTCGCGAAATTCGGCTACAGGTAGAGTTGTTCTCATAGAAATGAGAGCATCCCGCACGGGCTTTGCATCCCAGAGTTTGGCCTTGACCTTTGCCGGTGACGAAAAGCCAGGCGCATACAGGGTTTCAAGAAAAAAGAAATAGCTATAGAAGGCGTCTACGTATTCGCCGTCACGCGTCGCGCGCATGCCACGCCTCAAAAATCCAAGCGGCACCTCAAAATCAGCGGCATCTATCGACGAAAGCATCGCCCGGGCTACCAGATCGAACCCTATTGCTCGCGGCGCATCTTCCTGTAGCTTTATCCCTGCTGAGAACCGGCTGATCTTCAGGGCGTCCTTCTCTGCTTCGGTTTCCGGAATCCACGTACGCTCGACGCTTTCAAAATCTATATCGATCGTAGTGAAAAGGCTGACCAATCCCCAGATAGTTCGTACTGCGCGCTCTACTTCACCATGGCTGCCGACAATGCCCAAGTCGACATCCCATGAAACGCCCGGCTTGGCGCTTTTCTTGACGGTTGGTGGCTTGTCGTCAGTGCCCAACGAGATGGTGGCTTGAAGAGCGGTGGCCAGTTGATTCGTCAGTCCCCACGCGATCTCTATTCCCCCAACCCGGATCGCCCAATGCTCCGTGAGAACCAAGGTGCTCTTCACCGGATACGTATAGCGAAGCTTCATAGCAAACGATTGAGCCTCTGCAAAGCTACTCAAATTGTGTGCGCGATAATCAGCGTTATCGCGCTGTGTTATCGCGCGGCTAGAGCGGCCATGTGCCTTTGCAGCCACGAAAGCTGCGGCAGCCCCAAAAGTCCGTCCCAGCGTTAGCGCTCTTGCGCGCCGTGCGCCGCCGGCGCTGATAGCGCCGAATGCTATTGGCGGTGCAACGTGAGCTTCTACTAACACTAGGCATCCACATTGAATGTTCGAAAGGCGGCCGTCGGCGAGGTCGGCACGGCGATAGCGCTTTCTCGTGGTCAGCTTTGCTTCGGGCCATGCCTTCAATAGATCCGGTTACATCCGAAATCGAGTCGTGTGAAGCCCGGCACTGAACCCGGTGCGCGCTATCGGGATGATGTGCGCATGCGAATCTATCGGCTGCACACGGCTATCGTAGAGCAAGGCGGACGTTTCAAGGTCCGCGTGGCGGCGCACCTGAAGTCGAGCCCCCAGAGCGCGACGATATCCCAGGAGCGCATCTGCGACTCGAAGGTCTCCGCCGAGATCACCGAGAATCTCTTGAGCGAGCAGATAAACGCGGCGGTGAGGGCCATTGGTGGCGCGATCGACCTGTGCGCGACAAACCCGGGCTGGTGAATGCTGCACGCTCACTACGCCCGTAATCGAGCGTGTGAACTGCATCACTGCTCGAGTCGGATTGGGAAATTTACCGTGCGCTTATTAGCCGTCTCACCACGGGCCCGCGCATGTACGAATACAGCGTATCTGGTTACGTGAGCGAAGTGCCTCCGGGTAAATTCTTCGCCCGAGCTCTCGCGATCCGCGCCTGGGAGACATTCCTGGTCCAGAAGGCGACTCTCACCGGCATTGCGTTTCCGGACCGGCATCAGGCCGAGCTACAGCTCGAGCAGCTCATGAAGGACTTGAGGCGGCTTTTACCGGGCGTCCAAGCCGGAGATGTTCAAAGCGCCTAGTGAAGCCGCCGCCTCTCACGGCGTCGGACGTCGCGTCCTTCAGCGATTCCAACCACCGCAGCCTTGCCTGGGTTGCGGGCCAGGCCATCCATCGAGCTCGCCCCGTGTCGGATAGATGTCGCGTTGCGCAGAGCCTATATGCATGGCCAGCCGATCGCGCTGAAGCCCCGCACACTCAATGTTGCGATAGCCCTCTTCCAGAGACCGGGCAAGGTCATGTCCAGGGAAGCGCTGTACGAGGCGGCCCGGGACGCACCGTTGACAGCAAGTCGCGCACCCTGGATGTCCACATGAGCTGGCTGCGAAGGGCGCTTCAGCTCGGCGGCACGCACGGATGGATGCTCGAGGCGGTATACCTCCGAGGTTACCGTCTGAGGGCCGCTGTGCCCGCGCCGTGGGACGTCCCTTACGTATAGCGCGCCGTAGATTGTGGCTGCTAGATACAGCAGCTGCGATGCGTGAGCGCGTCATCTGGCGGCATGTAGACGCGTCCCGATCCCGCAGTTTGCATGGGCTTGGACGGCAGGGCCGTGACCGAAGCTAGCCCCCCGCTTTAGGATCACGACGCTCGTCACGTTCTGGAGCGTCTGGAGCACCTGGCGCGCGTGGAGGGCTCTAACGACGTTGCGGAACGTTGAAAAGTGTGACGAGGTTCACAAAATACGAGCATTTATGTGAACCATTGTTTAGCCCCCTTGAGCATCAATGGACTTCTCGGTTAATTGTTGCTACGCAAGCTGCGACCGCGCATCAAAGGAATTGCAGCAGCCACTTACAACTAAGGCAAGGGAGAGGCGCATGCGTATTCTATTTCTGGAAGACGATCCCATTCAACTGGACGTGGTGACGAATTGGCTCACGTCGAATGGCCACGCGATCGTTGGAGTGTCCGACGGAAAAGCTGCAATGCGCGCGCTCACCCGTGAAACATTCGATCTCGCCGTACTCGATTGGATGGTTCCAGGGGTGTCGGGCCAGGACGTGCTGGCTTGGATTCGAGCCCGCGAGCTCGCAATCCCCGTGCTCTTCACGTCATCGTGCGGTGGAGAGTTCGAGACCGCCGCGATGCTGCAGCTCGGTGCCGATGACTATGCAATCAAGCCGTTGCGCCGGCTCGAATTGGTAGCGCGCGTCGAGGCGCTGGGCCGTCGGGCTGGCGTGTTCGGCGCCGGGCGCAAGAAGATGTGGAATGTCGGCCCCTATAGTTTCGATGCGCGCCACGACACAGTTTCGATCAATGGCTCACCGATCAAGCTCGCCCCGCGAATTGCGAAGCTCGCGATTTATTTCTTCTCCCGCGTCAACATAGTCATTTCTCGCGCGCAACTCTACGAGGAGATCTGGCACCAGCCGGGCCACCTCGATACTCGCACCTTGGACACCCATATTTGCCGCCTGCGTCAGCTTCTCCAGCTGGACGGACGTCACGGAGTTCGCATGTCCTCGGTCTATCAGCTCGGATATCGGCTCGAGAGCATTAGCATCCCTGAGACTGCCGCGGCAGCGTAGTGGCGCGCCGAGATACCGGCCGCGCGAAGTGGCCGGCCGGCTCACAGCAGCAGCACTGCGTTCGCGGGCCCCGGTCTCCCGAAGAAGAAGCCTTGGACATCGATGGGCTCGAATTCGCGCAGATATGCAACATCGTGCGCCGTCTCCACTCCCTCCGCCGTTACCCCAAGGCCGAGCACTCCGCACAAGCGAATCACCGCACTGACAATTGCTGATCGACGATGGTCGCCGCATGCGCCCGTCACCATGGCCCTGTCGATCTTGATCGACTGTACGGGCAGCTCGGCGAGCTGATTCAAAGAAGAATAGCCAGACCCGAAATCGTCCATTGCTACCGTAAGGCCGAGCGCGCGTATCTCACTGAGCTCTTGTCTCACGTGATACAAGTCCTGCGCGAGGCATCGCTCCGTCAACTCGAGTTCGAGCCATGCCGGGTTGCATCCGGTGCGCTGGAGGCACTGCTTCAGGACGTGCGAGAAGCGGCCGCTCTCTAGTTGCCGCGGCGACACGTTGAACGAGACCTTAACGCGATCGGCGCCCCTGTTCCACGTGCAAGCCTGCGCACAGACGCGTTCCAGAACCCATTCGCCCACCTCTTCAATGAGGCCAAGCTCCTCCATCCAGAAAACGAATCGGTCCGGCGGCACTTGACCGAAGACGGGTGACCGCCAGCGCAAGAGTGCTTCGATCTTCGTCATGTGACCCGTAGACAAGCGGTAGATGGGCTGGTACGCCAAGCCGAGCTGATTGTCCTTTAGCGCGCGCAAAAGCTCAGCCTTTCGCGCTGAAACCAAAAGCGGCTTAGCAAGCTCGCGCGTTCGGTGAGCCGAGTCATCAAAGGCGGTCATGAATTGATCGTACAAGCTCGGCGAACGGGGCGCGGTCAAGGATTGTTTCGCGCACGAATGCCTAAAGAACCATTTCGCAACCCGTTATTCCGCCGCTCATCGCGATGCAAGCCGGCCCGATTCCCCGCCGACACGCCGGCGCCATCCCCCAAGTTGAGCCGCATTTTTACAATTGTTCACGGCTGTCAAAATTGGTGTCGGGAACACTACATATCCTCGTACACACGACCGCTCCAGCAGAGAGCATGTCCTCGCCGCGCGCACTCAACTCGACTAATTCTCAACGCAGCATCGTGCACCAATTTCCGGCGCGAATGGCAGTGCTGGATATGCGCGGCGTGATTGTGGAAGCGAGCGACAGATGGCTTCGGTTTGGTGGGCACGGCGGAGGCCCGCTTTTCGACGCGGGCGAGGGGACCGATTTTCTGGCGGCGTGCCGGGCGGCGGTTCGTCGGGGATTCGCTGAGGCGGGCCGTATAGAGGCGGCGCTTGGGCACATTCTCGAAGGCCGTACCACGCGTTTCCAGGTCGAGTACCCATCTCACGGGGACGCGATGCGGTGGTATCAGCTGACGGTATCCGCGCTCGATCCCGACGCCGGTTTCATCGCCATCCACGAGGAAATCACGGAACACCGCTTGGTCGAGGATGCGCTGCGGGAGAAGACGTATCTCCTACACTCGGCGCAGCGCGTTGCCGGCTTAGGTTATTGGCACATGGAGCCCGGCGCGCTCTCAATGATGCTCTCGGAAGAAGCGAGCGATATTCTTGGCATTCCGTGGCGCGATTCCGGTGTCCCCATGGAGCAGTACCTGGACCGGGTTCCCGAGGCTGCGCGGGACGGTGTGGCAACCGCTATTTCACGAGTTCTCGTCGGACAGCCGCTCGACTTGCAGCACCAGGTCGAGGGCGCACGTGGCGAGCGGTGGTTGCGTATTCGCGCAGAGCTGTCGCTGTCCGGCCCCGAAGGCAAGCCTCGCGTGTATGGCACGATCATGGACATCACGGAGAAGCGGGCTGCCGGCGAGGCTCTTCGCGAGAGCGAAATTCGGTACAAGGTCAGCGCTGAGGAGTTGAAGACGATTCTCGATTCCTCAATGGATCTGATCTGCACGCTTGACGCTAAGGGGCAGGTCACGCGTGCCAGCGCGGCCGCGACGAGAATTCTTGGATACGAGCCCGGCGAGCTGGAGGGTCGAAATCTTTGGCAGATGGTCCTCGACCTCGATGAACAGCGGACCGCCAAAGCGCACACTCGCGCGCGAATGGGGCGGGACGTAGCGTCATTGAGATGTCGCTTTGTCCGCAAGGACGGCACTGTCGCACATTGCGATTGCTCACTGCGTTGGTCATCAGAAGACGCGACCATGTACTGTGTTGCGCGAGACAATACCGAGGCGGTGTTGATCGCGGAAGCGAATCGCGTACTGAGCGAGCGATTACATGCCACGCTCGAGAACATGGTCGACGGCTTTCTTACGGTCAACCGAGAACTTCGCGTCACATACGTGAACCAGACCGTCCAGAAAGCGGTCGGCATGGACGCCGAGCTCATGGTGGGACGGTTGCTAACGGACATATTTCCGGACGCTGCCAGCGAAAACTTCTTCGTACATTATCGCCGCGCGCTGGTGGAAGGGGTGCCGGCAGAATTCGAGGAATATCACGCTGGGATCGGTGCATGGGTCGGAACACGTGTCTTTCCGACGCGTGATGGGCTCAGCATTTTTTTCCGCGACGAGACCGAGCGTCACACTGCGCAACAAGCTTTGAGGGAGAGCGAGGAGCGGTTTAAGCATGTCGCTGACGCTCTAGCCGACGCGACGTGGGATTTCGACGTGCAAGCTAACCGCACATGGTGCAGCGCCAGCATGGCGCGCGTATTGGGTGTGCGGCCAGAGTCGCCCGACCAATGGCTAGCGGTGATCCATCCCGAAGATCGCGGTCGAATGCGGGAAAGCACTCTCAAGGCGCTTGACGCCGGCGTCGTACGTTGGCGTGAGAAGTACAGGGTCATTCGTCCGGATGGTAGCTGCGCTCACGTAGTCGACTGCGGATACGTGATCAGAGACACTGCCGGAAATGCGGTGCGTGTCGTTGGCGGCATCAACGACATCACTGAACAATTGCTAGCTCAGGACCGATTGCGGGAGCAGGGTGAACTGCTCGACCGCGCGCGCGATGCCATTGCTGTAGTCGACGCGCAGTCCCGCGTCCTGTACTGGAACCAGGGCTCCGAGCGGTTGTACGGTTGGACTGGCAGGGAGGCTCAAGGCGCGCGAATAGAGCGATTGACCCGCTGCGAAACATCGGTATTTGGGGCCGCGTGGACCGCGGTCTTGCAAGATGGAGACTGGAGCGGCGAGCTGGTCAAGAGCGACAGGCGTGGGGAACCAATCGTTGTCGAATCCCGCTGGACCCTGCTTCGCAGCGCGTCCGGCGAGCCGCAGCGCGTGCTCATGATGGATTCCGACGTCACGGAACGCCGAGAGTTGGAGCGCCAGCTCATGCACGTCCAGCGCATGGAGACGGTCGGAGCATTAGCAGGCGGCATTGCGCACGACCTCAACAATGTACTCACGCCTATTCTCATGTCCGCGAACCTTCTTCGCGTGACGGAGCGCGGCGCAGAAGCCGACGAACTGATAGATGCAATCGCCGAAAGCGCCCGTCGCGGTGCCAACATGGTTTCCCGCCTGCTCTCCTCCGCACGCGGTGCCGACGGCTCGAACGAACCGTTCGATCTCATACGTGTGATCCGAGAGGTGGAGAAGCTGGCCAGAGAGACGTTCCCGCGAAGCATCGGAATCGTGACGGAAATCGAGCAACCTGTTGGGACGCTGCTGGGAGATGCGACCCAAATTCACCAAGTGCTGCTCAATCTCTGCATCAACGCGCGCGACGCGATGCCGGAGGGGGGCACCCTACGTATTACCGCCTCCCACGAGACTGGCGGAAAGGCGGTGCTGGGCGGGCACGCGACTCAAGAATCCGTCGTGCTCGTCGTGGCCGACACTGGTACGGGCATGTCGAGCGAAGTGCTGGATCGAATCTTCGACCCCTTCTTCACGACAAAGGGGGTCGGAAAGGGTACCGGACTTGGCCTTCCCACGTCGCTCGCCATTGTGCGGCGGCACGGCGGCATCATCAGCGTGAACAGCCGCGTCGACGTAGGTACGAAATTCACCATCAAGCTTCCCGCGGCCCCCGGCATGTCCGCGTCAGTCGCACCGGCGATAACCGCGGATCCGGCACCCCAAGGCGACGGGCGTGCGGTGTTGCTCGTGGATGATGAGGCGCCGATTCTCGATATCGTGGCGAGGATGCTTCGGGACAACGGCTACCGCGTGCTGACTGCGGCCAACGGCGCTGACGCGGTATCGCTGTATGGCGAGCTCGCCGACACGATCGACCTCGTGGTGATGGATATGACCATGCCCGTCATGGACGGGCTCGCGGCGATCGGGGCACTCCGTAAGTTCAATCCGAGCGTTCGCGTCGTCGCAACGAGTGGTATCTGCGATGACGCGCATGTGACCAGAGCTATGGCTGCCGGCGCAGCCACCTTCCTGCCCAAACCGTATTCCAGTGATTCGATGCTTCGCGAACTCGCTCGCGTCATCGACAACGGTTCATAAACGGTGCGACCGCGACCAAAAACAATCTGATGCCGTGCTGCTCAGCTCGGGCCTGCGCGCTGGCTCGCGCCGCGAATATCAGTTTTCGGCTCGTCAATGAGACGTTGAAGCTGCATTTCAGCCTCGGCTGGCTGTACATGCGTGAATGTTCGAGCGCGTTCCCGCGCTACTGCCGCGATATCATGGCAATGACAGCTCCCGATCCGCACACAGGGTCGACGCTTCAAGGTGCGTAGCGACGCGTCTCAAGTCGAGTCGCTCAGGAAGCAACAATCGCAGGAGCGCATCTGCGACTCGAGGCGATTGGCGGTGCAATCGACTTGTGCGCCACGAACCCCGGCTGCTGAAGGTCGACTGCGCATTCAGCCGGCGCTACGTCCTAACACATCCCACTATATCGCCGCGGCTCGTCAATGATATCGAGATTGACTTCACAACGCGCTCGAGATCCTGCTTGGCCGCCTGGCGTGAGCTGCACACGTCACCGGTCATTGATGCCTCGGCCACTGTACCCACCGATGCCTCATCCCGGTACGCCCTAGCCACGGCCACGAACTCGCGCGGCGCGGGCTCCTCGACCACCCCGACGATGATGTATTCGGCCATGTAGCGCAGCTTACGCTCGTGCACACGTTTTTTTTTGCGCGCTACTGTGAGCCAAAATACCCGCATTCGAGACGGGCGTACCATGGCTGATGAAAAAGCAGACGATTGCTGCCCACGAGCTCTACGCCAAGTTGGATCGGGCGTTCAGAGCGCGCCCTATGGATGAATTCCTATCCTGCCGCGTGCCGCTGCCGTTCTTTCGTGAGCCGCCCGACGGGGCGTCCGCGAACATCGGATCGTTTGCGGCATGCCCAAAGAATTGCCACGCGGTCATCGCCGAGATACTCGTGGAGATGTGGGCAAAGTACGATCTGAACGCGACTGAAAAGAGCTAGATCGAAAGCCGCTCGGCTGCACTTGCAGCCGAGCATTTATGCCCGGTCCTGAATTCGGCTCGAGGACCTCGCCCCAAGGTGCCCCATCACGAAGAGATAATTCTTCACCGAAAGGGCGTTGGCTCCGACGGTACGCACGGCCTGCTCAATGTGCCAGCCGAAGACGTCGAATGCTTCAGCCCACGCCTCGACATCTCGGACGTCTGAAGAGTCGATCTCGCTGTCGAGTTGAAGCTTCATGGCCTTTTTTGGCCGTGTTTTATACGGCGGCTTGACTATGCCGCGTAATGCGCACTCCTACTGTGAAGAATCTCACATGCCGCAATTGCACCGGTAACCTGCGGCCTGGACAACCTTGCGCATCGAGCACCGAGCACACGCGCTCGATGTTGCAGCGGGCGCCAGAAAGGAAAAGGGCCCCCCACAAGGGGAGCCCAAAGGTCACATTCGCACGCAACCATGAAGTGACAAATCGAGACTAACAAATGCACTGACTCGAAACAAGCCCCCCTCTCGCGATCAGCTTAACGCCCGTTGATACCTCCGTCCGCTATGTGGTCCGCAAACGTAGGACAAAGCTGACATACACGTACCCTCCTCCGGCTGACAGACTGAGCGTTGCAATATCGTGACAATTGGCGCCTCGCTCTCGAATAGCGTCGCGATCAGCATGTCGATTCATCCGCTCCACCGAGAAAAGACCAGCCAGCACATGGCCAGCACCACTTGGCAGCATCGACTTGACGCCGCGGAGACGGAGGCAGAGCTCGTGAATGCGGCGCGCGATTTCTTGGCGACCTTCAGTCCAATGGACCTCTACAAACTTCCGGCAGCATGCCAGCCACCGCCTCGGATCATCGACGGTTCGGATATCTCAGGCTACGCGTTCGATCTCGTGCGGCACGAGTGCGAAGAGACGGAAGGGGCAGGTGACTTGGTTCGTCGTCTCGCGCGCTTCTTTTCGCACGCGTCCGTTCGGCTCGCGTCTGTACATGTCACGCACAGTACTCAGGACGATGACCAAGAACAGGCGGCTTCCGCGTGACCGAGCTGCACGAGGCGCTGGAGCTTTGGGTTGAGGCGCTTGCTGCTGCGCAAGCGCGCACAGAAGAAGCGGAGCTCTTCGCTACAGAACCCTTCTTTCCGCCGGACCGCTAGCGCGCTTTCTCCGAGTCAGTGGATCCATGTCGGAATTAGACGTCTATCGCCTGCACACGTCTGTCATCGAGCGCGATGGCGTGTACCACGTGCGGGTCACAGCATCGCTCGGCGAACGCCTCCACGGCACGATAGCCCGAGAACGGGCGTGCGATTCGAGGCAATCTGCCGAGATAACTGAAGGCCTGCTGATCGAGCAGATCCGCGCGGCGGTAAAGACAATTGGCGCTGCAATGCACTTTGCCGAGTCGCGACCGCACGGCGGCGGCAGCGACGAGGAACCGGCCGAATAGTGTCTTATTTTGGCGCGGCCGCTTGAGCTGGATCACGAAAATGACGTCGCCCTGGGGCGCCATTCTTGGATCGGCAGATGGAACAATGGCTCGGTATAGCAACCGTCGCGATCGTCGTTGCGGCCGCTGGTGCGTGATGTGGTGGCGCCGTCGCCGCGGCGATAAGGGACTCGAGATACACCGGGCAAGTGAATGCGCGTTGCAACGCTCGCGCCGCGAGCCGCCGCCCTAACGCCTGCGCGCGCGCCGTATGTGGCGACCAACTACGCGTCGTCGTTTGCCGGCTTCAGGGCGTCGAGGGCTTGGCCGATCGCGTTCAGCGTAGCTTCGCACCTGGCCAGTTCGATCCGGCGCGACTCCACGATTGCCAGTGCGCGGTCGACGTCCGCCCGACTCCCTGCCCTGCGGAACTTCTCGACGTTACCGAGCGAATTCGCGTACATCATCTGGAGATCGGCTTGCCGGCGCTTCAGCTCGGCGATTTGCGTCTCGAAGTCGCGGTGTTCGTCATTCATGGCGGTGACGGTACATCGGTTTACGTGCCGTCGTCGGCGACCATGATGGCGGACAGCTCCGCCTCGAGGGTGCGCAGGTGGTCTACGCACTGGCAAAGGTTGAAGAGAGCCGCGTCGGCGATATTGCTCGCTCGGTCGATTTCGGCTTGGCGGCCGCTCTGCTTGGCGTTCGCGAGCTCGCGGAGCACCAGCGCATACGCCGCCTCGAGCCGACCGTGATCGCCGTTCAGCCGGGCGATCCGAAGCTCGAGCTCCTCCCGGCCGTCGTCCATCAATGTGCGGTCGTTCATGGCCGCGCAGAGTACGCGAGCGCCCGCCCTAAGTCCACCCCCCGCCATGGTCCGCATTGCGGTCGAGTCAACGAAAGCGTCTGCTCGTTGGCCGAAAGCAGACATCGCGCGATAACAAGCTTTATCGGACGGTGTTATCGCGTGCACGTCCGCTTACGACTGCGGATTCAACCGGTAGATGCAACACCCCCTTCGCTCAGACAGCGAGCGTGCAGTGTGTTGCATCTACCGGTTGAATCCGCAACCCAAAGCGGACGTTCGACGGCTAGCGGGATCTAGAGCTTTTCCGGAAACCTCAGGATGAAGCCGTCGCGGTTAGGCATGCGGACCTTCGGTAGCGTGGCGGCGTCCATGACTTCGTCTTCGCCAATCACCCTGTTAAGCAACAACACGTACGCGGTGAGCGCGTAGACTTCGTCGTTCGTCAGCGTTCGCGGCGCTTGCCAAGGCATGGCACGGCGAATGAAATCGAACAGCGTCGTCGCATACGGCCAGAAGTTTCCAATTGTCTTCTCGGCAGCATTGATGCTCGTAATGGCACCGCGCGCAGCGAGGCCCGAGGCAAGTCCTCCCTTGCCGTTTTCGCCATGGCACGATGCACATTTCTGCGCGTAGACCGGCGCTCCTTGGGCAGCGGTGCCGCTGCCCGGTGGAAGCCCCAAGCCGTCGGGCATGATGCTCGTGTCCCACGCGGCCAGCTCCGCTGCAGTGATTGGCTTTCCGAGATCAGGACCGTTGGCGAGAGCACTGCCGGCGAGTATCACCACGGCGAGCATCACCACGGCGAGCGCCCTAAGCGTAAACATGCTTTACCTCGCCCCGGGCATCGATCCCCCAACTCGTGACCGCATTGAAGTGCTGGTTGGGGAAGACCGTTTCTGACACAGGAGACTTGAGCTCGCCGCGGTGGGCTACGAATTGCGCCCGGGTCGGCTGCACATTTCCTCTTTCGTCGATCGCGCGACTCTGCAGCACGGCCGGATCTCCGTCCCACAACCACGGCACGCTGAAGCGCGTGAGCGATTTTGGGAGCACTGGCTCCTGCAACGCGGCTTGCGTCCAGTTCTTGCCGCCGTCGGTGGACACGAGCACCCGTGTGATGCGCCCTTCACCCGAGTAAGCGATGCCGGAAATCTGGTACAGGCCGGGGCCCGGCATCGCGAGGCCGGGTGACGGCTGGGTAATGAACGACTTCACCTCCTGGATGAAATAGAACCGATACGCCTTGCCGTCTGGCAGGATCTGGGCATACGTCTTGGATTCCGGAAACGTCATCGCCGGTCCATCGGTCAGCTTGATGCGGCGCAGCCACTTGATGTTCATGTTGCCTTCCCATCCCGGAAGGAAGAGGCGCATCGGGTACCCATTGGCAGGCATCAGGCGCTCGCCATTCTGGTAAAGCGCGATCATCGCGTCATCGAGCGCCTTCGAAAGCGGTACGCTGCGCGTGAGCGTCGGCGCGTCAGCGCCTTCCGCGATCAACCACTTGGCGCGTGCGTCGAACCCCGTCTCTTCGAGCAGCGTCGAAAGCGCGACGCCGGTCCATTCCGAGCAAGAGACCATTCCATGCAGCGCCTGTAACGACGCTTGCACGGGCTGCGGCGAAAAGAGCGGCGCGCTGTTGCCGCCGCATTCGAGAAACGCGATGCGCGACACCATCGGATAGCGGGCGAGCGCGTCGATCGTGAATGCGAGTGGACGTTTCACGAGACCGTGAATGACCAGCCGATGTCGCGCAGGATCGATGTCCGGAGAACCCGCTTGCGACACGACGAAATGCAAGGCCGCCGGCGTGATGGTGCCACGCAGAAGATGCAAAGGCGTGCGCGCGTTCTGCACGCGCGGCTCGCCTTTCGGGTTCGATAGGGTGCGCGAGACTTGGTCTTCGAAATGCGACGGCCTCTCGTATGGCGCCGTGAGGTTGCCAGGCCGGAGGCTCCAGGGATCGTCCCGGAGTGGGTCGGCTCGCGCGGATGGTGCGAGCGCGTACGCGGTAAACCCGGCGGCCATCGCGGCTCCGCTGCCCAGGAAGGCGCGGCGGTCGCTGGTTACCTGTTGTCTTCGGCTCATGTTCGCCCCCCAAGCGGTACCACAAGAACCACGAGCTTCTTGCCGTCGATGACGGGCGGCATTGTACCCGGCCTTCACCGACCTATTGCCATTACCGAAGGCAGTACCCGCAGCCCCCGGCCGGGCGGCCCGTGAACCACCAATGAGTGCGCCTATCCCTGACTGCCGGTCGGGCAAAAGTCCCACGCGGACCCGCCCCGCAACTCGCCGAAACCAAAACGCAGCCATAACGCGAGAAGTATTTCAGAATGCGAACCAACTCGTGCCTGAAACGCTCATGGAGGCCTTCCGCATGCGCATTGCTTACGCTATGTTGATCGGAATCACCGTCAGCTGTGCGCTATGCGGCGTTGATGGCGATTCGGCGCAATCACAAGTGGCGCCCTTACCGATGGCACAAATCGGCGCGGCGGACGTCTAGTCTTGGTGCTCGCGTCGACGGTGCAACGCGGCAAAGCGCGAATTTCGCAGCTATGCGCGATAAACCGTCTTATCGCGCGGTGTTATCGCGGCAGTCGTAGAACTATAACCAACGGCGGTACAGCAACCGCCCCGCGCTGGGACGATCTCGTGCTATTCGTCCGCGCCCGAGGCGCCGGCGCTCTTCCTGCGCGGGCTCATCGGTACTGCGCCGCTATTAATCGCACCGTAAGTGCATCCTTCCGCGTACAACTCTACCAAGTCCTTCTGAGCCATCGCATCGACGTTTTCGACAGATCCGGCATTCTTGAGCAATTCAATGAGGCGCTCCCTCGGAGTGTTTCGATGGGCGTCCACGAAGAAATCGAAGAGGTCCATGGCGGTTTCTGCATTTCGACTCTGCGCCGGGTTGTTAGCACCAAAGTACGTGTCGGGATGCCTGGCGTAGTCAGCGAGCTCCTCGGGTGTCATAGGAGCAGCGGCCAACCATGTCTCGCCGGTCTTCGGGTGGCGAAAGATGCAGGACGCTTTGTCGGCGTGGACGACAGCCTGCACCAGCGTACCCTCGATCTCGGCTCCGTTCGGTCCCGGCACCAAATACGTTTCGCCGACCTGTAATCGTGGGAGCGGATTCGGATTAAATGCCTCGGAGGGTAGTTCACCATCGAAGGTCTGGGGGATTTCGCGATGGTCCTCCAAAGACCTGAAGAGTTGGAACATGGCTATGTGCTTTTCACGCGCCCGCGCGGCCTCACGAAACGATGCAAAGCCGCTGCCCATGAAGTCCGGAATTTTGAAGCCGCGGAACAGAGCCATCATCGCAACGCTCGCCGTATCAAGAATGTATTGATCGTTCATGTTCGTGATGCAGATATATGCCTCGGGGGCCGGCGCGCCGTTTATCGTGTCAGCCTCTGCCCTCATGACCAAGCGTTCCGCGCGATTCATCGCGACATCCGCGGCTTCGGGGGTGTGCAAGGGCTTGTTGAGGTTCAAAAACACCAATCGCTTGTAATTGGCCTTCTTCTCTAAGGCTTGGTGAAGTTTTCGAACAAGCTTTTCACGTGAGACGCTCGTCGATTGAAGTTCGCGCGACTTCGCCTCTACGGAAAACTTCTCCCCGGTCGTGATGTGCGTCGCAGTGAATTCACAATGGGTCGAAGTTCTATCGGATTCGTCTTCAAACTCCAATTCGAATCCGGCTTTGATTAGCCACGCCGCGACCTGTGTTTCGAAAAAAGCGCCTTGGAAGCTTTTTTTGTCTCTTAGTCGCGCGATGAGGCGTGTCTGAATATCCTTCCCGTTGTGCGCGATGAGATACAGGTTGTATGCGAGTCGGTTATACGCCGACGCCGCACCGGTCATTGGTGTTGTGAACAGCGCCCCTTTTTCTTTGGCGTGCGCTGCTTGAAGATGGCATATCTTGTCGTACCACTGCATCACCGGATGACGCTCGTTCAATGGCTTCGCTATTTCAGAGTTGCCCCAGTCTCCTCCCAGAACATCCTTGATGTAATGGCTCAGGAAGTCAGCGAATGTCTTCCACTTGCCGTAGTACATCTTGTTCGCTACAGCAACAAACCTATATCCCTGGAATTCGACCGAGATAATCGGGCGACCGAGGCCCTGCTGCTTCTGACGTTGGGCCTCTTTGAGCTTGCGTTTCTCGAGCTGACGCCGAGCCTCTTCCAACATCTTGTCCGTGGCCTGTTTGGCTAAAAGAGTCGGCAGTTCGTATTGGGGGCTACCGTGGCAACGTTTGAACTTGCGCCCGCTTCCACAAAAGCATGGGTCGTTGCGGCCGATTTTGGGTCTACCGGGGACGCGGGTGTTTGCCATGGAAGTATTTAGAACAGTCTCGAGATCAAGTTTACGGCTACCAATACGCATGTCCGGCGGTGCCGCCGGCTGACGAGCAGATCGGTCAAGTAGGCAGCGACGCTCAAAAGTAACGCGCGGCCCGCTTCTCCACCGCGACCATCCTGGTGGTCCGCCTCGAGGCGGCAACGAATCTATGGCGAGAACTCTCGCGCCGCTTGCTCAGCGACCGAGTGCTTCCGCATTAGACGCCGGCTAATCTTTAACGCCGTCGCCATTGATGCAAATCTTGAACAGGCCGCGTCACGTCCTTGTTTTCTATAGCCCTTTTCGCGAAATAGCTAAGCCACCCAAGTTGTTGATCGTTGCCACCGGCCTCGCTTTAGGGCGAAAATTGGGCGGTCGCGAGGCACTGACGGCGTCTCGCGAGCTCGAGGCCGCACCGTGCATTAGCCCTCGTGGGGAAGCAAAGCGCATAACCCCCATGCGAAAGGAGCCGTGAAGTGGCACGCATTCTGAAGGTACGTTCCGTTTCCGGGACGCCCGCTGGGCACGCGGCACCGCATGTCATCAACACTCGGCTACTCGAGCTGCCATTCGCTCACGGAATCGATTCCGCGAAGCGCGAAATCAGGACACTCGTCCAAGCTGCCATTCTGAAGTGCGGCTCTGCCGCCGAGCTGGCTCGCACACTTGGTGTAAAGCCTCCGACCGTGAGCCAATGGCGCGCCGGCCGCAAGCTTCCGGACGTCTTGCACTTCATCCAAATTCAAAAGCTCGCTAAGCAGAGCTGCGAGAGCCACGATTCGAAGAGACGTGCGCCAAACTTCACGCTGCGCTCTTCGTCGGTATTGAATATGGCCAAGAGGCGCGAGACGCTTTAATTACTTCGGCTTTGCGCCGCTGGCTTGGCGTGCCAGCGGGGCGCAGGTCTGTAACGCCATCAAACAACGGAAAGGAATCGTAAATGAAAGTATCGCCGTACCATACCAACTCGCCGGAATATCCGCCGCAGCATCGGATGGTTTACCACGACCACGACAATTGTCCGGCCGGAAAGCAAATCAAGCCGCAGCACAAGATGCAAGGGACCGGCGGCAAACAGCGTTGCCACGATTGCCAAAGACTTGGGTAGAGGGGGCGCACGACATGCCACTTGGAAAACATCGTCGGACTGGACAGGGCACGTTCCGGCGCGAGCGATCGGACTCGACCGCTGGAACGCTTCGCAAGGATTATCCGGAATTCGAGAACGTTCGCGCGGATGCCAGACTTGGCAACATCAAACGCAACCTCGGGCTTGCTTCCGATGCGCCGATTAGTGAGGTTCGCAAGGCGCTACGCGAGAAAACGTGACCGCGGGGCGTGGCCCCATGCCTTGTGCTCCGGCGGCGCGATTGACCAGAGGTAGCCCGCTCTGTTACTAGAAATGGAGACGTTCGATGTCAGATGATCTGTCGAAGCGCCGTCCGCAGGACAGCAGCCGCGTAAACGTGAACGAAGCGTGGGAGGTGCGCTACTGGTGTGGCAAGTTCGGATGCAGCGAACAGCAGCTGCGTGCGGCGGTTAAGGCGGTAGGCGTGTCGGCCATCGCTGTGGAGAAGTATCTCAAGGGCGGCAAGTGATGAGCTTCGAAACCGCAAGAGCGCACTTCGAGGCTGCACAGAGCTCGACGGATCCGGCCGTGGCGCATCTGGCTCGTGGTCTCATGGATCTCGCGAAAACGCTCGAAGACGAGCTATATGTGCTTCGCTACGAGGTCCAGAACCTGCAGGACTGAGTCAGACCGGCTGGGGCTGTATGGCGGCAAGCGGCACCAGTCACGCGGAGCTGGGTCGGTTCCGGCGTGCGCCCGGGGACCGCTAATGCGGGTCGGCGGGATAACCGGCCTTATCGGATGGTGTTATCGGAACGCGACCGGGAACAAGTCCAAGGTAAGCTTTCGGCGCCCGCGCTCAATGCTTTCACGCGAGCCAGGCGCTTGGAATTCTCTTCCTCGCTCAATTAGCCCAATCACAGCTTAGCGATCCACGCGTGCAGGTTGCCCTTTACCTCGTCGGGGGTGAGGCCAGCCAGACGGAAAATCTCCGCCACTAGCTTCTCAGCCGCACTGAGAGCCTTGTCAGCGTCTGTGCTCTTCAGTGCGTCGTACTCAGAGATGTCGGCCACTCCGTGGATTTTAATATTAGGAGCCAGTTCGATCGACTCATCCGAGCTGGTGAAATGCACGATTCCATTCCGAGTCTCTCTAAGCCGCTCAAATTCCAGACCTACTCCAGTCGTCATATCGAGTGGCTTCCCCAGATACAAAGCCGGCCACATTTTCAACTTATGCGCGACACCCTTCCGAGCTTTGAGATCAGCAGTAAAGCTAGTGAGCTCACTTGCAGATCCCTTCTCCCTTATTCGAACGAGAAACCAAATGTTCATGAAAACTTCAGCCGCGGTAACGGCCATCACGATTGACGCAGCCGCGAACTGGCGGGCGGCCGATTCCGATGCAGCACTCTTTGATGCAGCAACCAGGTGCCGCAGAACTGAGAAATACTCCCAAACAACATGATTCGGTGAAGCGTACGTGGTCTTGCTCATGCCCTATTTCTCGCCCGTCTCGCCGTTTACCCAAGTCTTCGATGCCACCTAACCACCGGAGGAGTCAGCTAGTCTCCCGAGAGCTGCGAACAGCTTTCGCTTCGCGTCCTGCAGCTCCTGTTGTACCGCGAGCTCGTCACTATATTTCTGGTGCAGATATCGGAGAGTTTTGCTATCGCTGCTGCTGTAACTGCTTGTGGCGTTTACAGTCGCCTTTCTCCCGGCCAGCGCAACATCTCCCGACTTCACCGCGTCCGCCATGTCTCTTCTAAGTGCGGGCACTCGGTGGTCGCTTGCTTCCTCGATCCTTCCTAAGGCACCGGCTAGCACGTCCAGCAGCGCGCTGTCCGCGCGCATTCCGTCCAGCCATTCGTCATACCACTTTACGAACCCTTCGCTTTGCAGTACTGAGAAAATTCGTTGATCCAGCGCGAGAACCCGCTCGTTCGAGCGATTTTCGCCAAGCCAATTCCAAAACTCATGCAGCGAATTTACTTCGGGTATCTCTCCGCGTAGCTCTTTTTGAAGCGCTCGAAGGACGCGGCGATTCATCCCCATTTCACGATGTACTGATTCATTCGCGCCAATCTCGCGAATATGCTCGTATGACTCAGCGTCATCGCACGCGTCGAGTTCTCTGACGCACTGCTGCGTTACGTTGGAGAGCTCGGGCGACGTAAGAAGCAGACCGGGTGTTACTTCGTACGCCGTCTTTCCTGGAACAAGACAGATGCCACACTTCTCAAATGCCAGCGCCACAAGCTGAGAGCAAAAGTGGCCCTCATCGTCACGGGGAAGGAACGGAATCACCGTACCAATGGCCCCAATTACGGAATATCGTCGGCCATATAGCGACTCCGCCGCTTCGGCGATTGTCAAGGCGGTCTGCTTGATGATCGCTTCGTTGCGCGGTCTTAGCACACAAATCCATTCTATTTTCGGCGCGCAAACACCTATCGGGGAGATCCTTGAAATTCCATCAGGCACCGCCTCAAGGAGCATGTAGTCTCGCGTACAAATTGCCGCGTGGCTAAAATCTGAGTTTGTTGCGGCCCGGATTACTGACCGCTTAAACCCAAAATCTGAAGTTAGGACCACATCGTTTACACGCAGCTTTGAAGGGTCTAATGCGTAAATCGTCTCTGGCTTGCGCTGCTCTTTCATGGACTTATCCAAGGTAAATTCCGCACACCACGATACGCCGGTTGGGGAAAGCCAGCCGCGGGACTATGCGACATTGATTCGGATCGGACAGCGTTGCAGACGGCCGTCCGTTCTATTGCGCGTTGGACGACTACCTTTCACATCACGGCTAACACTCTCTGATGCGCGTAAAGCTAAAATGCAGATTGGCCGAGCCGACGGCCAACACCGCTTGTGCACTTGAGCTTTCGATGTCCGTACGCACCGACCACTAGACAACTCCTCCATGGTCCTACCTGACAACGAAACCAAAGTCGATCTTCTAAACAGCGAACCCATCGCCTTGACGATCGTCGAGCTGCTCAAGGAACGGGACACCCATCCAATCACGGTCGGCGTACACGGTGATTGGGGCGCCGGTAAGTCCAGCATCCTCGAAATGATCGAGCACGCGTTGGATGATGACGCGGTGCGGGTCTGCCTCAAGTTTAATGGATGGCGATATCAGGGTTTCGAGGACGCGAAGATCGCTCTCATTGAGGACATCGTCTCCGAGCTCATCGACCGCCGGTCTTTGGCTACCAAAGCCGCGGAGGCCGTCAGGGACATCTTGCACCGCATTGATGTTCTGAAGGTTGCCAAGAAGGCCGGCGGCTTGGCCTTCACGCTGTTCAGCGGCCTGCCTTCGCCGGATTTGATCGCCGGTGTGGTCGGTTCGCTCAAGGCCTTGGTCGCAGATCCCAGCGGCACCATCAGTAAGGATGGGCTCAAGGTCGCAATTGGCGAGGCGGAAGGTCTGCTCCAGCCACCGAACGGCAAGAACGTGCCTCGGGAAATCGCGGAGTTTCGTGAATCGTTCGAGAAATTGTTGGACCTCGCGAGGGTGAAGCAGCTCGTCGTGCTTATCGACGACCTCGACCGGTGTTTGCCGGATACGGCCATCGAAACGCTAGAGGCTGTTCGCCTATTCCTCTTCACACCGCGGACGGCGTTCGTCGTGGCAGCCGACGAGGCCATGATTGGCTATGCGGTCCGCAAGCACTTCCCCGATCTGCCGGAATCGACCGGGCCGCGGGACTATGCGAAGAACTACTTGGAGAAGCTCATCCAGGTGCCATTTCGCATTCCTCCCCTGGGACAAATGGAGACGCGTATCTACGTGACGTTGCTGTTCGTGAGTGCCGAGATCGGTGAAAACAATGCGGGCTTCATGAACCTGATCGAGGTGGCCAAAAAGCGCCTCAAGCGTCCATGGGATGCCCGCCCGCTCGAGGCCGACGTCATCCGCGTCGCTCTCGGTGAGAACGAAATCGCGGCCACGAACGCCATCGTCCTGAGCGATCAGATTGGCCCGATCCTCGCGCAGGGAACGCAGGGCAATCCTCGGCAGATCAAACGATTCCTGAACACGCTGCTCCTGCGGGAACGCATGGCGACTGCGCGCGGCTTCGGTGCGGACGTTCAATTACCCGTGCTTGCCAAACTGATGCTCGCCGAGCGCTTCATGTCGCGTACGTTCGAGCAAATTGCCGCTCTGGCCGCTCAGCACCCGGAGGGTCGATGTGAGGACCTGGCAATGATCGAACGCGACAAAGGCGCCGAACCAGCCGAAGCGAAATCGAGCTCTGCGAGCGCAAAAGACGACGAGAAGGCGAGGGAGCCGGCTCCCCATCTTTCAGAATGGGAGTCCTCGGACCGGGTCAAGCAGTGGGCTCGCATCGAGCCGCGTCTTTCAAAGACCGATCTTCGCCCATACCTCTTCATCACGAAGGACCGCAAAGACTATCTTGCCGGGACCTCGGTGCTCGGCGGGCTCGCGATCCTCTTAGAGAACCTCCTCGGCGGGAAGATGGCCGTTCAGGCGATGGAGCCCGAGTTGAAACAACTCACGCAGGCGGAGGCGGGCAAGGTCTTCGAGGAGCTAAGAGGTCGTGTGACGGGTGCGGGCGCCTTTATGAAAGAGCCAGCGGGCATCGCAGGCATAACCGTGCTCGTGAAGGCCCATCCCACACTACAATCGAATCTGCTGGATCTGCTGGAAATGCTGCCGGCCGACGAGTGCGGTCCATGGCCCGTGCAGGGCTGGCAAGGCGTTATCACGGATGCCAACGCGCGCGCACGCCTCGACGCATTGCTGGAAAGGTGGAGCAGTTCGAACAGCGCAGGCCTCGCGACGGCGGCGCGTGGAGTTCGCAAGACCACGCGAGCTCGCTAGGTGGGCACGTCAACTCCTTTCGGTGGAGCGGGCCCCGGATCGCCGCTGATTCCAACGTGGCTGGATGATGGAGCGGCCGCACCAGCACCGCCGGCGCCGGGCGGCACCGCCCCGGATTCAAGTCCGCCGGCCGGACTTCCGCTGCCGCCGCCTGATCGACCGCCGGTAGCAAAGCCTCACGACGATAATCGATTCCGGGGCGCTCGTAGTAGCTTCACGCGCTTCGCATCCTCAGGGGGCTCCGACCGCGCGAATCTCGGTCGGGCGGTTTCGCGTTACGTCTCGCGTTCGGCCGGAGGCGCAGCAAATGCGGCGCGACGCATGGGCGCGTCCCGTACATCTGGAGCAAGCCTCTTTGGATTCCTCTCAGATGTGCAAGCCCGCGGTGCGAACCAGGCGCTTCTGGCGCTGAACCTGCACGGCTTGGCCGGGCGGCCCATCCAGGAAATCTTTCTCGAACTGGTGGACTACATCTGCCCGAATGGCGGCACGCTCGACGAAGCAATCGCACGTGAAGCCTTCATCGAGACGATCGTGGACTTGGCCGATTTAGGCTTGACAGATCTCGACGCATTGACGGCCGATCAATTAAAGGCTGTCTTCGAGCTCTACGTGACGAATTCGATCGAAGCGCGCCTATGCAACGACATCGCGATGAGTCTGGTCCAGATTCCGACGAGTGTTGACGCCACCAACAACATTCAGGAGCAGGTGCACGACTTTATACAGCGTGGCGTGGCCGATGCGCTCGCGACCGTCTCCCTCGAAGGCCAAGATCTCACGCCCGCTCGCGTTCGGGAGGTCGTCACCTCGGTCTACGAGTCGTCGTTCGCCGTGCTCAAGGCGATGGGCGAAGAGGAGGCAAGTCAGTGAGAAGGCACCTGCTTCTGGGCCGAATGGGCCCCCAGGACTCTGTCAAGCCGCCGAAGGCAAATGATGAGATTGAGACCGTTCTGCTGCTGGTGACCGGAAAGAAGCGCTTCGCGTTCGGAATCGGTCAGGCGATTGAGGATCTCTTCAAGATGAACGTCTATCCGTCCGAGATCGGCATGGATCTCCTCGTGCTCGCTGCACACGTTCACGCGGCAGACACGCGCATCTTGCGAAATTCCGACTCCCAGGACGGTTGGAGCCGTGAGATTCGGTTGATCGTGCCCGTGAGTGACGTGAGCCGATGGCAGGCCGTCGCGCGGCTGCTTGAGGAGATGCTCACCTTCCTCACTGGTGACCATTGGATCATCGGCTTCCGCGCACGCCCCAAGGGATTCGCTCAAATTGTCCCGGCACGGCCTGCGAACACACCTGAACCGATCTTTGACCGCCTGAATCTCTTCTCGGGAGGACTGGACAGCCTTATTGGTGGCATTGAGGCGCTGGAAGCCGGCGGAATTCCGCTCTTTATCAGCCATGCCGGTGAAGGCGCAGTCAGTCGAGCGCAGAGCGCTTGCTACGAGGGGCTGGTAGCGGCATACGGGCAGAAACGCCTGGCTCGACTACGCGTCTCGATGAAGTTCTCGGTGGATTTGGTCAAGGGCGGGGGTCACGAAGAGACCACTCGCGGACGCTCATTCCAATTCTTCGCTGCAGCCGTATTCGCGGGATCGGGGTTCCATGCTCCCTTCACTGTCAACGTGCCCGAAAACGGTTTTATCGCTCTTAATGTCCCGCTCGATCCCCTGCGCCTCGGAGCTCTCAGTACCCGGACAACCCATCCCTTTTACATGGCCCGCTGGAATGAATTGATCGCAGCATTGGGAATCACGGGGCGAGTCTACAATCCCCACTGGAACCAGACCAAGGGCGAGATGGTCGCTGTCTGCCATAACGCGCCTCTTCTCATGAGTCTGGTGAAGAGCTCGATATCTTGCTCGTCCCCGGCCAAGGGGCGTTTCGCACGCCATGCCGCTGGACATTGCGGATATTGCCTGCCATGCATCATCCGCCGCGCGGCCTTGCAGCCCGCGGACCCGACGCACTATGAGTCGCCGCTCCAGGGGCGCCCTCTCAACACGAGGACGGCCAAGGGGAAGCAGGTGCGATCGTTTCAATTCGCTGTTCAGCGACTGTCCGCAAAGCCCCAACTTGCGGCAATCCTCATCCACAAGGCCGGACCGCTGGGCGATGAACCAGCTCATCTCAACGAGCTTGCTGACGTCTATCGACGCGGGCTCACGGAGGTCGGCGCACTTCTCCAAGGCGTAATCGCGAAGCCTCGATGAGCCCCATTGCAGCGGAATTTGTAGATTTTCATTGCCACCTCGACCTGTATCCCGACTTCGAGGCGCTGGTGGCAGAGTGCGAGGCACAGCGCATTTTTACCTTGGGGGTTACAACAACGCCGGCTGCTTGGCCGAAAAACCGTGCCCTTACAACCTCAACCCGCTACGTGCGATCCGCCTTAGGGCTGCATCCGCAACTGGTGTCGGTGCGCGCGGATGAGGTCAGCTTGTGGGATCAGTATTTCGATGAAGCGCGCTATATCGGCGAGGTAGGGCTGGACTTCGGCCCTCAGTATTTCAAGTCGGCGAAGCAGCAGCGCGACGTGTTTGAGCATGTTGCGCGGCAGTGCGCGCGCGCGGGCAATAAGATATTGACCGTGCATAGCGTACGCGCCGCCACCGCAGTTCTAGATACGATTGAGACCTACCTTGCAAAGTCCGGAAGTCGCGTAATTCTGCACTGGTTCACGGGAACCGCACGCGAAGCTGCTCGAGCGATCGAGCTGGGATGCTACTTCTCGGTGAACCAAGCAATGTTGGATAAACCGCGAAACCGCGCGATAGTAACGGCACTCCCCCTTGAACGCATCCTCACTGAGACTGACGGGCCATTTACGACGGCCGGGAGGACACCGGCAAGACCAAGTGACGTGGAGACGGCTGTGACGAGACTATCTGAGATTTTCGCCCTCACCTGCAGCGATATGGCAGGTGCTATCCGAAACAACTTACGAACGGTGGTTTCCGCTTAGCACCTTCGCTGAATAAGTGCTCAATTCGGACTGCGTCGCGATAACCAGCATTATGAGTGCTGGTTATCGCGACCTTCTCGGTTACTTCGCAGCGTTTGCGTAGATCGACACGGTCTCCAAGAAGTCCCAAGAGTAAACGCGCTCCTCCTGAAACTTCTGGTCCCGAGTATCGACCTCATACTGGATCGCCCCCGCTGCCTCGAAGCGATGGAATGCTCCGTTCATCACCGCATTCCACCGCGCCGCCTTCTTTTTGTTTAAGCGCGGCTTGCCGGCGAGAAATTCCCACTCGGTCGCCACCGCGGGATGATTTGCTAGATGCGTCGTCGCCGCGGCTCGATTGCATCCATCCTCGAGTCGCTGGAGCGACTGCTTTTCCCCGCACAGTTGCCTCGCCGTCTCGTCTAATTGCGAAGACCGAAAAATGAAACTCCAATCTCGCCCCGGCGGTTCGGTGATGCAAATGAGCGCCTCCTCGAGCATGTGCACGACGCCGACCGCGGCATTCGCGAACACCGCCGCGCCTGCGTTCGTGAGCGTCAAATTCTTTTTCTTCAGCCATTCGGCAATTGTGACGCGCTTATCGACCTCGCGCTGAACATCTTCGTATTCAAAAGCACGATGCGTCCAGTTCACAACGTTGATATCTCGTTCGTTCGACTTACCCATATTCTTTCGTCCTCAATGTAATCGCATGACGAAATTGACATGCCGATTACTTTACAGACGTGAAAAGTTAGGCGCGGCGGGCAACAACACCACTGCTATCCACCGCGCCAAATCGACGCGTTATCCGAAAAAAGACGCAAGCAATGTCGAGAACCGTGATGGAGGCCGCATTGCATGCGGACGCTGCCGCGGCCCGACCGGCAAGCGCGATCAAGCCGCCAGACGCCGATAAGACCTCGCGATTCGGCGGAACTCGCAGGCGCGATAAGTCCACGCGGCCGCTTTGTACGGATCGTTGGCTTCTATCTCTTGAACCGCGTAGTCAATTGCCACGAGCGTTGATATCCAGTAAACGTGCTCCCACGAATACGGCTCCTCGCCTCGAAGATGCTCTCGTGGAAACTCGTCGCCACAGAACGAGAGAGCGAACGCGATATCTGTGTCGGACCACCAGTCCAATGACTCTTCGTCAGCGTCGCGCTTCCAAAAGCCAATGCATGCGTTGTACTCGAGCGCGGTGCGCGCGATGGCTTCGAGCAGCTCTCTGATTGTTCTGGAGCTGTCGACCAGCGCCCGCCAACACGAACGAGACAATTCCGCAAGCCAAGCGCGAATTGGATAGTCCTCGCGCGCCGCGAACGTGTCGTGCTCCTCGACAATCACGCGGTCCAACCATGTTCTAGTTCCAGTCAAGATCTCTTCGCGGTCGCGTCGAGTGAGCACGCGGATCTCGGACTTCGACGGCATTCTGTACATGCCGTCACGAGCTTCGATTCCGCGCTGACGCAGAAGCTTCGAATCGGAGTTTCGCATATCACCGCGCCGCGCATTGCCTTTGCATCTTTGAGAAGTCACATCAGTCTCCATAAGTATCGCGTGCAAGCGATGGCACGCGAGTTACTTTACAGACTGACAATTGGCGCTTGGAGGGGCGCAAGCGCCGCGCTAATCGCCGCGTGCGTTGCGTTGTCGCAACGCCGAGTGAGTATTGCCGGAACTCCACGAGTGACCCGGCGACGGTGCGCAGTTAACGATGTGACAAAAAAAGGGGGCCAAATTGGCCCCCCTTGAAAGAAACAATCAGTGCGTCTTGCTCTTATCAGAGTCTGGAAAAGCTGCTCTCGTCAGTGCATCTAGATGTTGTTCCATCAGCAGCCGGCGCCGCGACGGCATGTCGGCGCCTGCTGCACCGCGGCCCCGCTCCAGCAGCGAGATGAATTTCTCAGGCTGAGGGTGGGAGGCGATCAGGGCCCACAGGCATGTGGTCGTCGCTCTCTGCGCGGAAACGATGCCTTCGAGTACCGACGCAAAGCTTGCTGCTGTTGCTATCAGCTCAGTGGCGCTGACGTTCTTGTTTTGGCGGGAGGCCGACCGCGGTGCTGACGACTTGCGCGGTCGCCCAGGCTTTCTCTTCATTAGGCTCCTTCCCGACGGTCGGCATCATGACCATCACGATGCGTCATTCGGAAAGGCCATATTGCGCCATATCTGCAATAAAATCACTGTGTTACATTGTAGCACATTGTGCTACACGCGGCACCGCCGAATGAACTGGGGAAGCACATTTGACTGCCGATAACGCAGCTTGATAATGCGAGTTATCGCTATGCCACATGAGAAGCGGTCAAGAACGAATCGAGTGACCATAATGAGCGTTTCACTCACTAGAGACCGACCGCCTTTTTGATCAGAGCGATCAAGCCCTCCTTACCAAGCTTCTCGATGCCGGCCGATGTAGCTTCCATGAACTGAACAACCCAGTCCTCGGGCTGCGCTAAAGTTCGGCTGGTCTTGAGTTCAAAATGCTCAGCGAGCGCCGCGAACTCCTTGATGTACCGCTCCGGCTTCCCGCGCGACATAAAGTCCACATAGTCGCTCAGCGCGAGCCGCACGAGAAAGATGCCCTGGACGGGCGTCGCACGAGCACGGTCACCCTGCCAGTGCACCCGCACCCAACCATCCTCGTCCTCGGGTGTCTCCGCCATTGGCATGACGAGCGTGCCGTCGCGTAACGATCTGGCGCAGTAGTTCTTGTCGTGCGATTCCGGCACGTAAAGCGGTAGCAGCGACCCGATGAAGGAAACGATCCTTTGGCTGCTCTCGGTCGCGCCGGCCGCAGCTTCCCCGTCCGCTCTGATTTCGATGTTCATTCCGCCGGTTTCACCTTCGGTCCCATGACTGTACTAGCCAAGGTTAATATATCCAGCTCTAACGTCGCCTGCACGTATCGCCCAGACGAAGCAGTCACCCAGTCGGAAGCTGGAGGCAGAATGGTCCCGGTGGACAGTCAGCCCGCACCGCTCACTTTAAATTGGTGGCAAGACGACGGCATACGTGAGCGAGCCCGCCCGCTCTTTCGGGCCATGTTCATTTTGGCGATTGGGGTGGCTATTGGCGCGAACTGGCCCTACGTGCGTGCTCTTGCTCAATTCTCATCATTCAAGGAGTTCTTGGAGCGCGTTCCCATAATCGGAGTGCTTCTAACCTTCGCTGGCTTGATTTACCAACGAATGCGTGCTCGCTTCAACCTCGAAATTGATCTTTGCGTGAAGGTCACTGATAAGTGGGATGGTGAGCATATGCGAAAGCAAAGAGCGAATGCGGCGCGATCGTTGCTGATTGACCGTAAGGCGCCTTCGCCCTCTGTTGACGCCGTGTGCGACTTTATCGAAGACCTCGGCTATCTGGTGCAGCGAGGTGCCATTAGCGAGCGTTCAGCATGGCAGTATTTCGCTGCAATTGTGATGCCGTACCACGAGATAACGCTCGATTATCGTCGCCAGTACACGGCCGATGAAGCAGAGGTCTGGATGGCGTTTGACCGGCTATACGACAAGATGGTTGAACAAGATCGGCTAGCCTGCGCACGTAACAAGCTGCCTTCGCCCCTTCCTTGGAGCAAGGACGATTTGGATGAATATCTCGCTGCCGAATCCCGGGTATGGGATGAAAAGCCTGCGCGCAAATACGGCAATTGGCGCCTACCGCCCTCAAGAAGCGACTGATCGGATCGTACTTGGTGCCTGTCATTGGCGAAGCTCAAAGATAAGCACAGCAAGTCCGATGCCCAGAAAGGTAGCAACCAAGATCCATGCATCTGAAAACAACGTTGCGACAAACGCAAGCCAACTAACACCGAAGAGCGCGCCTAAAGTGTCGTGAACCATGTTCCCGGCACGCGGAGGAATTGGCGTGCGCCAAAAGCGCCTACCCTCGATGCGCTTTCCCGGTATTACGAGCCAACTGACTATACTTACGACCGCCACAAGACCGGTCCACTCGTGGATCGCCTTCAACATCGTGTGGCTCCCTATCGTTGAAGCAAGACTTGTAGAAGCATCTTGTCCGGAACCTCGCTACGGCGCGCGAACGCTCTTGATTGAGAAACTGCGTCAGGCACCTATAACCGGCGTTTTAGCGAGTCAAAATCGGCCGCAGCTAGTGCATCGGCGTGAGCTGCTCGCCGCTTCTCAAGACGATTTCCGGCTTGCCGCGGAATTGGCCGATCTTGCCCGACATGCAGACGCTCTTGCCCATGAGCGTTGTTTCCGGCTGACCGAATTTCGCGCGGTCTTCAATCCAGATCACGCCGGTGAAGACGTGCTGCGGATACGGCTCGTCCAGATTGATGAAAGTCGGCTTGCCGCGTGAGCGAGCAGCATACGTGGCGCTCGCAACGCGGCCACAGACGGTTGCCGTCTCGCCAACGTGGGAAGCCGCTTCTGCAGGCGTGTACTTCTCGAACGACGACGGTTCTCGCGCGGCCACGCTGAACACCGCGGCTGCGACGAGTAGCGAAAAGCCAACTCGAATAGCTGAGCCAGTACGAACGTTCATCGCACCCTCCACAATCATGGCTAACCTATAACTGCCTCAACGGCTTGCAGCGGTTGCCCTCACTTCCATCCCATTTACTCCTGCCAAGAGTGGCACTCAGGCGGCTACGGTCGCCCCTGGGGATTCCCCGATGGGCGGCGTGGCTTGCTTGGGAACAACCACGGCGCCCACCGCCACTAGCCATTGATCCTCGAGGACGGTGAGGGCATTTGCTTGCACGTCGGCATCTTCGATCATCCCTATCGCGGGCACCTCAGCCATGCCGAGTTCTTCCGACTTGATGTCTCCGAGACTCATTCCGAGCGCGGAGAGACGAGCGGAAAGCGGAGGATGGGTATCGACGGGATGCGGCTGGACGTTTTCAGCAATGACTTCCCGCTGGTATTCGGAGAATTGGCCTTTCGCCTGATGCATGCTGTTGCATACAAGGCTGTAAGCGTGCGATAGGTCGTTGTACATGCGACCTTCGGCCAACTCGGAGATATTCTGCTTCATCACCTCGGCCCAAATCGGTGAGTAGAGGGCGACCTTGACCAATGCGGCCGCTAAAGCTCTCGGGCTTTGGGCCTCGGCCCCGGCTTGATCGGCGAGTAATTCCCGCTCACGGCCCACGCTGCGCTCCGCAGAAGCAAATTGCATCCAGCAAAATCCCAGCGCCTGCAGGGCAGGCAGTCGCGCCAGATCGCTCGCGTTGCCTGCATGCCCGGACAGCATGGTATTGAGCGTGTGCGACAGGCGAGCGTAGGTCGGTGCGAAGCGCAGGCTGTAGGCAGTGTCTTCTCCGCGAAAGTGGCCCAGCTCGTGTCCGAGAACGGCGCGCAGCTCTTGTTGCGCGAGCACGCGCATGAGGCTCAACGACACGTACAGCGTGCTACCCGAGAGCACTGCCTGGTGATCGGGAATCGCGGCACGGACCTGGTTTGCGGTCACGTAAAAGTTGGGCTCGAGGCCCGCGACGATGTTCTCCGGGACTCGAGCGCCAAGCTTGCGCGCCACCTCCTCGACCAGCGCATAAAGCTTCGCATGCTTCGTTCGATCCAGCAGAGCCCCTCGAATGAAGCTGGGCTCCGCTTTGAAGAAGGCGAAGGCCGCACGCAGCAATTGCGCACAGACCACCAAGGCACCGATGGCCACGCCGCCCAGAATACCGGTGTGAACCTGGTGGATGGTCGCGGCTTCCAAGGTATAGATCGAGTAAACGAAAAGCGCGCCCTGTGCCAAGACAGATATCGCGAGCAGCATCAGCACGACACGGATCAAAGGTCCGAATACCAGGCTCATGCGTTGTCGGCTCTGACCCGCAAGCGTCCTCGCACCCACGATGAGTAGCAGCAACACGCCGCCAAGAATGGCGATGCCTACTGAGGCATGAAAAACGCCCCGCACGTCACGTGCTGGCTCGCAAAGTTTGACGGCGGAAGGGTTTGTGGCAAACGTCCCGTCGTCCTCCAGCTTTGCGCACAGACCGCTGTAGCCTAGTGGCGAGGTGAGATGCTCCTTACCGAGCATCTCCTGGAACTGACGCTCGTAGGAGTTCTCCAGGTACATGCCGGTGAGCCAGCCCAAAAGGGGGACGATGAAAAGGCAGGCGGCGAGCTTGCATGCATTCTTGAGCCAGGCTGAGCGGTTCACGGGCATCTCCCCATAGCAGCCATCAGCGTTTCGCCAGACTCGCACCTTTCCCTCGGGTGCCTTGTGCGGGCCGAACGGGCAAAGACTAGGGCGACCAGAATGTACGCCGTAAGGCGACGACCGTAAAGACGCCGTCTTTATCCAAGCACGTTGACCGACTTAACCCCCAGCGTGAAAATGCTCCTTTACAACTGGCAGCGGTCGGTGACATGGCCATAACAACAGCACTCTCCGATCTTGACGAGCTGGTGCTGCAGTGTCGAGACGATCGCGCCCGGTCGCTCATCGCGGAAGCCGTGGCTTGCTACAGAGGCGGCGCCTATAGGGCCGCAATTGTTGCAACGTGGGTCGCGGTTTGTTTCGACCTCATCGACAAACTTCGGGAGTTGTCCCTAGCCGGGGATAAAGAGGCCGAGGGAATAGTGGCGGACGTTGAGAAGACTCGCCGAACAAACAACCTGAGCCGCGCCCTCAAACTCGAACGTGAGCTACTAGGGTTGGCGAGGGATAAGTTCGAACTGCTGTCACACGTTGAGTTCATCGACCTGGAGCGGCTGCAAGAAGACCGCAACCGCTGCGCACACCCGTCGCTTATTTCAGAAGATCAGCCGTTCACGGCTTCAGGCGAACTGGCACGGGTCCACATTTACTCTGCCGTGAATCATTTGCTACAGCACCCGCCAGTCCAAGGTAAGCACGCCCTCGATCGACTGCTCCGCGAGATCGGCTCCGAATTCTTCCCGGACGACGTGAAGAAAGCGACGGCATCCCTTTCCTCTGGACCATTGAAGCGTCCGCGGCAATCGCTCGTCCGAAACCTCGTGGTTGTTCTTGTAAAAGACCTTCTTACCGCGGGCACTGACTATAAGCAGGTCTTCCGTGCTCGCGCGGCCCTCGGAGCAGTGAAGGCGCTACACGGTTCGCAGTTTGAGCTTTCGCTCAAGGAGAAGCTGCCAGCCCTAGTTGAAGGGCTCCACGACAAAGACCTGCATCTAGCGGTTCGATTTGTATGCAGATTTCCTGAGTGCTGGTCGCACTTACCTGCCGGATCTCAGCACCGCCTTGAAGCTTACGTCGAGAGCCTTCCCGCAAAGGACATCGACGAGCTGGAAGAGATACTTGAGTGTCCGCACCTGAAACGACAAGGCGAGGTCCGGGCTCGCCGCATTACACGCGCGGAAGCAACAGGCATGTCGTTCATGTTCTTCGCAATGCCGAGCGCAGTTGTTGATCGCCTGATAGACCTGTATTTGCAGTCTAGTAACTATGCGGAGGCAAATGGGTTCGCTAAGACTGTCGCGGAACATGTGGGGAATTTCTCCGTTGCGCAACAAGAGCGGCTTATTAAAGGCATCCGTGCGAACGGCGAAATATTGCACAGCTTTGAGGTCGGCACAGTCATCGCGGCCCTGCGAAAGTCAGAGCAAATTCCCCCTTTACGATTCGAGGCCTTACTAGAAGAGCACGGCTTGGAAAAGTATGTTTTGAATGACGATATCCCCTTCTAGCGGCCCCGCTCATTCGATCAGCAGGCATCGTCGTTGGTTCTTTATCGTTGCAACCGGTCGCCGTGTCGCTTTTCGTCACCGCGGCTTCGTGGAAGATCACGACCTCGATTCTGCTGCTGGCGCTGCCTGCGCGAGACGTCCATGAGCTGGCGATTCGGATAAAAGGCTTAGCGTCAAAGACGTCTCAAACGTCCGCTTCTGGCCGAAAAGCCGCCCTCCCAATCCGGTCAACTCACAATAACGTGCGTTTCACGCCACTGACGGTCAAAGCACCGACAGCCGCATCCCCTTGTCGGAATCGCGGACGTAAGTCTCCACCATCGTCTCGGTGCTGTGGCCGGTGTGCCTCTTGATGCGCCACAATGGCACGCCGCTCATGGCGGCCGTCGTGACGTACCCGGCTCTCAAGCTGTGGCCAGCGTATGCCGTCGGATCGAGACCGAGCGATATCGCCGCTGCTTTCACGATCTTCGACACAGTTTCTGACGTCATGCGTTTGGCGTATATCTCGCCGTTTGATGTGTCACGAAAGAGCGCCCCGGACCGGATATTGGCGTGCCGCATCCAAAGCTTCACAGCACGCACCGGGCACGCAACTTGGCCGATCGGAATGACGACTTCACGGCCCCGTCGCTCAGGATCGGTCTTGCTCGTACGCAGCGTCACGACGAGTTGCCCTCGCGAGAACGCGCAGTCTTCGACATTGATGGCGACTAGCTCGGAGCGCCGAAACGCACCCGCGAAACCTAGCAGTAGCACCGCTCTGTCGCGAATCCCCCTGCCATTTCTCGGCAATCGCTCCGCCGCTCTGGCAACTTGATCTGCCAGCAAGGGCTTCATCTGCCGCCTCGTTTTGGCGCTTGTCCGCCGGATGCCTTTCATGGTCGCGCGCACGACTTCGGCCGCGCACGGATCGGCGTAGCCGCGCTCGCGATGTGCTGCAGTAAGTGCGGCCTTGCGCCGCTTAATCGTGGCAACGGTTCGCGTCTTCGAAAGATGCGCCAGATACTCGGCCACCAGCTGCGGCTTTGCCGGTACCCGACCGCCCCACTCCTTGAAATGCCGCAAATCGCAGTCATACGCTTTCGTCGTGTTGGCAGCTCGCGCTGACCGCAAGAAACTCTGCACACGCCGACTCACCTTGGCGCGCCTCACAGCAGCCCCCTTTCCGCGAAGCTCAACGCCGTTGCGCCCGCGACGATGAAGTGGTCTAGAACTTTGACGTCGATGAGCGCGAGCGCCTCGGCAAGTGTCCGCGTGAGAGCCTGATCCTGGAGACTTGGCTCGGCCACGCCAGATGGATGGTTGTGCGCCAATACCAGCGCAGCGGCGTTATGGCGCAACGCCGTCTTCACCACCTCTCTCGGATAAACGCTCGTCTGTGTGAGCGTGCCTCGGAACAGTTCTTCGTATGCGATGAGCTTGTTCTGCGCGTCCAGGAACAAAGCACCAAAGCACTCGTGCTCTTTGCCGCCGAGCTGCAGCCGCAGAAAGCTCCGCACTGATCCAGGGCTCGCGAGCGCGTCTTTTGCTCCGAGTTCTTCATTGAGCCAGCGCGTCACGATCTCGCGCGCGGCCGCCAGCTTCTCATCCGCGTTCGTTCCGCCGAACAAGGGCTGCAGCTTGCCCGCATAGATCGCCCTTGCCTTCCGCGGTCCCAGCAGCGCGGCGAGCAGCGCCGCGTCCGACCAATGCTTCACATCGCGTGAATCGGCGTTCATTTGTCTTCTCCGAATTGTGAAAGAGCGGCGGCGCGCGATAACGCGCCGCGATAAAGCAAGTTATCCCGTGAAAGCAGCTATCTCGGCGGAGAACGCTCGCGATGGAGCTTGCGTTGGACGGTGTACCGCCAGAACTCGATTGGCTGGCCGACGTAAGTCCGGAACAAATCAGCCAGCCGGATTCGCCCGGCGAGCGAGCGCTCGACCGGCACTTCTGTGTCGTCCGGATCCCAGAGATAGAAGTCGTCGTCCGCGCGACCTGCGACCAGATGCGAGTGGTCTGACGCGCCTGTCACGATGTGCTCTCGCCGTCGTCTAGCCGCTCGTACGATCGCAAGCGCCTCCCTGTGCTCGAAGGTGAGCTCCTGGCCGACATAGCGCAATGTGAGCGTCGCGCGGCACCCGAGCTGCGGCAGCCACACGCGGCGAAGCTCGAGTCGTCGTGTATAGAGCTGCGGCTCATTCTGGTCCCAGACCAGCGGCGCGTTCTCGCCCGCCACATTCCGTCCTACATTCCCGCGCTCGGCGCGAAAGAATGTCGTTGGCGCGAGCTCGGACGCCAGCCGCGCCGGATCGATTCCGAGCATCATGGCGAGACACGTGAAGTTGCAGCCCGCGTCGTAGACGTTGTTCCAATCACGCTCACCGCGAATCTCTCGCGCGATCTGCCGCGGATGCCTCACCAAGTACGTGTTCCGGTACCACGACTGCGCCCAGTACTGCGCGTACCACCGTTCGAAGCGCTGTCCCATCAGTACTCCTCCGGCAGCAAGAGCGCCGTGAGTGACCGATCCGTTTCCGTGATGATCCAGAGTCGTTCGCCCTGGACGCGGTACGCCGAAAGAATGCGCGTTCCGTTGGTGATCGCCTCTCGATTTGCGGCGGCGTCTTCTTCGCAGACTTCGCCGAAGTCGCCGGTGACGTGGCGTAGCACATAGTCCAATCCTGATTCCTGCGCCCGATCGAGTAGCGCCAGCGCACCTGGTGTGGCGACTATTCGGCCGAGCACGAACAGCACGTGCTGATGAAGTTGTGCATTCATCGCTATCTCCTATTTCTTGAGGGCGAAGTCGCCCCTGCCGGTGCCTTGGCATGGACCTTCAAACGCAGTTGAGCGCTGCCGCCGAGCTGGCGGCGCGAGCCGCTATTGCTGGACGAAGCCCGCCGGGTTAGGCACGCGCGGCTTAAGCGCGGCTTCTCGCTCTAGCGCGATGAGCCAATCATCCGGCGTCCAATTCCGGCCGACGACGTCTGCTTGCTGCGTGACCGCCGCGAAATCGCCAGCCGTGAGCTGGTCTAGACGCATGAGACCCTGCACGATGTCTGGAGCCGGCGCCGCGCCCACCTTTCGGCGCCACATGTGCAGCCGCTGATCGGCCGACAGATAGTCCAGCCGTATCTTCAATGCGCAGCGGCGAAGTGCGGCCGGATCAATTCGGTCGATGGCGTTGGTCGTGATGACGATGACACCTCCGAAAGCGTCAATCTGCCCGAGCAACTCGTTCACCAGCCGCACTTCCCAGCTCTGGCG
Organism: Usitatibacter sp.; assembly: GCA_035656735.1. Lineage (GTDB taxonomy): Bacteria > Pseudomonadota > Gammaproteobacteria > Burkholderiales > Usitatibacteraceae > Usitatibacter. The sequence goes on along the minus strand of DASRRY010000033.1, from coordinate 50,360 downwards.
CGCACCGCTCCGTGCCCCGAGCAGCTCATCGGCTTCCTCCAACACCACAACCTCTGCTCTCGGATCGACCGCCTGAAAGATGGCGGCCAGTCGCTGCTCGGTTTCGCCTACGAACGCCGAGAGCACGTCGGAAGCTGAGATTTGCACCGGCTCGCGCTGAATCTCCTTGCAGATAAAGCGAGCCAGCGCGCTCTTCCCCACTCCCGGCGGCCCGTGCAACGCCAGAGTGAGCTTCTTGCTCGGTCCTCGGACGCCGTCAACGACCGTACCCAAGTCGCAATCGGCGTGCGCAAGCGCTAATTCGAATTCCAATTCAGGCGCTTCCCGCGGCATCGGCTGCTCGAGCAGTCGCATGCTCGCGTCGATGGCTTGCACCACCACCTCCTGGCTCCCATTGGACAAGTCGCTCACCTTCTGACCGGTTGCGACTTGTGCTGGTACAAGCGCGTGTCTACGCTGGAGCCTCTGGCGCGTTACTTCGTCCAGCCGCTTTGCGTCCAGATGCCGCGACAGCACGCTCGCACGCGCCGCGAGCGGCAATGCTCCAAACCCGATGGACAAGTCAAACCGTCGCCGAGCAGCCAGAGACAGCGCCGACACGTCGTTCGCGATGAACACGGCCGGCACGTGATTGGACTCTAAGAGCCGATTCATGAAGAGCTTCCCCATCCTCGCCCGCTGGAAGCCAAAGTCCGGCGAGAACAAGTCTTCAAACTCATCGAAGATGACCAACCGGTCGCCCATGTTCTCAAGCAGACGCTGAGCCAATAGATAGCTCCCCACGCGCTCATCGCCGCTGCTCGGCGCGCCGTCGCGATTGCACATCTTGACTTCGAATGCTGTCCATCCGAGTTCCTTTGCGGCCAGCCGAGCAAGCTCCGTCTTGCCGGTGCCCGGTAGCCCGTAGAGCAACACATTGATGCCGACCGCTCCCCGCTCCGCCGCCCCCCTCAAATAGTTCAGCAGAGTTCCGACTAGCGGCTGCAGATGTTGGAAGTCGACGAACTCGAGCGATGGCGGCGGCGCCTTGTGAAAGAACGCGGACAGAATTTCGTCAAGATCGGCGCTCGCCGAGCTCAGCGCGCGCTCGAGATCATCGTTGAGAAGTGCCAACTGCGAGAAGTCATACGCTGCGCCGTCGAAAATGCGAACGATCTGAAATCGCGCGAGATTGCCGTCCGGCCCCAGCGCCTGCCTCACCTCGTCAAGCGGATGTCCCAAGATGACCGCTAGCGCTGATGTCATCTGATGTCGTGACCTGATATCAATGCGGCCGAGCGCTTGTTGCAGCGCCGGCTGTGACGGAACCGCCGCGAAGAGCGCCATGACGTCGTGCTCCACGGCGGTCAGTCCGAGCGCATCGGCCAGCAGCCGGACGTTGGCCATGAGCTCCGGCTCCCCCGGCTCGTCCTCCCGGCCGTACACCTCCGCCCGTCGCCGGAGTAGCGCTTGCGCACGCGCAGAGCTCATGGCCGAAGCTTTCGGCTCCCCGAAGTACTCCAATAGTTCGCGCAACAGTGCTTCCGCCGCTTCTGGCGGCCGTACAAGCGATTGCGCGCGAGTGGCGACCGTAACCATCCATGATCGAACGCGGCCGCGCTGAGCGCGTTTCTGACGCGCAGCCGAACCCCTGGGCGCCGGTCCCATATCGACTCTCCTTGGCTGGAATTCAGACCAACTTCTCGGTGTGGCTGGCACATCGATTCATGCTGCAGCGCACAAATTGTCGGCTATTCTAGCCGCTTGATTCTATTGACAATGGTACCAGGAATGGAGCATTATGTCAATCGAATCAAGTACTTGCTATATCGGCTGCCGAAACCAAAAAGTTGGCTGAAAGAAGGAGCGGGGCCGTTTCAGCCGAAGTGTCCGTCGAGCAGCTCGCCCGGACGGACCTGCAGCGCGAGCGCGACTTTGGTGAGCGTCTCGAGTGTCGGATTGAGCGAAGCGCGCTCCAGCAGACTCACGCTCGGCCGGTCGATTCCGGCCGAGTCCGCGAGCTCCTCCTGCGACATCTTCCGACGCAGCCGGAGCGCCCGAACGTTGCGCGCCAGCGCCGATTTGATGCCGCGAAACTGATCTTGCGCCATGGCCGCCAGCATGCGGCGCAGCCGAACTCCGGCCAACAGGCCAAAGCCTACGACTTTACGCCCCTTGTCGTAGGCTTTAACCTACATCCCCATCCACCCAATGAGCGAGGAGCCCCTCTGTGCGATCGCGCGCCCTTTACTTTATGTCGGCCATAGCCTGCACCCTTTTCCTTTGCCAGATTGCCGGGGCCGAGTACGGCGCGGCACCCCGCACGGTCGAAACCGACGCCAGACTCGACCGCGCGGCGCAGCGAATTGAGCCGCCTTCGCGCGGCGATCCGGACGCCATCGTTGCGCTCTTCCGCTACTACGACAAGGTATACACCGCGGCCGGTTTCTCATTAGCGAAGTCGCTCGATCGCTATCTCGACGACACGCTTCGTGATGGCGGCATGGCACCTATGGGTCCAGGTACCGACGGAATTCGCGGCGCGTATGTCGCACTGCTGAGCGCGAAGCAGGAACAGGTTCCGCTCGAGAGCGTATTTCCCCCCGCGGTCGCCAAGAGCTTTGAAGAGAAGCTCGGAAAACTTGAACGCGCCTGGAAATCGCAAAGGGCGGCGGAGCAGAAAGAGTTCGACGAACGCCGCGCCGAGATGCGAGCCGAGAGTGCTGACGAATCGCGAAGGGACGAGGAGCGGGCCGCACACGACAGAGCACAGGAGCGGGAGCGGAATCACCAGCGAGAGCAGCTACGCGCGGAAGAGCGGCGAGCGGCCAAAGAGCGGACCGCTGCTCGTCTTGCCGAAGGGCGAGCCGATACGGAGCGGATCGCGCTGGCACAACGCGAAGATGCCGTCCGCGTGGCAACAGAGTGGGCACGTTGGGTACAAGGTCACTACACGGTGCGCCCCACCAGTCGCAGCTACCTCGATCTGCAGTACGTCGGCGAGAACGTGTATCGCATAGCTGGACAACGCAGTGATGAGGGGTACGCGGGGGTGCCATCAACGGTGTGCCAAATCCCTCCCACGGATGTTCCCTTTCAGCACTTGTCGACCAACCGGCTCACTGGTTCAGCGGAAACCGCCGGCTGCCCGCTTCGCATTGAACTCTTCCCAGACGGGCGGCTGCAAGTGCTTCCGTCCAGAGTACCGGCATGTGACGCGCTCTGTACTGGTGGCAAGTTCATGGGGCTCACTGTCACGTCGAGTGACGTGAAACGGCGGCACGGCAACTAATCTCCTTCAACCTCGTCACCCAACAAAGAAAGGCATCGGAATAAATGGATCTCCTCTGGATTGTGATTTTCGGTACGAGCCTGTGGGTCTACTTCGACGCGAAATCCATCGGCACGCGCAAAGGCGACCTCACCGGCCTTTTCAACCTCGGTCCAGCCGGTTGGTTCTGGGTTTCGCTGTTGCTGTGGATCGTCGGCTTCCCCGCGTATCTTGCAAAGCGTGGCGAACTGAAGCGTGCGGTGGTCGCACGACAGACGCAAACCGCATCGACAACCGCAACGGAGCCCGCCCGCGCCGCACCGCGTGCGAAAGACCCGGACCAATACCTTCGCGAGCTCGAGAAGCTCGGCGAATTACGGACGAAGGGCGTCCTCACCGAAGACGAGTTCGCCGAAAAGAAGAAGCAGCTTCTGGCCCTACAAAGCTGAAGCTGCTGAAACACCGCGCCGCGCGATAAATCGCGTTATGAGGCCGGGTTAACGCAGTCAGGGCGTTCGTTGCCTCGTGCCCTGACTGCGTTCCTTAATGAGCTTCACACCTCAGCAATCAAGCCATGCTCGCGCATCCATGTGGGATATCCCGCCCGCATACGCTCCGGGCTCAACAAGCTGGCAACGTCGGAAACGATGAGCCCTTCATTGGTGCCAACGTCCAAGTAGAGTCCTCGCTCCCGAAGCGCTGCACGCAAATCTCTGATGCTCCTCTCGTCGTATCCCTCCTCGATCGGCAAGCCGCTGTGCATAGCCATTACGAAGCGCCGCTGCGCTCGAGAGAGACTGGCGCAGTCATCTGCGCTCAACCACCTCACTGGCCGGGCAATTTTAAGAGCAGCTAGCTCTGCCTGAACTATCCGCGTTACCGTCGATTTGTTCCAGTCAGACAGACGGCTAAGACCGTGGTCCTTCAGCCACCGCTCCTGCAGTCTCACCTCGACCCGCAACATGTGTTTCGCATAGCGCCGGACTGCGAACCGCCCGCCGAACCGCTGTCCACGCCATTCCCGCCACTTCTTAACTCGTATCTGTTCGGCCTTGTCGTAAATGACAACCTTGGCCCCGGACCTCGAGACGTATATAGACTCGTCGCGGTACGTGGTGACCGTGCTGTTACTCATTTCACGAACCATTCGCCCAATGGTGGTGACCAGCGCCTTCAGTTGACTATCGTCATCGCAGCGGTATCCAACAGCCACGTGAAGCTCCCGAAGGCGCGCGCCTTCAAGCGCCTTCCGCAACTGCGACTTGGTCACCTTAATGCTCAATCCATCGAGCGCCTCGCAGCATATCGCGTGGGCAACGCGCCAAAGATCGTTTGGTCCGCAAACGTTGTGACCCTGCAGCGCAGCGAGCGGTGAGTTCTGGAACATCAATTTCGCACCGCCTGCCTTAGAAGTTACATTGATGTGCGCACCCGCGCCGCCTATTGGTACGCTCTTGCGCCTCTGGTATGTCTTGCGTCGCCCTTCATCATCCCGTTCGCTCACCGTGCGTCCGAATGGTTTGTGAGGGATAGTGATCTCGAACTTTATCGTATCTATCATTGGATTTGATCTCGGAAGTTTTCGCCGTTTAGTAGAGTGTTACAGCGTCGGTGTGTGCGATTGGTGTTGCATGGTGTGCTTGTTACGCACGCGCACCATGCAACACACTTCGTCGGAATTACTTCGGTTTCTTCCTGTGGCGACATACCGTCGACCGATTCACGCCCAACTTTTCCGCAATCTCCCGGTCCTTGTAACCCTTCGCGATCAACCCTTGAATTTGCGCTTCCCGACCTTCCGCCGTCTCGACCGGCCGCACAATGATTTTGTATCCGCGCTCCTTGGAAGGCATCAGTTTCACGCGGCGGTCTGAAGTGTCGCCCTTCGGCCGGTCGCGTGTTTTCTCGAAATGCATGATGAATTCCGCTGGCCCTCCAGCCGGCTTGCCGTTCACGCGGCCCAGGCTGATGAATGTATCGACCGGCGCGATCAGTCTAGTCGTGCCCCGCGAGGTGTTGCCGCGCCCCTTCCCTGCATGGTGTATCAGCATGGTGGCGATGCCCCTTCTGGACAGGCTGTTGAGATACGCATCGAACGGCGCCCACGCCTGCGCATCCTCTCCACCCTCCGGGTTGAACGCGCTGTAGTTGTCGAAGATGATTAGCTCTGCGTCGTCGCCGATCGACGCCTCGACCACGCGCTGACCGTCCGTCGTCGTGAGATCGACCGTCTTGCCGCGCACGGCCATGAATGGTGCAATTCGGAAGTTGGGGCTGTCCGAGAGGCCGGGGATACGCTTCGTCCATCGCTTCACGCGCAGCTTGGTCTGGGCGGGGGCCATCTCCGCATCCATATAGACGACACGACGCGGGCGCTCCACGTCCCACCCCAGGAACGTCTTGCCCATACTCACGTGGGCGCCCAGGCCGAGGGCGAAGAGCGTCTTCCCGATGCCGGCTGGTCCGGTGACCAAGCAACGTCCGCCCTTGGCGATGAAGCCGCCGATAATGTCCGGGCGCGCGGGCACCTTGCACTCCATCAGCTCGCCGGCGGTAACCGGCTTCACGCCAGCGTAGCCCTCCCTGGTGAGATCTTTCGGGAGCTCGAGCTTCACGAGATCGCGAAGCTTCTTCCGTCCCTTCGCTGCGCGGCTAGACATTGCGGCCTCCCTGCTTCTGCCCGGAGAGAAGCCACTCCAAGACCTTCGGTTCGATCAAGAGGATGGTCCTTTCGCCGGGGGGCCGCGTGAAGCACTGTGCGAACCCATTGGCAGGCAAGTCGCTGGCCGCTCCCTTCGTCAATTTCGAGCGGTAAATCCACCATCGAATCTTCGATTCCTTGTACTTGGGGTAGCGCTGCGAGAATTCCGAAATGGTAAGCAGGTGCTCCAAATTCACTTCGTTCATGTCGATTCCTATAAATGAGAAATGGCGCATCGCGATCAATGCAATGCCTATTTCATTTACAAGATTGAATTTGGCTTTCCGCGGGATTTACCACCTCGCATAGGCGCCGCGCGTCGCCGAGAGTGCACGTGTTACATTTTTTGTTGCACGTGCTGTGCCCTACGGGCGCAGTGCTGCAACAACTGCGAGCCTCTACGGATTTCCAGGTCTTACGAGCGTGTAGATCAAACGCGATAAATCAACCGGCCGATCGCTCTCGCCTGGCTCCTGAGTCGGAACCGCGATTTCACCAGTGCGCGTAGCTGCGGCCGATTTTTCCATCACAGCCCGCTCCGAAGCCACCGGCTCCTGCATCGCGGCGAGCGCGAACCGCGCGAAACCGCGTGTCACGTATAGCGCCCCGCGCTGCACGATATCTCTCGCCTTTGTCTTCGCTTTCGCGTGCGACATAGTAGGAAACAATTCCATGCCGATAGCCGTCGGGCCGGCGCCTGCCGTTGCTCGGTCGTACGCCCATAGCGCTTGCGCGGCAATTTCCGCCATAGACGCAAGTGAGCCCAGATTGCGCGGCGGCTTTGGACTCGTTCGTTCGCGGTCAAATTTTGCTTTGAGTCGGGCAATCCTGTTGCGAACCGCGTCCAATTGCAAATGCTCATCGTGCTCGAGCGACATCACAACAACTATCTGATCGGGCCGAAGGACTAACTTCGTCTGCAGCAACTCGAATTCGCCGCTCAGCATGTCGCCCCGCGCACCCGGAATTACACGAACCGGACGAAAGCGCCCGCTGGAGTGCTCGTCCGCGGGCCTCCGCGGCGACGCAATGCGCGCCAGTCCGAATTCGCGGCAGACCAATCTGCGCGTTACCTTTCCCCGGCGCGCCAATCGATACGCACGGACATACCGTGGATTGCGACGCAAACATTCCCATGCAATCGCTGACCAGCCGAAGGTCGCGAGGCGCTCGGTGAGCCCGTTGATTTCTTCATTCGATGCCGCTTCCATCACACGCTCCAAAGCAAATGATCGTGCGATGAAATTAGCGAGAACAAATGCCACCGAGGACTGATTTTGCAGTCTTTACTTCGCTGCTCGCATTGCCAAGATTCGATAGCCTCCGTTGACGTAATAGCTCGCTCCATCAAGAAGCTTCTCGCCTGCGCTCTTCACACTGCCACGTGCTTGGACGCGCAACTCCCGCGCGATTTCCTCTGCCGATCGTCGCTTGAACCGTTTTAAGTCCCACGCCTGGACATAGCGCAGAAGATCGATGCTCGAATCAGTACGCGCCCGTCGCACGCGTTGCGGCGGCCCATTACCCCAGCCGGATTCAGTCCATTCACCCAGGTGCGCGTTCAACCTCTTGCCCGCTATCTCGAGCTGGTCGTTGAGCGGCACCCTCAGATCAAATGTGAGACTCACCTGTCCCTCGCTCAAGAAAAGCTTGTGCTTTTGGCGCGCCCAACGATCCTCTGCTGCTTTGAAGTCAAACGACCTGGACCGGAGGGCGACATATTTCGGCTTATCTCCTTCGAAATAGGACTCGTTGATGGGCTTGATCTTTGAGATACCGAACCAAGCCGCGACATCGCGCTCCGGTATGCGATCCCCGTCCGTAAGGATGCTGAGCCAATAGCCCTGTTTGTATTCACTGCTGCGCCGCATGAACTCCCATGCGAACGCAGCGTCACCGCTGGACTTTAGCTGCTCATATAGCTCAGTGTTCGGAGCGATCAGCTTCGGAAGCGCCATCTTGTTTACCCATTTGGTTGGTCGAGGAATCGCGTGGTCATCTTTTGGACAACGCCATCGATATGTGAATCGGACAAGTGCGCATAGCGCCGAACCATCGACAACGTCTTATGGCCAAGCACGGCAGCGATGTCGCTCAGCGTGGCACCGTTCATGGCGAGATAGCTCGCACACGAGTGTCGAAGATCGTGAAATCGAAAGTTCTCAAGATCGGCCGCCTTCAAGAGCGCCTTCCATTCGCGTTGAAAGCACTTCGGTTGCCCAACGAAGCCGTCCTTCGTGCTCGCGAACACATACACGGCGCCGTCGCCGCGCGAGTTATACAGCTCTTCTAACTCCTTGCGCGCATCACCCACAAGCGGAACCGACCGACGCTCATCGTTCTTCGTGTGCTCCAACACCAGACGGTTGCGCAGCCAATCGAAGTCTGGCCATTTCAGCGTCCCGAGCTCGCCTCTGCGCATTCCTGTCGAAAGCGCCAAGAGCAAGATCGCAAGAAGGTAGAAGGGCTCACGACGATCGGGCGGGAGGCAGCTATTCGTTTCGGCCGCTTTCAGCTTCCACGCGCGACAAATGGTCAGCATCCGGTCTCGTTCTTCATCTGACAGGTACCGCACGCGCCCCCTCGGCTCGCGCAATTTGCGCACACGCGAGCTCGGCGAATCTTGCATCCATCCGAAGTCTTTCACCACCACGGTAAAGACGTGCGACAGATCAGCCATGATTCTGTTGACCGTGGCCGCTTGGCGCGGCGTGCCGCGCACGGTCTCGGCGCCGAAGAGCTCGTCTCTCACCGAAGCAATCATCGCCGGCGTGATCTCGGAGAGCTTCTTGGTGCCAAACTTTTTTCGCCAAAATTCGAGATGTACGCGTCGGTCTTTCGCGTCGCGCTTTTTCTTCGGAATCTCCACGGCGATGTACCGATCAATCGCTTCGCTCAGCGTGTGGCGCGTCGCTTCATCGCGAATGCCGAAGCGTCCGGCCTCGATGTCGTCCTCGACCTGCGCGGCAAATCGGCGTGCATCTTGAACCGTGGGAAATGTGCGATAAATCGGTCGGTTTCCATCGCGCCGCACCGAAACCTTGTACCGCCGACCGCTTTTTCCCTTAATCAATTGAATCGTTGCCATATTTGTCTCTCGAAAAGTTGAATTGCGAAGTTGCGAGTTACTTTACAAAGTCGCAATTCGGCTTCGAGCGGCACAAGGCGCACGCGCAAAGACCCGCGCCCTGGATGGGGCCAGGACTGCGGTTTCGAGCACGCTGAAAAGAAAAACGCGACAGCGTGGCTCGGCCGAATGGCGGCCGAAGTGCTGTCGCGTGTGATGGTTTGCCGGTCAGTACCGGTGTCCGTTGTGCCAAATTTGTGCCAAAACGGCCAAATTCCAGCATTTCGGACATCTTTCAAAGAGTTGATGCTGCGTAACTCTTTGATTGGTTGGGTAGGGCGTACTGGATTCGAACCAGTGACCAACGGATTAAAAGTCCGCTGCTCTACCAGCTGAGCTAACGCCCCGCAAAAACGCCGATTATATCATCGCGTGCAACGCGCTCTCAACGCTGCGCTCACCCTTCGCGCATGAGTCGCCAGTACTGGAGCTTCATCGTGAGCGCGGATCCGGTCACGATCGCGAGGAACGTGAGGATCGATCCCAGGGCCAGCGTCGAGAAGCCGGTGAGGCCCTGGCCGATGGTGCAGCCGAGCGCGGTCACGCCGCCGAATCCCATCAGCAGGCCGCCCGCGACGTGGCTCGCGGTGTCGCCGGGGCCCGCGAAACCCTCCCAGCGAAAAGTGCGCGAGGCGAGCGCGTAAGCCGCCGATCCGAGGATGATGCCGCCCACGGCCGCGATGCCGAACGTCACGGCGAGCGACCGGTCGGTCCACAGCATCAGCAGCTCGAGCGCGTAGCCGACGGGAGCCACGAACGAGAGCGACTCGATGTTGTGGCTGTTCGTGCCGAGGAACGTCGTCTCGAGCGTCTCCGGGTTCTCGCCGAAGCCGAGATGTCCCGTGACGTACCAGCCGCCGACGATGACGAGACCCACCGCGAGGCCGCCCACGATGTGATCGGGGCTGCCGCGGAAATCGCGGTCCTTGAAGACGAACGCCAGGAGGCCGCCGGCCACGACGAGCGCCACGGCGAGCTCCGTCGCGCGCAGGTCGATCCCGGTGCCCGCCGCGAGCAACGTCGGCAGGTCCTGCCGGGCAATGGCGTGGTGGGAAAGATCGATGGCGATCGGATCGAGCCACGTCACGCGCCACACCGCGAAGAGGCCCTTGAGCGTCATGTACGCCGCGATGCCGAGGAAGACGAACACCACGAGCGACTTGAGGTTGCCGCCGCCGATGCGCACCAGCGTCTTGGAGCCGCAACCCGAGCCGAGCGTCATGCCGATGCCGAAGAGGAAGCCGCCCAGGACGTACGAGGCCCACGTGAGGTTCGGGCGCACGTAGAACGAACCCGACAGGTCGATCACGCCCGAGAGCTGCAGCGCGTGCGTGCCCAGGATCGCGACGGCGATCGCCAGCAGCCACATGCGCATGCGGCCCCAGCTCCCCATGTTCACGATGTCCGAGACGGCGCCCATGGTGCAGAAGTTGGTGCGGTTGGCGACCGCGCCGAAGACGAACCCCAGGACGAAGCCGCCGAGAACGACGACGCTGGCGAGATGCGAGCCGCTGGCCAAGGAACCTCCGGTGGAATCCGCTATTTTAGCGTGGCGCGCCCACGACCCGCGCCTGGTAGCGGGTCGGATCCGGCAGCCCGGCCTCCTCGAAGCCCGCGCGACGCAGGCGGCACGAGTCGCAGCGCCCGCAGGCGCGCCCCTCGTCATCGGCGTTGTAGCACGACACCGTGAGCGAATAGTCCACTCCGAGCCCGTGGCCGTGCCGGACGATCTGCGCCTTGCTCCACGCGATGATCGGCGACTCGATGCGGATGGGCGCGCCTTCGACCGCGCGCTTCGTGGCGAGGTTGGCCACGCGCTCGAAAGCCGCCATGAACTCGGGCCGGCAATCGGGGTACCCCGAGTAGTCGACGGCATTGGCCCCGGTGAAGATCGCGTCGGCCTGCGTCACCTCCGCATAGGCCAGCGCAAGCGCGAGGAACACGGTGTTGCGTGCCGGCACGTAGGTGACCGGAATGCCGCTCGTGGGCTGCGTCGGAACGGCGATCGACGGATCGGTCAGCGCGGAGCCGCCGAAGAGGCCCAGGTCCACGCGGGCGATGCGGTGATCCGCGGCGTCCTGCGCGCGCGCGACCCGACCCGCGGCATCGAGCTCCGCGCGATGGCGTTGGCCGTAGTCGATCGAGAGCGCGTGGCAGCGCCATCCCGCACGGCGCGCGATGGCGAGCACCGTGGCGGAGTCCAGGCCCCCCGAGACCAGGACGACCGCGTCCGCCATGGAACGCTCAGCGCGCGCGCAGGGCCGCGAGGCGCGTGCGCGCCTTGCCGGCGGCTTCCGATTGCGGATAGCGCGCGATGATGTCCTCGTAGGTGTTGCGCGCGCTGCGGCTGTCGCCCTGGTCGGCGTGGACCGCCGCGATGGCGAGCATCGCGTCGGGCGCCTTGGGCGACTGCGGGAATTTCGAGAGCACCTCGCCCTGCGCGGCGAGCGCGCTGCGATAGTCGCGCATGTTGGCGTAGCTGATGCCGATCCAGTAATTCGCGTTGGGCGCGAGCGCGCTCGAGGGATAGTCGTGCAGGAACGCGCGGAACGACTGGATTGCCGCGGCGAAATCGTTGCGGCGGAAGAGGTTCGACGCGGCGTCGTAGGCCTTCATCTCGCGCGCCTGGTCGTCGCGCGACGCCGGGCGCGCTCCCGCCGGCGCGGCGGGACCGAAATCCGGTGCGGCGCCCGGAGCCGCGTTGGCCGCGGCCGCGCCGGCAGTTCCTGGCGTCGTCGGTGTGCCGGCCGTTCCCGGGGCCCCGGTCGGACCGGTTGCGCCGCTCGCCCCCGCTGTGCCGCTCGCACCCTGCGCATCGGTTGAAGTGCCCACGCCGGCACCCGCGCTGCCCTCGAGCCGCTTGAGGCGCGAGTCGATGTCCAGGTAGAAATCGCGCTGGCGCTTCTGCAGCTGCTGGTTGTCGTTCTGCAGCACCTCGATCTGCCCATGCAGGCGCGCGATCTCCTGGTTCAGCTCGTCGATGCTGCGCACCAGTTCCACCACGCCGATGCTGCGGATCTGCTCCTCGAGCTTCGCGATGCGCGCCTCGTTGTCGTCGCCCTGCTTGCGCAGGTCGCGGCGCAGCTCGTCGATCTGGCGGCGCGCCTCGGCATCGTCGAAGAGGCCGGCGCGCGCGGGCAGCGTCGCCGCGGCGAGGATGAGCGCCGCGGCGGCGGCGAGCCTATTCGCCCGCATACCGGATGTCCGCGCGTCGATTCTCCGCCCACGCGGCCTCGTCATGTCCCTGCGACTTGGGCTTCTCCTCGCCGTAGCTGATGGTCTCGATGCGGTTGCCGTCGGCTCCGAGCACCGTCATCACCCGCTTCACCGCCTCGGCGCGGCGCTGGCCCAGCGCCAGGTTGTACTCGCGGCTGCCGCGCTCGTCGGTGTTGCCCTCGATGCGCACGCGCGCGTCGCGATGGTCCGCGATGTAGCGCGCGTGGGCCTGCAGCAGGCCGCGATATTCGTCCTTCACCTCGTTCGAATCGAAGTCGAAGTAGACGCTGCGCTTGGAGAGCGGGCTGCTCGGATCCGTCAGCGGATTGCCCGTGATGTTGCCCTCGTTGGTCGGGCGCGTCGTCGATCCCGTGCCTTCCGTGCGCGGCGCCGTCTGCTGCGTGCCGGGAGTCGAGTGGTCCTCGACCTTCGCTTCCTTCTGGTCCTTGGCGCAGCCTGCCAGGGCGAGCAGCAGGACGGTGCAAAGCGCGATGTGCTTCATCGACATCTCCTATGGATGGGGTGCATCAGTTGGTGGGCATGGGGCCCCAGGCCGGATCCTGGATGTCGCCCGCCGCCGAGGTGAGGCGCTGGCGCACGCGTCCATCACCGGAAACCGCCGCGAGCTGGCCGCGGCCCGCCACCTGCGCTTCGTAGAGGATCATCTTACCGTTGGGCGCATAGCTGGGTGAGTCGTCGAAGGTGCCGTCGGTGAGCACCTGGACCTGTCCGGTGGAAAGCTCGAGCGAGGCGATGCGGTAACGCCCGCCATCGCGCTGCACGTAGACGATGGAGCGGCCGTCGGGACTGAACCGCGGGCCCACGTTGTACGTGCCCTCGAAAGTGAGGCGCTGCGGGGGACCGCCGGCGGCCGGCATCTTGTAGATCTGCGGAGAGCCGCCGCGGTCGGAGGTGAACGCGATCCACTGGCCGTCGGGCGAGTACGCGGGTTGCGTATCGATGCCGGCGGAGCTGGTGAGCCGCTCCGGGTTCGGCCAGCCGGTGGACGGCATGCGATAGATCTGCGTGAGGCCGTCCTTGGTGAGCGCGACCGCGAGCGTGCGCCCGTCGGGAGACCAGGCCGGCGCGCTGTTGTTGCCGCGGAAGGCGGCCACCGCACGGGTCGTGCCCTGCGCCAGGTTCTGCACCATCACGATCGGCTTCTTCTGGTCGAACGAGACGTAGGCGAGGCGGCTGCCGTCCGGCGACCACGAGGGCGACATGATCGGCTCGTTCGACGCGAACACGGGTTGCGAGTTGAAGCCGTCGGCATCGGCCACCTGCAGCTCGTAACGCGTGCCGCGCTTCACGACGTAGGCGATCTTGGTGGAAAAGGCACCCTTGTCGCCGGTGAGCTTCTCGTAGATCACGTCGGCGATGCGGTGCGCGGTCGCCCTCAACTGGGCGGTCGCGACGACGTAGGTATAGCTCGCGAGCTGCGACTGCTTCGCGACGTCGAAGAGCCGGAAGCGGACCTCGACGCGGCCGTCGGGCTGGGGCTCGACGCGGCCGATGACGAGGGCCTCGGCGTTGCGCGCGCCCCAGTCGGCGAAGTTGACCTCCGACGGCTCGGTCGGAATCGGGTTCACCGCGCTCGCATCGACCAGGCGGAAGAGCCCCGTGCGCGAGAGGTCGGCGCTCACGACCGCGCTCACCGATTGGGGCTGCGCATTCTCGCCGGCGAGCGGGACGATCGCGACCGGAATCTGGCGCCCACCCGTCGTGGTGATGTCGATGGTGAGCTGCGCATGGGCGGCAGCGGCGAGGAGCAACGCTCCCAGCAAGAGGATGAATCGCTTCATGGCGTAGGAGCGTGGCACGAGTCAGCGTTCGTGCTTGATGACGAGGTTGAGTTCACGGAAGCGAGGAAAAAGTTCCGAGTTCGGCGGCGGCACCGGCAGCGGCGAGGCGCTGCGGATGGCCCGCTCGATGGCATTGTCGTAGGCGGGATTCCCACTGGACTTCCTGAGCGTGATGTCGAGCACTTCGCCGCCCGGCAGGATGCGGATGAGGAATTGCGCTTCGGGCTGCCCCGTCACGGAATCCGGCACATTCGCCCTGCCCCTGATTCTAGCGCGGATCTTGTCCACCCATTCGTTGAACTCCTTCTGCTTGGCGGCGGCCGCCGCCGCGCGTGCGCGCTCCGCCTCCGCCTGGGCGAGCTGCTGCTGGCGCTGGCGCTGCTCCTGCTCGCGCTTCATCTGGTCGGCCTCCTCGCGCTCGCGCTGGCGCCGCTCCTGGTCCTGGCGCTTCTTCTCCGCCTTCTCGCGCTCGGCCTTGTCGCGCTTGTCCTGCTCGGCCTTCTCGCGTTTCTCCTGCTCCGCCTTCTCGCGCTTTTCCTTCTCGCGCTTCTCGCGCTCGGCCTTGAGCGCGATCTCGGGATCGGGCTTGGCCGGTTGCGGCTTGGCTTGGGGTTTGGGCGGCTCCGGCTTCGGCGGCTGCGGCTTCGGCGGCTCGGGCGCCGGCTTCGGCGGCTCGGGCTTCGGCGGTTCGGGTTTCGCAGGCTCGGGGGCGGGCTTCGGCGCGGGCGGCCTCGCGGATGTTTTCGCCGGCGGCAGCTTGTCCCACAGCTCGGCCTGGACCGGCGCGGTGGGCGCGCTCTGCCAGGTCACGCCGAAGACGATCACGGCGATGAAGAGCGCATGCACCGCCACCGCGAGCACGACCGCGCGGATACGCCCGGGATTCGGCCGCTTCTCTGTCGGTGCGCGCTCGGGCGTGCTCGGCTTCACGGGGCCGGGCGCGCGAGGAGGCCCACGTGCTTCACCCCGCTCTTCTGGAGCAGGTCGAGCACCTTGAGCACCTCCTCGTATCGCACCTTGCGGTCGCCGGCGATCACGACCGCCTGGTTCGGCGCGCCGGATTGCGCATGGCGCACGTAATCGAGCAGCGCGGCGCGGTCGACGTTCCACTCCTGCGGACCCTGGTTGCGATCGACGTACGCGAGATCGCCGTTCTCCCGCACGCGCACTTCCAGGGGCGCGATGGCGGGATCGAGCTTCTGCGCGGCCTGCGGCAGGTCGATCTGTCCGGGGTTGATGAGGGGCGCCGCCACCATGAAGATGATGAGCAGCACCAGCATCACGTCGATGTACGGCACGACGTTGATCTCGGCCATCGCGCGGCGCTGGCGCATCGTCACCTCGGCCGCTGGACCACCGTGGCGGTGGCGTCGCGATCCGGCGCATGGGCCTGGCGCTGCAGGATGTTCTGCAGCTCCTCCATGAAGCTTTCGTAGCGGCCCGCGAGGCGGTCGATGTCGTGCGTGAAGCGGTTGTACGCGATGACCGCGGGAATCGCGGCGAAGAGGCCCATGGCGGTCGCGACGAGCGCCTCGGCGATGCCGGGCGCCACCTGCGCGAGAGTCGCCTGCGCCACGTTGGAGAGGCCGCGGAACGCGTTCATGATGCCCCACACCGTACCGAAGAGGCCCACGTACGGGCTCACCGAGCCCACGGTCGCGAGGAAGGAGAGGTGCATCTCGAGGCCATCCATCTCGCGCTGGTAGGTCGCCTTCATCGCCCGCCGCGTTCCGTCCAGCAGGGCCGAGACGTCGGAGCCGGCGCGCCCCTTGAGCTTGAGGAATTCCTTGAAGCCGGCCTCGAAGATCCGCTCCATGCCGGAAGCCGCGTAGCGGCCGCTCGCCGCGCGCTGGTAGAGGCCCACCAGGTCGGAGCCGCTCCAGAACTCGCGCTCGAACGCCTCGGCCTGGGCGCGCGCGCGCCGGATGGCGAAGACCTTCATGAAGATGTAGGTCCACGAGAAGAGCGAGGCCACCAGCAGCAGGCCCATCACGAACTTCACGACGATGCTCGCGTTCGCGATCATCGAGAAGACCGTGAGGTCGTGGCTCATGATCACAGGGACGCCTCCATTTTCTTGCGCAACGCTTCGGGAATCTCCACGGGCTTCATGCCGCCTTCGGAGAGGCAGGCGACGTTCACGCGCGCCTTGACCAGGACCTCGTCCTCGCGGCGCACCTCCTGCGCGAACGCGCAGCGCACCTTGCCCAGCGACTCGAGGTGCACGCTCACGGCGAGGTTATCGTCGAGGCGCGCGGGCTTCACGTACTCGATCGAGAGCGAGGTCACGGCGAAGAGCGCCCCGTGCTCGCGCGCGAGGAACCGGTGCTCGAAGCCCAGGTGCCGCAGCCACTCGGTGCGCGCGCGCTCGAGGAAGCGCAGGTACTCGGCGTGGTAGACGACACCGCCCGCATCCGTGTTCTCGAAATAGACGCGGACCGGAAAGGAATAGACGAAGAGCTCCGGCTGCAGCGTGGGCCGGATCGCGATGGGGCTCATGGGAAGAGATCCCCGCCGCGGGCACCCTCCGGCACCAGCCCCAGGTGCCGGTACGCGAGCGCGGTGGCCACGCGGCCGCGTTGCGTGCGCTGCAGGTAGCCCTGCTGGATGAGGTAGGGCTCGAGCACGTCCTCGATCGTGTCGCGCTCCTCGCCGATCGCGGCGGCGAGGTTCTCCACGCCGACCGGGCCGCCGCCGAACTTCTCGATCACCGCCGAGAGCAGCTTGCGGTCCATCAGGTCGAGGCCGATCGCGTCGACGTCCAGCATGCGCAGCGCCATGTCGGCGACCTCGCGCGTCACCGCACCGGAGGCCTTCACCTGGGCGAAGTCGCGCACGCGGCGCAGCAGGCGGTTGGCGATGCGCGGCGTGCCGCGCGAGCGCTTCGCCACCTCGAGCGCGCCGTCCGCATCGATGTCGACCTTGAGCAGTCCCGCGGAGCGATGCACGATGCGCGTGAGCTCCTCGGGGCTGTAGAACTCGAGCCGCGCCACGATGCCGAAGCGGTCGCGCAGCGGGTTGGTGAGCATGCCGGCGCGCGTCGTGGCGCCCACCAGGGTGAAGGGCGGCAGGTCGAGCTTCACCGAGCGCGCCGCCGGCCCCTCGCCGATCATGATGTCGATCTGGTAGTCCTCGAGCGCCGGATAGAGGATCTCCTCCACCACCGGGCTCAGCCGGTGGATCTCGTCGATGAAGAGCACGTCGTTCGGCTCGAGGTTGGTGAGGATGGCGGCGAGGTCGCCCGCGCGCTCCAGCACGGGGCCGGAAGTCTGCTTGAGGTTCACGCCCATCTCGCGGGCGATGATGTGCGCGAGCGTGGTCTTGCCGAGGCCCGGGGGCCCGAAGAGCAGCGCGTGGTCGAGGGCCTCGCGGCGCGCGCGCGCCGCCGTGATGAAGATCTCGAGCTGCTCGCGCACCCGGGCCTGCCCCACGTAGTCCGCGAGGCTGCGCGGGCGCAGCGCGCGCTCCTCGCCCTCCTCCCGCGGCGAGGCGCTCGCGCCGGAGATCAATCGGTCGGCTTCAATCACGGATGTTCCATCACGGCTTCGCCAGCTGCTTCAGCGCCTGCCGAATGGCCTCGGCGAGCGGGAGGTCCGCGGCGAGCTGCTTCACCGCGGCCTGCGCCTCACGGTCATTGTAGCCGAGGGTGAGGAGCGCGCTCACCACGTCGCCACCGGCCGCGCCCGCCCCTTCGGCCCGCACGCCGGCCATCGTTTTCGGCAATTTGTCGCGCAGCTCCAGCACCAGGCGCTCGGCGGTCTTCTTGCCGATGCCGGGAATCTTCGTGAGGCGCGCCGAGTCCTCGGAGGCGACCGCGAAGGCGAGGTCGTCCACCGAGAGGCCCGAGAGCACCGAGAGCGCGACCTTCGGGCCCACGCCGCTGATCCGCAGCAGCTGGCGGAAGGCCGCGCGCTCGGGCGCGGTGAGGAAGCCGAAGAGCAGGTGCGCATCCTCGCGCACGACGAGATGCGTGAGCAACGTGACTTCCTCGCCCGTGCGTGGCAGCGGGTAGAAGGTGCTCATCGGCACGTCGACCTCGTAGCCCACGCCATGGCACGACACGATGACCTGGGGGAAGTCCTTCTCGACCAGGATGCCCTGAATGCGGCCGATCATGGGCGGCGGCCGATCATCCGATCCGGCCCGCCCGCACGCGCCGTCCGAGCACGGGCATCGCGCCGAGCCCGCCGTGGGCGTGGCAGATCGCGCAGGCGAGCGCGTCGGCCGCGTCCGTCGTGGGATGCGCCGAAAGCTTGAGCAGCCGCTTCACCATTTCCTGCACCTGCTCCTTGGTCGCATGTCCCTGTCCCACCACCGCCTGCTTGACCTGCAGGGCGGTGTACTCGGACACGGGAAGGCGCGCCGTCACGGCGGCGCAGATGGCTGCGCCGCGGGCCTGTCCCAGCAGCAACGTGGAGCGCGGATTCACGTTGACGAAGATGTGCTCCACCGCGGCTTCGCGCGGGCCGTAGTGCTCGACCACCTCGGCCAGGCCGTGGAGGATCGTGGCGAGCCGCAAGGCGAGCGCCTGCGACTGGTCGGTGCGGATGCGCCCGCTCGCCACGTAGGCGATCGCCGAGCCGCTCTTCTCGATGACGCCATATCCCGTGACGCCCAGGCCGGGATCGATGCCGAGGATGCGGACCGCATCCATCAGAAGACCTTCGCGTACATGCAGGAATCGGCGAGCTCGCCCGCGACGTCGCGCCGGCTGCGGCGCAGGACGCCCTCGAGCTCGAAGCCGCATTTCTCGGCGACGCGGCGGCTCGCGGCGTTGCGCGCGTCGCTGCGGATCTCGAGGCGCATCGCACCGAGCGCCCGGCGCGCCATGCCGGCGAGTGCGGCGGTCGCCTCGGTCGCGAACCCCTGCCCCGTGCACGAGGCGCGCACCCAGTAGCCGATCTCGAAGCGCGGCACGGACCAGTCGATGGTATGAAGCCCGCCCTTGCCCACGAGCACGCCGTCGGCGTTGCGCACGAAGCAGAAGTCGATCTCCTCGCGAGCATGCCAGCGCGCCTGCATGGTGCGGCAGTGGGCTTCCGAATCCGCGTCGGACTGGGCCTCGGTCGCCCACGGCATCCAGCGCTTGAGCTCGGCATACGACTCGTTCACCGCAAGGCCGATCTCGGCGCCGCGCCCGGCGCGCGTCGCCTCGAGCGTGAGGCGCGGCGTCTTCACCACTTCGGGGATATCGAGGAGCAGCGCGTGAAGGAGGACCGTCACCGGCCTAGCCGAGGACCGCCGTGGTGTAGACGTCCTGCACGTCGTCGAGGGACTCGAGCGCGTCCAGGAGCTTCTGCATCTTCGCGCCGTCGTCGGCGGACATCTCGGTTTCGCTCGAGGGCTTCATGGTGACCTCCGCGAGCTCCGCCTTGAGGCCGGCGCGCTCGAGTGCGGCCTTCACGCCGGCGAACTCGTAGGGTCCCGTGATCACCTCGATGGAGCCATCCTCGTGGGTGACGACGTCCTCGGCGCCCGCCTCGAGCGCGGCTTCCATGAGCTTGTCCTCGTCCGTGCCGGGCGCGTACATGAGCTGGCCCACGTGCCTGAAGAGGAAGGCCACGGAGCCGTTGGCCCCGAGGTTGCCGCCGTACTTGGTGAAGGCATGGCGCACGTCGGCCACGGTGCGGGTGCGGTTGTCCGTGAGGCAGTCGACGATCACGGCGGCGCCGCTGGGGCCGTAGCCCTCGTAGCGGATCTCCTCGTAGTTCGCGCCATCGAGCCCGCCCACGCCGCGCTTGATCGCGCGCTCGATGTTGTCCTTCGGCATGTTCTCGCCGGTGGCCTTGTCCATCGCGAGCCGCAGGCGGGGATTCATGTTCGGGTCGCCCCCGCCCATGCGCGCGGCGACGGTGACTTCCTTGATGAGCCGGGTGAAGACCTTGCCGCGCTTCGCATCCTGGCGCCCCTTGCGGTGCTGGATGTTCGCCCACTTGCTGTGGCCTGCCATACGGGTTCCCTGCAGCTTCCTCGCGTCTTAAGACGACGGGAAAGCACAATGGTAACATTCGCCTCCCGCCCTCCTCCAGACCGTAAAGTCACAGCCGATGGCCAAGACCGGCGAGCGCAAGGCGCAGATCCTCCAGACGCTCGCGGCGATGCTCGAGGATCCGAAGGGCGAGCGCATCACCACGGCCCTCCTGGCCGCGCGGCTCGAGGTCTCCGAGGCCGCGCTCTATCGCCACTTCTCGAGCAAGGCCCAGATGTTCGAGGGCCTGATCGAGTTCATCGAGCAGACCGTCTTCACGCTCGTGAACCGCATCCAGGCCGACGAGAAGGAGCCCATGAAGCAGGTCGAGCAGACCATCGCGACCCTGCTCGGCTTCGCGCAGAAGAATCCGGGCATGACGCGCGTGCTCACCGGGGACGCGCTGGTGAACGAGGACGAGCGCCTGCAGGCCCGGGTGAACCAGCTGCTCGACCGCCTCGAGGCGAGCCTGAGGCAGAGCGCCCGCCTCGCGGTCAACGCGGGCAACCTGCCGGCCGACTGGGACGTCAATGCCTACGCCAACGCCATCATCGCGTACGTCATCGGGCGCTGGCACCAGTACGCGAAGAGCGGGTTCCGGCGCCCACCGATGGAGGGCTGGCCGCAGCAGTGGCTCGTCTTCGCCGCCTGAGGGCGCGGCGGTGAGCGGCGCGCCGCCCGAGCTGCGCACGAGCCGCCTCCTGGTGCGCCTTGCGCGCCCGGGCATGGAAGGCGCCCTCGCGCGTTTCCTGCGCGAGAACTTCCCGGGACACCTGGACCGCTGGTCGCCGCCCGTCGGGCCCGCGTTCTTCACCCAGGCGTTCTGGGCCGAGCGCCTCGGCCTCTCCCTGGACGAGTACCATTCCGGCCGCTCCGCGCGCTTCGTGATGCAGGAGCTCGACGGCGACGCGCGCCTCGACGCGCCGGTCATCGGCACGTGCAACTACACGAACATCGTGCGCGGCCCGTTCCAGGCCTGCTTCCTCGGCTACCAGGTCGGGCGCGAGCACGAGGGCCAGGGACTCATGGCCGAGGCGCTGCGCGCCGGGAACGGCTTCGTGTTCGGGACGCTGCGGCTGCACCGCATCATGGCGAACTACCGCCCGGAGAACGAGCGCAGCGCGCGCCTGCTGGAGCGCCTGGGCTTCGTGCGCGAAGGCCTCGCGCGCGACTACCTCTTCATCGACGGCGCCTGGCGCGACCACGTCATGACCGCGCTCACGCATCCGGCCTACGACGCGCGCTGGGTGCAGCCGGCCGGCTGAGCGTCACTCGCCTCCGGCGCCGTGGCGTGCGAGCGCCGGGCGCGCGAGCGGGTGGCCGCGGGGATGGAAGTCGATGTCGCGGCACAGCCGCTCGAACCGCGCATGCAGCGCCTCGGCGTTCGCCGCGCCGGTGTTGAAGACCGCGTAGCGGTAGCTTCCCAGCCACTTCATCTCGCGCGCGAGGTCGGCGCCGCGCTTGGGATAGACCATGAGGTGCGCGTCCGCATGGGCCGCCTGCAGGCGCGCGATGTCGCGCGCTCGCGGCCAGCGCGAGAGCCCGTGGCCGGCCAGGTCGCGCAGCACGAAGCTCGCGGCGACGCGATCGCGCCCTTCGCCACGCCTGAGCGCCGGCTCCGCGCCGCATTCCAGGTCGAGCAGCACGTCGAAGAGGCTCAGGCCGTCCACGCGCTCGAAGAGGTCGAAGAACTGGCCGGCCGCGCGCGGGTTGATCTCGATCACGTGCGGCGCGCCGGTGGCCGGATCGATGCGCATCTCGATGTTGAACATGCCGTGGGCGAGGCCCAGGCCCTCGATGATGCGCACGGCGAGCGCGTCGACCGCCGCGAGCGTGGCCGCATCGTGCGACGACGGATACTGGAAGCGCTGGAAGTGGTCGGTTCCCGGATACATGATGCTGTCGACGGTGCCGAGCATGGTCACCCGTCCCTCGCGCACGAAGCCGTTCGCCGTCACCTGGGGCCCGCGCAGGATCTCCTCGCACACCATGCTGAACGGGTCCTCGGTGAGGCGCGAATGCGCGCGCATCACCTGCCCGAAGGGGCGCACGAGGCCGTCGATGATGCGCGCCTCGAGCCAGCCGAAGCGCGTGTGCCGCTGCAGCTCCTCGAAGGAGTCTATGCGCCGGGCGAGCACGGAGAATGCGGCCTTCACGGGCTTCACGTAGAACGGATAGGGCAGCGGCACCTCGGCGGGCGACGCGAAGCCGCGGCGGATCAGGCCATACCGCGCATTGGCCTCGGGCGCGATGCGCTGGAACGCCTCGCGCGCGTAGTACTTGTGCTGGATGCGCAGGACGGCATCGAGATTCGCGTGGCGCAGCCCGAGGCGCTGCGCGACGAGGGCGGCCGTGAAGGGCCCGAATTGCTCGTCCGACGTGACCACCGCGTCCAGGCGCGCGTCGCGGTAGCGGCGCACGAGGCGGTCGACGAAGCGCGGCGCGTCGAAGCCGAAGAGCCGCAGGTTCTGCGGAAAGCGGAAGAGGTCGAAGCCCTCGAAGAAGAACTCGTGGCGCCCGGCATGGCCCGGCCGCGCGGCCGCCGCGCGGTCCCACTCGTCGGGAAAGAGGATGAGGACGCGGCGGGTCATGCTTCGATTCTACGGTCCACGGGGCGCGGCGGATGGGGGCCTGCCCTCACCCGAGAGCGTCGGCCCACGTGTTGAGGACCCAGTCATCGGCATAGCTCGCCTCGAGCTCGTTCATCGCGGGCGAGAGACCGCCGGCGCCCGGCACCGCGCGCATCGTGCGCTCCTTCGGGTCGTACTTGTGCACGGAGGCGACGTGGATCGCGAGCTTCGGGGAGACCATGCTGTAGCAGGTGTTGAGCAGCGTGGGCGCGGGATTGGGCGCCTCGCCGGCGAGGAGGGCCACGATCGCCTGGGCGCACACCTTCGCCTGCGCGTTGGCCATCGAGGCCGACTTCGGCATCACCGGGGCGACCTGGATCGAGTCGCCGAGCACGTGCACTCCCGGTGCCACCTTCGACTCGTAGGTGAGCCAATCCACCTCGCACCACCGGTGGTTCACGGTGATGAACGGACTCGCCACGTTCGCCGCCTTCATCGGCGGGATGACGTTCATCACATCGGCCTTCACGTCCTCGAGCTCCAGCTTGACCAGGCCGCCCGCGAGGTCGACGTCGACCGCCTTGCTGTTCGGACGGTACTCGATCATCCCGCCGTAGAGCTCGGACCAGGCCTTCTTGAAGAGCGTGCCCATCGAGGCGATGTCGCCGTTCGCATCGAGCACCAGGATCTTGGAGCGCGGCTTGGCGGACTGGAAGTACGCGGCGACCTGGCAGGCCCGCTCGTACGGCGCCGGCGGGCAGCGATAGGGCGCCTCCGGAATGGCGATGGCGAAGACCCCGCCGTCGCGCATCGCCTCGAGCTGGCGGCGCAGTCCCGCGGCCTGCTCGCCGCCCTTCCAGGCGTGGAAGACGCGGCTCGCGACGTCCGGCCGTCCCATGGCGGGAAGCTCCTCGAACACGAAGTCGATGCCGCCCGCCACGATCACGCGGTCGTACGCCACGTCGCCGCCGCTTGCGAGGCGCACGACGCGACGCTGCGGGTCCACGGCCGTGACCCGGTCCTGGATCCGATGCACGCCGTAGTTGCGCTCGAGCGACGTGTAGGGCCGGGTCGCTTGCGCGAGGGTGCGCGACCCGCCCAGGATCTGGTTGCTCAGCGGACATGCGACGAACGCGGGCTCGACCTCCACGAGCGTCACGGCGATGGAGGGGTCGAGCGTGCGCAGGTAGCGCGCGGCGGTGGCGCCGGCGTATCCGCCGCCGATCACGACGACGCGCGCCTTCTCGCGCAGGGCCGCGGGCGGCGCGGCGCATCCCGCCTGGGAAGCGACGAGCAGCGCGGCGCCGCCCTTCAGGAATTCGCGCCGGCGCATCAGCGCGCACCCCCGCGGGCGAAGCGGCGGGCGAGCGCCTCGATCTCCGCGTCGCTGTAGCCCCTGGCGATCTGGTGCATCACCGTGGCCTGCCGCGTGCCCTCCTTGAATTCACGCATCGCCTGCACGATGTCGCGCTCGCGCCGTCCGGCGAGCGGCGGCACCGCGGATCCGGGTGCCGGGCGGCCTTCCGGTCCGTGACAGATCGCGCAGCTCATGGCGAGCCCGGTCACGCCCTTCGGCGTGAGGCTCGGCGGCGCGAACTGCGGCGTGGGAAGCGGCACCGGCTGCGCCATGGCGCAAAGCGCCCCGGACACGCAAAGGGCGAGCGCGAGGTGGATCTTCCTCATCCCGAAACCTGGGCGGTGCATGGCGCGTCGAGGATATCCCAGCGCCAAGAAAAACGCCCACCGCGAGGGTGGGCGCTCAATGGGGCCCGGCCTTCGCCGGGGCGGCACGAACCCGTCAAGCCGCTTCCGCGGGCTCGGCCGGTTGCGCGTCGGACTGCTTGATCTCGAGG
Source organism: Usitatibacter sp. (assembly GCA_035656735.1). Lineage (GTDB taxonomy): Bacteria > Pseudomonadota > Gammaproteobacteria > Burkholderiales > Usitatibacteraceae > Usitatibacter. The sequence goes on along the minus strand of DASRRY010000033.1, from coordinate 25,873 downwards.
ATGACCTGCTCCTTGTCGTCCACGTCGATCGTCACCTTGCCGCCGTTCGCGAGCTTGCCGAAAAGCAGCTCGTCGGCGAGCGCGCGCCGGATCGTGTCCTGGATGAGGCGCGCCATGGGGCGCGCGCCCATCTGCGGATCGAAGCCGTTCTTCGCGAGGTACTTCTTGAGGCTTTCGGTGAAGATCGCCTCGACCTTCTTCTCGGAGAGCTGGCCCTCCAGCTGCATGAGGAACTTGTCCACCACGCGCAGGATGACTTCCTCGTCCAGCGCGCCGAACGAGACGATGGCGTCGAGCCGGTTGCGGAACTCCGGCGTGAACATGCGCTTGATCTCGCCCATCTCGTCGCCCGCCGCCTTGGTGTTGGCGAAGCCGATGTTGCTCTTGGAGAGCATCTCGGCGCCCGCGTTGGTCGTCATGATGATGGCGACGTTGCGGAAGTCCGCCTTGCGGCCGTTGTTGTCGGTGAGCGTGCCGTGGTCCATCACCTGCAAGAGGATGTTGAAGATGTCCGGGTGCGCCTTCTCGATCTCGTCCAGCAGCAGCACCGAGTACGGATGCTTCGTGATGGCCTCGGTCAAGAGCCCGCCCTGGTCGAAGCCCACGTAGCCCGGAGGGGCGCCGATGAGGCGCGACACCGCGTGGCGCTCCATGTACTCGGACATGTCGAAGCGGATCAGCTCCACGCCCATGATGAACGCGAGCTGGCGCGCGACCTCGGTCTTGCCGACCCCCGTGGGCCCGGAGAAGAGGAAGCTGCCCACAGGCTTGGACGGGTTGCCGAGTCCCGAACGCGCCATCTTGATCGCCGCCGCGAGCGCGTCGATCGCCTTGTCCTGGCCGAACACCGTGGCCTTGAGGTCGCGATCGAGGTTCTTCAACGCCGAGCGGTCGTCGTTCGAGACGTTGCGGGCCGGCACGCGCGCGATCTTGGAGACGATCTCCTCGATCTCGGGCTTGCCGATCACCTTCTTCTGCTTGGACTTGGGCAGGATGCGCTGCAGCGCGCCCGCCTCGTCGATCACGTCGATCGCCTTGTCGGGCAGGTGGCGGTCGTTGATGTAGCGCGCCGAGAGCTCCGCCGCCGTGGTGAGGGCATTCGCGGTGTACTTCACGCCGTGGTGCAGCTCGAAGCGGGACTTGAGCCCGCGCAGGATCTCCACCGTCTCCTGGATCGACGGCTCGTTCACGTCCACCTTCTGGAAGCGGCGGGAGAGCGCGTGGTCCTTCTCGAAGATGCCGCGGAACTCCTGGTACGTCGTCGCGCCGATGCACTTGAGGGCGCCCGACGACAACGCCGGCTTGAGCAGGTTGGAGGCATCGAGCGTGCCGCCCGAGGCGCTGCCGGCCCCGATGAGCGTGTGGATCTCGTCGATGAAGAGAACGGCATTGGGGTTGTCCACGAGCTGCTTCAAGACGGCCTTCAGGCGCTGCTCGAAGTCGCCGCGATACTTGGTGCCCGCCAAAAGCGCGCCCATGTCGAGCGCGTACACCTGCGCCTTGGCGAGGATCTCCGGCACCTGCCCGTCGACGATGCGCTTGGCGAGGCCCTCCGCGATCGCGGTCTTGCCGACGCCGGCTTCGCCCACGAGCAGCGGATTGTTCTTGCGGCGGCGGCAGAGGATCTGCACCACGCGCTCGAGCTCCGACTCGCGGCCGATCAGCGGGTCGATCTTGCCGTCGATGGCGAGCTGGTTCAGGTTCTGGGTGAAGCTCTCGAGCGCCCCGCCGGTCTGGGCCTCGGGTGCCTCGCTCTCGCTCTCGTTCTCCTCGCGCTGGCCCGGCTGCTGCGGGGCCTTGGTGATGCCGTGCGAGATGTAGTTCACGACGTCCAGGCGGGATACGCCCTGCTGGTGCAGGAAGTAGACCGCGTGGGAATCCTTCTCGCCGTAGATCGCGACCAGCACGTTGGCGCCCGTCACTTCCTTCTTGCCGGACGACTGGACGTGCAGGATCGCGCGCTGGATCACGCGCTGGAATCCGAGGGTGGGTTGCGTATCGACCTCGCCGGTGCCGGCCACCGTCGGCGTGTGTTGCATCACGAAGTCGGACAGGGCCTTCTTCAGCTCGTCGATCTTCGCCGCGCACGCCTTCAGGACCTCCGACGCGGAAGGGTTATCGCAGAGGGCGAGCAGCAGATGCTCCACGGTGATGAACTCGTGGCGCTTCTGGCGGGCCTCGACGAAGGCCATGTGCAGACTGACTTCCAACTCCTGGGCAATCATGTTTCCTCCATCGCGCATTGCAGCGGGTGCTGGTGTCGGCGCGAATATTCGGTTACTTGTTCCACCTTGCTCGAGGCGACGTCCTTGGGGTAGATGCCGCAAACGCCTCGCCCCTCCGTGTGAACTTTGAGCATGATCTGGGTAGCCCGTTCCCGCGGCAACGCGAAGAACGTCTGCAGCACCTCGACCACGAATTCCATCGGAGTGTAGTCGTCGTTGTACATGACGACCTGATACATCGGCGGCGGCTTGGTTTGCGTCTCGCTCGGCTTGACGATGGTGGAGCCATCGGGTTTCACGGCCATGGCACGAATTGGAGGACACGCAACGCGAAGAACCTCCGCTTCCCTCTCGGGGTGGAACGGTCTGTGAGTAATATGAGCGGGCGGGGCCGGTTTTTCAAGCCCATCAAGCGCTTGGGGGCCGTTTTGGGGGTTTTCAAGGTGCTATTGACACCTTTAGGGGCCGCGCGTAAAAAGCGCCTTGGAGTTTGGTTTCAAGCATTTCGCATCGCCTTTTCGACGAGCGGGGCCTGGATCCGAACGATGTGCGGGAGTCCACCCGTTTAACAAGAGGCGCAAGTAATCGAATGGCAACCGGAACTGTGAAGTGGTTCAATGACGCGAAGGGATACGGGTTCATCACGCCCGACGACGGCAGCGAAGACCTCTTCGCGCATTTCTCCGCCATCCAGATGCAGGGGTTCAAGACCCTGAAGGAAGGCCAGAAGGTCTCCTTCGACGTGACGCAAGGCCCCAAGGGCAAGCAGGCGTCCAACATCCAGGCGGCATAGGGGAGCTACAAGGGAGCAGCATTTCAAGGCCCCTGCGGCCCGCGCCGCAGGGGCTTTTTGTATGCGCCGGGCGCGTTACTGCATGCGGCGCTTGAGCTCCGCGTCGATGGCGTCCATGAACTCGTCGGTCGTGAGGAACGGGTGGTCGGGCCGGATGAGGATCGCCAGGTCCTTCGTCATCTTGCCCGACTCGACCACGTCGACGCAGACCTTCTCCAGCGTCTCCGCGAACTTCACCACGTCGGGCGTCGCGTCCATGCGGCCGCGGTAGATGAGCCCGCGGGTCCACGCGTAGATCGAGGCGATCGGGTTGGTCGACGTGGGCTTGCCCTGCTGGTGCAGGCGATAGTGCCGGGTGACCGTTCCGTGCGCCGCCTCCGACTCGACGGTCTTGCCGTCGGGCGTCGTCAGCACCGACGTCATCAGGCCCAGCGAGCCGTAGCCCTGCGCCACCGTGTCCGATTGCACGTCGCCGTCGTAGTTCTTGCACGCCCACAGGTAGCCGCCGTTCCACTTGAGGTTCGAGGCCACCATGTCGTCGATCAGCCGGTGCTCGTACGTGAGCCCTGCGCCCTCGAAGCGCGAGCGGAACTCGGCGTCGTAGACCTCGGCGAAGATGTTCATGAAGCGCCCGTCGTACACCTTGAGGATGGTGTTCTTGGTCGACAGGTAAACCGGGTAGTTGCGGTTCAACGCGTAGTTGAAGCAGGCGCGGGCGAAGCCGCGGATCGACTCGTCCAGGTTGTACATCGCCATGGCGACACCCGCGCCCGGCGCCTGGAACACCTCGCGCTCGATGCTCGGCCCGCCGTCCTTCGGCGTGAACGTCATCCTGAGCGTGCCGGCTCCCTCGAACTTGATCTCGCTCGCGCGATACTGGTCGCCGAAGCCGTGGCGTGCCACCACGACCGGCTTGTTCCAGTGCGAGACGATGCGCGGCACGTTCTTGCAGATGATCGGCTCGCGGAAGATGGTGCCGTCGAGGATGTTGCGGATGGTGCCGTTCGGGCTGCGCCACATCTGCTTGAGCCCGAACTCCTTCACGCGAGCCTCGTCCGGTGTGATGGTGGCGCACTTCACGGCCACGCCGTACTTCTTCGTGGCGTTGGCGGCGTCGACCGTGACCTGGTCGTTGGTCGCGTCGCGGTGCTCGACTCCCAGGTCGTAGTACTTGAGGTCGATGTCGAGGTAGGGAAGGATCAGCTTCTCGCGGATTTTCTGCCAGATGATGCGCGTCATCTCGTCGCCATCCATCTCGACGACGGGATTCTTGACCTTGATCTTGCTCATGGGACTCGTGGGCGGTCTCTTGGTGGTGGAATGATGGGAAGTCCGCCCCGGACGTGACGGCGGCACAATCGCCGATTATATCAAACGCCCCCTGCCCGCCTTGGCCCGCCTGATCCTGCTCAACAAGCCGTATGGCGTCCTCTGCCAGTTCTCCGGGGACCGCAGCCGCCCCACGCTCAAGGACTTCCTCGACGTGCCGGGCGTCTATCCGGCGGGCCGCCTGGACACGGACAGCGAGGGCCTCGTGGTCCTCACCGACGACGGCCGGCTGCAGGCGGCGGTTTCCGACCCGCGCCACAAGCTCGAGAAGGAGTACTGGGTGCAGGTCGAAGGCACCCCCACTCCGGCCGCCCTGGAGGCCCTACGGCGCGGCGTACCGCTCAGGGATGGACCCACCCTGCCCGCCCGGGTGCGGGAGCTGCTGGAGCCGGCGGCGCTGTGGCCGCGGGTGCCCCCGATCCGCGAGCGGCGTGCGATCCCGACGGCATGGCTGGCCCTGGGGCTGCGGGAAGGGCGCAACCGGCAGGTGCGGCGCATGACCGCCCATGTCGGGCTTCCCACCCTGCGGCTGGTCCGGGTGCGCGTGGGCCCTTGGGCGCTGGACGGCCTCGCGCCCGGCGCCTGGCGCGAAATCGAGCCGCCGACCCCGGGCTCGCTCCGCGGCTAGGGTCCTTGCGGAACGAGGGTTGTCCCGCTTGTCAACGCCGGTATAATGCGCGGCGTTAATGTAGGCGACGAGGCTGATTCCAGCGCAGTCGAAGCATTGATGACCCCCAACCGGTACACATACACAACCATAGGAATACATATGAAAAAGCTGTCCGCCCTGATCGCCGTGCTGTTTGCCTCCGCCTCGGTGTCCGTGCTCGCCCAAGGCACGACCGCCCCCGCCGCCGCCCCGGCCGCCAAGACCGAAGCCGCCGCGACCACCAAGTCCGACGAAAAAGCCGACAAGAAGAAGTCCGCGCACAAGAAGACCGCCAAGAAGTCGACGAAGTCCGACAAGTCGATGGAAAAGTCGGCCGACAAGTCGATGGACAAGTCGATGGACAAGTCCATGGAAAAGAAAGACGCCGCCAAGTAACTCGGGCGCGCCGGTCCGGAAGGCGGGGCCTCGGCCCCGCCTTTTGCTTTTGGCGCGCCGTAGAATCATTCGATGAAGATCGTCGTGGGCCTCTCCGGAGGCGTGGATTCCGCCGTTGCCGCCCTGTTGCTCAAGCGCGCCGGCCATGACGTCGTGGGCCTCTTCATGAAGAACTGGGAGGACGACGACGATGACGCGTATTGCTCCACGCGCGAGGACCTCGTCGACGCGGTCAGCGCCGCGGAGAAGATCGGCATCGACATCGAGGCGGTGAATTTCGCCGCCGAGTACCGCGAGCGCGTTTTCGCGAGCTTCCTCGCCGAGTATCGCGCGGGCCGCACGCCCAATCCGGACGTGCTCTGCAATGCCGAGATCAAGTTCAAGGCGTTCCTCGACCATGCCCTGCGCATGGGCGCCGAGCGCATCGCGACGGGACATTACGCGCGCGTCGAGGAACGCGACGGCCGCTTCGCGCTCCTGAAGGGACTGAATCCGGGCAAGGACCAGAGCTATTTCCTGCACCGCCTCACGCAGGCGCAGCTCGCGCGCTCGCTCTTTCCCGTGGGCCACCTGCACAAGAGCGAGGTGCGCCGGATCGCCCACGACGCGGGCCTCGCGAACCATGCGAAACGCGATTCGACGGGCATCTGCTTCATCGGCGAGCGCCCCTTCCGCGAGTTCCTCTCGCGCTACCTGCCGCGGGAGCCGGGACCGATCATGAGCGCCGATGGCCGCACCGTGGGCCGCCACGAGGGGCTCATGTACTACACGCTGGGCCAGCGCCAGGGGCTCGGCATCGGCGGGCGGCGCGATGCATCGGCCGAGCCGTGGTACGTCGCGGGCAAGGACCTCGGCTCCAACACGCTCATCGTGGTCCAGGGCCATGACCACGAGAAGCTCATGCGCCGCCGCCTCGAGGCCGCCGATGCCAGCTGGATCGCCGGCGAGCCTCCTGGCATCCCGGACGCGCTCGCCGCGAAGACACGCTACCGCCAGGCGGACAGCGCGTGCACGCTCGCCGAGCGCGCCACCGGCTCGTTCGCGCTCGAGTTCGAGAGCGACCAGTGGGCGGTGACGCCGGGACAGTCGGCGGTGCTCTATCGCGGCGACCAGTGCCTGGGCGGCGGCGTGATCGTCTAGGGGCGCGCGGACGCGGCGCGAGCCCGTGCTAACATTCCGCCCCGCAAGCCGCGTGCACGCCATGGCCTCCTCCCTCACCGCCCTCTCGCCTCTCGACGGGCGTTACGCCGCGAAGACCCGGCCGCTCCAGGATCACTTCAGCGAGTTCGCGCTCATCCGCGAGCGCGTGGCCGTCGAGGTCGAATGGCTGCTCGCACTCGCCGAGGAGCCGGCGTTCGAGCCGCTGGCGCCGTTCAGCGCCGCGACCCAGGGCGCGCTGCGGCAGGCGGTCGAGCGCTTCGGCCTGGCCGACGCCGAGCGGGTGAAGGCCATCGAGGCCACCACGAACCACGACGTGAAGGCGGTCGAGTACTGGCTGCGCGAGACCTTCGCCGCCAACGCCGAGGTGAACGCCGCGGCGGAGTTCATCCATTTCGCGTGCACGTCCGAGGACATCAACAACCTGGCCCATGCGCGCATGTTCCGCGGCGCGCGCGAGCAGGTGCTCCTGCCCGCCGTCGACCGTCTCATCGAGCGGCTGCAGCAGCTCGCCGAGGCGCATGCGGACGTCGCGATGCTCGCGCGCACCCACGGGCAGCCGGCGACGCCCACGACGCTCGGCAAGGAGATGGCCAACGTCGCGTGGCGCCTTTCCCGGGCGCGCGGGCGCTTCGCCGCCGTGGAGATGCTGGGCAAGGTCAACGGCGCCACCGGCAATTTCAACGCGCATGTCGCGGCCGCCCCCGGCATGGATTGGCCGCGCTTCGCCGAGAGATTCGTCACCGCGCAAGGCATCGCGTACAACCCGCTCACGATCCAGATCGAGCCCCACGACGCGCTCGCCGAGGCGTTCGACGCGGCGGCGCGCCTCAACACGATCCTGGTCGACCTCGATCGCGACCTGTGGGGCTATATCTCCCTCGGGTACTTCAGGCAGAAGGTGCGGGCGGGCGAGGTGGGCTCGTCCACCATGCCCCACAAGGTGAACCCGATCGACTTCGAGAACTCCGAAGGCAATCTCGGGCTCGCCAACGCGCTGCTGCGCCATCTCTCCGAGAAGCTGCCGATCTCGCGCTGGCAGCGCGACCTCACCGACTCCACGGTGCTGCGCAACGTCGGCGTGGCGTTCGGCTATGCGCTGCTGGGCTACGACTCGTGCCTGCGCGGGCTGGAAAAGCTCGAAGCGAATCCCGCGCGCATCGCCGAAGACCTGGGTGAGGCGTGGGACGTGCTCGCCGAAGCCGTGCAGACCGTCATGCGCGCGCACCGGATTCCCGGCTCGTACGAAAAGCTGAAGGACCTCACGCGCGGCAAGGGCGGCATCACGCCCGCGGACCTTCACGCCTTCGTGCGGTCGCTGCCGCTGCCGGAAGAAGCGCGCGCACGGCTCCTTGCGCTCACTCCGGCGACCTACGTGGGCCTCGCGCCCCGCCTCGCGCGCATCAAGCCGCGTTAGCACCCCGCTTCGCTTTCGCTTTCCCTTCGCGCCGCCGGCGCGCGATGAGTATTGCGGGGAAAGTTTTTCCCGCCTGCGCCGCCGCGTGCCGCATGAAAACGCAAGCCGCGCACGTGTGGAACCTGCGCCGCGGGTTGCCTCTCAAAGCGACAACAACAACGAAGAGGCAGACCCTTGCGACGAAACGTTGCAGTGCTTGCCGCTGCATGCATCACCTTCTTCACCGCGCCCGTCGCGATCGCGGCCACGGACGGCGAATGGCCGATGGCGGCGCGTGACTATGCGGGCACGCGCTTCAGCCCGCTCACGCAGGTGACCGTACGGAACGCGAGCCAGCTCAGGCTTGCGTTCAGCTTCGATACCGGCGTGCGCAAGGGCCAGGAAGCCGCGCCCATCGTGGTCGGCGACACGATGTACGTCGTGACGCCCTATCCCAACTACGTCTTCGCGTTGGACCTCACGCGGCCGGGTGCCAACGTGAAGTGGAAGTTCGATCCGAAGGCGAATGCGTCATCGCAGGGCGTGGCGTGCTGCGACGTGGTGAACCGCGGCCTCGCGTTCGACGGCGGACGCATCTTCCTCGACACCCTCGACACGACCACGATCGCGCTCGACGCCGCGAGCGGCAAGGAGCTCTGGCGCACGAAGCTGGGCGACATCACGAAGGGCGAGACCGTCACCATGGCGCCGCTCGTGGTGAAGGGCAAGGTGCTGGTGGGCAACAGCGGCGGCGAGCTGGGAGTCCGCGGCTGGCTCACGGCGCTCGACGCGGCGACCGGCAAGGTCGCCTGGCGGGCGTACAGCACCGGGCCCGACCGGGACGTGCTGATCGGATCGTCGTTCAAGCCCTTCTACGCGCAGGACCGCGGCGACGACCTCGGCGTGAAGACCTGGCCGCCCGAGGCCTGGAAGATCGGCGGCGGCAACGTCTGGACCTTCCTCTCCTACGACCCGGAGCTCGACCTCCTCTACTACGGCACGGGAAATCCGGGCCCGTGGAACCCGGAGCAGCGCCGCGGCCCCAACAAGTGGACCTCCGGCATCTTCGCGCGCAAGCCCGAGACCGGCGCGGCCATCTGGTTCTACCAGTGGAGTCCCCACGACCTGCACGATTACGACGGCGTGAACGAGAACGTGCTCGCCGACCTGCCGCTCGGTGGCACGACGCGCAAGGTCCTGCTGCACGCCGATCGCAACGGCTACCTGTACGTCGTGGATCGCGCCACGGGCCAGGTGCTCTCGGCCGACCCGTTCGTCCACGTCACGACCACCCTCGGCGTGGACCTCGCGACCGGCGCGCTGCGCTACAACCCGCAGAAGGAGCCGAAGGCGGGCAAGGTGGTCCACGACATCTGCCCCGCCTCCCCGGGCGGCAAGGACTGGCAGCCCTCGGCCTGGTCGCCGCGCACGCACCTGCTCTACATCCCGCACCAGAACCTGTGCCAGGACGCGGACACGTATGAGACCAGCTATATCGCGGGCACGCCCTACGTCGGCGCCGACCTGAAGATCAAGACCGGGCCCGGCGGATTCCGCGGGCAGTTCGACGCGTGGGATCCCGTGGGGCGAACGAAGGCCTGGTCGATCAGCGAGAAGTTTCCGGTGTGGAGCGGCGCGCTCGTGACGGCGGGCGACGTCGCCTTCTACGGCACGATGGACGGGTACTTCAAGGCGGTGGACGCGAAGAGCGGCAAGCCGCTGTGGCAGTTCAAGACCGAGTCCGGCATCGTGAGCCAGCCGGTTTCGTACCGGGGCCCCGACGGCAAGCAGTACATCGCGGTGCTCGATGGCGTGGGCGGCTGGGCCGGCGCGGTCGTTTCCGGCGACCTCGACATCGCCGACGGCGGAGCGGCGAACGGTTTCGTCAACGCGATGCGGGACCTGCCGCAATACACGCAGAAAGGCGGGAAGCTCTATGTCTTCACGCTTCCTTAGCTCGGTCCTCCTGGTGGCCGCCGCGCTGATGGCGATGGCCCATCGTGCGCACGCGGCGGATCGCGTGGTGCGCTTCTGCGTCGATCCCGACAACCTGCCGTATTCCAACCAGGATGGCCGCGGCTTCGAGGTCCGGCTCGCCCGGCTGGTCGCCTCGGAGATGGGCGCGCGTGCGGAGCTGGTCTGGTTCCCGCTGCGCCGTGCATTCGTGCGCAAGACGCTGGGCGCGGGACTCTGCGACGTGATTCCCGGCGTGCCGGCCGCGTTCGAGCGCGTGCTGGCGACGCGTCCCTACTATCGCTCGAGCTATGCGTTCGTGAGCCGGCGCTCGGGTCCGGGCTCATTCGACGATCCGCGGCTGCACCACATGCGCATCGGCGTGCAGCTCGTGGGCAACGACCTCGCGGCGACGCCGCCGGGACACGCGCTCACGCGGCGCGGCGTCGTCGACAACGTGCGCGGCTATGCCGTGTACGGCGACGGGCCGGCGCCCCAGCGCATGGTCGATGCGCTCGCCGCGGGCGAGCTCGATTGCGCGCTGATCTGGGGACCGCAGGCCGGCTACTTCGCCGCCCGTGCGCCCGTACCGCTCGAAGTGCACGTCGTGCACGCGCCGGCAGACCTGGACAGCGTTCCGTTCGAATACTCGATCGCCATGGGCGTGAAGCGCGGCAACACGGCGCTGCGCGACGCGCTCGACGCGGCGCTCGATGCCCGCCGCGCGGACATCCGCGAGCTGCTCGCCGAATACTCGATTCCCACGCTGCCGCAGCCGGCCACGCGGAGGCCCACGTGACCGCGCGCGCGGCATCGCTCGCCGTCGTGCTGGCCGTCGCGCTGGCGCTGGCCGCGTGCGACCGCGAGGTGCGCAAGCTGTCCCACGAGCCGACGCCCGAGCTCCAGACGACGGTGGGCGACAGGCAGGGCGACCTCCAGCCCGGCGCGCCGGGACCCGGACTGAAGGAAACCGTCTCCACGCGCTCCTTCGACCCCGGCAACGCATGGGAAATGGCCCAGGGCCAGCGTCTCTACGACTGGTACAACTGCGCCGGGTGCCATGGCCGCGGCGGCGGAGGCGGCATGGGGCCCGCGCTCTCGGACGACCGGTGGTTCTATGGCAGCGAGCCCGACCAGATCTTCCGCACGATCATGGAGGGGCGTCCCAACGGCATGCCGTCGTTCAAGGGGCGCATTCCCGAGGACCAGGCGTGGCAGATCGTGGCCTTCGTGAGGTCGATGAGCGGGCTCGGGGCCACCAACGCGGCGCCCTCGCGCAGCGACAGTCTGGGCGGCCTGAACCGGCCGGAGAACGAGCGTCCCACGAGCCATCCCTACGTGAAGCCGCCGGAGAAGCCTTGAAATGAACGCCCTCCAGGACGTGCTGCATCCCGCCGGCGTCCAGGCCGGCCACATCGCGCACCTCTGGTGGTTCACGGTCGCCCTCTGCGCCGTGGTGTTCGTCGCCATCCTCGCCGGTCTCTCGTACGCGCTCTGGCGTGCGCCGCGCGCCGATGCCCGCAGCGCCCCCGACATGGCGTCGATGGACCGGCCCGAGAGCGGCGCGAAGCGCGCGGTGGTCACCGCCGTGGCGCTCTCGATCCTGGGCCTGCTGGCGCTGCTCGGGGCGAGCGTGGCGACCGACCGGGCGCTCGCGACCCTGCCGTTGGAAAACGCGGTGCACATCGAGGTCGTCGGGCACCAATGGTGGTGGCAGTTCAACTACGACGACCCCATCCCCGCGCGCGTCTTCAGCACGGCGAACGAGATGCACATCCCGGTGGGCCGACCGGTCGTGATCACGCTCCAGGCCGGCGACGTGATCCACAGCTTCTGGGTGCCGAACCTCCACGGCAAGAAGGACCTCATTCCCGGCCGCATCACCACGATCCAGCTGCGCGCCGACCAGGCAGGCACATATCGCGGGCAGTGCGCCGAGTTCTGCGGGCTGCAGCACGCGTTCATGGCATTCACCGTGGTCGCCGAGGACGATGCCGCCTTCCAGCGCTGGGCCGATGCGCAGCGCAAGCCCGCCCCGGAGCCCACCGACGCGAAGGCCAGGCGCGGGCACGACCTCTTCATGAGCGGCACGTGCATGATGTGCCACCCGATCAGCGGCACCACCGCGAACGCGCGCAAGGCGCCCGATCTCACCCACATCGCGAGCCGTCCCACCCTCGCGGCCGGCACGCTGCCCAACGACCCGCAAGGCCTCGCGGCGTGGATCCGCGACCCGCAGAAGCTCAAGCCCGGCGCGCAGATGCCGGCCCACCACGTTCCCGATGACGAGCTCGACGCCCTCGTGGCGTACCTGGAGACGCTCAGGTGACGTTCGACGCCCAATTGAATTCCGACGCCCCGTTCAATTTCGACCCCGGCCGCAACCAGCAGCCGGAGGACAAGCGCGACGGCCCGCCGTGGGGCTCGCCGCAGGCGCTCGAGCTCGAGCGCACGTGGCGCGAGCCGCCGGGCCTCGTCGGCTGGCTCTCGGCCGTGAACCACAAGTCCGTCGGCAAGCGCTTCATCATCACGGCCTTCTGCGTCTTCCTTGCCGCGGGTCTCCTCGCGGCGGCCATGCGCCTGCAGCTCGCGCGCCCCGACAACCACCTCCTGGGACCGGATCTCTACAACCAGATCTTCACGCTGCACGGCACCGCGATGATGTTCCTCTTCGCGGTGCCCGTGATGCAGGCGATGGCGGTGTACCTGCTGCCGCTGATGCTCGGGACCCGCAGCACCGCGTTCCCGCGCATGACGGCCTACGCGTACTGGATGTACCTCTTCGGCGCGCTCATGATCTTCGCCGCCTTCTTCTTGCGCGCGGGTCCCGACGCGGGATGGTTCGAATACGTGCCCTTGTCGGGACCGGAGTACACGCCGGGACACCGCTCCGACTACTGGGCGCAGCTCATCAGCTTCACCGAAGTATCCGGCCTGCTCGTCTCCGTCGACGTGGTGACGACGGTCTTCAAGCTGCGCGCCCCCGGCATGACCCTCGCGCGCATGCCGCTCTTCGCGTGGGCGATGCTGGTCACGGCGTTCATGATCATCTTCGCCATGCCGGCCGTGATGACGGCGAGCACGATGCTGCTCTTCGACCGCACCTTCAGCTTCCATTTCTTCAACCCGTCCGACGGCGGCGACGCGCTCCTCTGGCAGCACCTCTTCTGGTTCTTCGGCCACCCGGAGGTGTACTTCATCTTCATCCCGGCCCTGGGCTTCATGTCCTCGATCATCGCCACCTTCGCGCGGCGCCCCATTTACGGACATCCCGCGATGGTTCTGTCGCTCATCGCGACGGCGTTCTTCTCCTTCGGGCTCTGGGTCCACCACATGTTCGCGACGAGCGTGCCGGAGCTGGGCAAGGCGTTCTTCACCGCCATGAGCATGATGATCGCGATCCCGTCGGCGGTGCAGATCTTCTGCTGGATCGTGACGCTCGCCACCGGGCGGCTCAACATCCGGGCGCCGCTGCTCTTCGTGCTCGGCTTCTTCTTCATCCTCACGCTGGGCGGCCTCACGGGCCTCATCCTGGGCAGCGTCCCGCTCGACCTGCAGGTGCACGACACCTACTTCGTCGTGGCGCACCTGCACTACGTGCTCATCGGCGGCGCGGTGTTCCCGCTCTTCGGGGCGTTCTACTACTGGTTCCCGAAGATCACCGGCCGCATGCTCGACGAGACGCTGGGACGGTGGAACTTCTGGCTCTTCTTCATCGGGTTCAACGTGACCTTCTACCCGATGCACCACCTGGGGCTGCGGGGGATGCCGCGGCGCGTCTACACGTATCCCGCGGACATGGGCTGGAACACGCTGAACCTCGTGTCCAGCATCGGCGCCGCGATCATCGCGGTGAGCGTTCTGCTCTTCATCGTGAACGTATTGAAGAGCCGCCGCGCGGGAGCGCCCGCGGGCGACAACCCGTGGGGTGCGCCGACCCTGGAATGGGCCACGACCTCGCCGCCCGCCTGGTGCAATTTCGCCGCGATCCCGGTCGTGAGCTCGCGCGAGCCGCTGTGGCAGGGCGCTCGCGACGCCACGAGCCCGGGACACGTCGCGGGGCTCGCCACGGACGTGCGCGAGGGTCTCGTCACCACCGTCGTCGACGCGCTCCCCGACCATCGCTACGTCTATCCGTCCCCGAGCATCTGGCCCTTCATCGCGGCACTCGCGACGACGTTCTGGTTCATCGGGTCGTTCTACATGCCGACCGCGATGGCGTGGGGGATGATCCCGGTGATCATCGCGCTCACCTTCTGGTTCTGGCCGGCGCAGGACGAGACGCGCAAGCACCTGCTGCTGGAGAAACGCGCATGAGCGAGCTCGCCGGCACCCCGGCCTCGGTACCGCCCGAGCGGCGCGGCACGGCCCTGGACGTGGCGCAGCTGCCGAGCTTCGGCTTCAGCCATCGCAGCCTCATGTGGTGGGGAACGCTCGGCGTGATGGCCATCGAGGGCACCGTCTTCGCGATGGTGATCATGTCGTACTTCTACCTGCGCACCAATGCGGCGGACGAATGGCCGCTCGGCGTGCCGGTGCCGGGCCTGCTCTGGGGCACGTTGAACGTGATCATCCTGCTCGTGAGCGGAATTCCCAACCACCTCGCGAAGAAGTCGGCCGAGCGCTACGACCTCGGCACGACGCGGATGTGGCTCGTGGTGTGCGCGGCCTTCGCCGTCGCGTTCGTGATCGTGCGCCTGCTGGAATTCACGCAGCTCCACTGCCGCTGGGACAGCAACGCGTACGGCTCCGTCGTGTGGGGACTGCTCGGGCTGCACACGCTGCACCTGGTGACGGACCTGTACGACACGGTCGTGCTGACCGCGCTCTTCTTCACCGGCCCGCTCGAGAGCAAGCGCTTCGTCGACGTCTCCGAGAACGCCGTCTACTGGTACTTCGTCGTGCTCGCCTGGCTGCCGATCTACGCGGTCATCTACTGGGCGCCGAGGCTCTGATGCGCACCTGGCCCGGCATCGTCCTCGCGCCGTTGCTGGCGCTCGCCGACCAGGGCATCGCCTACGCGCTCGTGCAGTGGGGCTGCTCGTACCAGCATGGGGGCGCGATGCAGTTCGTGCACCTCGCCTTCTTCCTGGGCGCGCTCGCGACGCTGGTCCCCGCGTGGCCCGGGGCGATGCGACAGCGCGTGCCGGATCGCGCGCTGCCGGGCGACAGCCACGACCGGCATCATTTCATGTCGGTAGTCTCGTTGTGGCTCGGGGCGCTGTCCGCCCTCGTCATCGCCGCCCTGTGGATCCCGAATTGGCTGTTGTCGCCGTGCTTCGCCTAGCCTTCGCGGCGGCGGCGCTCCTCGCGCCGTCGGCCGCCTGGGCACACCAGGCGGGCGATGCCGGTCTGCGCTCCGCGGGAAACGAGGTCTGCGTCGCGCTCCTGCTGGCCACGAGCCTGGGGCTCTACGCGCTCGGCCTTTCGCGCCTGTGGAAGCGCGCCGGCGCGGGGCGCGGCATCACGCGCGGCCAGGCGTTGCGCTTCGCGCTCGGCTGGCTGGCGCTCTACGTCGCGTTGCTGAGCCCGGTGGACGCCGGCGGCGACACGCTTTTCTGCGTGCACATGGTCCAGCACGAGCTGCTCATGGTGGTGGCCGCGCCGCTCCTCGTGCTCGGCCGGCCGCTGGAGGCGTGGGCGTGGGGACTGCCGCCGGCGTGGCGCCCGCGGCTCGCGCGCGTCGCGCGGGTGCGCGGGCTTGCCCGCGCGTGGAACGCGATCACGGAGCCCGTGGGTGCCTGGTGCGTGCACTTCGTGGCGCTGTGGGCGTGGCATGTTCCGCGATTCTTCGAGGCGGCGCTGGAGAGCGAATCGGTGCACGTGCTCCAGCATGCGAGCTTCCTCGCCTCGGCGCTGCTCTTCTGGTGGGCGGTTTTCGGCCGCGGGGTCAAGCGCCCGGACGGCGCCTCGATGGCGATGCTCTTCACCACGATGATGCACACGAGCGCGCTGGGTGCGCTCCTCACGTTCGCGCCGACACCGTGGTATTCCCATTACGTCGGTACCGTGCTGCTCTCGCCGGTGGAGGACCAGCAGCTGGGCGGCCTCGTGATGTGGGTGCCGGGCGGCGTGTCGTACCTCGTCGCGGGCCTGTCCATCGTCGCCGCATGGCTGCGCCGCGGGCCCGCCCGCACGGTGCTCTCCTAGACCATCGCCAGGCGCTCCTTGCGCCGCGGCGGTGGAAATGCGGCATCCAGCTGGGCGAGCGTCGGCCCGTCGATCACCAGGTCCGCGGCCGCACGATTCGCGCGCACGTGCGCGGGCTTCGAGGCCTTGGGGATGGCGCACACGAGCGGATCGCGGGCGGCCCAGGCGATGGCCACCTCGGCGGGCGTGACACCCAGCCGCTGCGCGACCGGTTTCAGCTTCGGATGCCGCGCGAGCGGCCCTTCGGCGAGCGGGGAGTAAGCCATCAGCGCGATGCCGCGCGCGCGACACCACGGCAGCAGGTCGAACTCGATGCCGCGCCGCTCGAGGTTGTAGAGCACCTGGTTGGCGGCCACGTTGTCGCCCCCCGGAATCGCGACCAGCTCCTCGAGGTCCGCAACGTCGAAATTCGACACGCCCCAGCGGCGGATCTTCCCGGCCGCCACCAGCGCCTCCAGCGCATGGACCGTCTCGGCGAGCGGGACGCTTCCGCGCCAGTGGTACAGGTACAGGTCGAGGGCGTCGATGCCCAGGCGCCGCAACGATCCCTCGCACGCGGCGGGGAGCTTGGCGCGCGACGCGTGGTGCGGATAGAACTTGCTCACGACGAAGACGCCGTCGCGCCGGCCGCGAATCGCCTCGCCCACCACCTCCTCGGCGCCGCCGTCGCCATACATCTCCGCCGTATCGACGAGGCGCAAGCCCAGCTCGAGGCCCAGGACGAGCGCCGCGACCTCGGTCGCCCGCTCGCCCGGGCTCTCTCCCATGTGCCACGTGCCCATTCCGACGCGCGGCAGCTTGAGCGCCTGCGACATGGCCATCCCCTAGAGCGCCCGCGCCTCCTCGCCGTACTGGGGATTCACGCGCGATTGCGCCCCCATCTTGTTGAGTGCGTTCACGTACGCCTTGGCCGAGGCCACGACGATGTCGGTGTCCGAGCCCATGCCGTTCACGACGCGGCCGCCCTTCGACAGGCGCACGGTCACCTCGCCCTGGGAGTCCGTGCCCTCCGTCACGTTGTTGACGGAGTAGAGCAGCAGTTCCGTGCCGCTCTGCACCATGCTCTCGATCGCCTTGAAGGTGGCATCGACGATGCCGCCGCCGCGCGCCTCCGCCCGCATCTCGCGCCCGCCCTCGGAGATCACGACGCGCGAGAACGGCTGCTCGCCCGTCTCGGAGTGGGCCGAGATCGACACCAGCTTGTAGTGCTCGACCTCGGGCGTCACGGTCTCGTCGGACATGAGCGCCTGGATGTCCTCGTCGAAGATCTCGCGCTTCTTGTCGGCGAGCTCCTTGAAGCGCGCGAAGGCGGCGTTCAGCTGCTCCTCCGAGGCGAGCACGATGCCCAGCTCCTGCAGTCGCGTCTTGAACGCGCTGCGGCCCGAGAGCTTTCCCAGCGTCAGGCGATTGGTGCCCCAGCCGACATCGCTCGCCCGCATGATCTCGTATGTTTCGCGGTGCTTCAGCACGCCGTCCTGGTGGATGCCCGACTCGTGGGCGAAGGCGTTCGCGCCGACGACGGCCTTGTTGGGCTGCACCGGGTAGCCGGTGATGGTCGAGACCAGCTTGCTCGCGGGCACGATCTGCGTCGCATCGACGCGCGTGGTGCACGGAATCACGTCGGAGCGCGTGCGCACCGCCATCACGATTTCCTCGAGCGATGCGTTGCCCGCCCGCTCGCCGAGCCCGTTGATGGTGCATTCGACCTGGCGCGCACCCGCGAGCACCGCCGCGAGCGAGTTCGCGACCGCCATGCCGAGGTCGTTGTGGCAGTGCGTGGACCAGACCGCCTTGTCGGCGTTGGGCACGCGCGCGAGCAGCTGGCGGAAGAGGTCGCCCCAGAGCTCCGGCGTGCTGTAGCCCACGGTGTCCGGCACGTTGATGGTCTTCGCGCCCGCGGCGATCGTGGCCTCGAAGATGCGGCAGAGGAAATCGACGTCGGAGCGCACGGCGTCCTCGGCGGAGAACTCGACGTCATCGGTGAACTGGCGCGCCCGCTTCACCGACGCCACCGCGGCCGCCAGCACCTGCTCCGGCTCCATGCGCAGCTTGTGCTTCATGTGGATCGGGCTGGTCGCGATGAAAGTGTGCACGCGCCCGCGCGAAGCACCGCGGATCGCCTCGCCCGCCTTGGCCACGTCGCTCTCGTTCGCGCGCGCGAGCGAGCACACCGTGGAATCCTTGACCACCGCGGCGACCGCGCGGATCGCCTCGAAGTCGCCGGGGCTCGAGGCCGCGAAACCCGCCTCGATCACGTCCACCCGCAGCCGCTCGAGCTGCTTGCCGATGCGGACCTTCTCGTCCTTCGTCATCGCGGCGCCCGGGCTCTGCTCGCCGTCGCGCATGGTGGTATCGAAAATGATCAACGCGTCCTTCATGGGATTTCTCCGTTTTGTCCGGATCGATGGATCCGCCCCGCGGTGGCGAAGCGGCCAGGTGCTGCACGAATTGTGGGAGAGGGAGTATTTAGCGCGCGGGGCGCAGCAGCAGGCCCAGCGCGGGCGCGCCAAGGGCCGGGAGACGGATGCGAAGGGATTCGCGGCTGCTCATGGGTTCAATATAGCAGAAGCGCCCGTGTTCGCAAGAACCCGGGGCGCAGTCCCGAGTTTTCAGGGTTGCTGGGGCGCGAGCTCGCGGCTCGACTTGCCGCCATAGCGCAGGAGGAGGGCCGCGATGTCGTGGGCGCCGTGCTCGTCCGCCACGTCCAGCGGCGTCATGCCCGACAGGTCGTGGAGGTTCGGGTTCGCTCCGGCGGCCAGGAGCATCTCGACCGCCTCCTGGAAGCCCATCTCCGCCGCGAGGGCCAGCGCCGTCACGCCCTGCTCGTCGCGCAGGTCGAGCGAGGCGCCGCGCGACACCAGCAGCTCCACCGCCGGCAGGTTGGTCTCCTCGACCGCCACCATGAGCAGCGTGCGCCCGCCGGGCGCGATCACGCTGTCCACCGGCGTCGAGACGAGCGTGCGCGCGAGGCCCGAAAGGTTGCCTTCCTCGATGGCGTCGCGCACGTTCTGGTACTGCTTGTCGAGGGCGCCGCGGCGGACCCGCTGCAGGCCCCAGTACACGTAGCCCGAAACGCCGTAGGCGAGCATCACGCCCCAGAGCACGATCGGCGGCTCGATCGTGATGAGGAGCAGGGCGAGCACGATGAGGAGCACCACGGAGAAAGGAACGGCGCGCCGCAGGTTGATCGCCTTGCCGCTCCAGAAGCGCACGTTCGACACCATGGTGATGCCGGCATAGAGCGTGACCGCCGCCGCGAACCACTTGATGTCCACGCCCGCGACATCGAACCGGTTGAACACCCACACCATGCCGGCCACGAGCGCGGCTGCCGCGGGGCTGGGCAGCCCCGTGAACCAGCGCTTGTCCGCGACCGAGAGCTGGATGTTGAACCGCGCGAGGCGCAGCGCCGCGCCGGCGCAGTACACGAAGGCGGCGATCCAGCCCAGGCGCCCCATGTCGCGCAGCGCCCACTCGTACATCACGAGCGCCGGGGCGGCGCCGAAGGAGACCATGTCAGTCAGGCTGTCGTATTCCGCGCCGAAGGCCGACTGCGTGCGCGTGAGGCGCGCCACGCGCCCGTCGATGCTGTCCAGCACCATCGCCACGAAGATCGCGATGGCCGCGCGCTCGAACTCGTGGTTCATACCCTGCACGATCGCGTAGAACCCGGCGAAGAGGTTCAGCGTCGTGAAGAGGTTGGGCAGCAGGTAGATGCCGCGCCGGCGCGCGAATTCGAGCTTGGCGGTCCTCTCGAGCGGCGTGGCCACGGAAGCCTAGGAGGCCAGCTCGGCGAGCACCGTGGAGCCCGCCTTGACCTTGTCGCCGATCGCGACGCGCGGCCGCGCGTCCGGCGGGAGATACACGTCGACGCGCGAGCCGAAGCGGATGAAGCCGTAGCGTTGCCCGCGGGCGAGCCGCTCGCCCGGCTTCACGTAGCAGAGGATGCGCCGGGCGATGAGGCCGGCGATCTGCACGCAGCTCATCTCGACGCCGTTGTCGAGCTGGAGCACCAGCGCGTTGCGCTCGTTGTCCGAGGAGGCCTTGTCGAACGAAGCGTTCACGAAGAGGCCCTTCGCGTAGATCACTTCCTTCACCAGCGCGTCCGCCGGCGAGCGGTTCGAGTGCACGTTGAAGACGTTCATGAAGACGCTGATCTTGAGCGCCTCGACGTTGCGGTACGGATCCGTGGCCTTGCCCACGATCAGCACGCGGCCATCCGCGGGGCAGAGCACGAGGCCCTCGCCCTGCGGGATGTCGCGCGGCGGGTCGCGGAAGAACTGCAGGATGAAGAAGTACACGGCCCAGAACGGGATCGACCACCAGCCGAAGAACCACGTGACGGCGACCGCCACCACGAGCGAGGCCGTGAGGTACGGCCAGCCCTCGCGCGCGATGATGGGGTGGGGGTAGTCGCGCATCAGTTCTTGCTGGTATCGACGAGGCGGTTCTGGCGGATCCACGGCATCATCGCACGCAGCTTCTCGCCCACCTTCTCGATGTCGTGCTCGGCCAGCAGCCGGCGCTTGGCGTTGAGCGTCGGCGCGCCGGCGCGGTTCTCCAGGATGAAATCGCGCGCGTACTCCCCGTTCTGGATGCGGGCGAGGCATTCCTTCATCGCCCGGCGCGCGTCGTCGCCGATGACCTTCGGTCCCGTGACGTACTCGCCGAACTCGGCGTTGTTCGAGATCGAGTAGTTCATGTTCGCGATGCCGCCCTCGTAGATCAGGTCCACGATGAGCTTGGTCTCGTGCAGGCACTCGAAATACGCCATCTCCGGCGCATACCCGGCTTCCACCAGCGTCTCGTAGCCGGCCTTGATGAGCTCCACGATACCGCCGCAGAGCACCGTCTGCTCGCCGAAGAGGTCGGTCTCGGTCTCCTCGCGGAAGTTGGTCTCGATCACGCCGCCGCGCGCCGCACCGATCGCGGCCGCGTACGAGAGCGCCAGGTCCTTCGCCTTGCCGGAGAAGTCCTGGTGGATCGCGATCAACGCGGGCACGCCGCCGCCCTGCGTGTAGGTCGAGCGCACGAGGTGGCCCGGGCCCTTCGGCGCGATCATGATCACGTCCAGGTCGGCCTTCGGCACGATCTGCTGGAAGTGGATGTTGAAGCCGTGCGCGAAGGCGAGCGCCGCGCCCTTCTTGATGTTGGGCTCGATGCTTTCCTTCCAGACCTGGGCGTGGTTCTCGTCCGGCAGCAGGATCATCACGAGGTCCGCGCCCTTCACGGCCTCGCCCACGTCCTTCACGGCGAGCTTGGCCTTCTTCGCCTTCTCCCACGAGGCGCCGCCGGGCCGCAGCCCCACGGTGACCTTCACGCCCGAGTCGGTGAGGTTCTGCGCGTGCGCATGGCCCTGGGAGCCGTAGCCCACGATCGTGACCTTCCTGCCCTTGATGAGCGAGAGGTCGGCGTCCTTGTCGTAATAGACCTTCATGTCGATTCCTTGAGTATGGGTTGGGTCAGACCTTCAGCACCCACTCGCCACGCCCGATACCCGAGACTCCGGTGCGGACTGTTTCGAGGATGGCGCTGCGGTCGAGCGCCTCCAGGAAGGCGTCGAGCTTCTCGGTGGTACCGGTGAGCTCGATCGTGTAGGACTTGTCGGTGACGTCGATGATGCGCCCGCGGAAGATGTCCGCGGTGCGCTTGATTTCCTCGCGGTCCTTGCCCGCCGCGCGCACCTTCACGAGCATCAGCTCGCGCTCGATGTGCTTGCCTTCGGACAGGTCCACGACCTTCACCACGTCGACCAGCTTGTTCAGCTGCTTGGTGATCTGCTCGACGATCTCCTCCGAGCCGGTCGTGACGATGGTCATGCGCGAGAGCGAGCGGTCCTCCGTCGGGGCCACGGTCAGCGTCTCGATGTTGTAGCCGCGCGCGGAGAAGAGGCCCGCGACGCGCGAGAGGGCTCCGGCCTCGTTCTCCACGAGGATGGAAAGGATGTGGCGCATGGCTTACAGCTCTTCGGCCAGGATGATGTTCGACAGCCCCTTGCCGCCGGGGACCATCGGGAAGACGTTCTCGGTCTGGTCGGTGATGAAGTCCATGAACACGAGGCGGTCGCGCATTCCGAAGGCCTCGCGCAGGGCCCCCTCCACGTCGGCCGGCTTGTCGATGCGCATGCCCACGTGCCCGTACGCCTCGGCGAGCTTCACGAAGTCGGGCAGCGCGTCCATGTACGACTCGCTGTAGCGGTTGCCGTGGAAGAACTCCTGCCACTGCCGCACCATGCCCATGTAGCGGTTGTTCAGGTTCACGACCTTGACCGGGAGGTGGTACTGCTTGCAGGTCGAGAGCTCCTGGATGCACATCTGGATGGAGGCCTCGCCCGTCACGCAGGCGACCTCGGCGTCGGGGAACGCCATCTTCACGCCCATCGCGTACGGCAGGCCCACGCCCATCGTCCCCAGGCCGCCGGAGTTGATCCAGCGCCGCGGCTTGTCGAACTTGTAGAACTGGGCCGCGAACATCTGGTGCTGGCCCACGTCCGAGGTCACGTACGCGTCGCCCTTGGTGACCTCGTAGAGCTTCTCGATCACGAATTGCGGCTTGATGATCTTCGAGGCGCGGTCGTAGCGCAGGCAATCCTTCGCGCGCCAGGTGTCGATCTGCTTCCACCATGCGGTGAGCGCCGCCGCGTCGGGACGCTGGGGCGAGGCCTTGAGCAGCGCGAGCAACTCGGTCAGGACCTCCTTCACGCCGCCCACGATCGGCACATCCACGCGCACCCGCTTGGAGATCGACGAGGGATCCACGTCGATGTGGACGATCTTGCGCGCGGGATTGCCGTGGGCGAAATCGGCCGGGTCGCCGATCACGCGGTCGTCGAAGCGCGCGCCGACGGCGAGCAGCACGTCGCACGTCTGCATCGCGTGGTTCGCTTCGTAGGTCCCGTGCATCCCGAGCATGCCGACGAACTGCCGGTCGGTCGCGGGGTAGCTGCCCAGCCCCATGAGCGTGTTGGTGATCGGGTAGCCGAGCGTGCGCACCAGCTCGATCACTTCCGCCGAGGCGTCGCCGAGGATCGCGCCGCCGCCCACGTACACCATCGGCCGCTTCGCCTCGAGGAGGAGACCCAGCGCCTTCTTGATCTGGCCCGAGTGGCCTTTCGTGACGGGATTGTACGAGCGCATGTGCATGCGCTCGGGATAGTGGAAGGGCGCCGGATGGTTCGAGACGTCCTTCGGGATGTCGACCAGCACCGGGCCCGGACGCCCGGTGGTCGCGATGTGGAATGCCTTCTTGATCGTGACCGCGAGCTCGTTCACGTCCCGCACCAGGAAGTTGTGCTTGACCGCCGGGCGTGTGATGCCGACGGTGTCGCACTCCTGGAAGGCGTCCTCGCCGATGGCCTTGGTCGGAACCTGCCCCGTGATCACCACCATCGGGATCGAGTCCATATACGCGGTTGCAATACCGGTCACCGCGTTGGTGACGCCGGGGCCGCTCGTCACGAGGGCGACACCCGGACGGCCCGTCGCGCGCGCATAGCCGTCAGCTGCGTGCAAGGCGCCCTGCTCGTGGCGCACCAGCACGTGCTTCACGTCCTTCTGCTTGAAGATCGCGTCGTAGATGTGCAGGACCGCGCCCCCCGGGTAGCCGAATACGTACTCCACGCCCTCCGCCTTGAGGCAGCGGATGACGATCTCGGCGCCCGTCAGGGTCTCGCCGGCATCCAGGGTCGGGGGGAGCTTGAGTTCCATGAGCTAAGGCCTTGTAATTCGGGGGGTTTAAACGGAGAACCTTACACGATAGCCGGAGCGCCCCGCGGGGTCAAGCTAGAATGGCCGGGGCGCCCGCTGCTGCCGCCGGCAGTGACGCGGGAGCCTCTTTGCTACCATTCCGCGCGAGCGCTGCGCCCATCCCGCAAGGCAGGAGCACCCCCTGGCGACCCAGAAGGAGCTGGCCGATTTCCTCGCATCCGTCGAACGGAGGGCCTTCAAGCAGGCCGTCTTCGCCGTGCTGGATGACGACACGGCGTTGGACATCGTGCAGGACGCGATGATGAAGCTCACCGTGAACTATGCCGCGCGGCCGGCGCCGGAGCTGCCGCTCCTCTTCCAGCGCATCCTGCAGAACGCCATCCGGGATCATTTCCGCCGCTCCAAGGTCCGCTCCACGTGGACGACCCTCTTGTCATCCTTCGGCGCCGGGCGCGACGATGACGACGAGTCCGACCCGCTGGAGACGATGGAGGTCGAGGCGCACGAGAACGTCCCGGCCTCGCCGGCGGCCCGGCTGGAGCAGTCCCAGGTCATGGCCGCCATCGAGGACGCCGTCAAGGCGCTGCCGGAGCGTCAACGCGAGGCCTTCATGCTGCGTTACTGGGAGGAGCTCGACGTAGCCGAGACAGCCAAGGTCATGGGGTGCTCGGAGGGCAGCGTGAAGACGCACTGCTCCCGGGCGACCCATGCATTGGCGATAGTCCTGAAAGCCAAAGGGATCACGCTATGAACGAAAGAGAATTTGCTGCCAAGCTCAAACCCTGGCTCGATCGCACCGCCGCCGGGGTGGGCGAAATCCAGGCCACCCGCCTCAAGGCGGCGCGGCTGCGGGCGCTCGACGCCTATCGGGAGCCGGTCCGGCTTTTCGGGCTGGTGCCCGTCGCGCCCGGGATGGCCCAGACGCTGCGCTATGCCGTCATCCAGCGCACGCTCCTCTGGCTGCCCCTGGCCGCCCTCCTGGCCACGCTGGCGTACCAGTCCACGGCCCTGCGCGAGCCCGACATCGGCGACCTGGACGCCCAGCTGCTGAGCCAGGAGCTGCCGCCGGACGCCTTCCTCGACAAGGATTTCCGCACTTGGCTCGACGGCTCGCGCGGCTGACCGCGGCAGTCCTGGCGGTCCTGTCCCTCGGCACGCTCGCGCAGCGCCCGGACCAGCTGCGCATGCCCCAGACGCCCTGGGAGCGGCTCTCGCCCGACGACCAGCGCATCCTGGCGCCCGTGGCTCCCGAGTGGAACCGCCTGCCGGGCTACCAGCAGCAGCGTCTCATGTCGTCTGCCCGGCGCTATCCCTCGCTGCAGCCGATCCAGAAGGAACGCTTCCAGCAGCGCATCCGCGAGTGGGCGGCCATGACGCCGGAACAGCGCCGCGAGGCGCGCCAGGCCTACCAGGGCATGCGCCGGCTGCCGCCGGAAAAGCAGCACGAGCTGCGCGAGCGCTGGCTCGAGCGGCACCAGCCGCACCGGTGAGTGCATCGGCCCCGCCGGCGCCGGGCGTGGCGCGCCGGCTCGCCTGCGCGCTCTACGACCTGCTGCTCACGATCGCGCTCGTGCTGGTCGCGACCTTCCCGTTCGTGCTGGTGTTCGGCGACTCCACCCACGGCTGGCGCCGCCACCTGCTGCAGGCATGGCTCGTCGCCGTGGCGGGCACTTACTACGTGGCTTTCTGGACGCGCGGCGGCCAGACGCTGCCCATGAAGACGTGGCGCCTCGCGCTCGTGCGGGCATCCGATGGGGGGCCCGTGCGCCTGTTCCAGGCCGTGCACCGGTTTCTCCTGGCGCTGCTCTCCACCGTCGCGCTCGGCGCGGGCTTCCTCTGGGCCTGGTTCGACCGCGACCGGCAGTTCCTGCACGACCGGCTCGCGGGCACGGCCCTGGTCGAGCGCCAGCGAAAGGCCCGCTAGCCGGAGCCGGCCGGATGGGCGGAATGCCCTGCCCTTAGCGCGCCTCGACCCGATGCAGCCCGTACCAGGCCACGAGGGCCACGAGGAGGGTCGGCATCGCCGCGGAGAAAAGCGCCGGCCAGTCGTTCAGCAGCCCGATGTGCGAGAAGAGCCGGCTCGCGAAGTGGAAGATGAGCCCGATCATGATGCCCGTG
>DASRRY010000032.1:0-22664 GCA_035656735.1 Usitatibacter sp. | reverse complement strand
ATCCGTGGATTCCGAGTTCGTTTCCGCATCCTGATAATCCACCTCTGACCCCGATTTTCAAACGTATCCCGGGCCGTCGATGATGGGATGGGATTGCAGGAATTTCTCGTCGACCTCGACGCCGATGCCCGGCGCCTCGAGGGGGCGCACGGTGCCGTCCTTCGCGAGCTCGTAGGGCCGGCTGGTGAGCTCGTCGCGGAAGAGGTTGTCCTTCGACACGTCGCCCTCGAAATAGCCGCCGTTGTCGATCGCGGCGAGGAAGTGGATCGTGGCCGCCATGTTGATGCCCGTCATCGAGCTGTGCGGGTGGATCGGCAGCTTGTGCGCCGACGCCATCGCCGCGATGCGCAGGCACTCCGTGATGCCGCCGCTCTTC
This sequence comes from Usitatibacter sp., assembly GCA_035656735.1. Taxonomy (GTDB): domain Bacteria; phylum Pseudomonadota; class Gammaproteobacteria; order Burkholderiales; family Usitatibacteraceae; genus Usitatibacter. Next base: position 22,288 of record DASRRY010000032.1, on the reverse strand, counting down.
GAGAGGTCGGGCTGGATCACGTCGACGTTCGCCTCCTCGATGAGCCGCGAGAACTCGAAGCGCGTGAAGTGGTTCTCGCCCGCCGCGAGCGGCGTGGTCGAGAAGCTGCGCGCGGTCGAGTAGCTGCGATAGTCGTGGGCCGGGAAAGGCTCCTCCAGCCAGCGCACCTCGAGATCCTCCAGCGCCGGCATCACGCGCCGCGCATCCTCGACGGTATAGCCGGTGTTCGCGTCCGTGAGGATTTCCATCTCCTCGCCGAACGCGTCGCGCGCGGCCTCCACGCGCCGGATGTCGTCGCGCACGTTGTCACCGAGCCTCAGCTTGATCGCCCGGTACCCCGCATCGACGTGCACCTTCGCCTCCGCCACCAGGTCCTTGGGATCCTGGAAGCCCAGCGACACGCCGCCGGCATAGGCGGAGATGGAACGCTGCGCGCCGCCCAGCAGCTTGTAGAGCGGCCACCCGACCGCCTTGCCGCGGATATCCCACAACGCCATGTCGAGGCCGCTCATCGCGAGCGAGCAGCCGGCGCCCATGCCGTGGCTCGCGAGCTGGCGGCTGTAGATGCGGTTCCAGACGCCCACGACGTCGGTCGCATCCATGCCGAGCACCAGCGCGCGCAGCGTGGTGTTGACGAGGGCGGCCACCGCGCCGGGCGCGCGGCCCGCATGGGATTCACCGTAGCCCACGAGCCCGGATTGCGTGCGCACGCGCACGACGATCGCATCGCGCTTCACCGCGCGCCCGATGCCGAGGCGCACGTTGCTGCCCTTCGGCAGCGGGAACGAAGTGGGAATCGCCGTGATGTCGGCGATCTTCAGGCCGGCGTCGAATTTGGGGAACGGGGAATCCTGCATCGCGGCTCCGTCTCTGGGAGCGCGAATGATACCCCGCGTCCGCGCCGCATACCGTTGCGGCGCGGACCCCGATCGACGTTACAGCGCCGCGAGCTCGTGCGCGACTTCGGCCGCTTCCGGCACCGGCGACAGGGCCGTCGCGAGCGCCTGGTCGACATCCTCGAGGAACACGAACTCGAGCTGCTCCTTCGCGTCGGCAGGCACGTCCTCGAGGTCGCGCCGGTTGCGCGCCGGCAGCATCACGGTCGTGATCCCCGCGCGCAGCGCGGCCAGCACCTTCTCCTTCACGCCGCCGATCGGAAGCACCAGCCCCCGCAGGCTGATCTCGCCGGTCATCGCCACGTCGCTGCGCACCGCGCGCCGCGTGAGGAGCGACGAGAGCGCGGTGAACATCGCGACCCCGGCGCTCGGGCCGTCCTTCGGCGTGGCGCCCGCGGGCACGTGCACGTGGATGTCCGACTTCTCGAAGATCTCCGGCGCGATGTCGAGCTCGGCGCTTCTCGCCTTCACGAGCGAGAGCGCCGCCTGCGCGCTCTCCTTCATCACGTCGCCCAGCTGGCCGGTGAGGATGAGCCGCCCGTTGCCGGGCATGCGCGCCGCCTCGATGAAGAGGATGTCGCCGCCCACCGGCGTCCACGCGAGACCGGTCGCGACACCCGGCACGGGCTTGCGCATCGCGACCTCGGCCTCGAAACGCTTCGGCCCGAGGATCGCCGCGACTTCCACCGGCGTCACGCGCATCGACTGCACGGCGCCTTCGGCGATGCGCAGCGCGACGAAGCGAAAGACGTTGCCGATCTCGCGCTCGAGGTTGCGCACGCCCGCCTCGCGCGTGTAGTCGTGGATGATCGCGAGCAGCGCCTCGTCATCGATCGAGCACTGCTCCTCGCCGAGTCCCGCCGCCTTGCGCTGCCGTTCCACGAGGTAGCGGCGCCCGATCTGCAGCTTCTCCTGCGCCGTGTAGCCCGGCAGCTGGATGATCTCCGTGCGGTCGCGCAGCGCCCCCGGTATCGTGTCCAGCACGTTGGCGGTGCAGATGAACATGACCGACGAGAGGTCGTACGGCACCGCGAGGTAATTGTCGCGGAAGCTCGAGTTCTGCTCCGGGTCGAGCACCTCGAGCAGGGCCGAGCCCGGGTCGCCGTGGAAGCCGCCCGCGCCCAGCTTGTCGATCTCGTCCAGCATCATGACGGCATTCTTCGTCTCGACCTTGCGCAGCGCCTGGATGATGTTGCCGGGCAGCGCGCCCACGTAGGTGCGGCGGTGGCCGCGGATCTCCGCCTCGTCGTGCACGCCGCCCAGGGCCACGCGCGCGAACTTGCGGCCCGTGGCCTTCGCGATCGACTGGCCGAGCGAGGTCTTGCCGACGCCGGGGGGGCCCACGAAGCAGAGGATCGGGCTCTTGCCGCTCGGGTTGAGCTTCCTCACCGCGAGGTACTCGAGGATGCGGCGCTTCACCTTCTCGAGGCCGTAGTGGTCCTCGTCGAGGATGCGGCGCGCCTCGTTCATGTCGATCGCGGCCTGCGGCTCGGTCTTCCACGGCAGCTCGATCAGCCACTCGAGGTAGGTGCGGATCATCGAGTATTCGCCGCCCGCCTCGGGCGTGCGCTCGAGGCGCTTCAGCTCCTTGCGCGCCTGCTTCTCCACGTCCTCGGGCATGCCGGCCTTCGCGATCGCCTCGCCCAGCTCCTCGATCTCGGCGCCGGACTCCTCGTCCTCGCCGAGCTCCTTCTGGATCGCGCGCATCTGCTCGCGCAGCAGGTGCTTGCGATTGGCGTCGCCGATGGACTCGCGGGTCTTCGCCTCGATGTCGCGCGACACCTTGAGCACCTCGAGCCGGTGCGACAGCAGCTCGAGCAGCTTGTCGAGCCGCGCCTTGAGGTCGAACGTCTCCAGCAGCTTCTGCTTCTCCTCGACGCTCACGTCCATCATGCCGGCGATGAAATCGGCGAGCTGCGACGGGCCTTCGACGTTGTTGAACGCGCTCACCATTTCCTCGGGCACCTGCGGCAGCAGCTGCAGGATCTCGCCCGCGCGCTCGCGCAGCGCCCGCGCCCGTCCCTGGATCTCGACGTCGTCCGGGTTCACGTCCTCGATCAGCTGCACGCGCGCCACGTCGAAGGGCCATCCCTCGAGGAATTGCAGCACGCGGAAGCGCTTCTGCCCCTTGCAGATGGCGTAGTGCGCCCCGTCGGGCGCGGTGATGTAGCGCAGGACCTGCGCGGAGGTGCCGACCCAGTGCAGGTCCGCGGGCCCCGGTGCATCGACGTCCGGCTTGTTCTGCAGGAGGATGCCGAGCGGACGCTGCTCGCGCGCCGCCGCCTCCGCCGCGGCGCGCGAACGCTCGCGTCCGACGGTGAGCGGAACGACGATGCCGGGAAAGAGCACGGTGTTGCGCACCGGCAGGATGATCATCGCGTCCTCGGGCAGCGGGCGCAGCGGCGCCTCGCCGTGCACCGCGGGGGCGGCGGGCGGGACCTCGATGCGGGACGCGCCCTCGGTGGAGAGCGGCTGTTGCGGCGTGGGAGTCATGTCGTTCATCGCGATTCGCTTCCGATGCGGGCGAGGCGCACCACGAGGCATCCGTGGGTGAGCTCGTGCGCGGTGAGTTGCAGGGGCGCCGGGGGCAGCTCGACGCGGCGCTCGAAGGAGCCGTAGGGAATCTCCAGCTGGCGCAGCCGCAGCCCCTCTCCCGCGAAGGGCAGCGCGCGGCGCGCTCGCACCATGAGGGCGCCGTCCCGCGCGGAGATCTCGATGCCCTCCTCGGTCACGCCGGGAAGGGCCACGACGACGATCACCTCGTGCTCGTCCTCGAACACGTCCACCGGCGGCTGCCACAGCGCCGGCTCCGCCGTCCTGGAGGAGGCCAGCCGGAAGAACTGCCGGTGCATGCGCTCGGCCTGGTCGATGAAATCGACAGCCTGCGCCCACATCCACTGGGCGGGATCGGTTCTACGGGGCATGGCGGCAGGCTCGGGAAAAAGCGCGGGGCATGGACTGACAATGAGGTCAGACCGGCCCCTTTCAAGCGCGTTCCGGCCGCGCTCCCGGATCCTGCGAGGACGCGGCCCTAGGGGCGCAGGCGGCCCAGCAGCTCGGGCAGGCGGGTCAGGACATGGGACTTCGACAGCACCTCGCCGATGCCGAGCAAGCGTGCCCGCTCCTGGTCCTCGGCACGCAGCAGGCCCGAGGTGAGCACGATGCGCACGGCGGGGCGGATGCGCAGGAGCTCGCCGCACATGTCGAAGGCATCGCCCTCGCCCAGCCGCACGTCGCTCACCACGATGTCGTAATCGTCGGGCGCGGCGGCGAAGGCCACGACCGCCTGGTGCGCGTCCGTGAAGCTGTCCACGCGCAGGCCCATGCGGCGCAGCGTCTTCGCCGCGAGCAGGACGATCACGTCGTCGTCGTCCACGAAGAGGACCTTCTTCATCGCGCGCACCGCCGCCGCTAGGCGGCCGCGAGATCCACTTGCCGCGCGAGGTCGAACGGCAGGGAGCTCGAGGAGATGAACGAATGGTGGCGCGTGACCTCGTGCCGCAGCATGTCGATCCACGGCCTCGCGCGCGACCGGAAATTGCGGTACAGCGCCTGGGCCACGGCACCCGAGGCGATCTGGTCGTCGCACGTCTGCACCAGCAGCTCCTTGAAGCCGCTCACGCGATTGCGCACCAGGTAGACGGCACCGCAGGCGAGCTCGCCCACGCGCGCGAGCGGCCGGTAGGTGTCGTGCGGGAAATCCTCCGCGAGCCCGAGCCGCGGATCGACGCCTTCAGCGCCGCCCGGCGTGAAGTGCGTGCAGGCGAGCGTGCGATCGATCTCGTGGAGGTAGGTCCACGCCACGTTGCCCTCCGGAAACGCCGCCGCGCCCGTCTCGAGCACCACCAGGCGGACCGGCTCGTCCGCGGCATGCAGATCGAAGGCGCACGCGAGCTCGGCGGCATAGCGGGCATCGGAGCGGCCGCGCGCGAGCACGAGCAGCCCCTCGCGGAAGCGCGGGAGCGCCTGGGCCTCCTCGAGGGTGCCGACGACGTGAAGGCCCTCTCCCATCGCGCCCAGGTGCGGCCGCACCAGGGAGCGAAGCAGCCCTTCGGGCTCGATGAGGACGACATGCGGCATGGCGGTGCGTTGCTGCGAGGAGACAGGGAAAATCTACCAAGGGGGCTGCCGCATTTTGTAAACGATTGTAAATCGGCGAATGTCGAAAAGGCCGCGCGGCCCTATCATCGCACCCGTGCCCTGATTCACCCCCCCTCCCCATGTCTCCACTGCCCGACGATCCGCTCGAACGCGGATTGCGCGAGAAGCTTCTCGGCCGCACGCGCGCGGACCTGGCGCGCCTCAATCGCGCGCTCGACGCCTGCGACTTCCCGACGATCGTGCACCTCGCGCATCGGCTGGGTGGGGCGGCCGGCGCGCTCGGGCTGGAGGACCTGAGCGTCACGGGGCGCGAGCTGGAGCGCGAGGGCGCCCGCGGCGACGCTGCCGCGGTACGCGCGCGCCTGGGCCTCCTCGTCGAGGCGCTCGCCCGGGCGAAGGGCTGACCGCATGCGCATCCTGCTCCTCGAGGACGACCCGATCCAGCTCGAGCTCGCGCGCTCCTGGCTCGAGGGCAACGGCCACGCCGTGACCGGCGTGTCCTCGGGCAAGGCGGCGCTCAAGGTGCTGGAGCGCGACTCGTTCGAGCTGGCGATCTTCGACTGGATGGTGCCCGACCTCTCGGGCGAGGAGTTGCTGCGCTGGGTGCGCCAACGCCAGAAGCGGCTTCCCGTCATGTTCGCCACCGCGCGCGACGAGGAGCTCGAGATCGCGACCGTGCTGAACCTGGGCGCCGACGATTACGTGGTGAAGCCGCTGCGCCGCCTCGAGTTCCTCGCGCGCGTCGATGCGCTCGGCCGCCGCGCCGGCCTCTCCGGTGCGGAGCTCGAGGAGGCGTTCGACATCGGTCCCTATCGCATCGACCCGCGGCGGCGCACGATCTGCCTCGAAGGGCGCGCCGTCAAGATGACGCCGCGCATGGCGGACGTGGCGCTCCTGCTCTTCCGCAAGCGCGGCGAGCTGGTCTCGCGCGCCCAGCTCTACGAGCAGGTCTGGGGCCATCCGGAGGCGCTCGATTCGCGCACGGTGGACACCCACGTGAGCCGGCTCAGGCAGGCGCTCGAGCTCGACGGGCGCCACGGCTGGCGTCTGTCCGCGGTCTATCACCACGGCTACCGGCTGGAGAACGCGTCCCCCGCCGCCTAGCCCCGGCTTCAGGTGAAGAGCTCGCCTCCGGTCACGCCGTAGACCATCCCTGTCACGTAGCTCGACTCGTCGCTCGCGAGCAGCACGTAGACCGGAGCCAGCTCCGCGGGCTGTCCCGGACGCTTGAGCGGCGCCTGCTCGCCGAAGGTCTCCGTCTCCATGGAGGACGGGATGAGGGGGGTCCAGACCGGCCCCGGCGCCACGGCGTTCACGCGAATGCCCTTTTCCGCGAGCTGCTGCGAGAGGCCCTGGGTGAAGTTGACGATGGCGCCTTTCGTCGCCGCATAGTGCAACAGCGTGGGCGACGGCCTGAAGGCCTGGATCGACGCCGTGTTGATGATGGAGGCGCCCGGCTTCATGTACGGGATCGCCGCCTGGCACAAGTAGAACATCGCGAAGATGTTCGTGCGGAAGGTGCGGTCGAGCTCCTCGGGCGAGATCTCGAGGATGCTCGCGAAGGTCTGCTGCCATCCCGCGTTGTTCACCAGCACGTCGATGCCGCCGAACTCCTTCACGACGCGGTCGATGGCGTGGTGGCAGGTGGCGGGATCGCGGATGTCCCCGGGAAGGGCGAGACAGGTGCCGCCGGATTCCTCGATCGCGGCCACCGCGTCCTGCGCGTCGGATTCTTCCTCGGGCAGGTAGCCGATCGCGACCTGCGCCCCCTCGCGCGCGAAGGCGAGGGCCACCGCCCTGCCGATGCCGCTGTCGCCGCCGCTCACGAAGGCGCGCCGCCCCTCGAGCCGCCCGTGGCCGACGTAGCTCCACTCGCCATGGTCCGGCCGCGGCGTCATCTTGCGCTCGAGGCCGGGCGGGTCCTGGTGCTGCTTCGGGAACGGCGGCTTCGGCTCCTTGCTGCGGGGATCTTCCATGCGCGGCTTCATGCGGGGTGACTCCAGGCGGGTGATCCCGTTGGACGGCGCCGGCGGCGGGCTGTTTCGGCGCGCGGCTGCGCCGATGGGAGCAGCGTCAGGAAGGCGCGTCGATGCGGCCCAGGGCCGCGCGAATCGGCTCCGTCTCGCGCGGGCGCACCAGGCGGTCGACCTCCGCGCCGTCCCGCAGGAACACGAGCGTGGGCCAGAGTTTCACCCGGAAGGAGCGGCCGAGCGGGCGCCCGCTGCCGTCCGCGATGCGCACGTGGCGCACGTCGGGATGCGCCCCGAGCGCCGCCTGCACCAGCGGCTGGGCGGCGCGGCAATGGCCGCACCACGCGTTGCCGAACTCGAGCAGCACCGGGCCCGTCCAGCGCTCGACCTCGGCCCGCGCCGGCTCGTGGCTCTCGTAGGCGCTATCCATGCCCGTTATGATAGGCACCGTTCCGGAGAGATCCCCATGCGCATCCTTGCGAGCTTCCTCGCCGGCCTCGCCCTCGCGGCCACGGGCGCCGGCGCCGCCGAGCCGGTGATCGCGATCGTCGGTGCCACCGTGATCCATCCGGAGCGGGACAACGACGTGGCGGTACCGGACAGCACGATCGTCGTGCGCGGCAACCGCATCGAAGCGGTGGGCCACGCCGATGCCGTGCCGGTCCCCGCCGGCGCGCGCGTGATCGACGCGAAGGGACGCTGGGTCATTCCCGGGCTCATCGACGGTCACGTGCACTTCTTCCAGTCGGGCAACCTGTATACGCGTCCCGACGCCGCCGATTTCAACGCGTGGATGCCGTACGCCCAAGAGGTCGCGCGCAACCAGGCGCGGCTGCCCTTCACCTTCCGCGTTTGGCTCGCGAGCGGCGTCACGAGCGTCGTGGACATCGGCGGGCCGTTCTGGAATTTCTCGATGCGCGATGCGGCGCGCGCCTCCGATGCCGCGCCGCGCGTGGCCGTGGCCGGGCCGCTCATCTCGATGGTGGATCGCGTGAAGCTCGACCTGGGCGACCCGCCCATCATCGGGGTCACGTCGCCCGACGAGGCGCGCACGCTGGTGAAGCGCGAGCTCGAACGCAAGCCCGACTACATCAAGGTCTGGTACATCCATCGCGACACCGACGATCTCGCCGCGCAGGAGGCGATCGTGCGCGCCACGGCGCAAGAGGCGCACGCGGCGGGCGTGCCGCTCGCCGTCCATGCCACGGAGCTCATCGTGGCGAAGTCGGCCCTGCGCGCGGGCGCCGATTACCTCGTGCATTCCGTCGAGGACGAGCCGGTCGACAACGAGTTCATCGCGCTCATGCGGCGCAACCACGCGCTCTACTGCCCCACGCTCTTCGTGACGATGGGCTACCAGTACGCGCTTTCGAACACGTGGCGCGCGACGGACGCCGAGAAGCGCCTGGCGGATCCGCAGATCGTGGGCGCGCTCGCGGACCTCGATCGCATCCCGCCGGACCAGATCCCGGAGCGCGTGCGCAAGCTCATGGCCGATCCCCCATCGCCCAGGCTCTCCGAGGTCATGGCGGCGAACCTGCGCCGCGTCTGGGCCGCGGGCATCCCGGTGGCCATGGGCACCGACGCGGGCAACATCGGCACGCTGCACGGTCCCGCGGTATTCCGCGAGATGCAGCTCATGGCCGACGCCGGCCTCACCCCATTGCAGGTGCTGAGAAGCGCCACGGTCAATGGCGCGAAGGCGATGCGCATGGAAGACGAGATCGGCCGCCTCGTGCCCGGGCGCCGCGCCGACCTCGTGATCCTGGATGCCGATCCCCTCGCCGACGTCGCGAACCTGTCGCGGGTACGCGAGGTGATGAAGGACGGGAAGCTCTTCTCGCCGGATGTCCTCGTGCGGCCCCTTCCGGGCCGCTGAATCGGCGGCGCCGCCTTCAGGCGCGCCGCGTCGTCCGGGCGCGCTTCGGCCGCGCCGGCGGCGGTTCCGACAGCAGCTCGGCGATCGGGAGCTCGTGCGCCCCGCGATGGGTGCGCAGCTTCATGCGCGCGAGCACCTCGGACAGCTCGCGCCGCAGCGCCTTCAGCCGCTCCGGCGGCAGGTCGAGCAGGGCCTGCTGCAGCAGTCCCATGGTCGGCTGCGGCGCGCTCTTGAGGGTGCGGCGCCCGAGGGGCGTGACGGCGAGCTGGACCACGCGCTGGTCCCGGCTCACGCGCTTGCGCTCGACCATCCCCAGCTCCTCCAGGCGCCCGATCAGGTTGCTGGCGGTGGAGATGTGCACGGCGAGCTTGCGCGCGAGGTCGCCCACGCTCACGTCGGGCGTGCCCGCGATCTCCGAAAGCGCCCAAAGCTGGGCGCCCCCGACGGAGGCCTTCTCCTCGACGGTGCGGTAATGCTCGCGGATCGACCGCACCAGCACGCGGAACTGGGCGAGCACTTCCAGCATCGCCTCCCGTTGTTGCTCCTGTAGTTCGGCCACGCGCCCCGCCCGAAGTTGCAAATGCGAGCGATTATGCTATGGTGGCGATACTTTTGCGCCAATAGTTTTGGCACAATGCATTTGTGGAAGGGGGCTCGGGCAAGGGGCCTTCGATTGGGCCGCGACTCGCGTCGCGGCCTTTCTTTTTGCGGCTACTTGAACGCGTACGTGACCGAGCCGTACACGAAGCGCGCCCGCGCGTCGTAGTACGACGGGTCGTACCCCGCCTGGAAGTAGATGCGCTGGTTGGTCGCCGGGGGGTTCATGTCGAGCACGTTCTTCACGCCGAGCGTGAGCGTGACGTGCTTGAACCCGGAGTACGACCCCTGGACATCGAAAAGCGAGAGCGATCCCACCTCCCGCGTGTTGTTGTCCAGGTCCGTGTTCACGTCCACATAGGACGACTGGAACGAGTTGGCGACGGACGCCGCCCACGGTCCCATGTCCCAGGCGAGACTCGCGTAATGCTTCCAGCGGGGGACCACGCCCGTGACCGGCGACTGGAAAGAGTTGGAGACGATGCCGCCATAGCTGCCGTCGGTCGCCTGCACGTCGTAGCGGATGTAGTACGTGCCGCTCACGTCGAAGCGCACGCGCCCCCAGGGCTGGCGCGGCCAGCGGTAGTGCGCCTCGAGGTCGACGCCCTCGATGTGCGTGTTGCCCAGGTTCACGAACGTCTGGCGGATGTTGGTGATGGGTCCGGGGAGGCTGGGGAATTCGGGCTGCACCGGGCCGCGCGTGACGTACGAGCCGTACTGCGCGAGGTCCCCGAGGATCGTGTTGATGGGCACGCCGTTCGTGATCGTGTTGGAGAGGCGGATCTTGAAGTAGTCCGCGGAGAACGACCACGCCCGCGTGGGCTCGAACACGAATCCCGCGGTGATCTGCTCGCTCGTCTCCGGACGCAGCTGCGGGTTGCCCCCGAAGGTGATCGGGAACTGGGTCACGCAGTCCTGGCCCTGGTCGTGCGTCACGGGACAGCGGATCGGGTCGCTCACGCCGTTCGGGCTCACGCTGCCGATCTGGGGATTGAAGAGCTGGTAGAGCGAAGGCGCGAGGAAGCCGGTGCCGTAGGAGCTGCGCACGAGGAGGTCGCGGTTGGGCTGCCAGCGCAGGGACACCTTCGGGTTGTTGGTGCGGCCGAAGTCGCTGTAGCGGTCGGTGCGCAGGGCCACGTTCGCCTCGAGCGTCTTCAGTATCGGCACGTTGGCCTCGCCGTAGAACGCCGTCACGTCGCGCGAGCCGGAGACCGCCTTGATGTTGCCGCCGTAGCCGGTGATGTCGCCGGTGGCGAGCTGGGCCGCCGGGCTCTCCTCGAGCTTCTCGCGCCGCTCCTCGGCGCCGAACGCGACGGCGAGCGCCCCCGCGGGAAGCCGCCAGATCTCGCTCGACGCCTTCACCTGCACGCCTTCGCTCGTGGACTTGCCGGAGAACGTCTGGCCGTTGAAGTTCGTGGCCTGCAGCTGCTGCTGGACCGCGGGCGTGTTGTAGCCGAAGAGGTTCACCTGGCCGCTGTTGAGCAGCGGCAGGATCTGCGAGGCGAGCGGGAAGCCCCCGTTCAGCACCTCCGTCACCTTGCCCTGCGAATACGTGTACGAAAGGTCCGTGTCCCACTTGCCGATGGCCCCGCTCACGCCGCCCACGGCCTGGCCGCCCTTGTTCTTGTCGGTCGTGTCGCGCGCGCCGTTCTCGTACGCGCGATAGCGGATGTCGAGAGGCTGGCCGTCGACCCCCGCCGCCGCGGCGAGCGCGTGCGGATAGAACGGGCTCGTCGGCTGCAGCGTGATCGCCATCGGGATGTCGGAGTTGGGACCGTAGAAGAGCACGCGCGAGACCGGCACGGGCTGGATCTTGAAGCGGTTCTCGTCCTCGGCGTACAGCGCGTGCCCGTAGAGCTGCCAGTTGTTGTTGATCCGGAACTTGGCGGAGCCGAAGGCGTGCTTGGTCGTCGTGTCCGGGATCGCCTGCACCCCGGGATCGGCGGCCGGGTCGTAGAAGCAGCCGAAGAGGCCCGCGAGCGGATCGTTGAAGAAGATCGAGGGCGCGCAATTCGGCGCGCTCGGCACGCCGATTCCCCCCGTCGCCACGCGGCCCGGGAAGGTGTTGCTCGAGATGCCGACCAGCCCGATCTCGTCGCGCACGGAGGTGTTGGCGAAGTTGCGGTCGACCTGGTCGAGATGGTGCTGGCGGTCGTATTCCAGCGCGAAGAACACGTTGAAACGATCGCGATCGAGGTCGCCGTAGCCGATGGCGGCGCTGTAGCGCTCCTCCTTGCCGCCGCCGCTGCGCGTGGGCGTGCCGAGCCAGGCGGTCGCCTCCGCGCCGCGGTAGTCGCTGCGCAGGATGAAGTTGATGACGCCCGCGATCGCATCGGACCCGTACACCGCCGAGGCGCCATCCTTCAGCACCTCGACCCGCTCGATCGCGGTGATCGGGATCACCGAGAGGTTCACGCCCTGCACGCCGTTGATCTCGCCGGCGAAGCCGTTCACGCGCTTGCCGTTGATGAGGACCAGCGTGCGGCCGCCGCCCAGGCCGCGCAGCGAAGCCGTCTGGGCGGAAAAGCTCGTCGTGCCGATCACGCTGTTGAGCGATACGTTGCCCAGGCTGTTGTTCGCGGACACGTTCTGCATCAGCTCGAAAGCGGTTGTCGCCCCCGTGCGCGCGATCTCCTCGCGCGAGATGACCGTCACCGGCAGCGCGGTCTCGCCCTCGACACGCTTGATGTTGGAGCCGGTCACCTCGATGCGCTCGCTCGAGGCGGGCGCCGAAGCCGTCGCCTGCGCGTTCACCCCTCCGGGGAGCCCGCACAGCGCCGATGCCACCGCCAGCACGGACGCGCGCACGCGCATCCCGCCTTGTTTTTTCGTCATGGAAGTCCCCAGGGAAATGGTTGGCGTGTGAACTTAATGAAGCGTTTCGTGCGCGGTCAACGAAAACCGGCAATCGGGCGGCCCGCGCGTTGCGCGGTCTTCACGAACGCGATCCTTGCTGAACGAACCGGCCAAATTTGTTGCACTCCGCCGCGAGCCGGTCGTTGAGCCGGCGGATCAGCTCGTCGGCCGCCGCGATGAGGTCCACGAGGTGCTCGGCGCGGCGCGTGAGGCGCCTTTCCTGCGGCGAGGCGAGGATGTCCGCCACGTTCACGGGGCGCTCGCCGCTCGCGACCCAGCGCTCCACGTCCTGGGCCGCGACGCCCAGCGCGTGCGCCGCCTCGCCCGTCGACCAAGTGCCGGCGCGGATGCGCTCGGCCGCCTCAAGCCTCTGGCCCAGCGGGACGTGCCTTGCGCGGGGGGAGTTCATCATCGTCATGGTCGATTCCCAGCCTTTCCTTGAGCAATGCGATCTCCAGCGTGCGTTGGCCGAGGAGCCGTTCGAGGTTGCGCACCTGGAGCTCGAGGTCCGCGAGGGCGTCGCGTTGCGCCACGGCGGTCAAGTCCTGGTCGACGAGCTCGCGGTACACGCGGCGCCAGTAGAAGAGGACGTTGGGCGACACGGCGTGGCGCCGCGCGACCTCGGCGACCGAGGTCTCGCCCTTCATCGACTCGCGCACGATCGCGAGCTTCTCGCTCAGGCTGCGCCGGTACCGGGCGCGCTTCGGTGGGACCTTCATTTCGGCCGTATAGTTGTATCTACAACTACCGTTTGCCGCGCGCCCGCGCCGGTGTCAATGGCAAAAGCGCGATTGCGGCCCTGGAGTAACACACGGTGACAATGGGTGAGACGCGTACAATTCGCGGCATGGTCCGGAAATACGCCAGCACACGCGGTATCCCGGCGGGCGCGCTCGACGCCTATCGCATGCGCGGCTTCGATTGCCTGTGCGGCAACACGCGCATGGCCGCCCGTGCCCTGACCTCGCTCTATGACGCCTATCTCGCGCCGGCGGGGATCACCTCGAGCCAGCTCGCGGTGCTCTGGTGCGTGATCGGCGGCGAGCCGCTCGCGATGGGCGAGATCGCGCGCTTCCTGGTGATGGACAAGACCACGGTGAGCCGCAACGTCGCGGCGCTCGCCGGCGCAGGCCTGGTGGAAACGCGCCCCGGCGAGGACGCGCGGGTGCGCCAGCTCGCCAGCACGGCCAAGGGGCGGCGCACGTTCCGCGCGGCCATGCCGCTCTGGGAATCGGCCCAGGCGCACGTGACCCGGCAGCTGGGATCGACACGCTTCCTGGATGCGGTCGTGCGCACGCGCCGCCTCGCGCGCGCGCTGGGCACGCCACGCAGCGGCGCTACCTAGTCACGCCGTCCCGAGGGAGAGCATGAGCTCGTTGCTGCGCTTCACGAACTCCGCGGGATCCTCGAGCTGACCGCCTTCGGCCAGCAGCGCCTGGTCGAAGAGGAGCTGGGCCCAGTCGCCCAGGCGCGCGTCGCCGGGCTGCAGCCGCCGCACGATCGGATGTCCCGGGTTCACCTCGAGGATCGGCTTCATCGCCGGCACGTCCTGGCCCACCGCCTTGAGGATCCGCGCGAGGTTCGTCCCCATGTCGCGCTCGTCGGCCACGAGGCAGGAGGGCGACTCCGTCAGCCGCGTCGAGACCCGGACCTCCTTCACCCGGTCGCCCAGCGCCTCCTTCAGCCGGTCGGTGAGCGCGCGATGCTCGCCCGCGAGCTCCTCCTGGCGCTTCTTCTCCTCCTCGCCCGCGATCTTCGCCACGTCGATCTCGCCGCGCGCGACCGACGCCAGCGCCTTGCCCTCGAACTCGTGCAGGTTGGCGACCAGCCATTCGTCGATGCGCTCGTGCAGGAGAAGCACCTCGACGCCTTTCTTGCGGAACACCTCCAGGTGCGGGCTGTGGCGGGCCGCGCGGAACGTGTCGGCGGTCACGTAGTAAATCGTGTCCTGCCCTTCCTTCATGCGCGAGACGTAATCCGCGAGCGAGACGGTCGCGTCTTCCGAATCCGCCTGCGTCGAGGAGAAGCGCAGGAGCTTCGCGATGCGCTCGCGATTCGCCGGGTCCTCGGCGACACCTTCCTTGAGCACGCGGCCGAACTCCTTCCAGAACGCGGCGTACTTCTCCGGCTGCTCCTGCGCCAGCTCCTCGAGCAGGCCGAGCACCCGCTTGGTGCAGCCGGCGCGGATGGCATCGATGTCGCGGTTCTTCTGCAGGATCTCGCGCGAGACGTTGAGCGGCAGGTCGCTCGAATCGACGATGCCGCGCACGAAGCGCAGGTAGGCGGGCAGCAGCTGCTCGGCGTCGTCCATGATGAAGACGCGGCGCACGTAGAGCTTGAGCCCGCGCCGATGGTCCCGGTCCCACAGGTCGAACGGCGCGCGGGACGGGATGTACAGGAGCTGCGTGTACTCCTGCCGGCCCTCGACGCGGTTGTGCGTCCAGGCGAGCGGGGCCTCGAGGTCGTGGCCCACGTGCTTGTAGAACTCGATGTACTGCGCGTCCGGGATCTCGCTGCGGGGGCGGGACCAGAGCGCGCTCGCCTGGTTCACCGTCTCCTCGGCGTCGCGGACGACGTACTCCTTCTTCTCCTCGTCCCACTCGCGCTTCTTCATCACGATGGGAATCGCGATGTGGTCGGAGTACTTGCGGATGAGCTCGCGCAGGCGATGGTCGTCGAGGAACTCGTCCTCTGCCTCGCGCAGGTGGAGCGTGACCTCGGTGCCGCGCGCGGCCCGCGTCGCCGGCTCGATGGAATACTCGCCGGCGCCCGCGCCCATGTCGCATTCCCAGCGCACCGCGTCGCCCGCCGGACGCCCGGCGCGGCGCGTGACGAGCGTGACCCGGTCCGCCACGATGAAGGACGAGTAGAAGCCCACGCCGAACTGCCCGATGAGGCGGGCGTCCTTCGCCTGGTCGCCCGTGAGGGACTTGAAGAACTCGCGCGTGCCCGAGCGGGCGATGGTGCCGATGTTGGCGACCACCTCGTCGCGCGACATGCCGATGCCGTTGTCCGAGACGGTGATCGTGCGCGCGGCCTTGTCAAACGAGACGCGGATCGCGAGCGCGGCGTCCGACTCGTAGAGCGCGTTGTCGGCCATCGCCTCGAAGCGCAGCTTGTCGCACGCGTCGGAGGCGTTCGAGACGAGCTCCCGGAGGAAGATCTCCTTGTTGCTGTAGAGCGAGTGGATCATCAGCTCCAGCAGCTGCTTCACCTCGGCCTGGAAGCCGAGGGTTTCCTTTTGCGTTTCCATGGTGCGCGGGAAAGACGGGGTCGAAACCCGTCATTCTAGATCGCCGCGCGCAAGCGGCGGGCGCGACCCCGCCGCCGCGGGCGGCGGGGCGCTCAGGAAGGGGCGCCCGGCCTTGCGCGCGCCCGGTAGGCGTCCAGGCTCCAGGCGCCGCCGCCCGCGGCGGCCAGGAACAGGAAGATGAAGCAGTACAGCACCGCCGCCTCGCCCCCGTTGAGCAGGGGAACGAGCGGATTCCCCCTGGGCGCGTGCCCCATGAAATAGGCGAACGCCATCTCGCCCGAGAGGATGAAGGCCGCGGGCCGCGTGAAGAGCCCGATGAGCACGAGCGTGCCGCCCACGAGCTCGAGGATGCCGGCGAAGCCGATCAGCGACATCACCTGGAGCTGGTCGAACATCGCCACGTGCGGGACGTGGAAGAGCTTCGACGCGCCGTGGGAGAGGTACAGGTATCCGACGACGATGCGCAGCAGGCCGAGCGCTCGCGCGCTCCAGGTGTCCATCGCGGCGGCGGGGTTCGTGAACATGGAGGTCCTTTCGAAGGGTTCGTGCGGGGGACGGCGGCGATGCTTCGACCGGTGCGCGAGCGGGGCATTCCGCGGAATTTATCACCACGAAGCCGTGTTCACCCGGCAGCACGCCAACCTCACGCGTTTCCCGGACCGCGCCGTGCAGGGCACGGTCCGTTGCCAGCGCGGCGCTCGCCGTCCCTCCCCAAGGAGCGCCGCGGTTTTTTTGAGCCTTACCCGCCCTTGAGCACGCCCTGCTCGTGCAGCGCCTTGAGCTTCTTCTCCTCGCCGCGCATGAAGGCATCCAGCTCGCCGGGTGTCGTGGAGCGGATCCCGGAGCCCAGCCCCTTCAGCTTCGCGCGCACCGCCGGATCGGCGAGCGCCTTGCCGAGCGCGTCATTGAGCACGCGGATCACGTCGGGCGGCGTCTTCGCGGGCGCCAGCAGCGCGCTGGGCGTCGTCGCCTCGAAGTCCTTCACGCCCTCCTCCTGCAGCGTGGGAACGTCGGGCAGGTCCGGCAGGCGCTCGGGCGTGCCGACCGCGAGCGCGCGCAGCTTGCCCGCCCTGATGTGGGGCAGCGAGCTCGACGTCTGGTCCACCATCGAGTCGATCTGGCCGCCGATGAGGTCCACCAGCGCGGGACCCGAACCCTTGTAGGGCACGATGTTGAAGCGCACCTTGAGCGCCTCCTGCAACTCGAGGATCGCGATGTGGTTCGTGGTGCCGTTGCCGGAATGGCCGATCGTGACCTTGCCCGGATTCGCCTTGACGGCCGCGACGTACGACTTGAAGTCCGGGTAGGGACTCGCCGCGGGCACCTCGAGCAGCAGCGGCGTGACCGCCATGATGCCGACAGGCGCGAAATCGGCGCGTGAGTACGGCGGCGTGGGAATCATGAGCGGGCTCACGATCGTCGTGCCGGGGGTCGCGGCGACGAGCGTGTAGCCGTCGGGCGCCGCGCGGGCCACGGCTTCCTGCCCGACCGCGCCGCCCGCGCCCGCGCGGTTGTCGATCACGAAGGGCTGTCCCAGCGTCTTCGACATCGACTCGCCGATGAGCCGCGCGGTCACGTCGAGGTTCCCCCCGGGCGCGAAGGGCACGACGATGTGCACCGGCCGCGACGGAAACTGCTGCGCGCCCGCCGCGCACGAGACCGCCACGCACAGCGCGGCTGCAACCCGCTTCACGATTTTCATGAATCACCCTCCCGGTTGTGATGGTTCCACCCGATCCACGCGCAGACGCCGCGCCCCATGATCCACTCCAGGTCGTCCGGCGTGAGCCATGGCAGGTGCCGCGTGAAAAGCTCGATGCCGCGGCGGTAATCGATCGGCGAGCGCGTCTGGTCCGTGCCCCAGAACATGCGGCGCGGGCCGAAGGCGTCGTAGACGCGGCGGATGTGCGCATGCATGACGTCATGCGGGTACGGCTCGTCCGTATAGCACGGCAGCGCGCTCGCCTTGACGGCGATGTTCGGCCGGCTCGATAGCGCGAGGAGCTTGTGTAGCTCGCGGAAGGCGTGTGCGTCCTTCTCGCCGTTCACGAGGCCCAGGTGGTCGATCACGAGCTTGAGCGCCGGATGCTGTGCGGCCACCGCGTCGATCAGGTGCATATGCGAGTGATGGATGAGCAGCATGACCGGGACGCCATGGCGCTCGGCCTCGCCCCACACCCAGTCGAAGCGTCCGTCGAGGAGCGGCTGGCGCAGGACCGGCGTATGGAAGGTGAAGCGAAGGCCGAGCATGCCGGGCTGCGCACGCCAACGGGCGAGCTGGTCGCGCGCACCGGGCGCGTCCGGGTCCAGGCGGCCCATGACGGCGAAGCGATCGGGATGGTCGCGCGCGACGGCGAGCGCCAGGTCGTTGCGGTCGCCTTCCCACGAGGGCGGCACCAGGATCGCCCGGTCGACGCCGGCTTCATCCATCCAGCCGAGCACCTCCTCCCCCGTCACGGGCGTGTCGCGCTGCGCATGGGCGCGCGCGGGCCACGGGCGTGCGGGCGTGTTCGCGCCCCAGATGTGCACCTGCGAATCGACGAAGCGCATCTACCGCCGCTTGTGCGCGCCCTTGCCGCCGGCGCGCGCGAGGTCCACCTCGATCCACGTGGGCGCGTGATCGCTCGCCTTCTCCTGGCCGCGCACCCACCGGTCCACGCCGGCATCGACGAGGCAGGGGGCGAGCGCGCGGTTGAGCAGCAGGTGGTCGATGCGCAGGCCGGAATTCTTCTCCCAATGCTGGCGGAAGTAGTCCCAGAACGTGTACACGGGCTCGTCCGGGTGCTTCGCGCGGATCGCGTCGGTCCAGCCCTGGTCGAGCAGCTCGCGGTATTTCTGGCGGCTTTCCGGCTGGAGCAACGCGTCCTTGCGCCATGACGCCGGGTTGTAGATGTCGGCGTCGGTGGGGACCACGTTGTAGTCGCCGGCGAGGACCACGGGCTCGCTGCCGTCGACCCGTTGCGCGGCATGCCGGATGAAGCGATCCATCCACGCGAGCTTGTAGTCGAACTTGGGACCGGGCTGCGGATTGCCGTTGGGCAGGTAGAGGCAACCGATCGTGACGCCGTGCACCGTGGCCTCGATGTAGCGGCTCTGCTCGTCGTTCGGATCGCCGGGCAGCGCGCGATGGTGCTCCACGGGCTTCACGCCCTTCGCGAGGATCGCCACGCCATTCCACGAGCGCTGCCCATGCCAGATCGCCTCGTAGCCGGCCGCGTGGATCTCGAGCATGGGAAACGTCTCCGTCGTGGCCTTCAGCTCCTGCAGGCACGCGACGTCCGGCTGCTCGCGCTCGAGCCACCCGAGCAGCTGCCCGAGGCGGCTCTTGATGCCGTTCACATTGAACGTCGCGATCTTCATTGCTTGTAGGAGGAGTCCATCCGGTCGAGCTTCCTCAGCAGCGCGGGCCACTCCATGACGCCGTAGGGACGGCGCGTCTGCGGCTGGTAGTTCATGTAGGTCTCATGCAGCACCTTGTCGGGGACGTGCACGAGCTTGGCGCCGGTGGCCATCGCGGCGAGCTGCGAGCGCGCGGTGAGCTCGAGGCGATGCATCCAGTTGAAGGCCTCGCCGATGGTCTTGCCGACCGTCAGGAGCCCGTGGTTGCGCAGGATCAGCGCCTCGTTCGTGCCCAGGTCCGCCAGCAACGAGGCTTCCTCGCGCGTGTCCAGCACGACGCCCTGGTAGTCGTGGTACCCGATCTTCAGGAAGCGCATCGCGGTCTGCGTGATGGGCAGCACGCCGCACTCGAGCGCCGAGAGCGCCATGCCGGCCCACGTATGGGTGTGGATCACGCACGCCACGTCGGGCCGCGCCTTGTGGACCGCGCCGTGGATCACGTAGCCCGCGCGGTTGATGCCGTAGTCGAGCTCGCCGAAGTCCGGCTTCAGCAGGATGTTGCCCTCGATGTCGATCTTGATGAGGCTCGACGCCGTGATCTCCTCGTACATCATGCCGTAGGCGTTGATGAGGAACGCGCCTTCCTCGCCCGGCACCGCGGCGGAGATGTGGTTCGCCATCATGTCGGACATCCCGTAGTGGTCGACCAGGCGATAGCAAGCGGCGAGGTCGACGCGCGCTTTCCACTCCTCGGGGGTCACGCGGTCGCGGATCGAGCGCAGCGGCAGGTGGGCGAGGTTCGACATGGTTCCTCCGTTCTATTCGGCGGCGAAGTCGGGAAGCGGGCGGCGCCGCTCGATGTGGAAGCGCACGAGGGCGGCCAGCCGGTAGAGCCCGTGCACGAACTTGCCGTAGGGCATCGTCACGAAGAACGCGAGCACGAAGCCCAGGTGCAACGAGAGCCAGGTCCCCATCATGACGCTTTCGCGCATGAAGAGCAGGCCCAAGCCGGTGATCGACGTGCCGAGCAGGAGGGCCAGGAACCCGCGATCCATGCTGGCCTGCGCAGCGTCGCCGAGCGCGGGATCGCGCCGCGCGCGAAGCGCGATGAGCCCGATGGGCCCCGCGATGAGGCCCAGGCCTCCCAGCGTGCCGAGGATCACCGGCAGGCTGTAGAAGGGATATGGGGCGCGGATCGCGAAGACGTAGTGGTACACGGTGCCCACCACCGTCGCGAGGAAGCAGAGCACGAAGCCCCAGAACGTGAGGTGGTGGAAATTGCGCCGCGCGAAGGACGGGCGCTCGTCCGGATAGGTGCACCCTTCGCCGCCGCCATCGAGATAGCGCAGCGTCGCGGCGTCCGACAGCGCCGCCGAGAGCGGCGGCGCCTTCACGAATTTCAGCGTCTCCTCGCCCATGTCGGGCCAGAAGCGTGCGAAGGCGGCGGTGAGCGCCGCGATCGCGAAGAGGAACACCACGCCGAAGAGCCCCGCCATCACCGGGTGCGGCAGCAGCGCATAGAACGAGCCCTCCGCATCGCTCCACTCCGAGAAGAAGCGCACGCCGCCCGCATACCAGCCGGTGAAGAAGAAAGCCGCGAAGATGGAGAACGCGATGGCGAGCGAGACCACGAGGCCGTTGCGGTCGTAGAGCCGCGCGAATCCCGCGGGCCACGCGTACTTGCGATAGGTCTGCCCCCGCACCGTCGAGAGCAGCTTCGGCAAGTCGAGGTTGAACTCGTGCGGCGGCGCGTACTGGCAGGCATAGAGGCAGGCGCCGCAGTTGTGGCAGAGGTTGGCGAGGTAATGCACGTCGTTCTCGGTGAACTCGAGGCGCCGCTCCAGCGCGGGAAAGACGGCACAGAAGCCCTCGCAGTAGCGGCACGCGTTGCAGATCGAGAGCATGCGCTGCGCCTCCTCGACCAGCTCGTCCAGCGGAAGCGCGTCACGCCCGGACAAGTCGCGCGGCCTCCCCGCCCGCGATGCGCCCGAAGGTCGTGCCGATCGACATGCCGAATCCCGCGAGATAGCCGCGGCCCAATATGTTGCCCGCCATGATCTCGCCCGCGGCGAGCACGTTCTGCGCGCGCGTGCCGTCGTCCATCAGCATGCGGCTTGCCTCGTCGACACCGACGCCCAGGTACGTGAAGGTGATTCCCGGCCGCAGCGCATAGGCATAGAACGGCGGCGTATCGATGCGCCGCGCCCAATGCGTCTTGGGCGGCTCGAGGCCGGACGTAGAGCAATCGTCGAGCACCGTGTGGTCGAAGGTGCCGGGGCGCACGGCCGCGTTGAAGAGGGCCACCGTCTTCTCGAGCGCATCGCGATCGAGCTTGAGCATCGTGGCGATCTCGCTGAGCGTCCCCGCCTTCACCGGCGGGAAGACCGGCGGCATGAAGCGGCCCATGGATTTCGCGTCGATGATGCAGTAGGCGATCTGGCCCGGCTGCCCCGCGACGAGCCGGCCCCAGAGCGCGTAGCGCTTGGGCCAGAAGTCCTCGCCCTCGTCGTGGAAGCGCTCGGCCTGGCGATTCACCACGATGCCGAGCGAGACGCAATCCACGCGCGTCACGATGCCGCCGTCGAACTTCGGCGAGCGCGCGTCGACGGCCACGCAATGTCCCTGCTTCGAATCGCTCACCTGCTTCGCGCCCGCGTCGAGCAGCAGCTTGAGGACCTTGCCCAGGTTGTACGGCGTGCCGCGACAGACGAAGTTGTCGGCGGCCGGTCCCCATCCCTCGCGCAGCCACGCGAAGTTCGACTCGAAGCCGCCGGCCGCGGCGACCACCGCGCGCGCGTGCACCTCGTGCATCGCCCCGTGCCGCTGCACCGTGGCGCTTTCGAAGCGCGGACCCGTCATGCGCAGGTCGACCACCTCGGTCTCGTACGCGACGTGGACACCGAGAGACTCCGCATGGCGGTAGTACGCGTTCACGAGCGCCTTGCCGCCGCCGAGGAAGAACGCGTTCGTGCGCGCAAGGCTCAACGTGCCGCCGAGCGCCGGCTGGAAGCGCACGCCGCGCGCGTGCATCCAGGAGCGGCATTCCGACGTCGTGCGAATCACCCGGCGCGCGAGCCTCTCGTCGGTGAGGCCGCCGGTGACCGCGTGCAGGTCCTCCCAGTATTCCTGCTCGGGATAGGCCCCGGTCATGACATCGGCGGGCGCGTCGTGCATGCAGCGCAGGTTGCGGGTGTGCCGGCTGTTGCCGCCGCGGAAGGCGATCGGCGCCGACTCCACGAGAAGCACGCTGGCTCCGGCCTCGCGCGCCGTGATCGCCGCGCACAGGCCGGCGTTGCCGCCGCCCAGCACGAGGACGTCGTAGGTACGCGTGAAATCGAGCACGGTCGGCACGAAGGGAAACGGTTCGCTATTCTATACAGCCCCAGAGGCCCCACGC
>DASRRY010000031.1:0-57629 GCA_035656735.1 Usitatibacter sp. | reverse complement strand
GCCCTGTGTCCACGCCGAAGCGCCGGACACGCGGAACTGCACTTCGCATCCGCCGGCGCTCGTCGCCCCCGCCGGGCTGTTCCAGTAGAGGCCCGCGGCCTCGTAAGTGGGCACAGCGGAGACACCGCTGCTGTCGAGGGATTGCGCCTGTGCGCCGAAAGCCGCCGCCGCGGAAAACAGCGTGGCCAGGGTCGTTTTTGTCAGTCTTCGCATGCCGGATAACTCCTACACGTTTTGCATCGAGCGGAGGTATCTGCAAGCGTCATGCCACTACGGTATATCCCTTGTTCTTCAGTTATTTACGCCAGAATCCCGTTTCAGCGGGCGCGCAACGTTGTAGCACCGGCGCCACGCATCTGTCGTCAGCCGCGGATTGCTTGTAGGAATCGGACGATAGCGCCGTCGGACGCGGACTACATCGTCGTCGATGAACGACGCGCCCTCGCGATCGTTGCCCCAAAAGGTCAGTCGAGCCCGTTGACCCCCGATATCGCGGGTCAACGGGTCGCTGTAGGGATACGGCTACGACGTCGTGGCCCTAATTGCAGGTGGTCTTCGGCGACGCGAACACCTGCCGGGTGATGGGCTTCGAGCCGGTCACGCCATTCACCGAATAGCTGAAGGTGCCGTCATTGCCGTCGCTGAAGCTGAGCGAGGCAGTGCCCACCGGAGTCGTCGTGACACGCGACGCATCCCATGGCGCGTTGAACGCCGGTCCCGTCGTGCGATAGAGCGTGCCCACGTAACTGCCCGGAGCCGTCCGTGTCATGCCGGAGGCCACGAGCCAGACGCCATTGCCGCTGTCGTCATAGGTGAACCAGGTGAGGAAGATCGTGTCGCCCTGGTGCGTGATGTTCAGGCCCCAGCCGGACTCCGTGCCGTTCACGCGCCACCACAGGTCCTGGTAGTTGGTCGCGGCGCTCGAGGTCGGCGTCGCGACGCAGGTCGGCAGCGACGCGCTGAAGATCTCGCGCGTGATCGGCTTGCTCACGCTCATGCCATCCACCGTCGCATTGAACGTCCCGTGGTTCGCGTCGCTGAACGTGAAGCTCGCGGAACCCACGGGCGTCACGCTCACCTGCGACGGGTCGAACGTCGCGCTCCCGTACGACGGTCCACGCGTCCGATAGAGCGTGCCGCTCCACGTGTTCGTCGCCGTGAGCGCTCCCGCCGACATGACGAGCCACTGGCCGTTGCCTTGCACGTCGTACGTGAACCATGTGGCGAAGAGCAGGTTGCCCTGCTGCGTGAGGTTCACGCCCCAGCCGGACTCGGCTGCCGCGCCCCACCAGAGGCCTTGCACGTTCACCGTCGCGGAGCCCGGGTTGGAGCCGCCGCCGCCGGACGTGCCGGCCTTCACGGTCTGCGTGATGGGTCCCGCGACGCCGGTCGAATAACCGCCATTGCCGGAATACACCGCGCGGACGGCGTGCGCGCCCACGCTGCCGAGCGTCGTCGTGCAGTGGGCGATGCCGTTCGAGACCGCGACGGACGCGCACGATCCGATCGCGGCGCCGTTGTCCTGGAACTGCGCGGTGCCGCCATCGCCCGGAATCGTCGCGGTGAAGGTGACGCTGTCCCCGGCATTGATGGTGTACGACGACGAGTCCATGCCGAACGACGTCGGCAACGCGAGCGACTGCGCCGCGCCCGTCACGGTCTGCGTGATCGGTCCCGCCTGTGCCGCCGCGTGCGTCGCATCGCCCCCATAGACGCCGGTGATGGCGTAGCTGCCGCCGCCGAGGCTCGTCGTGCAGGTCGCTACGCCGCCGGAGAGCGGCGCGCTCGCGCAGGCGCCGAGCGTCGCGCCGTTGGCGCGGAAGCTCACGCTGCCGGTCGGAGTGCCGGCGGTGGAAGAAAGGCGCGCGGTGAACGTGACGCTGCTGCCCGAGGCGATCGTGAAGGACGAGGAATCCATCGTCGCGCCGACGTCGCCGCTGCCCGTGCTGCCGGAGCCCGAGCCGCCGGTCGCGCCGCTGCCGCTGCTGCCGGAGTTGCCACCACCGGAGCTGCCGCCGCCGGAGCCGCTTCCCGTCGAGCCGGTGCCCGTGGGCACCGAAGGCGCCGCCGGCGTCCCGGCCGCGCCGATGCTCGAGCCGGCGGACGCCGCGAGGCCGAAGACCATCGGGCCGTCGCCCGCTTCGGCGGCGCCGACGTCGGGCGCGGAGCCGTTGTAGCGATCGTTGAAGTTCGGGATGCGCACGCCCTGGTCGTAGCCCGGCGCGCCGGCGGCGAGCTGGTAGAGGCCCCCATCGGCGTTGCCGTTGCCGCCCGCGCCGTACTTCGGCGCCGCGTTGATGCCGCTCACCACCGCGGTGCCCATGGAGCCGTTGTACATGTCGTTCTGGAACGTGTTGTCCGAGCCGACCTGGTAGACCGCGCCGTTGGGCTTCCACAGGTTGTAGATGTTGTTCATCGACACCGTGTTGTGCACGAGCTGCGAATCGCCCGTCCCGCCGACACCCGCGCCGCCGCCGAGGCCGTACTGGCAGCCCGCCTGCGTGCGCTGCAGCATCGTGTTGTGGAAGAGGTAGCGCCGGCCGTTGCCGAAGTCCGAGCTCGAGCCGGACTTGAACATCGGCTGCTTCTGGTCGCTGTCGCAGGCCGCGCCGGCGATGAACTCGTTGCGGTCCCACACGTTGCGCCACACGTAGAGCGGCCCGACGGAGTCCACGGTGGACGCGACGCCCGTGCCCGTGCGGTCGATGTAGTTGCCCCACACGCGCACGTTCTCATCGCCGCCCTCGATCTCGAGGCCGTCGTCGTACGTCATCGACACCTTGTTGCCGTAGACGTCGCTGTCGCGGTTGGGGAAGCCCGCCGTCGAGAAGTTGTCCTCGCCGCCCATGCCGTCGTTGAAGTGGTTCGACGACGAGTAGATCTCGTTGTGGCGGAACACATTGTTGCCGCCGCAGTAGGAGAACGTGACGCCCTGGGGACCCGCGGGGTGCGCCACCGCCCAGCTGTTCGCGCTGTAGCGCGGGTCGTGGATGCGGTTGCGCTGGATCGTGACGCGCGTGAGCTCCTCGTTCTGGCAGATCGCGCGGATGCCCGAGTCCATGTCGGTGCCCCACGTGCCGTCGCGCGTGCGGCCCCAGCCGCTGATGTCGTTGTCCTCGATCACGACGTCGTGCTGGTTCCTGTCGATGAGGACCCCGTGCTGCTGGGCGCCGCGCATCGTGATGCCGCGCACGATGACGTACGACGCGTTGATGCTCACGTTCGTCGCGGCGTTGTTCTGCGCGTCGAGCACCGCGCTGCCGCCGCCGTCGTAGACGACGTAGCCCGAGGGGCTGCCGCCCTCGGTGATGTCGAGCGTGCCGGAGCCGCTGCCGACGTTGACCGTCTTCGCGACGGGCAAGCGGTTCGACCACGTGGTGAATGTGATGCCCTTGGCCGGCGATTGTCCCGGCAGGTTCAGCTGGGCTTCGTAAGTCGTGCCCGGGGTGAGGTTCACGAGCGAGCCGCGGCACTGGTTCGCGCTCGTGTCGTAGACCATCGCGAGGCCTTCGGTCCAGGCCGACGCGCCGGAGGCGCGGAATTTCACTTCGCAGCCGCCGGAGCTCGTCGCTCCCGGGGGACTGTTCCAGTAGAGGCCCGCCGCCTCGTAGGTGGGGACCGCCGAGACGCCGCTGCTGTCGAGGGACTGGGCGCGGGCGATGCCCTGGAAAAGCGCAAGGCCGAGGGCCAGCGAGACCGCTGTCGTTCTGATGCCGTGATGCATGACGGACTTCTCCTACAACGCTTTGAAGCGAACGGCTGGAGGAGCAATCCGTGTGCCACCTAATATTTCATTCGCGAATACAGGTACTTGCGAAAGAGTGAGGTGTTGCTCACAAGCGCACGCTGTAGCACGCACGCTACACGCGGCGTGCTGAGGCGGCTATGGGCTGTAGGAATCAGGCTACAGCCAAGTTGTTGATCCGGCTACATGTCGCCCTCGGCCGACGGCCATGCTGTTTCACTGCCCAAAATCGGCAGGCGCCGGTCAAAACGCTGTTCCGCAAGCGGAAATCCCGTCGCCGGAGAACGCCGCTCGCGCGCGCGGGGTCTATTCCCGCATGACGACATGGCGCCGGGTCGCGATGGGCGGTGCGTTGGCCCTCGCGGCCGCCGCTGCGGCACTCGCGATCGCCGTGCACGCGCTGGTGGATCCCGCGCATCTCAAGTCCCTCGCCCGCGACAAGGCCCGCGCCGCATGGTCGCGCGATCTCGAGGCGGGGGATGTCTCGCTGCGGCTCTTCCCCGTGCCGTCGATCGACGCGCGCGACGTGAGCCTGTCCGTGCGCGACGGCCCCGAGCCGTTCGTTCACGCGAAGCACATCGATGCGCGCCTCGAGCTGCTGGCGCTGCTCGCCGGCAAGCCGCGCTTGAAGAGCCTCGACGTCGAGGATGCATCCGTCACCCTCGCGCCGCGGGTCGACGTCCCGGACGTCTCGCCGGAGACGACGCACCGGGCGAGCGCCACGCCCCAGTTGCTGGACCTCACCGACCTGCGGCTCGCGAACGTGGACATCGTGGCCGGGCCCGCGGACCGGCGCGTGACCTGGCACGTGGACGAGGCCACCTTTTCCGCGGACAAGGGATGGCGCGACGCGGACATCGACGCGAAGCTCTCGCGCAACGGACAACCGCTGCGGGTGAAGGCCAAGGTGGCCGACCTTTCGCGCATCGGCTCGCCGGGTGCCACGAGCGACGGCGAGGTCGAGCTCGCGTGGAAGCAGACGCGCGTCGCGTTGAAGGGGCAGCTGCCGCTCGACCACGGCGGTGCGCAGGCCCGCGTGCACGTGGACCTCGAGTCGCCCTCCCTCGGCGACGTCTTCGCGTTCTATGCGCTCGAGCGGCGGCAGAGCGCGCCCGTCGCCGCGCATTTCGACGCGAACGGCAGCGGCGGGCGCATGGAAGTCTCCAATCTCCAGCTTGCGCTCGGCAAGGCGCATGGCCATGGCAGCTTCACGCTCTCGGGCGACTCGCCGCGCCGCTTCAAGGGACGCATCTCCATCGACCAGCTCGACTGGGCGCAGGCGATGATCGACGCGGGCACGCCGCCCCCCGTGAAGCGCGATACGGGCCTCGCCTTCAATCCCGATGCGCTCGCGTGGCCGCTGCTGGAAAAGCTGGACCGGCGGCAGGGCACGCTGGATGCCGACGTGGGGTCGCTCAAGCTGCGCAACGGCGTCGAGCTGCGCAATGCGCGATTCCATTTCGCGTTCGAGGGCGATCGCCTCGACGTCGACCCGGTGCAGGCGCAGCTCCTCGGCGGCCAGGCGACCGCCACGCTGCGCTTCGACGGGGCGAAGAAGACCGTGGCCGTGGCGTTCGACGGAAGCTCGCTGCTGCTCGAGCGGTGGTTCCACGAACGCGGCCGGGCCGTGCCCTTCAGCGGCGGCCCCATGAACGTCCACGCCCGCTTCACCTCGAGCGGCAACACGATGCGCGACCTCGCCGCGTCCGCGACGGGCCAGGCGACGCTGCGCATGGGACCGGGCGCCTGGAACTCGCCCCGGGCCGGCGATCGCGAGGCGCTCATGACGAACGCCTTCGCCTCGGAGGGCGCGCAGAAGATCCAGTTCGAATGCGTGACGGCGAACCTGCCCTTCAGGGCCGGCGTGGCGCGCGGCCGCTCGATGGTGGGATTCAAGACCGAAGCGAGCGAGCTCATCACGTCCGGCGTGGTCAACCTGCGCGACGAGAGCGTCGACCTGCACGGCCGCGTCCACGCGCACAAGGGCGTCACCCTCGGGCTCGCGAACATCGCCGGCGACGTGAAGATCGGCGGCCACCTCACCAAGCTGCAGATGTCGCTCGATCCCGCGGACACGCCGGGCGTGATCGCGCGCGCCGGCGCGGCCATCGCGACGCTCGGCGTGAGCGTCATCGGCAGCGCGCTGATCGAGAAGATGGACCCGGACCGGGCCGATCCGTGCGAGCGGCCGGTCAGGAAGAAAGGCGACGCAGAAGCTGGTCGATGAGGTCGGGCTCGCCGCCGGGCGGCCTGATGCGCGCGCCGCGCAGCGTCGCCGCGACCCGCGTGTCCAGCACCTCCGGTCCCGTGCGCAGGAAGATCTCGGCGATCGCGCGCTGCACCTCGAGCGAACGGGTGCTCCCGAAGAGCTTCGAGAGCTGCTCGATCACATCCCGGTCGGCGATGTGGTGGCGGCCGAGCGTATCGAGGGCGCGCACCTGCGCCGGGATGCTGCGCATGCGGCTCACGTCGATCGCCAGCCCGCGCAGCTCGTTCGCATCCTCGATCGGGCGGTGACGCAGGTAGGCCTGCGCGACCTGCACTTCGGCCTCGTGCGGGCTCGCGAGCGCCTTGAGCACGCGCGTGCGCGCCTCAGGACTGCCGAGGCACGCGACTCCCGCGGCCTGCGCGAGGCTGAGCGTGCGAAGGGGAGGCGAGCCGTCGAGCGCACCGTCGAGCGCGTGGCCGGCGTTGAGGCCGCACACCAGCTCGACCTCGCCATACGCCATCGACGGGTCGGAGACCACGTCCCGCACGAGGCTGCGCTGCTCCGCGCGCTCGCCCTGCGCGTCGAGCCATCCCACGTCGCGCGCGAGCGCGACCATGCGCAGCCGCAGGGCCGGGTCGCGCGTGTGGCGCGTGAGCGCGAGGTAACGCGAGGCAGCGGGCGCATCGGAGGCGAGCGTGCGCATCGCCTGCGCCGTGCCGTCGCGCGCCCTCGCGGCCGCATCGATGGCGCCGAAGAACGCCTCGACGCGATCGAACGACATGCGCAGCGCCGTCGCATCGCCCGCGAGAACTTCGTGCACCGACCCGATGCGCTCGGCGAGGCTTTGGCGAGCGTCGTAGTAGCGGCACGTCTCGCGCCGGTAGGCCGCGTACGGCTCGTCGTCGGCCTGGCCGGACGTGACCACCATGCTGCTGGGTGCGAAGAGCCTCAGCAGGCCCGCGCTCACCCGGCCGCTGCCCACCGCGACCTCGGGACCCGATCGAAAGTAGTGCTCGAGCATCGGCCCGGAAACGCGGCCCAGGGGAGCCAGCGATGCGAATCCATAGATCACGGGCACGTGCGCGAAGAGCCGGCGCATGAGGTCGCGGCTCGATTCGCCATAGCGCTCGCTCAGCGCCCGGGCGTCGCGCTCGGCGTCGGGCGCGGGTTCCCCGTCCGCGACCCACGCCCGCACCAATTCCGGCGTGGCGCTCTTCACCGCGTCGGGCTTGAGGGTGTCGCAGCCGAAGAGATAGACCTCCTTCAGGTGGGAGAACACCTCCGGGCACGACTGCGTGCAGATGGCGCGCTCCATCTCGTCCACCTTGAGCGTCTCGTCGATGGTGGGCTTCGACGAGTAGAACTCGCTGCCCGCGAAGTGTCCGGAGACGACGAGCACGTCGCAGCGCACCTTCGCCCGGCACGCGGAGGCGAGCCAGTCGGGGCGGCCATGCTCGACCAGCTCCACGAAGCGGTAGCGGTCCTCGGGCAGCTCGCGGCGGAAGACGTCGCGCTCGTCGGTGGAGTTGACGGTGATGGTGCACACCGTCTCCCTCTCCGCGGGGAGAGGGCCGGCGTGGGGGTCCTGCGCGCCGACCGCGAGCGGGAGGGCGACGAAGAGGGCGGCAATGGCGCGGCGCATGTCGCCGTCGAGCATAAACGCTCGCAGGCCCGCGCCCCGCCCGCGGTCCTAGTCCTTCCGGACTACGAGGAGGGCGAGAGTTGCCGCAGCAGCATGTCGACCAGGTCGCCGCGGCTGTCGGGCGCGCGGATGCGATGCTCGCGCACGAGCCCCGCGAGGTCGGTGCGCGGCAGCGCGCTGGCATCGGAGCGGATGAACACCTCCGCGATCGCGCGTTGCACCTGCGCGCTCTTCGCGGCGGCGAACGCGTCGGCCATTTCCGCGAGCACCTCGCGGTCCGAGATGTTGAGCAGGGCGAGCGACTCCAGCGCTCGCACCTGCCCGGGCGAGCCGGGCATGCGCGCGACGCGCCGCGCCACGACGCGCAGGTCCGCGTCGTCGAGCGGCCGGTAGCGCAGGTAGGCCTGTGCCGATTGCACGTCGCGCTCGTCGCCGCTCGCGAGCGCCTCGAGCACGGCCGCGTGCGCCTTCGCGTTTCCCACGCAGGCGAGCGCCGCGGCCTGGGCCGCTCCTCGCGGCGCCATCGAGGCAAGCTCTCCCGGGACCGCATCGAGCGAGCGGTCCGCGTTCATCGCGCAAACCAGGTCCACGTCCGCGTATCCGAGGCGCGGCTGCCGCACCACGTCGCCCACGAGTGCCAGCTGCTCGTCGCGCCGCGCTTCGGGCGTGAGCCAGCCCAGGGTCGTGGCGAGGTCGATCATGCGCACGCGCTCGCCGGGGGCGGCATTGCGCTCGAACGCGAGGAAGCGTCCACGCGCCGCATCGTCCGCCGAGATCTCGGCCAGGGCGTGCTCGAACGCGGGCGCCGTTCGCTCTTCCGGCTTCACCGCCGCGACCAGCTTCTCGATGCGCTTGAAGAATCCGCGCGCCTGCGCCATGTCCCCGCGCAGCAGCTGGTGCACGAATCCCAGCTTCTGCGCGGCGCTCTCGCGCTCGTCGAAGAACTGGCAGACCTGTGCGCGGTACGCGTATTGCGCGTCGCCCGGCTTCACGCCCGCGACCCGCGTCATGTGGTTGTGCCCGAAGATCCGCAGCAGCCGCTCGTTCAGGTTGCCCGTGCCGAAGGATCCCGCGCCGCCGCCGTCGAAATACCGGTTGAGCAGCATCGCGGCGGTCGGACCCACGGGTGCGGATGAATAGAAGCCGTAGATCTGCGGCACGTTGGCGAAGATGCGGCGCATGCGATCGCGCCCGCTCTCGCCGTACGACGAGGAGTACTTGGTCGCGTCGGGATTGAGGCTCTCGCATCCGAAGAGGTAGACCTCCTTCAGGTGCGAGAAGAGCGCGGGGCAGGAATCGCTGCACGCGGCACGCTCGAGCTCGTCGACCTGCAGGTGCTCGTCGACGCCCAGCTTGTCCGAGTAGAACGTCTCCCCCGCGTTGAAGTGGCCGGAGATGACGAGCACGTCGCATTGCACGTGCTTGCGGCAGGCCGAGCGCAGCCAGTCCTCGCGGCCCTTCTCGACCAGCTCGACGAAGCGGTACCGGCCCTTCGGCAGCCGGGCGGCCAGCGCCTGCTTCTCGTCGGCCGAGTTGACCGTGACGGTGCAGACCGTCTTCTCCCTCTCCCCCTGGAAGGGGCCGGAGCGACCGTCCGCGGCCATGGCAGGAGCGCTCGCGACCCACAGCGTGACGGCGAGGAGGGAAAGGGGCATGCCGGACATGCCCCGATTCTCCCGGTGCGGCGACGACGCCGCAGCCAGAAACCGGCTGCCTCCGCAGTCGGTTCCGTCCGACGATGTTCGGACTATCCCTTGATGCCCGCGGCCTTGATCATCGGCCACCACTTGTCCTGCTCGGCCTTGTGGAAGGTGTGCAGGTATTGCGGCGTCTGCTGCTCGGGCGGCGGGATCTCCTGGCCCAGGTCGCCCAGCTTCTTGCGCACCTCGGCATCGGCCAGCGTGTCCCGCAGCGCCTGGTTGAGCTTCGCGATCACCGGCGCGGGCGTCCCCTTCGGCACCCACAACGCGTGCCACACCGTCATGTAGAACTTCGGCAGCCCGGCCTCGTCGACGGTCGGGATGTCCGGCGCCGAAGCGAGGCGCGTGGACTGCGTGACGGCATAGGCGCGGATGCGTCCGGCGCGAATCTGCGGCAGCGCGTTCGCGGCCTGGTCGAAGGTCGCGTCGATATGGCCGGCCATCACGTCCTGGAGCGCCGGGCCGGATCCGCGGTAGTGGATGATGTCCACCTTCGCACCGGTCGTGTTGGCGAAATAGATGCCGCTCACGTGGGATGGCGTGCCGGGGCCGCCCGTGCCCGAGGTGAGCGGCGCGGGCTTCGCCTTCGCCCATGCGACGAATTCCTTCAGCGTCTTCGCCGGCACGTCGTTCTTCGAGACGATGATCTGCGGGTTGGCTGCGACCATGCCGACGGGGTCAAGGTCCGTGAGCGCGTTGTACTGCAGGTCCTGCACGGCGCCGGTGATGACGTGCGTGCCGAGGTGCCCGATGCTCACGGTGTAGCCGTCCGCCGGCGCATGCACCACCTTGCCGACGGCGATGCTGCCGCCCGCGCCCGTGACGTTCTCCACGACCACGGTCTGGCCCAGCGATTGGCCCATGCGCTGCGCGATGATGCGCGCGATGGTGTCGGTGGGCCCGCCGGCGGCGAACGGCACGATGATCGTGACCGGGCGGGTGGGATAGTCCTGCGCGAGGGCGCCCGCGCCGAGCGACGCGAAGACGAGGGCGGCGGCAAGGTGCGCGCCCTGGCGGATCCACTGCTTCATCGGTTGGCTCCTCCGTTGGAATCTCTTGCGCGCATTATGCAGTGCTCCCGTTTTCGCCGGAGGCGTCAGGCCGGGTATGGCGGCAGCGTCGTGAGGCGCTCGTCCTCCACGGGCGCGCCGACCGTGAAGTGATAGAGGCTCTGCCACGCCTCGTCACGCAGCCCCGCGAGATGGTGCATCTCGTCGTCGAAATAGCAGCCGACGCCCGTCGCGCGCAACCCGGCCGCCTCCGCCTCGAGGTACAGCACCTGTCCCAGCATGCCGCACTCCCGGAAGAGCCTGCGGTAGCGCCACGGCTCCTCGAGCGCCGCGCCGAAGTCGGCCAGCATGCCGAGCGCGAAGCACGCGTTGGAGGCGATGTCCTGGTGGCAGCAGATGAGCTGCGCCACGTCGCGCAGGTCGTAGGGCAGCAGGAAATACAGCGACATGTGCGCGGGTCCGCGGCGTTCCCACAGCCAGTCGCGCTTCATCGAGCGCTCGAGCGCCTCGCGCGCGTGCTCCTCGCGCAGCTGCACGTAGAGGCCCGGCTCGAGGCCTTCCACGCGGTGCACCATGAAGAGCGGATGCACGGCCGCGGGACCCTCGAGCACGTTCCACGGCGGCGCGTGGGCCGAGGGCATCAGCGGCTCGAGCATCGCGAAGAAGGTCTCCGCGGCCATGCGCGTGAAGCCGCCGAAATCCACGGCGCTGCGGCGCTGGCGCGCGATCGCGGCGAAGGAGAGGTCGAGGCGCGGCTCGCCGGTGGTTGCCGGCCGTTCGTTTCGCGGGAATGCCGTCGGCGCGGTGCGCGGCTTGAGCGTCGCGAGGTGGATCGCATCGATGTCGGGCCATTCCACGTGGCGCGCGCTCAACCGGTTCGCGTGTCCTTGCCAGCGTCCCCTGTGCGCCGTCGCCACGAGCGCTTGCGGCCGCGGCATCGCCGCGGGATCCCCGATCCACAGCAGCACGTCCGGTGTCTCCGCTTCCGCGCCCTGGAAGTCTTCCAGGCGATCGACTCCGAGGATCGCCGCCACGTCCTCGTCGGAGAAGCCCTCCGCGATGCGCGTGGACCAGCCGAGCGCCGCGGCGGCATAGGACAGCGCCGC
Organism: Usitatibacter sp.; assembly: GCA_035656735.1. Classification (GTDB taxonomy): domain Bacteria; phylum Pseudomonadota; class Gammaproteobacteria; order Burkholderiales; family Usitatibacteraceae; genus Usitatibacter. The sequence continues at coordinate 46,217 of DASRRY010000031.1, read as the reverse complement.
GATCGCATGTCCCGCATCGTGCTGGCAATAGCGCCAGGCGCGCATGCCGTATTTCCACGCCTCGCGCCAGTGGATCGACGAAAGGCCCACGAAGAAGCCGCTGCCGTGGAAGGCCTCGCTCCATTCGCGCTCGACGATGACGGCGCGCTGCTCCAGCACGTGGTCGCGGCTCACGTAGTGGTAGACACCCGCTGTCAACCCGCCCAGCGACGGGCACGCGACGTAGGCCTCGGTTGGATGCAGGTTGCCGCTCGACGGATTGCAGCGCAGCGCCCAGCGGCTGCTGCCGTGGACCTTCCACGCCGAGAGGCCGAGGGAAAGCTGCAGCAGGATCGCCACGGTCTCGCGGCTGAACGCGCGCGCTGTCGGCAGGAGGCCGCGGCGCAAGTCGCCGTAGCGCGTGGCGAGCGCATCGGCCTCGAAACCCAGGGGAAAGTGCCGCGCCTGCGCGAACTCCCGGAACGGCGCGGGCTGGTTCGCCCAGTCGAGGCGTCCGGGGCCGGCGGCATAGCGGTTCAGGCGGTGCTTGCTGCGCGAGTGGTACTCGAGCAGCGCCGTGCGGCCCTCCGGAATCGCGTAGGCGCCCATGGCCCAAGGATAGCAGCGGTTAAACTGCGCACTCTTTCCGGAGACCGCCATGAACCCGACCTGCGTGCGCCACGGCGATGTCGCCGTCATCACCCTGGACAACCCCCCGGTGAACGGCATGGGACACGCGCTTCGCAGCGCCGTGGCCGATGCCCTGCGCAGCGGCGCTGCGGACGCCGGCGTCCGCGCCATGGTCATCACCGGCGCCGGGAACGCGTTCTCGGGCGGTGCCGACATCCGCGAGTTCAACACGCCCAGGGCCCTGGCGGAGCCGACGCTGCGCACGCTCATCGACACCGTCGAGTCCGGCACCAAGCCGGTGGTCGCGGCGATCAACGGCACCTGCTTCGGCGGCGGGCTGGAGCTCTCGCTCGCGTGCCACTACCGCGTGGCGAAGGCCGATGCCCAGCTCGCCCTGCCCGAGGTGAAGCTCGGGCTCATCCCCGGAGCCGGCGGCACGCAGCGCCTGCCGCGCGCCGTGGGCATCGAGCGCGCCGTCGAGATGATCACGAGCGGCAACCCGGTGAAGGCGGCGCAGCTCGAGGCGACGGAGCTCATCGATGCGATCCTCGAGGGCGATTTCGTGGCGAGCGCCGTGGCCTTCGCGCGCGAGGCGGCCGCGGCGCCGCTGCGGCGGCTGCGCGACATGCCGGTCGAGCCCGCGCCCGCCGGATTCTTCGACAACGCCCGCAAGGCGGTGGCCGCGGCGTCGCGCGGGCTCACCGCGCCGCTCGCCTGCGTCGATGCCATCGAGGCGGCGGCGACGCTGCCGTTCGACCAGGGCATCCGGCGCGAGCGCGAGATCTTCATGCGGCTCATCGAATCGAACGAGTCGAAGGCGTTGCGCCATGCGTTCTTCGCCGAGCGCGCGGCCGCGAAGATCCCCGACGTGCCGGCCGACACGCCCGTGCGCGGCATCGGCAAGGTGGCGGTCGTGGGGGCCGGCACGATGGGCGGCGGCATCACGATGAACTTCCTCTCCGCGGGCATTCCCGTGACCCTCCTCGAGGTGAAGCCGGACGCGCTCGATCGCGGCGTCGCGACGATCCGCCGCAATTACGAAGCGTCGATGAAGCGCGGCAAGCTCACCGCCGAGAAGCTCGATCGCGCGATGGCGTTGCTCGAGCCCACGCTTACCTACGACGACCTGCGCGACGCCGATCTCGTGATCGAGGCCGTGTTCGAGGAGATGGGCGTGAAGGAAGGCGTCTTCCGCAAGCTCGACGAAGTGGCGAAGCCCGGGGCCATCCTCGCCACGAACACCTCGACCCTCGACGTGGACCGCATCGCGAGCTTCACCCGGCGGCCCGACAGCGTCGTGGGGCTGCACTTCTTCAGCCCGGCCAACGTGATGAAGCTGCTCGAGGTGGTGCGCGGCAACGCCACCGCGAAGGACGTCATGGCGACGGTCATGCAGCTGGCGCGCCGCATCGGCAAGACGGCGGTCGTCTCGGGCGTCTGCGACGGCTTCATCGGCAACCGCATGCTCGAGCGCTACCAGCGCCAATGCTTCTACCTCCTCGAGGAAGGCGCCTCGCCCCAGCAGGTCGACCGCGCGCTCGAGAAGTTCGGCCTCGCGATGGGCCTCTTCCGCGTGGGCGACCTCGCCGGCAACGACATCGGCTGGGCGGTGAGGAAGCGGCGCTACGCCGAAAATCCCGGCGTGCCCTACTCGAAGATCGCCGACCGCCTGTGCGAGCTCGGGCGCTTCGGCCAGAAGACGGGCGCGGGATGGTATCGCTACGAGCCCGGCAAGCGCGACCCGATTCCCGATCCCGAGGTCGAGAAGATCATCGCGGACTACCGGAACGAGAAAGGCCTCGCGGCCCGCGCCATTCCCGACGCCGAGATCGTGGACCGGTGCGTCTTCGCCCTGGCGAACGAAGGCGCGCGCATCCTGCAGGAAGGCATCGCGCAGCGCGCCTCGGACATCGACGTCGTGTACCTCACCGGCTATGGTTTCCCGCGCTCGCGCGGCGGGCCGATGTTCCACGCGGACACCGTCGGACTCGGGAACGTCGTCGAGCGCATGGCGGAGTTCGCGAAGAATCCCCACGGCGATCCGGCCTTCTGGGAGCCGGCACCGCTGCTCGCGAAGCTGGCGCGCGAAGGCAAGACCTTCAACTAGGGACCGGCCTCGACCCGGCTTTCGATCCTCGAGGCCGGTCCGTCATGCGTCAACGCTTCTTGCGGCGCTCCCGGCCGGGCGCGTCGAAGTCCTCGGGCAGCGTCTCGATGTGGTCCGTATCGATGTCCGCGCCCGCCTCCACGACGGTGTCGCGGCCGGCGGTGGCGGCCTCGCCCGTGCCGGTCGAATCCGAATCCGAATCGAGGTTCGCATCGCCCACGTCGGGGCCCGCGGTGCCGTGCGCGGTGCTCTCCTCGAACTCGCTCGTCTCGCGCTGGATGCCGAAGCCGTCGACCTGGCCGGCGAGGCCCACGTTGCCGACCACGTCGCTGCCCGTGTCGGAGCTGTCGCTGGGGCCGAGCGCGTCGACGCCGTGGCCGCGCCCGAGCTGGCGGTCGCGCCCGCTCGTGAGGTTGTCGGGATGCAGGGGGCCTGCGGTCATGGTGTCCTCCAGGATGCGTAAGTGCGAGTGCGGTGTGACGTTCGTGCGCGCGGCGAGTTTCGGTTGGCCGCGATCAATGCGCCGCCAGCTACGCCCGCGTAAGATTCCGCTGCCAGAAACAGGGAGACACCATGGAAAGATCGCAGGCCTTCGCCCTCGCCACCGACCTGCTGAAGAGCTTCGTCGAAAGCCAGGACATTCCGCCCGGGGGCACGACGGGGACCGCGCGCGACCACGGCGAGAAGACCGCGCAGTTCCTCGCGGGCCTGCATCGCACCCTCTTCGAATACTTCCGGCAATGCGAGGACGCGTGAACGAAACGCGTCAGGTGCCGGATGGCGCCGGCATCGCGAGCGAGCGCGAGGCGGACGCGACGTAACCGTCCGGACGCACCAGGTAGAAGGCGTCGCGCGCGAGCCCCGCGTGCTCCATCCCGTCGCGCCACGGGAACACGTGCAGCTCGAAGCGGCGTTGCGCGCAATAGCGCTCGACCGACGGGTCGGCGCGGCCGTAGACATGCATCTGCCAGTGCAGCGAGCGCAGCGCCGAGAAGTTGTCGCCGCGAGCGTCCCCCGGCAGCGGGACCCACGGCAGCCGGTCGCCGCCGTGCACGCCGCCCGCCGTGCCGGCACTGAGCGGGCAATCGCGGTACTGCACGCCGATCTGCGAGAGCGTGCGGAAGGCGAAACGGCGCCCGGCCCCGGTGCCGAAGACGCGCGGGACGATCGCCGGGAAGACGCGCGTGCGCACGAACCGCGCGATGAAGCCATCCCGCGAAGCGAAGGTGAAAGCCCGGTCGGTCGTGCGCACGAGCTTCTGCGCAAAGGCGCGGCGCTCGCACTCGTAGCTCTCGAGGGTTCGCGCGGGCCAGCCGGCGCCGATCACCGCGGCGAGCTTCCATGCGAGATTCACCGCATCGCCGATGCCGGTATTCATCCCCTGCCCGCCCACCGGGCTGTGGATGTGCGCCGCGTCGCCCAGCAGGAAGGCGCGCCCGCGCCGGAACTCCCGCGCCACGCGATGGTGCACCTGATAGGTCGAGAACCAGTGCACGTCCTGCACCTCGAGCGGCAGGCGCCGCAGCGCGTCCTTGCGCACGTCGTCCCAGCCGGACTCGCCCTCGCGCGCCGCGTCGCGCAGCATGCCGACGAGGCGCACGTGCCCCGTGTCCACCAGCGCGAAGGCCGCCAGCAGGTCGGCCGCGTCGAGGGCGATGTGCACCTGGCGGTCGAGCAGCTCGCCGCGCGCGCTCACGTCCGCCACGTAGAAGCGGTGCGCGTACGTGCCGCCCGGGAAGCCGGCGCCGATCGCATGGCGCACGATCGAGTGGGCGCCGTCGCATCCCGCGACGTAAGCGGCATGGACCTCCCCGGTGCCGCCGCTCGCGCGCTTCAGGCGGGCGCGCACGCCCTGCGCCTCCTCGCGCAGCTCGACCACCTCGGTATCGCGCTCGACCTCGACGCCCTCGGCGGCGAGGACCTCCACGAGGAAACGCTCGTGCACGTCCTGCGGGCAGATGAGCGCGTAGGGATAGGGACTCAGGCCGCGCCCCATCTCGCCGAAGCTCGCGTGCGCCGCGCGCTCTCCATTCACCCAGAGGTTCACGCCGCCCAGCGGCACGCCCAGCGCGATCAGCCTCTCGGCCAGGCCGAGCTGCGCATAGTGCTCGAGGATGCGTGCATGGACCACCAACGCGCGCGAGGTCGTTCCCGGGCCGGGCGCCTTGTCCACGATGCGCACGGGAATGCCGAATCGCGTGAGCCACAGGGCGAGCGTGAGCCCGGTCGGGCCCGCGCCGACGATGAGCACGTTGCCCATCGCTCAGGTCACCGCCTGGCGCGCGTGGAACTCGGCACGGTCCCATGCGCGAGTGCGGGCGATGCGCTCGATGCGCTCGACGGCGTCCCACAGGTCGACATGGCGCGTGTAGAGCGGAGCGAAGCCGAAGCGCACCAGGTCCGGCGGACGGCAATCGCCGATCACGCCCGCCGTGATCAGCGCCTGCATCAGCGGATAGCTCGCGGCGTGGCGGTACGACACGTGGCTGCCGCGCCGCGAGCCGTCGCGCGGGCTGAGCAGCTCGAATCCGGGGCCCGCGCATTGCTCGTCCATGAGCCGGATGAAGGCGTCGCCCAGCGCCACGGACTTGGCGCGAATCGCCGCCATGGGCGCCTCGAGGATGAGCTCGACGCTCGCCTCGAGGGCCGCGGCGGCCACGACGGGGGGCGTGCCCGTGAGGTATCGCGTGATCCCGGGCGCCGGCTCGTATGTCCCATCGAAGTCGAAGGGCCGCGCGTGGCCCATCCATCCCGAAAGCGGCTGCGCGAAGCCTTCCCGCATGCGGCGCGCCACGTAGATGAACGCGGGCGCGCCCGGTCCCCCGTTCAGGTGCTTGTAGCCGCAACCCACGGCGAAGTCGGCATCGCATGCGGCGAGGTCCACCGGCATCACGCCCGCCGAATGCGACAGGTCCCAGATCGCGAGGGCGCCCGCGCCGTGCACGGCGCGCGTGACGCGCGCCATGTCGTACATGCGCGAGGTCGTGTAGTGCACGTGCGTGAGGAGGACCGCCGCGACATCGGCGCCACGCGAGGCGAGGCACTGCTCGAGCGCCGCTTCGTCACCCTCCACGAGGACGAGCTCGTGACGTGCGCCCAGCTGCGCGAGCAGGCCCTGCGCGATGTGCAGGTCGGTCGGGAAATTCGCGCGCTCGGAGACCACCAGGCTGCGTCCGGGCCGCGCCTGCAGCGCCACCGCGAGCGCCTTGAAGAGGTTGACCGACGTGGAGTCGGCGACGACGATCTCTCCCGGCCGCGCGCCCACCAGCCGCGCGATGGCATCCCCGGCGCGCTGCGGGAGCGAGATCCACCCGGCCGCGTTCCAGCTGCGGATGAGCCCGCCGCCCCACTCCTCGCCCACGACCCGCGCGATGCGCTCGCGCACGCCATGCGCCAGCGCGCCGAGCGAATTGCCATCGAGGTAGATGATTCCGGCGGGCAGGTCGAAGCGCTCGCGGAATCCGCGCAGCGGATCGGCGCGGTCGAGCGCTTCGAGGTCGGGGCGCGCGATCATCCGGGCATGTTACTGCATGCCCCGCGCCCATCGCTGTCCTCAGTGGGCGTCCACCGCCGCGGGCGGCCGCGGCCCGCCGCCGGGACGGCCGGCCCGCATGATCATCACGAGCGGCAGCATGAGAACGAAGGTCCATGCGGTGAGCTTGAACGCGTCGAGCATCGCCGCCATCAGGGATTCCTGGGCGACCTGAGCGGCGATGAGCGCGAGCGCATGGGGGTCCGTGGGCGACAGGTGGAGCGAGCGCAGGTACGCGAGCACCGCCGGGTTGAAGCGCGTGATGTGGGCGCCCAGCTCGTTCCAGTTCACCTGCGACTCGTGGGACATGAGCGTCGTGACGATCGAGATGCCCACCGAGGCGCCGATCGTGCGCACGAGGCTGTAGATGCCCGCGGCCTCCGCCATGCGCGAGCGCGGCAGCGTGAGGTATGCGATCGTCGAGAGCGGCACGAAGATGAGGCCGAGGCCGAAGCCCTGCAACAGCCCCGGCCAGATGACCGCCCACGCGTTCACGTCGAGCGACCAGCGCGTCATCGTCCACGACGCGACGGCGCTCACCACCATGCCGGCTCCCACGATGACGCGCGCATCCATGCGGCCCACCAGCCGCCCGACGATGATCATCGCGACGGCGGTCGCCACGCCGCGCGGCGCCATGACGAGCCCCGTCGTCACGATCGGATAGTTGAGCAGGTTCTCCAGCAGGATCGGCTGCATCACCATGCCGCCGAAAAGCCCGAGGCCCAGGGCCGCCATGGCGATGCAGGCCACGGCGAAGTTGCGGTCCTCGAAGATGCGCACGTCGAAGAGCGCGCGCGGGCCGCGCGAGAGGCTCCAGAAGACGAAGCCCACGATGCCGGCCACGGCGAGCGCCGTCGCGATGCGGATGTCGTTCGCGGCGAACCAGTCCTGTGTGGTCCCCCGGTCGAGCAGGTATTGCAGGCCCGCGATGCCGCTGCCGAGAAGCGCCAGGCCGGTCCAGTCCATGCGCCGCTCCTTGCGCTCGGTCTCGCGGATGTACGCCGAGGCGAGGAAGATCGAGAGCGCGCCCACGGGCACGTTGATGTAGAAGGTCCAGCGCCAGCTCGCGACGTCGGTGAGCCAGCCGCCGAGCGTGGGACCCAGCACCGGCCCGACCATGACGCCCAGGCCCCAGATGGCCATGGCCTTGCCGCGCTCGTGCAGCGGATACGCGTCCCCCATGATCGCCTGGGAGAGCGGCACGAGCGACGCCCCGAAGACGCCCTGCAGCAGGCGGAAGCCCACGATCTCGGCCAGATTCTGGGCGATGCCGCAGAGCGCGGACGCGATCACGAAGCCGCTCACCGAGATGAGCAGGAAGCGCTTGCGGCCCACGGTGTCGGCGAAGTAGCCGGTGAGCGGCATGACGATCGCCGAGGACACGAGGTAGCTCGTGAGCACCCAGCTGATCTGGTCGGTCGAGGCGCCGAGCTCGCCCGCCATGTGCGGCAGCGCGACGTTCACGATCGTCGTGTCGAGCACCTGGATCAGCGTGGCCGACATGACCGCGAACGTGATCATCAGGCGCTCGGTGCCGGTGGGAAGCCCTGGCTCCGGGTTCGAGGAGGTCCGCGGCGCGGGTGGGCTACTCATCGCCGGGCGCCATCGCGACCAGGATGCTGCAGCTCACGCGCTCCAGCAGGGTCGCCTCGTCGCCCTCGCTCCACCAGCGCGCGAGCGGGCCGCGCTGCTTGTGGCCGACGATGATGAGGTCGGCGCCGACCTCCTCCGCGATGGCCGGGATGCAGTCCACGGGCCGGCCGAATTCCAGCGAGCCGCCCGCGGCTACGCCGCGATCGCGCAGCCACTGCACGCCCTCGTCGAGCAGCGATTGCGCGCGCGCATCCTCCTGCTCGGCCAGCATCGGCGACACGCCCTCGGGAATGGAGCTCGCGACCGCGTTCTGCGAGATGGCGAGGAGGTAGGCCTCGCTCTTCATGCACATCACCACGTCGGCGCCCTGGCGCAGCGCGCGCCGTCCCTCGGCGGTGCCGTCGTAGCAGAGCAGCACCTTGCGGAACATGCCCTACTCCTTGCGCACCTTGACCGTCGCGCTCGTGCCGATGCGAAGCGGGTGCTGCGGGTCGGGGTTTTCGATGCGCACGCGCACCGGCACGCGCTGCGTGACCTTGACCCAGTTGCCCGTCGCGTTCTGCGGGGGCAGCAGCGAGAACGCGGAGCCGGCGCCGCCCGCGACGCTCTGCACGACGCCTTCGAAGGGGTGGTCTCGATACATGTCGGTCGTCACCGTCGCATGCTGGCCCGGCCTGATGGCATTGAGCTGCGTCTCCTTGAAGTTGGCGTCGACCCAGAACTCGTGGTCCGCGACGATCACGAAGAGCGGCGCGCCGGGCTGCACGACGTTGCCCGGCTGCAGGTTGAAGTTGGCGATCTGTCCGTCGGCCTGCGCGGCGACCTTCGTGCGCTGCAGGTCGAGCTGCGCCTGCTTGAGCGCGGCGACGGCCGCCTGCACGTTGGCGTTCGCGTCGCCGGGGGCGCCCAGGGCGCTCTTCGCCTGTGCCACGCCCGCCTCTGCCGCCCGGGTCGCCGCCTCGGCGGTGACGAGCGCGGTACGCGACGTTTCCGCGCCCTGGGGCGACAGGAATCCGCTCTTCATGAGCTGCTGGTTGCGCAGCCACGTGTTGCGCGCATTGATCTCCTCGGCGCGGCGCTGCGCGAGGGCGGCTTCGGCCGATGCGACGCCGGCGTCGAGCTGCTGCGCCTGCTGGCGCGCGAGCTCGAGCGCGGCCTGGGCCTTGCGCACCGCGAGCTCGTAGTTCGCGGGGTCGATGTCGAAGAGCCGGTCTCCCGCCTTCACGTGCTCCTGGTCGCGCACGTAGACCTTCACCACCGTGCCGGTGATCTGGGCGGTGACCTCGACCTGGTTCGCGCCGACATACGCATCGTCGGTCGATTCGTACAGGCTCGCTTCGTGCCAGTAACGGATGCCGAAGAATGCGGCGACGACGAGGATGACGGCGCCGATGATCCACTTGAGTTTCTTGCCGCGCGGGCCGCGGCGGGAACGCGGCGCGGACGGCGCCGAAGGTGCGGGACCGGGACCGGCGTGGGCGGTGGAGGCGGGGGCGGCCATGCCAACGATGACCGCGAACGGGCGGAATCGTTTCCCCCGGCGCGCCGCGCGGATGCGCTGGCGTCGGAATCGACAACCCCGATTGCCGCGCCCTGCGCTTCAGGCCGTGCGCGAGGTCCAGCGCAGGAGCCACTCGTAGATGCGATCGTCGGCGTAAGCGCGTGCCGCCACACCGACGTGGTCGTCGCCCTCGTCCACGTAGACTCGCGGCGGCGCGGATTTCCGGGCCCACGGCACGAGCTGCATCGAGCGGATGAAGCGCGGCAGCCCCGCGCGCGTCACCTCGCCCACCGAGAGCCACACCGGCGGCGTGAGCGGCTCGCGCGGCGCACGCGTGGGATCCACCGGCCACAGCGCCGCCCACGGCACGCCGGGGAGCACGGCCAGGTCGAAAACACCGTTGCCGCCGTAGCTGAAGCCCGTGAGGTAGGCACGGTCGCGATCCGCGTCGAAGCGCTTGCACGCCTCGTCCACCACGTCGCGCATGGCGGTCACGTGGCGATGCCAGTAGTCGCCGCGCACGGGAAGCTGCGGCGCCACGACGACGAAGTTGCCGGCGAGGCGCGAGGCGCCGGCCGCGAGCGGGCCGTGGCGCATGACGCCCGAATCCATCGCCGTGGGTGGCCCCTCGTCGAAGCCGTGCAGGAAGCACAGCAAGGGCGGGCGCGTCGTGGCCGAGAGCGTCGGGGGGCGGACGACGTACTCGAGACCGGTTCGGCTGCCGAGTTCGACGTTCAACCGAGGCTCGCGAAGCGCTCCAGGTGGTGGTCGGCATCGCCGAACTGCTGGCCGAGGACCGTGAGCCGGCGGAAGGTGTGGCTCACCTTCAGCTCGTCGGTCATGCCCATGCCTCCGTGCAGCTGCACCGACTCCTGGCTCACGCGGCGGCAGGCTTCGCAGACGCGGATCTTGGCGGCGGAGACGATGCGCGCGCGCTCGCGGGCGTCGCTCGCGGTATCGACCTTGGCGCACGCGAGGCTCGCCATGGAGCGCGCCTGCTCGTACTCGATCACCATGTCCACCATGCGATGCTGCAGCGCCTGGAAGGCGCCGATCGGCACGCCGAACTGCTTGCGCGTCTTCAGGTACTCGAGCGTGGCGCCGTTCGCGCTCTTCATCGCGCCCACGGCTTCGGCACAGGCGAGCGCGGTGGCGAAATCGAACTCCGCTTCCAGCGCCGCAAGCGCGTCGGCGCTGCCGAGGCGCGCGGAATCATCGACCCTCACGTCGCGCAGGATGACGTCCGCCGCCCGCATCCCGTCGAACGTGCGCCCTCCATGCAGCTCGACTCCGGCGCGGTCCCGCCCGACGAGGAAGAGCGCCAGCGTGCCCTTCGCGCGCGCGGAGACGACGAGCGCATCGGCCGCCCGCGCATGGAGCACCGCGCACTTTTCCCCCGTGAGCCGCCAGTCGCTTCCATCGCGCGTCGCCGTCGCCTCCACGCTCGCGAGGTCGTAGCGCGCGTCGTGCTCGGCGTGCGCGAGGGCGAGCTTCATGCGGCCCTCGATCACCGCGGGGATCACCTGCGCGCGCGCCGCCGGCGAACCCAGCCGCGCGACGAGCCGCCCCGCCATGAGCGTGGGCACGAAGGGCTCGACCACGAGCGCCTCGCCGAACGCTTCCATGACGGGCATGAGGTCGACGGCGCCGCCGCCGAACCCGCCGTCGTCGGCCGCGAACGGGATGCCCAAGAGCCCCAGCTCGGCGAAGGTCGCCCAGACGCGCGGGCTGAAGCCCTCCGCCGACTCGACGATGCCGCGGCGGGCGTCGAAGGGATAGTCCTGCGCCACGAAGCGGCGCACGGAATCGGCGAGCAGCCTTTGCTCTTCCGTGAAATCGAATTTCATGGCTAGAGGCCGAGGCTCATCTTGGCGATGATGTTGCGCTGGATCTCGTTGGACCCGGCGTAGATCGAGGTCTTGCGGAAATTGGCGTAGCGGTCGGCGAAGCTCCTGTCGCCCGCGGGACCGGCGGCGACCATCATGAGCTCCGTCAAGCGCTGCTGGATCTCGGTGCCCTTGATCTTGAGCATCGAGACTTCGGCGCCCGGCGGGCGGCCGCCGCGCAGCTGGTCGAGGAATCGCAGGTTGGTGATCTCGAGCGCCATGAGCTCGACCTCGAGGCGCGAGACCTCGTCGCGGAAGCGCACGTCGTCCATGAGCGAGCGGCCACCCTTCTTCTGCCGCGACGCGAACTGCTTGAGGTTCTCGAGCTCGCGGCGCGACGTGCCGATGCGTGCCGTGTTCATGCGCTCGTGGCCGAGCAGGTACTTGGCGATGGTCCAGCCCATGCCCTCGTCGCCCACGCGCTGGTCCACCGGCACCCTCACGTCGTCGAGGAACACCTCGTTCACCTCGTGCCCGCCGTCCATGAGGCGCAACGGGCGCACGGTGATGCCCGCGGTCTTCATGTCGATGAGGAGGAACGAGATGCCCTCCTGCTTCTTGGCGCCCGAGTCGGTGCGCACGAGGCAGAAGATCCAGTCGGCGTAGTGCGCCAGCGTGGTCCAGGTCTTCTGGCCATTCACGACGTAGTGGTCGCCCTGGCGCGTCGCCCGCGTCGAGAGCGACGCGAGGTCCGAGCCCGAGCCGGGCTCCGAATAGCCCTGGCACCAGAAGTCGTCGCCGTTGTAGATGCGCGGCAGGAAATGTTCCTTCTGCGCAGGCGTGCCGAAACGCAGCAGCACGGGCCCGCACATCGCGAGGCCGAAGGGCACCAGCGGCGGCGCTCCGGCATAGCCCGCTTCCTCCTCGAAGATGTAGCGCTGCACCGGGTCCCAGCCCGTGCCGCCCCATTCCCGCGGCCACGACGGCGCGATCCAGCCCTTTTGCGCAAGGATGCGATGCCAGCGCAGCAGGTCTTCCTTCGAGAGGTGCGCGTACGCCGCGACCTTGTCGCGCAGGTCGTCGGGAAGGTTGGCGTGCAGCCACGCACGCACCTCCTCGCGGAAAGCGCGCTCCTCGGCGGAATAGTTGAGGTCCATGGCGCGAAGTGTATTCTTTCCGCGGATTTCGGTGGGTGGCGGAGGACAACCGCTTTGGAAACGCAGATGAACGCAGATGAAGCGCAGATGAACGTACCCCACTGCATGGGAGGTTACTTGCGTACATCAAGCGCGGCCCGAAACTGGCTTGCCTTTGAAGTACGTTCATCTGCGTTCGCTCTTGTCTGCGTTCATCTGCGTTCCAGAAGGTCTTTGCCCAATGACCACTGACCTCGACAAGGAGCTCGGGCGCGCGATCCCGTTCGCGAATCATCTTGGCGTGAAGCTGCTCGAGCGCGGCGGCGGCGTCGCGCGCTTCGAGCTCGAGCTGCGCCCCGAGCTCATGAACAGCTTCCACGCGGCCCACGGCGGCGTGGTGATGACGCTGCTGGACATCGCCATGGCGATCGCCGCCCGCACGATGGACGAGCACGCGGTCGGCGCCATCACCGTCGAGATGAAGACGTCCTTCATTGCCATCGGCAAGGGAACGCTCATCGCCGAGGGGCGCTGCGTGCATCACGGCGGCACGGTGTCGTTTTGCGAAAGCGATGCAAAAGACTCCTCCGGACGGACCATCGCCCGGGCCAGTGGCACGTTCATGCTGCGAAAGGAGCGCGGCGCAAGGTAGCGGCATGCGAAGGCATGTCCCTCTTCTCGCAGGCGTCGCCGCCTGCCTCTTCTGCCTGTCCGCCGCCGCGTGGGCGCAGCCCCACGGCGAGGTGCGCTGCGGCGGCCAGGACGACCTCCTCGTGCGATCGGATCCGCTGCTGGCGCCGGTGCGCCCGGCGGACTGCGCGACCGTGGAGCAGACGCCGCCGGACTTCACCTGGCCGCCCCAGGGCAACCTCGGCGACAAGTTCACCTACACGCTGACGCTCACCTTCCCCGACGGCCATCGCGAGACGCGCACCACGCCTCGCAACTGGGCCGCATGGGATCGGGCGCTTGCGCCCGGCCGCTACAGCTGGACCGTCGACTCGATGCCGAACAAGGAGCATGGCGAGCCCCGCAGCTTCACCATCGCCCCCGATGCCGTCCCCTTCGTGCTGCCGAGCGCGGATGAGCTCCTCCGGCACATTCGTGCCACGCCCCATCCGCGCAGCTTCCCCCGCGACAACGGCAGCCCGTTCCTCGCGCTGCGGGCCGAGCGGATGCAGGGCTTCCACACGATGCTCGACGAGGTCGACGGCAAGATGGGCCGTCCCGTCGAGGAGGAGCCGCGCTCGCAGTCCCTCAACGTGAACTACGAGTCGACCGTGGACGAGCAGAAGCGCACCCTCGCCGCGGCGCTCGCCTATGCGGTCACGCACCAGGGCAAGTACGGCGACGACGCCGTGCGCCGTCTCCTCGCGCAGGCGCGGTGGGACGCCTTCGGGCCGATCAGCTTCGCGAACAACGACACCGCGAACCGCAACGTGGCGTGGACCCTCGCCCTCGGCTACGACTGGCTCCACGACTACCTCCAGCCTTCCGAGCGCAAGATCATCCTCGACGCGATCCGCACGCGCGTGGGCCAGATGTACAAGGCTTACGTCTCGAAGAGCGAGATCACGCGCTATCCGTACGATTCCCACGGCATCCTGAGCCTCTCGGTGATGGCGGCGATCACGTCGCTCGTGGCGGGAGACATCCCGGAGGCCGACGAGTGGGCCGCGACGATCGTCCCCATGGCCGTCGTGTGGACGAGCCCGTGGGGCGGCGGCGACGGGGGCTTCGGCAACGGCACGACGCAGGGCCTGTGGGACGCGGCGAGCAACCTGCTCGCGTGGTACGTGATCAAGGGCGCGACGGGCATCGACCTGTCGCAGAAGGAGTGGGTGCGCAACCAGGCGCGCTTCTTCGCGTACTTCCTGCCGCCGGGCTCGCCCTCGGGCAATTTCGGCGATGGAGAGGAGCAGAACCAGGCCGAGCTCACCGCCCGCGTGGCGAAGGCGCTCGCCGCCTTCTCGCCCACGCCCCTCGCGCGCTGGTATGCGGCGCAGCTCAAGGGCGAGGACATCGGCCGCATCGAGTACCTGCTGGCACCGCGCTCGCAGCGCGGTCCCGCGCCCTTCCCGCCCGGCACGCCCAACGGCGCCCTCTTCCCCTCGATCGGCTGGGCCGCGATGCACAGCGACCTCGCCGATCCCCGCCGCGTCTCGGTGTATTTCCGCAGCAGCCCCTATGGCGCCTTCAACCACAGCCATGCCGACCAGAACAGCTTCGTCGTGAACGCGAAGGGCGAACGGCTCGCCATCGCGAGCGGCTACTACGACGACTACCGCACGCCGCACTGGTCGAACTGGTACAAGACCACGCGTGCCAAGAACGCCATGACCTACGATGGCGGCAAGGGCCAGGGACCCGACGGCAAGCAGTTCTCCGGGCAGATCCGCAGCTTCCGCAGCACCCCCGGCTTCGACTATGTCGTCGGCCACGCGGAGAAGGCCTATGGCGGCGCGCTCACGAAGGCGCAGCGCTCGCTCGTCTACCTGCGCCCGGACACCGTCATCGTGTACGACAGCCTGGCCGCTCCCGCCGCGCACACGTGGGAGTGGAACATCCACGCGCTGCACCCCATGCAGAAGCTCTCGGACCGCAAGATCGAGATCGACGGCGAGTCCACCGAGATGTGCGTCGAGATGCTCGCCTCACCCGACGTCGACTTCGACCAGACGGACCAGTTCACCACGCCGCCACAGCGAAGCGACATGAACCGCAACCCTGCGAAGCAGTGGCACGGGACCTTCGCCACGCGCGCGAAGAGCGAAGCCGCCGAGTTCGTGACCCTGATGCGCATCGGTTCCCCGTGCGCGAAGAACGCCCAGCCCACGGCCGTGGCGGTGCACGACGCGAAGGGCTGGCAGGTGAAGGTGGACGGGAAGGTGGTCGAGCTGGCGGGAGACGAGGTGCGCGTGCGCTAGTCGCGCGGCCCTACTTCGCGTCCGGCTCCGGGCGCAGCGCGGCCGCGGCGTTGGCCTCCTCCGCCGTCGCCGGCTCGTCCCTCGCGTCGGGCGGGAGATGGCCGTGGCCCTTCTTGACCGCGCGGATGAACGACCACGTCTGCCAGGCCACGAACGCGGCGATGAGCGCCATGAGCGTGCCGGAGATGGGACGCGTCACGAAGATCGAGAAGCTGCCGCGGGAGAGCAGCAGCGAGCGGCGGAAGTTCTCCTCCAGCATCGGCCCGAGGATGAAGCCCAGCATGAGCGGCGCCGGATCGAGCGAGAGCCGCAGGAGGACGTAGCCGATCAAGCCGAAGGTCGCCGTGATGTAGACGTCCTCGAGGCTGTTGTTCACGCTGTACGTGCCGACGCAGCAGAAGAACAGGATCGCCGGGAAGAGCACGGCGTAGGGGATCTTGAAAACCGACAGCAGGTATCGAACCAGCGGCACGTTCAGGATCAACAGGAAGCAGTTGCCGATCCACATGCTCGCAACCAGGCCCCAGAAGAGGTCCGCGTGCTGCGAGATCATGTTGGGACCGGGCTGGATGCCCTTGATGATGAAGGCGCCCATCATGAGCGCCATCACGGCGTTCTCGGGGATGCCGATCGACATGAGCGGGATGAAGCTCGTGCGCGCGGCGGCCTCGTCGGCGGCGGCCTGCCCCGCCACGCCCTCGATCGCCCCGTGGCCGATCTCGTCCTTGTACTTGCTCACCTTGCGGTCGATGGCGTAGGCCGCGAACTGCGCGATGACCGGGCCGCCACCCGGCAGGATCCCGAGGAACGATCCGACGGCGCTGCCGCGCAGCGCGCTCGGGATGATCCGCTTGAACTCCGGCCACGTCGGCATGAGCTTGATCTTGCCGGAGAACGGGGTGCGCTCGATGTGCTGGTCGAGGTTCTTGGTGATCTCGGCGATGCCGAAGCAGCCGAGCGCAATGCTCACGAGGCTGACACCGTCCATGAGGAACGGCATGCCGAGCGTGTAGCGTTGCACGCCGCTGTTCACGTCCGTGCCGATCTGCCCCAGCAGCACCCCGACCATGCACATCGCGAGGCCGTCGATGAGGCTGCCGGTCGTGACGAAGCTCACGCAGACGAAGCCGAAGAGCATGAGCGCGGTGTAGTCCGCCGGACCGAACTTGAGGGCGACCTCGCCCAGCGCCGGCGCCAGCGCCGCGAGCACGACGATCGCCACCGTCCCGCCGATGAAGCTCGATACGCCCGCCGTGAAGAGGGCGAGGCCGGTCTTCCCCTTCAGCGTCATCTGGTAGCCGTCGATGCACGCGACGATGCTGCTCGCGTGGGGAATCTTCATCGTGATGGCGCTCACGCTGTCGCCGTACTGGGCGCCGTAGTAGATGCCGGCCAGCATGATGAGCGCGCCCCCCGTGGGGATCGAGAACGTGAGCGGCAGCAGCAGGCTGATCGTCGCGAGCGGGCCCAGTCCCGGGAGCAGGCCCACGAGCGTGCCCACCGTGCACCCGATCGCGACGAACATGAGGTTCTGCAGCGTGAGCGCATGGCCGAAGCCGAACGCGAGGTTGCTCAGGATTTCATGCATGTCAGTAGAGCGGCAACTGCAGGCCCAGGCCTTTCTGGAAGATGAACGCGATGCCGATGAGGACGGCGGCGATCATGGCATTGCGCTTGATCGAATAGGTGCGGCCCGCGAGCGTGGAGCAGAAGACCAGGAAGACGATGCCCGAGATCATGTTGACGTGCGACAGCACGGCGAAGCCGACGAGGCTGCCCATGATGATCAGCAGGTTCCTCGCGTTGAAGTACATCGGCACCTTGTCCATGAAGCGCGAGCGCACCACCATCGACAGGCCGAGCACGCCCAGGATCGCGCTCACCATGAGCGGGAAGAAACCGGGACCGGCGCGGGCCACGCGGCCGATGTCGTAGCGCAACGAGCCCAGCCCGAAGACGAGCGCCACGGCCATGAGGAACAGGCCCTTCAAGAGGTTGCGGTCATTCATGTTGGCAATGATGAACGAAAAGCGGACAGGGCGGGCCGCGCCCGCCGTTGACGAACGTTAGCGCGGCGTGCGGGCTAGCAGGTGCCGGGATGCGCCGGGCGGGGCCGGCGGCAGCGGCCGGCGCACGGCGAACGGCTCGGGACGGCGGGGCCGCTGGCGGCCCTGGGCAAGTGCGCCTTCATGGATCCTCCGATGGCGATATAGAGTTCTTGTCGAGGCTCGAGGCCTCTCGCGCGACCGCAAGAGTGCAGGTTCCGCGGAATTCGCGCAAGCGGCCGCTCTCGCGGTCGATGCCCGGCGGCGGCGGCCGGTGCTTCCGCCTCTCCGCCGGCAACCCCCGTTCATCGGCCGATACGACACCGGATGACGGCTGTCATCGCGCCATGCTTGCGCACAAGAGGCGCCGGGAGTCTCATAGCGCCATCGGCGTACCGTGGGAGAGGGGTGCGATGATCGGCTCGGCGGTCTGGGAGGCCTGCCTCGCGCGCGAGGTCACGATCCTGCGCGCCGACCTGCGCAGCGTGAGCGGCGTGACCCTCGAGGGCCTCAACCGCTGCTTCTCCGCGATGAGCGAGATCATCTTCCGGCACGCCGGGCGCATCGACAAGTTCGCCGCCGACTCCCTGCTGGTGCTCTTCGAGTCCGAGGAGAAGCCCGCGGACGGCGCCCTGCGCGCGGTCTCCTGTGCCGTGGACATGCAGGCCGAGATGGAGGCGCTCAACGTGCTGCTGGAGGCCGAAGCCGAAGCGCCGATCTACCTCGGCATCGGCGTGAACACCGCACGCGTCATGTCCACCAAGCTCGGCGTGGACCTCTACAGCGAATATTCCGAGGTGGGCGACGAGGTCAACCTGGCGTCGCGCATCGAGTCGTTCACGCTACGCGGACAGGTCCTGATCAGCGAGACGACGTACCGGCGCTGCGACGGCTTCGTGAAGACGGGAGAGCCGATCGACGTCTTCGTCAAGGGCCGCAGCAAGCTCGTGGCGCTGCGCGAGGTGGTGTCCATTCCCTCGCTGGGCAAGGTGGTGCCGCCCCAGGACCATCGGCGCAGCCCGCGTGCCGCCGCGTCCATTCCGTTCACCTACCGCATGGTGGTGAATGGCGTGGTGGTGCCCGAGGCGCGCCCGGGCACGATCCTCGACATCGGCTATCACGGCGTCCTCGTGGAGATCGGCCTGGCGATCAGCGCCGGCTCCGACCTCCAGCTCGACTTCGAGCTGCCGCTCGTGGACGAGCGCTTCCGCGCGCTGGCGGGCCACGCGGTGAAGGTCATCCCGAAGGACGCGACGGCGCGCGTCGGCATCGAGTTCAACGCGATGAGCCCGCAGCAGCGCGGCGCGCTGCAACGCTACGTGCAGCTGCTGGTGCAGCCCTAGAAGGGCAGCCCGCCCATCAGGATCAGCACCACCAGCACGATCAGCACCACACCCACGATGCCGCCGGGGCCATATCCCCAGCCGCGGCTGTGGGGCCAGGCGGGAATCACTCCGAGCAGCAGCAGGACCACGACGATGAGCAGGATCAGTCCGAGCGACATGGCGCACCTCCACGGATTGTCATTGGTGTGTGCAATGGACAACCGCGCGGCTTGCGAAGTCCTGCCCGGGCGTCGCTTTCCGCTGTAGGAGGCCGGCGCGCGCGCGGGTCAGCGCTTGAAGCGCCCGAGCGTGAACCCCGCCGGCGACAAGGCGCCCGGCCACCCGAGCACGAGGTCGGCCGCCATCTCTCCCACCGCCGGGGCGTGCTTGAAGCCGTGACCCGAGCAGGCCGAGACCAGCACCACGCGAGCGGTGCCCGGCAGGCGGTCGATCACGAAATGGAAATCGGGTGTCGCGGTGTAGAGGCAGGGCGCCGTGCGCACGCAGCGGGAGGAAACGCCGGGGAGATGGGGCCGCACCAGCGAGCCGGACATCTCGCGCACCTCGGCGGCGCTCACGTCGCGCCGCATCGCGTCGGGTGACGTCGCGTGCGCGTACTGCTCGGTCGCGATCTTCACGCCCGCGGCCGCGCCATCGGCCGCCGGGAAACCGTAGATCACGTTGCGCCGGTCCTGCAGCTCCCAGATCCAGACCGGGAAGGCGGGCGCCTCGTAGCGGCTCACCGGCTCGTCGAGCGCGAACCAGTACTGCACCTGCCGGGTGACCGTGAAGAGCGCGGCGATGGGCGCGTCGACCAGGCCCGGCATCCAGGGCCCGGCGCAGAGCACGAGCGCCGCCGCACGATACTCGCGTCCCGCGGTGCTCAAGACGATGGCGTCGGCCTCCTCGCGAAATCGCGTGACCGGCTCGTCCGCATGAAGCTCGGCGCCGTGCCGGCGCGCGGCCGCCAGCATCGCGGCGACGCACGCCTCGGGACGCAGATAGCCCGCGCCGGGCTCGTAGTACGCGCGCTCGTTGTCGCGCACCGCGAACTGCGGAAACCGCGCGCGCACGGCATTCGCGTCGAGCAGCTCGTGGCCGATGCCGAAGCGGCGCGCCGCGGCGAGCGTGTTGTCGAAGAAATTCGCCACATGGGTCTCGGCTTGCCGCGCCGGCGACGAGATCCAGAGCCCGCCCGTCACCTCGAGCAGCCGCGCGCCGGCCTCGCGCTCCAAGGTGCGCCAATGCTCGTTGGAGCGCAGCACCAGGGGCACGTACGCATCGCCCTCGCCGATCGCCTGGCGCGTGATGCGCAGGCTGCCGTGGGAGGATCCGCGATCGTGCGGCGGCGCGTGGGCGTCGAGCCCCAGCACGCGCAGCCCGCGCGCGGCGAGGTGCCACGCCGTCGCGCTTCCGGCGGCGCCCAGGCCGACGACGGCCGCGTCGAATTCCGGCTTCAATCCACCTTCGCGCCGCTCTCCTGCGCGACCTTCTTCCACTTCGCGATCTCGGACGAGATGAAGCGCGCGAAGTGCTCCCGCGAATCGCCCACGGGCGTGAACGCGAGCTGGTCGAGCTTAGCCTTCACGCCGGGGTCCCGCAGCATGTTGCGGATCTCGCTGTTCAGCCGGTCGAGGATCGCCACCGGCGTGCGCGCCGGGGCCGCGAGGCCGATCCACCCGACCGCCTCGAACCCGGTGAAGCCCTGCTCGTCGAGCGTGGGCACGCCCGGCAGGTAGGGAGAGCGTTCGGGAATCGCCACGCCGAGCGCGCGCAGGCGCCCCGCGCGGACCAGCGCCAGCACGCCGGGCACCGTGTCGGACATCACGGCGACCTGCCCGCCGACGAGCTGCGTCTGGGCTTCGGAGCTGCCCTTGAAGGGGATGTGGTTGAGCTTGATGCCGGCGGCGCGCTGGAACGCCTCCATCGTGAGGTGGCTCGTGGATCCGGTGCCGAGGGATGCGTACGGCAGCTCGCCGGGCTGGGCTTTCGCGGCGGCGACCAGGTCCTTCATCGAGTGGAAGGCGGACTGCGCATTCACCACGAACGCCTGCGGCGTCATCGCGATGTTGGCGATGGGCTCGAAGTCGCGCTCGGGATCATAGGGCAGGTGCGTGTAGACGCCGGGATTGATCCCGAACGGCCCGCTGCCCGCGGCGACGAGCGTGTAGCCGTCGGGTGCGGCGTCCTTCACCTGCGCGGTGCCGATGCTGCCGCCGGCACCCGGCTTGTTCTCGACGATGAACGGCTGGCCCATCGACCTGGAAAGATAATCGGCCGCGACGCGCGCGAGGATGTCCGTGGCGGATCCCGCGGTGAAGGCGACCACGATCTTCACGGGCCGCGCGGGATAGGACTGCGCGAGCGCGCATCCGGCGGCAAGCGCCACGACCGCCGCGACGACCTCCCGCACGAGCCTCATGGAATTCTCCGCCGACGCAGTCGCCGAAGCTTACCGCTTCCCCGCGCGGCGCGCGCGGCCGCGGCATCCGCTCGAGCCGGGCGGCGGTCGACGATACTCCCGCTTCGAGACGCCAGGACCGCCGTCCTTAGGCGCCTCCACCACCTAGTGGATTTTCCGCACGGCGCGTGAGGGGGCACACTAGCCCCCCCAGCCGAGCGGAGGGCTTAGGTCATGGCAAAACCCGAACCGGTGCTCGAGGAGCCCCGCAGGGCCGCCCCGGGAGCTAAGCCCGGCGTGGCCACCGACGCCGGGACGCCGACCCATTTCGACCCGAAGGAGAGCTTCTTCCCGCAGGCGCTCCTCCGGAAATTCGACGACGCACCCGCGCCGGCCGCACGGCCGCCGGTGGCGAGCGGGAAGTTCCGCACGCGCGACGTGTCGCTGGTCCTGCTCGGCCTGGTGGCGCTCGTCCTCGTGGGCTGGGCAGGCGCGCGCTGGATGCGCGGCCCCGCCGTGCCGGTCGCCGCCGAAAAATCCGCGCCGCCGCGCGTCGCCGCCGCGCCGATCCGCACCACGCCCGCGGTACAGGTGCCGCCGCCGGCCGTCGTGCCCGTGCATCCCGCCGTCGTGGCGCGGCCCGCGCCCGCAGCCCGGCCAGCCGCAGCCGCCGCACCGGAATCGCCGCAGCCGCAGCCGCATTATCCGAGCGCCGTGGTACCCGTCGCCGCGGCGACGATGCCGCCCGGCATTTCTCCGGTGACCCACACGCGCAACGCGGTTCACGCCCCGCCGCCGGCGCCCGCGAACGAGCAGGAAAAGCCGGCACCCGCCGCGCCGGCACCCGACTGCGCGCGACCGATCGCGGCACTCGGCCTTTGCGGCAACGCCACCGAAAGGAAGTCCCGATGAGCTTCTCGAATGCGTTGAGGATCGCGGCCGCCGCCTTTGCCGTCTCGGGCGCCGCGCAGGCGGGCATCCCGTACAAGATCGCGACGGCGGATCCCAAGGGGACGTATTTCGCGATCGGCGGCGACCTCGCGAAGATGGTGATGCCGGGCGCGGACATCGATCTCGAGGTGATGCCCACCGACGGCTCCGCGGCCAACATCAAGCTGCTGCGCTATGAGCCCGGCGTGAAGTTCGCGATCGTGCAGGCGGACGTGTACCAGGCCTTCGTCGACCGCGGCAGCAGCAACCGCGGCGAGGCGAGCCGCGTGATCAAGCCCCTGCGCGTGATCCTCCCGCTCTACAACACCGAGATCCACTACATCGTGCGGGCGGACTCGGAGATGAACTACATCCACGACATCAAGGGCGCGAAGATCAACGGCGGGCTGGTGGGCAGCGGCGCCGCCTTCATCACGAACACGCTGTACAAGATGATGTTCGGCAGCGACATCCCGGAAGCGCAGGCGAGCTTCCTGCCGAATGCCGAGGCCCTGGGCAAGCTCGTCACCGACAAGTCGGTCGACGTCGTCGTGGTGGCCGCCGGGCAGCCCGCGCCCATCGTCTCGAACATGAAGCCCGAGGCGCAGAAGCTCATCAAGTTCCTCAAGTTCGATCCCAAGGCGCCGAGCGCGAAGGAAGCGCTCAAGGTCTATGCGCCGGCCACGGTGCGCCAGTCGAGCTATCCGCAGCTGCTCACCGCCGACTTCACCACGATCTCCGTCGGCGCCTTCCTCGTGACGTACGACTACAACCTGCAGGGCACGGTGGAGTCGATGCGGCGCTTCGCGCGCTCGCTGTGCCAGAACTTCTCCACGCTCCAGGAGAAGGGCCATCCCAAGTGGCGCGAGGTGCAGCTCGCGTTGCCCGAGCTCAATCCCGGCTGGACGTATTACGGGCCGACCGCCTCGGAGCTGCGTGCCTGCATGGCGGGCCAGTCGGGCGGCAGTGGCGCGCGGCGCGGGCCGCGGGCCGCCTGCAGTCGCGAGGAGCGCATCCTGGGCCTGTGCCCGTAAGCCGCGGGGGCGCGCGCAGCTCGAGCCCGGGTGGCGCGCGTCAGAAACCGTAGAGCACGGCGGGGTTGTCGACCAGGATCCGACGGCGCGTGGGCTCGTCCGGCACCCACTCCTGCAGCAGGTCGAGGAGCACCGCGTCGTCGGGCTTGGTGTCGCGCTCCGTCGGATGGGGCCAGTCGCTGCCCCAGACCAGCCGCTCCGGTGCGGCATCGACGTAGCCCCGCGCGACCGGCTTCACGTCCGCGTAGCGGGGCGAGCCGATGCGCGTGTCGAGATAAGGCGCCGAGAGCTTCACCCAGGCGCGCGCCGCGTCGAGGCGCTCCCGCACGATGTCGTAAGCGGCATGCCGCACGCCGAAGGGCTGCGGAACGCGGCCCAGGTGGTCGAACACGATCTGCGTCGGAAGGCGGCGGATGAGCGCGGCCATCTCCACGATCTGCTCGCCCTTCAGGTGCAGCTGCACGTGCCAGCCGAGATCGGCCACGCGCCGGGCGAGCGGCTCGATCATGTCGGGCGTGGTGACGGCGGTGCGCGGATCGTGCTGGCTGAAGCGCAGTCCGCGCACGCCGGCCTCGTGCAGCTCCTGCAGCTCGCGGTCGGTCACCTGCGGATGCAGCACCGCGACGCCGCGCGCGACGTCCGGCCCGAGCTGGCGCATCGCATCGACCGTGACCGCGTTGTCGGTGCCGTAGGCGGCGGGCTGGACGACCACGGCGCGCGCCGTGCCGAGCCGTTTCTGCAGCATGCGGAACTCGGCGACCGATGCCTCGGGCGTCGCGCGCAGCGACGGCCACGCCATGCGAAAGCGCGGATCGTAGATGTGGACGTGCGCGTCGCACGCGAGCGGCGCGACGCGGAAGCGCGGCGTCGAGGTGCCCGAGGAATTCGGGACGATCATCCGGTCCCGGGGGGCGCGCCGGTAGTGCCCTCCTCGTAGACCACGCCGTCGCGCAAGAGCTCGGCATAACGCGCGTCGTCCACGCCCGCCTCGCGCAGGAGCTCGCGATTGTGCTCGCCCAGCCCCGGCGCGGGCGCGCGGATGGTGCCGGGCGTGCCGGTGAGCCGCGGCACCACGTGGTGCATGGGGTAGGCGCCCATGTCCGCATCCGGATAGTCCGCGATCACCTCGCGCTCGATGAAGTGCGGATCGTCCAGGATCTGCGTGATGTCGTAGATCGGTCCGATCGTGACCTCCGCGTGCTCGAAGAACTCGACGTTCGCGGCCTGCGTGCGCTGCGCGATGAACTCGCCGATGATCGCGTCGAGCGCCTCCGCGTTCTTCACGCGGTCCGCATTGGTGCGGAAGCGCGGATCGTCGATGAGCTCCGGGCGGCCGATGGAGGTCATGACGCGCTCGGCCATCTTCTGGGTGGAAGCCGACAGGCAGACGTAGCGGCCGTCCTTCGTGCGATAGGCGTTGCGCGGGCCCGAGTTGGTGGAACGGCTTCCCGTGCGCGGTTTGACCTTGCCGGTGAGGCGGTAGTTGGCCGCCTGCGGGCCGAGCACGTGGAAGAGCGGATCGAGCAGCGGCAGGTCGACCACCTGGCCGCGGCCGCCGTTCACCTCGACCTCGCGCAGCGCGATCATCGTGCCGATCGCGCCATACAGGCCCGCGTACGAATCCGCCATGTACATCGGCGGCAGCACGGGCTCGCGGTCGGGAAAGCCGTTGAAGGACGCGAATCCGGAGATGCCCTCGACCAGGGTGCCGAAGCCCGGACGACGGCGGTAGGGGCCCGTCTGGCCCCAGCCCGAGATGCGCACGATCACGAGCGCCGGGTTGCGCTCGTGCAGCCTGTCGGGACCGAGGCCCATCTTCTCGAGCGTATCGGGACGGAAGCTCTCGATGAAGATCGCCGCGTGCCGCACCAGGTCGAGCAGGATCTCGCGCGCCTCGGGGCGACGCAGCTCGAGCGCGATGCTCTTCTTGTTGCGCGCGTAGAGCTTCCATTGCGTGGCGACGTCGCGGGTCTTCCACGCGCGCAGCGTGTCGCCCGCGCCGGGCTCGACCTTCACCACGTCGGCGCCGAAGTCGGCGAGCGCGCCGGAGAGCGTGTTGCCCGCGACGAGGCGCGAGAGGTCGAGCACGCGCACCCCCGAAAGAGGCCCGCGCGCCCCGGGCGAGTAGTCGCGACGATGCAGCTCGGCCATCGCGTCTATTCCGCGTGGATGTTGGCGCGCTCCGCGACGCGCCTCCACGTCGCGATCTCGGAGGCGACCGTGCGCGCGAACTCGGCGCTCGTCATGGGAGCGGGCAAGGCGCCCTCGCGCTGGATGATCCGCTGCATGTCCTCGGTCGCGAGGATCGCGTTGATGTCCTGGTTGACCTTGCGCACCACGTCCTCGGGCAGGCCCGCGGGCGCCATGACGCCCCACCAGAGCTCGAAGCTGTAGCCCGGCACGCCTTCCCGGGCGAGCGCGGGCAGGCCCGGGATGACCGGGGAGGGAGCGGCGCTCGTGACGCCGAGCGCGCGCACGCGATCGCCCTTCACCTGCGGGTAGATCGAGGGCGCGCTCGCGATGAGGACATCCACGTGGCCCGCCATCACGTCGGTGACGGCCGGGGCCATGCCCTTGTACGGGACGTGCGTCATCCTGATGTCCGCCGCCTCCTCGAGGAGCTCGGTCGCGAAGTGGTTCGTGCTGCCGACGCCCGACGACGCGAAGTTGAGCTGGCCCGGATGGGCGCGCGCGTAGGCCAGGAACTCGGCGAACGATTTCACCGGGAGCGTGTTGCGCACCGTGAGGATCATGGGGCCCTTCGCCACCATGCCGATGTCGGTGAAGCCCTTCACCGGATCGAACGGCAGGTTCTTCTCGATGGCGGCGTTCGTGGTGAAGGACGAGGAGAGCAGCATGAGCGTGTAACCGTCGGGGCGCGCACGCGTGACGTACGCCGCGCCGATCGCGCCGCCCGCGCCGGGGCGGTTGTCGATGATCACCGGCACCTTCCACGCGTCGGAGAGCCGCTTCGCGAGCTCGCGCGCGAAGACGTCGTTCGAGCCGCCGGGCGGATACGGCACGACCAGGGTCACCTGGCGCGACGGGTATCTGTCCTGCGCGAAGGCGGCGGGTGCGAAGGACAGGCAGGCTGCGGCGAGCGCGGCCAGCGCGGTGCGCAACGTCATTCGATTCCTCTTTCGTCGTCGGCGATGAGCTTGAGCCGGCGCGCGAGCGAAAGGACCTGCTCGGCGCGGCGGATGAAGGGTGCGTCGACCATGCGGCCGTCGACGGTGAAGGCGCCGACGCCCCGGGCCTTCGCGTCGGCCGCGGCCTGCACCACCTTGAGCGAGTGGGCGATCTCGGCGTCCGTCGGGCGGAAGACCGCGTTGGCGAGCGCGACCTGGCTCGGATGGATGCAGCTCTTGCCGAGATAACCCAGGCGGCGCGCCGCCTCGGCCTCGCGCACGTAGCCGTCCGGGTCCTGGATGTTGGCCCATGCGCCGTCGTACGCCCACGCGCTCGCCTCTCCCGCGGCGACGCGGATCTGGAGTTGCAGCGCCTGGATGGCCGCGGGGTTGTAGCGATCGATGTTGAGCGGCTCGATCAGGTCGCCCCACCCGGCCTGCAGGCCGATCACGCGCGGGCTGGCGGTGGCGAGCTCACCCGCGCGCCGCAAGGCCACGGGAGTCTCGATGTTCACCAGGATGGCAGCGGCGATCACGCCCTTGTGGCGCCGCTCCGCCTGCGCGAGCGCGGCGGCGCACCGCTTCACGTCGTCCGGCGACTCGGGCTTGGGCAGGTTCACGATGTCCAGGCCCGGTCCCGTGATCGCCTCGATGTCCGCGGCGAAGTGAGGCGTGCCGAGGCCGTTCACGCGCACGATGATGGTCTTCCCGTGCCCGGGCCTGAGGCCGCGCAGGAATCGCGCGAGCTCGTGCCGCGCAGCGTCCTTCATCGACTCGTCGACCGCGTCCTCGAGGTCGAACGACAGCGCATCGGCCTCGCTCGCCATCGCCTTGGCGAACAGCTCCGGCCTCGATGCCGGCACGAAAAGCTTGCTGCGCATAAATCGGGGTCAGAGGTGATTTGTCAGATAGGAAAACGGGCGGTTCGCGTGACGATAATTCACCTCTGACCCCGATTCAAAGCCGGTTCACGACGGCTTCGGTGAACTGCTTGGTCGTCGCCTTGCCGCCGAGGTCGCCGGTGCGGATGTTGTCGTCGCGAAGCACGGCGTCCACGGCCTTGCGGATGCGGCGCGCCTTGTCCTGGTGGCCGACGTGGTCGAGCATCATCGCGGACGACAGCAGCAGCGCCAGCGGATTGGCGAGACCCTTGCCCGCGATGTCCGGCGCGCTGCCATGCACCGCCTCGAAGATCGCGGCATCGGTGCCGATGTTGCCGGCGGGCGCCATGCCGAGCCCGCCCACGAGGCCCGCGTTCAGGTCCGAGAGGATGTCGCCGAAGAGGTTCGTCGTGACGATCACGTCGAACTGCCACGGGTTCATCACGAGCTGCATCGCGCAGGCATCGATGATGCGGTCGTCGCAGCTCACGCGCCCCTCGTACTTCTTCGCGATGTCGCGCCCGGCCTCGAGGAAGAGGCCCGTGAGCGCCTTCAGCACGTTGGCCTTGTGCACGAGCGTCACCTTCTTGCGCCCGTTCTTCGCGGCATAGTCGAACGCGAACTCGCAGATGCGGCGCGAGCCGGCGCGCGTATTGATGCCCGACGCCATCGCGACCGCGCGCGGATCGTCGCCGATCGGCACGTAATGCTCGAAGCCCACGTAGAGGCCCTCGAGGTTCTCGCGCACGAGCACGATGTCGATGTCGTCGAAGCGCCCGCCGGGCACGAGCGTGCGCGCGGGACGCAGATTGGCGTAGAGCTGGAATTCCTCGCGCAGGCGCACGTTCGACGAGCGGTAGCCGCCGCCGATCGGCGTGGTGAGCGGTCCCTTGAGTGCCAGGCGCGTGCGCCGGATGCTGTCGAGCGTCTCGGGCGGCAGCGGATCGCCGCACGCGTCCACGCCCGCCATGCCGGCCTTGCAGAGCTCCCACTCGAACGGGGCGTCCACGGCGGCCAGCACTTCGAGCGTGGCGTGCGTGACTTCCGGACCGATGCCATCACCCGGAATCAGCGTGGCGGGAATCTTCTGCGGGGAGGTGGCCATGCGAGCTTTCGGTGTAGCCCGCAATTATAGGGGAGGCGCGGATCGCGCTTTCCGGCGCTGGCGCAGCAGGCCCGCCGCATAGGTGGCGTAATACCCGGCCACGAGCCCGAAGATGAGCAGCGTGAGCGGGCTGCGCGCGAAATCGGGGTGTGCATAAGCGCCGCTGCCCGCGCCGCCGGCACCGGACAACTGCGTCATGCGATAGAGGATGCGGCCCACCAGCAGCAGCGAGAGCCCCACGCCGATGTACGCGTTCGGCGTGTAGAAGAATCCCTCCGGCGTGCGCTCGAAGCGCGTGAGCCGCAGCCCGACGAACGCGAGCACGACGCCGCCCGCGAAGCCGCCCCAGAGCGCCGCTTCCGCGAGCGGCTGCGTCATCGCGGCGAGCGCGAAGAGCAGGACCAGCGCCGGGAAGAGCGTCACGCCGAACCAGTGGCGCCACGGCCTCGAGCGCTGGCGACCGATGTTGCGCCGTACCCGCGCGTAAATGCGCCACAGGAGGAGCGGGATGAACGCGTAGAGGAACCAGGAGGGTGTCGCCATGGCGCGAATTGTAAGGGCACTTGCTATGATGGCGCTGCAATGGACGAACCGAAGGACAAGGGCCTCGAGAAGGGGCTCACCAGCTACGGGGACCGCGGTTTCTCCCTGTTCCTCAGGAAGGCATTCATCAAGGGCGCCGGCTACACCGACGACGCCCTCTCGCGCCCCGTCGTGGGCATCGTCAACACGGGCAGCGCTTACAACCCCTGCCACGGCAACACGACCCAGCTCATCGAGGCGATCCGGCGCGGCGTGATGCTCGCGGGCGGGCTGCCCATCGACTTCCCGACGATCTCGATCCACGAGAGCTTCGCGCATCCCACCTCGATGTACCTGCGCAACCTCATGTCGATGGACACCGAGGAGATGCTGCGCGCGCAGCCGATGGACGCGGTGGTCATGATCGGCGGCTGCGACAAGACCGTGCCCGCGCAGCTGATGGGCGCGGCATCGGCCAACATCCCGGCGATCGAGCTCGTCACCGGGTCGATGCTCACGGGCTCCCACGACTTCCAGCGCGTCGGCGCCTGCACGGATTGCAGGCGCTACTGGGGCCGCTACCGCGCCGAGGAGATCGACGCCGACGAGATCTCGCGCGTGAACAACCAGCTCGTGGCGAGCGTGGGCACCTGCTCGGTCATGGGCACGGCGAGCACGATGGCGTGCGTGGCCGAGGCCCTGGGCATCGCGCTTCCGGGCAGCGCCTCGCCGCCCGCCGTGACCGCGGACCGCATCCGCATCGCCGAGCGCTCCGGCGCCACCGCCGTCGAGATCGCGAAGTCGAAGCTCACGCCGGAGAAGATCCTCACGCCCCACGCGTTCGAGAACGCGCTGCGCGTCCTGCTCGCGATCGGCGGGTCCACCAACGGCGTGATCCACGTGACCGCCATCGCGGGACGCCTGGGCATTCCCGTCGACCTGGCGCGCCTGGACGAGCTCGGGCGCGAGACGCCGGTGCTGGTCGACCTCAAGCCTTCCGGGCAGCACTACATGGAAGACCTGCACCGCGCGGGCGGGCTCGCCGCCGTGCTGCGGGAGCTGAAGCCCCTGCTCCACCTCGATGCGCTCACGGTCACCGGACGCACGCTCGGCGAGGAGATCGACGCGGCTCCCGCGTTCGAGCAGGACGTCGTGCGGCCGCTCTCCAATCCCATCTTCGCGCAGGGCGGCATCGCGGTGCTGCGCGGCAACCTCGCGCCGGGCGGCTGCATCATCAAGCAATCCGCCGCGGACCCCCGGCTCATGCGGCACGAGGGGCGCGCCGTTGTGTTCGAGAACGCCGAGGACCTCGCGCGGCGCGTCGATAGCGACGATCTCGACGTCAAGGCGGAGGACATCCTCGTGCTGAAGAACATCGGCCCGAAGGGCGCGCCCGGCATGCCGGAAGCGGGCTACCTGCCCATCCCGAAGAAGCTCGCGCGCGCCGGCGTGAAGGACATGGTGCGAATCTCGGACGGCCGCATGAGCGGCACCGCCGCCGGCACCATCGTGCTGCACGTGACGCCCGAGTCCGCGATCGGCGGGCCGCTCGCCTGGGTGCAGAGCGGCGATCGCATCCGTCTCGACGTGGAGGCGCGCAGCCTCGAGCTGCTCGTGGGCGACGAGGAGATGGCGCGCCGCAGGCAGCTGCGCCCGGTGGAGGAGCCCCGCGCCTCGCGCGGCTACCTCAAGCTCTTCCTGGAGACGGTGACGCAGGCCGACCAGGGTGTGGACTTCGATTTCCTGCGCAAGCGCTAGGAGGAACGCCATGAAGACATATCGCATCGCGGCCATCGGCGGCGACGGCATCGGGCCGGAAGTGGTCGAGGCGGGCCTCGACGTCCTGCATGCCCTCGGAGCCGCGGAAGGCTTCACGCTCGACGTCGAGCGTTTTCCGTGGAGCTCCGCGTATTACCTCGAGCGCGGCTACTACATTCCCGAGGGCGGCCTGGAGCGGCTCAAGACCTTCGACGCGATCCTCTTCGGCGCCGTCGGCAGCCAGAAGGTGCCGGATCACGTGTCGCTCTGGGGCCTGCGCCTGCCGATCTGCCAGGGCTTCGACCAGTACGCGAACGTGCGGCCCACGCGCGTGCTGCCGGGTGTCAAGAGTCCGCTCGCGAAGGGCCACGAGATCGACTGGGTCGTGATCCGCGAGAACTCCGAGGGCGAGTACGCCGGCATGGGCGGGCGCGCGCACCGGGGCCTGCCGATCGAGACGGCGACCGACGTCACGGTCTTCACGCGAGTCGGCGTCGAGCGCATCCACCGCTTCGCCTTCGAGCTGGCCGCCAGGCGGCCGCGCAAGCACCTCACGCTCGTCACCAAGTCCAACGCGCAGCGCCACGGCATGGTGATGTGGGACGACGTCTTCTTCGAGGTCGCGCGCGATTATCCCGGCGTGAAGTGGGACCGCGAGCTGGTGGACGCGATGACCACGCGGATGGTGCTCAAGCCGGCGACGCTCGACGTGATGGTCGCGACCAACCTGCACGCGGACATCCTGTCGGACCTCGCGGCGGCGCTCTCGGGCAGCCTCGGCGTGGCGCCGACGGCGAACCTCAATCCCGCGCGCGATTTCCCCTCGATGTTCGAGCCGATCCACGGCTCCGCCTTCGACATCACCGGCAAGGGCATCGCGAATCCGGTCGCCACGTTCTGGACCTGCTCGATGATGCTCGAGCACCTGGGCGAGACGCGCGCGGCACAACGGCTCATGAAGGCGGTCGAGCAGACCACGGCGAGCGGCCTTCTCACGCCGGACCTGGGCGGCAAGGCGACGACGGCCGACGTCACGCGGGCGGTGAAGGAGCGGCTCGCCGCGTCGGCGCCGGCGAGGCAGCCGGCTTAGCTCTTTTCTCCCCCTGCGAAGGGCGGGGTGAAGGTTAAGCCTGGCTTCTCAATCGCTCGACAGCGGGGCCGCCACGCTCTCCAGCGATTTGCGCTCCGCATCGACGCCCAGCCACAGCGCCACGACCGCGGCGACGATCATGAGCAGCGCGCCCAGCGCATAGCCGGAGGCCACCGCCGCCGGCTCGCCCGTGCCCACGAGGAGGCCGAAGAGCCATGGCGCGGCGACACCGCCCAGGCCCGTGCCGAGCGCGTAGAAAAGCGCGATGGCCAGCGCGCGCACCTCGAGGGGAAAGCACTCGCCGATGGTGAGGTAGGCGGAGCTCGCGGCGGCGGACGCGAAGAAGAACACGATGCTCCACGCGAGCGTCTGGCTGGCCGCGCCCAGCACGCCCTGCACGAAGAGCGCCGCCGTGAGCGCGAGCAGCACGCCGGCGACGGCGTAGGTCGCGGCGATCATGCGCCGGCGTCCCAGCGTGTCGAACCAGCGTCCCAGCACGAGCGGGCCGAGGAAATTGCCGGCGGCGAACGGCAGCAGGTAGAGCCCCACATGATCGGCCGGCACCCCGTAGAAGCGGCCCAGCACGAGCGCATACGTGAAGAAGATCGCGTTGTAGCAGAAGGCCTGCGCGGCCATGAGCACGAGCGCGAGCACGGCGCGGCGCGGATACAGCCGGAAGAGGGTGCGCGCGAGCTCCGCGAGACTCGCCGCATGGTGGCGCACGCGCAGCCGCACGCGAGGCAGCGCAGCTTCCGCGCGTGACAGGCCCGCGCGTCGTTCCACGTCCGCTGCGATGCGCTCCGCTTCCGCGGGATGCCCGTGCAGCAGCAGCCAGCGCGGGCTCTCGGGGATGAAGCGGCGCAGGAAGAGGATGGCGAGGCCCAGCAGCGCGCCGATCCCGAACGCCGCGCGCCATCCCGCATCCGCGGGCAGGAGCCCCGGTGCCAGCAGCACGCTCGAGCCGACCGCGCCCAGCGCGGCGCCCACCCAGAAGCTGCCGTTCACCGCGAGGTCGGTGCGGCCCCGGTAGCGCGCCGGGATGAGCTCCTGGATCGCCGAGTTGATGGCGCTGTACTCGCCGCCGATCCCGGCACCGGTGATGAAGCGCGCGAGCGCGAAGAGCGCGAAATCCGGCGCCAGCGCGCTCGCCGCCGTGCCGGCGACATAGACGCCCAGCGTCACGAAGAAAAGCCGCTTGCGGCCGAAGGCGTCGGCAAGCCATCCGAACACGAGCGCGCCCAGCACCGCGCCCAGCAGGTACGCCGTGGCGGAAAGCCCGACGTCGCCGTCGCTCATGCGCAGCGCGGGGCTCGCCTTCAGCGCGCCGGAGACGGCGCCGGCGAGCGTCACCTCCAGGCCGTCGAGCACCCACGTGATGCCGAGCGCCGCGATGACGAGCGTGTGGAAGCGCGTCCAGGGCAGCGCATCGAGCCGCGCGGGCACGTCGCTCTCGACGATGGACGGCGCGGAACGGGGGACGCGCATCCGGCGAGGTTACCCTGCCGCTGGCGCACCGCGCCGGTGCCGCATTGCGGTTGCCAATCGGGGCGGCGGGCATCGCCTCGACGAGCCCGTTTCGCCGCTTCACCTGTACACTTTGCGGGCCGCGACTCTTAGGTTCCGCACCAACCCCTTCATGGCGCATCTCGAGCTCGACCGGCTCGCCAAGCATTACGGCAGCGTGCGGTCCGTGGACGGCATCGACCTCGCGGTCGAGCCCGGCGAATTCATCTGCCTGCTGGGCCCGTCGGGCTGCGGCAAGACGACCACGCTGCGCATGATCGCGGGCTTCCTGGAGCCCGACGAAGGCGAGATCCGCGTGCATGGCCGGGCGGTATCGGCACCCCGGAACGTGGTGCCGCCCGAGCGCCGCAACATGGGCATGATCTTCCAGAGCTATGCCGTGTGGCCGCACATGACGGTGCGCGACAACGTGGGCTACGGCCTCAAGATGCAGAAAATGGCCGCCGCCGAGCGCGGGAAGCGGGTCGATGCGATCCTCGCGGCGACCCGGCTGGACGCGCTTGCCGCGCGCTATCCGGGCGAGCTCTCGGGCGGCCAACAGCAGCGCGTGGCGCTCGCGCGTGCCCTGGCGCCCAAGCCCGACATCCTGCTGCTCGATGAGCCGCTCTCGAACCTCGACGCGAACCTGCGCGCCGAGATGCGCTTCGAGATCCGCCGGCTGCACGAGGAGTTCCGCAACACCTCGATCTACGTGACGCACGACCAGCTCGAGGCGATGACCATGGCCGACCGCATCGTGATCATGAACCTCGGCGCGATCGAGCAGATCGGCAAGCCCGAGGACGTCTACGAGCGCCCGCAGTCGCGCTTCGTGGCGCGATTCATCGGCGCGAGCAACGTGGTCGAGGGCCGCCAGGCGGGCGACCGCCGCGTGGAGATCAATGGCCACGCGATCGACGTGGGCACCGGCGAGTTTCCCGGCGCGGGCGCGAGCGTGGGCGTCTGCGTCAAGATGCACGACGTCGAGATCGTTCCCGGCCCGGCCAACGGCGCGTCGAATGCGCTCCCGGGCAAGGTCGTGAGCCACGCCTACCTCGGCAGCCACCGCGACTACGTGGTCGACGTGGGACAGGAGCTGCTCGTTTCCGCGCCGTCGTCGCTGCGGCTCGAGAACGGCGCGACGGTCCAGGTTCACTTCCGCGCGGACAAATGCCGCGCGCTGGCGAAATGACGACAGGGGACAGACCACTGTTGTCAGGTGGCGGAACAACGATTCCGCATTGCGACAACAGTGGTCTGTCCCCTGTCGTTCCATAACAACGAGGAGGAGATACGATGAAGAGCTTCAAAGGGATCGCCGCGCCGCTGGCACTCGCGCTCACGGGCGCCCTGCCGGCGTGGGGCCAGGGTGCCGACGTCGCCGCCGCTGAAAAGGAGGGCAAGGTCGTGTGGTACGCCTCGGTGGACGTGAAGGTCGCCGAGGGCATCGCCGCCGAGTTCAGGAAGCAGTACCCGAAGATCGAGGTCGAGGTGGAGCGCTCGGGCTCGGAGCGCGTCTTCCAGCGCGTGAACCAGGAGCACCAGTCCGGCATCAAGCATGCGGACGTGGTGAACAGCTCGGACTCCACGCACTTCATCACGTGGAAGCAGCAGAACATGCTCGCCAAGTACACGCCGGCGGACGTGGCCAGGTTCCCGAAGGAATACCGGGATCCCGACGGCTACTACGCCACGTGGCGCGCGAGCCTCTGCGTCATGGGCTACAACACGAAGATCGTGCCGGCCAACCAGGTGCCGAAGGGCTACCAGGACCTGCTCGACCCGAAATGGAAGGGCAAGCTCACGAAGGCGCACCCCGGCTACAGCGGCACGTCGCTCACCGGCACCTATGCCATCGTGAAGACGCTCGGCTGGGATTACCTCGAGAAGCTCTCGAAGCAGGGCGTCCAGCAGCTGCAGTCGACCACCGCCACGCCCAAGAGCATCGCGAGCGGCGAGCGCGCCGTGATGGTGGACGGCAACGAGTACAACATGTTCATCGAGGAGGACAAGAAGAGCCCGGTGAAGATCATCTATCCCGTCGAGGGGACGCCGTTCGTCTCTTCCCCGGTGGCCATCTTCGCGGACGCGCCGCACCCGAACGCCGCGCGCCTGTTCGAGGATTTCCTCTTCAGCCAGAAGATCCAGCAGTACCTCGTCGACAACGGCGGCAACCGCTCGGTGCACCCCGGCGTGAAGGAGCCCGCGGGCCGCAAGGCGCTCAAGGACATCAAGATCATCGCCGATGATCCCGCCGGCCTGCTGCCGCACGTCGAGGAGATCAAGAAGCGCTATGCCGAGCTCTTCGGCGGCGGCAAGTAACGCATGAGCGCGTCCTCGATCCCGCGCGAGCGGGCATCGACGGCAGCAGCGGCGCGGGCGCGGTCCTTCGACCCGACCGCGCCGTTCACCCTCGCCATGGCGCTGGTGCTGGCCGCCCTCGTGCTGCTGCCGCTCTTCTGGCTGGCGGTCACGAGCCTCACCGACGACGCGCGCCATTTCACGCTGCGCCATTTCCGCCAGCTTCTTTCCGACTCGAGCTTCCTCGAGCCCTTCTGGGTCACGCTCTGGACGTCGGCCGCCGTGGGATTCCTCTGCGTGGCGTTCGCGGCACCCATGGCCTGGCTCGTCGCGCGCACGGACCTGCCGGGCAAGCGGTTCTTCCGCATGCTCATCCTGGCGTCGTTCGCCACGCCGCCCTTCCTCGGCGCCTTCGCCTGGGTCCTGCTGGGCGGGCCCAACGCCGGGCTCATCAACACCGCGTATTACGCGCTCTTCGGCCTGCAGCCCTTCGACGCGCACCCGCTCGTGAACATCTTCTCGGCGGGCGGCATCGTCTTCGTGACGGCGCTCTACACGTTTCCCTACGTCTTCACGTTCGTGGCGAACAGCCTCGACCTGATCCCGAGCGATCTCGAGGAAGCCGCCTCGATCCTCGGCGCCCGCACGTGGCGCACGGCGCGCGATATCACCCTGCCCCTGGTGATGCCCGCGCTGCTCGCGGGCTTCCTCATCGCCTTCCTGCAGTCGATGACGCTCTTCGGCCCCGCGGCGATCCTGGCGCTGCCCGCGAGCATCGACACGATGACGACCCGGATCTGGAGCCTCTTCCAGTTCCCGCCCAAGCTCGGCCTCGCCGCCGCCGCGTCGCTGCCGCTCCTCCTCATCACCGCGGTGCTGCTGCGCGCGCAGCGGGTGATCATGGGACGGCGCGGCTACTCCGTGGTGGGCGGCAAGACGACCGGGCAGCGGCTGATCCCGCTCGGCGCATGGACGCCCGTGGCACTGCTGCCCTTCGCATTCGTCCTCGCATGCTCGGTGCTGCTGCCGTACGGCGTGCTCGCGTGGACCGCGTTCGTGAAGAATTATTCCGCCCCTCTCGCGGACAACCTCACGCTCGACAACTGGCGCTTCGTCTTCGTGGAGTTCAGCCAGACGCGCCTGGCACTCACCAACACCTTCATCCTCGGCATCACGGCCGCCACCGCGGGCACCGTGATCGCGATCACCGTGGGATACCTCGGCGTGCGCAAGCTCGTCTGGGGCCACCGGCTGCTGGGCCTGCTCGCGACGGCGCCCGTCGCCATCCCGGGCATCGTGCTCGCCGTGGGCCTCTTCCTGAGCTACACGCATCCGCCGCTGGTGCTCTATGGCACCCTCGCCATCATCTTCCTCGCCTACGTGACGAAGGAGATGCCCGTGGGCTACCAGCAGGTGTCCGCCTCGCTCAGGTCGGTGCATCCCGAGCTCGAGGAGGCGAGCCGCATCTTCGGCGCCACGCGGCTGCGGGCTCTCTTCGACATCACGGTGCCGCTCATCCGCAACGGCGTCATCGCCACCTGGCTCTTCATCTTCATCGGCTGCATCCGCGAGCTCTCCGCCACGATCCTGCTCTTCACCGCGAGCACCAAGACCGTGTCGGTCACGATGTTCGACCTGCGCGAGAGCAACGACTGGGGACCCATCGCGGTGCTGTCGCTCACCATGCTCGCGATCACCTTCGCGATGATCGCCGTCATCACCCATTTCACCAACCGGAGAATCGCCTGAAAGGGGCGCCGTTACCCGCCTTGTTGCGAATGTTGATTGGGCGCAGGCTGGACGTCCGATCAACCGAAGCAGGGGGGATTTCGCCATGAGCCGCTTCTCTCGCATGCTGATGGGCATCGCCACGCTCGCCGCCGCCGTCGCGGCCGCACCGGCCCTCGCCGCATGCAGCGTCGAGGGCCCGGGTGTGTCGTGCGTCATGACGGGCCTCGACAATCCGCGCGGTCTTGCCTTCGGGCTCCACGGCGCCCTCTTCGTGACGGAGGCGGGACGCGGCGGCGCGGTAACGGGTCCCTGTGTCGGCGTGATGGGCTTCAACTGCTTCGGCAACACCGGCGCGGTGAGCCGCTACTGGAACGGGCAACAGGACCGCGTCGCGAGCGGCCTGCCGTCGATCGGCTTCGTCCAGGGCGCCTCGGCGCGCGGCCCGCACGACATCGCGATCCGCTCGCCGCGCGCGCGCAGGGGCTCCGTTCTCGGCGAGGGCGGCGCCCACATCACGGTCGGACTCGAGAAGGATGCGAGCGTGCGCAGCACGCCCGGACGCCGTGACTTCGCGAAGCTGTTCCATATTCCCGCGAGCACGCTGTATGCGCCTTCGGATGCGCTCTGCACGGGTGACTGCTGGACTGCCGTCGTGGACATCGGCGCGTTCCAGCCCCAGGGCAATACCGATCCGAACCGGGAAACGGACCCCTACGGCCTCATCGCGGACGAGCCCGGCGTCGTGCTCACGGATGCCAGCCGCAATTGGCTGCTGGGCGTCGACGACGACGGGACCGTGTCGCGCATCGCGTCGTTTCCCTCGCGCTTCGAGGGACGCTCCACCGATGCGGTGCCCACCACCGTCGCGCGCGGCCCGGATGGCGCTTTCTACGTCGGCGAGCTGGTCGGCATCCCGTTCACGGGACCCACGCGTCCGGCGGCGAACATCTACCGCGTCGAGAGCGAGGCGCCGCACGACGTCTCGATCTTCCTGACGGGCTTCAACGCCATCATCGACATGGCGTTCCAAGGCGATACGCTCTACGTGCTGCAGCACTGGACCCAGGACGCGACCGGCGCCGACGGCCGGCTGCTGCGCCTGCACTGCGCCGGGCGTCCCCTCGCATGCGATACGCCCGCCGAAGTGATGCTCGAGGGACTCGACCGTGCGACCGCCTTCATCGTCGATCGCGGTGCGCTCTACATGAGCCTGCACGGCTCCTCGCCCGCGTTCCAGAACGGCCAGTACAAGCCGCAGGGCGAAGTGATCCGCATGGAGCTCGACGACGACGCTACCGATTCCACCGACCTGGACCTGTGAAAAGAGGAGCCTGATGGAAGCACGATCCGCATCGAACCCGCCCGTCATCCCGGCAAAGGCCGGGCCTCCACTACCGCTCCTGGGCCTGATGCTCGGTGACTGCGCCGGAATCGGTCCGGAGCAGTGCGCCCGGGTGCTCGCGGACGCGCGACTGGCCGATGCGGCGCAACTCGTGGTCATCGGCGACGCGCGCGTCCTCGACCAGGGCGCGCGCGACGCCAAGGTCTCCCTCGACTTGCAGCGCATCGAGAAGCCGGAGGACGCGGTGGGCGTGCGCGCGGGCGTGGCGATCATGGACCTCGGCAATATCGATCCTTCCGCCATCCCGCGCGGCCAGATCTCCGCCGAGTCCGGGCGCCTCGCGGGCGAGACGCTGAAGCACATGATCGAGCTCGCGATGGCCGGCCGCATCGACGGCATCGTGTTCGCGCCGCTCAACAAGGCGGCGCTGCACGCCGGCGGCTGGAAATTCAACGACGAGCACCAGATGTTCGCGCACCTCACCCGCCACCAGGGCTTCTTCGGCGAGATGAACGTGCTCGACAACCTCTGGATGTCGCGCGTGACGTCCCACGTGGGCCTGCGCACCGCGATCGACCAGGTGACGCCGCAACGCATCGACGAGGCGCTGACTCTGGCCGACGCCACCATGCGCGGCGCCGGATTCGAGCGGCCGCGCATCGCGGTCTGCGCGCTGAATCCGCACGCCGGCGAGAACGGCCTCTTCGGCCGCGAGGAGATCGAGATCATCGCGCCCGCCGTCGCCCAGGCGGCGGCGCGCGGCATTTCCTGCAAGGGCCCTTACCCTTCCGACACCGTCTTCCTCAAGGCCTTCAACGGCGAGTTCGACGGCGTGCTCTCGATGTACCACGACCAGGGCCAGATCGCGACGAAGCTCAGGGGCTTCAACCGCGGGGTGACCGTCTCGGGAGGATTGAAGACGGTGTTCACCACGCCCGCGCACGGCACGGCATTCGACATCGTCGGCAAGGGGGTCGCCACGACCGGCGCGCTCGAGCACGCGGTGCGCCTCGCCGCGCGCCTCGCCGCGGCACGCAAGGCCCAGGGAGCCGCGCAACATGCAAGCCACGCCTGAGGTGGTCGAGGCGAAGGACGACCGCGGCCATCCGCTGCCGCTCGTCACCGACTATGTCGCCTGCTTCGTCGCGGGCACGCAGTGGAGCGACATCCCGGAAGACGTGCGCCACCTCGGCAAGCGCTCCGTCATCGACGGCATCGGGCTCGCGCTCGCCGGCGCGGCCTCCGAGTGCGGGCACATCGCGCACAAGTATCTCGAGCAGCTCGGCATCGCGCAGGCGGATGGCTGCACCGTGATCGGGTCCAGGCTGCGCATGCCGGCGCGGTTCGCCGCCTTCGCCAATGGCCTCGCGATCCACGCGGACGACTACGACGACACGCAGCTCGCGGTGACGAAGGACCGCGTCTATGGCCTGCTCACCCATCCGACGGCGCCGGCCCTGCCGCCGGTGCTGGCGCTGGCGGAGCGCGCGCGGCGCTCCGGGCGCGATCTCATGCTCGCCTACCAGCTGGGCGTCGAGGTCGAGTGCAAGGTCGCGGAGGCGATCAACCCGCGTCACTACCAGCAGGGCTTCCACAGCACCGCGACCTGCGGCTCCATCGGCGCCGCGGCTGGCGCGGCGAAGCTCCTCGGGCTCGACGTGGAGGCCACGCGCCGCGCGGTCTCCATCGGCGCGACACAGGCGGGCGGGCTGCGCGAGAACTTCGGCACGATGACCAAGCCCTTCCATGCCGGGCGCGCGGCGGAGAACGGCGTGGTCGCGGCCGAGATCGCGAAACTCGGCTTCACCGCCTCGCCCAACGGCCTCGAGGCCGAGCGCGGATTCTTCCGCGCGGCGGGCGGGGGGTTCGATGCGAACCTCATCATGGGCGAGCTGGGCGACCCGTGGACCTTTCGCTTCCCCGGCGTCTCCATCAAGCCGCACCCGAGCGGTTCTCTGACGCACCCCGGCATGGCGGTGATGCTCGAGCTGATCCGCAAGAACAACATCCAGCCGGGACAGGTGAAGCATGTCCTCGTCGGCACCAACCACAACATGCCGAACGCGCTCATTCACCATGAGCCGGGAAACGAGCTGCAGGCCAAGTTCAGCATGGAATTCTGCATGGCCATCCTGCTCATCGAGCGCAAGGCCGGCCTCGAGCAATTCACCGACGAAGTCGTCAACCGCGCCGACGTCCAGGAGATGATCAAGCGCGTCGATTTCCGCGTGCACCCGGAAGCGGAAGCCGCCGGCTTCGACAAGATGACCACGATCGTCGAGGTCACGCTCAACGACGGGCGGGCGATCAAGGGCCGCGCCGACTTCGGCCGTGGCAGTCCCGCCAACCCGATGAGCGACGAGGAGCTCTCCGGCAAATTCCGCGGCTGCGCGCAATGGGGCGGACTCGACCGCGCCCGCACCGACCAGCTCCTCGACATGCTCTGGCAGATCGAGAAGGTCGGCGACGTGAACACGCTCACGACGTTGCTTCGGCGCGAGTGACGAACGAAAGAGCCTTGGAAACGCAGATGAACGCAGATCCAGCGCGGATGAACGTACCCCAGGCAATGTTTCCCGGATTCGACGTCAAGGAGATCGACGCTTCCGGCGCGCGCATTCATTTGCGCGTCGGCGGCTCCGGCCCGCCGTTGCTGCTGCTGCACGGCAACCCGCTCACCCACGTGATGTGGCACAAGATCGCGCCGCGGCTGGCGGAGAAGTACACCGTCGTCGCGACCGACCTGCGCGGCTACGGCGACAGCTCCAAGCCCGACGGCGGCGAGAAGAGCATCGGCTATTCCTTCCGCACCATGGCGCAGGACCAGGTCGAGGTCATGCGCTCCCTCGGCTTCGACAAATGGCGCGTGGCGGGCCACGATCGCGGCGGGCGCGTGGCGCACCGCATGGCGCTGGACCATGGGCAACGCGTCGAGCGCGTCGCCTTCCTCGACATCGTGCCGACGCTCTACATGCTCTCGCGCATCCCGCTCAAGTGGGCCGTCGACTCGTATCACTGGTTCTTCATGGCGCAGCCGTACGACTATCCCGAGAAGATGATCGAGGCGTATGGCTTCGAGCGCTACATCCGCAGGAAGCTCGACAAGCCCGGCGTCGGGCTCTCGGCCTTCACGCCGGAGGCCATGGCGGAGTACATCCGCTGCTGCAACGCGGGGAACATCCACGCGGTGTGCGAGGACTATCGCGCCGCGGTCGGCATCGACCTCGAGCACGATCGCGCGGACCTCGATCGCAAGATCCCCATGCCGATGCTCGTGCTCTGGGGCGAGCGCAGCCACGTGAACCGCAGCTACGAGCCGATCGAGGCGTGGAAGGAACGCGCGGACGACGTTCGCGGCAAGATGCTTCCCTGCGGCCATTATCCCGCCGAGCAGGTGCCCGACGAAACGCATGCGGAGCTGAGCGCATTCTTCGCCTGAGAAAGGAGATCCCATGGAACGCAGGAAGGCGGGCGATTTCCCCCCGGAAGTGCTGAAGCTCTTCGACGGTTTCGTGCACGGGCGCATGTCGCGGCGCGAGTTCCTCGATGGCGCTGCGCGCTACGCCGTGGGCGGCTTCACCGCGGTGGCGATGCTGGAGGCGCTGTCGCCCAATTTCGCGTGGGCGCAGCAGGTGGATCCGGCCGATGCGCGCATCGTCACCGAGTCCGTGACTTACCCGTCCCCGAAGGGATCGAGAACGATGCGCGGCTACCTTGCCCGTCCGGTCCACGCCACAGGCAAGCTGCCCGCCATCGTGGTCATCCACGAGAACCGCGGCCTGAGTCCGTACATCGAGGACGTCGCGCGCCGGCTCGCGGTGGAAGGCTATCTCGCCTTCGCGCCCGATGCGTTGGCGCCCGTCGGCGGCTATCCGGGTGACGAAGACAAGGCGCGGGAGATGTTCGCGAAGCTCGATCCCGCGAAGCGCACGGAGGACCTGCTCGCGGCGGTCGACTACGTGAAGCAGCGTCCTGACTTCAATGGCAAGGTGGGGGCGGTGGGATTCTGCTTCGGCGGCGACATCGTGAACACGATCGCCACGCGCTATCCGGACCTCGCCGCGGCCGTGCCGTACTACGGCATGCAGCCGCCGGCAGCGGAAGCGGCGAAGATCAAGTCACCGATCCTCGCGCACTACGCCGGCGAGGACTCGCGCGTCACGAGCGGCTGGCCCGCGTTCGAGAAGGTGCTGGCCGAGCACCACGTCGAGCACCAGGCCTACATCTACCCGCACGCGCAGCACGGCTTCCACAACGACACGACGCCCCGGTACGACGAGGCGGCCGCGAAGCTCTCGTGGGAGCGAACGCTGGCATTCTTCCAGCAGCACCTGAAGGCCTGAGGCCGGCTCACCTGCCCAGGTGGGAGGCGACGGCGACCGTCTTCAGGAGCCGCGCCTTGCCCTTGAGGATGTGCTCCTCGAGGAGCCTCCCCGCCCTCTCCGCGTCACCCGAGCGCAGCGCCTCGACCACCGAGCGATGGTCATGGTTGGACGCGCGCAGCGACCCCGGCAGGATGAAGCTTCGCGTGCGGAAGAGGTGCAGCTCGCTCTCGAGCGTGGGCCAGAGCTGGGCCAGCTTGTGGTTGTCGGCGCAGTCGATGAGCGCCGTGTGGAAGTCGACGTTCAGCGGGTAGTACGCGCCGACGTCGCCCGCGATGGCGGCCGCCTCCATGCGCTCGACGAGGCCGTCCAGCTCGGCCAGCGCCGCGCTCGTGATGCTGCCGGCGGCGAGGCGCCCGGCCATGAGCGAGAGCTGCGCGCGCAGGTCGTAGATGTCGAGCGCCTCCTTCATCGAGATCTGGCGCACGAAGAAGCCGCGGTTGATCTCGCTCCTCAGCAGGCCGGTCTGCTCGAGCGTGCGGCAGGCCTCGCGGATCGGCCCGCGGCTGATGCCGAGCTTCATCGCGAGGGCGCTCTCGTTGATGCGGTCGCCGCCCTTGAGCTCGCCGACGGCGATCATGCGCTCCAGCTCGCGCTGGACGGCGGGGACCTGGGATTGCGCGCGAGTGTTGACGACTTCCGTCATGTTCGACCGAATCTGTTGACGATTTCGAACCGGCTCCAGTATAACTGCCGAGACTCCTCCCGCAACAGACCCCTTCCCATGCCGCATATCCCCGCTTCGCAAGCGCTTGCTCACATTCGCGTCCTCGACCTCACGCAGGTCCGCGCGGGCCCCACGGCCGCCCGCCAGCTCGCCGACTGGGGCGCCGACGTGATCCAGGTCCAGATGCCCGAGTCCATGCGCGGCGACGACACGCTGGGCGGCCAGGAAGGCTCCGACTACCAGTACACGCATCGCAACAAGCGCTCGATCACGCTCAACCTCAAGGAGCCCGAGGGCATCGAGGTGCTGAAGAAGCTGGTCGTCACCGCCGACGTGCTGCTCGAGAATTTCCGCCCCGATGTGAAGCACCGCCTCGGCATCGACTACGAGACGCTCTCGAGGATCAACCCGCGGCTCGTGTACGCGAGCATCTCCGGCTTCGGCCAGACCGGTCCTTATGCGAGCCGTCCGGGCTTCGACCAGATCGCCCAGGGCATGGGCGGGCTCATGTCGGTCACCGGCCTGCCGGGCCAGGGCCCGACGCGCGTGGGCATTCCGATCGCGGATCTCTGCGGCGGCATCTTCGCGGCTTACGGCGTGACGGTGGCGCTCCTCGAGCGCACGCAATCGGGCCGGGGCCAATGGGTGCACACGTCGCTGCTGCAGGCGATGCTCTACATGATGGATTTCCAGACGGCGCGCTGGACGCTCGACCAGGAGATCCCGGGACAGGCGGGCAATTTCCATCCGACCAGCATTCCGACCGGCGTGTACAAGACGAAGGACGGACACATCAACATCGCGGTCTTCGGCGGCAAGATCTGGGAGCGCTTCTGCGAGGCCCTGGGCGCGCCGGAGTGGATCACGGACGAGCGCTCGCAGAGCAAGCTCGCGCGCAGCCAGAACCGCAACTGGCTCAACCACGAGATCGAGCGGAAGCTGCAGCACGACACGAGCGACCACTGGATCGAGCGGCTCAATGCCGCGGGTGTCGCGTGCGGGCGCATCAACGACATCCAGCAGGCGTTCGACGAGCCGCAGGTCAAGCACCTGGGGATCCTGAAGGAAGTGGTGTCGCCGCGCCTCGGCAAGCAGGTGCTGATGGGCCAGCCCGTGGTGCTCGAGCGCACGCCGCACACCATCGCGCGCTCCACGCCCAGGCGCGGCGAGCATACGGAGGAGATCCTGCGCGAGATCGGCATCGATCCCGCGAGCCTCACGCGCATGAAGGAAGCCGGAGTCTACTGATGAACGACATGACGTATCCGTCGACCACGGAGCGCGTGAAGACG
The DNA here is from genome assembly GCA_035656735.1 of Usitatibacter sp. Taxonomy (GTDB): domain Bacteria; phylum Pseudomonadota; class Gammaproteobacteria; order Burkholderiales; family Usitatibacteraceae; genus Usitatibacter. The sequence continues at coordinate 1,546 of DASRRY010000031.1, read as the reverse complement.
TGGGTCGACGGCGCGGCGCTGCACATCCGGTTCAACAACCCGGCGCGGCACAACGCGCTTTCCGTGGACATGTGGGAAGCGATCCCGGCGCTCCTCGAGCGCGCGGCGGGGGACGACGGCGTGCGCATGGTGATCTTCTCCGGCGAGGGCGAGCGCGCGTTCGTCTCGGGCGCGGACATCTCGCAGTTCGAGGACCTGCGCGCGGCGAAGGAGGCGGTGAAGAAATACGAGGCCATCGCGGAGGCGGCGCTCGAGGGCATCTACGAATTCGCCAAGCCGACGCTGGCGCTCATTCGCGGCTACTGCATCGGCGGCGGCGTGAACGTCGCCATCGCGTGCGACCTCCGGCTCGCGGCTTCGAATTCGACGTTTTCGATCCCGGCGTCGCGGCTCGGGCTGGGTTATCGCTTCTCCGCGATGCGCAACCTCGCGAACCTCGTCGGCCCGGGCAACGCGAAGGACATCTTCTTCACCGGCCGGCGCTTCGACGGCGCCGAGGCGCTGCGCATGGGCCTCGTGAACCGCATCGCCGAGCCGGGGCAGCTGGAAGCCCTGCTCGCCGAATACACGACGGCCATCTGCACCGGCGCACCGCTCACGATCAAGGCGGGCAAGCGGATCATCCGCGAGGTGCTCGAGCTCGGCGACGACTTCGACCGCGACCTCTGCCGCAACCTGGTCCTCGAGTGCTTCGAGAGCGAGGATTACACCGAGGGACGCCGCGCCTTCATGGAGAAGCGCAAGCCGCTGTTCAAGGGAAGATGACCGACGACAGGGCACAGACCACTGTCGTTACAACGGGAGGAGGAGAACATGATTCGCCGCATCATCGCTGCAGCGCTCGCCGCGCTCGCCGTGCCCGCGCTCGCCGCGTGGCCCGAACACCCCATCAAGGTCTACATCGGCTATGCCCCCGGCGGATCGACGGACGTGGTGGCGCGCCTGCTGGCACCCAAGCTCGGCGAGAAGCTTGGACAGCCGGTCATCATCGAGAACAAGCCGGGTGCCGCGGGCGACCTCGCGGCGGAGCTCATGCTGCAGACGCCGGCGGATGGCTACACGCTGATGATGTCGACGGTGGCGCTGCATGCGATCAACCCCGGCATGTACAAGCAGAAGTTCGACCCGGTGGACGACTTCACGCCGATCGCGCTCGTGTGCTCGTATCCGATGATCATGATCGCGTCGCCGCAGACGAGCTTCAAGACGCTGCCCGAGCTGAAGGCCCTCGCCGCGAAGACGCCCACGTTCTATTCGTCCTCCGGCGTCGGCTCGCCCGGCCACCTCGCCGGCGAGCTGCTGGTGAAGGATACGCAGGCGAACCTCACGCACGTGCCCTACAAGGGCGGCGCGCCCTCGACGCTCGCGGTCATCTCCGGTGACGCGCAGGTGAACTTCGCGACGCTGCCCGCGGTGGTGCCGCAGATCCGCGCCGGCAAGGTGCGCCCGATCGGCCTCGCGTCGGGCGCGCGCAACCCCGCGGTGCCCGACGTGCCGACGATGGCGGAGCTCGGCCTGCAGGACTTCGAGGTCGGCACGTGGAGCG
>DASRRY010000030.1:0-14153 GCA_035656735.1 Usitatibacter sp. | reverse complement strand
ACGAAGCGGTGCGCGCCGCCGCGGCGAGCGGCGAGCCGCTATCCGCGGTGCTGGCCCGCGATCCCGCGGTGCGCGCCTGCGCCGGCGCCGAACGCCTGCGCGAAGCGCTCGACCCCGCGCGCTACCTGGGCCAGAGCGTGCCACTCGCCCGCGCATGCGCCGCGGCCGCGCGCGCGGCCGCCGAGCGCTGCCTGCGCCGCGCGCCGGAACAGAAACCGGGGACGCAGTCGGATCTCGACTGCTGAAATCGGGGACGCAGTCGGAATTCCGCCTGCGTCCCTTTTCTTTTGCGCTCTACCCAACACGACGTCGTCCCCGATTTCGGTTTTCAGAACAGCTGCTGGCCGATGAGCCAGGCGAGGCCGGAGATGAGCGCGGCGGCGGGGATCGTGAAGATCCAGGCCCACACGATGTTGCCGGCCACGCCCCAGCGCACGGCGGAGACCTTGCGGGTGGAGCCGACGCCGACGATGGCACCGGTGATGGTGTGCGTCGTGGAGACCGGCACGCCGAGCGCGGTGGCCAGGAACAACGTGAGCGCCCCGCCCGTCTCGGCGCAGAAGCCGTGCACGGGCTTGAGCTTGGTGATCTTCTGCCCCATCGTCTTCACGATGCGCCAGCCGCCGAAGAACGTGCCCAGCGCCATCGCGACGTAGCACGCCACGATCACCCACGCGGGAATGTGGTCGCGCGCGCCATCGACGTTCGCGGCGATCAGCAGCACCCAGATGATGCCGATCGTCTTCTGCGCATCGTTGCCGCCGTGGCCCAGGCTGTACGCGCCCGCCGAGACCAGCTGCAATCGCCGGAACCACCGGTCGATGCGCGAGGGACTCGAGCGCCGGAACATCCACGAGACCAGCACGAGCAGCAAGCCGCCCAGCACGAAGCCCAGGAGCGGCGAGAGGAAGATGAAGAGCACCGTCATGCCGATGCCCGAGCCCACGAGGCAGCCGAAGCCGGCCTTCGCCACGCCCGCGCCGATGAGGCCGCCGATGAGCGCGTGCGAGGACGACGACGGAAGGCCGAAATACCAGGTGATGCCGTTCCACGCGATCGCCCCCACGAGCGCGCCGAACACCACGTAATGGTCCACGATCGCCGGGTCGACGATCCCCTTGCCCACGGTGGTGGCGACCTTGAGGTGGAAGACGAACACCGCCACGAAGTTGAAGGCCGCGGCGAACGTCACCGCCGTCGAGGGCCGCAGCACGCCCGTCGACACGACCGTCGCGATCGAGTTGGCCGCGTCGTGCAGCCCGTTCATGAAGTCGAAGATCACCGCGAGCGCCACGAGCCCCACGAGGATGGCGAGCGAGATCTCCGTGCCGCTCATTGCGCGGGCCGTGCCGCGCGGGGCGAGCCGCGAGCCGTCACTTGTTCTCCAGCGAGATGCCTTCGACCAGGTTCGCCACGTCGAGGCAGCGGTCCGTGATCTCCTCGAGCAGCTCGTACACCGCCTTCATCTTGATGATCTCGCGCACGTCCTGCTCTTCGCGGAAGAGCCGCGAGACCGCCGCGCGCACCACGCGGTCGGCGTCGCTCTCGAGGCGGTCGATCTCCTCGGCGGTCTTGAGGATCGCCTCGAAGCGCCCTTCCTTCTCGCCCAGCAGCTGGACCACGTCCTTCACGCGCTCGCAGCACTTCGTCGCGATGTCGGCGAGGCGTTCCGTCTCCGGCGTGATCTTGCGGATGTCGTAGAGCGAGAGCGTCTGCGCGGTGTCCTGGATCAGGTCGCAGATGTCGTCGATGCCGTTCACCAGCTGGTGGATGTGGTCGCGGTCGAGCGGCGTGATGAAGGTCTGGTGCAGCAGGCGGATGCTCTCGGCCGTGATGCGGTCGGCCGCATGCTCGGCCTCGTCGATGACGCGCGAGCGCTCCTGGAGCTGCGAGTAATCGTGCATCAGGGCCGAGAGCTCGGTCGCGGCACGGACCACCTGCGCGGCGTGGGCGTTGAAGAGGTCGAAGAAGCGACCTTCCTTGGGCAGCAGTCGGCCGAACATGGGCGCTTTCGAATGCAGCGGGTCGTGCGAGTGTAGCAAAGCTTCGACCGGGCGCCCGCCGCGACGTTTGCGGATATAATCCGCCGCAAGAGCTTCATCCAGCCTCGACCTGCCCATGAACCGCGCGCTCATCCATCGTCCGCCCTGCCGCCTCCCCGGCGACGCGGCCGCGCGCGGCCTCGTCCGTCCCGCCGGGTCCTCCCGGCGAATGGGCGGCGATTCCTGACCCTGCGGGCCACCCCCGCGGGAGTCCAGCGGCGGGAAGGTCGGCTTCATCCAAGCGGTCCCTTTCCCGCCTCGTGCAACGAGAGGGCGTGAACGCGCCTGGAAGAAGAAGATGGAAACGATCCTGAAGGTGCTGCATCCGCGCCGCTGGCTCACGGGCCTGTGGCTCAACGGCGATTTCCGCAAGCTGTGGGGGTCGCTCACGATCACCCATTTCGGCGGGCAGATCACGTTCCTCGCGCTGCCGCTCACGGCGGCGCTGATGCTGAACGCATCTCCGCTCGAGGTCGGCGTGCTGACCGCGCTCGAAGCGCTGCCCTACGCGCTCATCGGGCTCTTCGCCGGCGTGATCGTCGACCGGACGCGCAAGCTCCCGGTGATGGTCGCGATGGATCTCGGGCGTGGCATCGCGCTCGCGGCCGTCCCGGTGTCCGCCTGGCTGGGCATGCTGAACATGGGCGTGCTCTACGTCGCGGGATTCCTCGTGGGCGCGATGTCCGTGATCGGCTGGCCCGCGTACCAGGTCTTCATGACCGAGCGCGTGGGGCGCGACAGGCTGGTGGAGGCGAATGCCAAGATCGGCTACGCCGACTCCGCGGCGCAGCTCATCGGACCGGGCCTGGCCGGCGCGCTGATCCAGTGGCTCACCGCCCCCTTCGCGATCCTCTTCGATGCGGTGTGCTTCGCGCTGTCGGCGTTGCTGCTGCGCGGCATCCCGCCGCGCGCGAGCGATGCGCCGAAGGCCCGCAATGGCAGCACCGTGCGATCCGAGATCGCGGAAGGGCTGCGCGTGATCTGGCGCAACCCGTCGCTGCGCGCGCTCGTCTGGTCGATCGGCGCGTGGCAGATCTTCCGCCATGCCTTCGTCGCGACCGGCGTGCTCTTCGCGGCGCGCGAGCTCGGCTTTTCCGCCGGCCATGTGGGCGCGCTCTTCATGGTGGCGGGGCTGGGGTCGCTGGCCGCCTCGAGCATCACGGAGCGGCTGAACGCGCGCTTCGGCTTCGGGCCGGTGATGCTCACGGGACTCGGCGGCACGGGGCTCGCCTACCTCGCGATCGCCTGCTCGAGCGGGCCCTACTGGGTCGCGTCCGCGCTCTTCGGCGGCGGGCTCTTCCTGCTCGACCTGGCCGCGATGGTGTTCTTCATCAACTACCTGTCGTTGCGCCAGGCGGCGGCGCCCGATGCCATGCTGGGCCGCGTGACGGCCACGATGATCGGGCTCACGGTGTCGGCGGCACCCATCGGCGGGCTCATGGGGGGATGGATCGCGCAGCACCTGGGGCTGCGCACGGCGATCCTCGTCGCCGGCGTCGGGGCGCTCTCGCTGGCACCCCTCGTGGCGTGGCTCTCGCCCATCGGACGCCTGCGCGAGCTCCCGCGCAGCCAGGAGCCCGCGATCATGGAGAGCGTCGCGGAGGAGCAGACGACCTGGTAGCGGCCGTCAGTAGCAGTTCTTGAGCGCGTCCTCGACGTTGTTGTTGCTCATGCCCTGCTTGGCATAGAGCTGGCGGCGGTACTCCGAGGTGCTGAGCTGCATCTCGGCGTAACGCTGGTCCAGGTTGTTGTACGTGCCGAGGTGGTCGCCGCCCGCCGCGTTGCGGGTGGTGATGGGCGCGATCTTGCAGTCGGCCTGGGCAACCTGGGTGGTGTCGGTGGTGGCGCAAGCGGCCGCGGCGAGGGCCACGGCGCAAAGCGTGAGGAGCAGTTTCATTTCAAGTCTCCGCGCTGGGTACGATCCCATTCTACGCGCGGGGCCCCGATGCGGTTGACAGAATGTAACCGCGCATCCAGGAACGGACCTCGTTTTCGGCCGCCCGTAACAGCGGATCGCCGCAGGAAATTCCGTCGGGGAAATCGGGGACGCAGTCGGAATTGGGCACTCGCGCAGCGGCAGCAGCGCGACTACGCAATTCCGACTGCGTCCCCGATTTCCGTCCCCAATTCCGACTGCGTCCCCGATTTCCCGTTACTTCAGCAGGTGCTCGATCGCCGAGCGCTCCTCCAGCAGCTCCTTCTGGGTGGCGGCGACCTTGCCCTTGGCGAAGTCGTTGAGCTCGAGGCCCTTCACGATCTCGAACTTGCCGCCGCTGCACTTCACGGGATAACCGAACATGATTCCCTCGGCGATGCCGTAGCTGCCGTCCGACGGAATGCCCATCGAGACCCAGTCGTCGGCGGGCGTGCCGTGCACCCAGTCGCGCACGTGGTCGATCGCGGCACTCGCGGCCGATGCGGCGGAAGAGAGCCCGCGCGCCTCGATGATTGCCGCCCCGCGCTTCTGCACCGTCGGGATGAAGGTCTGCTCGATCCACGCCTGGTCGTTGATGACCTTGGCCGCGGACTGGCCGTCGACCAATGCGTTGAACACATCGGGATACTGCGTCGCCGAATGGTTGCCCCAGATCGTCATGTGCTTGACCGAGGTCACGGGCTTGCCGGTCTTCTGCGCCACTTGCGTGAGCGCCCGGTTGTGGTCGAGCCGCATCATCGCGGTGAACTGCGTGGGCCGCAGCCCCCTGGCGTTCTTCATCGCGATGAGCGAGTTGGTGTTCGCGGGGTTGCCCACGACGAGGACCTTCACGTCGCGCGACGCCACGTCCCCCAGCGCCTTGCCCTGCGGCACGAAGATGGCACCGTTCGCCTCGAGCAGGTCCTTGCGCTCCATGCCGGGTCCGCGCGGGCGGGCACCGACCAGCAGCGCCACGTCGATGTCCTTGAACGCGACCTTCGGATCCGACGCCGCCACCATGGACTGCAGCAGCGGGAACGCGCAGTCGTCGAGCTCCATCATCACGCCCTTGAGCGCCTTCTGCGCCTTCTCGTCCGGGATCTCGAGCAGCTGCAGGATGACGGGCTGGTCGCGGCCGAGCATCTCGCCGCTCGCGATCCGGAACAACAGGCTGTAGCCGATCTGGCCGGCGGCGCCGGTGACGGCGACCCGCATGGGCTTCTTCATGGACGCTCCTGGTGAATTGAGAACCGCGAAACCCGAAATTATATACGTCGCGGGCTTCCTCCCCGCCCTTCATCGCCTCTTCTGCAGCGAGATCGCGAGCACCCCCGCCAGCACGAGCCCCGCGCCCGCGAGCTGGATCGCGGTGATCGCCTCGCCCAGGAACACCGCACCGAGGAAGATGGTCGCGACCGGCCCCACCGCGCCCACGATCGACGCATGGCTCGCACCGAGCCGCTTGATGCCCTCGGAAGTGAGGATGATCGGAAGCACCGTGGACACCACCGCCATCAGCAGGCCGTAGCCGTATACCGCCGGCGGCTGCGAGAAGATCACGTGCACGTCGCGCGTCACGAAGTAGTGCGCGACGACCGCGACGCACGACACGAGCCCCGCGTAGCTCGCGAAGCGCAGCGTGCCGACGCGGTGCACCAGCCGGCCGCTGCCGAGCAAGTAGATCGCGTAGAGCAGCGCCGACAGCAGCACCCACGCCGAGCCCAGCACCACGTTGCCGCGCTGCGTCATCACGTCGTTGCCGAAGACGAGCCCGATGCCCAGGTACGACAGCAGGATCGCCGCCACGTCCCGTCCCGTGATGCGCCGCCCGAAGAGCAACGCCGAGAGCAGCACGACGAAGGTCGGATGCACGAAGAGCAGCAGCCGCTCGAGCGCGGCGGTGATGTACTGCAGGCCGAGGAAATCGAAGAAGCTCGAGAGGTAATAGCCGACGATGCCGAGGATCACGATGTTGCGGGCGTCGGCGCGCGCGAGCGGCGCCTGCGGCACGCGCTTCGCCGCCCACGCCGCCACCACCACGAAGAGCGGCGCGCTGAACGCCATGCGCAGCGCGAGCAGCGTCACGGCATCCACGCCGTAGCGATACGCGAGCTTGATGATCACCGCCTTGCCGGAGAAGGCGATGGCGGCGATGGCGACGAGGACCGCCCCGCCGACGCGCGCGGGGCGTTCTGCGGCGACGGCGGACATCAGGGCGCGACGCGGACCTGGTAGCTGACGCTGCCGCTGCCGCCCGAGAGGAGCGTGCCGGTGAGCGTCCAGACCACGGAGCCCGCGGCACCCACGGCCGGCTGCGACGTCACGCTGCACGCCGTGAGGCTCGCGGGCAACGGCGCGCCGCATTGCGCCGACTGGTAGAGCGTGTACGCCGGCGTGGCGTCGGTCACGACGATGGCCGAGACCGTGCCGCTGCTGGTGTTGGTGAAGGTGATCGTGTACTCCAGGATGTCGTTCGGGCGCGCGGTGTTCGACGTCCCCGCCGCGCCGCCCAGGGTCACGTTGCGCACCGACTTGGCGAGCGTGAGGCCGGAGCCTGCCGCCGCGCCGACCGTGGTGGTGTCGGTCCGCGTGATCGCGGCACCCGTCGAGGGCGTCGCGGTCACGGAGACCACGTCCTGCGCATTATACGGGGCGGTCGCCGGGATCGACTCGCGCACGATGATGCAGACCGTGTCGCCGGCGTTCACGGCGACGGCGCCCACGAGCGGCGTGGAACCCTCGGCGCCGTTCAGCGTGCCGCTGCAATCGGTGTCGCGGAAGATCGTCTCGGCCCATCCGCTGATCGACGGCGTGGCGATGGCGCTCGTCGCGAACGTCACCGAGCCCGCCACCGCCGCCTGGAAGGTGTGCGCGTAGAAAACCGTCGTGCCCGGCGAGCCGGACTGCACGTTGTCCGGCGCGAAGGTGTTGGTCACGGCGGTCGTGACGAGCGTGCTGTCGAACGCGTTGTTGTTGCCGGTGTTCGCCGCGGGCTCGTTGCCGCCGGCGACACTCGCGCTGTTCACGACCGAGGGCACCGCGGTCGGCGCGACCGACACGGTGAGCGTGACCGGGTTGGCGCTGGTGGCACCGGCCGCGATGACGCTGGAGCTGGTGCAGGTCACGACCGCCCCCGCCGCGCCGCACGCCCAGCCCGTGCCCGTCGCCGAGATGAAGCCGAGCCCGGTGGGCAGCGTGTCCGTCACCGTGATGGTGCCGATCGTGGGTGCGCCGCCCAGCGTGTTGTCGACGGTCAGCGTGTAGACGCCGTTCACGCCCACCACGAAGCTGCCGGCGTGGCTCTTCGTGAGCTTGATATCCGGCGCCACGACCGTCGTGCCCACCGAGGCGCTGTTGTTGCCGGCACCCGTGTTCGACGGGTCGTCCGGATCGGTGACGCCAGCGGGCACCACGACCTTCGCCGTGTTGACGAAGGTGCCCGACGCGGGTGCCGTGCCGGTCACCGTGAAGGTCACGCTCGCGCCGGAAGGCAGCGTGGTGATCGTGCTCGAGACCGCATTGCCCGCGACGTTCACGGCGCCGCACGCCGCACCGCCGGTCGCGGAGCCGCACGAGGCGTTCACGCCGGTGAGCGCGGCCGGCACGTTGTCTGTCATGAGGGCGCCGTTGGCCGCTTGCGGGCCCGCGTTCGAGACGACGATCGTGTACGTGACCGTGCCGCCGTTGGCGACCGTCGCCGGACCGCTCTTCGTGAGCGCGAGGTTGGCCGACGGACGGATGGTGAGCGAGGCGCTCGCCGCCACCGCGTTGCCGCCGACGCTGGTCGTGAGCGCGCCCGCCGCGATCGTGTTCACGAGCGTCGAGCCGGAGCTGGACGACGTCACGTTCACCTGGAACGTGCACGAGCCGTTCGCGGGCGCCGTGCCGCCGGTGAGCGTGACGCTGCCGGCGTTCGACGTGACGCCGCCGCCCGCGCACGTGGTCGAGGTCGTGGGCGCCGCCGCGGTCGTGATGCCCGCGGGATAAGTATCCGTGAGCGACGTCACCGTGATCGCCGCGCCGTTCGGGTTGCCGACCGTGATCGTGAGCGTGGCGACCGCGCCGGGATCGATCGTCGCGGGCGCGAAAGCCTTGGCGACGGTGGGCGTCGTCGCGGTGACGGTCAGGGTCGCGGTGTTGGACACGGCGCCGGTCGCCGTCTGGTTGCTCGAGACGCCGGAGGCCGTGTTCGGATTGGCACCCGCCGAGGTGCCGCGCACCACGACCGTCACGGTGCAGGAGAGCGACGCCGGAACCGTGAGGCCGCCCAGCGCGAGCGCGGCCTGCCCCGGCACGAAGCTGTTGCCGCCGGCGCCCGCGCAGGTGCCGCCCGCAGTGCTCGCCGCATCGATCACCATGCCCGCAAGCGCGTCGGTGAAGGACGCGCCCGTGAGCGCGATCGGATTCGGGTTGGTGAGGGTGAAGGTGAGCGTGCTCGTGCCGCCGATGGCGATGCCGGCCGGCGCGAAGCCCTTCGAGATCGTGGCCGGCGTGGCGACCGCGATCGATGCGGAAGCCGCCGTGCCCGCCGGCGCCTCGTTGCTGGTCGCGGTGCTGGTGTTGTTGGTCACGTTGCCCGTGCTCGTCACCGACTGCGTGATCGTGCAGGTCGCGCCCGCCGGAATGGTCGCCGCGCTGAAGCCCACGCTCGCGCCGCCGTTCAGGCCGCCCGTGAGCGTCGCCGATCCGCCCGGGCACGAGACGGAGCCGGCCGCCGTATTCGAGAGCCCCGCGGGATACGCGTCCGAGATCGCGGCACCCGTGAGCGCCGCCGGGTTCGACGCCGGGTTCGTCACGGTGATCGTGAGGGTTGCCGTGCCGCCCACCGGGATGAACGTCGGCGCGAAGCTCTTCGTGACCGACGGCGCGGTGAAGACCTGCAGCGTGGCACTCGCCGCTGCACCCGTCACGTTGTTCGCGGTCGCGATGGTGCCGGTCGTGTTCGCGTAGGAGCCGGCGGCGCTCGCGGTCACGTTGACGCTCAGCGTGCACGCGGCGTTCGCCGGGATCGTGCCGCCGGAGAGATCGAGGCTCGCACCGCCCGCCGCTGCGGTGACCGTGCCGCTGCATCCGGCGCCCGAGAGCGCGGCCGCGGGCGAACCGGTGTTCACCAGGCCCGCGGGGTAGCTGTCGGTCAACGCCACGCCGGTGAGCGGCGCGCCGTTCGGGTTCGTCACCACGATCGTGAGGACCGACGTTGCGTTGGGCGCGACGATCGACGGCGTGAAGGTCTTGGTGGCCGTCGGCGGCAGCGCGGTCACCGTCAGGGTCGCGCTCGCGGCCGCGGCATTGTTGCCGTTCGACGTCTGCAGCGCGTTGGCGGCGAGGGTGTTGAGCGCTGCCCCGCCCTGGCTCGACGTCACGTCGACCGTCACCGTGCACGAGCCGGCGATGGCGGCCGCGCCGGCCGGAATCGAGCGCGTCGCCGGCAGCGTGACCGACGCGGCGCCCGGCGCCGCCACGACCGCGCCCGCACCGGAGCACGTGGTCGACGCGTTCGGCGTCGCGGCCACCACCATGCCGGCCGGCAAGGTGTCGGTGAGCGCGGCAGAGAGCGTCGCCGCCGTGTTGTTCGCGTTCGTGAGGGTCAGCGCCAGCGTCGACGTCCCGCCCACAGCGATCGTCGCCGGCGCGAACGCCTTGGCGAGCGTGGGCGCCAGCGCATTCACCGTGAGGTTCGCGCTCGCGGCGGCACCATTGTTGCCCTTGTTGGTCTGCAGCGCAGCGGCCGCGATGGTGTTCGCATAAGTGCCGCCCAGGCTCGCCGTCACGTCGACGGAGATCGTGCAGGCGCCCGGTGATCCGCCGGGGATGGAGCGCGTGGCGGGCAGCGTGACGCTGGATCCGCCCGATGCGGCCGCGACCGCGCCGGAGCCCGAGCACGTCGTCGCCGCGTTGGGCGTGGCGGCGATCACGACGCCGGAGGGCAAGGCATCCACGAGCGCCGCCGACAGGTTGGCCGGGCCGGCGTTCGGGTTCGTGAGCGTGATCGTGAGCGTCGACGTGGCGCCCGCCGCGATCGAGGCCGGCGCGAACGCCTTGGCGACGACGGGCGCACCGGCGCTCACGACGAGGCTGGCACTCGCCGCGGCGGCGTTCGAGCCGTTGGACGTCGCGAGCGCACCGGCGGCAATCGTGTTGGTGTAGGTCGCGCCGGTCGACGAGGTCACGTCGACGCTCACCGTGCACGAAGCCGGCGTCGTGCCGCTCGCGCCCGGAATGCTGCGGGTCGCGGGCAGCGTGACCGACGAGCCGCCCGCCACAGCCGTCACCGCACCCGCACCGGCGCACGTGGTCGACGCATTCGGCGTGCCGGCGATCACGAGGCCGGCGGGCAACGTATCGACGAGCGCGGCGGAGAGCGCCGCCGCGGCCGTGTTCGCGTTGGTGAGCGTGAGGGTCACGGTCGAGATGCCGTTCACCGCGATGGTCGAGGGCACGAACGTCTTCGCGATCGTCGGCGCCGCGGTGCTGACGGTGAGCGTCGCGTTGGCGGCGGCAGTATTGTTGCCGTTCGACGTCTGCAGAGCGCCGGCGGCCAGCGTGTTGGTGTAGACACCGCCGATGGGCGAGGTCACGTCGACGCTCACCGTGCACGAGCCCGCCGTGGCACCCACGCCCGCCGGGATCGAGCGGGTCGCGGGCAACGTCACCGTCGTGCCCCCGGCGCTCGCGGCCACCGCACCGGCGCCGGAGCACGTCGTCGAGGCGTTCGGCGTCGCGGCAATGACCACGCCGGAGGGGAGCGTATCGGCGAGCGCCGCCGAGAGGCTGGCCGCGGTGGCATTCGGGTTCGACAGCGTGATGGTGAGCGTCGAGACGCCGTTCGCCGCGATGGTCGAAGGTGCGAAGGCCTTCGCCAGGCTGGGCGTGGCGGTCGTCACCGTGAGCGTCGCGTTCGCGGCCGCCGCGTTGTTCCCGTTGGACGTCTGCAGGGCACCGGCCGCGATGGTGTTGGCGTAGGCGCCGCCCAGCGACGCGGTCACGTCGACCGTCACCGTGCAGCTGCCGGCGACTCCGCCCGCGCCCGCCGGGATCGAGCGCGTCGCGGGGAGCGTGACGCTCGAGGTGCCGGCGCCCGCGACCACGGCGCCCGCGCCCGCGCAGGTGGTCGAGGCGTTCGGCGTCGCGGCGATCACCAGGCCCGAGGGCAGGCTGTCCGCCAGCGCCGCCGAGAGCGATGCCGCGGTGGTGTTCGGGTTCGTGAGCGTGAGGGTGAGCGTCGAGCCCGCACCCGGGGCGATCGAGGCCGGCGCGAAGCCTTTCGCGAGCGTCGGCGCCGACGCATTCACGACGAGGGTCGCGTTGGCGGCCGCGGCGTTGTTGCCGTTCGAAGTCTGCAGCGCGCCGGCCGCGATCGTGTTGGCGTAGCTCCCGCCGAGCGCGGCCGTGACGTCGACCGTCACGGTGCACGCCCCGGCCGTGGAGCCCGCGCCGGCCGGAATCGAACGCGTGGCGGGCAACGTGACGCTGCCCGTGCCCGCCGCGGCAACGACCGCGCCGGAGCCCGCGCACGTCGTCGATGCATTCGGCGTGGCGGCCACGACGAGCCCCGAGGGCAGCGCGTCGGTGAGCGCCGCGGAGAGATTCGCCGCGCCGAGATCGGCGTTGGTCAGCGTGATGGTGAGCGTCGAGGTGCCGCCCGCCGCGATGGGCGTCGGGGCGAAGGCCTTGGCCACCGTGGGCGCGACCGCATTCACGTTGAGCGTGGCGTTCGCCGCCGCGGCGTTGTTGCCGTTGGAGGTCTGCAGCGCGTTGGCGGCGATCGTGTTCACGTAGCTGCCGCCGAGCGTCGCCGTCACGTCCACCGTGACCGTGCACGTCCCCGGGTTGGAGCCCACGCCTGCGGGAATCGCGCGCGTGGCGGGCAGCGTGACGCTGCCAGCGCCGGGCGCGGCACCGACGGCCCCACTCCCCGAGCACGTCGTGGAGGCGTTCGGCGTGGCGGCGACGACCACGCCCGCGGGGAGCGTATCCACCAGTGCCGAGCCGAGGGTCGCGTCGCTGCCGTTCGGGTTCGTGAGCGTGAGGGTGAGCGTGGACGTGCCGCCCGCCGCGATCGTGGCTGGCGCGAAGATCTTCGCGAGCGAGGGCGCCGCGGCACCGACGCCGAGCACCGCCGATGCGACGGCTGCGTTGTTGCCGTTCGAGGTCTGCAGCGCCCCGGCGGCGACCGTGTTCGTGTAGGTGCCGCCGAGCGCGGCGGTCACGTCGAAGGTCAGCGTGCACGAGCCCGCCGTGCTGCCCGCACCCGCAGGGATGGCGCGCGTCGCCGGCAGCGTCACGGAGCTCGCACCCGCGGCCGCGGTCACGCTCCCGCTACCCGCGCAAGTCGTGGAGGCATTCGGTGTGCCGGCGACGACGACGCCCACGGGGAGCGTATCCACGAGCGCGGCGGAAAGGGTCGCGGCGGAAGTGTCCGGGTTGGTCAGCGTGAGCGTCACGGTCGACGTGCCGCCGGCGGGGATGGAATTCGGCGTGAACGTTTTCGCGAGCGCCGGAGCCACGGTGCCGACGGTCAGCGCCGCGGAAGATGCGGCGGCATTATTGCCGTCGGACGTCTGCAGCGCCGCCACGCCGATGCTGTTCGTGTAGGCGCCGCCGAGCGCGGCGGTGACATCGACGCTCACCGTGCAGCTCCCCGGCGTCGTGCCGCTGCCGCCCGGGATCGAGCGGGTCGCCAGGAGCGTGATGGCGCTGCCGCCCGCGCTCGCGCCCACCGCGCCGGAACCGGCGCACGTCGTCGACGCGTTCGGCGTCGCGGCGATGGTGAGTCCCGCGGGCAGCGTGTCCGTGAGCGCGGCGGAAAGCGTCGCGGCCGTGGTGTTCGCGTTGGTGAGCGTGATCGTGACCGTCGTCGTGCCGTTCGCCGCGATCGTGTTGGGGCCGAAGAGCTTGGCCACCGTGGGCGTCACGGCATTCACGTTGAGCGTGGCGTTGGCGGCGGCCGGGTTGCTGCCGTTCGAGGTCTGCAGCGCACCGGCGGCGATGGTATTCACGTAGCTGCCGCCCAGGCTCGCGGTGACGTCCACGCTCACCGTACACGTGCCGGGCGTGCTGCCCACGCCGGCCGGGATGGAGCGGGTGGCCGGCAGCGTGACGGAGGATGCGCCCGCCGCCGCGCCCACGGCGCCCGCGCCCGCGCACGTGGTCGACGCATTCGGCGTCGCGGCGATGAGCACGCCCGCCGGCAGCGTGTCGACGAGCGCCGCCGACAGGGTCGCGGCCGACGTGCTCGCATTCGAAAGCGTGATCGTGAGGGTCGAGGTGCCGTTCGCCGGGATCGTGGCGGGCGCGAACGCCTTCGCCACCGTCGGGGCGCCGTTGCTCACGGTGAGCGCGGCCGACGCAGCCGCGGCACTGTTGCCGTTCGAGGTCTGCAGCGCGCCGGCGGCGATCGTGTTGGTGTACGTGCCGCCGAGCGACGCGGTGACGTCGAAGGTCACGGTGCAGGAACCCGGCGCCGCGACGCTGCCCGCCGGAATCGAGCGCGTCGCCGGAAGCGTGACGCTGCCCGCGCCGGCCGCTGCAACCACCGCGCCGGCACCGGCGCACGTCGTCGATGCATTCGGCGCGCCCGCCACGACGAGGCCCGCGGGCAACGGATCGACCAGCGCCGCGGAAAGCGCCGCCGCGGAAAGGTTGGCGTTGGTGAGCGTGAGCGTCACGGTGGACGTGCCGTTCGGCGCGATCGAATTCGGCGCGAAGGCCTTCGCGAGCGTCGGCGCGACGATATTCACGGTGAGCGTCGCGTTGGCCGCGGCGGCGTTGTTGCCGTTGGACGTCTGCAGTGCGCCGGCGGCGATCGTGTTCGCGTACGCGCCGCCCAGGCTCGCCGTCACGTCCACGCTCACCGTGCAGGAGCCGGCCGTGCTGCCCACGCCGCCCGGGATGGAGCGCGTCGCCGGAAGCGTGATGGCGCCGCCGCCTGCGCTGGCGCCCACGGCACCCGCGCCCGCGCAGGTCGTCGACGCGTTCGGCGTGGCCGCGATCGTCACGCCCGAGGGCAGCGTGTCGACCAGCGCCGCGGAAAGCGCCGCCGCGGCGGTGTTGGCGTTCGCGAGCGTGATGGTGAGGGTCGAGGTCCCATTCGCGGCGATCGTATTCGGGGCGAAGAGCTTGGCCAGCGTGGGCGCCACGGCATTCACGTTGAGCGTGGCGTTGGCGGCTGCCGGGTTGCTGCCGTTCGAGGTCTG
>DASRRY010000029.1:0-127943 GCA_035656735.1 Usitatibacter sp. | reverse complement strand
GATGCCGCCGCGCTCGTCCTGAAGGCGGCCGGACAGGACCCGAAGAAGCTGAAGATCGTCTTCTTCGATTCGGGAGGCGAGGCAGTCACGTCGCTGATGGGTGGGCACGTCACAGCCAGCGCGACGCCGGCGGGCGTCGTGCTTGGCCCCAGCCAGGCCGGGCGTGTCAAGATGATCGGGATTCCTTCGGATGTACGGGAGGGAGGCGCTCTCGCCAATGTGCCGACGTGGAAGGAGCAGGGCGTCGACGCCGAGTTCAGCACGTGGCGCGTGCTCGTCGGGCCGAAGGGCATGACGGCCGCCGAGATTGCCTGGTGGGATGACGTGCTGAAGAAAGCCACAGCGTCGCCCGAATGGGCCGCGGCGGTAAAGCGCAACCTCTGGACCGCCGACTACAAGGATAGCGCCGACACCAAGGTCTTTCTCACGGGTGAGCAGAAGCGGCTCACATCGTTGCTCACCGACTTCGGTCTCGCGAAGTAACCGGGTAACAGAAGCATCCAGGCAGTACCTGTTTTTTCCACTGTAGCAATCAACGACATGGAGATCCATATGTCACGCATCGTCCACCTCGCCGTCAAGGTCAACGATCTCGAAGAGGCGACCAAGTTTTACTCCGAAGTATTCGGCTTCACGGAAGTGAAGACGGGCCGCAATCGCGAGCACATTTCGCGCCACATGACCGACGGCCACATCGACTTCACGCTCATGAAGTACGACGCCGGAGCGCGAAGCGAGGAATCGCGCGCGGCGGGCGACGGCCCCTGCATCCACCATTTCGCGCTCGAGGTCGAGGACGTCCCGCGCGCGACGGAAGAGATCAAGTCCTTCGGCTCCCAGATCGTGAGCGACCCCGGCGTGATCCCGGTCAAGTTCCGGGCGCCCGGCGGCACGATCGCCGAGCTCGTTCCCCGCGGCCGCTACTCGCGCTGAGGGCCGCGCCATGAGGGCGTGGATGCGCGGCGGGGACTTCTGGTCGGGACTGCTCCTGGCCGCGCTGGGCGCCTACATCGTGAACGAGGCGCGGGGCTGGGAATACATGACCGAGGACGGGCCCGGCCCGGGGTTCTTCCCCATCTGGTACGGCGGCGCGATGGTGGTGCTCTCGCTCGTGCTCGTCGCGGCCTCCATGATGAGGCGCCCGGCTCCGGGCAAGCCCATGGCGTGGAAGGACCTGGGCCGCGGGCTCGGCTGCTGGGCCGCCTTCATCGCATGCATCGTGCTGATGCCGTTCGCGGGGTTCGGCGTCGCGTTCGCCGCCCTCACCTGGTTCATCGTCGCGGTGATGTGCGGACAACGCCATCGCACCGGCCTCCTCCTCGGCATCGCCGGCTCGGCGCTCTTCTACGGGCTCTTCGAGGTGGCGCTCTCGGTCACGCTGCCCCACGGCTACCTCTTCTGAAGCCATGGACGTCTTCCACGGGTTGCTCAAGGGATTCGAGGTCGCCATGACGCCGGGGAGCCTCGGCATGTGCAGCCTCGGCGTGATCCTCGGCACCATCATCGGCGTGCTGCCGGGGCTCGGGCCCTCGGCCACCATCGCGATGCTGCTGCCGCTCACGCTCAAGCTCGAGCCCACGGGTGCCATGATCATGCTGGCCGGCATCTACTACGGCGCGAAGTACGGCGGCTCCACCACGTCGATCCTGCTCAACGTGCCGGGCGAGAACTCCTCGATCGTCACCTGCATCGACGGCTACCAGATGGCGCGCAAGGGCCGCGCGGGACCGGCGCTCGGCATGGCGGCGATCGCCTCCTTCATCGCGGGCACCTTCGGCGTCGTGGCGCTGATGCTGGTGGCGCCGCCGCTCGCGAAGCTCTCGCTCGCCTTCAGCGCGCCGGAGTACTTCGCGCTCATGGTGCTGGGCCTCGCGATGGTGGTGCTGCTGGCGGGCGAGTCGCTGGTGAAGGCGCTCCTCACCATGCTGGTCGGGCTGTGGATCGCGAGCATCGGAAGCGACCTCTTCACGTCGACCTCGCGCTTCACCTTCGGGCGCATCGAGCTGCTGGGCGGCATCGACTTCATCGTGGTCGCCATCGGCGTGTTCGCGCTGGGCGAGGTCTTCGGCAACATCGAGCCGAGCGAGCCGCCCGGGATGATCCCGGTGCCCAAGGGCCTGCGCAACCTGTTGCCGACGCGCGAGGACATGCGCCGTTGCCGCTTCGCCTTCGCCAACGGCTCGATCGTGGGCTTCATCATCGGCATCCTGCCGGGAGCGGGCTCCACCATCGCCTCGTTCATGAGCTACGGCATCGAGAAGGCGGTGTCGAAGCACCCGGAGGAGTTCGGCCAGGGCGCCATCGAGGGCGTCGCCGCGCCCGAGGGTGCCAACAACGCGGAAACCGGCGGCGCGCTGGTGCCGCTCCTCACGCTGGGTATCCCCGGCAGCAGCACGACGGCGATCCTCCTCGCGGCGCTCGTGCTCTGGGGATTCAAGCCGGGACCGCTCTTCATCCAGGACAGCCCGCAGCTCTTCTGGGGCCTGGTCGCGAGCATGTACATCGGCAACGTCCTGCTGCTGGTCCTGAACCTGCCGCTGGTCGCGGTCTTCGCGCAGCTCATCCGGCTTCCCGCGTACATCATGTTCCCGCTCATCCTCGGCGTGTCGATCGTCGGCGTGTACGCGAACGCGGGGAGCATGTTCGAGCTGGGACTGCTCGCGCTCTTCGGCGGGCTGGGCTATGCCATGCGCAAGCTCGATTTCCCGACCGCGCCGCTCGTGCTCGGGCTCGTGCTGGGCGACTCCATGGAGAAGGCGCTGCGCCAGTCGCTCATGATGTCGCAGGGGCACCTGTCCATCCTGCTGCGGCCGATCCCGAGCGTGCTGCTCGCCATCGCCGCGCTGCTGCTCCTGGTCCCGCTCTTCAAGAGGTTCAACGCGCTTCGCCTGCAGGTGATCGACAGCGAGGCCTGATACCACCACGGAGGAGAAAAACATGGTTCACGCACGGATTGCCGCGGCCGCCGCATGCGCCGCGTTGCTCACGGTATTGCCCGTCCACGCCGACTGGAAGCCCACGCGCCCGGTCGACTTCGTCGTCCACACCGGTCCCGGCGGAGGCAACGACGTGCTCGCGCGCGCCATCGCGACGATGTTCGAGCAGGAGAAGCTGGTGCCCGTGCGCATGAACGTCGTCAACAAGCCGGGCGGGGGCGGCGCGGTCGCCGCGGCCTACGTCTACGAGAAGAAGGACGATCCGAACACCATCGGCTTCGTCACCAGCGTGTGGATCGCCACGCCCCTCACGCAGAAGGAGGCGAGGATCACCATCCGCGATCTCAAGCCCATCGCGCAGCTCGTGCGCGAGCCGGCGGTGATCGTGGTGCGCGCGGATTCGCCCTTCAAGTCGCTCGGGCAATTCATCGACGCGGCGAAGGCGAAGCCGGGCGAGCTCAAGCAGTCGGGCGGCTCCATCACCTCGCGCGACAATATCGTGCGCGAGCAGCTCGCGCACGCCACGGGCGCCAAGTGGGCGTATGTCTCGTTTCCCGGCGGCGGCGAGCGGCTGGCGGCGCTCCTCGGCGGCCACGTCGACATGATGGTGATCGAGCCCGAGGAAGCCGGCGAGCAGATCCGCGCGGGCAAGCTGCGCGCGTTGTGCCAGCTCACCCAGGCGCGCCTGCCGTCCTATCCGGATACGCCGACATTGAAGGAAGCGGGATTCGACATCACGCCCACGCCGCAGATCCGCGGCGTCGTGGCCCCGCCGCAGATGCCGGCCGATGCCGTCGCCTACTGGACCGATCGCTTCGCGAAGCTGCGGCAGACGGCGTCCTGGAAGAAGTACATCCACGACAACCAGCTCGAGGACGACTTCGTGCCGGGCGCGCGGTTCGGCCAGGTGATCGACGACACGCAGAAGCAGCTGCGCGAGCAGTTCATCCAGGCCGGCATCAAGGTCGCGCGCTAGGTGACGCTCGGGCACGACGCCGGCCCGCGCGCGCTGGGCCTGGACTTCGGGACGACCAACACGGTGCTCGCGTGGGCCCATCCCCACGGGAGCGCCGATCCCGTGGTCTTCAAGTACATGACGTCGCTCGTCTTCGCGTTCCGCTCCGCGCTCGCGTTCTGGGACGAGGGCGACGACCTGCACCCCGATGTGCGCGCCGAGGCCGGCCCCTGGGCCATCCAGCGCTTCCTCGAGCACGCGGGCGACTGCCGCTTCATCCAGTCGCTCAAGTCCTTCGCCGCGAGCCGCCTCTTCGAGCAGACCTACATCCTCGGCACCGTGTGGCGCTTCGAGGACCTCTTCCGGCGCTTCTTCGAGGTCCTGCGCAAGCACGCGCATCCGCAGCTCGACCACTTGCCGCGCGACATCGTGGTGGGCCGTCCCGTGGAGTACGCCGGCAACCGCCCCGATGCGGCGCTCGCGATGCAGCGCTACGAGGCGGCGCTGGCACCCTTCGGCTTCGGGCGCATCCGCCAGGTATACGAGCCGGTCGCGGCGGCATTCTTCTACGCGCAGACGCTGGAGGAGAGCGCCACGGTGCTGGTCGCGGACTTCGGCGGTGGCACCACGGACTTCTCCGTGATCGCGTTCGAGCGCGGGCGCGAGGGGCTGCGCGCCGAGGCGCTCGGCCATTCGGGCGTGGGCGTCGCGGGCGACCGCTTCGACTACCGCATCCTCGACCACGTCGTGCTTCCCGAGCTCGGCCGCGGCACGCGCTATCGCAGCATGGGCCGGACGCTCGAGCTGCCGCGCTCGTGCTTCGCGTCGTTCGCGAACTGGCACGAGCTCTCGATCATGAAGACCACGCCCGCGTTCCGCGAGCTGAAGGACGTGGCGCGCTTCAGCGACGCTCCGGAGCTGGTCGGGCGTTTCGTGCGGCTGGTGGAGTCGGAGCAGGGCTACTCCCTCTATCGCGCGGTGTCGGATGCGAAGGAGGCGCTCTCGCTCGAGGAGGCCGCGCCTTTCGAGTTCCGCGGCCCCGGCTTCGAGATCCGCACGACCATCACGCGCGCGCAGTTCGAGGGCTGGATCGCCGAGGAGCTGGCGCAGATCGAGGCGGCGCTCGACCGCGTGCTCGCCCACGCATCGCTCGCCGTGCCCGACATCGACCGGGTCTTCCTGACCGGCGGGACGTCCTTCGTGCCCGCCGTGCGCCGGATCTTCGAGCGGCGCTTCGGCGCGGACCGCATCGAGGCCGGCAACGAGTTCGTCTCGGTCGCCAACGGCCTCGCGACCATCGGGCTGCGCGAGGACCTCGACGCGTGGACGGTGGCGCCCGCGGAGCCGGCGAAATGAGCGCACCGGTGATCGCCGAGGCGCTCGCGCGCGGTGTCGCCGCCGCGCGTGAGCGCGGGTTGCCGCCGGGCATGCGCGAGACGTGCGCACGCATGCTGGTGGACATCGCCGGGCTTTGCATCGCCGCACGCGAGGCGCATTACGTGCGGGCGGCGCTCGAGAGCTGGGACGCGCAGGGCGCCTGCACGGTGCTCGGGCACGGGCGCACGCTCGACGCCGCGGGGGCGGCCTTCGTGAACGGCACGGCGGCGCACGGCGAGGATTACGACGACACATTCGAGGGCGGCCCGGTCCACGCGGGCGTCGTCGCCGTCCCCGCGCTGCTCGCCGCGGCGGAACGCCATCGCATCGCCGGGCCGGACCTCCTGCTCGGCATCGCCGTCGCGGCGGAGGTGATGTGCCGCGGCAGCCTCGTCGCGCCGAAGCGCATCCACCAGGCCGGGTTCCACCCGACGGCGGTCCTCGGCGCCATGGGGGCCGCGGCGGGCGTGGGCGCGGCCCTGCGCCTCGACGAGCGCACCTTCGCGTCCGCCCAGGGCATCGCCGGCTCCATGGCGAGCGGCATCATCGAGTACCTCGCCGAGGGCACCTCGACCAAGCGCATGCATCCCGGCTGGGCCGCGCAGGCGGGGCTGCGCGCCGTGGCGCTCGCGCGCGCCGGCTTCGATGGCCCGCGGACGGTGTGGGAAGGCACCCACGGATTCCTCCACGCGTTCGCCCACGGGGCCGAGGGACGCTGGGATCGCCTGCTCGACGGCTTCGGCGAGCGATGGGTCGCGCAGACCATCGCATTCAAGCCCTACGCCTGCGGCACGATGATCCATCCGTACATCGACTGCGCAAGGCGCCTCGCCGCGCGCATCGGAGTACCCGCGGATGTGCGCGAGATCGTGTGCGAGACGGCGGAGGGCATCGTGCACCGCCTGTGGGAGCCGCTCGCGGCCAAGCAACGGCCGCCCACGGCCTACGCCGCGAAGTTCAGCGTGCCGTTCTGCGTGGCGTACGCGCTCACGCACGGCAGCGTGGGCCTCGACGCGTTCACGGAAGACAATGCGCACGACGTGCGCCTGGCGCAGCTCGCGTCCCGGGTGCGCTACGAGATCGACCCGCGCAATCCGTATCCGGACGCGTACACGGGCCACGTCCGCGTGACGCTCGCCGATGGACGCGTGCTCGAGGAGCGGCAGCCACACCTGCGCGGCGGGCGCGACGCGCCGCTCTCGCGGGACGAGATCGAGTCCAAGTTCCGCGCGAACGCGCGCCATGGCGGCTGGAGCGATGCCCGGGCCGGGCGCTGGCTCGCCATGGCGGGCCGCGCATTCGACGCAGGCATCGACCTCGGGGAGTTCAGGCAATGAGCGGGCAGCGGGAGCTGGAAGGCAAGGTCGCGTTGGTGACGGGCGCGGCGCGCAACATCGGGCGCGCGTTGGCGCTGGCGTTCGCCGACGCCGGCGCGTCGGTGGTCGTGAACACGCGCAGCTCGCGCGAGGAGGCCGAGGGCGTGGCCGCGGAGATCGGCGCGCGCGGCGGCAAGGCGCTGGTCGTGCTCGCCGACGTGACCGACGAGCAGGCGTTCGCGGGCATGGTGGCGCAGGCCGCGGATCGTTTCGGCCGCCTCGACATCCTCGTGAACAACGCCGCGGTGCGCGACGTGACGCCGATCGACGAGATCGACGTCGCGACCTTCCGGCGCATCACGTCGATCATCCTCGACGGCGCCTTCATCGGCGTGAAGGCGTGCCTGCCGCGGCTGCGCGAGAGCGACGCCGGCTGCATCGTGAACATCGGCGGCATGTCCGGCCACACGGGAGCGGCGGGGCGGCCCCACGTCGTCGCGGCCAAGATGGGGCTCGTGGGCCTCACGCGCGCGCTGGCCCACGACCTGGCGCCCGATGGGATCACCGTGAATTGCGTGGTGCCCGGCCTGATCGCCACGAAGCGCGGGGCCTCGAGCGGCCTCAAGACCGCGCACCTGCATGCGCCGCTGCTCGAGCGCCGCGGCACCCCGGAAGACGTCGCCGCGGCCGTGCGCTACCTGTGCGGTCCCCATGCCCGCTCGATCACGGGGCAGGAGCTGCACGTGAATGCCGGTGCCTACCTCGGCTGACCCGCGACGACGGCCGGCTCCATGCCGTGCCGCCGCTTGGCGGATTCGTCCCGCGCCAGGAATTCGAGCAACCCGCGCGCCGCCGTCGGATCGCGCGACGTCGTGCAGATCGCACCCGAGAAGACCGTCATCGCCTGGATCGCGGGAGGCAGCATCCCCACGACCTCGATGCCCGTCTCGTGGATGAGCTCGCTCAGCTGCTGGAAGCCGAGATCCGCCTCGCCGCGCGCGAGGAGCGCCGCGACGGGCACGCCCGCGGGCGCCTGCACGAGGTGTGCCTCGAGCTGCGCGAGGATGCCCCAGCGCCTGAAGAGCGCGAGCAGGCGCGTGCCGCTGGGGCCCGTCGAATAAGCCGGGTGGCGCGCGGCGAGCACCGCCCGGCGCACCGCTTCCTCGCTCGAGATGCCGGGATGCACGGCGCCGGCCGCGACGGCGATGGCGATGCCCGAGCATGCGATGTCGACGCGGCTGCCGCGCACCACGTGGCCTTGCGCTTCCAGCTTCTCCACCGCGTCGGCCGCGAGCACGGCGATGTCGAAAGCCTCGCCCGCCTCGATGCGGCGCGCGGCCTCCACGCCGCCCACCGATTCGATGGCGAGCCTGCGTCCGGTGCTGTCGTGGAACGCCTGCGCGAGGTCGGCCAGCACGTGGCGCGTCGCCATGGACGAGATGCCCGCGAGGCCGCTCATCGCCGGATGTCGGCGCCCTTGTCCCAGACGAGGTTCGTCGCGTCCTTGCCGGCCACGGAGTAGAGCGCCTTGGTGTTGCGCGTGCGCTGGAACGCCTCCAGCGTCTCGCCGCGCATCGCCGCATAGATGTGCAGGTTCGATACGCCGACGACGGCGCCCAGCTTCTCGAGGCCGAAGAAGATCGCGCCGTAGTGGATGAGCCCGCGCCAGTCGCGCCGCCGGATGAGGTCGCGCTCCTCCTGCGTGAGGCCGGCCGCCTCGAAGCTCGCCTCCGGATCGCCCAGGAACGCCTGGCGATGCGCAGGCTCGATCATGCGATGCAGGTAATCGTTGATGCGGTACGCCTTCACGCTGCCCTCGAGCGTGAAGGGATAGGTCCCGGGCAGGGCGTCGAGGCCTTTCGATTGCCGCGCCATGTGCTCGCGATGGCGCTCGACGGCGGCCGCATCGGGTGCCAGTTGCGGCACCTCGTAGATCGCGGTCGCGATGCCCGCCATCGACGGCAGGTAGTAGCCGCGATGCGCGCACGTGACCTGCGCCGGAAGGGCCCCGCGCATGGCGAGCCACATCACGACCTCCGCCCCCTCGAAGCCGCCCAGCGTCGCGTATTCGGCGAGCGTCATGTCCGCCAGGCGCTCGGGATCGCGCTCGAGGAGATCCATGAAGCGCGCGTCCCAGTCGGTGTTGTTGAAGCCGGCGCGCTCGCCGTGCACCTGGTGCGACAGGCCGCCCGTCGCGACGACCACGACGCGCAGGTCCTCGGGATAGCTCTCGATCGCGCGGCGCAGCGCGTGCCCGAGCTTGAGGAATCGCCGCGGGCTGGGCACCGGCGATTGCAGCACGCCCATCTGCAGCGGCACCAGCTTCACGGGCCACGGGTCGTGCGGGCACAGCATCGAGAGCGGCGAGAAGCAGCCATGGTCGAGCGGGCGATGCTGGAAGAACGACAGGTCGAACTCGTCGGCCACGAGCGATTGCCCGATGTGCGCGGCGAGCGCGGGATGGCCGGCGATGGGCGGGAGGGCACGGGCCCCGCCGCCCTCGTCCGCGACGTGCCACTCCGGCCCGATGCCGAGCGCGAACGCGGAGTAATGGTCGAAGAAGAACGACGTGACGTGGTCGTTGTAGATGAGCACCAGCGCGTCGGGCCGCTGCGCCTCGAGCCACTGCGCGAGCACGCCGAACTGCTCGAAGATCGGCGCCCACACCGGGTCGTCGCGGCTGTTGCGGTCGTACGCGAAGCCGATGGTCGGCGTATGGGAGGCGGCGATGCCGCCCACGATGCGTGCCATGGCGTTTGCGCCTCGTTCGTGGAAGAACGCCTAGTTTCGCATGCCGGCCGAGGCAAACAAAAAGGGCGCCACGGGGGCGCCCTCGAGAGCGGCATTGAGGCGATCAGGGGCCGGGCAGCGGATTGTCGGGACGCGGGTAGAGCGCGCTCAGGTATTCGTAGATCGCCGCCAGGTCCTGCTCCGTCTTCTTGCCGAAGGTGGGCCACGGCATCACCTGCAGGATCGCGCCCGGCGGGTCGAGCGGATTGTGCCCGGTGCGCAGGGTCTGGATGAACTGCGCGAGCGTGAGCCCGGCCGGATTCCCCGCCGCAT
The DNA here is from genome assembly GCA_035656735.1 of Usitatibacter sp. GTDB lineage: Bacteria > Pseudomonadota > Gammaproteobacteria > Burkholderiales > Usitatibacteraceae > Usitatibacter. Next base: position 118,296 of record DASRRY010000029.1, on the reverse strand, counting down.
CGGGCGTGAGGTTCGGGGACTTGATGAAGGGCCCGAACAGGCGCCCACCGGTGAGGAACTGCGCCGTGTTGATCTGCTCGGGCTGTCCGAGGTACGGATCGTGTCCTGTCGCGAAGCTCGGATGCGTATGGCAGTCGTTGCATCCCGAGCTGTTGACGAGGTAGCTGCCCAGCCCGACCAGCGCACGGTTCTTGCCCGCGAGGTTGAGCGGCACGGGAGTGAGGTTGTATCCGGCCTGGATGCGGCTGTCGCCGTTGGCATCGTCGGCGGGATCGGCCATCGCGCCGGCGGCCGCGCACAGGGCCACGGCGGCGAGGGTGAACATTCGGGGAAGTGAACGGCTGCGACCAGAGAGCTTTTCCATGGTGCCGACCTTTCGCGTTGTTGGTGATGTTCTCCCGCCGCGCGGGGGGCGGAGCGGAACGAGGAGGCGAGGAAACCGTCGCGGGATGCTACTCCCGGTTCCTGCGCGGCGCACTCGTTTCGTGGTGCCACGCGAGGCGGAGGCGATGACGGACGCGGTTTACGCGCGGGCGAGGCGGCGGCGCAGCGGTGCGCCGCGCAGGAGCAAGAGCACGATAGAAAGGTTGATGGCGTTCCACGCAATGCCATTGAGGAACGCGGCGCGATACGAGCCGGTGACATCGAAGATGCGCCCCGACATCCACCCGCCCAGCGCCATGCCGACCAGCGTGCACATGATCACGGCGCCCACGCGCGCGCCCGCCTCGCGCGCGGGAAAGTGCTCGCGCACGATGATCGCGTAGGAAGGCACGATGCCGCCCTGGAAGAGGCCGAAGAGGATCGAGATCACATAGAGCGGCACCAATCCCCTGAAGGGCAGGAAGAGCAGCAGCGCCACGCCCTGCAGGAACGAGCCCAGCAGGAGCGTGCGCACCCCGCCGATGCGATCGCAGATGAGCCCGGAGGCGAGGCGGCTCACGATGCCGAAGCCCAGCATGAGCGCGAGCATGCGTGCGCCGCGCGCGGGTCCGTAGCCCAGGTCCGCGCAGTAGGCGACGATGTGCACCTGCGGCATCGACATCGCGACGCAGCAGGCGAGGCCGGCGACGCACAGCAGCGCGTTGGCCGCGAGGGGCGTGAGGCCGAAGGGGCGCACGGCCATCGCCATGCCGCCCTTGGCGGGCGCATCCGCGGGCGGCGGAGGCCGCCGCCGCATCGCGAGCGACAGCAGCAGCATTGAGCCCGCGCACACGACCCCCATGCCGGTATACGTCGCGCGCCACCCGGCCGTCTCGACGAAATGCTGCACCACGGGCGGCCAGATGGCGCCGCCGAGGTAGTTGCCGCTCGCGCACACCGCGACCGCGATGCCGCGGCGTTTCTCCCACCAGAGCGACGTGTCCGCGAGCAGCGGCGAGAACGTGACCGAGCTGCCGAGGAATCCCATCAATACCGCGTGCGCCGCGGTGAAGGCGCCGAGCGTCGCCGCATGAGCCGCGAGCAGGTACCCGGCGCCGAGGGAAATGGCGCCCAGCACGAGCGGCACGACGAGCCCGTGGCGATCGGCGAGCCGGCCCATGAGCAGGCCACCGACGCCGTAGCCGATCATGAGGAGCGAGTACGGTGTCGAAGCGTCGGCGCGCGGGACGTGGAACTCTGCCTGCACGGCGGGCAGGATCACCGGGACCACGTACATCGCGCTCGCCCCGATCGTCATGATCGCGAGCGTCGCCATGAGGCGGATGAAGGCCTCGCGCGAGTCGGCCCGCGCCGGCCCGCGCGTCATGACTGCTTGCGCCGCAGGCAATCGAGGTATGCCGCGTTGTCGAACGCGCTGCCGTGGCGCTGCGCGTTCCAGATCACTTCGGCCAGGCAATCCATCACGTCGTGGCGCGCCTCGTGCGCGGAGTCGTGGCGCCGCGCGAGCGCTTCGACCGCGGCCCGGATGCCGGGCGGCTGGTCGATCGAGACCTGCTCCTCGATCGCCAGGTGCATCATCACGTGCAGGAACGGGTTGGTCTCGCCCGCCTCGGGCTTCCAGTCGCGCTCGAGGAAGCGCTCGCGGTCCTCGAGGAACGCGTGGTACTCCGGATGCTCGAGCACGATGGCGAGCGCCATCGACTCGAGCGGTGTCAGCGCGGCGCCGGCGCGGTGCTTGCGCCAGAGCTCGAAGAGGAAATCGCGAGCCTGGTCGCGGGACGGGTCGAACATCACTTGCGGCGCGGCTTGGTTGCCGGCTTCGCCTTGCCGCGTACGCCCGCCCGGGCAGGGGGCCGGGGCGAGGGCCGGGCCGCCGCCATCTTCTTCTTGAGCGTGTCCTTCGCCTCGGGCTCGGCGGCCGGTGCCAGCGCCGCGAACTTCTTCTTCTCCGGGAATTCGCATTGCGGAAAGATCGGGCACCTCCAGCACAGCGGCTTCTTCGCGACACAGGTGTAGCGGCCGTGCAGGATGAGGTAGTGGTGCGCCTCGCGCAGGTATTTCTGCGGCGTCACCTTCATGAGCTTCAGCTCGACCTCGAGCGGATCCTTGCCGGGCGCGAGGCCGGTGCGATTCGCGACGCGGAAGACGTGCGTGTCCACCGCGATGGTGAGCTCCTCGAACGCCACATTGAGCACGACGTTCGCGGTCTTGCGCCCGACGCCGGGCAACGCCTCCAGCGCCTCGCGCGTGCGCGGCACCTCGCCCCCGTGCTGCTCGAGCAGCAGGTTGGAGAGCGCGATCACGTTCTTCGCCTTGCCGCGATACAGGCCGATGGTCCTGATGTACTGCTCGAGTCCCTCGACGCCCAGCGCCGCCATCTTCCGCGGCGTGTCCGCGACCTTGAAGAGCTCGCGCGTGGCGAGGTTCACGCCCTTGTCGGTGGCCTGCGCCGAGAGCACGACGGCCACGAGCAGCTCGAAGGGGGTGGTGAACTCGAGCTCGCTCTTCGGCTCGGGGATCGCCGCGGCGAGGCGGCGGTAGATTTCTTCTCGCTGGGCGCTGTTCACACCAGACATGATGCCTGACGGGCGCGGCCTTCCGCCATGCGCTGGGTGCGGCCGCTTACGCGCCCAGCGCGCCGTCGTCCACCCTGTGCATGGCACGCGCCCACGTGATGCCGGCGCCCTTGCGGAACAGGCGCTGCCAGCGCGTGCCGCAATCCTGGCATTGGAGAAGGAAGCGGGGCCCGGGGCGCTCGCCCTTGCGCATCGGCAAAAGGTGCAGCCGCTCGTGGCCTTCGATGCCGCGCGGGCCGGCGGAACAACGTTCGCATTCGGACAGGCCAGGGACGCTCATCGCGCGACGCTCCTTCTCTCGAGTGGATCGAGATGGGCGCACGGGTCGGGTAGGCGGGCGTGCTGAAGGCCCGAATTATGTCACAGCCATCAACCGCGTCATTCGTAGGCGGCGAGGCGCTCCGCGTGCTCGCGCTGCACGCGCTCGTGCCGCCGCGCGCGGGCCTCGTGCCGTGCGCGCGACGCGTCGGCAGGGGGCAGCGCGGGCACAGCCGCGATCTCGATGCAGTCCACCGGGCACGGCGGCACGCAGAGCTCGCATCCCGTGCACCACGCAGCGATCACGGTGTGCATGAGCTTCGACGCGCCGACGATCGCATCCACCGGGCAGGCCTGGATGCACTTGGTGCAGCCGATGCAGGCGTCCTCGTCGATGCGCGCGACGAGCGGCGGCGTGGCGGGGCCCACTTCCGCATCGAGCACCCGCGGCGCCACGCCGAGCGCGCCGGCGAGCGCCGCGATCACCGCGTCTCCGCCCGGCGGGCAGCGGTTCGGTTGCGCGCTCGCCTGCGCCATCGCCTCGGCGTACGGGCGGCAGCCGTCGTAGCCGCAGCGCGTGCACTGGGTCTGGGGCAGGAGCGCGTCGAGGCGCTGGGCGAGGGTCGGGGTCATGCGGCGATCGCGTCGGACAGGGAAGTGTAGGGCAGGCCGGCCTCCTGCGCGATGGCCCGATCGACCACGCGGCCCTTCCACAGCAGCACGCCGTGGCGCAGGTCGGCGTTCGCGCCGATGGCGGCCTCCATTCCTTCGCGTCCGAGGTCCAGCACGTACGGCAGGGCGGCCTCAGAGATCGCGGCCGATGCCTCGCGCGGCCACGCCGCGGGCATGTTGCCCACGCAGTAGTGGATCACGCCCTCCTCGACGTACGTGGGACTCGCATGCGTGGTCGGACGCGACGTTTCCGCGACGCCGCCTTCCTCGATGCAGATGTCGACGATCATGGCGCCGCGCTTCATGCGCCGCACGAGCGCGCGCGGCAGCAGCTTGGGCGTGGGCGCACCGGCGGTGAAGACCGCGCCCACGACGAGGTCCGCTTGCAGCGCTTCTTCTTCCACGGCCTGCGGTGTCGCGCTGGCGCGGCGCAGCACCGTGACATGCGCGCCCATCTTCGCCGCGGCTTCGGCCGCGGCGTGACCGGCGTGGCCCGCCCCGATCACGAGCACGCGGGCGGGCGGGCGGCCGAGCTGGTCGTGCGCGAGGGCGGGCGCCATGCGCCCGGCGATGCGGGACATCGGAGCCAGCATGGGGAAGCGGCCGCTCGCGTCGCGCACGGCCTCGAAGGCGATCGCGCCGAGCGACTGGCGCGCCATGGCCCGCGTGCGCCGCGGCGCGCCGAGCAGGTGATGGAACGCGAAGACGGCGCAGCCCGGCTGGGCGAAGGGCATGTCCTCGTCCTGCATCTCCTTGACCTTCACGACGAGGTCGGCGTCCCACGCATCGCGCGGTGCGACCACCATCGCGCCCGCATCGCGGTACGCCTCGTCGTCGAAGCCGACGGTGAGCCCCGCGCGCGTCTCCACCTGGACGTCGTGGCCTTCTTCCACGATCGCGCGCACGGCTTCGGGCAGCAGGGCCACGCGCTGCTCTCCCGGTTTCACCTCGCGCGGCACGCCGACGATCATGGGCGCAGCGCGCGGCGCGCCTGCGCGATGAGGTCCGGGCCCTGGTAGATGAATCCGGTATAGACCTGCACCAGGCTCGCGCCCGCCTCGGCCTTCGCGCGCGCGTCGGCGCCGGAGAGGATCCCGCCCACGCCGATCAGGGGTACCCGGCCGGCGAGGCGCTGCGCGAACGACCGCAGCACGGCGGTGGACAGGGCGAAGAGCGGCCGCCCGCTCAATCCGCCCGCCTGCAGCGCGTGCCGGTGGCCGGCCACGCCTTCGCGCGTGACGGTCGTGTTGGTCGCGATGAGCGCGTCGACGCCGTGCTTGACGGCGAGCGTGGCGATCGCCTCGACCTGGCTCCCATCGAGATCCGGCGCCACCTTGAGCGCGATGGGTTTGCTCGTGCCATAGCGGCCGGCCAGCTGCGCGCGCCGCGCCATGATCGCGCCCAGCAGCTCGTCCAGCTTCTCGCTCGATTGCAGGTCGCGCAGGTTCTTCGTGTTGGGCGAGGAGATGTTGACCGTCACGTAGCTCGCGCGGTCGTAGACGCCATCGAGGCACGCGACGTAGTCGTCGGCCGCACGCTCGATCGGCGTGTCGAAGTTCTTGCCGATGTTGATGCCGAGGATGCCGCGGAAGGCCGCGCGCTCCACGTTGCGCAGCAGCCGTTCCACGCCTTGGTTGTTGAAGCCGAGCCGGTTCACGAGCGCCTCGTGCTCCTCCAGGCGGAACATGCGCGGCTTCGGATTGCCGGGCTGCGGGCGCGGCGTGACGGTGCCGATCTCGATGAAGCCGAAGCCCAGCGCCGCGAGGGCATCGATGTACGCGCCGTTCTTGTCGAGCCCGGCCGCAAGCCCCACGGGGTTGGGGAACGCGAGTCCCATCACGGTCCGCGACTCCCCGCGCTCGGCGCCCGCGCCGAGCCATGCCGCGCGCGGGCCCAGGGCCGCGAGGGATTTCAGCGCGACGTCGTGGGCGGCTTCGGGATCGAGCTGGAAGAGGGCGGCACGGGCGAGGCGGTAGAGCATCTCACCCGAGGCGCTTCCATTCGCCCCGGGAAAGGCCCTCGATGGGCCGGAACTGGTTCTTGTAGCTCATCTTGCGGCTCTGCGCGATCCAGTAGCCGAGGTACACGTAGGGCAGGCCGCGGCGCTTCGCTTCCTCGATCTGCCAGAGGATGTTGTACGTGCCGTACGAGGCCTGCTCCACCAGCGGGTCGAAGAACGTGTAGACCGAGGAGAGCCCGTCGGAGAGCTCGTCCACGATGGAGATCATGCGCAGCTCGCCGCGCTCGCGGAACTCGATGAGGCGCGTGGCGACATTCGACTGCAGCAGGAAGTGCGCGTACTGCTCGCGGCTGTCGTGGTCCATGCCGCCGCCGCGGTGGCGCTCGCTCTGGTAGAGCCGGTAGAGCGCGTAGTGCTCCGCATTGAACTTGAGCTCCCCGTAGCGCGGCTCGAGCCCGGCATGGCGCGCCATGGCGCGGCGCTGGGCGCGATTGGGCTCGAAGGCATCGGCGACCACGCGCACCGGCACGCACGCATGGCAGTGATCGCAATAGGGACGGTAGGTGAACGCGCCGCTGCGGCGAAAGCCGGCGGAGACGAGCGCGCTGTACGTCTCGGTATCGATCAGGTAGCTGGGCGTGGCGACCTGGGACCGTGCGAGCTTGCCCGGCAGGTAGCTGCAGGGATAAGGGGCCGTCGCGTAGAACTGCAGGTTCGCGATCGGCAGGTCGTTGAGCTTGGCCATTCTCTCTCGTCGTCAGGCGCCGCCCCCGGGTCTTCAGCTGCCGGGGGTCCAGCGTGCGCCGGCTGGGGGATATTGTATCGAGTCCCGGAGCAACTGCGAAAACCGGCTGCGGGGGATCTCCCGGGCCCCCAGGGAGGCGAGGTGGGCCGTGGCCTGCTGGCAGTCGATCACGCGGCAGCCCGCTTCCTTCAGCCGCTGCACCAAACGGACCAGGGCCACCTTCGACGCATCGGTCGCCCGCGCGAACATCGATTCGCCGAAGAACGCCTGCCCGAGCGCCAGCCCGTAGAGGCCGCCGACCAGCTCGCCATCGCGCCATGATTCGACCGAGTGCGCGAAGCCCAGTTCGTGCAGGCGCACGTACGCCTCCACCATCTCGGGCACGATCCAGGTGCCGGCCTGCCCGTCGCGCGGCTCGGCGCAGGCGCCGATGACCTCGCGGAACGCGGTGTCGTAGCGCGTCTCGTAGAGGTCCCGCGCGAGCGTCTTGCGCAGCGAGCGCGAGACCTTGAGCTCCTCCGGGAAGAGCACCATGCGCGGGTCCGGCGACCACCAGAGGATCGGCTCGCCCTCGGAGTACCACGGGAAGATGCCGTGGCAGTAGGCGTCGACGATGCGCCCGGCGGAGAGGTCACCGCCCGCGCAGAGCAGGCCGTTGGGCGAGTGCAGCGCCTTTGAAACCGGGGGGAAGGGAGCGGATCCGCGTAACCAGGGAATCATCGCCCCCCATTGTCGCGGATTACTTTCCCGGCTGGGGCGTAATTCTCAGGTAGGGCTTGAGCGCCTTGTACCCCTTGGGGAATTTCTGCTTGATCAGCTCCGGGTCCTGCAGCGACGGCACGATGATCACGTCCTCGCCCTGCTTCCAGTTCACGGGCGTGGCCACGCTGTGGTTGTCGGTGAGCTGCAGCGAGTCGATCACGCGCAGGATCTCGTCGAAGTTGCGCCCCGTGCTGGCCGGGTAGGTGATCATGAGGCGGATCTTCTTCTTCGGGTCGATCACGTAGACCGAGCGCACGGTGAGCGTGTCGTTGGCGTTCGGATGGATCATGTCGTACAGGTTCGCGACCTTGCGGTCCGGGTCCGCCAGGATAGGGAAATTCACCTTGCAGTTCTGCGTCTCCTCGATGTCGCCCACCCAGCCCTTGTGCGAGTCGAGCGGATCCACGCTGATCGCGAGCACCTTGACGTTGCGCTTCGCGAACTCGTCCTTGAGCTTCGCGGTGTAGCCCAGCTCCGTCGTGCAGACCGGCGTGAAGTCCTTCGGGTGCGAGAAGAGCACGCCCCACGAGTCGCCCAGCCACTTGTGGAACTCGATCTTTCCCTGGGTGGAGTCCTGCGTGAAGTCGGGTGCGATGTCGCCCAGTCTCAGTGTCGCCATGTGCGTTTTCCTTTCGTCCTGCGTTAGCCCTGGATCCAGGGCAGGCCGTGGAAGCGCCAGCCGCCCTGGGTGCCGCGGTGGCCCTGCGCGTCGAGCTCGCCTTCGAATCCCTCCAGGATATTCATCGCGATCGGGTATCCCGCGCGCGTCGCGATCGCCGCGGCCGAGTGGGAGCGGGCGCCGCTGCGGCAGAGGAACATCACCGGCGTGTCCGGCTTCGCCACGGCGGCGAGCTGCTGCAGGAACGCGGGATTCGGCTGCTGCTCCCCCAGCCGGCGCCATTCGACGAGCGGGGTCTGGGGCACGCGCCCCACGTACTCGTATTCGGGCGCGGTGCGGACGTCGATGAGCCGCGCCGCGCCCGCTTGCAGCAGCGCCCAGGCCTCGGGCGGCGTGATGGCGCCCGCGTAGGGCAGGTTCTGCTGCTCCGCGCGGTGCCGGGCCCGCTCGAGGATCGCTTCGGGGGATTCGTCCGCCACGGCGCGGGCAGCTTGGGGATTCACCAGTAGTTCTCCACGGCGAGGTGGCCGGGCTCTCCGCGCCGCGAGAGGCGGAAGCCCCGGTCCACGAGGATCCTGCGCGAATCCTCGACCATCTCCGGGTTGCCGCACAGCATGATGCGGGAGCGGTCGTGATCGAGGGCCAGCCCGATATTCTGCTCCAGAACGCCGTTCGCGAGCAGCTTGGTGACGCGCTCTCCCAGCGCGCCGGGAACCGGCTCGCGCGTCACGATGCGCGCGTAGCGCAGCTTGTGCGCGAATTCGGCGTAGTACTCGCTCTCATCGAAGCCCTGGATCAGCTCCTCGTAGGCGAGCTCGGCCTGCGTGCGCACGCTCTGCACCAGGATCAGGTTGTCGTACGACTCCCAGGTCTCGAAGTCGTGGAGGATCGAGAGGAACGGGGCGAGGCCCGTTCCGGTCGCGAGCATCCACAGGTCGCGGCCCGACTGGAAGCGGTCGGTGGTGAGGAAGCCGTAGCTCTTGCGCTCGACGTAGAGCGGATCGCCTTCCCTCAGCTGCGCGAGCCGGCTCGTGAAGGCGCCGTTCGGCACCACGACGGAGAAGAACTCGAGGTGCTCGTCATGGGCCGCCGAGGCGATGGAGTACGCGCGCCAGACCATCTCGCCCGTCTCCTCGTTCTTCACGCCGAGGCGTGCGAACTGGCCCGGCACGAAGCGGTAGCCGCGGTCGCGCGTGGTGCGGAAGGAGAAGAGGCTGTCGGTCCAGGGGCGAACGTGCGTGATGGTTTCGGTGGTGTATTTGTCGTTGCCGCTCATGCGATCAATGCGAGGGGAGGAATGTCGTGGGGCCCGTAGCCGACGTCGAGCCGGGCGCCCGCGCGGGCGGCCCTGGAGGCGATGCGCGCCTGGGCGAACACTTCGCCCACGCACATCACGACCGGACCCGCGGCGCGGGGGAGGGGCGCGGCGGCGAGCGCCGCGAGGGTCGTGAGGACGGAATTCTCTTCGGGGAGCGTGGCGCTCTCGACCAGGGCCACGGGGGTCGTGGCGGGCTTGCCGCCGGCGACGAGCTCCCGCGCGATGGATTGCGAGGCGCCCGCGGCCATGTAGAGGACGACGCTGTCGGCGCCGAGCGCCGCGGGAACCCACTCGCTCGACGTTTCGCCGCGCCCGACCCGTGGCGTGAGGAAGGCGACGGTGCGCGCGATGCCGCGGCGCGTGAGGGACGTGCCGAGGGTGGAGGCGGCGGCGAGCGCGGCGGTCACGCCGGGCACCACTTCCCATTCGATGCCGGCTTCCTCGAGCGCCGCGATCTCTTCCTGGGCACGGCCGAACAGCATGGGATCGCCTCCCTTGAGGCGCACCACGACGGCGTGGTTGCGCGCGGCCTCGATGAGGGCGCGATGGATGAAGCGTTGCTCGGTGGAAACCTTGCCGTAGCGCTTGCCGACGTCCATGAGGCGGGCGTTGGCGGCGAGGGCCAGCGTCTCAGGATGCACGAGTGCGTCGTGCAGCACGATGCCGGCGCGCTCGAGGAGCCGCACCGCACGCAGCGTGAGGAGGTCCGGCGCACCGGGTCCGGCACCGACGAGGTAGACCTTGCCCATCGGGCTCACAGGACGTTCGCCACCCGCCGGCGGAAGAGCGGCAGCGGCTCGTCGATCGCACCCTGGTAGAGCACGCTGAACTCGTCGAAGGCCGCGAGCGCCTTCTCGGGATCGTGGCGGGCGCCCAGCTTCACGACGTCGAAGCCGCAGCGCGTGAGGTGCAGCAGGTGGTCGCGGCCGAGGTCGCCGAATGCGCGCAGCTCGCCGCGGTAGTCGTAGCGTCCGCGCAGCAGCGTGCCGGTGGAGAAGCCGCGCCCATCGCCCCACTTCGGGAAATGCACGCCGATCACGTGCAGGCTCGCCACATCCTGCGCGAGCTCCGCCGGATCCTCGTCGGGACGCAGCCAGACGCCCGCGGGCTCGCGGCGCGCGGCGAGCTCGGCACGGCGCGCCTTCCACGTCGCGAGCGGCACGAGGATCGGGCCGTGGGGCAGCTCGGCGGGCACGTCGCCCTCGAGGCCCAGCACCTGGAAGAGGTCGTTCTCGACCCGCTTGTCGCGAATCACGCGGTCAGGCATGCGCATGCTCCTTGAGGCCGCCGTACACGCGCGTCTTGAAGGGCACGATGCCCAGGCGCTGCACGGTATCCACGAAGAGCTCGTCGTCGTGGCGATGGTCGAGGTAGGTCTCGATGAGGGTCGAGACGACGTCCGGCATGTCGGCGGCGGCGAAGGACGGTCCGATCACCTGGCCCAGGGCCGCTTCACGCCCCTGGCGCCCGCCGATGGAGACCTGGTACCACTCGCTCCCCTGCTTGTCGACGCCGAGGATGCCGATGTGGCCCACGTGATGGTGGCCGCACGAGTTCATGCAGCCCGAGATGTTGAGGTCGAGCTCGCCGATGTCGTGGAGGTAATCGAGGTCGTCGAAGCGGCGCTGGATGGCCTCGGCGATCGGGATCGACTTGGCGTTCGCGAGCGAGCAGAAGTCGCCTCCCGGGCACGAGATGATGTTGGTGAGGAGCCCGATGTTGGGGGTGGCGAGGCCTTGCGACTTCGCCGCCTGCCACACGGCGAGCAGGTCGCGCTCGCGCACGTCCGCCAGGATCACGTTCTGCTCGTGGGACACGCGCAGCTCGCCGAAGCTGTAGCGGTCCGCGAGGTCCGCGATGAGCTCCATCTGCTCGGTGGTCACGTCGCCCGGGGGCACGCCGGTCTTCTTGAGCGAGAGCGTCACCGCGGCGTAGCCCGGGACGCGGTGCGCGTGCACGTTGCGCTCGGCCCAGCGCGCAAAGGCCGGGTTCGACGAGCGGGCACGCACGTATTCGTCGTCGGGCGCGGCAAGCGCCTCGTACGCCGGTGCCGTGAAGTGCGCGGCCACGCGGTCCAACTCCGCGTCCGTGAGGATGGCGGGGGAGTCGGCGGCGAAGGCCCAGTCCTCCTCGACCTCGCGAGCGAATTGCTCCGGACCCAGCGACTTCACGAGGATCTTGATGCGCGCCTTCCAGATGTTGTCGCGGCGGCCGTAGCGGTTGTACACGCGCAGGATCGACTCGACATAGGTCATCATGTGGCGCCACGGCAGGAACTCGCGGATGAGCGAGCCCACGATCGGCGTGCGTCCCATGCCGCCGCCCACGTACACGCGGAAACCCACCTCGCCCGCGGCATCGCGCACGAGCTCGAGGCCGATGTCGTGGAAGAGGAGCGCCGTGCGGTCCTCGCGCGCCCCGTTGAAGGCGATCTTGAACTTGCGCGGCAGCCAGTTGAACTCGGGATGGAACGTGGACCACTGGCGCAGGATCTCGGCGAACGGGCGCGGATCGACGATCTCGTCGGGAGCGACGCCGGCGAAGTGGTCGGTCGTGATGTTGCGCACGCAGTTGCCGCTGGTCTGGATCGCGTGCATCTGCACGGTGGCGAGGTCGGCCAGGATGTCGGGCACGTCCTCGAGCTTCGGCCAGTTGAACTGCATGTTCTGGCGCGTGCTGAAGTGGCCGTAGCCGCGGTCGTACTGGCGCGAGACCCGGGCCAGCATGCGCAGCTGGCGCGAGGCGAGCAGTCCGTACGGCACGGCGACGCGCAACATCGGCGCGTGGCGCTGGATGTACAGGCCGTTGCGCAGGCGCAGCGGGCGGAACTCGTCCTCGCTCAGCTCCCCGGCGAGGAAACGGCGGGTCTGGTCGCGGAACTGGGCGACCCGCTCGTCGACGATCTTCTGGTCGTAGGCGTCATATCGGTACATGCCTCCGATCGTATGGGATACTCTTATTCCTGAAAAATACTTTATGGTGATATGGTAATAACCCGATGGAATTAACCTCGGGATGCCCCGGGAGGGCGGCGCCATGAACCTGCAGCAGCTGCGCTACGTGAGCGAGGTCGCGCGCCGGGGGCTGAACGTGTCCGAGGCGGCCCAGGCCCTCCACACGTCCCAGCCGGGCGTCTCCAAGCAGATCCGCGCGCTGGAGGAGGAGCTGGGCACGGCGCTTTTCGTGCGCCAGGGCAAGCGCTTCACGTCGCTCACCGACGCCGGGCGCGAGATCGTCACGGCCATCGACCGGATCCTGGCCGAGATCGCCAACCTGAGGGCGGTGGGCGAGGAGTTCGCGCACCACGCCAAGGGCTCGCTCGCCATCGGCGTCACCCATACCCAGGCGCGCTACGCGCTGCCGCCCATCGTGACCGCGTTCAAGAAGCGCTTCCCCGACGTGCACCTCAAGCTGCTGCAGGGCAATCCGCACCAGCTCGCGCGCATGGTCGTGGCGGGCGAGGCGGACGTGGCCATCGCCACCGAGGCGCTCGAAGAGTACCCCGAGCTCGTGACGGTCCCCGGCTACCAGTGGCACCACTGCGTCGTCGTGCCGAAGGGCCACCCGCTCGCGCGCGTGAAGCCGCTCAGCCTCGAGGCGATCGCGCAGTACCCGATCGTGACCTACGATCCGACCTTCGCCGGCCGCGCGGCGATCGACCGCACGTTCGGCGCGCGCCACCTCGCTCCGGACATCGTGCTCACGGCGCTCGACTCGGACGTGATCAAGTCGTACGTGGCGCTGGGCCTGGGGGTGGGCATCATCTCGGAGCGCGCCTATCGCAAGGGCTACGACACGGAGCTGCAGGCGCTGCCGACGTCGCACCTCTTCCCGACGCAGACCACGCGGCTCGCTTTCCGGCGCGGCGCGTACCTGCGGACCTTCACCGTGGATTTCATCCGCCTCTTCGCCCCGCACCTGCGCGCCGAGGACCTGAAGCAGATCGCGGAGGCCTCCGGCGAAAGCTTCGAGATCTGAAAGCCCGGGACGCAGTCGGGTTTTCAGTTCAGCACTGGGCCCACTGGGTGCTGTAGCGGGTGAGCTCACGAACGATGGTGGTTCCCTCGACCGTGTTGCGGGCACGTGGGCCGACGTCGAGCTGCAGGCGGAATTCGTACTTGCGGAAGAACTCGTCGAACTTGTCGCCGCCGCAGGTGCCGACGGCCCAGGCCTCGTCGGCCTTCGGGTCGTGCTCGAGGAGGATCGCCGCGAGCGGCTGCGGCGCCGGACCCGACACCACGCGCGCACCGTTGGACGGGTCGTACACGCTGCGCTCCGAGCAGCACGTGATGACGCGGCCGGAGGGCGCCACGGGGCTGGGCTCGGCGCGGTAGCCGATGAAGCTCACCTGGTGCGTGGGATAGGTCATCTTGTGCGCGCAGATCGCCGAATACGCGACCACGGAGCGCTGCGGCCCCACGCCGCCTTCCCAGCGATACGGTTGTCCCGACTCCGTGCGCAGCTCCACGGCCTGCGGCGTCGGGCGATCGAGGCGGATGAGGAAGCAGGGCGTCGCGACGAACGGGTAATCGAAGACGTACGCCACGTCGGGCGCCAGCGTCTCGAGCCGGATCGGCGTGCCGCGCTCATCCACCAGCTTCGCGCGCCCATGCAGCCGCGCCGAAGGCTCGGCGCCCGGCGCGGGCAGCGCCGCGCAGGCCGCGCCCGCGGCGCAGATCTGGACGAAATCCCGGCGCTTCATGGCATCGCAGTGGACGCGGCGGGCGCTGTCGAGTTCCGCCGCATCTCAGCCCGCGGTGTCGCGGGGAAGGATGAGGCACGAACCGGTGCCGTGGCAGATGAGCTTGCCGGCGGCGTCGGTGAGGCTCGCCTCGGAGTAGGCGAGGCGCCGTCCGGCCTGCAGCACGCGGCCTTCGGCGCGCACCACGCCGGTCTCGACGGTGAGGGGGCGCAGGTAGTTGATGCGGATGTCCACCGTGGTGAACGACTGGTCGCCCCCGAGCGTCGTGAGCACCGAGAGCGCCAGCGCGGTATCGAGGATCGACGCCGCCCAGCCGCCGTGCACGGTGCCGATGAGGTTGTATGAGCGGCGATCCGGCTGCCCGGCGAGAACGACACGCCCGCGCTCCGCCTCGACCAGGCGAAAGCCGAGCGTCTCGCCGATGGGGACATGGGCTTCCTCGCCGCGCAGCATGCGCTGCAGGAAATCGAGGCCGCTGCCGGTGCGCGCGATGGCGCCGGTGCTCACACCAGGCCTTCGAGCGGCTGCACCTCGACCACCGTGCCCGGCTCCACGTTGCCCGTCGCCTCGGACAGGATGATGAAGCAGTTGGCCTCGCTCATCGACTTGAGGATGCCCGAGCCCTGCTCGCCCGTGGGCTTCACGGTGAGCGCGCCATCGGCCGCGCGCGCGAGCACGCCGCGCTGGAACTCCGTGCGGCCCGGAGCTTTCCGCAGCCGGCCGGTGCAGGTCGCGCTGAAGGTGGGCAACGGCGCGACCGGATCGGCGCCGGAGAGCACGAGCAGCGCGTCGCGCACGAACTGGTAGAAGGTGACCATCACGGACACCGGATTGCCCGGCAAGCCGAAGAAATGCGCGCCCCCGATCTTGCCGTAGGCGAGGGGACGGCCGGGCTTCATCGCGATCTTCCAGAAGACGACCTCGCCCAGCTTGTCGAGCATCGCCTTCACGAAGTCCGCCTCGCCGACCGAGACGCCCCCGCTGGTGATGACCACGTCGGCCACCCGCGCGGCCTCCTCGAAGGCGCGCTCGAGCAGCTGCGGGTCGTCGCGCACCACGCCCATGTCGAGGGTCTCGCAGCCCAGGCGCTGCAGCATCCCGTAGATCGTGTAGCGGTTCGAGTCGTAGATCTCGCCTTCGCCCAGCACGGTGCCGATCGACTTGAGCTCGTCGCCCGTCGAGAAGAAGGCGACCCGCAGCGGGCGGCGCACCGCGACCTCGCCCAGGCCGAGCGACGCGATGAGCCCGAGGTCCGCGGGCCGCACGATGCGTCCGCGCGCCAGTGCCACGCTGCCCACGCGCAAATCCTCGCCGGCCTCGCGCACGTTCTGTCCGGTCTTTTGTCCCGGCGCGAAGGTGACCGATTGGCCGCTCGCCCGCGCGCGCTCCTGCATGACCACCGTATCGGCGCCCGTGGGCACGACACCGCCCGTCATGATGCGCACGCACTGGCCGGGCTCGAGCCGCCCGGCGAACGGCCGCCCCGCGAACGCGGTGCCGACCTCGGTGAGCGTGGTCTCCGCGTCCGCCTGCAGGTCCGCGCCGCGCATCGCCCAGCCATCCATCGCGGAGTTGCGGTGGGCGGGCACGTCGACGGGCGAGAGCACGTCCTCGGCCAGCACGCGGCCGAGCGCGGAGCGCACCGGCACGCGCAGCGTCCCCCCGATCGGCTCGAGGAAGCGGTGGATGAAGGCGCGCGCCTGGTCCACGGACATGGAGTTCGGGTCGTAGTCGTCGGCGCAGGAAGCTTGGGAGATGGTGAGGGTGGCCATGGTTCAGGCGGTGTTGAGCGCGATGTCCTTCAGGCGTTCGATTCTACCGTCCTGGCCCACGGCAAGGACCGTCACCGCGCGCAGCACGCCGCTCACCTCGCCGCCGAAGAGCTCCTGCGCCTCAGCGTATGCCGCCTCGACCCGCGCCAGCTCCGCATTGCGCGCAAGCGTGATGTGCGGCTCGTAGCCCAGGTCGGTCCGAAGCTGCGGGCGCAGCGATCGCGTGTACAGGCGGTCGTGCAGCTCGACCACCGCCGCGGCGCCGCGCGTGGCCATCAGGAACACGAACTCGTTGGCGAAGACGCGCACCGGCCGGAAGGCGATCGCGATCGGGGGATGGCGCGAGACCACGCGTTGCACGTGCGTCTCCACCTGCAGCGCGCTCTGCGCCGTGGCGAAGGGAAAGACGAGCGCGAGGTGCGCGGGCACGAGCGATGCCATCGGATCGTGGCGCTGGCGGAAGTCCTCGATGCGCTCCATGCCCGCGAAGTCGGGAAACCACGCGACCGCGAAGCGCGGCAGCGGCGGGCGCGGGCGGCGCAGCCGGTGCGGCACTACCGGCCGCGCGGCTCGAGGCTCGCCAGCTCCTCCCGCGTGTTGATGTTGAGGAAGGCATCGGGCTCGTCGTCGAACGGCACCTCGACGACCGGCAGGCTCGCGTACCAGCGGTCGATCTTGCGCTGGCCCGACGCGAGGAACGCGCGCAGCGACGCGTGCACCTCGCGGCGCATGAGGCAGAACACCGGATGGGGCTGCGTCCCGGTCTTCGCCACGGCGAGATGCGCCTGCGCGCCCTCGAGCGCACCCCGCAGTCTTTGCACCAGGTCGACGGGAAGGAACGGCGAGTCGCAGGGAACGGTCACGATGAGCGCGCCGCCCGCGTGGGCGAGGCCGCGCTCGAATCCCGCGAGCGGCCCCGCGAAGCCCTCGATCTCGTCGGCGATGACGCGGTGCCCAAGCGCGGCGTAGGCCTCCACGTTGCGATTCGCGTTGACCAGGATCTCGTCCACCTGCGGCGCCAGGCGCTCGAGCACGTGCGCCACCATGGGACGCCCGCGAAAGGGCTGCAGGCCCTTGTCCACGCCGCCCATGCGGCTGCCCTGGCCTCCGGCGAGCACGAGGCCCGTCACGTCAGGCATGGGGCAGCGCCTCCATCGGCGCCCACGCGGGGCGCTCGTCGGTGAAGACGTTGGCTCCGGGCGCACGATCGACCGGCGTCACGAAGAGCGCCAGCGGGAAGTGCATCTCGTCGGCCCAGCGGCCTTGCGACGACTCGAACGCGATGCGCGTGCCGCAATGCCCGCAGAACTTGCGCGTGGTGCCGGGCGACGACTCGTAGTCGCGCAGCAGCTCGCCGCCCTTCACGACCTCGACTTGCGAGCGCTTGAAGCCGATCCACGTCACCACGCCCGCGGCATGGGTCGTGCGGCAGCTTTGGCAGTAGCAATGGGCCACGAAGCGCGACGGCAGCGTGGTGCGGATCTCCACGCCACCGCAATGGCACCGCAGGAGGGCTTCCCTGGCCTCGCTCGTCATCTGCGTTTATCTGCGTCTATCCGCGGACTATCCGGCATCGACCCTCACCAGGCGATGGGCGCCCGTGAACAGCAGGTAATGCTTGTTCACCGCGCGCCCGATCATCGTGATGCCGACGCGCTCGGCGACCTCGTGGCCCATCTTGGTCAGCCCGGAGCGCGAGACGAGCACGGGAATGCGCATCTGCGCCGCCTTGATCACCATCTCGGAGGTGAGGCGCCCCGTCGTGTAGAAGATCTTGTCGCGCCCGTCGACGTCCTCGAGCCACATCCAGCCGGCGATCGCGTCGACCGCGTTGTGGCGCCCCACGTCCTCGACGAAGGTGAGGATCTCCGCGCCCCTTGCGAGCGCGCAGCCATGCACCGCGCCCGCCTGCTTGTAGATCGACTCGTGCACGCGCACCGCGTTGAGCAGCGCGAAGAGCGTCTCCTCGTCCACGCGCATGTCATCGTCGAGGCGGATGGAGTCGATGTCCTCCATGAGGTCGCCGAACACCGTCCCCTGGCCGCAGCCCGTGGTCGCCGTGCGCTTCTGCGTCTTGCGATCGAGGTCCTGCAGTCCGTTGTACGTCGTGACGACGACCGCGTTCACGTCCCAGTCGACCTGCACGGACCGGATCTCGTCGATGGATTCCACGAGGCGCTGGTTGCGCAGGAAGCCGATCGCGAGGGCCTCGGGTGCCGCGCCCAGCGTCATGAGCGTCACGACCTCGCGCTTGTCGACGTAGAGCGTGAGCGGATGCTCGCCGGCGATCGGCGTCGGCACGACCTGGCCGGTCTCGTCGCGCGCCTCCACGGTGTAGGTGGCGGGACGGGCGTTGCGCGTGAGGAGCGGGCGCTCGCCCATCAGCCGCCGATGAACGACATCTCGACCTTGCGCGTGCGCGCCGACTCCGCCGTGCGGATCTCGGAATAGCGATCCGTGCGCGCCTGCCAGATGCCCGCCACGGCTTGGGCGAGCGTCGCGTCATCGGCGCCGCCGCGCAGCAGCGACTTGAGGTCGTAGCCCTGCTGGGAGAAGAGGCACGTGTAGACGTGGCCATGGGTGGAGAGCCGGGCGCGCGTGCACGAAGCGCAGAACGCCTGCGTGACCGACGCGATCACGCCGATCTCGCCCGCACCGTCGGCATAGCGCCAGCGCTCGGCCACCTCCCCTTCATAGTCCGCTTCGACGGGCTCGAGCGGATGGACCGACGAGACGAGCCGCACGATCTGCGCGGACGGCACGACGTCGTCCATGCGCCAGCCATTGGTCGAGCCCACGTCCATGAACTCGATGAAGCGCACGACGTGGCCGGTGCCGCGGAAGCGCCGCGCCATGTCGAGCACCTGCCGGTCGTTCACGCCGCGCTTGACCACCATGTTGATCTTGACCGGCGCGAGTCCCGCGCGTGCCGCGGCGTCGATGCCCTCGAGCACCCGGGCCACGGGAAAGTCCGCGTCGTTCATCGCGCGGAAGGTCGCGTCGTCGAGGGAGTCGAGGCTCACGCTGATCCGGTCGAGCCCCGCCGCCTTAAGCGCGGCCGCCTTCGCCTTGAGCGCCGAGCCGTTGGTCGTGAGGGTGAGATCCACCTCGGGCAGCGCGTCCCTGAGCTGCCGCACCAGGCGCTCGATGTCCTTGCGCAGCAGCGGCTCGCCGCCGGTGAGCCGGATCTTGCGCACGCCATGGCCCGCGAAGACCCGCGCCACGCGCACGATCTCCTCGAAGGTGAGCACCTCGGCGTGGGGCAGGTACGGATAATCCGGGCCGAAGACCTCCTTCGGCATGCAGTACGTGCAGCGGAAATTGCAGCGGTCCGTGACCGAGATGCGCAGGTCGTGGAGGGCACGGCCGCGCGTGTCCGCGAGCGGGCCGCTGTCCGCGCGCGCGGCGGGAATCGCGAGCGCCGCGGGCTCGCTTTTCAACGCGATGACGGTTCGGGCCATGGGTATCGATAGTATAGTCGTCCCATGCAGCCGAGGCCCACGGAGCGCATCGCCATCGTCCTGCGGCGGGAGGCCGTCGAGAGCCGCTGGGAGGACCACCACTGGTCGCTGCACGGGATCCTGCCGGACGTGGGCGGCGAGCCGCGCATCCTGCGCCAGGACGGCGCTTGCCTCGAACGCATCTTTCCCGGGTTCGCCGTGACGCTCTTCGCCGACGAGGCGGAGGGCTATTACCTCAACGTCTCCACCGAGGAGCCGAGCGTCTTCGTGGCCCTGCGCCTGGACGAGGCGAGCGGCGAGCCCTATCCGTTGCAGGCGACGCTCTCGTACAACGAGGCGGCGCGCTGGATGGATGGTGGCGAGCGCGTCGAGCGCGTCGTCATGTGGCGCGAGCTCGCGTTCTGGATGGCCGACTGGGTCGCCGCGAATTACCGTCCGGAGCCGAAGAAGCGCCAGCGGCCGCGCTCCTTCGAGGGCCAGGAAGGGCGCCTGCGCGAGAAGGGCGACGCATGAGCCGGGACGGAGGGTTCCTCGCGCGTTGGTCGCGGCGCAAGCACGCCGCCGGCGCCGGAGCGCTGCCCGCGGAGCCTGCGGATCGCACGCCCGAGTCCCCGGTGCTCCCCACGTCCGGCATGCCGGACGATGCGGCCGCGGCGAACGGCCTCGCGGCGACGGCTGCCCCGGGCGCGCCGCTGCCGCCCGTGGATTCGCTCACGATCGAATCGGATTTCTCGCCCTTCATGGCGCGCGAGGTCGATCCGGGCGTGAAGCGCGCGGCGCTCAAGACCCTGTTTCGCGACGAGCGCTTCAACGTGATGGACGGGCTCGACGTCTACATCGACGACTACACGAAGCCCGCGCCCATCCCGCCCGGGTGGTACGCGAAGATGGCGCAGATGGCCTACCTGGGGGATCCCGCGGCCGGCGAGGAAGAAAAAGCGCAGGAGCGCGAAGCGGACGCCGGCATGGGCGCGGCGCACGATCCCGCAGCGCCCGCGGCCGCGGCGCCCGCGTCGCTCATCGCGCCCGCTCCGGCGGCGGATCTATCGCAGAACGATGGATCCGCCACCGCGCCGGTGACCCTGCCATCCGAGCCGGGGCCGCGATAGGTCCCGGTGTTCCTATTGGTGTAGACTCGCACCAAAACAAGCCAGCAAAAATGCCGGCCCCTGAAGCGACATGCCGATGGGCGTTCAATCCAGAGGAGCGTTTCCGCCGCGTCGCGGAAACAGCGAGGGCATGACGGCAGGAGTGGACGTTTCCTTTCCCGGTTCGCCCGCGCACGGGCCCGGCGATGCGCCGGACCTCGAGGCCCGCGGGTGGTCCTCGCTTGGCCTCGAATGCGCGCCCAAGATCGCCGCCCTGGCCGCGCTCGCGCGGATCGAGGCGCCGCAGCCCGTTCCCCGCGTCTCGTATCGTTCCCGCGGCAACCTGCTGATCGTGGCCGGAGATGCGCCGGAACGCGCGCGGGGCGCCGCGCAGGACCTCGCCGCGGGCCTCCATGTGACGCTGCTCGATGCGAAGGGCGACGCGGCGAGCGGCGCGGTGACCGAATGGGCCGGCCGCGTCGATTCCATCACCGGTTACCTCGGCGAATTCTCCGTCACGATCGCGGGCCTGCGCGCGCCGGGCGCCGCGCAAGCGCAACCGGCCGCGGCGCGCTTCGACCTCGTGCTCGATTTCTCCGCCGAGCCGCTCTTCCTCATGCGCCAGCCGCCGCAGGGATATTTCCGCGCGCCGGCGGACGCCGCCGGCCTCGTCTCGATGCTGAGTGAGCTGCGCGAGGCGGTCGGCGAGTTCGAGAAGCCGCGCTTCTTCGCGTACCGCGAGAATCTCTGCGCCCATGGGCGCTCCGGCATCGCCGGTTGCACGTCCTGCGTCGACATCTGCTCGACGCGCGCCATCGCTTCCGACGGCGACCGCGTCAAGGTCGATCCCCACCTGTGCATGGGCTGCGGCGCGTGCTCCACGGTATGCCCGTCGGGCGCGATGTCGTACCAGTTCCCGCGCGTGCCGGAGCGCGGGCAGCAACTGCGCCGAATGCTCGCCGCCTATCGCGAGGCGGGCGGCGCGAACGCCTGCATCGTGTGGCACGACGGCGCCGAGGGGCGCGACCTGCTGCGCGCTGCCGCCCGCGATGGGCAGGGCCTGCCCGCGCGGGCGCTGCCGCTGGAAGCCTTCCATGTCGCCGCCATCGGCCTGGACCTGATGTTGCCCGCGCTGGCGTTCGGCGCGGGCCAGGTCGTGGTGGTGGCCGGGCCCGGCGAGGATGCCGAATACCTCGAGGCGCTGCGAGAGCAGATGCGCATCGGCGCCACGGTGCTGGAAGCCCTGGGATATGGCGGCTCCCGCCTGGAGCTGGTCCAGGCGCGCGATGGCGCCGCGCTCCAGGCCGCGTTCGATGCATTGCCGACGCTCGCCGGGCTCGCGCCCGCGGCCGGTTTCGACCTCTCGGCCGACAAGCGGACGGCGATCGAATTCGCGCTCGACCACCTCGTGCGCCACGCGCCGCGCCGCGTCGAACACATCGACCTGCCCGTGGGCGCGCCCTATGGCGAGATCCGGGTGGACCGGGACGCCTGCACGATGTGCATGTCCTGCGTGGGCGCGTGTCCCGAGTCGGCCCTCATGGACGGCGTCGACCGTCCGCTCCTCAAGTTCCTCGAGCGCAACTGCGTCCAGTGCGGGCTTTGCGAAGCGACATGTCCCGAGGACGCGATCACGCTGCACCCGCGACTGCTGCTCACGCCGGCCGTGCGCGAGCCGCGCGTGCTGAACGAGACCGAGCCTTTCCACTGCGTGAGCTGCAACAAGCCTTTCGGCACGCGCCAGATGGTCGAGGCGATGATGGGAAGGCTGGCGTCCCATTCGATGTTCACCGGCCAGGGGGCGCTGCGCCGCCTGCAGATGTGCGCCGACTGCCGCGTCGTGGACATGATGTCCTCGAAGAGCGAGACGTCGGTGCTGGACCTGGGAGCGGACCGCTGATGGATGCCGTCGCAAGCCCCGTGGTGCTCCAGCGTGCGCTTCCGGCCGAGGAGGCCGCCCGCGCGGACTTCTACGCGCTGCTCGCCCGGCTCTTCCATGGCGCGCCCGACGCGGCGCTGCTCGCGAGCCTGGCCGACGCGCCGGCCCTCTCCGGTGCGTCCGCGCTCGACGCCGCCTGGGAAAGCCTGCGCCAAGCCTCGCGCGCGATGGACGCGGAGGCGGCACGGGAAGAGTACGAGACGCTCTTCATCGGGGTCGGCAAGGCGCAGGTCTCGATCTACGCCGGCTACTACGCCGGCGCGCCCGCCGCCGACCATCCGCGCATCCGCCTTCAACGCGATCTGGCCGAGCTGGGGCTCGCCCACAAGCCGGGCCTGCCCGAGCCGGAGGACCACATCGCGGCCCTGCTCGACGTGATGCGCGTGCTCGCCGCCGGAGGAGCGGGGCGCGCTCCGGCGCCGCTGGCAATGCAGCGCCGCTTCTTCGACGCGCACGTGGCGCCCGCCGCACGAGGCTTCTTCGCGGCGGTGCAGGCGGCCGGGCAGGCCAACTATTACCGGAGGGTCGCGCAGTTCGCTGCCGCGTTCCTCGAACTCGAGGCGCAGTCCTTCGAGCTGGATTGACGAGCGAGACCACCCAGGAGGCTGGAGATGAAAACGATCAAACCGCACACCCGCCGCAAGTTCCTCCTCGCCGCCGGAATCGGCAGCGCGGGGGCCGTCGCCGCCGTGGCGACGAAGGGCGTGAAGGCGCCTGCGCCCGCGGCGCCGAAGACGGCCGAAGGTGACGGCTATCGCCTGTCCGAGCACATCCAGAAGTACTACAAGACCACCGAGGTCTGAGGAGACCGCCATGCTGCTCACGCGCAAATCCGCTGGATCCGCCGAGGCGGTGAACCCGCTCGCCCGCGCCGCCGCCGCCCTCGGGACGAAGACCCTCGACCGCCGCACCTTCCTCAAGGGCTCGGGGCTTGCCGCCGGCGCCGCCGCATTCGCCTCCCAGCTGCCGCTCAACATGATCGGGGAGGCGCAGGCGCAGGCGAAGCCGGGCAAGACCGAGGTGAAGCGCACGGTGTGCACGCACTGCTCCGTCGGCTGCTCGATCGACGCGATCGTGGTCGACGGCGTCTGGGTGCGCCAGGAGCCGGTGTTCGACTCGCCCATCAACATGGGCGCGCATTGCGCCAAGGGCGCCAGCGTGCGCGAGCACGGCATGACGGAGCACTCGCACCGCCTGCGCTATCCGATGAAGCTCGAGGGCGGCAAGTACCGCCGCATCAGCTGGGAGCAGGCGATCAACGAGATCGGCGACAAGCTCCTGCAGGTCCGCAAGGAGAGCGGTCCGGACGCGGTGTTCTGGGTCGGGTCGTCCAAGCACAGCAACGAGCAGGCGCAGATGATGCGCAAGTTCGTCTCCATGTTCGGCACCAACAACATGGACCACCAGGCGCGCATCTGCCACTCGACCACCGTCGCGGGCGTGGCCAACACCTGGGGCTACGGCGCGATGACGAACTCGTACAACGACCTGCAGAACACCAAGTGCATGTTCTTCATCGGCTCGAATGCGGCCGAGGCGCACCCGGTGTCGATGCTCCACGCGCTGCACGCGAAGGAGACCGGCGCCCGCATGATCGTGGCCGACCCGCGCTTCACGCGCACTGCGGCCAAGGCTGACCAGTACATCCGCTTCCGCTCCGGCACGGACGTGGCGCTCATCTTCGGCATGCTGTACCACGTCTTCAGCAACGGCTGGGAAGACCAGAAGTACCTGCATGACCGCGTCTACGGCATGGACAAGGTGCGCGAGGAGTGCCTGAAGAAGTGGACGCCCGACAAGGTGACCGAGGTCACGGGCGTTCCCGAGGCCGACGTGTACGCCGCGGCCGAGGCGATGGCGAAGAACCGCCCTTCGACCATCATCTGGTGCATGGGGCAGACGCAGCACAGCACGGGCAACGCATTCGTGCGTGCGTCGTGCATCCTGCAGTTGGCGCTCGGCAACATTGGCGTCGCGGGCGGCGGGGCCAACATCTATCGCGGCCACGACAACGTGCAGGGCGCGACGGACGTGGGACCCAATCCCGACTCGTTGCCGGGCTACTACGGCCTCGCGGAAGGCGCCTGGAAGCACTGGTGCAAGGTGTGGGGCGTCGACTACGAGTGGATGAAGGGCCGCTTCGCCTCCAAGGCGATGATGGAGAAGCCCGGCATGACCGTCTCGCGCTGGATCGACGGCGTGCTCGAGAAGAACGAGCTCATCGACCAGGACAGCAACCTGCGCGCGGTCGTCTACTGGGGCCACGCGCCGAACTCGCAGTCGCGCGGGCTCGAGATGAAGAAGGCGATGGAGAAGGTCGACCTCATGGTCATCGTCGACCCGTATCCGACGGCGTCCTCCGTGATGCCGGACCGCCAGGAGGGCATATACCTCCTGCCGGCGTGCACGCAGTTCGAGACCTCCGGAACCGTCACGGCCTCGAACCGCTCGCTGCAGTGGCGCGAGAAGGTGATCGAGCCGCTCTTCGAGTCGAAGCCCGACCACACGATCATGTACGCGTTTGCCAAGAAGTTCGGCTACGCGGCGGAGTTCGTGAAGAACATCAAGCTCGTCAAGGACCGGACCGGCTGGGACGAGCCGCTCGTCGAGGACATGTTGAGGGAGATCAACGCCGGCAACTGGACCATCGGCTACACCGGGCAGTCGCCCGAGCGCCTCAAGGCCCACATGCGCAACATGGCGGCCTTCGACCCGAAGACGCTGCGCTGCACGAAGCCGACGGTCGACAAGGAAACCGGATACGACTGCAACGGCGACTACTTCGGCCTGCCGTGGCCCAGCTACGGCAAGCCGGAGATCAAGCACCCCGGCTCGCCCGTGCTCTATCGCACGGACCTGCGCGTGATGGACGGCGGCGGCTGCTTCCGCGCGAACTTCGGCGTCTCGCGCAACGGCGAGAGCCTGCTCGCGGAGGACGGCTCGTGCCCGAAGGATTCCGACATCACCACGGGTTATCCCGAGTTCGACCACGTGCTCATGAAGAAGCTGGGCTGGTGGGCGGAGCTCACGCCGGAGGAGCAGGCGGCGGCCGACGGCAAGAACTGGAAGACCGACCTCTCGGGAGGCATCCAGCGCGTGTGCATGGTGAACCACAACGTGCACTTCTGGGGCAACGCGAAGGCGCGCGCGATCGTGTGGAACTTCCCCGACGGCATCCCGCAGCACCGTGAGCCGCTCTACAGCCCGCGCCCCGACCTCGTGGCCAAGTATCCGACCCACGACGACAAGAGCGCGTTCTGGCGGCTGCCCACCCTCTTCAAGACGGTGCAGCAGAAGGCGGTGCAGGACAAGGTCGCGGACAAGTACCCGATCGTCCTCACCTCCGGCCGTCTCGTGGAGTACGAGGGCGGCGGCGAGGAGACGCGCTCCAATCCGTGGCTCGCCGAGCTGCAGCAGGAGAACTTCGTCGAGATCAACACGAAGGACGCCTCCGATCGCGGCATCAAGTACTGGGACTACGTGTGGGTGAAGACACCCACGGGCGCGCAGCTCAAGGTGCGCGCGCTCGTGACCGACCGCGTGGGCCCCGGCACCAGCTTCATCCCGTTCCATTTCTCCGGGTGGTGGCAAGGCAAGGATCTCATCGACAAGTACCCGGACGGCGCGGCGCCCTACGTGCGGGGCGAGGCGGTGAACACCGCCACGACCTACGGCTACGACTCGGTGACGATGATGCAGGAAACCAAGACGACGCTCTGCAACATCGAGCGCGCCTGACGACAACGGGAGAACATCATGGCCAGGATGAAATTCATCTGCGACGCCGAGCGCTGCATCGAGTGCAACAGTTGCGCGACCGCGTGCAAGAACGAGCATGAGGTGCCGTGGGGCGTGAACCGCCGGCGCCTCGTGACGGTCAACGACGGCGTGCCGGGCGAGCGCTCGATCTCCGTCGCGTGCATGCACTGCACCGACGCACCGTGCATGGCGGTGTGCCCCGTCGACTGCTTCTACCGCACCGAGGACCAGATCGTGCTGCACGACAAGGACCTCTGCATCGGCTGCGGCTACTGCTTCTACGCGTGTCCTTTCGGCGCGCCGCAGTTCCCGCAGGCGGGCGCCTTCGGGCTGCGCGGCAAGATGGACAAGTGCACGTACTGCGCCGGCGGCCCGGAGGAGAACTTCTCCGCCGCCGAGTTCGTCAAGTACGGCCGCAACCGCATCGCCGAGGGCAAGCTCCCGGCGTGCGCGGAGATGTGCTCGACCAAGGCGCTCCTCGCGGGCGACCACGACGCGATCACGCGCATCTACAAGACCCGGGTCACCACGCGCGGCAAGGGCGAGGAGATCTGGGGCTGGGCCATGGCCTACGGCGGCAGCGGGCGCCTCGCGGACCAGCCCGGGGGAGGCAAGGCATGAAGACGCTGCTCGGCATCGTGGCTCTCGGCATGTCGCTCGCGGCGTGCCACGAGATCCCCCAGGACGCGCCCAAGCCCTATGCGGGCAAGGAAGACGTGAAGCCCTACGCGGGCGACCTCTTCAAGGGCGACAAGGTGAAATTCGAAGACACGCTGGCGCAGCGCTCGAACTACCAGAACGAGTACCTGCGGACGGGCGATGCGAAGCAATGACCGGGGAGGAGACGACATGACCTGCCGGACCCTGCGCCATCTCGGCGCGATGATTCTCGGGGCGCTGCTCGCGCTGCCGCTCGCGGCGCTGTCGCAGCAGCCGGCGCAATCGCCGCCCCCTGTGAAGGCGTTCGACATGCCCGCCCGCGACGGGAGCGACGCGCCGAAGAGCGGCGGGGAGAAGGATGCGCAGAAGCCGCGCCCGCCGCAGCTCGCTCCCGCACCGGTGCAGGGCTCGACCGCGGTGCCCGGCTGGAACAAGCCGCCGGAGTGGGGCAGCATCAGCGAGACGCGGCAATACGCGTCGCTCCCGGGCATCGACACCAACCGCCTGATCCAGCGCCAGGGGCGCGAGTGGCGCGCGTTCCGCAACGGGCCGCTCACGTTCTACGGCGGCTGGCTCATCGGCATCGTGTTCTTCGCGATCATGCTGTTCTATTTCGTGAAGGGCTCGATCAAGCTGAAGCACGCGCCGACGGGACGGCTCATCGAGCGCTTCAACGCGGTGGAGCGCGCCGCGCACTGGACGATGGCGATCAGCTTCGTCTTCCTCGCGTTGACCGGCGCGATCATGCTGTGGGGCAAGTACATCATCCTGCCGTGGCTGGGCTACAGCGGCTTCTCGTGGCTCACGATCGTGGGCAAGAACCTGCACAACTTCGTGGGGCCGCTCTTCATCTTCGCGCTCCTCGTGTCGTTCCTGATCTTCGTGCGCGACAACGTCATCACGCGCGTGGACTGGGCGTGGATGTCGCACATGGGCGGCATGTTCTCCGGCAAGGAAGTGCCTTCGGGACGCTTCAACGGGCTGGAGAAGGTCTGGTTCTGGGGCGGCTTGACGCTGCTCGGGCTCGTCATGGCCGCCACCGGCTTGATCCTCGACTTCCCCAACTGGGACCAGAGCCGCCAGATCATGCAGCTCGCCAACGTGGTCCACGACATTTCCGCGGTGCTCTTCATCTCGGCGGCGTTGGGCCACGCGTACATGGGCACCATCGGCATGGAAGGGGCGTATCGCGCGATGCGCGACGGCTACGTCGACGAGGAATGGGCGCGTGAGCACCACAGCCTCTGGTACGACGAGGTTCGCCAGGGCAAGCGTCCGGAGAAGATCGTGACCGGCCGGGCCATGCCCGCCGCGGGAGACGACTGATGAAGATCCATTCGTGCGCCGCGCTCGCCGCGGCCCTCGTGTTGTCCGGCGCCGCGCTCGCCAAGCTGCCGCCCCCGCCGCCGCCCACGGACGCGCAGAAGCAGGCCGCCGAGGAGAAGAAGGCGAAGGACGCGGCCAGCGCCGAGCAGGCGAAGCAGGATCTCGCCGCCGCCGAGGAGCGCGCGGTCAAGAACTACCAGATGAACATGAAGCGCGAGGGCAAGCCGATCCCGAAGCCGATCCCGGTCGCCGCGGCCTCGCAGCCGCCCTCGGGAGGCAAGCCCGCGCCCGCCTCGAACACGACGAAAGCCGGCTCCAACGCCACGCCCAACGCGGCTTCGGGCGGCTCCCAGGGCGACGGCTCGAAGGCCGCGCAGAAGAAGTAGCGCTCACCAGCTGTAGCGCACCGTATATCGCACGACCGCTTCCCCTTTCGGGGCCACCCGAACGGGGAAGTGGACCGTGCGGGCGTCCTCCTTCGTGTAATCCTGGCTGCGCTGGGTGATCGCCCAGTTGCTCCAGCGATAGAGCGATTCGCGCACCACCACGTCCACGGCCTGGTCGGGTTTCTGGTTGCGCACCCGCACCTCGATCTCTTCCTCCATCCAGTGCGCGCGCGTGTCGATGTGGAAATCGACCTGGCGGCGCTCGCCCACGACATCGAAGGCGTTGCCCAGCTTGAGCTGCACCGTCTCGTCGCGCGCCGTGTGGTCGACGCGGTCCTCGCCCACGAACTCCAGGGAGCCGTCGCCCTCGTCGCGCTGCGACACGCGCATGCGCCCCGCCGGCAGCGGGATGCCGAGGCCGTTGGCGGCGGCGTTCCTGAACCGCAGGTACACGTCCACCT
Organism: Usitatibacter sp.; assembly: GCA_035656735.1. Lineage (GTDB taxonomy): Bacteria > Pseudomonadota > Gammaproteobacteria > Burkholderiales > Usitatibacteraceae > Usitatibacter. Next base: position 89,448 of record DASRRY010000029.1, on the reverse strand, counting down.
TGGGATTCGACACGGTGCCGGGCGTGCGATCAGTGACCGGCGAGCCGTAGAAGGGATACGCCGAGCCCTGACCGTAGTACACGAGCGACTTCTCGCATTTCACGTTGCTCGCGGCGGGAAAGAGCTCGAGCTGCTTCATCGAGTTGTCGGGCAGCGTGGTGCTGCGGCCCAGCGTGTAGAGGTGATACTCGAAGAAGGCCTTCTCGGCGAAGCCGTCGCTCTGCGCGGCCTTCGCGGCCATCGGCGCGGAGGACGGATACACGTTGCGGCGGCCGGGCTCGGCGCGGTGCACGTCGCCCGCCACGAGCTTGAGCCGCGCATCGGTGAACGCGGCACCCGACTGGTTCACGAGCGTCACCCATGCGCCCACGTCCACGCGGCAGCCTCCCGCGCGGGGCGCGGAGAACGTGAGGTTGTAGTCCGTCCACCATGTCATCCCGCCGGTCTGGTATCCGATGCGTGCGTCCTGGGCCCCGGCGCGGGAGGCGTCGAGGTTCCACACCAGCGTGGGCTTGCTGATGAGGCCGCCGGGAAGGCTCGGCAGGCGGATGCCGGCGGGCTGCGTCACCACGCGCACGCTGCCATCCGGCTCGCGCAGCGTGAGCCCGCCCTGGGTGCCGAGCAGCGTGCCCGTCACAGGCTCGACGGTATTGCCGCGCGCGGCCTCCACCGTGATCTCGCGGTCCAGGTAGCGCGAGAGCAGCTTGCCGCTGCTGGTGAGGTCGAACTCGAAGTTCTGCTCGGCGACGTGCGTGCCGGCGGGATCGGTGAGCGAGGCGAAGGAGACCGTCGTGGGATCGAGCAAGGCGGGGACGTCGTTCACCCGCAGGACGTTGCGCCCCGCGCGCAGGTCGAAGCGCCGGTCCTCGCGCACCATCGCGTATCCGGGAATCGCCGTGCCCTCCCCGCCGTTGCGGAAGGCCTGCGGCGAGAGCGTTCCCGGCTGGGCGCTCGAGTAGACGGTCAGCTGCACCGCGGCGGGCGCGGCGCAGGGCAGGGCAGCGGCAAGGGCGAGGGCCAGGGGACGCAGCAGCGGCATGGCAGGCTCCGGTCAGGGGACATGTGTCCTTGAACGGAGCGCCGCGCCGAACGGGTTAAACGAGCGCGCGCATCGCCCGCTCGAGCCCCGCGATCGTGACCGGGTACATGCGCCCGTCCATGATGCGCACGATGTTCTCGATCGACGTGGTCCAGCCCCAATGCTCCTCGGGCACGGGATTGAGCCAGGCGGCGCGCGGCCACGCGCGCAGCAGGCGCTCGAGCCATGCCCGTCCGGCCTCGTCGTTCCAGTGCTCGACGCTCCCGCCGGGCTGCTCGAGCTCGTAGGGACTCATCGACGCGTCGCCGACGAACACGAGCTTGTAGTCGTGGCCGTACTTGCGCAGCACCTCCACCGTGGGGATGCGCTCGTGGCGGCGGCGGTTGTCCTTCCAGACGCTTTCGTAGACGCAGTTGTGGAAGTAGAAGTGCTCGAGGTTCTTGAACTCGGTGCGCGCGGCGGAGAAGAGCTCCTCGACCGCCATCACGTGGTCGTCCATGGAGCCGCCCACGTCGAGGAAGAGCAGCACCTTCACCGCGTTGTGCAGCTCGGGGACCATGCGCAGGTCGAGCCACCCCGCGTTGCGCGCGGTGGAGCGGATGGTGCCGTCGAGGTCGAGGATCTCGGCCGCGCCCTGGCGCGCGAAGCGCCGCAGCCGGCGCAGCGCCATCTTGATGTTGCGGATGCCGAGCTCGCGATCCGTGTCGTAGTCGCGGAACTCGCGCTTGTCCCAGACCTTCACCGCGCGGCGATTGCGCGAGCCGTCCTGCCCGATGCGGATGCCCTCGGGGTTGTAGCCGTAGGCGCCGAAGGGCGACGTGCCCGCGGTGCCGATCCACTTGGAGCCGCCCTGGTGGCGTCCCTTCTGCTCCTCGAGCCGCTCCTTGAGCGTTTCCAGGAGCTTCTCCCAGCCGCCGAGCGCCTCGATGCGCTTCTTCTCCTCGTCGGTGAGCCAGCGCTCGGCGAGCTTCTTCAGCCACTCCGCGGGAATGTCGCGCACGAGCGCGTCGGGAATGGAATGAACGCCCTTGAAGTAGGCGGAGAAGGCGAGGTCGAAGCGGTCGAAGTAGGCCTCGTCCTTCACCAGGCAGAGGCGCGAGAGCAGGTAGAAGTCGTCGATGCTGCCGAAGACCACGCCCTTGTCGAGCGCCTCGAGGAGGGTCAGGAACTCCTTGACGCTGGCGGGGACGCCGGACTTGCGCACCGCGAAGAAGAACTCGAAGAGCATCGAGTCCGGGGTCAGACCACTGCCAACATGCGAAACGGCTCTTGCGTTTCGCATGTTGGCAGTGGTCTGACCCCAGTCGTCATCTTCCGCGCTTCTGCAGGAACAGGAGCTGCTCGAAGAGGTGCACGTCCTGCTCGTTCTTCAGGAGCGCGCCGTAGAGCGGCGGGATCGCGGCCTGGTGACCTTCGCTGCGCAGCGCCTCGGGCGGGATGTCCTCGGCCAGCAGCAGCTTGAGCCAGTCGAGCAGCTCCGAGGTGGAGGGCTTCTTCTTGAGGCCGGGCATCTGGCGGATGTCGAAGAAGACCTCGAGCGCCGACTGCAGCAGCCGCTTCTTGATGGCGGGAAAGTGCACGTCGACGATCGCCTGCATCGTCTCGGCATCGGGGAAGCGGATGTAGTGGAAGAAGCAGCGGCGCAGGAAAGCGTCGGGCAGCTCCTTCTCGTTGTTCGAGGTGATGAAGATGATCGGCCGGTGGCGCGCGCGGATCGTCTGCTGCGTCTCGTAGACGAAGAACTCCATGCGGTCGAGCTCACGCAGCAGGTCGTTGGGGAACTCGATGTCCGCCTTGTCGATCTCGTCGACCAGGACCACCGCCTGCTCCTCGCTCTCGAACGCCTTCCAGAGCACGCCCTTCACGATGTAGTTGGAGATGTCCCCGACGCGTTCATCGCCGAGCTGCGAGTCGCGCAGCCGCGACACCGCGTCGTACTCGTAGAGGCCCTGCTGCGCCTTGGTGGTGGACTTGATGTGCCACTGGTAGAGCGGACGCCCGAGCGCGCCGGCCACTTCCTCGGCCAGCATCGTCTTGCCGGTGCCCGGCTCGCCCTTGATGAGGAGCGGCCGCTGGAGCGTGATGGCGGCGTTGACGGCGAGCTTGAGCTCGTCGTCGGCGACGTAGGTCCGGGTGCCTTCGAATCTCATGGACCGATTCTAACCTCACCCGGCTGGACCCTGTCCGCGCGGGAGGAACGAAGCTAAACGCGGCGGAAGCGGCGCACGCCCTTCGCGTCCTCGCTGCGGACGACCTTTCCCGCGTGCTGCAGGTAGTGCAGGTGGGCGATCGACTCGCCCATGGCGAACATGAGCTGGTGGTCGTCGAGCTGGCGCTTGAAGAGCAGCGGGATCGCCTCGAACGCGGTGATGCCGTTGCAGCCGTAGAGGAGGCGCGCCAGGCGCTCCTCGTGGTGTTGGCGCAGCTGGGCGATGCGCGCATGCAGGCCGGTGAAGACGCGGTCGTGCGAGGGCAGCACGAGCGCATCGGCGGGCAGGTGGGAAAACTTCGAGAGCGACGTGAGGAAGAGCTCGAGCGGATTGCCCTCGGGCTGGTTGCCCCAGACACCGACGTTCGTCGTGATGCGCGGCAGCACCTGGTCGCCGGAGATCAGCACGTTCTTCGACGCGCACCACAGGGCGGCGTGCTCCGGCGCGTGCCCGAACACGGTGATCACCTGCCAGTCGTGCCCGCCGATGCGGATCGTGTCGCCGTCCATCATGCGGCGGTAGAGCTTCGGGATCGACGGCACGCCGCGCCGGTAGCCGTTGGCGGTGCGCAGCTTCTCCGGGAAGCGCGAGACGTCCAGGCCGTTGCGCGCGAAGAAATCGACGCCCGTGGGGCGGTCGAATCCGGCGGTGTCGTCGTGGGCGGCATGACCCGAGAGGAACTCGCCCGTCGTCATCCAGAACGAGGCGCGCGTGCGCTCGATGAGCCAGCCGGCGCTGCCGAGGTGGTCGGGATGGTAGTGCGTGACGATCACGCGCCGCACGGGCCGGCCCTCGAGCGTGTCGGTGAGATGGCGCTCCCACAGGTCCCACGTCACCTGCGTGCCGTAGCCGGTGTCCACGAGCGTCCAGCCGTCGCCGTCCTCGAGCAGCCACAGGTTGATGTGGTCGAGCGCGAAGGGCAGCGGCATGCGGATCCACCAGGCGCCCTGCGCGACCCGGATCGCCTCGCCCGGCGCCGGGATGCGGTCGCCGTGCGGATACGTTACTTGGTCGTGAAGACCCAGAGGCCGTTCCATGCCGGTCCCGGTGTGCTCGCGCGGAAATGCTGGATGCGCTTCAGGTAGAGCTTGTAGAGCTTGCTCTCGGGCGCCGCGAAGGAGAGCGTCTTGAGGATCGCCTCGGCATCTTCCCAGCGTTGCTTGCGGTAGAGGTCGAGCGCCTTGTGGAAGCGGTCGACCTCCTGCAGGGTCGTCTCGCCCACCTCGCCCATGCGCCCGAGCGGCTCGTAGATGGCGAGGCCTTCCTGGCGGCCCTTCACGACCACGCGGTCGACCTCGCGGTACACGAAGCCGCCCGCGGCCTCCACCATGTTGGCCGACACCAGGATGCCGACGCCGTATTCCTTGGTGAGGCTCTCGAGCCGCGAGGCGATGTTCACCGCGTCGCCCATCACCGTATAGGCGCGGCGGAAGCGCGAGCCCATGTCGCCCACGTTCATCTCGCCGCAGTTGAGTCCCACGCCGATGTTGAGGAGCGGCCAGCCCTGCTTGATGAACTCGTCGTCGAGCGCGCGAATGCGCCGCTGCATGTCGAGCGCCGCTTCCAGCCCGTGGACCGCATGGTCGGTGTCCCCGACCGGTGCGCCCCAGAACGCCATGATGGCGTCGCCGATGTACTTGTCGATCGTGCCGCGCTTCTCCTGGATCACCTCCGTCATCGCCGTGAGGTAGGTGTTCATCATGTCCTTCAGCTGCTCGGCGGTGAGGCCCTCGGAGATGGAGGTGAAGTCGCGCACGTCGGAGAAGAGCACCGTCATCACGCGGCTCTCGCCGCGCATCGAGTATTCCTCCGGGTTCTTGGCCATCTCGGCCACGAGCTCCTTCGGGACGTAGGTGCCGAAAAGGCCCGTGATGAGCTGGCGCGAGCGCGCCTCCATGAAGAAGCCGTACGCCATGTTGAGGAAGTACAGCAGCACCACCATGAGCGCGGGCGACGCGATCGAGAAGATGTAGCCCTTCTGCCAGGCGAAGAGGTTCACGGTGAAGACCAGGGCCAGCGCGGCCACCGTGATGAGCGTCGAGCCCAGGGCCGTCATGCGCGGCAGGAAGAATGCGAGCGGCAGTCCCAGCAACAAAAGGGTCACGATGTTGATGCCGTCGGCCTCGGGCGGGCGCTGCTTGATGCTGCCGTCGAGGATCCCGCTCACCATGTTGGCGTGGATTTCGACGCCCGGGTAATCCTCGCCCACGGGCGTCGTGCGAATGTCGAGCAGGCCCTGGGCGGAGGTGCCCACGATCGCGATCTTGTCGACCAGGTCGTCGGCGGGCAGCACGCCGCGGATCACGTCCGTGGCGGAAACATAGCGGAACGTGTGGTGCGGGCCCCGGAAGGGCACGAGCGCCGCCATTCCGTCGTCGAGCGGGATCTTGTGGCCGGCAACGTCGATCTCCGTGATCCAGTTCACCTTCTGCGCGCCGCTGCCGACGCTGTCCGTCCGGACCTTCAGCGGCGAGTTGCCGAGGTACATGCGCGTGACCGCCAGCGACATCGCCTCGTAGAGGCCGTTGTCCAGGCGCGTGAACATCGGGATCCGCCGCGTGACGCCGTCGGCGTCGAGGCTGGGCGCCAGGTGGCCCGCGGCCGCGGCGACCTTCTGCAGCTCGGGGATGTTGCCGCTATAACCGGTCGCGAGCGTGTAGCGGTAGCGGTCGTCCTTGCCGCCCAACGAGCTCACGTCGTAGATCGGCAGCGGCAGCACGCCCGCGCGTTCCTGCTTCGGGCTGAGGAAGAAGCCCAGCACCACCGGGTACTTCGCGATCTCTTCGGCGAAGAGCTTATCGAAGTCGAGGGCGGTGCGGTTCTTCTCGAGGAAGGCGCGATACGACTCGTCGTTGCGCAGCTCGCCCTGCGCCAGGCGCTCGAGGATCGGCAGGCCGGAGCTCGTGTCCGGCTCGGGGAACGCCACGTCGAAACCCATCACGCGGATGCGGTAGCGCTCGAAGAGCTGGTGCACGAGTGCCACCCACTTGTCCCGCGACAACGGCCAGCGGCCCTCCTTGATGAGCGTCTTCTCGTCGATGTCCACGATCACGATGCGCGGATCGACCGTGTGCGGCATGAAGAGCTTCACCCGCGCGTCGTAAGCCTGGTTCTCCAGGCGCTGCATGGGGTCGAACTGGTAGGAGCCGCCCTCGATCGCCACGAAGATGCAGGCGACGATGAGGCCCATGCCGATGCGCGCGACGGTGTTGAGCGAGACCTTCTGCTGCAACAGCGACCTGATGCTACGCATGGGCGGCGGGGGAGCGTTAAGTGCGCTCCATGATACACGGCCGACCCCGGTTTTCGGCCCTTTCCCGGGCCTAAGTTCGCCTCAGGCGACGCGCCGCAAGCGCCGGGCGATGCCGCCCCAGCCCTCCTCGCGCACGAGCTGCCCGAACCGTTCGCGCAGCGCCCTTCCAGCCCGGGGCCTGAGGGCCAGCCGCAGGAGGCGAAGGACCGCGCCGCGGCTCATGGTGCCCACGGCCAGCGCGAGCCCCGCACGCGGATTTTCCCGGGCGCGCTCGGCCGCGACTTCCGCCGCCTCGCGCCCATCGCGCCGGATGCGCGCGGCATCGATCGCATCGCGCAGCGCTCGCGCGGGATCGCGGGCGATGAACTCGTGCACGCGCTGGGGATAATCGGGATGCGCCTCGCAAAGCACCTGTGTCGCGCGCTGCGTGAGCTCGAGCTTCTCCGGCCCGAAGCTCACGTTGCCCTCGTGGAACACGAAGACGTCCGCCGCGAGCACGTGGCGCCAGCCCGACTTGAGCGCGCGCATGCAGAAGTCGTTCTCCTCGCCGTAGCCGCGCCCGTAGCGCTCGGCGTCGAAGAGGCCCACGCGCTCCAGGGCGTCGCGGCGGATGTACATGCAGAAGCCGACCGCGGTGGGAATGTCGACCGTGTACCCGGGCAGGGTGGCTGCGAACACCGCGTCGAGGGCGGCGAGGCCGAGCTTGCCCGGCACCCCGCCCGTCCACCCGTGGAACGGGTACGAGCAGATAGTCGCGTTGTTCGAGAACGGTGTCGCCGTCGCGATATCCGGCGCCGAATGAGCCGTGGCGGCGAGCCGATCGAGCCAGTCATTCCCGACCTCGGTGTCGCTGTTGAGGAGCACGACGTCGCGACCGGGATGCAGCGACATGCCGCGGTTCACCGACTGCACGAAGCCGAGGTTGCGTTCGTTGCGCAGCAGGGTGATGCGCCCCGCGGCCGCGAGATCGTCGAGATAAGGCGCGATGCCGGGCTCGGGGCCGCGATCGTCCACGACGACAACTTCATGTTGGGCGCGCTGGGGATTGGCCAGCACGCTGTCGAGGCAACGCCGCGTGGCGGCGAGGCCGCCGTACACGGGGACGATGACGTCGATCGGCGGCATGGCGGAATCTTACCGTCATCCGACGGCCGCGCCACGGACGACACGGTGCCCGGATGCGGGCACCGTGTCGTCCATTCATGTCGTCGCCAACCGCAGCGGCGCTCCGATCGCCTTCCAGCCCGAATGCCCGCTGTTCATGTACCTCGCGTCGAAACCGGCTTCGCGCAGCTTGATCGCGGTCCGGCAGCCGACGTGGAAGCCGTACGCGCAATACACCACGACCGGCTCGGACTTCGAGAGGTCACCGATCCAGTGCTCGATCTGCTCGGGGTCGCGCCACTGGACGCCCTCGGCGATGTCGTGCGCGCGAGACACGGACATGCGCGGCCGCACGTCGATCACCTGGACGGGCTTGCCCGCGGCCATCATCGCTTTCACGTCCTCGACGCCGATGCCCTCGATGTCGCCGAACTCAGGCTGCTCGACGCCGCGCGGCTTCGGCGCCTGGGTCGCGTCCTGGTAGCGCCGCCCGAGCGCCGTCCAGTCGATGTTGCGCATGAAGGTCTCGACGTACGCCTTGGCATCGGCGCCCACGTCCATGTGGTAAGAGTGCTCGTACATGTCGAGTGCGAGGATCGGCACGCCCCCGGCGATCGCCTGCGAATGGTCGGCCGCATGCTGGTTGATGAGCGCGCCGTCACGCGGCACGTAGGTGAGCAGGACCCATCCAGAGCCGCCGCCGAGCGCATTGCCCATGGCACGGAATTCCGCGCGCCAGCGGTCGAACGAGCCGAAGTCGCGCGCCAGGATCTCCATCATCGTCTTCGTGGGCTGGCCGTCGCCGCCCATGCTCGCGAAATAGAGCTCGTGCAGCAGCGTGGAATTGAGCGCCACGAGCTGCTCGCGCTTGAGCGCGTTCAGCACGTGCCCGGGCGTCTTGTCGAAGTCGAGCGACTCGAGCTGCTCGGTGATGGCGTTGAGCCGGCGCATGGCGCCGCCGTAGTTGTTCTCGTAGTGGCTCTCGATCACCTTCACCGAGATGTACGAAACCGTCCAGGGACGGACCCCGATCTGCTTCAAGGTATAGCGCATGATTCCTCCAGTGCCGAAACGTGGTCGACACGTCGCGCCGAAGGGCCGGCCTGTACCTGGGGAGGAAAAGTCCGGTGCCCGCTCGCGCGCAACGCTCCACAGGATTGGACGGGGCACCGTCTTGGAGGGAAACATCCCGGGGGTCCTGCTACCCCCAGCGGCTACGATACTGCGCCCGATCCGCCGGAGTCAACTTCGTGGCCCGGCGCCTCGGCGCAGATAGGCAAACGGCGCCGCAGGGGCGCCGTTTGCCTACGCTCAAATCGCTGCAAGCTTACGGCGAGAATCCGGAGTAATTCCACTGGCCGGTCACGGCGCAGGTAGCCCATGAGCAGTCCGCCGGCCGGTATGTGAGGCGGAAGTTGATGTACCACGGACCATTCGCCGCATATGCCTCGCAGATCGGGGCACCGCTGTTGGCCTGCGAGTTCGCGAGCGTATCGGTGTACGCGGGATCGGCGCCCGGAGCCTCGAACCAGTTGAGGCCCATGGCCATGCCCCACGAGGTGCTCGAGACATAGCACTTGCCCGCGGGCGGGTTCGTGACGCTCGCGTCCGGTGCGGCACCGGGGCACTTGCTGATCCAGACTTCCTTCGTGCCCGCGACCGGGGACGACGACGTGTCGTTGAACTGGACGATGCCGGAGGGCCTTCCGATCACGGTCGCAGTCGGATGGGATCGGCGCTGTCGAGGAGACCTGGACGGTCGCGACAGTGGTTCCGAGCGTCGGTGGCGATGAGGGCGATCCGGATGTCAAGATCGCGCCCGTCAGGGTGATCTTGCAGTTCGTGCTGTTGTTGGGGGTGCGAATCGCGACGGGTGTCAATATCCCTCCGTCGGGGAAAATGGCGGTGTCCTGGAGCGGCAGCGGACCGCAGCCGAGCCATGCTTAAAGGTACGCCATGCTTAGCCGTGCTCGCGTGCCGTTATACTTCGCCGTGGCACGAGCGGTACTTATCGAATTGCGAAGCCGGTCCAGCCCGGGGGAAACGAATGAAACGAGCTCTCACCATCGTTGCGGCGATGCTCGCCGCGCTGGTCGCATCAGGCGCCGCGAATGCGCAGGCGTTTCGCGCTTATCTCGCCTCGTACGGAAACGACGCGAATCCCTGCACGGCGGCAGCGCCGTGCCGCCTGCTTCCTGCGGCCCTCAACGCCGTCGCGGACGGCGGCCAGGTGTGGATCCTGGATTCCGCGAACTTCAACCAGGGCACGATCAACGTGACGAAGTCGGTCTCGATCCTCGCCATACCGGGTGCCGTCGGCAGCGTCGTCGCGGTGGGCGGCGCCCCGGCGATGTCGATCGGCGTCGCATCGCTCAAGGTTGGTCTTCGCAACCTCGTCTTCGCAAACAACGCGCTGAGCCCCGGGACGGACGGTGTCGTTGTCACGGCAGGCTCCCGGGTCTCCCTCGAGGGCTGTCTCCTCGAAAACCTGCCGGGAACCGGTGTCCGCGTCGCAGGGCAGGGTGCGACCGTGAATATCGAGAACACCACGTTTCGCGACATGGGTGGCGGATCGGTCTCGGCCGCGGTCGGCGCGAAGGTGAGTGTGGTCGCTTCCAGAATGCTGGGCGGGGTTCCGGCGATCTTCGCCGCCGCCGCGTCCGCCGGCACTGCGTCGATCAGCGTGGTGGACTCGACGATCGCAGGCGGAGACACGGAACAGGACGGTATTTCCGTCGACTCAAGCGCCTCCAACGGCAACGCCCTCATCGACGTGTCACGCTCGTCCGTGCTGAACAGCGGGACTGCGTTGAGGGCGTGGAGTACTTTCGGCAATGCAATCATCACCGTGAGCGGCAGCATCATCGCGAACAACCAGTGCGCTTTCGCCATCAACGGGTCGGGCGCCGCCGTGCAGTCTTTCGGCAACAACCATTTCTCGAACAATTTCTGCGAAGGGGGCGCCCTGACGCAGGCGCCGCTGCGCTGAGGTGCGGGGGCTGGGCGTACCATGAGCAGCCTTGCGGCTGGCTGATGCGGCGGGCCGCGCAGACGAAGGAGATCGGCATGATCAGGTTCGTCGCACGCGTCCTTCCCGTCCTCGTGTCCTTCCTCGTGCTTTGCGCACCCGCCCACGCGCAGCTCTTCCGCGCTTACGTCGCGTCGTACGGGCTCGACACCAACCCTTGCGCGGTGACGGCGCCCTGCCGGCTGCTACCCGCGGCATTGGACGCGGTGCGGGACGGCGGCGAAATCTGGATGCTCGACTCGGCCAACTTCAACCAGGGCACCGTGACCATCAACAAGAACGTGACGATCCTCGCGATTCCCGGCCAGGTCGGCAGCATATCGAGCGTCGGCGGCGCAGAGGCGATCAATATCCCGAACGCGTCCACGGTCCGTTTTCGCAACGTGGTCGTCGCCGACAACGCGAATAATCACGGGACCTACGGCATCGTGGCGCCCGCATCCGCGCGCATCGTGGTCGAGAAATCGACCTTCGCCGTCGTGACCCACGGGATCTTCGCCACGGGCGGTTACGTCGACGTGCACGACACGACCTTCACCGGCGGCGCCGGCGGTATCTATGCGAAGGGCGGAGCGAGAGTGGACGTGTGGCATTGCCGCTTCTCGGGCATGCATGACTACGGCGTGCGGCTGGATGGCTCCGGGGGCAGCGCTACCCTCGCCACCGTGAGCGACTCCAGCTTCGCGGACGGTTGGGGTGGCGTGGGATCATTCGGGACTGCCGACGTTACGGCGACCCTGAGGGCTTCGGTCGCTCGCAGCACGCTCTCTAACCTCAACTGGGGAGTCGTCAACGAAGCCGTGGGTTCGAACCAGACCATCGTCACCACCGTCGGCAGCAGCGCGTTTTCACAAATATTCAACAGCGCTTTTTCTGCCACTGGCGCCGGCGCGGAGAATGAGACCATCGGGAATAACCAGGTGCGCCAGGTGGGAGCGCCGAACGTCGGTCCGTTCACCCCGGTGGGCAGCATGTAAACACGCGATTGGCCGCAGCGACGCGGCCCGCGGGCTCGCTAGCTCGCGCCCGCTTTCCCTCGCGTCCGGCGGCCCTCAGCACCCGTGCTGCAACCCGATAGAAAGAGCGACACCACTTTCGCGGGCCACTCTCGCAGCTCCGCGTTGCTCATCGGCACCTGCAGGCCCATGGCGGCGCGCACGGGAATCGTCATGACCATGTGAAGGAAGTGCCGGGCCGCGAACCGCGGATCGTCCACGCTGATCCTGCCCATTCGCATCTCGCGCTCGAGGAGGTTCGCGATGAGCGCCACGGCCTCTTCGTTGGCCGCATTGCGGTTCACGGCCGCCGCGAGCGCGGGAAATCGTGCGGACTCGCCGATGATCAAGCGATGCACCGCGATCGCCTGTGGCTCGAGCGCCGCGTGGAGGATGAGCCCGGCGAGGCGACGCAGGATCGACTCGAGGTCCTCCTCTTCAGCCAGGACAACCCCGGTGCGCGGCCGCAGTCCTTCGACGATGCGCTCCAGGACGGCGGCGAAGAGGGCAGCCTTGTCCGGGAAGCGCGAATAGAACGTGCGCTTGGACACGCCGGCTGCCCGCGCGACCCGCTCGATGCTGGTGGCGCCGTAACCCTCGGCCAGGAAAAGCTTCGTCGCGGCGGCGAGGATGCGATCGGCGAGCCGCTCCGATTCCTCGAGGGAAGGCCGCCCTCCCCGCGAGGATTTCATGCGCCGTTCAGCGGCCGTTCGGACCTTCCGGCTGCGGGTATCCATATTGCGGCGGCTCGGCGTACGGATATTGCGCCGGCGGCGCGTACTGATATTGGGCCGGAGGCTCGTCGTACTGATACTGGCCAGGAGGTGCGTCGTACTGGTACTGAGGTGCGTCGAACTGGTACTGGGCAGGAGGCGCGTCATACTGATTCTGCCCAGGAGGCCCGTACGCATAGGGCTGCTGCGGCGCGTATTGGTAAGACTGCTGCGGCGCGTACTGGTAAGACTGCTGCGGCGCGTACTGCGGCTGCGGCGGCATGTAGCCGGAGGGCGGCGAATAGTACGCGGGGGGAGCGCCGTAGTAGCCCGGAGCCGGAGCGTAGCGCGGCGCGACGAGAGCGTCGGCGATCACGATGGGAGCGGTGACGATGGCCGCTGCGGCGGCGGCAAGGCCCCAGCCGAAACCGTCCCCGTAATGACCGGAATGTCCGTAATGACCGGAATATCCGTAATGACCGGAATTTCCGTAATGAGCGGAATGCCCGTAATGACCCGAATTTCCGTAATGACCGGAATGTCCGTGGCCACCGTGATAGTGACCCGCGGCCATCGCGGGCGTGAACGACGTCAACGCGACGGCGGATGCAAGCATCACGCCGGCGGCGATTTTCGAGCGCTTCATGTCTTTCCTCCAGGCGAGCAGGGCGCGTGTCGCGCCAGCATGAAACACCGTATCACGCACAGAAATGCAACGCAACCGGTGCGTTTCTAGCGCGTCACGCTGCTCCAGCGCGAGCAGTCTGGCGTCAGGTGCCCTGCCTGCTCCGGGTTTACGTCGCGAACGGTAGCCGATCCAGGAGCTTGTCGAGGGTGATCGGGTAACTGCGCACGCGCACGCCGGTCGCGTTGTAGATCGCATTGGCCACCGCGGCCGCCACGCCGCAGATTCCGAGCTCCGCCACACCCTTGGCCTTCATCGGTGAGGAAATCGGGTCAACCTCGTCGAGGAAGATCACTTCCTGGTGGGGAATGTCGGCATGGACTGGGACCTCGTACATCGCGAGGTCATGGTTCACGAAGTAGCCGTGGCGGGTATCGACGGCAAGCTCTTCCATCAACGCGGCCCCGACGCCCATCGTCATCGCGCCGATCACCTGGCTGCGCGCGGTCTTCGGATTGAGGATCCGCCCACAGGCGCAGACGGCCAGCATGCGCCGCACGCGGGTCTCGCCTGTGGCGGCATCGACGCCCACCTCGACGAAATGCGCGCCGAAAGTCGATTGCTGGTATTGCTTGTCGAGATCCCCGTATTCGATCAAGTCCTCGGCCACCAGTGGCTTGTCCACCATACCGCCGTTCTTCGCCAGCGCCTCGCGCAGCTTCATGCACGCCGCATAGACGCCTGCCGTCGAGTTGTTGCCGCCCCATTGCCCGCCAGAGCCGCACGACACCGGGAACGTCGAGTCGCCGAGGCGCACGACCACCTTCTCGAGCGGCACGCCCATCACCTCCGCCGCCGTCTGCGCGATGATCGTGTAGCTGCCGGTCCCGATGTCCGTCATGTCGGTCTCGACGGTCACGATGCCATGCTGATCGATGCGCACCCGCGCGGCCGACTTGGTGAGGAGGTTGTCGCGGAAAGCCGCCGCCACGCCCATGCCGACCAGCCAGCGCCCGTCGCGCACCTGGGCGGGCCTGGCGTTGCGTTTCTCCCAACCGAACTTCTGCGCACCGGTCCGTAGGCACTCGACAAAGTGCCGCTGCGAGAACGGGGGATGAGGATTGTGCTTCTCCTTGCCCTCGGGCTTCTTCGATTGCGGATCGTTCGACGGGGGCTTGGCGGGATTGTCGGGCACGAACTGCGTGTCGTTCACGATGCGCAACTCGACCGGATCCATGCCGACTTTTTCCGCGAGCTCGTCGATCGCGATTTCGAGCGCGGCCATGCCGGGTGCTTCGCCGGGCGCGCGCATCGCATTCGCCTCGGGAAGGTCCAGCGCGGCCAGCCGATGAGCCGTCATGCGATGCTCGCCCGCGTAGAGCTTGCGCGTTTGCATCGCACACGTCTCCGGATTTCCGCCGGGGAGGTCGCCGGACACGCTGTCGTGCGCGATGGCAGTGATTTTTCCGTCCTTGCCCGCGCCGATGCGGATGTGCTGGATCGTCGCCGTGCGGTGGGTCGTGTTGTTGGGCAAGAGCGCGCGCTGCAGCTGGACCTTCACCGGCCGGCCCGCGGCTCGCGCAGCCAGTGCAGCCATGACCACGTCCGCGCGCAGGAAGAGCTTGCCGCCGAATCCGCCGCCGATGTACGGCGACATCACGTGCACTTTCTCCTTCGGAATGCCCAGCGTCTTCGCGAGGTCGCCGACGGCCCAGTTCACCATCTGGTTCGACGTCCACACGGTGAGTTGGTCGCCCTGCCAAGCCGCGATCGTCGCGTGCGGCTCCATCATCATGTGGGACTCGTGCGCCGTGCGATAGGTCGCGTCGAGCTGCACGGGAGCCTTTGCGAAGGCGCCCTCGAAGTCGCCGACCTGCGACGCCGCCGCGCTTCCGAAGACGTCCTTCCTGTAGGGAGGCGCCGAATCCTTGAAGCGCTCGAGGTCGAACTTGCCTTCGCCCCTGGTGTACTGAACATGAACGAGCGAGGCCGCGTCCCGCGCCTGCTCGAACGTCTCCGCCACGACCACCGCGATGGCCTGGTGGTAATGCTGGATCTCGGGACCGCCCACCAGGAGCGCGGTGTTGAAGTTGCCTTTCGCGAGCTTGCCCGCGTTCTGGTAGGTGACGACCGCGATGACGCCGGGCGCGGCTTTCGCGGCCGAAGTGTCGATCGAAGAGATGCGCCCTTTGCCGATCGCCGCGCCGACGATGTATCCCACGGCCGGATTGGCGATGACGTCGTTGCGGTCATACGCATACGGCGCGGTGCCGGTGGTCTTGAGCGGGCCGTCGATTCGATCGGTGGCCCTTCCCACGACCTTCAAATGGTCGATGGGGTTCTCGGTGGCGGGTTTGTCGAATTTCATGGTCAGCCTTTCGCTTCCGCCAGCACCGAGGCGAGCGTGCGCCCGACCAGCGGCACCTTGAATGCGTTGTGTTCGGTGGTGCGGGCGTTGCCGACGAGCGCGTCGGCAACCGCCTTCGCGCCTTGCGCCATCGCACGGTCCGCGTCCTCGACTCGCCATGGCTTGTGCGCGACACCGCCCAGTGCGACGCGACCCGAGCCGTCGCGCTGGACGATGGCCGCGACGGACACGAGCGCGAATGCATACGACGAGCGGTCCCGGACCTTGCGATAGATCTGCATGCCGCCCACGGGCTTCGGCAACGTGACCGCCGTTATCAGCTCGCCGGGCTCGAGGTTGTGGTCGATGTGCGGCGTGTTGCCCGGTAGACGATGAAAATCAGCGATGGGAATCGTGCGCGTCGATCCGTCCGGGCGAACCGTCTCGACGGTCGCATCGAGCGCGCGCATCGCGACCGCCATGTCGCTCGGATGCGTGGCGATGCACGCCTCGCTCTGGCCCACGATGGCGTGATGGCGCGTGAATCCGCCGATGGCGCTGCAGCCGCTGCCCGGCCTGCGCTTGTTGCACGGCATGTTGGTGTCGTAGAAGTACGGGCAACGCGTGCGCTGGAGCAGGTTGCCGGCCGTGGTGGCCATGTTGCGGATCTGGCCGGACGCGCCGGCCACGATGGCGCGGGTGAGGACGCCGTAGTCGCGTCGTACGCGCTCGTCGGCCGCGAGTGCCGTATTACGCACCGAGGCGCCGATGCGCAGCCCGCCTTCCGGTGTGGGCTCGATCTTGTCGAAGCCGAGATCGTTCACGTCGATGAGATGGCTCGGCGTCTCGATCTGCAGCTTCATGAGGTCGAGAAGGTTCGTGCCGCCTCCGATGAACCGGGTTCCCTGCATGCGCGCAGCCGACGCCGCTGCATCGGCCGGGGACTGCGCGCGCTCATAGGTGAACTGTTTCATGTGCGCGTCACCCCCGCGACCTCGGCGATCGCTTCCTGGATGTTGGAGTACGCGCCGCAGCGGCAGATGTTGCCGCTCATGCGCTCGCGGAATTCAGCATTCGACATCTCGGGAGCACGCGTGATGTCGGCGGTCACGTGGCTCGGCACGCCCGCTTTCACTTCGTCGAGCATCGCGACGGCTGCGCAAATTTGCCCTGGCGTGCAAAAACCGCATTGGTAGCCGTCGTGCTTCACGAAGGCGGCCTGCATCGGATGCAGGTTCTTCGGCGTGCCGAGTCCCTCGATCGTCGTGATGTCGTGGCCTTCCTGCATCACGGCGAGCGTGAGGCAGGAGGCGATGCGCCGACCGTCCACGATCATCGTGCAGGCGCCGCATTGCCCCTGGTCGCAGCCTTTCTTCGGACCCGTGAGGTGAAGCCGTTCGCGGACCGCGTCGAGCAACGTCGTGCGCGGATCGAGCATGATGGTGTGCTCCGTGCCGTTCACGCGCAGCCGCACGTTGACAGCAGGGGTGGAAGACGCCTTGGATGTCTGTGCCATCGTTGCCTCCGCTTCGCTGGGGACGAACGGCGCTGCTGCCGCGGCGCTGGCGGCAGCGCCCGCCTGCAGGAGCCTTCGCCGCTTGGGATTGAAATCGCTCATGGACGGGACCCTCTCGTGGGTGCAATGGCGATGACGGCGGCGATCGTGCCGGGCACGGCGCAGTCGACTGCGATGTGGAACAGGGATTGCGTCGCGGCGAACCGTCCGGCAACCAGCGCGGGGATCGCCGCTGCGCGGTGGGAGATGGGATAGATGCTGGATAGGAGTCCCACGTGCCGCGCGGGTTCAATTTCCCCGAGGAGCGCGCGTAGTCCGCCTGTCGAGGCTACGCCCTGCGCGATGCCGACGGCCAGCGCCGCGGCGATGAACGGCACGACCGCGCCGGTCGTGGCAGCGTTGCGAAAGCGGCCGGTACGAATGAAAAAAAACGCCATCCGGTTGGATGGCGTTGGCTGGCCCCGTTTGGGGGCATTTGGTGGAGGCGGGGGGAATCGAACCCCCGTCCGCGAGCCTTCTACACTCCGATCTACATGCTTAGCCAGGCCATTTGAGTTACGCGCCTCCCCGCAGACCGGCGAGCTGGGAGACGTTGAGCCACCTTGGTTTTAGCCGTGAGCGAAGTGGCCCCGCTCACCGCGATCTCAAGTAAATGACTCTGCCGTGGCCTTACAGCACCACCCGGGCCCTTGAGAAAGCCCGGAGCAGAGTCCAGCGGGTATTAGGCCGCCAGAGCGTAGTTGTCGTCGTTCGCAACTAGATTGTTTGCCGGATGGGATTTACGAGGTCATTCGACACCCTCGGCATGCACTTCGTGCTTCCGAACCCGCGTCGAAACCGGGTCGCCCCCGAAGCTTCGAATACGGTCCCGCAATTATACGCGCGGTGTAGATAGGACATGGGGCAGAAGCAGGCGTTCTGCAAGGGGCGTTACCGCCGTAGCGCCCTACGCCGCCCGCTGCGCGAGCCCGCGATCGACGATCCAGCGCAGCACCGCCTCGGGAGATTCGAGCACCGCATCGGCGCCCCAGAAGGAGGGCGGATCGCCGTCGCCCAGATAGCCATACGCCGCGACCACCACCGGCATGCCGGCGGCCCGCGCCGCGGTCACGTCGCGCGCATCGTCGCCCACGTAGAGCGTGCGCGAGGGCGTCGCACCCAGCTCGGCCACCGCGTGCAGCAACGGATCGGGAAAGGGCTTGGGGCGCGGACACGTGTCGCCGCCCACGATCACGCCCGCGCGCTCCGAGAGCCCGAGAGCCGCGAGCAGCGGGCGCGCGAGCCGCTCGAACTTGTTCGTCACCACGCCCCACGCGACGTCGTGGTCCTCGAGGTGGCGCAGCAGCTCGTCCATGCCGGGGAAGACGCGCGAGTCGATGCAGATGTTGGCCGCGTAGATGGCGAGGAACTCCTCGCGCATGGCCTGGAAACCGGGGTCGTCCACCGTGATGCCGAAGGCCGAGGTGATCATGCCGCGCGCGCCGTGGGAGACGAAGGGCCGCACCTGCTCGAGCGGCACCGGCTCGAGGGAGCGGCGCCTGCGCATCTCGTTCACCGTGTGCGCCATGTCGGGCGCGGTGTCGACGAGCGTGCCGTCGAGGTCGAAGAGCACCGCCTCAAGCACGGCGCGATCCCACGAGATAATTCACGTCCACATCGCGCCCGAGCGCATAGCGCCGCGTGAGGGGGTTGTAGGTCATGCCCGTGAGGTCCTCGACCGCGAGCCCGGCGGCGCGGCAATCGCGCGCCAGCTCCGACGGACGGATGAAGCGCGCGTACTCGTGCGTGCCGCGCGGCAGCAAGCGCAGGACATACTCGGCGCCCACGATCGCGAAGAGGAAGGACTTCGGATTGCGGTTGATGGTGGAGAAGAAGACCCAGCCGCCCGGCTTCACCAGGCGCGCGCAGGCGGCGACGACACTCGCCGGCTCCGGCACGTGCTCGAGCATCTCCATGCAGGTCACCACGTCGAACGCCTCGGGCATCTCGGCGGCGAGCGCCTCGGCCGACACGAGCCGATAGTCCACCTCGCGCCCGCTCTCCAGCGCGTGCAGCATCGCGACCTTCAGCGGCTTCTCGGCGAGGTCGATGCCCGTCACGCGCGCGCCTTGGGCCGCCATCGCCTCGGCGAGGATGCCCCCGCCGCATCCCACGTCCAGCACGCGCTTGCCCGAAACGCCGCCGCAGAGGGCCTCGATGTGGCCCAGCCGCAGCGGATTGATCTCGTGCAGCGGGCGGAACTCGCTGCCCGGATCCCACCAGCGGTGCGCGAGCGCGCTGAACTTGGCGAGCTCGGCCGGATCGACGTTGCCTGTGCGCAGGGTCTCGGTCATGACGCCATTTTGCCCCGCCACCAGGACGCCTTGGCGGCGAGGTCTCCTTCGTCCATCGACTGAAGCGATCGCGCCTTGACGCGAGCTTCGCCCGCCACCCACACGTCGGTCACGTGCTCGCGCCCCGCGGCGTAGACCAGGTGGGAGACGGGATCGTAGCAGGGCAGCGTCTCGACGGAGGCCAGCTCGACCGCGGCCAGGTCGGCCCACTTGCCCGGCTCGATGGAGCCGATATCGTTCTCCAGCCCGATCGCGCGCGCGCCCTCGAGCGTCGCCATCTCGAGTGCCTCGGCGGCGGGCACGACGGTCGCGTCGCCGCTCGCGCCCTTGGCGAGCAGCGCCGCCGTGCGCATTTCCGTCATCACGTCGAGACGGTTGTTGCTGGCGGCGCCGTCGGTGCCGAGCGCCACGCGGATGCCGCGCCGCCGCATGTCGGCCACGCGTGCGATCCCGCTCGCGAGCTTGAGGTTGGATGAAGGGCAGTGCGCCACGGACACGCCCTCGTGCGCCATGAGGTCGAGCTCGCGGTCGTCGAGATGCACCGCGTGCACGGCGATGAGGCGCGGGCCGACCAGCCCGAGTGTCGCCATGCGCGAGAGGGGACGCGCGCCATGCTGCGCGGTGCCCTCGGCGACTTCGTGCGCGGTCTCGTGGACGTGCATGTGGATCGGCGAGTCGAGCTCCTCCGCGAGCACGGCCACGCGGCGCAGGGTCTCGTCGCCGACGGTGTAGGGCGCATGGGGCGCGAGCGTGAAGCTGAGGAGCGCCTCGCCGCGATAGGCGTCGCGCGTCGCGAGTCCGCGCGTGAGGTAGCTGGCGGCATCCGCGGCATATGCGCTGGGAAATTCGACCGCGATCACGCCCAGCGACGCGCGCATGCCGGCCTTGAGCGCCGCACGCGCGGTCGCTTCGGGAAAGAAATACATGTCGTTCACGCAGGTCACGCCGGCACGCAGCATCTCCGCCATGGCGAGCAGGCTGCCGTCATGCACGAACTCGTCGGTGGCGTGGCGCGTTTCGGCGGGCCAGACGTGGTCGCGCAGCCAGGTCATGAGCGGCATGTCGTCGGCGAGCCCGCGCATGAGCGACATCGCCGCGTGGCAGTGGACGTTCACGAGGCCGGGAATGAGCACGTGGCGCTCGAGATGCACGACCTCGCGCGCCTCGAAGCGTGCGAGGGCTTCGGCGGCGGGCAGCACCGCAAGGATTCGCCCGTCGTTGACCGCCACCGCGTGATCGGCGAGCACGCCGCGTGGCGCGACCGGGACCACGTGCGCGGCGCGAATGAGGAGGTCTGTCGGTTCCAAAGATCAAGATCCCGGGAAGGTTGGAGATTTCGCGCCGCGCCTGGCCGAGCGGCGTGTCTTTGCAGCGCAATCAATCTATCAGCTAAAACAAAAAACCCCGCCGGAGCGGGGTTTTCTGCGGAGCGTGGAGGCTTACTGCTTGGTGCCCTTGAACTCGATGTCCACGCGACGGTTCTTCTGGCGGCCTTCCGCGGTCTTGTTGGTCGCGACCGGCTGGGTCTCGCCCTTGCCGATGGTCGTGATCTTCGATCCCGCGATGCCCTTGCTCTCCAGGTACTGCTTCACGGCCGCGGCGCGGCGCTCGGACAGGCGCTGGTTGTAGCGTGCCGTGCCGATCGAGTCGGTGTGGCCGGTGGCGATCACCATCTCGACGTCCACGCCGTTGAGCTTCGAGAGCGCTTCGTCGATGGCGCGCTTGCCATCGGGACGGACCACCGCCTTGTCGAAGTCGAACAGCGCGTCGGCCTGGATCACGACCGACTGGCGGACCGAGGAGGGCGCGGGCCTCGCCGGGGCGGGCGCGGGCGCCGGAGCGGGCACGGCCGGAGCGGCAGGCTCGGCAGGGGCCGCGGGCTTCGCGGGCGGCGGCGCGGCGGGACCGCACTCGGGAAGGATGCGTCCCGAGGTCAGAACGCAATTGCCGGAGCCATCGAGGACGGCACGGCCCTGGCCGTCCTCGAGCACGGGCTGCGGCGTTTGCGCATAGGCCATGCTGGCGGCCAGTGCGTAGATCGCGCCACCGAGCATCAGCTTGTTGGAAATCTTCATGTTCGGAACTCCCAAGAGGTATTTAGGTGAATTGTTTTGAGGCTCAGTGCCCGAAACGGCTCGCGCCATCATACACAAAGGGCTTCCGCCCCGACAACCGAAAGTGGTGCTTTGCGCAACACGCGGCGGCACGCCGTTGCATTTGCGCCACAGCGCTATGACTGGTCCGCGCGCTGGAAAGTGCCCCCCTCGATGTGCTAGAATTGCAGTTTCCCCCGCCCGAATTCAGCGCGGTAAAACAAACACTTAGCATCATCCCGTCCCTCCGCTACCGAAGGTCCGATGGAACAGTTCGCCAAGGAAACCCACCCGATCAGCCTCGAGCAGGAGATGCGCCGCTCCTACCTCGATTACGCAATGAGCGTCATCGTCGGCCGGGCGCTTCCCGACGTCCGTGATGGCCTGAAGCCGGTTCACCGGCGCGTGCTCTTCGCCATGCACGAGCTCTCCAACGACTGGAACAAGGCGTACAAGAAATCCGCCCGCATCGTGGGCGACGTCATCGGCAAGTATCATCCGCACGGCGACACCGCCGTCTATGACACCATCGTGCGGATGGCGCAGGATTTCAGCCTGCGTTATCCCCTCGTCGACGGCCAGGGCAACTTCGGCAGCGTCGACGGCGACAACGCCGCGGCCATGCGCTACACCGAGATCCGCATGGCGAAAATCGCCCATGAGCTGCTCGCGGACCTCGACAAGGAAACCGTCGACTTCGGGCCCAACTACGACGGGAGCGAATCGGAGCCGCTGGTCCTTCCCGCGAAGTTCCCGAACCTCCTGGTGAACGGCTCGTCGGGCATCGCCGTGGGCATGGCGACGAACATCCCGCCGCACAACCTGGGCGAAGTGGTCGACGCCTGCATGGCGCTCCTGGCCAACCCGGACACCACGATCGACGAGCTGATCAAGATCGTCCCGGCGCCCGACTTCCCGACCGCGGGCATCATCTACGGCATCTCCGACCTGCAGCAGGGTTACCGCACCGGGCGCGGCCGCGTGATCATGCGCGCCCGCACGCACGTCGAGGAGATGGGCAAGGGCGACCGCCAAGCCATCGTGATCGACGAGCTGCCGTACCAGGTGAACAAGGCGCAGCTCCTCGCGAAGATCGGCGAGCTGGTGCGGGAGAAGCGCCTGGAAGGCATCTCCGACCTGCGCGACGAGTCCGACAAGTCGGGCATGCGCGCGGTGATCGAGTTGAAGCGCGGCGAGGTCGCCGACATCGTGCTGAACAACCTGTACAAGCTCACGCCGATGCAGGAGACGTTCGGCATGAACATGGTCGCGCTCGTCGACGGCCAGCCGAAGCTGCTCAACCTGCGCCAGTTTCTCGATGCCTTCCTGCGCCACCGGCGCGAGGTCGTCACGCGCCGCACCGTGTACGACCTGCGCAAGGCCCGGGATCGCGGCCACATCCTCGAGGGTCTCGCCGTCGCGCTCTCCAACGTGGACGAGGTCATCGCGATCATCAAGGCGGCACCGACGCCGGCCTCCGCCAAGACGGAGCTCATGGCGCGTACATGGCGCTCGCCGCTCGTGGAGGAGATGCTCAAGCGTGCCTCGTCCGACCTCTTCCGCCCCGAGTCGCTGCCGAAGGACTTCGGCCTGGCGGCCAATGGCTACAGGCTCTCCGACACCCAGGCGCAACGCATCCTCGAGATGCAGCTGCAGCGCCTGACCGGCCTCGAGCAGGACAAGATCCTCTCCGAATACCGCGAGGTGATCGCGACGATCGAAGACCTGCTCGACATCCTCTCCAAGCCCGAGCGCGTCACCAAGATCATCGGCGACGAGCTGCAGGAGGTGAAGCGCGAGTTCGGCGACAAGCGCCGCAGCGAGATCGTCGTGAACGGCATCGAGATGCAGCTCGAGGACCTCATCACGCCGGAAAACGTGGTGGTCACGCTGTCGCACGCGGGCTACATCAAGAGCCAGCCGATCGACGAATACCGTGCGCAGAAACGCGGCGGCCGCGGCAAGCAGGCGGTGGCGGCGAAGGAAGACGACTTCATCGAGAAGCTCTTCATGGCGAACACGCACGACTACGTGCTGTGCTTCTCCAACAGGGGCAAGGCGTACTGGCTCAAGGTCTACGAGGTGCCGATGGGCAGCCGCTCCTCGCGCGGCAAGCCGATCGTGAACCTGTTGCGCATGGAGGAAGACGAGCGCATCAACGCGATCCTCCCGGTGACCGAGTTCCGCGAGGATTCGTACGTCTTCTTCGCGACGCAGGAGGGCGTGGTGAAGAAGACCTCGCTCTCCGAGTTCTCGCGCCCGCGTCCCTCGGGCATCATCGCCGTGGACCTGGACGAGGGCGATCGCCTCGTGGGCGTGGCGCTCACCGACGGCAAGCACGACGTCATGCTCTTCTCCGACGAGGGCAAGGCCGTGCGCTTCGACGAGAACGACGTGCGCCCGATGGGCCGCGGCGCCCGCGGCGTGCGCGGCATGAACCTCGCGAAGGGCGGCAAGGTCATCGCCATGCTCGTGGCCGAGAACGAGGAGCAGAGCGTGCTCACCGCCACGGCGAACGGCTTCGGCAAGCGCACGCCCATCGTCGAGTACACGCGCCATGGCCGCGGCACGCAGGGCATGATCGCGATCCAGACCACCGAGCGCAATGGCAAGGTCGTCGCCGCGACGCTCGTGTCGCCCGAGGACGAGATCATGCTGATCACCTCCGGCGGCGTGCTGATCCGCACGCGCGTGAAGGAGATCCGCGAGATGAGCCGCTCCACGCAGGGCGTGACCCTCATCAGCCTGGACGACGGCGAGAACCTCTGCGGCGTCCAGCGCATCATGGATCGCGACGAGGAGAACGGCGAGAACGGCAACGGCAACGGCCATGCCCATGCCGCGGCCGGCCCCGAGGCCGCCGCCGATCCGGCCCCGGGCGACGAAGCCCCCAGCGAGGGAGATGGCGATGGCGGCGGCACCGCAGATTAGGCCCGCGGCGCGCATCTTCAACTTCGGCGCCGGCCCGGCCACGATGCCGGTCGAGGTGCTGGAGAAGGCGAAGTGGGAGCTCGTCAACTGGCACCAGGCCGGCATGTCGGTCATGGAGATGAGCCACCGCGGCAAGGAGTTCATCGCCATCGCATCGGAGGCGGAAGCCGACCTGCGCAAGCTCGCGAACATTCCGCCGGGCTACAAGGTGCTCTTCCTGCAGGGCGGCGCCACGCTGCACTTCTCGGGCGTGCCGATGAACCTGCTGCGCGGGAAGAAGAAGGCCGCCTACGTGAACACCGGCGAGTGGTCGAAGAAGGCGATCGCGGAGGCGAAGCATTTCTGCGAGCCCGCCGTCATCGCCTCGAGCGAGGATCGCAAGTTCACCTATGTGCCGAAGCAGTCCGCGTGGAAGCCGTTCGACGACTGCGCGTACGTGCATATCTGCTCCAACGAGACCATCGGCGGCGTCGAATTCCACTGGACTCCGGACACGGGCGGCATCCCGCTCGTGGCCGACGCGTCCTCGCACATCCTGTCGAAGCCGATCGACGTGACGAAATACGGGCTCATCTACGCCGGCGCGCAGAAGAACATCGGCCCCGCGGGCCTGGTCGTGGTGATCGTGCGCGACGACCTGCTGGGCCAGGCGATGCCCACCACGCCCGCGGTGCTCGACTACAAGAAGATGGCGGAGACCGACTCGATGCTGAATACGCCGCCCACGTTCTCCGTCTACCTCGCCGGCCTCACGTTCAAGTGGCTGCTCGAGCGCGGCGGCCTCGAGGGCATCGAGCGCCTGAACATCGCCAAGGCGAAGCGGCTCTACGACTACATCGACGGGCAGGACTTCTATAGCAACCCTGTCGCGAAGGAGGACCGCTCGCGCATGAACGTGCCGTTCCGCCTGCGCGACGAGGCGCTGGATGCGGCGTTCCTCGCCGGGGCCGAGGCGCGGGGCCTGTCGCAGCTCAAGGGCCATCGCTCCGTCGGCGGCATGCGCGCGTCGATCTACAACGCGATGCCGCACGAAGGCGTGGAGGCACTCGTGGCCTTCATGGAAGAGTTTCGCCAAGCCCACGCGTGATCTTCCGGTCACCCGTGGAAAAATTCAGGATCTCCACCTTCAATGCCATCTCCGCGCGGGGCCTCGACCGCCTCTCGCACGAGCGTTATGTCGTGGGCAAGGGGATCGAGGACGCGGACGCCATCGTGCTGCGTTCGCACGCGCTCCAGTCCGCCGACATCCCCGCGACGGTCAAGGCCATCGCGCGCGCGGGTGCCGGCGTGAACAACATTCCCGTGGACGAGATGAGCCGCCGCGGCGTGCCGGTGTTCAACGCGCCGGGCGCCAACGCCAATGCCGTGAAGGAGCTCGTGATCGCGGGAATCCTCCTCGCCGCGCGCAACGTCGTGCCGGCTGCCGGCTTCGTGCAGGCGCTGCCGCTCACCGGCGACTTCGCGCGCCGCGTCGAGGACGGCAAGAAGCAGTTCGCCGGCGTCGAGCTTCCCGGCCGCATGCTGGGCGTCGTGGGCCTCGGCGCCATCGGCGGGCTGGTCGCGGATACCGCGCTCAAGCTCGGCATGAAGGTGATCGGCTACGATCCCGAGATCACCGTCGACAACGCGTGGCGCCTGCCCTCGGCGGTGCGGCGCGCCGCGTCGGTCGAGGAGCTGCTCAAGGTCTCCGAGTTCGTGACGCTGCACCTGCCGCTCAACGCGATAACCCGGCACCTCATCGACGCGAAGCGCCTCGCCGGCATGCACAAGGGCGCGGTCCTGCTCAACTTCGCGCGCGACGAGGTGGTCGACGAGCAGGCGGTGCTCGCCTCGCTCGAGGAGAAGCGGCTCCACGCCTACGTGTGCGATTTCCCGTCGCCCGCGCTGCACGGCCGCCCGGGCGTGGTGGCGCTGCCCCACCTCGGCGCCTCCACCGCGGAGGCCGAGGAGAACTGCGCCGTGATGGTGGTCGAGCAGCTGCGCGAATTCCTCGAGGACGGCACCGTGCGCAACGCGGTCAACTTTCCGGGCGTCGAGATGGCGCGCGAGTCGGTGCACCGCATCGCGATCGCCAACTCGAACGTGCCCAACATGGTGGGACAGATCTCGACCGCGATGGCCCAGGCCGGGCTCAACATCCACAACATGGTCAACAAGTCCAGGGGAGACATGGCGTACACGCTCGTGGACCTCGATACCGAGGCGCAGCCCGAGGTGATCGGGCGCATCGCGCGCATCCCCGGCGTGCTCTCCATCCGCCCGATCCCGCGTCCCCATCCATGAACGACGACAAGCTCCGCGAGCTCGACCGCCTGCGCGCCGAGATCGACCGCCTGAACGACGTGATCCTCGCCAACCTCAACGAGCGGGCGAAGCTCGCGCGGGCGGTGGGCATGCTGAAGGTGGGCCAGGCCTACCGTCCCGAGCGCGAGGCGCAGGTGCTGCGCCGCGTGAAGGAGCTCAACCGCGGCCCGCTCTCCGACGAGACGGTGGCGCTCCTCTTCCGCGAGATCATGTCGGCGTGCCTCGCGCTCGAGCGGCCGATCACGGTCGCCTATCTCGGGCCCAAGGGCACGTTCAGCGAGCGCGCGGCGTTGAAGCAGTTCGGCCTCGCGGCGGAGGTGATGCCCGTGCCGTCGATCGACGAGGTCTACCGCGCCGTCGAATCGGGCACCGCCGACTTTGGCGTGGTGCCGATCGAGAACTCCACCGAAGGGGCCGTGGGCCGCTCCCTCGACCTCATGCCGCAGACGCCGATGAAGGTCTGCGGCGAGGTCATCGTGCGCATCCACCACAACCTGATGGCGAAGACGCCGGCGCTCGCGGATCCCGCCACGGGCAAGGTCGATTTCGCGCGCATCCGCCGCGTGTTCTCGCACGGCCAATCCCTGGGTCAGTGCCACGAGTGGCTGAACGCGAACCTGCCGCACGCGGAGCGCGTCGCGGTGGCGAGCAACGCCGAGGCGGCGCGCCGCGCGGCGGAGGAGGTCGCCTCGGCCGCGGTGGCGGGCGAGATGGCGGCCGAGCATTACGGCCTCACGATCCTCGCCGCCAACATCGAGGACGAGCCCAACAACACGACGCGCTTCCTCGTGCTGGGCGACTATGCGCCGCAGCCCTCGGGACGGGACAAGACGTCGATGGTGCTTTCGGCGCGCAACCGCGCCGGCGCCGTCTACGAGATGCTCACGCCCTTCGCCTCGCGCGGCGTCTCCATGACGAAATTCGAATCGCGTCCCTCGAAGGTCGCCCTCTGGGAGTACCTCTTCTTCGTGGACATCGAGGGCCATCGCGACGACGCCAACGTCGCCGCGGCGATCGAGGAGGTGGGCCGCATCGCGGGATATCTCAAGGTGCTCGGATCGTATCCGGTCGCCGTGCTCTAGTGGAAAGCGCAAACATGGACGGAACGCAGCGGTCGGTCGACTTGAAGCGCCTGGCGCCGGAGAACGTGCGCCGCATCGCGGCCTACGTGCCCGGCAAGCCCATCGCGGAGACGGCGCGGGAATTGGGCCTGGCGGAGGCCGACATCCTCAAGATGGCGTCGAACGAGAACCCGCTCGGGCCCTCGCCGAAGGCCATCGCCGCGATCCGCGGCGCGCTGGACGAGCTGCATTACTACCCCGACGGCAGCGGGCATGACCTGAAGCAGCTCGTCTCGCGCAAGCTGGGGCTGCGGCCCGGGAACCTCATCCTCGGCAACGGCTCGAACGACGTCCTCGAGCTCGTGGCGCGCGCCTTCATGACGCGCGACGATTCCGCGGTCTACTCGCGCCATGCCTTCATGGTCTATCCGCTGGTCGTGCTCGCCATCGGCGCCACCGGCATCGAGGTCCCGGCGCGCGACTACGGCACCGACCTCGCGGCGATGGAGCGCGCGATCCGGCCGGACACGAAGATCGTCTTCCTCGCCAACCCGAACAATCCCACGGGCACCTTCACGCCATGGCGCGAGATCGAGGCATTCCTCGGCCGCGTGCGCCGCGACCTGCTCGTGGTCGTGGACGAGGCGTACGGCGAATACCTGCCCGACGACCTGCAATCGCCCACGCAGCGCTGGCTCGAGCGCCATCCGAACCTGGTGGTCTCGCGCACGCTCTCCAAGGCCTACGGGCTCGCGGGACTGCGCGTGGGCTTCGGCTTCGCGCACCCCGACGTGGCGGACCTGATGAATCGCGTGCGCCAGCCGTTCAACGTGAACCACCTCGCCATGGTCGCGGCATGCGCGGCGCTCGAGGACGCGGAGTTCATCGCGAGGAGCCGCGACGTGAACGCGGCCGGCCTGCGCCAGCTCGAGGCGGGCTTGCGCCGCCAGGGCCTCGAGTTCATTCCCTCCCACGGCAACTTCATCACGTTCCGCGTGGCCGACGCACCCCGCGTCTACGATGCGCTCCTGCGCCAGGGGGTGATCGTGCGGCCGATCGCCGGTTACGCGATGCCGGAGCACCTACGGGTGACGGTCGGCCTCCCGGAGCAGAACGAGCGCTTCCTGGCGTCGCTCGAGCGCGCCCTCGCGGCCAAGCGCTGATGCGCCGGCTCAAGACCATCGGCCTCGTGGGCGTGGGGCTCATCGGCGGCTCGTTCGCCGCGGCGCTCAAGCGCTCCGGCATCAACGCGCGCATCCGCGGCTTCGACCGCGATGCGGCGGCGGTCGAGCGCGGGGTGGCGCTGGGCGTGATCGACGAGGCGGCGGACTCTCCCTCGGACGCCGCGCGCGGCGCGGATCTCGTCGTGGTCGCGGTGCCGGTGCGCGCGATCGGCCCCGCGCTGCACGATATCGCGCTCGCCCTCTCCGCCGACGCCGTCGTGACCGACGTCGGCAGCACCAAGACGGAAGTCGTGCGCGCGGCGCGCGCCGAGCTGCGCGAGCGCTTCGCGCGCTTCGTGCCCGCCCACCCGATCGCGGGGCGCGAGGCGAGTGGGGTGGAGGCCGCGAGCGCCGACCTCTTCCGCAACGCCCGCGTGGTGCTGACGCCGCTGCCGGAAACCGCGCCCGATGCCGTCGCGCTCGTGCGCCAATGCTGGGAAGCGGCGGGCGGCAAGGTCGCGAGCCTCTCTCCCGAAGCGCATGACCGCGTCTTCGCGGCGGTGAGCCACCTGCCGCACGTGCTCTCGTTCGCGCTCGTCTCCGAGCTCGCCGCGCGCGCCGATGCGTCGGAGCTCTTCTCGTTCGCCGCCGGCGGCTTCCGCGACTTCACGCGCATCGCCGGCAGCTCTCCCGAGATGTGGCGCGACATCGCGCTGCAGAACCGCGAGGCGCTGCTCGCGGAGATCGACCGCTACGGCGCCCAGCTCGCCGTCTTTCGCGAGCTCATCGCGAAGGGCGACGGGCCGGGGTTGCTGAGGCTCATGAGCGAGGCGCGCACGGCGCGCCACGACTGGACCGGGGCGCAGAAGCGCGCGACCACGCCGGAGTGACGATGGAGCACCTGGACCTCGCGCCCTCCCGTCGCGCGGCGGGCCTCGTCAAGCTGCCGGGCTCCAAGAGCATCTCGAACCGCACGCTGCTCCTCGCGGCCCTCGCGCGCGGCGCGACCGTGCTGCGCGGCGTGCTCGACTCCGACGACACGCGCGTGATGCGCGCGGCGCTGGCGGCCCTGGGCGTCCCGGTCGAGGAGATCGAGGGGCCGCAGCACGTGCGCGTGCAGGGCGTCGCGGGCGCGTCGTTCCCGGCGAAACGCTCGGCCATCTTCCTCGGCAATTCCGGCACGTCGGCGCGCTCGCTCGCGGCGGTGCTGGCACTTTCCGACGGCGAATACGAGCTCTCCGGCGTGGCGCGCATGCACGAGCGTCCCATCGGCGACCTGGTGGACGCGCTGCGCCAGGCCGGCGCGCGCATCCGCTACCTCGGCCGCGAGGGCTTTCCGCCGCTCGCCATCGCGCCGCGCGAGCCGGTCGAGGCGCCGCGCATCGCGATCCGCGGCAACGTGTCGAGCCAGTTCCTGTCCGGCGTGCTCATGGCGCTGCCCGCGGCGGGTCTCGCCGCGCGCGTGGACATCGTGGGCGAGCTCATCTCGAAGCCTTACGTGGACCTCACGCTGGGCCTCATGGAGCGCTTCGGCGCGCGCGTCGAGCGCGACGGCTGGAAGTCCTTCGACCTGCCGGGCGGCGCGGGCTACGTGTCGCCCGGCGAGGTCGAGGTCGAGGGCGACGCGTCATCGGCGTCCTACTTCATGGCGGCCGGCACGCTCGGCGGCGGCCCCGTGCGCATGGAGGGCGTGGGACGCTCGAGCGCGCAGGGTGACGTGCACTTCTATCGCGTCGTGGCCGCGATGGGCGCACGCGTCGAGTTCGGCGACACGTGGATCGAGGTCGCGGGACGCCCGCCGCTCGAGCCCTTCGACCTGGACTTCAACCTCATTCCCGATGCCGCGATGACGGCCGCGGTGCTGGCGCTCTTCGCGAAGGGGCCCTGCACGCTGCGCAACATCGGCAGCTGGCGCGTGAAGGAGACGGACCGCATCGCCGCGATGGCGACGGAGCTGCGCAAGTTCGGCGCGCAGGTGGAGGAGGGCGCGGATTCGCTGCGCATCACGCCGCCTCCCGGCTTCCTCGACCCGGCCGCGCCCGCGGGGTCGCCGGTCGTGGTGGACACGTACGACGACCACCGCATGGCGATGTGCTTCTCGCTGGCGTCCTTCGGGCCGCGCCCCGTGCGCATCAATGATCCGCGTTGCGTGGCGAAGACGTTCCCGGAGTACTTCGAGGTCTTTCGAGCGTTGGTGAAATGACTGGCGAACGGCGGGGGACAGACCCCAATTTCGTGGACGAGCGCGGCCTTGGCGACCCGCGCGCGCATGAATTGGGGTCTGTCCCCATCATCGCCATCGACGGCCCCTCCGCGTCCGGCAAGGGCACGGTGGCCGCGCGCGTGGCGCAGGCGCTGGGCTTCCACTACCTCGACAGCGGCGCGCTCTACCGGCTCGTGGCGCTGGCCGCGCTGCGGCAGGGCGTGGCGCTCGACGACAGCGCCCGGCTTGCCGCCCTCGCGCGGGGCATGGACGTGGCCTTCGACGCCGGCTCGATCCGCCTCGGCGCAGACGACGTGACGCATGCCGTGAGGGCCGAGGACGTCGGCGCGGCCGCCTCCCGGGTGGCCTCCCAGCCGCCCGTGCGCGAGGCGCTGCTGGCCCGCCAGAGGGATTTCCGCCGCCTTCCCGGGCTCGTCGCGGACGGGCGCGACATGGGCTCCGTCGTGTTCCCCGCGGCCCCGCTCAAGGTGTTCCTCACGGCCGATGTCGGCACCCGTGCCGAGAGGAGATATAAGCAGTTGATGGAAAAGGGAATGTGTGCCAGAATGGAGGACGTTGTCGAAGATCTGGCGAGTCGCGACGCGCGCGATGCATCCCGTGCCGTGGCTCCGCTAAAGCATTATCCCGACGCGTTTTTTCTCGATACCACGGGGCTCACGGTCGACCAGGCCGTCGAACGCATCCTCGGCTGGTGGCGCGACAAGGCGGCAGGGTAGTCCGGTCTTCTGCATCGGGGCTTGAAAGCCCAAGGGTGTCAGGAGGTTAGGCGGCGCCGCGGCGTCACCCCGGCGCAGGCCGGGGCCCAGTCCATCTTCCTGGCTTTTTCAACTGCGGCCGCGAGGCCGTCTTTCGAAAGCCGTTCATGCTGTCCACTTCAACCCAAACCCCGCCCCCCACAGAGAACTTCGCCGCGCTTTTCGAGGAAAGCCTGTCGCGCCAGGAAATGCGCGTGGGCGAAGTCATCACCGCCGAGGTCGTTTCGGTCGACCCCAACGTCGTGGTGGTCAACGCGGGCCTGAAATCCGAAAGCACCATCCCCACCGAAGAATTCAAGAACGACCGCGGTGAAATCGAGGTCAAGCCCGGCGATTTCGTGTCGGTCGCGATCGAAGCCCTCGAGGACGGCTTCGGTTCCACCAAGCTCTCGCGCGAGAAGGCCAAGAAGCTCGCCGCATGGTCCGAGCTCGACCAGGCCCTGGAGAGCGCCAAGATCATCAAGGGTGTCGTCTCCGGCAAGGTCAAGGGCGGATTGACCGTCATGATCAACGGCATCCGCGCGTTCCTGCCCGGGTCGCTCGTCGACCTGCGTCCCGTCAAGGACACCTCGCACTTCGAGGGCAAGGAGCTCGAGTTCAAGGTCATCAAGCTCGACCGCAAGCGCAACAACGTCGTGGTCTCGCGCCGCGCCGTGATGGAGGAGACCGCCGGCGTCGAGCGCCAGCAGCTGCTCGAGACGCTGAAGGAAGGCGCCACCGTCAAGGGCGTCGTGAAGAACATCACCGACTACGGCGCGTTCGTGGACCTGGGCGGCATCGACGGCCTGCTCCACATCACCGACCTCGCGTGGCGCCGCGTGAAGCACCCGACGGAAGTCCTGTCGGTCGGCGACGAGGTGACCGCCAAGGTCCTCAAGTTCGACGCCGAGAAGAACCGCGTGTCGCTGGGACTCAAGCAGCTGGGCGAGGACCCGTGGATCGGCATCTCGCGCCGCTATCCGCAGGGCACGCGCCTCTTCGGCAAGGTGACCAACATCACCGACTACGGCGCGTTCGTGGAGATCGAGAGCGGCATCGAGGGCCTGGTGCACGTCTCCGAGATGGACTGGACCAACAAGAACGTGCACCCCGCGAAGGTGGTGTCGCTCGGCGACGAGGTCGAGGTCATGATCCTCGAGATCGACGAGGACCGCCGCCGCATCTCGCTCGGCATGAAGCAGTGCATGCCGAACCCGTGGGAAGAGTTCGCGATGAACCACAAGAAGGGCGACAAGGTCCGCGGCGTGATCAAGTCGATCACCGACTTCGGCGTGTTCATCGGTCTCCCGGGCAACATCGATGGCCTCGTGCACCTCTCGGACCTCTCCTGGAACACCCCGGGCGAGGAAGCCGTCAAGTCGTTGAAGAAGGGCGAGGAAGTCGAGACGGTCGTGCTCTCCATCGACGTCGAGCGCGAGCGCATCTCGCTCGGATTGAAGCAGCTCGAGGGCGACCCGTTCGGCAACTACGTGACCACGCACGACAAGGGCAACATCGTGAAGGGCACGGTCAAGTCGATCGAGTCGAAGGGCGCGGTCATCGCGCTCGAGGCCGACATCGAGGGTTACCTGCGCGCCTCCGAGATCGCCCGCGACCGCGTGGAAGACGTGTCGAAGCACCTCTCCGAAGGCCAGGAGATCGAGGCGGTGATCATCAACATCGATCGCAAGAACCGCTCGATCCAGCTGTCCATCAAGCAGAAGGACGCGGCCGAAGAAGCCGCCGCCCTGCAGAAGCATGCTTCCGAGTCGAGCGCCTCGGCCGGCACCACGAACCTCGGTGCGCTGCTGAAGGCGAAGCTCGGACAAGGAAAGGAATAAGCCATCAATACTCCAGGGGAGAGCCGCGCCATGACGAAGTCACAGCTCATCGAGCTGCTGAGCGCGCGTCACAGCCAGCTTGCGCCGAAGGACGCCGAGCTCGCGGTCAAGACGATGCTGGATGCCATGGCGAGCACGCTCGCCTCCGGCAACCGCATCGAGATCCGCGGATTCGGCAGCTTCGGCCTCAACTACCGTCCGCCCCGAACGGGACGCAATCCCAAGACGGGCGAGAAGGTGCAGGTGCCGCGCAAGTACGTTCCCCACTTCAAGGCGGGGAAGGAGCTGCGCGAGCGCGTGGACTACCACGAGGGTTGATGGAGCTTTCCCGCATCACCGCACGGCGGGCCTCGGCCCGCCGTTTTTTTTTCGGAGATCGGGGACGCAGTCGGAATTCGAATGCTGAAATCGGGGACGCAGTCGGAATTCCATGGGACCGCTCGCCCGAGCTGCGCCGCCTGGTGGGCAACGATGCTGGCGTCGTGGTGCCTGTCGGCTTCGCGTCGCAACAGCGAAGCCGTGCGCGATTCGAGACGATTCCTGCCCGAACCGAATTCCGACTGCGTCCCCGATTTCAACGGCCGAATTCCGACTGCGTCCCCGAATTTCCGCGCACGTTACAATAACGACCGGCCTTCCGCCCCCTTTTTCCCCATGCAAGCCCTCGTCTGGATCGTCCGGCTCCTCGTCGTCCTCGTGCTCGTCTGGTTCGCGGTCAAGAACGCGCAGCCCGTGATGGTCAACGGCCTGCCGGACCAGAGCTGGCAGGCGCCGCTCGTGTTCGTGCTCTTCGTGGCGTTCGTGGCGGGCATGGTGATCGGGCTGCTCGCCTGGATTCCCACCGTGGTGCGGCAGCGCCGCGAGCTCGCCCGCCTGCGCCGGCTCGAGGAGCAGCGTGCCGCCTTGCCGCTCGGCTCCGACGTGGCCCCCGGCACGGACGTCCATGGAATTTGAGTTCTGGTGGCTCCTCGCCCTGCCGGTCTTCTTCGGCATGGGCTGGATCGCCGCCCGGGTGGACCTGAAGTCGCTGCTCTCCGAATCGCGCGCGCTGCCGTCGTCGTACTTCAGGGGCCTCAACTTCCTGCTGAACGAGCAGCCCGACAAGGCCATCGAGTCCTTCCTGCAGGTCGCCAAGGAAAATCCGCAGACCGTCGAGCTGCAGTTCGCGCTGGGCAGCCTCTTCCGGCGCCGCGGCGAGGTCGATCGCGCGATCCGCATGCACCAGGACCTCGTGAAGCGCGAGGACCTGCCGCCCGAGGAGCGCCGCCAGGCGTCCTTCGAGCTCGCGGAGGATTATTTCCGCGCGGGCCTGCTCGACCATGCCGAGGGCGTGCTCGAGAAGATGGCCGAGGTCGATCCCTCGGCGGACGTGCATCGCCAGCTCCTCGACATCTACATCCAGGAGAAGGACTGGCGCAAGGCCGTGGGTGCGGCGAAGAAGCTCGAGGTGAGCGCGCGGCGCAATTACCAGCGCGAGATCGCCAACTACTACTGCGAGCTCGCGACCACCGACTACGTGCACGGCCGCCGCGACGAGGCCGAGCGCCACCTCGACCACGCGCTGGAGTCGAACCGCAAATGCGTGCGCGCCAACCTGCTGCGCGGCGAGTGGCTCGCGCGCGAGGGACGGCACGGCGAGGCGATCGAGGCGTGGAAGAAGATCGAGTCGCAGGACCCGGCGTATTTCGGCCTCGCCGCCGAGGGCATGGTCGAGAGCTTCAAGGCCACGGGGCAGCTGGGCGAGGGGCTCACGCTGCTGCGCGGGCTGCAGCACCGCTATCCGGGCCTCGACCTGCTGAACATCGTGTACCAGGCGACCGCCGAGCACGAGGGCGACGATGCGGCATGGCGCCTCGTGCGCGACGAGGTGCGGCGCAACCCGACGCTCGTGGGGCTCGACCGCCTGATCGACGCGGAGCTGGTGCGCGCGGCACCCGAGCGCCGCCAGGACCTGCAGCTCATGAAGAACCTCGTGCACTCGCACGCGCAGGCGCTCGCGGTGTACCTCTGCTCCAACTGCGGCTTCAAGGCGCGCCAGTTCTACTGGCAGTGCCCGGCGTGCGGCGGCTGGGAGACGTTCCCGCCACGGCGCACGGCCGAGCTCGAGAGCCCCGGCCGCCACCTCGCGAGGATGCAGATTGGACAATAAGCGCGTCATCGTCCCGCTCGACGTGCCCGCGGCGGCCGACGCGCTGGCCCTGGCGGCGCGGCTCGACCCGAAGCTCTGCCGCGTGAAGGTCGGCAAGGAGCTCTTCACGGCCGCGGGGCCCGCCGTCGTGGAGCAGCTGCAGCAGCGCGGCTTCGAGGTGTTCCTCGACCTCAAGTACCACGACATTCCCAACACCGTGGCGGGTGCCTGTCGCGCGGCGGCGAGGCTCGGCGTGTGGATGCTCAACGTCCACGCGAGCGGCGGCGAGGCGATGATGCGCGCCGCACGCGAGTCCGTGGCCGCGCTCGCGCGCCCGCCGCTCATCACCGCCGTCACGATCCTCACGAGCCTCGCGGATGCGGACCTGCACAACGTGGGCTTCAGCGGCACCGCCGAGGAGAATGTCGTGCGCCTCGCGCGTCTCGCGCGCGCGTGCGGCCTCGACGGCGTGGTCTGCTCGGCGCGGGAGGCGAAAGCGCTGCGCGCGGCGACCGGGCCCGATTTCATCCTCGTGACCCCCGGCATCCGATTGCCGGATTCCCCGCGCGACGACCAGTCGCGCACGGTCACGCCCCCGGAGGCCGTCAGGATGGGAGCGCACTACCTCGTGATCGGGCGGCCCATCACGCAATCCGCCGACCCCGCCGCGACCCTCGAATCCATCCGCACCTCCCTGGAAGGCGTTTCCGCATGAAAGTCAGCATCATCGGCACCGGCTACGTCGGTCTCGTGACCGGCGCCTGCCTGGCCGACGTCGGCAACCACGTGCTTTGCCTCGACGTCGATCCGAAGAAGATCGAGCGCCTCAAGCGCGGCGAGATCCCCATCTTCGAGCCGGGCCTGGAGGACATCGTCCGCGCCAACGCGGCGAGCGGGCGCCTCGCATTCACGACCGACGCGAAGGAAAGCGCGCTCTATGCCAAGGTGCAGATGATCGCGGTGGGCACGCCGCCCGGGGAGGACGGCTCCGCCGACCTGCAGTACGTGCTCGCCGCCGCCGGCAACATCGCGCGGCACATGGACGGCCCGCGCGTGATCGTCGACAAGTCCACCGTTCCCGTCGGCACCGCCGACAAGGTGCGCGACGCCGTGGCCGAAGGGCTCGCGAAGCGTGGCGCCAGACACGCCTTCTCGATGGTGTCGAACCCCGAGTTCCTGAAGGAGGGCGCGGCGGTCGAGGACTTCATGCGCCCGGACCGCATCGTGATCGGCGCCGAGGATGCGGATGCGATCGCCACGATGCGCGAGCTCTACGCGCCCTTCCAGCGCAACCACGAGCGGCTGCACCTCATGGACATCCGCTCGGCCGAGCTCACCAAGTACGCCGCCAACGCGATGCTCGCCACGCGCATCTCGTTCATGAACGAGCTGGCCCTCATGGCCGAGCGCCTGGGCGCGGACATCGAGCACGTGCGGGTCGGCATCGGCTCCGATCCGCGCATCGGCTATCACTTCCTCTATCCCGGCGCGGGCTACGGCGGCTCGTGCTTCCCGAAGGACGTGACGGCGCTCCTGCGCACGGCGCAGGAGTGCGGGCTCGACTTGAAGGTCGTGCGCGCCGTGGAGGAGGCGAACGAGCGGCAGAAGGGCGTGCTCGTGGAGAAGGTCGTGCGCCGCTTCGGCGAGAAGCTCGACGGCCGCACGTTCGCCCTGTGGGGCCTCGCCTTCAAGCCCAACACCGACGACATGCGCGAGGCACCGAGCCGCGTGCTGCTGGCGGCGCTCAAGCAACGCGGCGCGAAGGTCGTCGCGTACGACCCGGTCGCGATGAACGAGGCGCGCCACATCTACCAGGGCGAGAAGTTCGTGAGCTTCGCGAAGGGCGCGATGGATGCCGTGCAGGGAGCGGACGCGCTCCTCATCATGACCGAGTGGAAGGCCTTCCGCAGCCCCGACTTCGACGCGCTCAGGGCGTGCCTCAAGTCGCCGGTGATCTTCGACGGGCGCAACCTCTACGAGCCCGCGACCGTCGAGTCGCACGGCCTCGAGTACCACGCGGTCGGCCGCGGACGCCGCAACGGCGCGGGGACGCGCGCCTGATGCCCGCGCTGCCCGACTTCTCCCGCGCGCGCGTGCTGGTCGCGGGCGACGTGATGCTGGACCGCTACTGGTTCGGCGACGTGAGCCGCATCTCGCCCGAGGCGCCCGTGCCGGTGGTGCACGTGCAGCGCACCGACGAGAGGCCGGGCGGCGCCGCCAACGTGGCGCGCAACATCACGGCGCTGCGCGGGCGCTGCGCGCTGCTCTCCGTGGTCGGCAACGACGAGGCGGCGCGCTCCCTCGAGCGGCTCCTGGGCGCGGACGCGGTCGATGCGACGCTCACGCGCGATGCTTCGCTCTCCACGACGGTCAAGCTGCGCGTGATCGGCCAGCAGCAACAGCTGCTCCGCATCGATTTCGAGCGCGCGCCGAGCCACGAGGCGCTCGCGGCCAAGATGGACGAGTTCGAGCGGCAGGTCGGCAACGCGGACGTCGTGGTGCTCTCCGACTACGGCAAGGGCAGCCTCGAGCGCGTGCAGGAGATGATCGCGCTCGCGCGCCGCCTCGGGAAGCCCGTGCTCGTCGATCCCAAGGGCGAGGACTACTCGCGCTACCGGGGAGCGACGCTCCTCACGCCGAACCGCGGCGAATTCCGCCAGGTGGCGGGCCGCTGGAGCGACGAGGCGGACCTGGCAGCCCGCGCGCAGAAGCTGCGCGCCGAGCTCGACCTCGAGGCGCTGATCGTGACCCGCAGCGAGGAGGGCATGTCGCTCTTCACCGCCTCCGAGAGCCACCACGAGCCCACGCGCGCGCGCGAGGTGTACGACGTGAGCGGCGCCGGCGACACCGTGATCGCGGTGCTCGGCCTCATGGTCGGCGCGGGCGCGGACCTGCACGCCGCCATGCGGGTGGCGAACCTGGCGGCGGGGATCGTGGTGGGCAAGCTCGGCACCGCCGTGGTCCATCCCGAGGAGCTGCAGGCGAGCCTCGCCCCGGAATCCCCGCTTCGTCCCGCGCCCGCGCGCCAAGGCTCCTGACATGGCCCTCATCGTCACCGGCGCCGCCGGGTTCATCGGATCCAACGTCGTGCGCGCGCTCAACGATCGCGGCGTGACCGACATCATCGCCGTCGACAACCTCACGCGCGCGGACAAGGTCGCGAACCTCGCCGACCTCGAGATCGCCGACTTCCTCGACAAGGAAGACTTCATCGACCTCATCCGCGGCGGCCTCGAGGGCGAGTTCGACGCGGTCCTGCACCAGGGCGCCTGCTCCGACACGATGGAGACGGACGGGCGCTACATGATGGAGAACAACTACCGCTACTCGCTCGAGCTCATGGACTGGTGCCAGACGCTCGCGATCCCGTTCATCTACGCGTCTTCGGCGTCGGTGTACGGGGCGGGGCGCGTCTTCAGCGAGTCGCGCGACCACGAGCATCCGCTCAACGTCTACGGCTACTCGAAGTTCCTCTTCGACCAGGTGGTGCGCCGCCGACTTCCCGATCGCACGGCGCAGATCGCGGGATTCCGCTACTTCAACGTGTACGGGCCGCGCGAGTCGCACAAGGGGCGCATGGCCTCGGTCGCCTTCCACTTCTTCAACCAGTACCTGGCCGAGGGGCGCGTGAAGCTCTTCGAGGGCAGCGACGGCTACGGCCCGGGGGAGCAGACGCGCGACTTCATCTCGGTGGAGGACGTGGTCCGGGTGAACCTCTTCTTCCTCGACCACCCCGAGGCGTGCGGCATCTTCAACGTGGGCACGGGCCGCGGCGA
The DNA here is from genome assembly GCA_035656735.1 of Usitatibacter sp. Taxonomy (GTDB): domain Bacteria; phylum Pseudomonadota; class Gammaproteobacteria; order Burkholderiales; family Usitatibacteraceae; genus Usitatibacter. The sequence goes on along the minus strand of DASRRY010000029.1, from coordinate 50,030 downwards.
GACCTTCAACGAGGTGGCGCGCGCGACCGTCAACGCGATCCGCCGCTCGCGCGGCGAGAAGTCGCTCTCCCTCGACGAGCTGCGCGCCGCGGGCGCGATCGAATATGTGCCGTTCCCGCCGCAGCTCGTGGGCAAGTACCAGAGCTTCACGCAGGCGGACGTTGCGGCGCTGCGCGCGGCGGGCTACGAGCCGCCGTTCCTCACGGTGGAGCAGGGAGTCGGCCGCTACGTGGACCAGCGGCTGCGCCGGTTATAATCCGCCCCGCCCGCAAGCTGGGCGCGGGCCCCCACGCCTTCCACAGGAGACAACATGAAGAGGATGTCACTGCTGTTCGCGGCCCTGCTCGCCTACGCGGGCGTGGCCTTCGCGGTCGTCAACATCAACTCGGCGAGCGAGAAGCAGCTGGCCGAGCTCGACGGCATCGGCCCGGCGAAGGCCAAGGCCATCATCGACTATCGCAAGAAGAACGGGCCGTTCAAGTCCACCGAGGACCTGAAGAAGGTGAACGGCATCGGCGACGCCACGTTCGACAAGATCAAGGGCGACCTCGTGCTGTCCGGCACCACCACCGGCCCGGGCAAGCCCGCCGAGAAGAAGGACGACATGAAGAAGGGCTCGAAGAAGGACGAGAAGAAGTAAACTGGGCCTTGTCGCGCCGCACGAGAGCCCCGCCGAGCGCGGGGCTCTGGCTTTCAGGGAAGGGAAAGGCTTGCACTCGACGCTCGAGCACTTCGTCGGCAACACCCCGCTGGTGCGCCTGCAGCGCATCCCGGGACGCACGACCAATGTCGTCCTCGCGAAGCTCGAGGGCAACAACCCGGCGGGCTCCGTGAAGGACCGCCCGGCGCTCTCGATGATCCTGGGGGCGGAGAAGCGCGGCCGCATCAAGCCCGGCGACACGCTGATCGAGGCCACCAGCGGCAACACCGGCATCGCGCTCGCGATGGTCGCCGCGATGCGCGGCTACAAGATGGTGCTGGTGATGCCGGAGCATCTCTCGGTGGAGCGCCGGCAGAGCATGGCGGCCTATGGCGCGCGCTTCGTGCTCACGCCGGAGAAGGGCGGCATGGAGCTCGCGCGCGACACGTCCGAGCGGATGCGCGAGGCCGGCGAGGGCATCATCCTCGACCAGTTCGCCAACCCCGACAACCCGCTCGCGCACTACACCGGCACCGGCCCCGAGATCTGGCGCGACACCGGGGGCAAGGTCACGCATTTCGTCGCGACCATGGGCACCACGGGCACCATCATGGGCGTCTCGCGCTTCCTGAAGGAAAAGAATCCCGCCATCCAGGTCGTGGGCGTCCAGCCGAAGGACGGCCAGTCGGTGCCCGGCATCCGCAAGTGGCCCGAGGCGTACCTGCCGAAGATCTTCGAGCGGGCCCGCATCGATCGCATCATCGAGGTCACGCAGCAGGAGAGCGAGGAGATGACGCGCCGGCTCGCGCGCGAGGAGGGCATCTTCGCGGGCATCTCGGCCGGCGGCGGCATGGCGTCGGCGATGCGGCTGTGCGCCGAGGCGAAGCAGGCCGTGATCGTGTCGATCATCCCCGATCGCGGCGATCGCTACCTCTCCACCGGCGTCTTCCCCGCCTAGCCGATGACGCCCGTCCTGGTCTTCGACATCGAGACGATTCCCGACGTCGCGGGCCTGCGCAAGCTCTGGGAGCTGAGCCCGGAGCTGAGCGACGCGGGCGTGGTGGAGCTGGTTTCCCAGCGCCGGCGCCAGGCCACGGGCAACGACTTCCTGCCGGCGCACCTGCAGCGCGTGGTGGCCATCTCGTGCGCGCTGCGCGACCGCGACAGCTTCCGCATCTGGTCCCTGGGCTCGGCGGGAGATGCCGAGCGCGACCTGGTGCAGCGTTTCTTCGACGGCATCGAGAAGTACACGCCGCAGCTCGTGTCGTGGAACGGCAGCGGCTTCGACCTGCCGGTCCTGCACTACCGGGCGCTCTTCCACGGTGTCGCCGGCTGCTGCTACTGGGACACGGGCGACAGCAACAAGGACTTCAAGTGGAACAACTATCTCAGCCGCTTCCACACGCGCCATACCGACCTCATGGACGTGCTCGCCGGCTTCCAGAACCGCGCCTTCGCCCCGCTCGATGAGATCGCGCAGCTCTGCGGCTTGCCGGGCAAGCTCGGCATGGACGGCTCCCAGGTGTGGCCCGCCTGGCAGCGCGGCGAGATCGGGGCCATCCGCGATTACTGCGAGACCGACGTCGCCAACACCTACCTGCTCTTCCTGCGCTTCCAGATGATCCGCGGGGGCCTCATGCCCGATGCGTACGCGCGCGAGGTCGCGGTGGCCCGCGAGTTCATCGCCGCGCAGGACGCGCCCCATTGGCGCGAGTTCCTCGCCGGCTGGGCGCAGCCCGCGTGAACGAAGCCTGCGCTCCCGCGTCGTCGGCGGCGCAGGCGCAAGCCGGGACGTCCGCGCTGCGCCCGCTCTGCGTGGACCTCGACGGCACGCTGCTCAGGACCGACACGTTGCAGGAGACCTTGGTGGGCGCGTTGCGCCGCGCCCCGTGGATCCTGCTGGCGCTTCCCTTCTGGCTGCTCGCCGGCCGCGCCGCGCTCAAGCGCCAGCTGGCGGCACGGGCGCGCCTGGACGCCGCGTTGCTGCCTTACGATCCGGCGGTGCTCGAGCTGGTCCGGACCGAGCGCGCGAAGGGCAGGCGCATCGTGCTCGCGACCGCGGCCGATGCGACGCTCGCCGAGGCGATCGCCCGGCACCTCGGCGTCTTCGACGAGGTGATCGCGAGCGACGGCGTGCGCAACCTCAAGGGCGAGCACAAGGCGTCGGCGCTGCGCGAGCGCTTCGGCGAGCGCGGCTACGACTACGTCGGCGATTCCCATGCCGACCACGCGCCGTGGTGCTCGGCGTCGGTGGCTTACGTGTGCGCGAGCGAGGGCGTCGGCACGGCGCGCCGCGCGCGGGAGCAGGGCGTGCACGTGGTGGCGCTCGAACGCCGTCCGCTCATGCGCTGGCCCTTGCTGCGCGCCATGCGCACGCACCAATGGGTGAAGAACCTGCTCGTCTTCGTCCCGCTCGTCACGGCCCACCGGCTGCACGACGAGGCCGCCGTGCGCTCGTCGTTCCTCGCCTTCGCGGCGTTTTCCCTGGCCGCCTCGGGCGCCTACCTGCTGAACGATCTCGCGGACCTGGAGCCCGACCGGCAACACCCGGACAAGCGCCGGCGCGCGCTCGCCGCGGGCGACCTGCCGCTCTGGGTGGCTGTCCTGCTGGCGCCGCTCCTCGTCGTGCTCGCGTTCGCGCTCTCGGCACAGCTCGGTGCGCGCTTCCAGCTCGAGCTCGCGTGCTACGTGGCCGCGACCGTCGGTTACTCGCTGTGGGTCAAGCGCCTCGTTCTCGTGGATGTCCTCACGCTCGCGGGTCTCTATGCGGTGCGCATCCTCGCGGGTGCGGCGGCGATCCCCGTGCCGGTGTCGCACTGGCTCCTCGTCTTCTCGCTCTTCATGTTCCTGTCGCTGGCGCTCGCCAAGCGCCATGCCGAGCTTTCGGCGCTGGCGCGGCGCGCGGCCACGGTGGCGCCGGGCCGTGGCTACCGCACGGGAGACCGCATGCTGCTGGGCCTCATGGGGGTCGTGTGCGGGCAGCTCTCGGTGCTCGTGTTCGCGCTCTACATCACGAGCCCCGAGGTGCGTGCGCTGTACTCGCGGCCGGCGCTCCTCTGGATCGCGTGCCCGATCCTGCTCTACTGGGTCGCGCGCGTCTGGCTCCTCGCCTATCGCGACGAGCTGAACGAGGACCCGCTGGTCTTCGCCCTGCGCGACCGCGCGAGCCTGGCCCTCGGCGTGGCCATCCTCGCGGTCCTCGTCGCGGCGACGTGAACGCCGGCCGCGCGCTCGAGGCGCCCTCCTGGGGCCGCTTTCCGCGCCAACGCGCGGCGCGGCTGGAGGCGCTGCAGTGGCGCCACGAGCCGCTGCCCGCATCCGCGCCGCTGCTCCCGCGCGGCTGCGGCAGCAGCTACGGCGACAGCTGCCTGAACGAGGGCGGCACGCTGCTGGATACCACGCGCCTCGACCGCCTCGTCGCCTTCGACCGGGAGCGCGGCGTGGTGCGCTGCGAGGCGGGGGTCACCTTCGAGCAGCTGCTCGACGTCATCGTGCCCGCGGGCTGGTTCCTGCCCGTGTCGCCGGGAACCCGCCGCGTCACCGTCGGCGGCGCGATCGCCAACGACGTGCACGGCAAGAACCATCACCGCGCGGGCACCTTCGGCGCCCACGTGCGCGCGCTGGAGCTCGTGCGCTCCGACGGCTCGCGCCTCGTGTGCACGCCGGGATCGAATGTGGAGCGCTTCGCGGCGACCGTGGGCGGCCTGGGCCTCACGGGGCTGGTGAGCTGGGCGGAGTTCGGGCTCAAGCGCATCGCGCGCGCCGAGCTCCACGTGGAGACCCGGCGCTTCCACGGGATCGACGAGTTCCTCGCGCTTTCGGCGGAGTCGGCCGGCCGCTTCGAGCACACCGTGGCCTGGGTGGACACGACGGCACGCGGGCGGCATTTCGCGCGCGGCCTCTTCATGGGGGCCAACCACGCCGAAGAGCCGGGCCCGCTCATGGCGCGCTCGCGTGGGCGGCGGCTGGCGATCCCGTTCGACTTTCCGGCTTTCGCGCTCTCGCGGCTGTCGGTGCGCGCCTTCAACGTCCTGCACTTCTCGACGGCGCGCGTAGGCCCCGCACGGGCGCACCTGCAGCCGTTCTTCTACCCGCTCGACGCCATCGGGCAGTGGAATCGCATGTACGGGCGGCGCGGCTTCGTGCAGCACCAGTGCGTGGTGCCCATGGCGCCCGCGCGCGCGGCGACGGGCGCGTTGCTCGACGCGATCTCGGCGTCGGGCGAGGCGTCCTTCCTCTCGGTCCTCAAGGTCTTCGGCGAGCGTCCCTCGCCGGGCCTCATGTCGTTCCCGCGGCCGGGCGTGACACTCGCGCTCGACTTCCCCATGCGCGGCGCGCGCACGCTGGCGCTCCTCGAGCGGCTCGACGCCATCGTGATGGAGGCGGGCGGGGCGATCTACCCGGCCAAGGATGCGCGCATGTCGCGCGACACGTTCCGCCGCTCCTTTCCCCGGCTCGAGGAATTCGCGCGGCACATCGACCCGGCCTTCTCGTCGAGCTTCTGGAGGCGGGTGCATGGCTGAGCCGCCGCGCGTGCTCGTGATCGGCGCCACTTCCGCGATCGCCCAGGCGGTCGCGCGCATCTACGCGGCTCGCGGCTCGCGGCTGTACCTGGTCGCGCGCGATGCATCGAAGCTCGAGGCGGTGCGCGCCGACCTCGCGGCGCGCGGGGCGGCACAGGCGGACGCCATCGTGGCGGACCTTGCGCGCATCGAGCGGCACGGGCAGATCGTGGACGACGCGGCTACGGCGCTCGCCGGCATCGACGTGGCGCTCATCGCCCACGGCGTGCTGCCGGAGCAGGCACGGGCGCAGTCGAGCTTCGCCGAGGCGCAACGCGCGCTCGAGGTGAATTTCACGAGCCCCGCGTCGCTCGCGCACGAGATCGCCAACCGCTTCGAGACGCGCGGCCGCGGGACCCTCGCCGTGATCGGCTCCGTCGCGGGCGATCGCGGCCGCCAGAGCAATTACGTGTACGGCGCCGCCAAGGGGGGCCTCGCGATCTTCCTGCAGGGCCTGCGGCATCGCCTGCATCGAAGCGGCGTGAAGATCCTCACCGTGAAGCCGGGGTTCGTGGACACGCCCATGACCGCTGGCTTCCCCAAGGGCCCGCTCTGGGCGAGCCCCGAACGCGTGGCCCGCGGCATCGTGGCCGCCATCGACCGCGGCACCTCCGGCGAGATCTACGTGCCCGGCTTCTGGCGCGCGATCATGGCGCTGATCCGTGCGCTGCCCGAGCGCGTCTTCGTGAAGACGAAGCTCTAGCGGCCGGCGCCGGGCGCGAGCTGGAAGAGCCAGCCATCGCGCGTGGAGAGCACCAGTCGCGCGGCCGGGTCGCGCGCGAAGGATTGGGCGATCGCCGGCTGTACCCGCGCCACCACCGCCCACTGCGCGCCGAACGTCGCCGCGACGCGTCGCATGTTGTCGTCGCGGCCGTTGGCGCTGCCGCGCGCGATGTCGTACCACACGCGGAATCGCACGGGATCGCCGAAGAGGAGATAGTGCCCGTCGAGGCCCGCCACATAGCGGGCGCGATGGGTCCAGGACACCAGGCTCTGGAAATCCGGCCAGCGCGTGTTGAACACCATCGGGCGCGCGTCGTGCGCCTCGATGTACGCGACCATGTCGGCATAGGCGTCGAACGGCGTTCGCGGCGCCGCGGAGAGCGTCCGCACCCCTTGCACGATGCCCCACGCGAGGCCCGCCACGAGAAGCGCCGGCACGAGCGCCCGGCCGCGCCCTCGCGGCGCCGCACGCGAAGCCCCGTCGCGCCACAGCAGGGCGGCCGTGAGCACGGCGAAGGGCGCGTAGTACTCGAGGAATCGCCACGCGAAGGCGGCCATCACGAGGAACAATGCGGTCAGCGCGAGGGCCGCGAGCGTATCGGTGCCCGGCACCGGACGCCCGCCCCCGCGCCAACGCACGCCCCAGGCCACAAGCGCCGCCGCGAGCGACACGTGGGCCACCAGCGCGCTCGTGAGGAGCCTATCCGGCGGGATCGGCAGCCACTCCGAGCCCACGAGGTCGGGCACCGCGTCGGTCGTCTTGAATACGGTGTGGAAGACGAGATAGCCCACGTTGCGGGGAAACCATGGGCTCGCCACGAGCCCCAGCAGCACGCCTACGGCCGTCGCCGTGATGGCGCTCCATTGCGGCCTGCGCTCGAGCAGCCATTGCGCGCCCAGGGTGGCCGCGAGCAGCAGCCCCATGATCACCGCGCCGTGGTACGACTGGGTGAAGAGGAACGCCACCACGCCGACCCAGGCCGTGCGCCGCCACGCGATCGCGAAGAGCATCGCCACCATGAAGACGACGGCGATGTCCTGGGCGCGCAGGCAGATGTAGCGTCCCGGCAGGATGTCCGCCGCGAACATCATGAGGACCGCGAACAACGCGGGCCACGGCACGCGCGCGCCCCGGAGGAACGCGACGATCACGGCGGCCATCGCGGCGCCCGCGATCGCCGCGGCCGCGTTCAGCGCGCGCAGGCTGTCGCCCATGAGCGTGAGCGGCGCCAGCAGCGCATGGAAGAGCCATTGGTGGTCCGTGCCGTGCTCGCCCAGCACGGTGAAGGGCAGCCACGAGATGTCCACCCACGGCCCCTGCCTCAGGATGAGGCTCGCCACCTTGTAGTGGAAGAGCGCGTCGATGTCGAACGGATCCGGCCCCGTCACGGCGAGGATCGCATAGAACCCGCCCGCGCAGAGCGCGAAGACGGCGGCGCATTCGAGGACGGTGCGCTGCCGGCCGCTCATCGGCGATAGGGATTGCGCTCGTTCAGCTCGTCGACGTACGCGGAGATCCCGGCGCCCTCGCGCTCGAGGAAGTCGTCGACGGCGCGGTTGAACGCGGGGTGGGCGAGCCAGTGGAAGGAGCGCGTCTTCTCCGGCAGGAAGCCGCGCGCGTGCTTGTGCTCGCCCTGGGCGCCGCCCTCGAAGAGCGCGATGCGCCGCTCGATGCAGAAGTCGATGGCCTGGTAGTAGCACGCCTCGAAGTGCAGGCCCGGCACGTACTCGGTGCTGCCCCAGTAGCGTCCGTAGAGCGCGTGCTCGCCGAAGATGTCGAGCGCCGCGGCGATCGGCTTGCCCTCGCGGCGGGCGATGACGAGGAGCAGGTTGTCCGGCATACGCTGCGCGAGCATACCGAAGAACGCGCGCGTGAGATACGGCGTCGAGCGGTGCTCGCGATACGTGCGCCGGTAGCAGGTGTTGAAGAAGTTCCAGTCGGACTCTCTCGCCTCGCGCCCGGTGAGGCGCACGAGTTCGACGCCGGCGTCGGCCACGCGCTTCCTCTCCTGGCGGATCTTCTTGCGCTTGTCGTGGGAGAAGGCGGCGAGGAAATCGGCGAAGTCGCGATAGCCCGGATTGCGCCAGTGGAACTGCACGCCGGTGCGCTCGAGGAGCTTGTGGCCGCGCAGCACCTGCGTGTCGCGCTCGTCCGGAAAGAGGATATGCAGCGACGAGACGCCGGACTCGCGCGCCATCTCGAGGAGCGCGCGGACGAGGGCGCGGGCCGACGTCGCGTCGCGCGAGAGAAGCCGCGCACCCGTCGCCGGCGTGAACGGGACGGCGGCGAGGAGCTTCGGGTAGTAGTCGATGCCATGGCGCTCGTACGCGTCGGCCCAGCTCCAGTCGAAGACGTACTCGCCGTACGAATGGCCCTTCACGTAGAGGGGTGCCGCGGCCACCAGCCGCTCGCCCTCCCAGATCGAGGGATAGCGCGGCGTCCAGCCGCTTTCCGGCGACGCGCAGCCGCTCCGGTGCAGGCTGTCGAGGAAGGCGTGGGAGAGCGTGGGGTTGCCGCGCGCGAGGGCGTCCCACTGCGCGGCGTCGACGCCCTCGAGGGATTCGAGGATCTGGAGTTCCTGGGTCATGGTTCACTCTATAATCCGGACAAAATACCAAACCGAGCATCCTTGAAGATCGCCGTCGCCCAGATCAACACGACCGTCGGCGATTTCGCCGGCAACGCGCAGCGCCTGAAGCAAGCCGTGGACGAGGCCCGGGCGGCGGGCGCCCGCCTCGTCGTCGCCCCCGAGATGGCGCTCTGCGGCTATCCGGCCGACGACCTGTGGCTGCGCGACGACTTCTGCGACGAGGCGCTGGAGGAGCTCGCGCGGCTCGCCTCCCATTGCCTCGACGTGGCGCTCGTCGTGGGCTATCCGCATCGCGAGGGGCGCACGCGCTACAACGCCGCGGCGCTGCTGCGCGGCGGGCGCATCGAGCAGTCCTACTTCAAGCAGAAGCTGCCCAATTATCGCGTGTTCGACGAGCGGCGCTACTTCGAGCCGGGCGACCGCGCGTGCGTGTTCGAGATCGAGGGCCGGCGCGTGGGCCTCGGCATCTGCGAGGACTTCTGGTTTCCCGAGCCGGCCGCGAAGGCGAAGGCCGCGGGGGCGGACGTGCTGGTCTCGATCAATGCCTCGCCCTTCCACCGCGCGCAGCAGGCCGAGCGCTACCAGCGCATGGGCGCGCGCGTGAAGGAGACGCGCCTGCCGCTCCTCTACGTGCACGGCGTCGGCGGCCAGGACGAGCTGGTCTTCGATGGCGCTTCCTTCGCGCTCGCGGGCGATGGAAGCATCGCGTACCAGGGCGATTCGTTTCGCGCGGCCCTGGACATCGTGGAGCTGGAAGGAGCCAGCGTGCGCGGCCCGATGGCGCCTCCGCTCACCGAGGAAGAGATCGTCTATCGCGCGCTCGCCACGGGAATCGCGGACTACGTGGGCAAGAACCGCTTTCCCGCCGTCGTGCTCGGCCTATCGGGCGGCATCGACTCGGCGCTCGTGCTGGCACTGTGCGTCGACGCGCTGGGGCCCGACCGCGTGCACGCCGTCATGATGCCGTCGCGCTACACCGCCGCGATGAGCATCGAGGACGCGCGCGAGATGGCGAAGATCCACGGCGTGCGCTATTCCGAGATCCCGATCGATGCGCTGTTCGCGAGCTTCCGCGCGGAGCTGGCGCCCGTCTTCGCGGGCGCGGCCGAGGACAAGACGGAGGAGAACCTGCAGTCGCGCATCCGCGGCACGCTCCTCATGGCGCTTTCCAACAAGCAGGGCGCGCTGGTGATCGCCACCGGCAACAAGAGCGAGATGGCGACCGGCTACGCCACCCTCTACGGCGACATGGCCGGGGGCTTCGCGCTCATCAAGGACGTCGTGAAGACGCTGGTCTACCGCCTGGCGTACTGGCGCAATTCGAAGGGCCTCGCGATCCCGCAGCGCGTGATCGACCGTGCGCCCTCGGCGGAGCTCGCCCCGGGACAGGTGGACCAGGACACGCTGCCGCCCTACGAGGTGCTCGATGCGGTGGTCGAGCGCTGCATGGAGCGCGACATGTCGCCGGAGCAGATCGCGGGCGTGGGCTACGACCTGGAGACGGTGAAGCGCGTGGTGCGCATGATCCAGGCCAACGAGTACAAGCGGCGCCAGGCGCCCCCGGGCGTGCGCATCACTCCGCGCGCGTTTGGCAAGGATTGGCGCTATCCGATAACATCCGGCTTTCGTCCGTACGCCGCGCGTCCCTCCCGTCCATGAAGAAAATCGAAGCGATCGTGAAGCCGTTCAAGCTCGACGAGGTGCGCGAGGCGCTCTCGGAGATCGGCGTGAGCGGGCTCACCGTGACGGAGGTGAAGGGCTTCGGCCGCCAGAAGGGCCACACCGAGCTCTATCGCGGCGCGGAATACGTCGTGGATTTCCTGCCCAAGGTGAAGGTCGAGGTGGTCGTGGCCGACGGCCTGGTCGAGAAGGCCATGGACGCGATCGTCAAGGCCGCGCGCACCGGCAAGATCGGCGACGGCAAGATCTTCGTCTTCGACGTGGGCCAGGTCGTGCGCATCCGCACCGGCGAAACCGGAGAGGACGCCGTCTAGGCCGGTCGAAACCTTTCCTGTATCCTGTGCGCCACTAAGGGACGGGAAAGACAACGACATGCTGCTGGCCGCTTTTTACGTCTTCGCCATCGCCGCGATCATCCTGCATTACACCGGCCACCTGAAGCGCTGGAACTGCGAGTGGGTCCTCATCGTCCTCGCGATCGCCGTCTTCCCCGCCGTCCTCTTCCTCTGAAGGCTTAGTTCCGCCTGCCGCGAGTCCTACGCCAAGCGCCGGACTCGTCCGATAACCGCGGTTTTCCCGCGCCCCCATGATGGGGGACGAGGCCGCATTGCCGGCCATGGAGGAAACCCATGAATCACCAGCTCTGGAACCGCGTGGCCACGCGCGTCATCGCGATCATGTTCGTGATGGCCGGCGCCGCCGCCTGCGATCGCCACCGCGATGGCACCACGGTCGGCGCGACGTCCGGTTCCGCGCCGCTGCCCGCCTCGGCCGATGCGTCGGCGAAGACCATCGACGTGCCGCCCGCGCCGCCCACCGGCGACCCGCCGGGCACGACGCCGGTGGTACCGGATACCAGCAACATCTCGAAGAGCGCCGCGCAGACCGGGCCGCGCGAGGGCGACGACCATTCCTATTCGTCGGTCGCGCCGGCCAATCCGCAGAAGGCGCAGAACGTCGATCCGCAGCAGACGCCGGATCGCACCGACCTCAACAAGACGGAGGGCCAGCCGAAATGAACGACGACGATCGCAAGCCGGGCCAGCAGCAGCAGGGACAACAGGGCCAGTCGCAGCAGGGCCAGCAGAAGCAGGGCCAGCAGAAGCAGGGCCAGCAAAAGCAGGGCCAGCAAAAGCAGGGCCAGCAGAACCAGGGCCAGCAACAGCAGCAGGGCGGCGCCCAGGGCCAGTACGGCGAGGGCAACTACAAGGCCACGCGCGACTACAACGAGGGCCTCAAGGACCACGTCCAGCATCACGACATCGAGAAGGAAGCGCGTGACGCCGCGCCGCGCTCGGAAGAAGAGCAGCGCGAGATGGAGCGCGCGGAGCAGGTCGGCAAGAGCCGCTCGAAGGCCGGTCCCGAGGAGGACATGGACGACGACGGGAAGAGCGCGGCCTGATCAGCCCGGGACCCGCGCCCTCGGGTCCTGGCGATAGAACAACCGGAGCTGCTCGTACATCGCCGGATAGGCGGGTGCCAGCTGCTCCGGCGTCTCGAAGAACGCCTCCGAGCCCACGGCGAAGAACTCCGCCGGGCTTTCCGACGCGTACGGGTCCATCGGCAGCGCGTCGTAGGCCGCCTCCGCGCGCCGCCCCGGCATGCGGTCCGCCCGCTCCACGCGCGCGCGGAAGTCGTCGTACGCCTCGCCGAGCGCACGCTTCCAGGCCCGGAAGTCCATGCCCGCATGCAATGGCGGGAAGCCGTTGGCGTCGCCGTTGCGCATGTCGAGCTTGTGGGCGAACTCGTGGATCACGACGTTGTATCCCGCGATGCGCTGGGCCTCGTCGCCCGCGAGCGCCACGTCCTCGTAGGACAGCAGCACCGGTCCGCCCAGCCATGCCTCGCCCGCCATCGGGTCGTTCACGAGGTGCACGACCCCGGCCTCGTCGACGATCTCGCGCTCGGGGGCGAACTGCGCCGGATAGACGATGACCTCCGACCAGCCCTCGTACCACTCGATGCCGAGCTCGAGCACGAGGATGCACGCCTGCGCCGCGATCTCCACCTGCATGCGCGGCGTCACGTCGACGCCGTGCGCGCCGGTGAAATGCTTGATCGCGAGGAACCGCTCGCAGAGCGCGTGAAGCCGCGCGATGTCCGAGGCGGCCAGGCCGCGCATGAAGAGCCACGGCGCCGTCGCCTCGCGCCAGAGCGACGGGGCGACGGCGCGACGCGCCTCGCGCCGCGTGCGCCTGAGCCAGCCCAGCATCAGCCGGGTGCGGCGCCGGCCCGCTCGATCCGTCCCGTGCCCGAGATCCGCCGCTCGACCTTCGGATCGCCGTAGTACTCGACGTCGCCTACGCCGCTGATGCTCGCCGCCAGGGTCTTGCGCGCGTCGAGCCTCACGTGGGCGGAGCCGGAAACGCGGACGGATGCGTCCTCTGTCGCGAGCTTGACGGCATTCACGTGGCCGGACCCGCTGATGCGGGCATCGAGGGCCCGCGCGCGCCCGGCGAGCGTCGCATCTCCCGCCCCGGAAACGCGCAGCGTGAGCCTGGGCACGTCGACCTGGCGGGCATCGATGTTCCCCGCGCCACTGAGGTCGAGCTCCTCGATGCTGCGGGCGACCACCTGCACGTGCAAGCGCGTGCGCAGCGAGACGCTCGTGTCCGGCTTCGTCCGCACGCGCAGCACGCCGTTCTCGACCACGGTCTCGATGTAGGGCAGCACGTTGTCGTCGGCGGTCACGGTGACGCCCTCGGGGCCGCCCTGGCGCACGTCGAGGTCGCCCGGCAGCGAGATCGCCACGCCGTGGATGCCGGTGACGTCGCGTTTCTCGGTGGCCGGCCGGCCCGAGCCGCGAATGTCCGCGGCCTGTGCATGGGCCGCGGCGAGGATGCACGCGGCGAGAGCGAAGCGGAGCGTCATGGAATTCTCCTCATCAAGAGCCGATGCCCAGGTCCCGGCGGATGGCGAGCGCGATGTCCAGCGCGCGCTCGGGGGAGGCATCGCAGACGGTGACATGTCCCATCTTGCGCCCGGGACGGGGCTCGCGCTTGCCGTAGAGGTGCAGGTGGGCGCCGGCGTGGCGCAGGACCGAATCCCAGCGCGGCTCGCCATCGCGCCAGATGTCGCCCAGCAGGTTCACCATCACGGCCGGCGAGTGCTGCGAGGCGTCCCCGAGGGGCAGGCCGCAGAGCACGCGCACCTGCTGCTCGAATTGCGAGGTGCGGCAGGCGTCGATGGTGTAGTGGCCGCTGTTGTGCGGGCGCGGCGCGATCTCGTTCAGGAGGAGCCGGCCGTCGACCACGAACATCTCGACGGCGAGGACGCCAACGTAGTCCAGCGCCGACGCGACGCTCGAGGCGAGGGCGGTGGCCTCCGCGGCGAGCCGCGCCGGGATGCGCGCGGGCGCGATGGTGATGTCCAGGATCCCGTGGGCGTGCTGGTTCTCCGCGACCGGAAAGACCTCGATGGCGCCCTCGGCGCCGCGCGCCAGCACGACGGAGATCTCGCGCTCGAGCGTGAGCAGCTCTTCCAGCACGCAGGGCACCGCCTTCCATTCGCGGAAGACGCGCGTGACGTCGGCCGCGGAATCGACGCGCGCCTGGCCCTTGCCGTCGTAGCCGAAGCGCGCGGTCTTGAGCAGCGCCGGCAGCTTCACGCGCGCGAGCGCCGGCCCGATGTCGGCCTCGGAATCGATCACGGCGTGCGGGCCCAGCGGCAGCCCGCGCTCGGAAAAGAATCGCTTCTCGCGCCGGCGGTCCTGCGCCACCGCGACCGAGGAGCCGCCCGGGCGCACGGCCGTGCGCTTGCCGAGCTGCACCAGCGCTTCCGCGGGCGCGTTCTCGAACTCGGTCGTGACGGCCGCGCACGTCGTGGCGATCTCGTCCAGCGAAGCGGGGTCGGTGTAGGCGGCCTGCAGGTGCCGCGTCGCGAACTCGGCCGCGGGCGCCACGGGATCGGGATCGAGCACGGTCACGCGGTAGCCCAGCGTTCGCGCGGCCACCGTGAACATGCGCCCGAGCTGGCCCCCGCCGAGGAGGCCCAGGGTCGTGCCGGGAAGGATCACGGCGCCTCGCGACGGCGGCCTGGCGGCGGACGCGACATCAAAGGACATCCGGCAGCTGCATCGCCGCGACCTGCTCGCGCAGGCCCTGGCGGTAGTCCGCGAGCTTCTGCACGAGCGAGGGCTCGGACGTGGCGAGCAGGCTCACCGCGAAGAGCGCGGCGTTGGCGGCACCCGCCTCGCCGATCGCGAAGGTGGCGACGGGGATGCCCTTGGGCATCTGCACGATGGAGTAGAGCGAGTCCTGGCCGGCGAGGTGGCGCGAGGGCACGGGCACGCCCAGCACCGGCAGGGTGGTCTTCGACGCGATCATGCCCGGCAGGTGCGCGGAGCCGCCCGCACCGGCGATGATGCAGCGCAGTCCCCGCCCGCGCGCCTGCTCCGCATAGTCGAACATGAGGTCGGGCGTGCGATGCGCGGAGACGACCTGCGCCTCGTAGGGCACGCCGAAGTCCTTGAGCACCCGCGCCGCGTGCTGCATCACGTCCCAGTCGCTCTTCGAGCCCATTACGACACCAACCAGCGGTTTGTTCTCCATGGGCCTTCAGTCCGCCAGCTCGCGAGCATCGTCGAGCTGCCCTCGATAGGCGTCGAAGATGTGCTTGAGCGCGGCCTTCATGTCGACCTTCGGCTTCCACCCCAGGTCCTTGATGGTGTTGTCGATCTTGGGCACGCGGTTCTGCACGTCCTGGTAACCCTTGCCGTAGTACTTGCCCGAGCTCGTCTTCACGAGCTTCACCTTGGCCGCCCGTTTCCGGTACTCGGGGTAGGTGCTTGCCAGGGCCAGCATCATCTCGGCGAGCTCGCGGACCGAATAGTTGTTCTTCGGGTTGCCGACGTTGTAGATCTGGCCCGATGCGACGCCGTCCTTGTTCTCGATGATCTTCATCAGCGCGGCGATGCCGTCGTCGATGTACGTGAACGCGCGCTTCTGCGAGCCGCCGTCGACCAGCTGGATCGGCTCGCCGCGCACGATGTGGCCCAGGAACTGGGTGATCACGCGCGAGCTGCCTTCCTTCGCGGTGTGGATGGAGTCGAGTCCCGCGCCGATCCAGTTGAAGGGACGGAAGAGCGTGAAGTCGAGCTGGCCCATGGAGCCGTAGGCGAAGATCACGCGGTCCATGAGCTGCTTCGAGCACGAGTAGATCCAGCGCTGCTTGTCGATCGGGCCCAGCACGAGGTTCGACGCGTACGGGTCGAACTCGGCGTCCGCGCACATGCCGTAGACCTCGGAGGTGGAGGGGAAGAGCACGCGCTTGCCGTACTTCACGCAGCTGCGGATGATCGGCAGGTTCGCCTCGAAGTCGAGCTCGAACACCTTGAGCGGCTCGCGCACGTAGGTCGCCGGCGTGGCGATCGCCACCAGCGGCAGGATCACGTCGCACTTGCGGATGTGGTACTCGATCCACTCGCGATTGATCGTGATGTCGCCCTCGAAGAAGTGGAAGCGGGGGTTCGACATGAGGTCGCCGATGCGGTCCGAGCCCATGTCCATGCCGTACACCTCCCACTGCGTGTCCTGCAGGATCCGGTTGGACAGGTGGTGGCCGATGAAGCCGTTGACGCCGAGGATGCAGAGCTTCTTTTTCGTGGTCATGGAGTTTCTCCGAGCGGAAGCGCGCGTCCGCCGAGTTGTGCGGCGCGGAGCGGCTCGCCGCCCCAGACGCCATCGAGGATGAGAAGGGTGCCGCCGCCGCCACAGCGAGCGACGACGCGGTCGCCGCGAGCCTCGAGGGCGGGAGCGGCGGGCGCATCGGCGTCGGACAGCACGCGCGTGCGCAGGATCCGCAGCCGCCTGCCACCCGCGGCCGTGAAGGCTCCGGGATACGGCGGAGCGACCGCGCGCACGAGGTCGTGGATGCGCCGCGCCGGCTGCGTCCAGTCGATGCGGCCGTCGTCGGGCTTGCGGCCGCCGAAATAGCCGCCGGCCGCGAGATCCTGCGGCACGAGCCGCGCCGTGCCCGCGACGAGGGCGGGGAGCGACCGGTGCAGCACGATCTCGGAGGCGGCCGTCACCTTGCGAAAGACATCGAGCGCCACGTCGTCGGGCAGGATGGGCACGGCCATCTGGTCCACGAGGCGTCCGGCATCGGGCTTTTCCACCATCTCGTGCAGCGTGGCGCCGGTCTCGCGCTCGCCGCGCAGGATCGCCCAGTTCACCGGGACCCGCCCGCGGTACTTCGGCAGCAGCGAGCCGTGCATGTTGAAGGCACCGCGCCGCGCGGCCGCGAGGATCGGCGCGGGCAGCATGTGGCGGTAGTAGAACGAGAAGAGGAAGTCCGGCGCGATCCGCGCGAGGTGAGGCTCGACCTCGCGCGGGTCGTCGGGCGTCGCCACCTCGAGGTCCTGCTCGCGCGCGAGCTTCTCCACGCTCGCGAACCAGATCGTCTCGCGCGGATCATCTCGATGCGTGACCACGAGCGCCGGGCGGATGCCGGCCGCGAGGAGCACGGAGAGGCAGCGCACGCCCACGTCGTGGTAGGCGAAGACGACGGCGGAGGCGGCCATCAGTCCCTCTTCTCGAGGATGGCGGCGATGAGGTAGCGCGGGCGCTCCCTCACTTGCTGGTAGATGCGCCCGACGTACTCGCCCACGAGGCCGAGGCCGAAGAGCACCACGCCCGTGAGGAAGAATTGCAGGATGTCGCGGTCCCAGATGACCCAGAGCCCGCCGCCGCCCGCGACGATGCGCTCGACGATCACCACGACGTACATCACGAGCGACATCATGGCGACGAAGATGCCGAAGAGCGAGAAGGCCTGCAGCGGAAGCACCGAGAAGCCGGTCACCAGGTCGAAGTTGAGCCGCACGAGGCGGTAGAGCGAGTACTTGGACTCGCCCGCGTGGCGTTCCTCGTGCTCGACCTCGATCTCCGTCGGGTTGTGCGAGAAGGAGTAGGCGAGGGCCGGGATATACGTGCTCACCTCGCGCGAGGCGCGGATCGCGTCGATGATCGGGCGCGAGTACGCGCGCAGCATGCAGCCCTGGTCCGTCATCTGGATGTGGGTGATGCGCTCGCGCAGCCGGTTCATCGCCTTCGAGGCCCAGCGCCGCCACGCCGCGTCCCGGCGCATGCGCCGGATCGAGCCCACGTAGTCGTGGCCTTCGTCCATCTTCGCGAGGAGGTTGCCGATCTCCTCGGGCGGGTTCTGCAGGTCCGCGTCGAGCGTCACGATGCGCTCGCCGCGCACGTGCTCGAAGCCCGCCATGATCGCCATGTGCTGGCCGAAGTTGCCGTTGAAGAGGATCACGCGCGTCACGTCGGGGCGCTTCTGGAACTGCTCGCGCAGCAGGGCCGCGGAGCGATCCACGCTGCCGTCGTTCACGAAGACGATCTCGTAGGACTGTCCCAGCGCGTCGAGCGCGGGATAGAGCCGCGCGAAGAGCGCCGGCAGCACGGCCTCCTCGTTGTAGATGGGAATGACCACGGAGATGCGCGGCGCGGTCATGCCGCCTGCCTGCGCAGCACGCGGTCCATCGCCTCGCACACGCGCTCGACGTCCGCCTCGCGCATCTCCGGAAAGAGCGGCAGCGTCACGGTCTCGCGCGCGATGCGCTCCGAGACGGGGAACTCGCCGTCGCGGTGGCCGAGGGCGCGGAAGTACTTCGTGAGGTGGATCGCCTCGTATGAAATGCCGATGCCGATCCCGGCCCCACGCATCGCCTCGATGAACTGCTTGCGGCTGCGCCCCATGGCCTCCAGCGGCAGCAGCACGGTGAACATGTTCCAGCTGTGTCCGGGGTTGTCGCGCGGCGGCAGGCGCTCGGGCGCGAGGAGATCGTGGCCGTCGAGGCACTCGAAGTAACGCTGCGCGAGCTGCGCGCGCCGTGCGCACCATGCGTCGAGGTGGGCGAGTTGCTCGAGGCCCAGGCGCGCGGAGACGTCGGAAAAGTTGTACTTGGAGCCCGGCGTCTCGACGTCGCGCGTGCCGTCGTCCAGCCGCTCGATGCCGTGGAAGCGCAGCCGCTCCACCTTCGCGACCTCGGCGGGGTCGTCGAGCACGAGGGCGCCGCCCTCGATCGTCGTCATGTTCTTGTTCGGGTGGAAGCTGAACGAGACGATGTCCCCGGTGGCTCCGACCGGTCCGCGCGGCGTCGTCGAGCCGATCGCGAGCGCCGCATCCTCGATCACGCGCACGCCATGGCGCTCGCGGAAGGCTTGCAGCGCATCGGCGTCGATCGGCGCGTTGTAGTGCGTGGGCAGCAGTACCTTCGTGCGCGGCGTCACGGCGCTCGCCGCCTGCGCGAGGTCGAGGTTGCGCGTCACCAGGTCCACGTCCACGAAGACGACCTGGGCTCCCGTGCGCGCGATGACGTTCGCGGTGGCGAAGAAGCTTTGCGCGGGCGTGATCACCTCGTCGCCCGGGCCGACGCCGAGCACCTCGAGGGCGAGCTGCATCGCCGCCGTGGCGGAGGTGACGGCGCGCACGGCGCGACCGCCGAAGCGCGCGGACAGCGCGTTCTCGAATTCCGCCGCGCGCGGGCCGGTCACCATCCAGCGGCTCATGAGCGTGTCCGCCACGGCGCGCGCCATCGACTCGTCGATGCACGGCCGCGCGAAAGGCAGGAACGCCGGGCTCACGAGCGCCCCACGAGGATCACGCCGATCACGATGAAGCCGATGCCGACGAGCTTCTGCGCGGTGAGGGATTCGCCGAAGAGCGCCCACGCCGCCAGCGCGTTCACGATGTAGCCGATGGAAAGCATCGGGTACGCCACGCTCACCGGCACGCGCGAGAGCGCGAGGATCCACACCATCACGCTCACGACGTAGCACCCCAGGCCCGCCAGCACGTGGGGGCTGCCGGCGATCTTCATGCCGATGGGAACGACGTTCTCGAGCGCGAACGAGAACGCGCCGATGCGGTTCGTGCCCGCCTTGAGCAGGAGTTGCGCGGCGGCGTTGAGCAGCACGCCGGTGAGGACGAGCGAGAAGGTGAGGGGGTTCACGGCTTGCGGACGAGGACGCGCTTCGCGTCCTGGTGGATGACTTCCATCGGCAGGCCCTGCCGCTGGAGCTCTTCGAAGACGCCGGGCTGGATTATAGCGAGGGCATCGCCCGGCCGCAGCCATTCGGCCGGGAAGTCCTCCAGGTGGTCCAGGCCGATGCCGGGCTCGGCCTTGAGGCCGGTCTCGAACTCGTCCACGTAGGAGACGAGCTTCAGCGTGCGCCCCAGATAGAACGGCAGCGACTGGTCGTAGATCTTCACGCTGTAGAGGCGGGTCGAGGGCCGCAGGTAGGCCCCCATGAGCCGCGCGGCCTCCTGGTCGGACTGCCTCGGCGAGAACATGCGGTAGCCCTCGATGAGGCCGCCCACCATGAGCACGTTGGCCAGCGCCACGACGGCGAGGGCGGTCCATCGCCGCCCCGCGCGCAGCAGCCATGCGCCGGCCAGCGCACCCGCCGTGAAGGCGGCCGCCGCGGCGTAGGCGAAGGGCTGGGCGGCCAGGTTGAGCTCGCGCACCCACGGCTCCTGGCTCGTCCCGGGGGTGACGTACGCGGCGACGAAGAGCACGAGGCCGATGGGCACGGTGAAGGCGGCGTAGCGCGCGAGGCGCGCGGCCGGCGCCTCGGCGAGATAACGGCCGAGCGGGAGCGCCAGGAGCGGAATGGCGGGCAGGATGTACGCCGGAAGCTTGGATCCCGAGGCGCTGAAGAAAAACACGATGAAGGCCGCCCACAGCAGCGCCACGCGCATCGGCTGCAGGTCCGCGCCGCGCTCCGCACGCCACGCGTGGCGCACCGCGGCCGGGAGGGCGGGCGCCCACGGCAGGAACGCGAGCACGACGATCGGCAGGAAGAACCACCACGGCTGCACCCGGTGGTGCTCGTGGGTGAGGAAGCGCTCGAAGTGCTCGTGCACGAAGAAGAACCGCGCGAATTCCGGATTCGCGCGCGAGACCAGCACGAACCACGGCACCGCGATCACGGCGAAGAGCGCGAGCCCGGGCAGCCAGCGCATGCGCCGCAGCGCCGAGAGGTCGCGCGACAGCACGACCTGGAAGAACACCGCCGCGCCCGCGAAGACGATGCCGATGAGCCCCTTGGAAAGCACGGCGAGCGCCATCGCCGCCCACGCGACGAGCATCCAGTTGCGCGCCGCGGATGCACGCCGCTCGGCGTGCGCGTGCTCGGCCAGGAGAAAGGCGCACACGGTGAGCGTGGTCCAGAGCGTGACTCCCATGTCGAGCGTCACGATGCCGCCGAGCGCCAGGAAGTAGGGGCTCCCCGCGAGCACCAGCGCGGTCGCGATGCCCGCCTCGACGGTGGCGAGCCTCATGGCGGTGTACGCGGCGATGCCGAGCGTCGCGATCGCGCAAAGCCACACGTAGAGCCGCGCCGCGTACTCGTTGTACCCGAACGCCTCGAAGGCGAGCGCGGTCGCCCAGTACTGCAGCGGCGGCTTCTCGAAATACTTGATGCCGTCGAGGCGCGGCGTGACCCAGTCGCCCGTGATCGACATCTCGCGCGAGATCTCCGAGTAGCGGCCCTCGTCGGGGTTGGCGAGCGGCCGGCTCATGTTGTCCACGCCGACCGCGAAGGCGACGAGCGCCAGCAGCACGAGGAGCCAGCGCGCGGCGCGAAGCGTCATGTGCCGACCTCGAGCAACACGACCACGGCGCCGCCGCCGCCCTCGCGGGCGCGCGGCTCGACGAAGGCGAGCACGTCGTCGCGGCGCATGAGGAGCTTGCGGATGCGGTGCTTGAGCACCGGCTCGCGGTTGCGCGAGCGCAGGCCCTTGCCGTGCACGATGCGCACGCAGCGGATGCCCGCGCGGCGGCATTCGGCGAGGAAGCTGCCGGTCGCGAGCGCCGCCTCCTCGGAGGTCAGGCCATGGAGGTCGAGATGGTCCTGGATCACCCAGTGCGTGCGCCGCAGCTTGCGCAGGATGTCGCGCGGCAGGCCGGGACGCAGGAAGAGCGCGTCGTCCTCGATCTCCATGTCGTCGAGGCCGGCCACGTCATGGCCGTGGGCGAGGCGCGAGAGGTCCTCCAGCACCGCGTGCTCGTCCTCCAGGCGCTTCACGGGGATGGGCCGTGGCGGCTCGCGGAAGGGCTCCACGCGGTTGGGGGCCGCGAGCGGCTTCACGTCGCGCACCGCGGCGCGGAAATCCTCCGCGTCCGCGGGCGCGCGCCCGCCGTTTCCTGGACGGTCGACCGGCTTGGGCTGCCGCGGGTGGGATGCGCCGCGCGCCTTCACCCCAGGGTCTCGAGGTACTTGTCGGCGTCGAGCGCGGCCATGCAGCCGGTGCCGGCGCTCGTCACGGCCTGGCGGTACACGTGGTCCTGCACGTCGCCCGCGGCGAAGACCCCGGGCACGCTGGTCGCGGTCGCCATGCCGTCGAGGCCGGTCTTCGTGACGATGTAGCCGTTCCTCATCTCGAGCTGGCCCTCGAAGATGTCCGTGTTGGGCTTGTGGCCGATCGCGATGAAGCATCCGGTGAGCGCGAGGTCGGCCGTCTTGCCGTCCACCGTCGACTTGAGGCGCACGCCCGTGACGCCCGACGCATCGCCCAGCACCTCGTCCAGCATGTGGTTCCAGCGGATGCCGATCTTGCCCTCGGCTTCCCGCGCGAAGAGCTTGTCCTGCATGATCCGCTCCGCGCGCAGCTTGTCGCGGCGGTGCACGAGCGTCACGTGCTTCGCGATGTTGGCGAGGTAGAGCGCCTCCTCGACCGCGGTGTTGCCGCCGCCCACGACGCAGACGTCCTGGCCCTTGTAGAAGAAGCCGTCGCAGGTCGCGCAGCCCGAGACGCCCTTGCCCATGAACTTCTGCTCCGAGGGCAGGCCGAGGTACATCGCCGAGGCGCCGGTCGCGATGATGAGCGAGTCGCAGGTATAGGTGCCGCCGTCGCCCACGAGCGTGATGGGCTTGTCGCCCAGCTTCGCCGTGTGGATCTGGTCGAACAGGATCTCCGTCTCGAAGCGCTCGGCGTGCTTGAGGAAGCGGTCCATGAGCTCCGGCCCCTGCACGCCCATCGCGTCGGCGGGCCAGTTGTCGACGTCGGTCGTGGTCATCAGCTGGCCGCCCTGGGCGAGGCCGGTGATGAGCACGGGCTTCAAGTTGGCGCGGGCCGCGTACACGGCGGCGGTATAGCCGGCGGGCCCGGAGCCCAGGATGAGGACGCGGGCGTGCTTGGTGGTCATGGCGGGGGGCGGAAAGGCGGGCGGATAGGGGGCAAAGAGTGCGATTATCGCATCCGCGCCGGGGGTGGCAGCGGCCGCATTTCAGGGGGTTCCTGAGGTATCCTCGATAACGGTTTGACATATAACGAAAAAACGCGTATCTAGGTAACCTATGCAGATGACGCCCAGACGTGCCCACATCGGCGAGCGCACCCAGACGCTGAAGGCGGTGCCTTTCTTCACCCAGCTCAACGATCGCGAGCTCGATGCGGTTCGCAGCGTCGCGGCGGAGAAGTCGTATCCGAAGAATGCGGTGGTGCTCACCGAGGGCGAGATGGGCGACTCGCTCTACATGATCCAGTCGGGCAAGGTGAAGGTGTTCATCGGCGACGAGGACGGTCGCGAGATCATTCTCAAGATCCTCGGGCCCGGCGACTTCTTCGGCGAGATGTCGATGATCGACAAGCAGCCACGCTCGGCATCGGTCACGACCATCGAGGCCTCCACGTTCCTCGTGCTCGCGCACTCCGCGTTCGAGCGCTGCGTCGAGCAGGCGCCCCGCATCGGCAACATGGTGATGCAGGTCCTGGCCCAGCGCGTGCGCGAGGCGGACCGCAAGATCGGCACGCTGGCGCTCATGGACGTGTACGGCCGCGTGGCCTCCACGCTCCTCGAGCTGTCCGTCTACAGCAACGGGAAGCTGATGGTGGGCGAGAAGCTTTCGCAGCAGGACCTCGCCAACATGGTCGGCGCCTCGCGCGAGAT
The DNA here is from genome assembly GCA_035656735.1 of Usitatibacter sp. Classification (GTDB taxonomy): domain Bacteria; phylum Pseudomonadota; class Gammaproteobacteria; order Burkholderiales; family Usitatibacteraceae; genus Usitatibacter. The sequence continues at coordinate 26,930 of DASRRY010000029.1, read as the reverse complement.
GGTGAACCGCATCCTCAAGGACCTCTCGGAGCGCGGCTTCATCTCGATCGAGTCGAAGTCGATCACCATCATCAACCGCGAGCTCCCGCCGTCGCTCTGAGCCGCAGGAGCAGTCCCATCGCCGCAACGACCGTTCACGCCCCGCCGCCGCGGCTGGGTCGCGTGATGCGCGAGGCCGGCTGGCTCGTGCTCGCGGCCGCCGGCATCTACCTGGCTCTCATCCTCGCGACCTACTCGCGCGCGGACCCGGGTCCCTTCCATGCCACGATGTCGAGCGCGATCGCGAATCGCGGCGGCCTGGTCGGCGCGTGGATCGCCGAGCTCATGCTCTTCGCCTTCGGCCTCTCGGCATGGTGGTTCGTGGGGCTCGCGCTCTACGGGATCCTGCGCCTCTACCGCCGCATTCCCGAGTGGGAGATGCTCGACCGGCGCAGCACCGCCGTGGCGCTCACCGGGTTCGTCCTCGTGGTGGGTGCCTCGAGCGCGCTCGAAGCCATGCGCCTGAACGGCCTGCCGGCGGAGCTTCCGTCGGTGCACGGCGGCGTGCTGGGCAGCGTGCTCGCCGCGCTCATCGGGACGGCCCTCGGCTTCACCGGCGGCACGCTCCTGCTGCTGGCCGTCCTCGCGGCGAGCTTCAGCATCTTCACCGGCTTCTCGTGGATCCGCTTCTGCGAGCGGCTGGGCGCCGGGCTCGAATGGGCGTTCGTCGCGATCCGGGCGCGCATCGAGGCCAAGCGCGATCGCGAGGCGGGCCGCATCGCCGCCCAGGTGCGCGAGGAGAAGGTCGAGGTCGCGAAGAAGGAATTCGAGGACCACGAGCCGATCCGCATCGAGATGCCGAAGGTCGTCGTGCCCAGGAGCGAGCGCGTGATGCGCGAGAAGCAGGTGCCGCTCTTCTCCGACTTGCCGGACTCGCCGCTGCCGCAGCTCTCGCTGCTCGACGCGCCCGACACGCACATCGAGCGCCCCACCGCCGAGACGCTCGAGTACACCTCGCGCCTGATCGAGCGCAAGCTCCAGGACTTCAACGTGCAGGTGAAGGTCGTGGCCGCCTATCCCGGCCCGGTCATCACGCGCTACGAGGTCGAGCCCGCGGTGGGCGTCAAGGGCGCGCAGATCGTGAACCTCGCGCGCGACCTGGCCCGTGCGCTCTCGGTGATGGCGATCCGCGTGGTCGAGACGATTCCCGGCACCTCGTGCATGGGCCTCGAGATCCCGAACCCGAAGCGCGAGATCGTGCGCCTCTCGGAGATCATCGGCTCGCAGGCCTACGCCGACATGCACTCGAGGATCACCATCGCGCTCGGCAAGGACATCACGGGCAAGCCGATGGTGGCGGATCTCGCGAAGATGCCGCACCTGCTCGTCGCCGGCACCACCGGCTCCGGCAAGTCGGTCGCGATCAACGCGATGATCCTGTCGCTGCTCTACAAGGCGACCCCCGCCGAAGTGCGGCTGCTGATGATCGACCCCAAGATGCTCGAGCTCTCGGTGTACGAGGGCATCCCGCACCTGCTGGCGCCGGTGGTCACCGACATGCGCCAGGCCGGCGCCGCGTTGAACTGGTGCGTGGCCGAGATGGACCGGCGCTACAAGCTCATGAGCGCGATCTCGGTGCGCAACCTCGCCGGGTACAACGCGAAGATCAAGGAAGGGCAGGACAAGAAGCACCCGGTGAAGCACCCGTTCTCGCTCACGCCGGACAGCCCGGAGGACCTCGAGCCGCTGCCGCTCGTGGTGGTGGTGATCGACGAGCTCGCGGACTTGATGATGGTCTCGGGCAAGAAGGTCGAGGAGCTGATCGCGCGCCTCGCGCAGAAGTCGCGCGCGGCGGGGGTCCACCTGATCCTGGCGACGCAACGCCCGTCGGTGGACGTGATCACGGGCCTCATCAAGGCGAACGTGCCGACGCGCATCGCGTTCCAGGTGTCCTCGAAGGTCGACTCGCGCACCATCCTCGACCAGATGGGCGCGGAGAGCCTGCTGGGCCAGGGCGACATGCTCTACCTCGCGCCCGGCACGGGGCTCCCGATCCGCAGCCACGGCGCGTACGTCGCCGACTCCGAGGTGCATCGCGTGGTGGAGGCGCTCAAGAAGCAGGGCGAGGCGAACTACATCGACGGCATCCTCGACACGCCGGAGCAGGGCGAGATCCCGGGAACCTCGGGCGAGGGCGGTGTCTCAGGGGAAGCGGACCCGCTCTACGACCAGGCCGTGCAGGTCGTGCTGCAGAACAAGCGCGCCTCCATCTCCCTCGTGCAGCGTCACCTCCGCATCGGCTACAACCGCGCGGCGCGGCTCATCGAGGACATGGAGAAGGCGGGGCTGGTGAGCGCCATGGCGTCGAACGGCAACCGCGAGATCATCGCGCCGAACCACTCGAAGTGATTTTCCGCGGATAAACGCGGATAAACGCAGATGAAATTCAAGAATGTTTGCAGCGTGGTGCTGGCCTGCGTCGCGAGTCTTGCGCTCGACGCATGGGCCAACGGCCTCGACGACTTCCTCGCCTTCAACCAGGCGACGAAGAGCGCCGCGGGGCGCTTCGAGCAGCAGGTGATGGACCGCGAGGGCAAGGTCGTCGAGCGCGGCAGCGGGTCGTTCGTGTTCGCGCGCCCGGGCAAGTTTCGCTGGACCTACGACAAGCCGCACCCGCAGCTCCTGGTGGGCGACGGGACGAAGCTCTGGATCTACGACCCCGAGCTGCAGCAGGTCACGATCAAGCGCATGGACAAGGCGATCTCGTCGACGCCCGCGGCACTCCTCGCCGGGCGCGAGGACATCACCTCGCTCTTCTCGTTGCGCGACGCCGGCACCGCCAACGGCCTCGAGTGGGTCGAGGCCACGCCGAAGACCCCGGACACCGGTTTCGACCGCGTGCGCCTGGGCCTCAATGGCAAGACGCTCGCGGCCATGGAGCTCTTCGACCAGCTGGGCGGCCACAGCTCGCTCAGGTTCACCGAGCTGCATGCGAACGCACCCGTGCCGCCGGATGCGTTCCGCTTCGTGCCGCCCAAGGGCGCGGACGTGATCGAGGACGCGCCCGCTAAGCGTTGATCGACCCCGTGGAGTGCGAGGCGTAGACGACCTCGGAGCGCGCGACGCGGCGCTTGGGCACCGGGTCGTGGCTCCTCCAGTACGACTGCGCCGCGGCAACACCGCTGCCGGGTGCCACGGGAATGCCCACGTCGGCCATCGCCATCTCCACGCCGCCCAGCGCGCCCAGGAGCATCAGCTCGTTGAGGTCTCCCAGGTGGCCGATGCGGAAGAGCTTTCCGGCCATGATGTTCAGGCCCGCGCCGAGCGCCAGGTTGTAGCGGCGGAAGGCCACGTCGATCACGTGCGCGGCATTGATGTTCGGCGGCACCATGACGGCGGTCACCGTGTTGGATTGCCAGCGCGGCACGCGGCAGCACGCTTCCAGTCCCCACGCGTCGACCGCCTTGCGCACGCCCGTGGCGAGCCGCGCATGGCGCGCATAGACGTTCTCGAACCCTTCCTCGAGCAGCATGTCGAGGGAGGTGCGCAGCCCGTAGAGCAGCGATAGCGCCGGGGTATAGGGGAAATAGCCATCCTTGTTGGCGCGGCGCATGTCGCCGAAGTCGAAGAACACGCGGCGCAGCTGGGCGTGGGCGGAGGCTTCGAGCGCGCGCGGGCTGGCGCAGACGATGCCCAGGCCCGCGGGCAGCATGAGCCCCTTCTGGGAGCCCGCGACGATGAGGTCGGCCTTCCATTCGCTCATGCGCACCTCGATGCTGCCGAGCGAGCTCACCGCGTCGACGTAGAGCAGCGCCGGATGCTTCGCCGCATCCATCGCGGCGCGCACGCCCGCGATGTCGCTCGCCACGCCGGTCGCCGTCTCGTTGTGCACCACCATCACGCCCTTGATGCGGTGCTCGCGGTCCGCCTCGAGCGCGGCGGCGATGCGCTCCTCGGGGGCGCCTTCGCCCCACGGCGTCTCGAGCACGTCCACCTCGAGGCCGAGGCGCTTCATCATGTCGATCCAGAGGTGGCTGAACTGGCCGAAGCGGGGTGCCAGCACGCGGTCGCCGGGCGAGAGCGTGTTCGTGAGCGACGCTTCCCAGGCGCCGGTGCCGGTCGAGGGATAGATGAACACCTCGCCCTCGTCGCAACCGTAGAGCTTCATCAGGTCCGGGAAGAGGTTGCGGGTGAGCTCGGGAAACCGCGAGGACCGGTGGTCCTCCATCGCCACCACCATCGAGCGCAGCACGCGGTCGGGAATGTTGGTGGGGCCTGGAACGAACAGGAAATTGCGGCCAGCCATGGAAGCCTCCGGGACGGAAAAGGGGAAGACCGCTCGGCAAGCAGTCCGAGTCCCATCCTAGGCCGCGCGCAGGGATAAGTGATACTTAAACTTGCTTCACGCTTCATTAAGCGATCGCTAAATTCTCCCACGCCTCCAGCAGCGTGCGCGCGTAGGCCGGCGCGGTCGGCTCGTGCATGAAGTACGCGTACGTCTCGCTCCATCCCGTGCCGGCGATGCGCTCGGCCCAGCGCTCGAGATCCGCTCCGGAATAAGCCTCGAGCCGGAGCCGCACGTAGCCCCACGGCGCGGTCTCCACCAGCGGCGGCGGGGTGTCGTCCTCGCGCTCGGAAAAGCAGAGCGTCGCCCCCGCCGTGCGCAGCGCCGAGTACACGTCGTCGTCGAACCAGGTGGCATTGCGAAACTCGAAGGCGGCCCGGTGGTCGGCGGGCAGGAGCGCGAGGAACGCCTCGAGGCGCGCGACGTCCTTCTTGAGCAGCGGCGGCAGCTGGAAGAGAACCGGCCCGCGCTTCTCGCCGAGCGCTTCGAGCGTCTTGTAGAGGTACTGCACCGAGTCGGCGGAGGACTCCGCCTTGAGGCGCGAGATGTGCGTGATGCGCCGCGAGGCCTTGATGGAGAAGCGGAAGTCCGCCGGCACCGTCTCCTTCCACTGCGCGAGCACCGCCGGCTGCGGCATGCGATAGAAGGTATTGTTGATCTCCACCGTGGGCAGCCGCGCCGAGTAGAAGGCGAGCATCTGGTCCGCCTTGGTCCTGGGCGGATAGAACGGGCCGCACCACTCCTTGAACGAGTATCCGCTCGCCCCCGCGAGGAGCTTGCTCCTAGAATCCGGCATGGCGAAGACTCCTCTCGACGAGTATTCGAAGAAACGCGCGTTCGATGCGACCCCGGAGCCCGCGCCGGCCGTGGTGCGCCGTACGGGCGGTCCGCTGCTCTTCGTGGTGCAGCAGCACTCGGCCCGGCGCCTGCACTACGACTTCCGCCTCGAGTGCGACGGCGTGCTGCTCTCGTGGGCAGTGCCGAGGGGTCCTTCTCTCGATCCTAGCGAAAAGCGCCTGGCCGTGCAGACCGAGGACCATCCCTACGCGTACGCCTCCTTCGAGGGCGTGATCCCGCCGGGCCAGTACGGCGCGGGCGAGGTGATCGTGTGGGACTGCGGCGTGTACTCGCCGGACGAGGGCGGCACGGCGTTCCACGATCGCAGCGCGGCGCAGGATCGCGTGCGCCGCGACCTCGCCGCGGGAAAGCTCTCGTTCGAGCTGCGCGGCGGGAAGCTCAAGGGCTCCTTCGCCCTGGTGAAGACGAAGGAGGCGAAGCAGTGGCTCCTCATCAAGCACAAGGATCGCTTCGTCACGACGCGTGACGTCACGGCGGATGCGCGCTCGGTGCTTTCGGGCGTCGCGGTCGAGGACCTGGTCGCCGTGCCGGCCCACCGCATTCCCGCCGCGCGGCTCGTGCCCTGCGGCGCGCCGGTCGCCGTGCCCGCGAAGCTGGCACCCATGCTCGCCGAAAGCGGCGATGCGGCGTTCGATCGGGCCGGATGGCTCTGGGAGCCCAAGCTCGACGGCTATCGCGTGCTCGCGATCGTGCGCGAGGGCCGCGTGCACCTGCGCTCGCGCCGCGGACTTGACCTCGCGGCGGATTTTCCGGCGCTCGCCGCGGAGATCGCGCGCCAGGCGGTCGAGGGCAGCGTGCTCGACGGCGAGGTCGTCGCGTTCGACGCCGCGGGACGTCCGTCCTTCGGGGCGTTGCAGGAGCGGGCGCAGCTCAAGACCGCTCGCGAGCGCGCGGCGGCCGATACGGGGGCGCCCGTCGCGTTCTTCGCCTTCGACATGCCGTTCTTCGCCGGCGTGGACCTGCGCGAGGCGCCATACGCCGACCGCCGCCGCTACCTCGCGCAGTGCCTCATGCCGTCGGCGCTGGTGCAGCTCGTCCATGGCGAGCGCGACGGCATGGCGCTGCAGCAGGCGGCGCTCGCGACCGGCTTCGAGGGCGTGATCGGCAAGCGCGAGGCGAGCGCCTATCACGCGGGACGGCGCACCGGCGACTGGCTCAAGGTCAAGCCCACGCGCACGGCGGACTTCGTGATCGGCGGCTACACGCGCGGCAAAGGCTCGCGCGCGGCCCTGGGCGCGCTGCTGGTCGGCTACTGGGAGGGCCGCAAGCTCAAGTATGCGTCGCACGTGGGCTCGGGGTTCGACGGGAAGACGCTGGCGTCGCTGAGCGAGCGGCTGGCGCCGCTCGAGGCGAAGAGCTGTCCCTTCGACGAGACGCCGGAGCTCAACGGCCCCACGACATGGGTTCGCCCCGAGATCGTCGCCGAGGTGAGCTTCCAGGATTGGACCGACGATGCGCGCCTGCGTGCACCGGTCTTCGTGCGCGTGCGCGACGACGTCGCGGCGAAGAAGGTGAAGCGCCAGGCTGCCGCGCTGCGCGCACGCGAGCCGGATGCGCCCACGCCGCGCGGCGAGGGCATGATCGGCGAGGTGGTGGCCCAGCTCGACGCCGCGAAGCGCGACTTCACGCTGGCCGTGGGAGCGCATCGCATCAAGCTCACGAACCTCGACCGCGTCTACTGGCCGGCCCACGCGGCGCTCGGCGCGGCGGCGGTGACCAAGCGCGACCTGCTGCGCTACTTCGCGCAGGTCTCCCCGTACATGCTGCCGCACCTGGCCGACCGGCCGCTCACCATGATCCGCATGCCGTCGGGCATCGAGGGCGAGCGTTTCTTCCAGAAGCACTGGGAGCAGGAGCGGCCGGAGTTCGTCGAGTCGATCGTCGTGTACTCGGGCCACAAGGACGAGAGCCACGAGTACCTGCTCTGCAACAACCTGCCGACGCTGCTGTGGCTGGCCCAGGTCGGCACGCTCGAGCTCCACGTCTGGCACTCGCGCGCGAACCCGAAGCCCGATGCGCCGGGGCACGGCCTCGATTACGCGAGCTCGCTCGAGTCGCTGGAGGCGTCCATCCTCAATTTTCCGGATTACGTCGTGTTCGACATCGACCCGTACATCTACTCGGGGCAGGAGAAGCCGGGCGACGAGCCCGAGCTCAACACCGTGGCCTTCGAGCGCGGCAAGGAGGTGGCATTCAAGCTGCGCGAGCTGCTGGCGGGGATGAAACTGGACGCCGTGGTGAAGACGTCGGGCAAGACGGGGCTTCACATCTTCGTGCCGATCGTGCGCGATATCGACTTCGACGCGGCGCGCCACGTCTGCGAGCTGGTCGGCCGGCACCTGATGGCGAAGAACCCGAAGCTCATCACCATGGACTGGAGCATCCCCAAGCGCACGGGAAAGATCTTCATGGACTACAACATGAACGTGCGCGGCAAGACGCTGAACGTGGCCTACTCGCCGCGCGGCGCGGCGGGCGCGCCGGTCTCGATGCCGCTCACGTGGGAGGAGCTGGCGAGCGCGCACCCGCTCGACTTCCGCATCTCGAATGCCATCGAGCGCCTGGCGGCCACCGGCGACCGCTGGGCCAGCGCGCTCGAGACGAAGCAGGACCTCGAGGCGGCGCTCGCGCAGGCGAAGGCTTAGTCCAGCCGGATATTCGCCGCCTTCACGACCTGGCCCCACTTCTCGCTCTCCGCGCGGATATGGCGCGAGAACGCCTCGGGCGGGCCGCCGACCGCATCGACACCGAGGTTGGCGAACTGCTTGCGCACGTCGTCCTGCCTCAGGATTTTCTCGATGGCGGCGTTGAGCTTCGCGATCACGGGCTTCGGCGTCGCGGCGGGCGCCACGATGCCGCTCCACGAGAGCGACTCGTAGCCTTTGACGCCGGACTCGTCGATCGTCGGCACGTCGGGCAGTCCGGGCATGCGCTTCGAGCTGGTTACGGCGATCGCGCGCAGCTTGCCCTGCTGCACGTATGGCATCGACGACGGCGCGTTGTCGAAGAGCATCGTCACCTGGCCTCCCATCACGTCGGTGAGCGCCTGGGAGCTCCCGCGATAGGGCACGTGCACGAGGTCCACGCCCGCCATGCTCTTGAAAAGCTCGCCCGAAAGATGGGTCGAGCTGCCGGCGCCGGAAGAAGCGAACGTGAGCGCGCCGGGCTTCGACTTCGCGAGCGCGATCAGCTCGGGCACGGTCTTCACCGGGAGCTGCGGATTCACCACGAGCATGTTCGTGATGAGCGACGTGTAGCTCACCGGCGTGAAGTCGCGCTCGGGATCGAACGGCATGTCCTTGTAGAGGAACTTGTTGATGGCCAGCACGCCGGTCGTGCCCATGAGGAGCGTGTAGCCGTCGGGCGCGGACTTGGCGACCACGTCGGCGCCGATGTTGCCGCCGGCGCCGGGCCGGTTCTCGATCACGAAGCTCTGCTTCAATTCCGCGCCCAGCCTGTCGGCGAGGATGCGCGCGACCACGTCGGTCGAGCCGCCCGGCGCGAAGGGCACGACGATCTTCACCGGCCTGGATGGATAGTCATTCCCGGCCTGCACGCTGGTGATACCGAGCAGCCCGCATGCGGCGACGATGATGATGCTGGCGAAACCGTGCGTTTTCATGGATGCCGTCCTTTATAAGCTCGATAGCCTTGGCTGCAGATAATTGGGCATCAGGCGTTTCATCGTCGCCTTGTCCAGAAGGCCATCCTTGAGGCCACGCAGTATGACGTACGGTTGCATGAGCGGCTCCTCGAAGCGGTAGCGAAATCTGCGCGGGGTACCGTCCACCTCGAGCACTTCCCCGCGATCCGCCGTGTTCAGCTTCTTGAGGTGCTGCCCGAACATCTCGGTGGTGTAGGGCTTGCGCATGATCGTCGACAACGGAAATTCCACCGCCTTCGCGGGAAAGTAACCGCGTTCGTCCGGCTCGGCGAGCGCGCACGCGAGAAGGACCTCCTTGTAGATGTTGCCGCTGCGGTGACTTTGGGTCGCGCGGTTGTATTGGCTTGTGAGCGACGCATCGACTTTCTCCAGGCACAACCGCTCAGCCTCGTCGACATGCGTTTCATCGATCAGAAGCTTTCCGGCGTTAAGCGCCCGCCGGACGGAATACAGCCCGAGCAGGTGGGTGTAATGAGGCAGCCCGCTCGACAACCCGATGATCTGCGCCAACGCGGGCCTGGTGATCTTCATGCCGAGGCGGGCAAGGCGCTTGTCGATGATTTCTTCCAACTCCTGAGCCTGCATGCGCGGCATGGGAACCTGTACGAGCGCGCGGGAGATCGACTCGTGCTCGGAAATCAGGCCGTCGACCGAGTTCGCTACACCGACAAGAATCAATGTCGCCGGCACCGAGTAATCCGAGAGTGACTTGATGGTGTTCGCCATCAGGGCCTTCGCTTCTCGATCGGCGAGCTTGTCGAACTCATCCAGCACGATGATGGGCGTCGTATTCAAATCAAAGCCTGACAACACGCGACGGACGATATCCGGAGAGATTTGCCCCGGGAAATCGTCAAGAACGCCGCCTTCTTCATGGGACAGGTCGGCAAAGACCTTTCGCCACAGGCTTGTGTAGTCGTCCGCGGGATCGCAGTTGACCTGAACCGCTTGCAGAGCCTTCACGGGGTTGAGGAGTCGCTGACGAAAGGTTCGCGCCAGCGACGTCTTCCCCACCCCGCGTTCTCCGTAAATGATCGCGTGTTGGCCTCGCTGAAGGACGGCTTCGATGATCTGGTCTATTTGCTTCCCGCGTCCGGCGAAAAGCGCGTCCTCGTCTATGGGGGCGCCGGGGCTGAACAGCTGCATGGCCTCGTGTTCCTTTGCCCGCAAGGTTTCAGCGTCCATAGGCGGCCTCCCGCCGCGAGTTGGTTCAGTACAGCCAATTTTAGCTCAGTAAGCTGGAAGTTGGTACAGTAGAGACAGCTTTCGCTCAGTAGCTCGCTAACCGGCGTCTACCCGGCGCTTCCCAAACAGTCGTCAGCAGGGCACAATCGCGCTTTTGAAGGCCTTGATTCTCAAGGTAAATTGGGGAGGCCAAATGGCCGCACGATCGATCGCATCGCTCACCGTGTCCTTCGGGCTGGTCTCCATCCCGGTCAAGCTCTTCTCGGCCACGGAAGCGAGCAAGTCCATCTCGTTCAACATGCTGCACAAGACGTGCGGCTCGCGGCTCAAGCAGCAGTACCTCTGCCTCAAGGAGGAGGTGCCCGTCGCGCGCGAGGAGATGGTCAAGGGCTACGAGTTCGCCAAGGACCAGTACGTCGTCTTCACCGCCGAGGAGCTGAAGGCCCTCGAGGAGACGGGCACGCACATGGCGGAGATCACCGAGTTCGTGCCGATCGAGTCCGTGGACCCGGTGTACTTCGACAAGGCTTACTACCTCGCGCCCGACAAGGGTGGCGCTAAACCCTACGCGCTGCTCGCCAAGGCCCTGCGCGAGTCGCAGCGCTGCGCCCTCGGCCGCTGGGCCGCGCGCGGCAAGCAGTACATCGTGATGATCCGCGCCATCGAGGATGGCCTCGTGATGCAGCAGCTGCTCTACGCGGGCGAGGTGCGCTCCATCAAGGACATCGAGATCCCGCCCACCGAGGTGAAGGACAACGAGCTCAGGCTCGCGAAGCAGTTGATCGAGGCGCAATCCGTCGAGGCGTTCGATCCGGCCCAGTACACCGATACGGTCGGCGCGCGCATCGAGGCGGCGATCCAGAAGAAGATCGAGGGCCAGGAGATCGCGACGTCCGAGGCGCCGCAGCCGGGGGCCCAAGTGATCGACCTCATGGAGGCGCTGCGCGCGAGCCTCGAGCGCAAGGGGCCGAAGGGCGCCGCGCCGAAAGCCACACCGGCGAAAGCCGCGCTGAAGGTGGCCGAGCCCGAGGCGCGCAAGCCGCCGAAGCGCGCGGCCGCCGCCGCCGCGCCCGCACCCGCGGTTCGCAAAGGTGCCAAGAGCCGCGCCTAGCGCTTCGCCTGCCGCAGCCGTCCAGCATCCCTACGGCGTCGAGGACGTCGAGCGGCTGCTGGGCCTTTCGCGCGGCACGGTGCGCGCGCTCGTCGCTTCGGGCTTCGTCGAGCCCGCGCGCGGGCCGCGCAACAGCCTGCGCTTCTCGTTCCAGGACCTCATCACGCTGCGCACCGCCCAGGCGCTCGCCGATGCCCGGGTGCCGCCGCGGCGCATCACGCGCTCGCTCAAGGAGCTGCGGCGGCAACTGCCCGACGCCATGCCGCTCTCCGGCCTGCGCATCGGCGCGGAGGGCGATCGCGTCGTGGTGCGCCAGGGCCGCAGCCGCTGGCAGGCGGAGTCGGGACAGTACCTGCTCGAATTCGAGGGCGATCCCTCGCGCGGCTCGCTCAGCGTCATCGAGCCGGCGGAGTCCGCCGGGCCGGGCGCGGCGCAGGAAGCCTTCGAGCGCGCGCTCGAGCTCGAAACGACGGATCGCGATGGCGCGATCCGCGAGTACCGCGGCGCCGTGGCCATCGATCCCGCCCTCCTCGACGCGTACGTGAACCTCGGTCTCCTGCTGCATCAGGCAGGCCGCCTGGAAGAGGCGCGCGGCGTGTACTCCAAAGGCCTCGACGCCTGCGGGCCGGACGCGGTGCTGCTCTTCAACTTCGGCGTGGTGCTGGAGGACCTCGACCGCATCGGCGATGCGATGCAGGCCTATCGCGACGCGGTGGAAGCCGATCCGGCGTTCGCCGACGCGCACTACAACCTGGCGCTGCTCGCGCGCAGGGCCGGGCGCGAGCAGGAAGCGATCCGCCACATGTCCGACTACCGCCGGCTCGCGAAGCGATGAGCACCTCCGGAAATCTTTTCGGCTCGACTGGCGAGGTGAACGTTCCCCTCGCCGAGCGGCTGCGCCCGAAGACGGTGGACGAGGTGGTAGGGCAGAGGCACTTGCTGGGCGAGGGCAAGCCGCTGCGCGTGGCGCTCAAGGCGGGCAAGCCGCACTCGATGATCCTGTGGGGGCCGCCGGGCGTGGGGAAGACCACGCTCGCGCGCCTCATGGCGAACGCCTTCAACGCGGAGTTCATCGCCATCTCCGCGGTGCTCTCGGGCGTGAAGGAGATCCGCGACGCGGTCGAGCGCGCACGCATGGTGCGGGACCAGTACACGCGCGCGACGATCCTCTTCGTGGACGAGGTGCACCGCTTCAACAAGTCGCAGCAGGATGCCTTCCTGCCCCACGTGGAGTCGGGCCTCTTCACGTTCATCGGAGCCACGACCGAGAACCCCTCGTTCGAGGTGAATGGCGCGCTGCTCTCCCGGGCGCAGGTCTACGTGCTGGAGAGCCTCTCGATCGAAGACCTCGACCGCGTGACCGGGCGCGGCTTCGAGGCCGAGGGCATCGATTCGACCTCCGACGCGCGCAAGCGCATCGCGGAGTTCGCCGACGGCGACGCCCGGCGCGCGTTGAACCTCGTGGAGCAGGTGGCGCAGGCGGCGCGCGTCGAGGGCAAGCGCGGCGCGGACGTGGATTTCGTGAACGCGGTCGCGCAGCGCGCGGGACGCCGCTTCGACAAGGGCGGCGAGAACTACTACGACCAGATCTCCGCGCTGCACAAGAGCGTGCGCGGCAGCGACCCCGACGCCGCGCTCTACTGGCTGGTGCGCATGCTCGACGGCGGCGTCGATCCGCGCTATCTCGCGCGGCGCATGGTGCGCATGGCGAGCGAGGACATCGGGCTCGCGGACCCGCGCGCCCTCGAGGTGGCGGTCAACGCGGCGGAAGTCTACGAGCGCCTCGGCACGCCCGAAGGCGAGCTGGCGCTGGCCGAATGCGTGATCTACCTTGCGGTCGCCGCCAAGTCGAACGCGGTCTACGTCGCGTACAACCAGGCGCGCGCGTTCGTGGCGCAGGACGGCACGCGCCCCGTGCCGCTGCACATCCGCAACGCGCCCACGAAGCTCATGAAGAACCTGGGCTATGGGAAGGACTACCGCTACGCGCACGACGAGGACGAGGGCTACGCCGCGGGCGAGAGCTACTTCCCCGACGGCATGGAGCGTCCCTCCTGGTACCAGCCCACCGACCGCGGCCTCGAGGCCAAGATCCGCGAGAGGCTCGAGCATTTGCGATCGCTCGACGCGCAGGCCGCGCGCAAGCGGCGGGAGGAGTGACACGCGGCTGCGGGGAATACCCGCACGACGCGGCGTGTTCATCTTCCCTGTCGAGGTCCAACCAGGAGCTCCGCATGACGATCCGCACGCTGTTCATGGCCCTCATGTCTTGCGCCATGCTGACACCGGTCCAGGCCGCGCTGAAGGCAGGCGACAGGGCGCCGAATTTCGAGGCGCAGGCGTCATTCGCCGGAAAGGCCAGCGCGTATTCGCTCCGGCAGGCGCTCACGAAGGGGCCGGTGGTGGTTTACTTCTACCCCTCGGCGTTCACGAGCGGGTGCAACGTGCAGGCGCACGCGTTCGCCGTGGACTACGAGAAGTTCGCCCGCGCGGGCACGAGCGTCATCGGCGTGTCGCTCGACAGCATCGAGCGGCTGAACGATTTCTCCGGGGATCCGGAATACTGCAACAGCCGGTTTCCGGTCGCATCCGACGCCAACGGGCGCATCGCCAAATCATACGAGCTCGACGTGGAGCAGGCGCGCTCCGGCATCAAGGACACGCGCGGGATCGACATCGACCACGGCTTCGCCGAGCGCACGACCTTCATCGTGACGCCCGACGGCCGCATCGCCGCGACGATCGGCGGGATGTCGCCCCAGGCCAACGTCGCCAGGGCCCTCGAGGCGGTGCAATCGCTGCAGGCCGGCGCCCACGGAAAGTAGCGCCGCTGCGCGATTCCGCCTCGCTCGTCCGGCGCGCTACTCCGCCTCGCCGAACCCGCTGCTGATGAGCCGCGTCACCGCGACGAGGGCCTTGCCTTCGTCCGGTCCGCGCACCTCCACGGACATCTGGGCGCCCATGCTCGCGGACAGCATGAGCAGGGCGATGAGATGGCGCCCGTCCGCGCGTCGCCCGTTGGCGACGAACGTCACGGTGGATTCATAACGCAGGCACGTCGACACGACTTTCGCGGCCGCACGGGAGTGCAGGCCGAACCGGTTGATGATCTTCACGACGCGGGTTTTCATTCGAAGCTCCTTGAAGCCCACTTCTGACGCCCGTGGCGGCCGCGAAGTTCGCGTGCCGGCGAGACAGCGTCCAAGGTAGCAGCCAAACCTGAATCGAATATGACGGCATTGCGAAGATTGCGTGACACGAGCGCGTCGCCGACGCACGACATCGCGCGAGGTCCGGCCCGGCTAGAATACGGGGCATGCTCGACATCCAGCTCCTCCGCAAGGACCTTCCCGCCGCCATCGACGGCCTCAAGCGCCGCGGCTTCCACTTCGACGAGGCCGGCTTCCGCTCCCTCGAGGAGGAACGCCGCAAGCTGCAATCGCGCACCGAGGAGCTGCAGTCCCGGCGCAACGCGCTCTCGAAGCAGATCGGCATGCTCAAGGGCAAGGGCGAGGACGCGTCGGCCGTGATGTCCGAGGTGGGCGGCATCGGCGAGGAGCTCAAGGCGAACGAGGCCGCGCTTTCCGCGCTGCAGGAAAAGCTGAACGGGTTCCTGCGCCTGATCCCGAACATTCCCCGCGCGGAAGTGCCGGCGGGCAAGTCGAGCGACGACAACGTCGAGGTGCGCCGCTGGGGCGAGCCGCGCAAGTTCGACTTCGCGGTGAAGGACCACGTCGACGTGGGCGAGGGGCTGGGCGGCCTCGACTTCGAAACCGCCGCGAAGCTCTCGGGTGCGCGCTTCTCGGTGCTCAAGGGCGAGGTCGCGCGCATGCATCGTGCGCTGGCCCAGCTCATGCTCGACGTGCACACGCGCGAGCACGGCTACACCGAGGTTTACGTGCCGTACATGGTGACCGGGGCCTGCGCCGACGGCGTCTCGAGCCTCGCCAAGTTCCACGACGACCTCTTCAAGATCGACGGGCGCGACCTCTACCTCATTCCCACCGCCGAATATCCGGTCACCAATTTCGTGCGCGAGGAGATCATCGAGAGCTCCAAGCTGCCGCTCAAGTTCGCCTGCCACAGCCCGTGCTTCCGCTCGGAGGCCGGCGCCTACGGCAAGGACACGCGCGGCATGATCCGCCAGCACCAGTTCGACAAGGTGGAGATCGTGCAGGTCGTGCGCCCGGAGGCGTCGGCCGAGGCCCACGAGGAGCTCACGCGCAATGCCGAGGCGATCCTGCAGCGCCTGGAGCTGCCCTATCGCACGATGCTGCTCTGCACGGGCGACATGGGCTTCTCGAGCGCGAAGACGTATGACCTCGAGGTGTGGCTGCCCGCGCAGAACGCGTATCGCGAGATCTCGTCGTGCTCGAACTTCGAGGCCTTCCAGGCGCGGCGCATGCAGGCCCGCTATCGCAACGACAAGAAGGTCGAGCCGGTGCATACGCTCAACGGCTCCGGCCTCGCCGTCGGACGGACGCTGGTCGCGATCCTCGAGAACTACCAGAACGCCGATGGCTCGGTCACCGTCCCCGAGGCCTTGCGGCCCTACATGGGTGGGGCCGAGGTCGTGCGAAAGAAGTGAGTGATGCGGGCAGTAAACCTTTGGAACACGGATAAACACGGATAAAGACGGATAAACACGGATGAAAGCAAGGCAGGTTTTCGTGCCCATGCTGACGCAGCAATAAGTTTGCACGGCCCGCTCTCCTGGGGGTTATCGGTGTTCATCCGTGTTCATCCGTGTTCATCCGTGTTCATCCGTGTTTATCCGTGTTCCAAAGGTTCTCCTCACCTTGAGCCACCAAACGAAGATCGTCCTCGTCAGGCACGGCGAGACGCGCTGGAATGTCGAGCGGCGCATCCAGGGGCAGGGCGACAGCCCGCTCACGGATGCGGGCATCGGGCAGGCGCGCGCGATCGGCCGCAGGCTCGCCCGCGAGCGCTTCGACGGCCTTGTGTCGAGCGACCTCGGCCGCGCGATGCAGACCGCAAGCGAGATCGGCGCGCTCACCGGCCACGACGCGGTGCCCGATCCGCGCCTGCGCGAGCGCCACTTCGGCGATGGCGAGGGCATGACCTACACGGAAATCGATGCCCGCTTCCCGGGCGCCTTTTCACGGGTGCGCGAGGTCGATCCCGACTACGCGATTCCGGGCGGCGAGAGCCGGCGGCAGCTCCACCAGCGCGTGACCTCCGCGCTCGAGGCGCTCGCCGAAGAGCATCGCGGCCAGGCGCTCGTCGTCGTCACGCACGGCGGCGTGCTCGCCACGCTCTACCGGCACGTGCACGGCATCGACCTCTCCGTGCCCCATTCCATCCCGATCCTCAACGCCTCGTACAACGCGCTCACCCACGATGGCACGGCCTTCCGCATCGACGCGTGGGCCGACATCGATCACTTGCCCGGCGGCAGCGCCTTCGAGGAGAACTGACCGGACACCCGCGCGTTGTCGAGCGGCTGGTCGGGGGGCAGGGTCGGCATGAGCGGCGCGTCGCGCGGCTGCCGGTTCGAGATCACGTCGTAGTAGTTGCGCACGTTGTCCACGAACTGCAGCGCCTCGAAGCCGCGAGCGTAACCCTGCTTGAGCGTGGTGAAGACCTCCGGCTCCGCGAGCTGGTTCAGCACCTGGCGCACGTCCTGCCACTTGTCCGGGTTGAGCTTGTTGCGCTGGGCGAGGATGCGCGCATCCTCCAGGTGGCCCAGCCCGAGGTTGTATGCTGCGAGCGCGAGGTACGTGCGATCCGGCTCCTCGATGCGCGGGGCGAGCGACTCGCGCACCAGGGCGAAGTACCTGGCGCCCCCGAGGATGCTCTCGCGCGCATCGAGCCGGTTCTTGATCTGCAGCCGGTCGGCGGTGTCGTCGGTGAGCATCATGAGGCCGCGCACGCCGGTGGGCGACGTCGCGTCGGGATCCCAGTGCGACTCCTGGTAGCCGATCGCCGCGATCAACCGCCAGTCGACGCCGCTCGCGTTCTCGGCCTCGACGAAGAAGGGCTTCAGGCGCGGCAGCACGGCGGGGATCTTGTCGAGCAGCGTGCCGGAGTCGATGGAATTCATGCGCAGGGCGTGGCCGTAGTAGCGATCGACGAGGCGCTTGAGCGTCCCGTCCTTGCGGATGCGCTCGAAGAACGGCTTGGCCGCGTCCATGATCGGCCGCTTGTCGAGCTTGCCCACGAGCCACGCGTATTCCACCGGCTTGCCGACGTTGAACGCGACGTCGATCTGCGGATAGAAGCGCCGCGCGAGCGTGAAGCGCGTCGATTCGACGAGCGCGTAGTCGAGCCGCCCCTGTGCCACTTCTTCCAGCAGCTCGTGGGTGGAGGTCCCCGGCGGCATGCGTACGAGCGGGATCGAGGACACCTTCGGATCTTCCGCGAGCATGTATTCGCCGACCGATTCCTCCACGACGCCGACGCGCTGGCCGGCGATGTCGCCCAGGGACTTGGGACGCGGGTCGCCCAGGCGTCCCACGATCTGGTGCTGCGTCGTGAAGTACGACGGGCCCCACGTGAGGCCGCCGGGGAAATCGAAATGGCGCGCGAGCGCGGCCGCGGCCAGGTGCCCGCGACCGGCGCGCAGCATCGGGTCGATGTCGGCGGGATTGTCCACGAGCTGGAAGACCGGGCGGAGGTTGAGCTCGCGCGCGAAAAGGGTCGCCAGGTCGTACTCGAAGCCGGTGGGCAGGCCCTCCGCATCCTCGTAATAAGTCGAGGGGCCGTTCACGGTGAGGACGACGAGCTCGCCGGACCGCGCGAAAGAAGCCACCGGCTTCGGGGCCTGGTCACAGCTCGCCAGCAGCAGGGCGGCGAGCGCCAGGACTCGGCGCAACGTCATGGCCCGCAGTTTAAGCGATAATGGCAGCCCCAAGCGGAACGCAAATGCCCAAAGTCTTCGCCATCGTGCCCGCGGCCGGCCAGGGCACGCGCATGGGGGATGCGGTCCCCAAGCAGTACATCCCGCTCGCCGGAAAGCCGCTGATGTTCCATGCCCTCGAGGCGCTCGCCGCGGTGCGCCGCATCGACACGGTGTGCGTCGTGCTTTCGCCCTTCGACCGGCACTGGAAGGAACACGACTGGAGCGCGCTGCCCGACAAGGTCGAGCCCTGCTTCGCGGGCGGCGAGTTCCGCGCGCAGACGGTCGCGAACGGGCTGCGGCACCTGGCATCGCGCATCGACGACGACGATTGGGTGCTCGTGCACGACGCCGCGCGGCCGTGCGTGAGGAGCGAGCTGGTGGAGCAGTTCCTCGACGAGGTGGACGACGATCCCGTGGGCGGCCTGCTGGCGGTGCCGCTCGCGGACAGCCTCAAGAGGAGCGACGAGGCCCTGCGGGTCGCGGCGACCATCCCCCGCCTCGACCTGTGGCGCGCGCAGACGCCCCAGATGTTCCGCCACGACCTGCTGGCGCGCGGCCTCGATGCCAAGCCCGATGCGACCGACGAATCGCAGGCGGTCGAGGCGATCGGCTACAGCCGCCCGCGCCTGATCCAGGGCGACAACACCAACATCAAGGTCACCTTCGCCGAGGACCTCTTCCTCGCCGAGATGATCCTCAGGCGCCAGGGACGCGTCGCCGCATGATGCGCATCGGCCAGGGCTTCGACGTGCACGCGCTGGTCGAAGGGCGCCGGCTCGTGATCGGCGGCGTCGAGATCGCGCACGACAAGGGCCTTCTCGGCCACAGCGACGCGGACGTCCTGCTGCACGCGATCTGCGACGCGCTGCTGGGCGCGGCGGCACTGGGCGATATCGGGCGCCACTTCCCGGACTCCGATCCGCGCTACAAGGGCATCGACAGCCGCGAGCTGCTGCGGCACGTCGCGAGCCTGGTCGCCGGGCGCGGCTATCGCATGGTGAACCTCGACGCCACGATCATCGCGCAGGCGCCGCGCATGGCGCCCCACATCCCGCGCATGGTCGCGAACATCGCAGCCGACGCGGGCGTCGATGCGGCGCGGGTGAACGTGAAGGCCACGACGACCGAGGAGCTCGGCTTCGCGGGCCGCCGCGAAGGCATCGCCGCGCAGGCGGTGTGCCTCATCGAGACGGTCGATCCCGGTTCCGGCGGTTAACCGCGGTTGGATTGTGTCCGCCCCCCGGGCGGCCCACAATGCGCGGATCGCGCCGCCACGAGCGCGTTCCGGGCGGCGACGGATGGGGGTGGGCATGCAACCGAAGCGGGAGGCGTTCGACGGCGCACCGGGCCCGGGGGACACCGAGGTCTTCGCCGGCAAGATCCTGGAGATGCTCCAGCTGCGCTCGAGCGAGGCGCTGCCGGCATGGCTCGGCCAGAAGCTCGCCACGCTGTATCCGCCGTCGCGCTCGCGCGTGCTGCGCGTCTTTCCCGGCGCCGCGGCGAGGAACGTGAAGGTTCCTCGCTATGCGGTGTTCGCGATGGAGGACTCGCCGCTGCGCCAGGCGCCGCACCTGGTCGCCATCGACGCGCTCCTCATCGACGCCATTCGCGAGGCGCGGCCCTGGTGTCTCGTCCGCAACCGCGAATCCACGCGCCTGCTGGTCACGCTCATCGTCGAAGGCGAGGTGCGCTACGTGGTGGAGCTCTCCGGCGCGTTCGATCCGGGCGACGGCTCGCGCATCGGCGCCTTCGCGTCGATCGCGTCGCGCTACTTCGAGCGCCTCGTCGACGCGGAGACGGATCCGCTCACGCGACTGTCGAACCGGCGCGCGTTCCACGGCCAGATCGAGACCAGCCTCAGGCGCTGGGCCGTCACCGGCCGCCATTGGCACTTCGCGCTCCTCGACATCGACCACTTCAAGCGCATCAACGACGAGTTCGGCCACCTCTTCGGCGACGAGATCCTGGTGCGCTTCGCGCAGCTCCTGCGCGACAGCTTTCGCGCCGGCGACCTGATCTATCGCTTCGGCGGCGAGGAATTCGTCGCGGTGTATGGAGTGGAGCAGGAAGAGCAGGGCAGCGCGCCCCTGGACCGCTTTCGCGCGCTCGTCGAGGGCTACGAGTTTCCCGGCGTGGGCGCCATCACGGTGAGCGGAGGGCATACCCGCATCGGCGATGCATCGCCCACCTCGTCGCTCATCGACCGTGCGGACCGTGCGCTCTACTACGCCAAGCACCACGGCCGCAACCGCATCTGCGACTTCGAGCGGCTGGTCGCGGCGGGCGAGCTGGAGATGGTGCCGCCCCGCAGGGACGTGACGATATTCGACTGAAATCGGGGACGCAGTCGCAATTCCCAGCAGGGCCGCAAGCAATTCGCGCCGAAAGTTGCGCGCTCGGTTGCCATGCAGCCCTGCTGGGAATTCCGACTGCGTCCCCGATCAGCGCCGGAACTGCGCGAGCACCGACGAGGTCCAGGTCAGCCGCTCGATGAGCGTGCGCAGGAACTCGCGGTTGAAGCGGAGCTGGCAGCCTTCCGAGAGCGACTCGAGGTGGGTCGCCTGGATCTTGAGGAGCTGCACTTCGGAGACGGAGACGATCGAGGCGGAGCGGCGCGCGCGGTCCCCGGAGAGGTAGGCCATCTCGCCGAAGCAGTCGCCTTCCTTCAAGACGTTGAGGAGCTTGCCGTCCTTCACGACCTTGACCTGGCCGGCCACGATGATGAAGAAGGCCTGGCCGATCTCGCCCTCGAGCAGCAGGTTCTCGTCGCGCCCATGGGTCTCCCACACGGCGCCGCGCAGCACCTCCCAGAGCTCGGCGTCGCGGAACTCGCGAAAGAACGGCAGCGAGCGCAGCTTGTTGAACTTCTCGGTGGACGAGATCTCCTGGGAGTAGCGCTCGAGCTGGGGGAAGGTATTCGCGAGGTCGCTCGCCATCTCGTACCACGACGGGTAGCGCACCTTCGGGTCCTTGTGCATCGCCTTCTTCACGATCTGCACGAGGCGCTCCGGCAGGTCGGGGCGCAGCGATTCGATCGGGATCGGGTCCTCGTTCAGGATCTTGTTGATCATCGAGACCGAGTTCTCCGCGCGGAAGGGCAGCTTGCCCGTGAGGAGCTCGTACATCACCACGCCCATCGAGTAGATGTCCGATTGCACGCTCGGGCCTTCCTCGTTGATCTGCTCGGGCGACATGTACGCCGGGGAGCCGAGGAAGCCGTCGATCTGCGTGTGGGTGGCGTGGGAGATCTTCGCCGTGCCGAAGTCGCTGATCTTGATGTCGTCCCGCTCGCTCAGCAGGATGTTGGCCGGCTTGATGTCGCGGTGGATGACCCCGTTCTGGAACGCGTAGTCGAGCGCGCGGCAGAGCTTGAAGATCACGAGCACGGCCTGGCGCATCGGCAGCAGGTTCGTCTCGCTGCAGTATTTCTTGAGCGATCCGCCCGGCACGTACTCCATCACGATGTAGCGCTGGTCGCCGTCGACGACCGCGTCGTACACGCAGACGATGTTCGGGTGGTTGAGCTTCCCGGCGAGCGACGCCTCGTTGAGGAAGAGCTTCTCGAAGCGCTTCGCTTCCTCGTCGCCCATCTCCACGTCGGTCTTCGCCACCTTCACGGCGACCTTGCGGTCGTTGAAGGGATCGTCGGCGAGGTAGACGTTGGCGCTAGCCCCCTGGCCGAGCTCGGACAGCACGTCGTACTTGCCGATCTTGAAGGGGCGCTCGAGGGCCAAGGGAATGCGCGATGGTTGTGGTTTGTTCGGCTTCGAAGTTTAACCGATGGCAATGGCGGGCGCGAGGCTCGCGCAAGCCCGCAGTCAGCGCGAAGCGGCGAGGATGGACCGTGCGAGCGCGCGAAAGCCGTCTTTTGTGATCTGCGTCACATTTACCACGCGAGCATCGCCGGCGCCGGCGTAATTGCGGAACATCGAGCGCTGGTACGCCGGGTCATAGTGGGCGGCGAGCAGGTCGCGCACGAGGCCGTCCCAATCGCCCCGTCCGAGCGCATCCTTCCAGGCATCGATGCGCCCGGCGCCATGCAGCGGCTTCAGGCACTCGAGCTTTTCCACGAGCACCGCGGGACGCTCGACGAAATGGGCATAGTCCTCGCGCAACAGGCGCACGCGCGTGGCCTCGTCCGCTTCCAGACGCACGCAGCGCGAGGCGCGCATGCGCTCGATGAGCGCGCCCGGCACGCGCAGGTCGCCGACTTTCCGGCTTTCGGACTCCGCGTACACCGGCCGCGCCGGATCGAACGACGAGAGCATCGTCCAGATCGCCGTCTCGAAGGACTTCTGCGCGGGCTGCGGCGCGTCGGGGCGCTCGCCGAGCACGCTGCCGCGATGGGCGGCGAGGGCCTCGAGGTCCAGGACCTGGGCGCCCTCGGCGGCGAGCGCCTCCAGCAGCCGGCTCTTGCCCGAGCCCGTCGCGCCGCAGACCACCTCGAATTCGAAGCGCGCGGGCATCGCCTCCAGGTCCGCCACCACCTGCTTGCGGAAGGCCTTGTAGCCGCCGTCGAGACGCACCGCATGCCACCCGACCTGGCGCAGCACGTGCACGAGCGAGCCGGAGCGCCCGCCGCCGCGCCAGCAGTAGACCAGCGGCCGCCAGTCCCGCGGCATGCCGGCGAAGCGCTCCTCGATGTGGTGCGCGATGTTGCGGGCGGCGATCGGCGCGCCGGCCCGCTTCGCCTCGAACGCCGACTGCTGCTTGTAGATCGTGCCCACGCGCGCCCGCTCGTCGTCGTCGAGCACCGGCGCGTTCACCGCATCCGGCAGGTGGTCCTCGGCGTATTCCGAGGGACTGCGTGCGTCGATGACGGTGTCGAACTCGCGCAGCTCGCCCAGTGTGAGCGGCGTGGCGACCGTGCTGCCGGGGCGTTCGCGGACGAAGGGCAGCTCGGTCACGGCTTGCGGCGCGCGAGCAGCGGCTCGAGCGTCGGCCACACGTTGTCCACCACGCGCGGCTGCGCCTGCGCCGTGGGATGCAGCTGGTCGGCCTGGAACATGTCGGGCTTGTCGACGAGCCCCGCGAGCAGGAACGGCACGAGCGGCACGCGCTCCTTGCGCGCGAGGTCGGCATAGAGCTGCCGGAACTCGGCCGCGTAATCGATGCCATAATTCGGGGGAATCATGATCCCCACGAGCACCGGCTCGGCATGGGCGCTCCTCACGAGGCGGATCATCTGCTCGAGATTCGAGCGGATGCCCGCGATGGGCTGGCCGCGCAGCGCGTCGTTGGCGCCGAGCTCGATCGCGACGATCGAGGGATGATGGCGCTTCAGGTCCTCCGGCAGCCGGCGCAATCCCCCCGCCGTGGTTTCCCCCGAGACGCTCGCATTCACCACCTGCCACGGCAGGCCCTGCTGCCGGATGCGGTCGGCGACGAGCTGCACCCACCCCTCGCCCGGGTTGATGCCGTAGGCTGCGGAGAGGCTGTCCCCGAAGACGAGAAGGGTGTTCGCGGCGGCAGAGGGCCACGCCGCGGCGAGCGAAGCGACGGCGACGGCCGCGCGAAGGAAGGCGAGGAAGCGTGAGCGCATTGCGGGAAGACGGAAGTGGGCAGCTCGGCGAGCAAGCTGGCGGCGACGCCCTCATTGTAAGGGCTGAGGGCCTCGCCAAGCAGGTCGCCACGCCGGATCACACGCTCACCATCCTGCACGACGTGGGCTTCGCGATCCGGGCCGGCGAGGCGGTCGCCATCCTCGGCGCTTCCGGCTCGGGCAAGTCCACGCTGCTCGGATTGCTCGCCGGGCTCGACGTGCCCAGCCGCGGGCGCGTCTGGATCGGCGGCGAGGATCTCTTCGCGCTCGACGAGGATGGGCGCGCACAGCTGCGCGGGCGCATGGTGGGATTCGTCTTCCAGTCGTTCCAGTTGCTGCCGGCACTCACCGCGCTGGAGAACGTCATGCTGCCGCTCGAGCTCTCGGGCGGGGCCGACGCCGCGGGCCGTGCACGGCACGTGCTCGAGCGCGTGGGTCTCGCCGAGCGCCTGGGGCACTATCCGCGGCAGCTCTCCGGCGGCGAGCAGCAGCGCGTGGCGGTGGCGCGGGCGTTCGTCACGGAGCCGCGGCTTCTCTTCGCCGACGAGCCCACGGGCAACCTCGACTCCGCCACGGGCGAGCAGGTGATCGAGCTGCTCTTCGAGATGAACCGCGAGCGCGGCACGACGCTCGTGCTGGTCACCCACGACGCCGACCTCGCGCGCCGCTGCGACCGGCGGCTGCACATCACGGCCGGTGCCATCACGCATGAAGACTGAATGACTGAGAAACAAGAATGTCCGCAGATAAACGCAGATAAACGCGGATAAGGCAAACCGTGTTAAGCCTTTCGTGCCGATGGTTCCCTGACCGGGAGTTGACTCAGTTGGCTTTCATCTGCGTTTATCTGTGTTTATCTGCGGACGATCTGGCTTTCGCATGAACACCCTGAAGCTCTCCCTGAAAATGCTCCGGCGAAACTGGAGCGCGGGAGAGCTGCGCGTGCTGCTGCTGGCGCTCTTCATCGCCGTGGCGAGCGTGACCACCGTGGGCTTCTTCGCCGATCGCGTGCAGTCGGCGCTGGACCACCAGGCCAACGAGCTGCTGGGCGGGGACCTGGTCATGATCGCGGACCACCCGATCGCGCCCGCCGTGGTGGACGCCGCGCGCGCGCAGCACCTCACGATCGCGCAGACGAAGACCTTCCCCAGCATGGTTTCCGCGAACGGCGGCGTGAACCTCGCGGAGATCAAGGCGGTCACGGCGGGCTTTCCGTTGCGCGGCCGCATCAAGGTGCAGCCCGCGCTCGGTGCGCCCGATCACGAGGTGCAGGGCGGGCCGCAGCCGGGGACCGTGTGGATCGCGAGCGCGCTCGCGGCGCGCCTGAACGTGGGCGTGGGCGATACGCTCAAGGTGGGACGCGCGCCGCTCACGGTGGCCCAGGTCATCACGCGCGAGCCCGACAGCGTGCTCGACTATTTCGGCATCGCGCCGCGCGTGCTCATGAACGACGAGAACCTGGCCGCCACGGGGCTGGTCCAGGTGGGAAGCCGCATCAACTACCGGTTGCTCGTAGCCGGCGACGACAAGGCGGTGAATCGCTTCCGTGCCGGGGTCACGAAGGGCCTCGGGCGCGGCGAGCGCGTGGAGGGCGTGCGCGATTCGCGCAGCGAGGTGCGCACCGCGCTCGAGCGCGCCCAGCGCTTCCTGGGGCTCGCCTCGCTCCTCACCGTCGTGCTCGCGTCGGTGGCCGTGGCGCTCGCCGCCCGCCGCTTCTCGGACCGGCAGGTCGAGGGCGCGGCGATGATGCGCTGCCTCGGCGCCACCCAGGCGCGCCTCTTCGGCCTGCACGCGTGGCAGTTCGTGACGCTCGGCGTGATCGCATGCGTGGTGGGCAGCGCCGCCGGCTACGCCGCCCAGGCCGTGCTCGCGGCATCGCTCGCCTCGTTCTTCACCGTGCCGCTGCCGCTGCCCGGTCCGATGCCGGCGCTGCGCGGGGCGGTGATCGGCTTCGTGCTCCTGCTCGGGTTCACGCTGCCGCCGCTGCTGCGGCTGCGCAACGTCTCGACCCTGCGCGTGCTGAGGCGGGATCTCTCGCCCGCGGAGCCGGTGACCGTCGCCGCGTTCGCGCTCGGACTCGCGGCACTCGCCGCGCTCATCGTGTGGCAGGCGGGCGACGTGAAGCTCGGATCGATCGCGCTGGGCGGCTTCGCGGCGGCGCTCGCGGCCGCGGCGGTGCTCGGCTACGGGATGATCCGCCTCGCCGCGCGCGCGCGCGGTGCGGCCTCCGGCCCGTGGCGCTACGGCCTCGCGAACCTGCGGCGCCGCACGGGTGGCAGCCTCGTGCAGGTGATCGCGCTGGGCATCGGGCTCATGGCCATGCTGATGCTCACGCTGGTGCGCACGGAGCTCATCAGCCGCTGGCAGCAGTCGCTGCCGCCGGACATGCCCAACCGCTTCGCCATCAACATCCAGGGAGACCAGCTCGACGCCGTGAAGCGCCACTTCGCCGGCGCCGGGCTTACCACGCCCGACCTCTACCCGATGGTGCGTGGACGGCTCGTCGCGATCGGCGACCGGCCCGTGTCGCAGGCAAGCTACCAGGACGAGCGTGCGAAGCGCCTGGCGGAGCGCGAGTTCAACCTCTCGTGGTCGGACACGCTGCGGCCCGACAACCGCATCGTCGGCGGCCGGTTCTGGAAGCCGGGAACCCGGGAGCCGGAATTTTCCGTGGAGGAGGGCATCGCCAAGTCGCTCGACATCCACGTGGGGGACGCGCTCACGTTCGACGTCGCCGGCTCGCGCTTCACGGCGAAGGCCACCAGCCTGCGCAAGGTCGACTGGGACTCGTTCAAGCCGAACTTCTTCGTGATCGCGAGCCCGCCGCTGCTGCGCGAGTATCCCGCGAGCTGGATCACGAGCTTCCACCTGCCGCAGGGTCGCGAGGACGTGGTCACGGCGCTCGTGCGGCAGTTCCCGAATCTCTCGGTGATCGACCTCTCGGCGATGATGCAGCAGTTCCAGCGCATCACCGACCAGGTCTCGCGCGCCGTGGAATTCGTCTTCCTCTTCGCGATGGCGGCGGGGCTCATCGTGCTCTTCGCGGCCATCGCCTCCACCCAGGACGAGCGCGTGTTCGAGGCGGCGGTGTTGCGCACGCTCGGGGCGAGCCGCCGGCAGGTCGCGATCCTGCAGCTCGCCGAATTCCTCGCGATCGGGCTTCTCGCGGGAGTCATCGCCTCGGTTGGCGCCGTGGCACTCGCGATGGTGCTCTCCGAGCGCGTCTTCCAGGTGCCGTACGAGTTCCACGCGACGATTCCCGTCGTGGGATTGCTCGTCGGCGGCTTCGGCGTCGCGCTCTTCGGCCTCCTCGGCACTCGCCGCGCCGTCTCCTCGCCGCCGCTGCAGACGATCCGCGCGGTGACTTAGTCCGGGGTCTGACCA
>DASRRY010000028.1:0-63712 GCA_035656735.1 Usitatibacter sp. | reverse complement strand
CTCTTGCGAAGCTGGCCCGCCTTCTCGAGGATCGGGTAGGCGGTGGAACAGAAGAACGAGTTGATTCGGCGCATGTCGCTGATGATGTCCAGGTGCAGCGAGCTGGTCTCGATGGACTGCACCGTCTGGCCGGCGAGGCGATCCAGGTGCGAGTCGTGGAAGCGCCGCTCCAGGTCGCGGAACCGCTCCTTCTCCACCAGCAGCTGCTGCGCGCTCTTCACGTCGCCGTTCAGGAACACCGAGAGCCCGAGCCGCAGGTTCACGACCAGCTTCGCGTGCAGCTCCTCGATCTCCTTCATGCCGGCCTCGGAGAACGACAGCCGGTGCGCGATCTTCTTGTCGCGCAGGTCCTGCATGACGCGCTCGAGGATGTCGCCCACGTGCTCGAGGTTGATGGTGAGCGAGATGATCTCGGCCCAGCGCCGGCTGTCCTTCTCGTCGAGCGCTTCCTTGCTGATCTGCGTGAGGTAGAGCTTGACCGCCGTGTAGAGGCGGTCGACATCGTCGTCGAGCTTGATCACCTCGTCGGCGCGCACGCTGTCGTTGGTGCGGATCACTTCGAGCATGCCGTTGAGCATCTGCTCGATCGTGTCGCCGATGCGCAGCGTCTCGCGCGCCGCGTTCGCGAGGGCCAGGGCGGGCGTCGAGATCGCCGCCCGGTCGAGGAAGCGCGGCTGGCACGCGGCCACGCCGTCCGTCGGCAGCGGCACCCAGCGCTCGACGATGGCGGCGATGCGCCCGGTGAGCCCGATGAAGAGCACGGCGAGCGTCACGTTGAAGAGGACGTGGAAGTCGAGCACCTGGCGGCGGGCATCCGGGTCGATGCGCCCGAGCAGCTCGGGCGCCGCCGGCAGCACGAGCGCGAAGAGCATGCAGCCGAAGACCTTGAAGAGCAGGTTGCCGAACGCGACGCGCCGGCCGCCTCCCTCGGTATGCGCGTTCACCAGGAGGGCCAGCAGGCCGCTGCCCAGGTTGGCGCCGAGCACGAGCGCGAGGGCGACCTGCACCGACACCACGGCCGTCGAGGCGAGCGTCGCCGCGGTGAGCACGACCGCGAGGCTGGACCACGAGATGAGCGCGAAGGCGGCGCCGATCAGCATGTCGAGCATGGTGTCGCCGGAAAGCGTCGAGAAGATCACGCGCATGCCGTGCGTCTGGGTGATCGGCCGCGTCGCCGCGCCGATGAGCTGGAGTGCCAGCAGCATGAGCCCGAGCCCGATCGCCACGCGCCCGCTCTCGCCCATCCTGGTCTCGCGCCGCGGGAGGTAGAGCACGACGCCCGCGATGATCAGCAGCGGCGAGAGCCACGACAGGTCGAGCGAGAACACCTGCGCGAGGAGCGCGCTGCCCACGTCCGCGCCGAGCATGATCGCCAGCGCCGCCGCGAGGGGAACCAGGTTCTGCGCCACGAACGAGCTCGCGATGAGCGCCGTGGCGCTCGACGACTGCACCACGCCGGTCACGCCGAGCCCGGAGAGGAACGCGGAGAAGCGGTTGGCGACGCTCTTCGAGAGCATCCGGCGCAGGTCCGCGCCCAGGACGCGCAGCATGCCGTTGCGCACGATGTGCGTCCCCCACACGAGGAGGGCCACGCTGGCCATGAGGTTAAGCAGCGTCTGCATGGCGCCGGGGATGTTCCATGCGTGCACTCTAGCGTCGTTTGAGCCGCGCAGGAAGCGCCGTGCCAGAATGAGCGCGGTGCCCCTCGTCCAGATCTCCTCCGCCAGCCTCGCCTACGGCCACGTTGCGCTGCTCGACCACGCCGACCTCGTGCTCGAGGCCGGCGAGCGCGTGGGCCTCATCGGCCGCAACGGCAGCGGCAAGTCGAGCCTGCTGCGCCTCGTGGAAGGGCGCACGGAAGCGGACGACGGACGCGTGTGGCGCGCGCCGGGTCTCGCCATCGCGAGCGTGGAGCAGGAGCCCGTGCTGGACGCCGCAGGCACCGTATACCAGGCCGTCGCCGGCGGTCTCGGCCCGATCGCGCATCTCCTGGTCGAGTACCACGCGGCGGCGCATGCGGGCGACGTCGCCGCGTTGCAGGCCGCGCAGGAAGCCCTCGAGGCCGCCGGCGGCTGGAGCACCGAGCATCGCATCGAGGCGGCACTGGACCGCCTCGGTCTCGCGGCGGACCTGGCGGTCGCCGGGCTTTCCGGCGGGCAGCGCAAGCGCGTGGCGCTCGCGCGGGCGCTGGTGCGGGAGCCGCAATTGCTCGTGCTGGACGAGCCCACGAACCACCTCGACATCGCGGCGATCGAGGCGCTCGAGGAGACGCTCGTCGCTTTTCCCGGCGCGGTGCTCGTGGTGACGCACGATCGCCGTTTCCTCGACCGCGTCGCGCAGCGCATCGTCGAGCTCGATCGCGGACGCCTCATGAGCTTTCCCGGCAATTACTCCGAGTACGAGCGCCGCAAGGCGATGCTGCTCGCCGAGGAGGCGGTGCTCCAGCGCAAGTTCGACCGCGTCCTCGCGCAGGAGGAGGCGTGGATCCGCAAGGGCGTGGAGGCGCGCCGCACGCGCAACGAGGGACGCGTGCGCCGGCTCGAGGGCCTGCGCGTGCAGCGCGCGCAGCGCCGCGAGCGCATGGGTCACGTGGACATGGCCGTCGCCGACGCGCAGCGCTCGGGCAAGCTCGTGGCCGAGCTCGAGCACGTGGGCAAGGGCTTCGACGGCAGGGGCGTCGTGCGCGACGTGACCACGCTCGTCATGCGCGGCGACCGCATCGGCCTCATCGGTCCCAACGGCAGCGGCAAGACCACGCTCCTCAGGCTCATCCTGGGCGAGCTCGAGCCCGATGCGGGACGCGTGCGTCGCGGCACGCGACTCGAGATCGCGTATTTCGACCAGCTGCGCGCGGCACTCGACGAGGAGGCCACGCTCGCGGACACGATCTCGCCGGGCAGCGATTACGTGGAGGTGGGCGGCGGCCGCAAGCACGTGATCAGCTACCTCGGCGACTTCCTGTTTCCGCCCGAGCGCGCGCGCTCGCCGGTCAAGTCCCTCTCCGGAGGCGAGCGCAACCGGCTGCTGCTGGCGCGCCTCTTCAGCCGTCCCGCCAACGTCCTGGTGCTGGACGAGCCGACCAACGACCTCGACATCGAGACCCTCGAGCTGCTCGAGCAGCTGCTGCAGGAGTTCGACGGCACGCTCCTCCTCGTGAGCCACGACCGCGCCTTCCTCGACAACGTCGTGACGCAGACGCTGGCCTTCGAGGGCGACGGCCGCTGGAAGGAGTACGCGGGCGGCTACGAGGATTGGCAGCGCGCCTCGCGCGCGTCGCGTGAGCCGCCCGCGGCGTCGCCGCCCGCGCGGGCCGTCCCCACGTCGCGTGCCGGCGCCGCGCGCAAGCCGAAGCTCAGCTACAACGAGGTGCGCGAGCTCGACGCCCTGCCGGCGCGGCTCGAGGCGCTCGAGCAGGAGCAGCGCATGCTCGCCGGGCGGCTCGCCGACCCCGCGCTCTACCAGCAGCGCGATGCCGATCCGAAGGCGCTTGCCGCGCGCCACGCGGCGATCGAGGCCGAGCTCGAGGCGCTGCTGGTGCGCTGGGAAGAGCTGGAGGCCAAGCGATGAAGGGCGACCCGCACGCGCACGACACGGCGCCTTCGGCCTGGATCGAGCGCTGGTCGCACCATGTCCGCCCCGGCGGCCGGGTGCTCGACCTGGCGTGCGGCAGCGGCCGCCACGCGAGGCTCCTCGCGCGCATGGGATTCGAGGTGGCGGCGGTCGATCGCGATCCATCGCTCTTCGCGGATCCACCCGCGCGCGTCGAGCTGCGCGGCGCGGACCTGGAGGCGGGGCCCTGGCCCTACGCGGGACAGCGCTTCGATGCCATCGTGGTGACGAACTACCTGCATCGCCCGCTGCTCGCCATCCTGGCCGGATCCCTCGAGCCCGGCGGCCTGCTGCTCTACGAGACCTTCGCCCGCGGCAACGAGCGCTTCGGCAAGCCCTCCAATCCGGATTTCCTGCTGCGCCCCGGCGAGCTGCTCGAGGTGGTGCGGGGGCGCCTGCGCGTGCTGGTATACGAGGACATCGTGGTGGACATCCCGCGTCCCGCCGCGATCCAGCGGATTGCGGCCCGGAGTGACCTTCCCGACCGCATCCTCAGGTAAAATCGTCGCTTTTCCGAGCCCTGACCCCGTGGCACGACCGCTTTCCGGAAGCATCGTCGCGATCGTCACCCCGATGACGGCCGACGGCGCGCTCGATTTCCCGCGCCTCGAGGCCCTCGTCGACTGGCACGTCGCCGAAGGCACCGACGGCATCGTGATCGTCGGCACCACGGGCGAATCGCCCACGGTGGACGTGTCCGAGCACTGCAAGCTCATCGCCGAGACGGTGCGCTTCGCGGCGGGCCGCGTGCCGGTCATCGCGGGCGCCGGCGGCAACTCCACGAAGGAGGCGATCGAGCTCACGCGCTTCGCGGGCGACGCCGGGGCCGATTACGTGCTCTCCGTCGTGCCGTACTACAACAAGCCGACGCAGGAAGGGCTCTTCCGGCACTTCAGCGCGATCGCCGAGGCGAGCAAGCTGCCGGTCATCCTCTACAACGTGCCGGGCCGCACCGTCGCCGATCTCCAGAACGAGACGGTGGTGCGCCTCGCGCAAGTGCCCAACATCGTGGGCATCAAGGAATCGACCTCGAACATCGAGCGCGTGACCGAGCTCATGATGCGCACGCCCGACGACTTCCTCGTCTTCAGCGGCAACGACGATTCCGCGCTCGCGTACATCCTGCTGGGCGCCGATGGCGTGGTCTCCGTCACCGCCAACGTGGCGCCGCGCCTCATGCACCAGATGTGCGAGCTGGGACGCAAGGGCGACAACAAGGCCGCCGTCGCCATCAACAACCGCCTGCTCGGCCTGCACCGGCATCTCTTCGTCGAGAGCAATCCCATTCCCGTGAAGTGGGCGCTGGCCCGCATGGGCCGCATCGCGGAAGGCCTGCGCCTGCCGCTCACCCCGCTCGCTTCCCCCCATCACGAGAGCGTCGAGCGCGCGCTGCGCGCGGCGGGCTGCCTCACCTGAACAAGGACGGATCGCGCATGAAGCTGCAAACCCTCGCCGTGGCGTGCGCCGCGGCGTTCGCCCTCGCCGGCTGCGCCGGCTGGGGCACCAAGAGCACCGAGTACAAGGGCGCCGCGGCCCGCACCGAGAAGCCCCTCGAGGTGCCGCCGGAGCTTTCCTCGCCCACCATGGACGATCGCTACTCGCTGCCGGATCCCCACGCGCAGACGAGCTATTCGGCCTACGAGAAGCAGAACGCCGCGGCCGCCCAGGGCACGCCGGGCGTGGCGGGCGGGCCGGTCCCGGTCCTGCCGAAGGTCGAGGGCGTGCGCCTCGAGCGCGCGGGCGACCAGCGCTGGCTCGTGATGAAGGGCACGCCCGACCAGGTATGGCCGGTCGTCCGCGACTTCTGGGTGGACTCGGGTTATCCGCTCACGCGCGAGGAGCCGCAGCTCGGCATCATGGAGACGGACTGGGTGGAGGAGCGCGCGAAGGCTCCGCAGGACATCATCCAGCGCACCCTGGGCAAGGTCCTGCCCGGGCTCTGGTCCACGCCGCGCCGCGACAAGTACCGCACGCGCCTGGAGAACGGCGAGCAGCCGGGCACGACCGAGGTCTACGTGAGCGATCGCGCCATCGAGGAGGTGTACACCAACTCGCAGCAGGACCGCACGATGTGGCAGCCCCTTGCGGCGGACCGTGAGCTCGAGGCCGAAATGCTGAACCGCATCATGGCCAAGGTGGGAACCGACGCCTCGGCCAAGCTCGCGGCCGCGAAGCCGCAGGCCCCGATCGCGGGCGTGCGCGCGACCGCGCCGATCGCGGCGACACCGGTGGCGGCTCCGGCGAACGCGGTGCTCGAGAACGGCGGCAAGGGACCGCTCATCGTGAACGACGGCTTCGACCGCGCATGGCGTCGCGTGGGCCTGGCACTCGACCGCGTCGGGTTCACCGTCGTGGACCGCGACCGTTCCAAGGGCCTCTTCTTCGTGCGCTACATCGACCCCGAGGCGGACAACCCGGCCGACAAGGAGCCCTGGCTCGACAAGCTCAAGTTCTGGAAGTCGGCGCCCAAGTCGACGGAGCCGCAGTACCGCATCCAGGTGAGCGACGCGGGTGCGAGCGCCTCGCAGGTCCTCGTCCAGGACAACAAGGGCGCCGCGGACTCGAGCTCCACCGGCCGCAAGATCCTGGCGCTCCTGTACGACCAGCTCAAGTAGGCATGCGCTTCACCTCGCTCGGCAGCGGCAGCTCGGGCAACGGGCTGGTCGTCGAGAGCGGCACGACCCGCGTGATGATGGACTGCGGCTTCACGCTGTCCGCGACGAAGGCGAAGCTCGAGTCGCGCGGGCTCGAGCCCGCGCGACTCGCCGGCATCTGCGTGACCCACGAGCATGACGACCATATCGGCGGCGTGGCGCGCTTCGCGAAGCGCTACGCGGTGCCGGTGTACCTCACGCGGGGCACGGCCCATTGGCTGCCGCCGGACTTCCCGGCGGTGCTCGTGCGCATCATCGACCCGCATACCCCGTTTGCCATCGGCGCACTCTGCGTCGAGCCCTTTCCCGTGCCGCACGATGCCCGCGAGCCGGTGCAATACGTCTTCGGCGACGGGGGCGTACGCCTGGGCGTGCTGACCGATCTCGGCACGGCCACGTCCCACGTGCAGGAAAAGCTCTCGGGCTGCGAGGCGCTCGTGATCGAGTGCAACCACGACCGCGACATGCTGATGAACGGGCCCTACCCCGTCGGCCTCAAGCATCGCGTGGCGGGGCGCTTCGGGCACCTGGACAACGCCTCGGCCGGCCACCTGGTCGAAAGCCTCGACCGCTCGAGGCTGCGCCATCTCATCGCGGCGCACCTTTCGCAACAGAACAACAAGCCCGAGCTCGCGCGCGCGGCGCTGTGCGGCGCGGTGTCGTGCACGCCGGACTGGATCGGCGTGGCGGAGCAGGAAGACGGGTTTGGCTGGCGGGACGTGTAAGCGCGCCGCCCGCGCAAAGAAAAAGCCGGCCACCGGGCCGGCTTTTTCATTCGCGCGAGGCGATTACTTCTTCGTCGTGTCGGCGGCGGGCGGGCTCATCGGGGCGGTACCGGGCGTGGCGGCCGGCGTCGCGGCCGAGCTGGCGGCACCCGCGGCGGGCGTGGCGCTGGTCGACGCATCGGCGGCCGGAGCCGTCGTCGTGGCGGACGGGCTCGCCGGCGCGGTCGACGCGGTGTCGGCCGGCTTCGGGGCCTCGACCTTCGATTCGGTCTTGGCCGGGGCGGGGGCTTCGTTCTTGGAGCAGCCGGCCGCGAAGGCGGTGGCCACGAGGGCAAGGAGCAGGGACGCTTTCATTGTTTTGATCCTGTATCGAGTGTTCTGTGGGATGTGTTCAGCGCGGGTGGCCGCCGTGCTGCGCCGCAGCTAATCCGGCATTTGGCCAGCCGCGGATTCTACGCCAATTGCAAAACACGATCAAAGGCCGAGCGTCGTGGCCGAGGCGGCGGGCTCGGAAAGGTCCCAGATCTCCTCGAAGCGGTGCGCGATCGGCACGGCATCCGGTGGCGAGTGCAGTGCAACAACCGCGCGCGGCTGGCTCACGTGGAGCTGGTGCCACACGCTGTGGTCGTCGGCGAGCACGAAAGCATCGGTCGCGTTGCGCGCCTGCGCGAGCGTGCGGTGGATCTCGACCTGCATCGGGAACTGGCGCATGAGCGAGATGAGGCGCGGGCAGTCGCGCATGAGCGACTCCGGCTCGTGCAGGGCCACGAGCAGGCGATGCGCGCGCCCCGCGACGAGGAACTCGCGCAGTCGCTCCGCGCGCTCCGGCGTGTCGAAGGCGCGGCCGGTGAGCGACGCGTCGAAGACGCGGATCGTCGTGCGCGCGGAGGCGATCACCTCGGCCACCGCCGCGATCGACTCGGCGGTGCCGAACACGGCGCGATAGCTCGGCCCCGCGGGCGCCGTGGCCTCGGCGCTCACGGCTTCGCCTCGGCGAGCTGCACGAATCCCTGCAGGTACCAGCCATGGATCACGTCCCAGAACTCCTCGGGTGCGGCGAGCGGTGCCGAAAGCCTGCGTGAATCGGCGAGCCGGCGCAACATCCCGCGCGCGCCGGCGGCGGCGGCTTCGATGCTCTCGCCGTTGAGGAAGAAAAGATTGCCCGTGAAGAGCAGGCGTGCCCGCGGATCGAGCGCGACCCCGGCGCGCGCGGCGCGCTTGGCAAAGACCTTGCGCGCGAGCGGACGCCGCGGGGGCGTGAAGGACACGTGCGGCTTGGGCTCCGAGAGGAAGCGCCCGGTGAACTCGCGCACCAGCGCGGGCGTCCAGCGGATCGCCTCGAGCGTGGCATTCACGTGTCCAGCGAGAACCGCCGGAATCTCGGCGGGATGCTCCGCCGGCGGCTCCCCGGGATCGCGGTACTGTCCCTCGGGCTCGAGGCGGTCGCGCAGGAAATCGAGGAAGCCCGCCACGAGGTCGCGGTCGGCCGGCGCGCGGAAGCCGATCGACCAGGTGAGGCACTCGGTCTCGGCGATGCCGTAATGCGAGATTCCCGGAGGCAGGTACAACATGTCCCCCGCTTCGAGCACCCATTCCTCCTGCGGCTCGAAGCGCGCCAGGATCTTGAGGTCGAGCCCCGGAACGAATGCACGGTCTTCCTGTCGGGAAATCTGCCAGCGGCGCTGTCCCTGGCCTTGCAGCAGGAAGACATCGTAGGAGTCCACGTGCGGACCCACGCTTCCCCCCGGCACCGCGTAGCTCACCATTACGTCGTCGATGCGCGCATGCGGGATGAAATCGAAGCGCGACAGCAACGCGTCGGCGGCGGCGGAAAAATGGTTCGTGTCCTGCACGAGGACGGTCCAGGCGCGGCGTGGAAGTTGCTTGAAGCGCGCGGGGGAAAACGGCCCGTGCTCGAGCGTCCACGAGGCGCCGCGCCCGCGCACCAGGCGCGAGGTCGCATCGGGCGAGGCCGCGAGCGCCAGCACCTCCCGCGGGGAGAGGGGATCGCGGAACGCCGGGAAGGCGCGGCGCACGAGCAGCGGCTCGCGCTGCCAGTGCATGCGCATGAACGCCTCGGGGTCGAGGCCGGCGGGGGGATTGTGCGCCATCAAATTGGATTAGAATCGATCGGAATATCGCCGACTCGCGGGTGCCATGCTACACGTTGGTGAACCAGCACCGTCCTTCTCGCTTCCCGATGCGAGCATGGAGATGGTCGATCTCTCCAGCTATCGCGGGAAGAAGAACGTCGTCCTCTATTTCTATCCGAAGGACGGCACGCCCGCATGCACCATGCAGGCGATCGGATTCAGCGATCGCGACGACGAGTTCTCGCGCATGGACACCGTGGTCCTCGGCGTCTCGCCCGACGACGTGCTCTCGCACCAGGCCTTCCGCGACGAGCACGGCCTCACCATCTCGCTCCTCGCGGACACCGAGGTCGAGGTGTGCAGGCTCTACGACGTGATCCAGGAGAAGGTCGTCGACGGGCGCGCCAAGTCGTGCCTGCTGCGCTCGACTTTCGTGATCGACAAGAAGGGCGTCGTGCGCCACATCCTGCGGGAGGTGAATCCCAGGGCGCACGTGACGGAAGTGCTGAAGATCGTCAGGAATCTCGACAATGTCCATGCCAATTAGCCGCGGCACCGTGGTGACCCTCCAGTACGAAGTGCGCGATGCCGCGGGCCACGCGCTCGAGGACGACGGCGCCACGATGACGTACCTGCATGGCGGCTTCGGCGGCATCTTCCCGAAGGTCGAGCAGGCGCTCGAGGGCAAGGGCGTGGGCGACGAGGCGGACCTCACGCTCGAGCCGGACGACGCCTTCGGCGAATACGACGCGGACTTGATCCGCGTGGAGCCGCGCGATCGCTTTCCCCCGGAGATCGAGATCGGCATGCAGTTCGAGGGCGTCCCCGACGAGCAGGAGGACGAGGCGATGATCTACCGCGTGACCGACGTCACCAACGACAAGGTGGTCGTGGACGCGAACCACGAGCTCGCGGGCGAGCGGCTCTGGTTCCGCTGCTCGGTGCGCGACGTGCGCCCGGCGACCGACGAGGAGCTCGAGCACGGCCACGCGCACGGCGACAGCGGGATCCACACGCACTGATCCTCGCCCCGGCGCTCTTCGGCTCCGGGAAGATCACCTCGACGGCAATACGAACGCCTTGAGCTTCGGCTCGAAGCCGAAGAGGTGCGGGTCGGCCGGATCGACGGTCACCTTGATCCATCCGACGAACGGGCTGCCGTAGGTCTCGAGCCGCGTGAGGTTCGCGACCGCATGGCCGTCGCGCGTGAACGGCTGGTCCATGCGCAGCGCGTGCGTATCGCCGTGGACGAAGAGCAGCGGCTTGCGCAGGCGTGCGGCGCTTTCCGGCAGCTTCGCGAGGAGCCAGTCGTAGGCGTGCCTGCGGTTGTCCCACGGATCCGCCTGGATCGCGACCACGAGCGCGCGCGTGTCGGCGGCGAGCGACGCGTCGACGGCCGCATCGAGCCAGGCCGCGTTCGCCTGGTCGCGGCATTTCGCTTCGGCATCGGACGCCGCGTCGAAGCCGACGTTGTTGTCGCTTCCCGGAATGTCGAGCGTCACGAAGCGCACGCCGCCGCGCATCCACGCGCGGTTCTCGCGATACACCGGGCAGCGGCATGCCGCATCGGCGCAGCGATCCTGCACGCGCGTGGGCATCTTCTCGCGGCCCAGGGACTGGTCGTCCGCGAAGAACACCTCCCGCAGCCGGGCGAGCCGCTCGAGCGGGTCCATGGAGCCCATGTACGGACGGCGGCAATCCGTCCATTCGTTGTCGCCCGGCGTGTAGATGAACGGGTGCGCCGAGGCCTCGAACTCGCGCTTGCGCGTGGCGAAGAGCTCGTCGCTGCAGGCCCCGCCGCCCTTGAAATCGCCGACATGGATCACGAACGCGAGCGGCTCGGCATCCATCTCGCGCATCATCGCGAGGTATTCCCGCGTCTCGCCCTCGCTGTAGGGCGTGTCGCCCATGACGCCGAACGAATAGGCCTCGGGGCTGCGCGGCGTATCCACGCACGCGGCGAGAAGCGCCGCGAACACGAGGGCGAAGAGGTGGCGGCTCATTCGGCGGCCTGCTTCAGCCGGTAGAGCGCCTCGAGCGCCTCCCTCGGCGTCAACTGGTCGCAGTCGAGGGCGGCGAGCGCTTCGCGCAGCGGGTCCGGCGCGTCCGCGGGCGCGCCCGCGAAGAGGTCCGGCTGCGCGGACGCCGGCCGCAGCTGCCGCTCGAGCTCCGCCAGGTGGCGGCGCGCGACGCGCACGACCTCCTTCGGGATGCCGGCCAGGTGCGCCACGTGGATTCCGTACGAGCGGTCGGCGGGCCCCGCCTCCAGCCGGTGCAGGAAGACGATGCGGTCCTTGTGCTCGACCGCGTCGAGGTGCACGTTCGCGATGTTCGGCAGCTCGGCCGCGAGCTGCGTGAGCTCGAAGTAATGCGTCGCGAAGAGCGCGTAGCAGCGCGTGGCCTCGGCGAGGTGGCGCGCGATCGCATGGGCGAGGGCGAGGCCGTCGAAGGTCGAGGTGCCGCGCCCGATCTCGTCGACCAGCACGAGGCTGCGCGGCGTGGCGTTGTTGAGGATCGCGGCCGCTTCCGTCATCTCCACCATGAACGTCGAGCGCCCGCCCGCGAGGTCGTCGGAGGCCCCGATGCGGGTGAAGATGCGGTCGAGGGGCCCCAGGATCGCCCGCTTCGCCGGCACGAAGGATCCGCAGTAGGCGAGGAGCGCGATCTGGGCGACCTGCCGCATGTAGGTCGACTTGCCGCCCATGTTCGGCCCGGTGATGAGCAGCAGCTGGCGCGAGCGCGAGAGGCTCGCGTCGTTCGGGATGAAATCCTCGACCTGGCTTTCCACCACGAGGTGGCGCCCGTCCTCGATCTCGATGCGATCGTCGCTCGTGAATTCCGGCCGCGCGAGGCCCAAGGCATCGGCGGAAGCGGCGAGTGCCGCGAGGGCGTCGAGCTGCGCCGCCGCATCGGCGATCGCCTTGAGGGCCGCGAGCTCCCCGCCCAGCGCGTCGAGCAGCTCCTCGTAGAGCGCCTTCTCGCGCGCGAGCGCCCGTTCGCCGGCCGCGAGCGCCTTGTCCTCGAAGGCCTTGAGCTCGGGCGTGATGTAGCGCTCGGCGTTCTTCATCGTCTGCCGCCGCTTGTACTCGACGGGAACGCGATCGAGATGGGCCTGCGTGACCTCGATGTAGAAGCCGTGCACGCGGTTGTACTCGACGCGCAGGTTCGCGATGCCGGTGCGCTCGCGCTCGCGCTTCTCCATCTCGAGCAGGAAGGCGCCGCAGTCGTCCTGGATCGCGCGCAGCTCGTCCAGGTCCGCGTCGCATCGCTCGCGGATCACGCCGCCCTCGCGGATCACCGCGGCCGGCTCGTCCTTGAGGGTCCGCGCGAGGCGCTGGTGCAGCTCGTCGGCCGGCGTGAGCACCGAGGCGAGGGCCTCGAGTCCCGGCTGTTGCGCGCGCACGAGCTCGTCGTGCAGGGCCGGGAGCTGCGCCAGCGTGTCGCGCAGGCCCGAGAGGTCGCGCGGGCGCGCGGTGCGCAAGGCGACGCGGGTGGTGATGCGCTCGACGTCGCACCATCCCGCGAGCAGCTGCGCCACGCGCGGATGGCGCAGGGCCGAGGACGGATGGGCCAGCGCCTCGATCGCGGCCTGGCGCCGCGCGAGCAGCGCGGTGTCGCGCAGCGGATGGTGCAGCCAATGGCGCAGGCGCCGGCTGCCCATGGCGGTCGCGCACCGGTCGAGGAGCGAGAAGAGCGTCGGGGCCTCGGCGCCGCCGAGGGTCTCGGTGATCTCGAGGTTGCGCCGCGTGGGCGCATCCATGAGGACGAATTCGCTCTCGCGCTCGACGCGCAGGCCGGTGACGTGGGGCAGGGCGGATTGCTGCGTATGCCGGCAGTAGGCGAGCAGCGCACCCGCGGCGCCGAGGGCGAGCTCGCAATCCTCGCAGCCGTATCCCGAAAGGTCCACCGTGCCGAACTGGCGTGCGAGGTCGCGGCGCGCGGTGCCGGGATCGAACTGCCAGGGGTCCAGGCGCTTGACCGCGCCGGCGCAATGCACCGCGAGCGCATCGTTCGCGACGAGCAGCTCCGCCGGCTGCAGCCGCTCGATCTCCGCCTGCAGGCGCCCGGCCGCGACCTCCATGACGCGCAGCTCGCCGCTCGCGAGCGAGATCCAGGCCACGCCGGCGCGGCCGGCGGCGACGCAGGCCGCGGCGAGGAGGCTCTCGCGCGACGCGGCGAGGAGCGCCGCATCGGTCACCGTGCCCGGCGTCACGATGCGCGTCACGCGGCGCTCCACCGGGCCCTTGGTGGCACCGACCTCGCCCACCTGCTCGCAGATCGCGACCGACTCGCCGTGCTTCACGAGCTTCGCGAGGTAACCCTCGACCGCGTGGAAGGGAACGCCGGCCATGCGCACCGGCTGGCCCGCCGACTGGCCGCGCGTCGTGAGCGTGATGTCGAGCAGCTTCGCGGCGCGCTCCGCATCGCCGTAGAAGAGCTCGTAGAAATCGCCCATCCGGTAGAACAGCAGCATGTCCGGGTACTGGCCCTTGAGGGCCAGGTACTGCTGCATCATCGGCGTGTGCGGGGCGGCGAGCGCGGGTGCTTCGAGCTTCATGGAGCCCTATTGTAGTCGGGCATAATGATCCGGGTGTTCGCCGAACTCCTCGCCTACGC
This sequence comes from Usitatibacter sp., assembly GCA_035656735.1. Lineage (GTDB taxonomy): Bacteria > Pseudomonadota > Gammaproteobacteria > Burkholderiales > Usitatibacteraceae > Usitatibacter. The sequence continues at coordinate 50,014 of DASRRY010000028.1, read as the reverse complement.
GCGCGAACGGATCCTCGTGCCGCGCGTGCCGGCCCTGGCCGCGTTCCTGGCCGCCGCGGGCCTCGCGGTGGAGCCGGCGCGCGGCGCCGCCGACGCGGCGGTGCGCTTCACGCTCCTGCTGCTGCTCGTCGTGCAGCTGCGCCTCTGGGGCGACATCGCGGATCGCGAGCACGAGCGCACGCGCCATCCCGGGCGGGTGCTGGCGCGGCATCGGGGACGCGCGAGCGCGTTCCTCTTCGTGCTCGGCGTCCTCGCCGTGCCCATCGTGGCGATCCTCGCGACGTTCGACGACTCCGCGCGGCGCATCGCGGCCTACGGCGTGCTGGCGCTCGCGTTCGCCGTCGTCTACGGCAGCCATGCGAGCCGCCACGGCCGGGTCATGCGCACCGCATGGCTGCTGCTCCAGTATCCGGCCTTCGTGCTGCTCGCCTTGCCGCAGCCGACGACACCCCATGCATGGGTGGCCGCCGCGGTCGTCTACCTCCTGGCCATCCTGCGCGACTGGGCCACCTCGACCGATGCGGCGGACCTGCGCAGCGACGCGTTGCGCGCGCCGGTGCCGGAGATGTTCGAGGAGGTGGCCTGCTATACCTGCGGGTCGCGCGATTCGCTGCCGTGGCTCGCGGCCGAGGACGACCTCACCGGACGTCCGGGGCGCTTCACGTACGTGACGTGCCGCAATTGCCGGCTCACCTTCCTCGCCCCGCGCTTGAAGCGCGGCGAGGCGCAGGCCTTCTACGACCTGGACTACGTGCGCCGCCGGGGGCGCGCCGATTGGGGCTGGCTCACCCCGCTCTACGAGAGCCTGCGCGAGCGCCACGACCGGTCGAAGCGGGCTTTCCTCGAGCGGCACGTCGCGCAGGCGGGCGCCACGGCGGAGCTCGACGTGCGCATCGACAACGCGCCGCTCGGGGAGCTCGCCGCGAACGGGCGCTTCGACGTCATCACGATGTGGGATTTCCTGCAGCGCCAATACGACCCGCTGCGCTCGCTCATGCTCGCGCGCGAGCTGCTCGCCCCGGGCGGGCGGCTGGTGATCGAGACGCCGACGCTCGACAGCCGCACCTGGCGCTTCTTCCGCGAGCGCTGGCCGGGCATCCAGGCGCCGCGCCAGACGGTGCTGTTCTCGCGGCTCACGCTCGAGATGATGCTCGAGGCGGCCGGGCTCGAGGTGGCGTCGTACCACGCTCACGGCACGCTGCCGCCCTACCTCTACGCCTTCGCCGGAATCGCCTTCAAGCTGCTGAAGGGCCATGCGCCCGAGGGACCGCGCCTGGCGCCGCTCTTCCAGCTGGGCCGCGCGCTTTTCGCGCCGTATGCCGCCTTCGCCCGCCGCGTCCCCCTCGCGCACCACATCGTGGTGTGCCGCCTGCGCACCCGCTAGTGCAGCTTCACGTGGGGATGGGTCTGGCGGCGGATCATGCGCGCCACGGTGTCGAGCGCCATGCCCCAGAAGCCGTGCAACGCCCACAGGTGCATGCGATAGAGGGAGATGTAGAACGCCTTCGCGAGCCACCCCTCGATGCGAAGCGTGCCGCCGGTGGCGAAGCCCATGAGCGTGCCGACCGACTGGTAATTGCCGAGCGAGACGAGGGAGCCGAAATCGCGATAGTGGAATGCGCGCGGGGGCCGGCCGCGGATGCGCCGCGCGATCGTCCGCACGAGGTGCGAGGCTTCCTGGTGGGCGGCCTGGGCGCGCGGCGGCACGGCGCGGCCTTCCTTCCACGGCGCGGCCGCGCAATCGCCGAGCGCGAAGATCGCATCGTCGCGCGTCACCTGCAGCGTGGGACGCACGACGAGCTGGTTCAGGCGATTGGCCTCGAGCCCGAGGGTCGCGAGCACGCGCGGGCAGCGGATGCCCGCCGCCCAGATCGTGAAGCGCGAGGGCACCGCGCGGCCCGTCGCGGTCTTCACCGTGTCGGGCGTCACGCCCACCACCTTCTCGTTCACCAGCACCTGCACGCCCAGCTTCGCCAGCACGCGATCGGTTTCGTGGGCGAGGTACTCGGGCAGTCCGGGCAGGATGCGCGGCCCGGCCTCGATCACGCTGATGCGGATCTGCCGCTCGGGATCGAAGTGCTCGAGGCCGAACGCGGCCAGCACGCGCGTGGTGTTGTGCATCTCGGCCGCGAGCTCCACGCCGGTGGCGCCCGCGCCCACGATCGCGATCGGCAGCACCGCGCCGTCGTTGGCGTAGTTGGCGCGGAAGCATTCGTTCACCAGCCGGCGGTGGAAGAGGTTCGCCTGCCACGGGTTGTCGATGGTGAAGGCGTTGTCGCGCACGCCCGGCGTATCGAAATCGTTCGACTCGCTGCCGATGGCGATCACGAGCGTGTCGTACGGGACGCGGCGCTCGGGCAGGATCTCGCGCCCCTCGTCGTCGCGCACGGCGGCCACGACGATCTGCCGGGCATCGCGGTCGAGCGCGGCGAGCGCACCCAGCACGAAGGTGAAGCGGTGCCACATCGCCTGCGCGAGGTAATCGAGCTGGTGGTCGTGGATGTCGATGCTGCCCGCGGCGACTTCGTGCAGCAGCGGCTTCCAGAGGTGCGTGCGGCTGCGATCCACGAGCGTCACGTGCGCGCGCCCGCGCCGCGCGAGCCGGTCGCCCAGCCGCGTCGCGAGCTCGAGCCCGCCCGCTCCGCCGCCCACCACGACCACGCGATGGGGGGCGCGGTCCACCTCAGCCCCTGGCATGCAGCGTCTTGAGGATCGAGGCGAACAGCTTGCCGTTGGAGGCCACGATGCGGCCGCTCTCGAGATACTTCTCCTCGCCCGCGAGGTCGCCCACGAGGCCGCCCGCCTCGCGCACGAGGAGGGCGCCCGCCGCCATGTCCCAGGGCGACAGTCCGATCTCCCAGAAGCCGTCGTAACGGCCGGACGCCACGTAGGCGAGATCGAGCGCCGCGGCCCCGGGGCGGCGCACGCCGGAGCAGCCGAGCATCATGTTCCGGAGCATCCTCAGGTAATCGTCGATGGCGCCCACCTGGCGATAGGGAAAGCCCGTGCCGATGAGCGCGTTCTCCAGGCGGTCGACCTTGCTCACGCGGATGCGGCGATCGTTGAGGAAGGCGCCGGCGCCCTTGCTCGCGGTGAAGAGCTCGTTGCGGTGCGGATCGAAGACGACGGCCTGCTCGGCCGCGCCGCGGTGCAGGAGCGCGATCGAGACGCAGTATTGCGGCAGCCCGTGGAGGAAGTTGGTGGTGCCGTCGAGCGGATCGATGCACCAGACGTATTCCGCGCCGGCGTCGCGCTCGCCGCTTTCCTCGGCGAGGAAGCCGTGGGACGGGTAGGCGTCGCGCAGCACGTTGATGATCGCTTCCTCGGCGGCATGGTCGACCTCGGAGACGAAGTCGTTCTGTCCCTTGGTGCGGATGTGCAGCTTGTCGACCTCGAAGGAGGCGCGCGTGATGATGCTCGCGGCCTTGCGCGCGGCCTTCACGGCCGTGTTGAGCATGGGATGCATGGAAGCGGGGAGCGAAGGCGCGCCGCACGGGTCGCGGCGCAATCGCGGATTTTACTATGAAGGGCGAACGCGGCCTTTCCGGGAAGACCCCGCGAAGTAGGTCATGAAGCGCGCGAGGTCGGGGCCGATGCGCCGCAGCTCCCTTCGGTGGACGGCGGCGAGCCGGTCGAAGACGCGCTGTCCGCGCGCCGTGAGCCGGATGCCGACCTTGCGCCGGTCGTCGGTGGAGGGCTCCCGGCGCACCAGGCCCTGCTCCTCGAGGCGGTCCACCATGCCGACCGCGCTGTGGTGGCGCACCAGCATCTCGCGGGCGAGGCCGGCGATGGTGAGCGGCGGCTCGCCGCGATGCGCGCGGACCGCGAGCAGCGCCTGGTACTGCTGGGGCGTGAGGCCCACCTCCCCGGCGGCCTGCTCGCTGAAGGAGAGGAACTGCCGCAGCGAGTAGCGGAAGGCGGCGAGCATGTCGTATTCGGCGGGGCGCAGCGGCATGGATCCTCTCCCGAACGCAAGGCGCACGAGCGGCCGGCGGGCTGCCCTTCTACACCCCCAGGAACCGGTGCAGGACCTCGGGGTGGGTCCGCATCGCGGCAGCCGGACCCTCGTGCACGATATGCCCATTGTTGATCATGTACACGCGCTGCGCGAGGGCGAGGCTCGCGGCGATGTTCTGCTCGACGAGCACGATCGTCTGGCCGCCGGCGGCGAGATCCCGGCAGGCGCGCACGAGGTCGGCCACGATGAGCGGCGCCAGGCCCTCGAACGGCTCGTCCAGCAGCACGATCTTGGGATCGCGGATGAGGGCGCGGGCGATCGCGAGCATCTGCTGCTCCCCGCCCGAGAGGTCCGTGCCGCGGCTCGTGCGCCGCTCCCTGAGCCGCGGGAACATCTCGTAGATGCGCTCGAGCGGCCATCGCTTCTCGGCGGTGAGCCCCGCGAGGATGAGGTTCTCCTCCACGTCGAGGCTGCCGAAGATGCGCCGGTCCTCGTGCACCAGCTGCATGCCGGCGCGAGCGATAGCGTGGCTCTTGCGCCCGCCCACCTCGATGCCCTCGAGCTTCACCGAGCCGGAGCGCGGCTTGACCACGCCCATCAGGGTTTTCAGGGTGGTGCTCTTGCCGGCGCCGTTGCGGCCCAGGAGCGCCACCACCTCGTTCTTCTCCACCCGCAGCGCCACGTCGAAGAGGATGTGCGAGTCGCCGTAGTAGCTGTTGAGTCCGGAGGCTTCGAGGAGGCTCATGCCGCGGCCTCCTCGCTCATGCCGCCCAGGTACGCCTGCTGCACCTGCGGGTTGTTCTTGATCTCGGCCGGCGTGCCCTCGGCGAGCACGCGCCCTTCCTGGAGGACGGTGATGCGCCCGGCCAGCTCGAAGAGCGCGTCCATGTCGTGGTCGATGATGATCATCGTGCGCCCGCGCGCGATGGAGCGCAGCAGGCTCACGGTCTCGACGCGCTCCTGGGGGCTCATCCCCGCGAGCGGCTCGTCCAGCAGCAGCAGGCTCGGGCTGGAGGCGAGTGCCAGGCCCACCTCGAGTCGGCGCTTCTCGCCGTACGCGAGCTGCGCCACGGGCGTATCGATGCGGTCGGTGAGGCGCACGAGCTCGAGCGTGCTCTGCACCTGCTCGGCAAGCCCGCGGATCGCGCCCAGGCCCCGCAGCATGTCGAGGCGAAAGCGGCCGCGCAGCGCCGCGAGCGCCGCGATGGTCACGTTCTCGCGCACGGTGAGGCGGTTGAAAAGCTGGTTGACCTGGTAGCTCTTGGTGAGCCCGAGCTGGCACACGTCGGTCACGCTGAGGCCCGTGATGTCCCGGCCCGCGAAGACGATCGTGCCGGAGGTCGGCGGCACCTCGCACGTGAGCATCTTGAAGAACGTGGTCTTGCCCGCGCCGTTGGGGCCGATGATGCCGCGCATCTCGCCCGCCTCGACGGTGAAATCGATGCCGGCGTTGGCGACCACGCCGCCGTAGCGCTTGGTGAGGCCGGTCGCACGCAGGATCGGTCCTTCGAAGGCCGGGCGGGCGCGGGTGAAGGCAGGCTCGACGCTCGTGCGCGGCGCGGCGCTCCTTTCCTCCTCCTCACCGGCGGCCATGCCCACATCCGGCTCGCGCCCCTCGTCGCCGCCGCGGTGAACCCAATGACGGTAGAGATCGCGCACGCCGCCGATGATGCCCTGGCGCAGGAAGCACACCAGCAGCACGAACACGACGCCCAGCACGAGCTTCCACGTGGCGCCGAGCTTGAGCGTCGACTGCAGGAAGTCCTCCAGGAAGAGCCACACGCCCGCGCCCACGAGCGGGCCGAAGAGCGTGCCGCGGCCCCCGATCGCGGTCTGCATCACGAGCTGTCCGGACGTCTCGAACGTGAACGCATCCGGGGGCATGAAGGCCTGCAGCACCCCGAGAAGCCCGCCGGCGAGGCCCGCGTAGGCCGCGGCGATCACGAAGGCCGTGAGCTTGTAGCCGTGGATGTTGTGGCCGACCGCGGCCGCGCGCAGCGGGTTCTCGCGGATGGCGCGGAAGATCACGCCCACGGGGGAGCGCACGATTCTCAGGCCGATCACGATCCCCGCGAAGTAGCAGAAGGCGAGGAACGGATAAAGGGACCAGCCGCTGGTGAAGTCGAGATGCACGGGGCCCAGGTGGATGCTCGGCGTGGGCACGCCGGGCAGGCCGTTCTCGCCTCCGGTCCACTGGGAGAGCGGGTTGAACTCGGTGAAGAAGAAGACCTCGCCGATGGCCACGGTGATCATCGCGAAGTAGATGCCCGTGCGGCGCAGCGCGATGAGGCCGACGAGGTATCCGACCCCCGCGGCGGACACCATGCCGATCAGGAGCGCCGTGATGACGTGCGGGAAGCCGGCGCGCGTGAGGAGCCAGGCGGCGACCATGCCGCCGGTGCCGTAGAAGGCCGCCTGACCGAAGGAGAGCAGCCCCGTGTAGCCGAAGAGGATGTCGAAGCCGATGCCGAAGAGGCCCCAGACGAGGATCCGGTTCACGGTGTTCGGCGCGGAGCCGAGGTAGGGCAGGACGAAGGGCGCCGCGATGAGCAGCAGCCCGGTGATCGCCTCGGCCAGGTGGCGGCGCGCGACAGGCATCATCGCCTATTCCCGCCCGCGCACGCCGAGCAGCCCGTGCGGCCGCACCATGAGCACCAGCGTCATCGCCGCGAAGAGCATGACGTAGGAATACGCCGGGTTCCACATCGAGGTGAGGCTGATGATCTCGCCGGCGATGAGCCCGCCGATCACCGCGCCGGGGAAGGAGCCCACGCCGCCGATCACGACGACCACGAACGTCTGCACCAGGATCATCTCCCCGACTTCGGGCGTGAGCGAGACGACCGGGGCGTTGATGATGCCGGCGAACCCGGCCGCCATCGAGCCGATGCCGAAGACGACCATGAAGACGCGCTGCACGTTGATGCCGAGGGAATCCACCATGACCGAGTCCTCGATGCCCGCGCGCACGATCATTCCCAGGCGCGTGCGGTAGAGGACGAGGAAGAGCACCGCGAGCGCGATCGCGCAGATGCCGACGACGGCGAGCCGGTAGGTGGGATAGATCATGAATCCGAGGTTGGTGATGCCGGCGAAGATCTTCGGCGGGGCGACGCTCTGCGAGTCGCTCGAGAAGAAGTAGCGCACCGCCTCGACGAACACCATGGCGAGCCCGAAGGTCACGAGGAGCTGGTCCTCGGGCGGGCGCGCGTAGAAGTGCCGGATCACCAGGCGCTCCATCACGACGCCCACGACGAGCAACGCGAGGGTGCCCGCGATGACCGCGAGGGTGAACGAGCCCGTGGCCTTCCAGGCGAAGTAGCCGGCGTAGCCGCCGAGCATGAACATCGCGCCGTGCGCGAGGTTCAGCACGCCGAGCGTGCCGTAGATGATCGTGAGGCCCGAGCTGATGAGCGCGAGCAGCGCCCCGAGCGCGAGGCCGTTGAAGAACTGCGACCCGAATTGTGACCAGCTGATCGTCATGAAAAAATTCGGCGCCGCGGGCGATGCACGTGCCCGCGGCGCCGAGGTTCGGTCCCGGTTCTAGGCGTCAGGAGTAGTCACCGAGGTGGCAGCCGAACGCATCGGGGCTCTGCATGAGCTCGGCGCCCGGCACGATCTCGAGGACGTTCCAGAAGTCTTCCTTGTTCTTCATCTCGGAAGGCTTCTTGCCCTGCACGATGATGACCGGGCGCACCAGCTGGTGGTCTTCCTTGCGGAAGTACACCTCGCCCACGGTCGACTGGATCTTGCGCCCCGCCTCGAACGACTTGATCACGTCCGGCGGATAGAAGCTGCCGGCGTTCTCGACGGCCTCGGCCCAGAGCGCGAACGACATGTAGGCGTTGTTCGCGCCCCACTCCGGGCTGTAGTTGAATTTCTTCCGGAACGCGTCGACGAACATCTTGGCGAGCGGGTACTTGTCCTCGAGCGTCCACCAGAAGTCCGTCGCGGCGTACACGCCCTGGGTCAGCTCCGCTCCGACCTCGGGGGCCAGGAACGGGATCTGGTAGGGGACGACGAGCTTCATCTTGTCGAGGATCCCGAACTGCTTCGCCTGCTGCGTGGAGAGCACGGCGTCGTGGCCCCAGTTCACGTTGATCAGCACGTCCGCGCCGGAGTTCGCGATGTTGAGCAGGTACGACGAGTAGTCGGGCGCGCCGAGCGGCGAGACCTGGTTCGTGACCGTGGTCCAGCCGGACTTGGCGAGCGTGTCCTGCATCGACTTGGTCACGGTATGGCCATACGTGTAGTCCGGCGTCATGTACGCCGCCTTCTTGTTGCTGCCGTACGCCTTCACGATCACCGGGGCGATCGCCGCCGCGGCGGTCTGGCCGTAGAAGCACTGGCGGAAGCCGTAGCGCACGCAATCCTTGCCGGTGGTGTCGTTCGAGCCGGAGATGCCGGACACGTAGAGCACCTTCTCGCGCTGCGCGAGCTTGTTCAGGGCCACGGCGACGGCGCTCGAGGTCGAGCCGGTCATGAGCATCGCGTGGTTTTCGCTGATGAAGCGCTGCTGCGCCTGGACCGCGTCGTTCGGCTTGGCGCCCGAGTCGGCGACGCCCAGCTTGAGCTGCTTGCCGAGGACGCCCTTCTTGGTCTTGGGCGAGATCTTGCGGATGAGCGGGTGTCCCTCGTTGATGTGCTCGACGGCCAGCTGCCAGCCTTTCAGCTCGTCCTCGCCCTGGCGGGCGTAGGTGCCGGTCTGGGGCGGCGTTGCGCCGATGAAGACGGTGTTGCCCTGGATGCCGGCAGGCCACGTCCCGACGGGGGGATGCTGCTCCGCGGCGAAGACCTCGGAAAGCCCGGCGGGCAGCACGAGGCCCCCGGCGACGCCCAGCCCGGCCCGCATGAAATCACGGCGGCCGTTGCCGCTGCCTGAATTGCGATTGCTCATGACATCTCCTCCGTCCATGCCGGTCGGGCCGGCGCAGTTTGTCGTAGTTGTGACTATATCGGGGTGCGATGGAACTATATCGGCGTGCGATGGAATCGGTGCACGCGTACGGTCGAGGAATGCGAGCCCGGATGCTACACCGCGCCTTTCGGGAGGCACAACTGCAAAAGGCCCGGCAGGGAGCGCATTTCCGGAGAGGCGACGGCGCCGGGGGGTGCGGCTACCGCCTTCGGGCAGAATCGCGCCATGGCTGAGACCTCCCTGGCGCAGGTTTGCGTCGTCCTCGCGCGCCCGAGCCACCCCGGCAACATCGGCGCCGCCGCACGCGCCATGAAGACGATGGGCCTCTCGGTCCTGCGCCTGGTGGCACCGGCACGTTTTCCCGACGCGGAAGCGACGGCGCTCGCCTCCGGCGCCGCCGACGTGCTGGAACGCGCGGCCGTTTTCGATTCGTTGGAGGCCGCACTCGCCGACGTCGTGGCATCGGTGGGATTCACGGCGCGGCCGCGCGACCTCTCGCATCGCGCGCGGTCCGTGCGCGATGCCGTGCCGGAAATCCTCGGCCACGGGCGCGAAGGGCGCGTGGCCCTCGTCTTCGGCAACGAGACCTTCGGACTCAGCAACGAGGAGCTCGCCCGCTGCACCGCGCTCGCCCACATTCCCGCGAATCCGGCGTACTCGTCCCTCAATCTCGCTGCGGCGGTGCAGGTCGCGTGCTACGAGCTCTCGGTGGCGGCCGCGTCCTTCGATATCCCGCCCGAGCCGGAGCGCACGTTCGCGACGGGCGAGGAGGTCGAGGCGCTTTTCGCGCATTGGGAGCGCGCCATGGTCGCGAGCGGCTTCCTCGATCCGGCGCAACCGAAGCGGCTGATGGAGCGCATGCGCCGCCTCTTCGCCCGCGCGCGCCTCGAGCGCGGCGAGGTGCAATTCCTGCGCGGCATGCTGGCGTCGTTCCAGCGCCCAAAATCGGGGACGCAGTCGGATCTCGGCTGCTGAAATCAGGGACGCAGTCGCAAGTCGCCTCGCGCTCCTGGATGCGGCGTCGAGACCGTGCGCGCGGAGTAGGTCACCGCGCGGATGGGGATATCGCGGACCGCATGGCAGGACCGGGAGATCCGACTGCGTCCCTGATTTCAGCAGCCGAGATCCGACTGCGTCCCCGGTTTCACTCCGCGGGCGCGGTCGAGACGCGGCCCGGCGCGGAGAGTGCGAGCGCGAGCAGCGCTATCGCGGCGATGATGGCGGCGCCCGTCGCGAACGCATAGCGCACGCCGAGCGTCTCGACGATGGCGCCGCCGGTCGCGATGCCGGCGCCGATCCCGCTCACGATGAAGGTCGACGACCACGTGAAGGCCTCGGTCGCGTAGCGCGAGGGCGCCAGACGCGAGACGAGCACCGACTGCGCCGCGATGGATGGCGCGATGAGGCCGCCAGCGAAGAAGGCGATCACCGCGAAGGGCCAGAGCGTCCCCACCACGGCCTGGAGGAACATCGGGATCACCATGAGCGCCATCGCCGCGGCGAACTGGCGCTCGACGGGCGTCTTGAAGTGCAGGCCGCCGTAGAGCGATCCGCCGATGGCGCTGCCGATCGAATTCACCGCGAGCAGCGCACCCGCCATGGCGGGCATGCCGAGCGCGGTCGCATATGCGGGGTATCCCACCTCGATGAAGCCGAGCGCCATGGCGAGTCCGAACGTGCAGGCGTAGAGCAGCCAGAGGCGCGGCTCCGTGAGCGGTCCCAGGAGGTGGCGGTCGATGCCCGCCTCCTGGCGGAAATAGCGCAGCGCCGGCGACGCCATGAAGACCGCAACGGCGAGCACGACCGCGCCGATCGCGGTCGCGAACGCCGCCGTGGGGCTTGCCACGGCGAGGAGCAATCCCACGAGCGCGGGGCCGACCGTGAAGTTGAGCTCGATCGTCACGGCATCGAGGGCGAAGGCCGTGCGCCGATCCTCCTCGCGCTCGAAGATGAAGCGCCAGAGCGTGCGGGTCAGCGTCGTGATGGGCGAGGCGAAGGCGCCCGCGACGGCGGAACAGAGTGCCAGCACCGCGAAGGACGCGTGCAGGCGCACCGCGAGCAGCATCGCGAGGAGCGCCAGCGGCTGCACCACGCTCGTGATGGCGAGCACCTTGCGCGGGCCGATGCGGTCGATGAGCCGGCCCTGGATCGGCGCGGCGATCGCGATGGAGACGAAGTTGATCCCTGCCGCGGTGCCCGCGAGCGCGAAGTTGCCCAGCCCCTCGCGCAGGAACATGAGCATCGAGAAGCCGACCATGCCCACGGGCATGCGTGCCACGAGCGCCGTCGCGAGCAGCCGGCCGACGTCGGGCCGCCGCACGAACTCGACGTATTTGCGCAGGATCTGCTTCACGGGAATAGTTGATTATTTTACTCGGGAATGCGAGACTTCGCGAATGTTCTCCCGCATCCGCGAAGACATCCAGTGCGTGTTCGAGCGCGACCCTGCGGCGCGCTCGGTCTGGGAGGTGCTCACCTGCTACCCGGGCTTCCACGCGCTGCAGCTGCACCGCCTGTGGCACGCCTGCTGGAAGGTGGGCCTGCGCTGGGTGGCCCGCTTCGGCTCGCACCTCACGCGCTTCACCACGGGCATCGAGATCCATCCGGGTGCCGCCATCGGGCGGCGCGTGTTCATCGATCACGGCATGGGTGTCGTGATCGGCGAGACGGCGGAGATCGGCGACGACTGCACGCTCTACCACGGCGTCACGCTCGGCGGCGTGTCCTGGAACAAGGGCAAGCGCCATCCGACCCTGGGCCGTGGCGTGGTGGTCGGCGCCGGCGCCAAGATCCTGGGCCCCTTCACCGTGGGCGACGGCGCCAAGGTCGGCTCCAATTCCGTGGTGGTGAAGGCGGTCGCCCCGGGAGCCACCGTGGTCGGCATTCCCGCCCGCACCGTGGAGCCCGGCGCGGCGACGGCCGAGGGCCGGCTCATGGCCTTCGACGCCTACGCCGTGAGCGCCGACCTGGACGACCCGCTGAACAAGGTCCTGCTGGCGCTGGGCAGCCGCACCGAGGACATCGACGAGCGCCTGGCGCAGATCCTGCGCCGCCTGGACGAGCTCGAGCACGAGAGCAATCCCGACCTTCGCCGCAGGACGGGCTGAGGGCGCGCCGATCATACTTGACTAATTTAGTCGGGTTTCGGTATACTTGAGTGATTCCCTCGGGATTGGCCCCCTGGCCGTCCCGTGAGCCGCCGAAAGGCCACCGCATGAAACTCACCACCAAAGGACGTTTCGCCGTCACCGCGATGCTGGACCTGGCGCTCCATGGCGCCCAAGGTCCGGTGACCCTCGCGGGCATCAGCGAGCGGCAGAAGATCTCGCTCTCCTACCTGGAGCAGCTCTTCGGCAAGCTGCGCCGGCGCGACCTCGTGGAAAGCGTGCGCGGCCCGGGCGGCGGTTATCATCTCGCCCGCGACGCGGCGCGGATCACCGTGGCCGACATCATCCGCGCCGTGGACGAGCCCATCGATTCCACGCAATGCGGCGGCCGCGAGAACTGCCACGACCATCACCGCTGCATGACCCACGAGCTGTGGGAAGAGCTCAACAGCACCGTCGCGGGATTTCTTTCCGGCGTGAAGCTGTCGGACCTGGTGGAAAAGCAGCGCACCAAACCCATTTCCGTGGTTCGCGCCCACAAGCGCGAATCCCACATCGCATCCGCCTGACCATGACGACCGATACCCGATCCAAGCCGATGGAACCCGCGACCGCCGCGCGTGAGCAGCCGTCGGCGCGCAAGCCGATCTACCTCGACTACTCCGCGACGACCCCGGTCGACCCGCGCGTGGTCGAGAAGATGATCCCGTGGCTCACGCACCAGTTCGGCAACCCCGCCTCGCGCAGCCATGCGTACGGGTGGGAAGCCGAAGAGGCCGTGGAGAACGCGAGGGCCGAGGTCGCGAAGCTCGTGAACTGCGACGCGAAGGAGATCGTGTGGACCTCCGGGGCCACCGAATCGGACAACCTCGCGATCAAGGGCGCCGCGCACTTCTACAGGACGAAGGGCAAGCACCTCATCACGATGAAGACCGAGCACAAGGCCGTGCTCGATCCGATGCGGGAGCTCGAGCGCGAGGGCTTCGAGGTGACCTATCTCGACCCGGAGCCCAACGGCCTGGTCGACCTCGGGAAGTTCAACGCGGCGCTGCGCCCCGACACGATCCTGGTTTCGATCATGTTCGTGAACAACGAGATCGGCGTGATCCAGCCCGTGGCCGAGATCGGCGAGATCACGCGTGCGAAGGGCATCGTCTTCCACGTGGACGCCGCGCAGGCGACGGGCAAGGTCGCAATCGACCTCGCGAACCTGAAGGTCGACCTCATGAGCTTCTCCGCGCACAAGACCTACGGCCCGAAGGGCGTCGGCGCGCTCTACGTCCGGCGCAAGCCGCGCGTGCGCCTCGAGGCGCAGATGCACGGCGGCGGCCACGAGAAAGGCCTGCGCTCGGGGACGCTCCCCACGCACCAGATCGTCGGCATGGGCGAGGCATTCCGCATCGCGCGGGTCGAGATGGCGACCGAGAACGAGCGCATCCGCATGCTGCGCGACAAGCTGCTCGCCGGCATCCGCGACCTGGAGGAGGTCTACGTGAACGGCGACCTCGAGCACCGCGTGCCGCACAACCTCAACGTGAGCTTCAACTTCGTGGAGGGCGAGTCGCTCATCATGGCCATGAAGGAGCTCGCCGTGTCCTCCGGCTCGGCGTGCACCTCCGCATCGCTCGAGCCCTCGTACGTGCTGCGGGCGCTCGGCCGCAACGACGAGCTCGCGCACAGCTCCATCCGCTTCACGCTGGGGCGCTTCACCAAGCCGGAGGACATCGAATTCGCGGTCAAGCTCATCAAGGAGCGCATCGGCAAGCTGCGCGAGATGAGCCCGCTCTGGGAGATGTTCAAGGACGGCATCGACCTGAACACGGTCCAGTGGGCCGCGCACTGACAGGAGAACGAAATGGCATACAGCGACAAGGTCATCGACCACTACGAGAATCCCCGCAACGTGGGCTCCTTCGGCAAGGACGAGGAGGGTGTCGCCACCGGCATGGTGGGCGCGCCCGCGTGCGGCGACGTGATGAAGCTGCAGATCAAGGTCAACAAGGAGGGCGTGATCGAAGACGCGCGCTTCAAGACCTACGGCTGCGGGAGTGCCATCGCGTCGTCCTCGCTCGTGACCGAGTGGGTCAAGGGCAAGACGGTCGACGAGGCCGCCTCGATCAAGAACACGCAGATCGCCGAGGAGCTGGCGCTCCCGCCGGTGAAGATCCACTGCTCGATCCTCGCCGAGGACGCGATCAAGGCGGCGGTCGCCGACTACCGGAAGAAATACGCGGTGGCCGAGCGTGAAGAGGCTGCCTTGCGCGCGGTCCAGGATCAGCAGCAGGCGGCGGACTGAAATGGCGGTGACCCTGACCGATCGCGCGGCACGGCACGTGCAGCGCTACATCGAGAAGCGCGGACGCGGCGTGGGCCTGCGCCTGGGCGTCAAGACCACGGGCTGCTCGGGGCTCGCGTACAAGCTCGAGTTCGCCGACGACATCCAGCCCGAGGACACGCAGTTCGAGAGCCACGGCGTGCGTGTCCTCATCGATCCGAAAAGCCTGGCCTACCTCGACGGCACGGAGCTCGACTTCGTGCGCGAGGGCCTGAACGAGGGCTTCAAGTTCAACAACCCGAACGAGAAGGACCGCTGCGGCTGCGGCGAATCGTTCAACGTGTGACGGCGGGCTGTCACGCCCCGGGGCCCGGCCCCGGCCTTCGGGGCATGCGGGGCCTCAATCGGTCCCCGGGCCCGTGACAGCGCGACGGCTCTTCCACCGTGTCCACTTCCTCTCCCGACTTCAACCGCAACCACTTCGAGCTGCTCGGCCTGCCGGTCGCGTTCGGCATGGACGCATCGCGCCTCGAGCGGCGTTATCGCGAGCTCCAGACGCAGGTGCACCCCGATCGCTTCGCGTCGCGCAGCGAGGCCGAGCGGCGGGTGGCGATGCAGTGGGCCACCCGCGCGAACGAGGCGTACCGCACGTTGCGCGACCCCCTCGCCCGCGCGCGCTACCTGCTCCAGCTGAAGGGCTTCGACACCGGCGAGGAGAGCAACACCTCCATGCCGCCGGATTTCCTGATGCAGCAGATGGAGTGGCGCGAGGCGGCCGCCGAGGCGCGCGCTGAGCGCGACGCGCGCGGGCTCCAGCGCCTGCGCGGTGAGCTGGGTGCCTCGAGGGACGAGATGCTCGACCAGCTCGAGCGCGCCCTCGACGGCGCCAATTACGAGGCCGGCTGCTCGCTCGTGCGCAAGCTGCGCTTCCTCGAGAAGCTCGAGGAGGAGATCGACGAGGCGCTCGAGCCATGATCCCCACGCGGACCGGGAGAGGGCGCCCGTAAATGGCCCTGCTGCAGATCTCGGAACCCGGCGCGTCGGCCGACCCGCACCAGCAGCGCCGCGCGGTCGGCATCGACCTCGGCACCACGCACTCGCTCGTGGCGACGGTCCGCAGCGGCTCGACCGCGGTGATCGGCGACGCGTCCGGCCGCCCGCTGCTGCCCTCGATCGTGCGTTACCTGCCCGGCGGCGACGTGGCCGTGGGCTACGAGGCGCGCCAGGCCCAGGCCGACGATCCGGGCAACACGATCGTGTCGGTGAAGCGCTTCATGGGGCGCGGGGTCGCGGACGTTGCGCGCTACGGCGCGCTGCCTTACCGCTTCGTCGATGCGCCCGGCATGGTGGCGATCGAGACGCGGGCCGGCGTGCGCTCGCCGGTGCAGGTCTCGGCGGAGATCCTGCGCGTGCTGCGCGATCGCGCGGAGCAGGCGCTGGGCGGCGAGCTCTTCGGCGCGGTGGTGACCGTCCCGGCGTACTTCGACGACTCGCAGCGCCAGGCCACGAAGGATGCCGCGCGGCTCGCCGGACTCAACGTGCTGCGCCTCCTGAACGAGCCGACCGCGGCGGCCATCGCCTACGGCCTCGACAACGCGGCCGAGGGCACCTTCGCGGTGTTCGACCTCGGCGGGGGCACCTTCGACATCTCGATCCTCAGGCTCACGCGCGGCGTCTTCGAGGTGCTCGCCACGAACGGCGACTCCGCCCTCGGCGGCGACGACTTCGACCAGGCCATCGCCGCGCATTGGCGCAATCGCCATGGCATCGCCGACGGCGACCTGCGCGATACGCGCCGCCTGCTCGCCGCCGCGCGGGAAGTGAAGGAGCGGCTCTCCACGGACGGCACGGCCGACGTGACGGTGACGCTCTCGTACGGGCAGAAGGTGCACCTGCATCTTTCGCGCGCGGATTTCCAGCAGATGACGGCGGCGCTCGTGCAGAAGACGCTCGTGCCCACGCGCAAGGCGCTGCGCGACGCGCGGCTCGAGCCGAGGGAGCTCGACGGCGTGGTGCTCGTGGGCGGTGCCACGCGCATGCCGCACCTGCGCGACGCGGTGGACCGGTTCTTCGGCCGGCCGGCGTTCAAGGATCTCGATCCGGACCAGGTCGTGGCGCTCGGTGCGGCAATCCAGGCCAACGTGCTCGCGGGCAACCGCAGCGCCGACGACGAGTGGCTCCTGCTCGACGTGATCCCGCTCTCCCTCGGCCTCGAGACCATGGGCGGGCTCGTGGAGCGCGTGATCCCGCGCAACTCCACGATCCCCGTCTCCCGTGCGCAGGAATTCACGACCTTCAAGGACGGCCAGGCCGCGATGGCGATCCACGTCGTGCAGGGCGAGCGCGAGCTCGTGGCCGACAACCGCTCCCTCGCCCGCTTCGAGCTGCGCGGCATCCCGCCGATGACCGCGGGTGCCGCGCGCATCCAGGTCACCTTCCAGGTCGATGCCGATGGCCTGCTTTCCGTGAGCGCCCGGGAGAAGACCACCGGTGTCGAGTCCTCCATCGTGGTGAAGCCGTCCTACGGGCTTTCCGACGACGAGGTCGCGCGCATGCTGCAGGACGGTTTCTCGCACGCGACGCACGACCGCGACGCGCGCGCGCTCGCGGAGCAGCGGGTCGAGGCCGAGTCGCTCGCGACGTCGCTGCGCAACGCGCTCCGGCAGGACGGCGAGCTGCTCGATGCGGCCGAACGCAAATCCCTGGAGGACGGCCTGCGGGCACTCGATGCCGTGCGCGCGGGCACCGACCACCGCGCCATCAAGGCCGCGATCGAATCGCTCAACCGCGCGAGCGAGCCTTTCGCCGCGCGGCGCATGGACCGTGCGGTCGCGGGCGCGCTCACCGGCCAGCGGCTGGACCAGGTGGCGAAGTGACGAAGGTCACCGTGCTGCCCCACGAGACCCTCTGTCCCGAAGGCGCCGTGCTCGAGGCGAAGCCGGGCGCCACGGTGTGCGACACGCTGCTCGAGAACCACATCGAGATCGAGCACGCGTGCGAGAAGAGCTGCGCCTGCACGACCTGCCACGTGATCGTGCGCGAGGGCTACGGCGCGCTCGAGCCGCCCACGGACAAGGAGGACGACCTCCTCGACAAGGCGTGGGGCCTGGAGCTCACCTCGCGCCTGTCCTGCCAGCTGCGCGTGGGCGAGGAAGATCTCACCGTCGAGATCCCGAAGTACACGATCAACCACGCCTCCGAAGCCAAGCACTGAGCCGTTGCGGGTCCGCCGCGGGCGGCAGCGATCGCGCGCGCTTTGTGCCAAGCTGTACGCATGAACGACGCCTACTCTTCGACGCTTCGCACGCGCCTGGCCCAGGCCTTTCCCGCGCTCGACGCCGGGGAGGTGGGGCGCATGCGCCGCTTCGGCGTCGTGCGCCAGTTCCCGGCCGGGGCCCGGCTCTACGAGACGGGGAAGCCCAGCGCGGGGCTCTACGTCGTGCTTTCCGGATCGATCCGCATCACGGGGCGCGACGGCCATGGCCACGACATCACGGTGACCGACCACCACCCGGGCGGGTTCACCGGCGAGCTCTCGGCCTTGTCGGGCCGGCGTGCGCTCGTGGACGGGATCGCCGCCGAGGCGCTCGAGGCGCTGGTGCTGGACGCCGCGCAGCTGCGCAGCCTGATCGTCGCGGACGCCGCGCTCGGCGAGAAGATCATGCGCGCCCTCATCCTGCGGCGCGTGGCGCTGATCGAGTCGGGGTTCGGGGGACCCGTGCTCGTCGGGGCCGCCTCCCATCCCGACGTCGCGCGCCTGCAGAGCTTCCTCGCGCGCAACGGCATCCCCCAGCTGCTGCTGGATCCGGCGACCGATCCCGATGCGCAGGCCTTCATCGAGCGCTATGCGCCGTCGCCGCGCGAGCTGCCGCTCGCGATCGGCCCGGACGGCACCGTCCTGCGCAATCCCACGGAGAACGAGCTCGCGCGCTCAATCGGCATGACCGACGGCGAGGGCGCGGACGCGGACCAGGTGTACGACCTCGCGATCGTGGGCGCCGGTCCCGCCGGTCTCGCGGCGGCCGTGTATGCGGGCTCCGAAGGCTTGTCCGTGGTGACGCTCGATGCGCGCGCCTTCGGCGGACAGGCCGGCGCCAGCGCGCGCATCGAGAACTATTTCGGCTTTCCCACCGGCATCTCGGGCCAGGCGCTCACCGGGCGCGCCTTCGCCCAGGCGCAGAAATTCGGCGTGCGCATGATGATCCCGGCGGAGGTCGCGAGCCTCGACTGCGATCCGGCCGATGGAGCGCCCTTGTCGCTCGCGCTCGCGGACGGCCGCGCCATCCGCAGCCGCGCCGTCGTGATCGCCAGCGGCGCACGCTATCGCCGGCCCGAGTGTCCCAACCTGCGCGAGATGGAAGGCCACGGCATCTGGTACTGGGCCTCGCCCATCGAGGCGCGCATGGCGGCCGGGCAGGAGGTCGCCCTCGTGGGCGGGGGCAACTCCGCCGGGCAGGCGGCCGTTTTCCTCTCGGGCCATGTCTCGAAGGTCTGGATGCTCGTGCGCGGCGAGGGGCTCGCGGCGTCGATGTCGCAGTACCTGATCGACCGCATCGCGGCCACGCCGAACATCGAGCTGCTCACGCGCACCGAGATCGTGCACGTCGCGGGCACCCCGGAAACCGGGCTCGAGGGCGCGACGTGGCGCAACCGCGCGACGAAGCAGGAGGGGAACCTCGCGATCCGCAACGTCTTCCTGTTCCTCGGCGCCGAACCGGCGACGGCGTGGCTCGAGGGTTGCCGCGTCGAGCGTGACGGCAAGGGCTTCGTGAGGACGGGCTCCGACCCGCAAGCGCCCCTCGCGACCTCGGTGCCGGGCGTGTTCGCGATCGGCGACGTGCGCGCGGACTCGGTGAAGCGCGTGGGCGGCGCGATCGGCGAGGGCGCCAACGTCGTGGCGCAAGTGCACGGGTGGCTCGCGCGCTCGCATGCGACGGCGTGACCGGGTGCGATAAGATTCCGCGCATGAAGTGGACCGACACGCGCGAGATCGCCGAGGCGCTCGCGGAAGCGCATCCGGGCGTGGACCCGGCGCGGGTGAACTTCGTCGACCTCCATCGCTGGGTGCTCCAGCTCGACGGATTCGACGACGACGCGAAGCGCTCGGGCGAGCGCATCCTGGAGGCGATCCAGCAGGCGTGGATCGAGGAGGCCGACTGAGCGAGGCCGCGCCGCAGATCCGCGTCGAGGCCGCGCGGCTGCGCTACTTCATCGCGTCGGCCTTCGAGGTCGTCGGCATGCCGGCCGCCGATGCGCGCACCGTCGCCGCGCTCATGGCGGAGGCGGACCTGCAGGGCTCCGACGGCCACGGCGTCATTCGCCTGCCGCAGTACCTCAAGCGCATCCGCTCCGGCGGCGTGAACCTGCAGCCGCGGATCCGCATCGTGCGCGAGAAGGCCGCGATGGCGCTGGTGAACGGCGACAACGGCATGGGCCACCTCGTCATGAAGCGCGCGGCCGAGATCGCGATCGAGAAGGCGCGCACGGCCGGCATGGCGTGGGTCGGCACGCAATGGAGCAACCACGCGGGGCCTGCGTCGCTCTATGCGCGCATGATGCTGCCCCACGACATGCTCGGGCTCTACTTCGCGGTCGGAAACGCGAACCACCTGCCGCCCTGGGGCGGCCTCGAGATGCTGCTCTCGACCAACCCGATCGCCGCGGCGATTCCCGCGCTCGAGGAGCCGCCCATCGTGCTCGACATGGCGACGACGGTCGCGGCGTACGGCAAGGTGAAGGCGAAGGCCGCGCGCGGCGAGCCGATGCCCGAGGGCTGGATGATCGACCGCGAGGGCAAGCCGCTCACCGATCCCCGGCGCGCCAACGAAGGCTTCCTGCTGCCCATCGGCGGCTACAAGGGCTACGGCCTGGCACTCGTGGTGGGGCTTCTCGCCGGAACCCTGAACGGCGCCGCCATGGGACGCGACGTCGTCGACTTCAATGCGGATGCACAGACGCCGACCAACACGGGGCAGGCCATCGTGGCGATCGACCCGGCGGCGTTCGGCGAGGTCGCGGAATTCAAGCGCGCGGTGGACAAGCTGGTCCGCGACCTGCGCGGAAGCGAGCGCATGCCCGGCGTCGAGCGCATCTTCGTGCCCGGCGAGCAGAGCCACGCGAAGATCGTGGCGCAGAAGCGCGACGGCATCGCGCTGCCGTCCTCGCTCATGAGCACGCTCGACCGGCTCGCCGAGCAGCTGGAGATTGCGCCGTTGCGTACACTCTGAGCCTTTGCGTCCGGGAGGAGCCCATGCAGCACGCAGTCCGTCTCGCCGCCGCCGTCCTCGCCCTGGCCCTGCCGGTCGCCGCCAGCGCGCAATCCGCTTATCCAGACCGTCCCATCCGCATGATCGTGCCGCTCGCCGCCGCGAGCGCCGTGGACAACGCCGCGCGCATCGTCGCCGAGAGGATGTCGGCCAGCCTGGGCCAGCCGGTGGTGATCGAGAACTTCGCGGGCGCCTCGGGCCAGATCGGCGCCGACATGGTCGCGAAGGCGAAGCCCGACGGCTACACCGTGGGGGGCTTCAACGACAGCATCATGACGATGCTGCCCAACATGGGACTCAAGCTGCCGTGGGACATCCTGCGCGATTTCGAGCCGGTGTCCCTGGTGGCCACCGTCGAATGGGGTCTCGTCGCGAACAACAACTCGCCGTACCACAGCGCGGCGGACCTCATCGCGGCGGCCCGGGCCCATCCCGGGGAGATCAACTACAGCTCCGGCGGCAACGGCAGCCCGCAGCACATCGCGATGGCGCTTTTCGCGAACCAGGCGGGCGTCCAGCTCATGCACGTCCCGTACAAGGGCGCATCGCAGGCCGCGGCGGGCGTCGCCGCCGGCGACGTTCCCGTGGCGTTCCAGGGCCTCGCCACGGTTGCCGGGCTCGCGCGCGCAGGCCGGCTGCGGCTCATCGGCGTGACCACGCCCGCGCCGATTCCCGAGTTCCCGGGCGTGCCGACGGTCGCGACCTCGGGACTTCCCGGCTTCCATTTCAACTCCTGGTTCACGGTGATGGCGCCGGCCCGGACGCCGCGCGCGATCATCGACCGGCTCAACGCCGAGATCGTCAAGGCGCTGGCCGATCCCGGCGTGCGCGCGAAGCTGCGCGACCAGGGCCTCACGGCGCGCGGCTCCTCGCCCGAGGAGCTCGCCGCCGCCACGCGCGAGCAGCTCGCGCGCTACGCGAAGCTCATGAAGGAAGCGGGGATCAAGTCGGAGTGACGGGGTGTCGCGGTGGGCAGGCAGCAGCTTTTTGCATGCCGCAACGGGGGAGCGTAGGCTGCAGGCGGGTTCACATCGACCCGTCCGAGGAGGCAGCCATGAGCACCCGCACACCGAAGAACTGCGGCGTCCTGGCATTGGTCCTTGCCGCCGCTGTCGCCTTGCCCGCGCAGTCCCAGCTCTCCAACATCGAGAAGCTCAAGCAGTTCAAGGTTTCCGGCACGGATCCGAACCTGCCGACCGTGCCGCAGTCGGGCCAGAATGCGGACGCGATCCGCGAGAACCTGAAGCGCATCAAGCTGCCGCCCGGATTCCGCATCGACCTCTACGCGGTCGTCCCCGACGCGCGCCACATGGCGATCGCCCCGTCGACCAACATGATGTTCGTCGGCACGCGCAAGGCGACGGTGTGGGCGGTGACCGATCGCAACAGCGACGGCATCGCCGACGAGGTGAAGCCCTTCGCGCCATCGATCAAGTTCAACAACCCGAACGGCGTCTGCTGGACGAAGGACGGGTTCCTCGTCGTGGTCGAGCACAACCGGGTGCTCAACTTCCCGGCCGCCGAGTTCTTCTACGAGGGCCCCGACGTCGCCGTGATCGAGGTGGTGCCCCAGGGCAAGCTCATTCCCGTCGAGGAAGAGTCCTTCAACCATGGCGCGCGCACCTGCCGCATCGGCAAGGACAACATGCTCTACATCACCATGGGGCAGCCGTTCAACGTGCCGCCGCGGGACAAGCTGGAGATGTACAGCAAGCTCGGCATCGGCGGCATCATCCGCATGAATCCCTTCGACGGCTCGAAGCGCGAGGTGTACGCCACGGGCGTGCGCAACTCCGTCGGCATGGACTTCAACCCGAAGGACGGCACGCTGTGGTTCACCGACAACCAGACCGACGGCATGGGAGACGACATCCCCGCGGGCGAGCTCAATCGCGCGACCAAGCCGGGACAGTTCTTCGGGTACCCGTGGATCCAGGGCAAGACGCGCATCACCGAGAACGGCTACGACAAGGACGCGCTGCCGACCAACGTGGTGAACGCCGAGGTGCTGATGGACGCGCATGCGGCGGATCTCGGCATGACGTTCTACAGCGGCAGGATGTTTCCGGCGGCCTACCAGGGCGGCATCTTCTCCGCCCAGCACGGCTCGTGGAACCGGACCCAGCCGATCGGCGCCCGGGTGATGTTCACCAACCTCAAGCCCGATGGGACCGCGCAGTCCACGCGCGTGTTCGCGGAAGGATGGCTCGACGGCGAGACCGGCACCTACCGGGGCCGTCCCGTGGACGTCGCGGTGATGAAGGACGGCTCGCTGCTGGTCTCCGACGACTTCGCGGGAGCGATCTATCGCGTGACCTACGTCGGCGAGCAGAAGAAGCAGTGAGGCTGGCGCCGGCGCTCGTCCTCGCACTTGCACCCACGCACGCCCTGGCGGCCGACGCGCCGCCGGGACGCGCGAAGGCGCAGGGCTGTGTTCCGTGCCATGGCGCGCTGGGCGTGAGCACGGCGCCCGATGCGCCGAACCTCGCCGGCCAGCCGCGCATGTACCTCGTGAGCCAGCTCAGGGCCTTCCGCGGCGGCAAGCGCACCCACGAGGTGATGAGCGTGATCGCGAAGGCGCTCTCGGACGACGACATCGACCAGCTCGCCGAGTGGTTCTCGTCCGTCGCCATCGACGCGAGGCCGAAGCCATGAGGCACGCGGCGCCCTTCCTCGCAACCGGCCTCGCACTGGCGTCCCACGCCCAGCAGGTCGCGGTGCCACAGGAGCCCGTCACCGTTTCCGCAACGCGCGAGCAGACGCGCGTCTTCGACGCGCCCGCCGCCGTGGGCACGGTGGGGGCGGATGTCATCAGCGTCGCCGGTCCGCAGGTGAACCTCTCGGAGGCGATCAACCGCATTCCCGGCATCGCCGCGCTCAACCGCAACAACTACGCGCAGGACCTGCAGGTGTCGATCCGGGGCTTCGGTGCGCGCTCCACCTTCGGCATTCGCGGCATTCGCGTGATCGTGGACGGGATTCCCGCGACGATGCCCGACGGGCAGGGCCAGGCGTCGTCGATCGCGCTCTCGTCGGCCGAGCGCATCGAGGTGCTGCGCGGACCGCTGGCGCTTCTCTACGGCAATGCGGCGGGCGGCGTGCTGCAGGTGTTCACGCGCACCGGCGCCCCGCAGCCGACGCTCTCGGGCTCGCTCGCGTTCGGCTCCTTCGGCATGGACCGGGAGGATGTGCAGTTCGGGACGACTTCGGGCCCGCACGCCTTCACGATCGACGCCTCGCGCTTCCACATCGACGGCTATCGCGACCACAGCGCCGCGACGCGCGAGATCCTCAATGCCAAGTGGGCGTGGCAGGCGGCGTCCGGCACGCGGCTCTCGACGGTCGTGAACATCTTCGACCAGCCCCTGGCGCAGGACCCGCTGGGACTCACGCGCGCCCAGTGGGAGCAGGACCCGAAGCAGGTGCAGCCCATCGCCATCCAGAACGACACGAGCAAGGAGGTGCGCCAGGCGCAGGTCGGCACCGTGCTCGACCATGCATTCGACGACGCCACCGCGCTCAATGCGCGGGTGTACTACGGCGAGCGCCACCTCGACAACGCGCTCGGGGTCCCGCTCGCGGCGCAGACGCCCCCGACGTCCAGCGGCGGCATCGTCTCCTTCGACCGGGATTACCAGGGCGCCGGGCTGCAGCTCTCGCGGCGGCTGCGCGTGCGCGACGACGTTTCGGCACGGCTCCTCGCCGGCGTGACCTACGATCGCATGCACGACGACCGCCAGGGCTACCTCAACATCAACGGCCAGCGCGGCGCGTTGAAGCGCGACGAGGACGATTACGTCACCAACGTGGACGGCCTGCTCCAGGCCACGGCGGATTTCGGCGAGAGCTGGAGCGCCATCGCCGGCGTGCGTGCGACGCACGTGCATTTCGACACGAAGGATCACTTCATCGCGGCGGGCAACCCGGACGACAGCGGCACGATCGACTATCGCGGGACCAATCCGGTGGGCGGCGTCACGTGGCACGCGGCGCCGAGCGTCAACGTCTACGCGAACGCGGGACGCGGGTTCGAGACGCCGACCTTCACCGAGGTGGCGTACCGGAACAACGCATCGGGCCTGAACTCCGGCCTCCAGGCCTCGACGAGCCGCCATGCGGAGCTGGGCGCGAAGTGGCGCGGCGCGGCCCAGTCGCTCGACGTCGCGGCGTACGACATCCGCACCGACGACGAGCTCGTGGTGGACCAGAACACGGGCGGGCGTTCCACGTTCCGCAACGCGGGGCGTACCACGCGCCGCGGCATCGAGCTGCAGCACGTCGCGGCGTGGACCGATGAATGGCGCACGCAGCTCTCGGTGACGATGCTGCGCGCGCGCTTCGACCAGTCGTTCGTGAGCGGCAGCGGCGCGGCCGCGGCACCCGTCGCCGCGGGCAACCGCCTTCCGGGGACACCCGAGCGCAGCGCCTTCGCGGAGCTCGCCTACACGCCGCGGTGGGGCTGGATGGGACTCAACGCCGCCGCCGAGGTGGTCTACAACGGCCGCCTCTGGGTCGACGACCTGAACAGCGACTCGACGTCGCCCGCGACGGTCCTCAACCTGCGCGCGGGGCTGCGCTACCGCGCCGGGCCTCTCGACATCGAGCCGCTCGTGCGCCTCGACAACGCGACGGATCGCAAGTACGCGGGCTCCGTCATCGTGAATGAAGCGAACCGCCGCTTCTTCGAGTCCGCCTTGCCGCGCAACTGGATGATCGGCGTCACGGGCCGCTACCGCTTCTGACGTTCGACGGTTAGCAACAGTCGAAGGATGGAGGTAGGGACGGATCTACAACGCGAGGGTGCGGCACCGCTGGCGCGATACCCGATGTAGTCCGTCCTGTTAAAAAAAAAGGCCGACGCGAAGTCGGCCCACAAGGCGCACCCGGAACCAGAATTCGCCTGGAAAAAAACGGGGCAGATCGCTCCGCCCCCCAAGGCGCACTCTGTGAATTCGTCGACTGCCGCGCGCGGAGGGATCGGCCGCTACGGCAGTGCCCCTGGCGGGGGCCGCACTTTGGAGGTGCGCACCGGGTATGAGCAGGGACCGTGCCAGACCCGACGATCACCGCCCAATCAAGGAGTTAAGTTCGGCCTGTGATCCACGTCACACCCCGCAACGGGACTTCTCGTCTCTGCGGGGCGACAGAGGTGTCGCGCCCCTCGTGCAACTCTTTGAAATCAAAATTGAAATCGCCGTCGCTGTAGAGCGACAGCTACATGCCGTGGCGACCGAACGACAGCGCTACTTCGAATCGGCCTTGAAGAGCGCGGCCTCGATGCCATGGCGCTGCAGGAGCTTGTAGAACTCCGTGCGATTGCGCCGCGCGAGCTTGGCGGCCTGCGTGACGCTGCCCTTGGTGAGCTTGAGGATGCGCGTGAGGTAGTCGCGCTCGAAGCGCTTGCGTGCGTCCTCGAACGACGTCATCTCGTGCATCTCGACCTGGATCGCCTGCTCGACGAAGGTCTGCGGGATGATCTCCGTCGGGCAGAGCGCCACGGATTGCTCGACCACGTTGTAGAGCTGCCGCACGTTGCCCGGCCACTTCGCCTTCACGAGAAGCTCGAGGGCTTCCGGCGAGAAGGCGGCGTTCTCCCGGCCGTATCGCGGCGCCAGGCGCTTGAGGAAGTGCTCCGCGAGCATGGGCACGTCCTCGGGACGCTCGTCGAGCGCCGGCAGGCGCAGCGACACCACGTTGAGCCGGTAGTAGAGGTCCTCGCGGAACGTCCCGGCCTCCTTCTCGCGCGCGAGGTCGCGGTGCGTGGCGGAGACGATGCGCACGTCGATCGGGATCGAGCGCGTGGCGCCGATGGGACGCACCTCGCGCGTCTCGATCACGCGCAGCAGCTTCACCTGCAGCGCGAGTGGCATGTCGCCGATCTCGTCGAGGAAGAGCGTGCCCTTGTCGGCCGCGATGAAGAGGCCGCGCTGGTCGGCGATGGCGCCGGTGAAGGAGCCCTTCTGGTGGCCGAAAAGCTCGCTCTCGAGCAGCGTCTCCGGGATCGCGCCGCAG
Organism: Usitatibacter sp.; assembly: GCA_035656735.1. GTDB lineage: Bacteria > Pseudomonadota > Gammaproteobacteria > Burkholderiales > Usitatibacteraceae > Usitatibacter. Next base: position 23,478 of record DASRRY010000028.1, on the reverse strand, counting down.
TTGATCGCGATGAAGGGCTGGTTCGCGCGCGGGCTCGCGCGGTGGATGGCACGCGCCAGCAGCTCCTTGCCGCTGCCGCTCTCGCCCTGGATCAGCACGCTCGCGTCTCCCGCGGCCACGCGCTGTGCCTTGGCGAGCACGTCTTCCATGAGCGTGGAGCGCGTGACGATGTCCTCGCGCCAGACCTGGCCCACGCCCGCCTGCATGGCGCTCGAGCCGCCATGGAGCGTGAGCGCGCGCTGCACCTGTCCCAGCAGCTCGTCGGGGTCGTAGGGCTTGGTGAGGTAGCCGAAGACGCCCCTCTTCACCGCGGTCACCGCCTCGGGGATCGTGCCGTGGGCGGTGAGGATGATGACGGGCAGGCCGGGGTAGCTCGCCTGCACCTCGTGGAAGAGCGCCATGCCGTCCATGCCCTCCATGCGCAGGTCGGTGAGCACGAGGTCGGGACGCGCGGCGGCGATCGCGGCGAGCGCCTTCTGCGCGCTCTCCACGGCGTTGACCGAATACCCGTTGGCCTTCAGGCGGATGGCGAGCAGGCGCAGCAGGTCGGGATCGTCGTCGACGAGGAGGAGGGAGGCTTTTCCGGGTTTGGACATCACTGGGCAGGGGGAGGGCGGTCTGAAAGGCTCTTCTCGAGCTCGGAAAGCGCATCGAGCTTCTGCTGCAGTTGCGCGGCGCGCTCCTGCAGCGCATCGGCGCGCTGCTTCTGGGTTTCGGCATTGCGTTTCTCGTCGCGCAGGCCGATCCGCGCCGACGACGCATTCTCGCGCAGGCGGTGGCGTTCCGCCGCGAAGAGAAGCAGGAAGCTTGCCATGGCGCGGGCATTCCCGTCGGCGCCCTCCCGCCTGGCGATGGGTTCGACGAGGTTCGCGACCTCGGCTTCCTCGCCCTGCGGCGAGAGCGACAGCGCGATCGCGGCGCGCAGGCGTTGCATGTCGCTCGCGTCCTTGGTGACCGCGCGTTTCTGCCGCGCCGCTTCCGCCACGAGGGCCGTCTCGTTCAGGCCGCGCAGCTTCGCCAGGTACGCCGCGAGCTCATCGCCGTTCGTGTGCGCCGGCGCGCGCACGATGACGCGCGGCGGCTCCCCCGGCGCCGATTCGACGCGCGGGAGGGTGCCTTCGCACGCCGCGAGCAGCATGCAGGCCGCGAGCGCGAGCGACGCGGGAAGAAGCCGCATCATGCCGCCGCCTCCGACTGGGATTCGGGCTTGTGGCGCGGGATGCGGATCTTGAAGTGCGCCCCGGGGCCGTCGAGGATCTCGACGCTGCCGCGGTGCAGGTCGATGTATTCCTTCACGATCGAAAGCCCGAGGCCGGTTCCCTTGATCGCGGCCACGGGCACGTCGGCCCCGCGATAGAACGCCTCGAAGACTTTCTCGCGCTCCGGGGCCGGGATGCCGGGGCCTTCGTCCAGCACCTCGAAGACCGCATCCCCCGCGAGCTTGTAGAGCTTGAACGAGATGAGGCCGCGCTCGGGCGAATACTTGACCGCGTTGGAAAGCAGGTTGTCCAGCACGACGCGCATCTTCTCCTCGTCGCAGTAGGCGGTCACGTTCTCGCAGTTGAGCTCGATGCGGATGCCCTTCGCGACGATGGCGAGCTTGCGATCGTTGATGACGCGCTTCACCACGTCGCGCAGCGGCACGATCTTCGCGTCGAGATACGAGGCCTGCGCGTGCACGGCGCTGTAGTTGAGCAACCCCTCGATGAGCTTGCGCAGCTCGATGGAGTTCTCCTGCAGGATGCGCGCGATCTCCCGCTGCTCCGCGTTCAGGTTGCCGACCACGCCCGACGAGAGCAGGTCCGAGCCTTCCCGCAGGGCGGTGAGCGGCGTCTTGAGCTCGTGGGAGATGTGCTGCAGGAAGCGCGTCTTCTGCGCCTCGAGCGTGACCAGCCGCTCGCGCAGCCAGTCGAGCTGCTCGCCCAGCCGCACCATGTCGCCCGGGCCCTGCACGCGGATGGGCCGCGCGAACTGTCCCTCGCCGAGTCCGCGGATGCTGGCGCTCACCTGCCCGATCGGCTTGGCGATCAGGAACGTGAACGATGCGATGAGGAGAATGGCGGTGGGGATCAGGGCGATGATCAGCCAGAAGACGCTGTTGCGCGATTGGACCGCCTGCGTGCGAAGCTGTTCGATGCCCTCGTCGATCCCCTGGTCGCCGAGCTGCACCAGGGCCTGGCCGCGCTCCACGAGAGCGGCGAACTCGCGCGGCAGGCGGTTGCCGAGCAGCGGCACCGGTCCCAGGTTCGCGATGAGCTGCTCGATCGCCTCTTCCTGGGCTTCGATCGCGGAGAGCTCGGCGCGTTGCGCGTCGGTGAGGCGCATGCCCTCGAGCGCATGGGCGCTCTCGGCGAAGCGCGCGCGGTGGCCGTTGTAAGCGTCGAGGAACGCCTTCTCCCCAGCGACGGCGTATTGTCGTGCCGAGCGCTCGAGCAGCGTGATGGTGCCCAGGAGCGAGCGCGACAGCTGGGTCACCTTGACCGCCGAGTGCACGGCCTGCTCGGAGAGCGTCGCGAGGCGCTCGAAGGCGAGCGCGTTCGAGAACAGCGCGAAGAGCAGGGGAGTCGCCACGATCGAGAAGCCGATCAGCAGCAAGCCCAGGAAGGAACGCGGGTAGGTCAGCCGCATCAAGGGATTATCGATGATAAAATGGCGCGTATTCAATCGGTTGTGACCATGTACGAATCCGAAGCGACGAAGTTCATCCAGCAGGTCCTGGCGCAGAATCCGCAGATCGTGGAGCAGCGCCGCAAGAACCGCGCGACTTGGTGGGACCGCCCGCAGGACCTGGAGACGTGGCGCGAGCGCGCCGATGCCTCGGTGCCCCAGCCGGGCTACGTCTACTTTCCACTCCCGCGTCCGGAGAAGGATGATGACCCGGATTCGGGAAACAGGTTGAGCACGCCCGACAGGTCGCCGTAGTCGATCGCGTAGGTCGCGCTCTCGCGCACCACTGGCTTCGCGTGGTACGCGATGCTGGTTCCCGCCTGCACCATCATCGGCAGGTCGTTCGCCCCGTCGCCGATCGCGAGCACGCGCTCGCGCGCGAGCCCCAGCTCTTCCTTCAGCCGGCGCACGTGGCCCGCCTTGCCCTGGGCATCGACCAGCGCGCCCGTGACGGTGCCGGCGAGCTTGCCGTCCTCGACCACGAGCGTATTCGAATACGCGTGGTCGAATCCGAGCCGCTCGCGCACGCGGTCGGTGAAGTAGGTGAACCCGCCGGAGACCAGCAGCGTCGTGATGCCGCGGCGTCGTGCCGCCGCGATGAGCGCCTCGGCGCCGGGATTGAAGCGCAAACGCTCGTCGTAGACGCGCCCGAGCGCCGCGACGTCGAGGCCCGCGAGCGCCTTCACGCGCTGCCGCAGGCTCTCGGGCCAGTCGATCTCGCCGCGCATCGCGGCCGCCGTCACGGCGGCGACCTCGGCCTTGCGTCCGGCGAAATCGGCGATCTCGTCGATGCACTCGATGCCGATGAGCGTCGAGTCCATGTCCATCGCGAGCAGGCCGAAGTCGCCGAGGCTCGCGCCCTCGGCCACGAAGCCCCAGTCGAGCTTCGCCTTCGCGCAGTGCTCCGCGACCTCGGCGCGATCGGCGGCGTGCGCGTGGGTGATGCGAAACGCGTTCTCGCCCACGCGCTCGATGTCCCTGCCGCCGACGATGCGGTGCAGGGCCTTCAGGTCCGCCGTGGCGACGTCTTCGCCGTAGACGATGAGGTTCATCGGGGTCCACAGAGAGAAAAGGATTGTCCGCAGATAAACGCGGATAAACGCAGATGAACTGGTATGAACGTGAGCTCATGGCCATGGACGCGATGAGTTTGGCTTTGAAGACTCATCTGCGTTTATCTGCGTTTATCTGCGGACCATTCATTTTGCTCGCATCACTCTCTACGCAAGCTTCTTCAGGAACTGCCGAACCTCATTCGACCGCAGCTTGAGGTCGTCGTGCTTCATCTCGATCCGCACGCGGTCGGGGCCGGGCAGGCGGTAGATGCGGCTCGACTGCACCAGTGACAGCACCTTGCGCGCGTCGACCGGCGGGTCGGGCACGAATTGCACGACGATGCCGGTGGGCGCGGCGTCGATCTTCTGCACGCCCAGCGGCGCGCCGTCGATGCGCAGCTTGTGGCACTCGAGGAGCGTGCGCGCCGCCTCCGGCAGCGGGCCGAAGCGATCGACCAGCTCCTCGGTGATGCGCTCCAGGTCCTCCTGCGTCTCGCAGTTCGCGAGCCGCTTGTAGATCACCAGCCGCTCGTGCACGTCGCCGCAGTACGCCTCCGGCAGCAGCGCCGGCGCGTGCAGGTTCACCTCGGTGGCGAGGTTGACCGGCTGCGACAGGTCGGGCTCCTTGCCGGCCTTGAGCGACTTGACCGCGTGGTTGAGCATGTCGGTGTACATGGTGAAGCCCACGTCCTGGATGCCGCCCGACTGCGACTCGCCCAGGACCTCGCCCGCGCCGCGGATCTCGAGGTCGTGCATCGCGAGGTAGAAGCCGGCGCCCAGGTCTTCCATCGCCTGGATCGCCTCGAGCCGCTTCTTCGCCGTGGCGGTGAGCGCATCGTCGGGCGGCGTGAGGAGGTACGCATACGCCTGGTGATGGGAGCGGCCCACGCGTCCGCGCAGCTGGTGCAGCTGCGCGAGGCCGAAGCGGTCGGCCCGGTGGATGAGGATCGTGTTCGCGGTCGGGATGTCGATGCCCGTCTCGATGATCGTGGTGCAGAGGAGCACGTTCGCGCGCTGGTGATAGAAGTCGCGCATCACGCTTTCCAGCTCGCGCTCGCGCATCTGGCCGTGGGCCACGACGATGCGCGCCTCCGGCAGCAGCGCCTCCAGCTCGGCCTTGCGGTTCTCGATCGTCTCCACCTCGTTGTAGAGGTAGTACACCTGGCCGCCGCGCTTCAACTCCCGCATCACCGCCTCGCGGATGGTGCCGTTCGAGAGCCGGTGCACGAAGGTCTTGATCGCGAGCCGGCGTTGCGGCGCCGTGGCGATCACGGAGAAGTCGCGCAGTCCCTCGAGCGACATCGCCAGCGTGCGCGGGATCGGCGTCGCGGTGAGGGTGAGGACGTCGACCTCCGAGCGCAGGCGCTTGAGCTCCTCCTTCTGCCGCACGCCGAAGCGGTGCTCCTCGTCGATGATGACGAGCCCGAGGTTCAGGAACCCGATGCCCTTCTGCAGGAGCTTGTGGGTGCCGATCACGATGTCGATCTTCCCGTTGGCGAGCTCCTCCAGGCTCTTGGCGACTTCCTTCGTGCTCCTGAAGCGCGAGAGCTCCGCGATCTTCACCGGGAAGGCCGAGAAGCGGTCGCTGAAGTTGCCGAAGTGCTGCTCGGCGAGGAGCGTGGTGGGCACGAGGATCGCGACCTGCTTGCCCGCGGCCACGGCGATGAACGCGGCGCGCATCGCGACCTCGGTCTTGCCGAAGCCCACGTCGCCGCAGACCAGGCGGTCCATGGGACGGCCGAGCGTCATGTCCACGATCACCGACTGGATGGCCTCGGCCTGGTCGGGCGTCTCCTCGAACGGGAACGTCGCGGTGAACGCCTCGTACTCCTGCATCTTGAGCGGGAACGCGTACCCCTCGCGCGCGAGGCGCTTCGCGTAGAGGTCGAGCAGCTCCGCGGCCGTGTCGCGTACCTGGCGCGCGGCCTTGCGCTTGGCCCTTTCCCATTGGCCGCTGCCGAGGCGGTGCAGCGGCGCGGATTCCGGCGCCGCGCCGGTGTACCGGCTGATCACGTGGAGCTGCGATACCGGCACGTAGAGCTTGTCGCCGCCCTCGTACTCGAGGTGCAGGAACTCCATGGCACCCTCGCCCAGGTCCATGGTGACGAGGCCGCGATAGAGCGCAATGCCGTGCTGGCTGTGCACGACCGGGTCGCCCGGCTTCACCTCCGCCAGGTCGCGCATCATGCCCTCCGCGCTCGACTTGGCGCGCTTGTCGCGCCGCCGCGCCTGGCGCACCTGCCCGGGATAGAGCTCCGCTTCGGTCACGACCGCGGTGCGCTCCGCCGGCAGCGCGAAACCGGCGGCGAGGGGGCCGTACGTGATGGCGATCGGGTGCGCGGACTCGCGGAAGCGCGTCCAGTCGTCCACCAGGACCGGATGGAAGTCGTATTCGGCGAAGAGCTGCACGAGCGTCTCGCGCCGGCCGGCCCCCTCGGCCACGATGAGCAGGCGTCCGTTCTCCAGCCGCGCGGCGTATTCCTTGAGGCGCTTCAACGGCTCGACGGAGCGGCGGTCCACGTCGATGGCGGGCACGGGCGCGGCCATCTGCGCGGCGGCCGAGGCGTCGAGACGGCCATGCGGCTTCATCGCGATGAACCAGTCCTCGACCGGGATGTAGAGATGGCGCGGCTCGAGCAGCGGCCGGTCCCGGTCGCCGCGCAGCAGCTCGAAGCGCGTCTTGAGGTCGCGCCAGAACGATTCGGCGGCACCGGGCACGTCGCCGTGCATGACGAGGCGGGCGTCGGCGGGAATGTAGTCGAAGAGCGTCGCCGTCTCCTCGAAGAAGAGCGGAAGGTACGACTCCACGCCCGCGGGCGCGATGCCGTTGGAGACGTCCTTGTAGACCTGGCTCTTGCTGGGATCGCCCTCGAAGCGCTCGCGGAAGCACTCGCGAAAATGCGCGCGGCCCTCGTCGTCGAGCGGAAACTCGCGCGCCGGCAGCATGCGGATCTCGTTCACCGGGTAGATCGAGCGCTGCGAGTCCACGTCGAAGGTGCGGATCGTCTCGATCTCCTCGCCCAGCAGGTCGAGGCGATAGGGCACGGCGCTGCCCGTGGGGAAGAGGTCGATCACGCCGCCGCGCACGCAAAACTCGCCGGGACTCATGACCTGCTGCACGTGCGCGTAGCCCGCGAGCACGAGCTGCGCGCGCAGCGCCTCGAGGTCGAGCCGCGCCTTCGCCTGGAGATGGAACGTGCGCGCCGCCAGGTAGGCGCGCGGAGGCAGGCGCTGGAGCGCGGTCGCGACCGGGACGATGCCGATGTCGAAGGTGCCGTTGGCGAATTGCCAGAGTGTCGCCAGCCGCTCGGAGATCAGGTCGGGGTGCGGGGAGAACTGGTCGTAGGGCAGGATCTCCCAGTCCGGCAGCCGGTGCACGCGCAGGGCCGGGTCGAACCATGCGGCCTCCTCGCGCAGGCGCTCGGCGTCGGCGGCCTCGGCGGTGAGCACGACGATCGGACGCCGCTCCCGCGCCTCGCGCGAGAGCCATAGCGAATCCGCCGACCCGCTCGCGGCGAGCGCGGACCTAGCCATGGGCAAGGCTCAAACCACCGCGACGGGGATCTTGCCGATCCGCGCGCGCCATTGCGCCGGGCCGGTCTTGTGCAGCGCGCTGCCCGTGGAATCCACGGCGACCGTGACGGGCATGTCCTTCACCTCGAACTCGTGGATCGCTTCCATGCCGAGGTCCTCGAAGGCGACGACGCGCGCCTTGCGGATCGCCTTGGAGACGAGATACGCGGCACCGCCGACCGCGATGCAATAGAACGCGCCGTGCTTGCGGATCGACTCGATGGCCACGGGACCGCGCTCGCTCTTGCCGACCATGCCGATGAGACCCGCCTGCGCGAGCATGGGCTCGACGAACTTGTCCATGCGCGAGCTCGTCGTGGGACCGGCGGGGCCGACCGCCTCGTCGCGCACGGCGTTCACGGGGCCCACGTAGTAGATCAGCTTGTTGGTGAAGTCCACGGGCAGCTTCTCGCCGCGCGCCATCATCTCGGTGAGGCGCTTGTGCGCCGCGTCGCGCCCCGTGAGGAGCTTGCCGTTGAGCAGCAGGGTCTCCCCGGCCTTGAAGCTGGCGATCTCGGCTTTGGTGAGGGTGTCGAGGTTCACGCGGCGGCTCTTGGCGAAATCGAGCGTGAGCTTCGGCCACGATTCGAGCGAGGGCGCCGCGAGGTGGGCCGGGCCCGAGCCGTCGAGCACGAAATGCACGTGGCGCGAGGCGGCGCAGTTGGGCAGCAAGGCCACGGGCTTCGACACCGCGTGGGTGGGATATTCGGCGACCTTCACGTCGAGCACCGTGGAGAGCCCGCCCAGGCCCTGCGCGCCGATGCCGAGCGCATTGACCTTCTCGAAGAGCTCGAGCCTCAGCTCCTCGGCGCGATCGCGCGGGCCGCGCGCGCGCAGCTCGTGCAGGTCGAGCGGCTCCATCATGCCCCACTTCGCCATGAGCATCGCCTTCTCCGGCGAGCCGCCGATGCCGAGTGAGAGCATGCCGGGCGGGCACCAGTCCGCGCCCATCGTGGGCACGACGGAAAGCACCCAGTCGACCACCGAGTCGCCCGGCAGCAGCATGGCGAACTTGCTCTTGTTCTCGCTCCCGCCGCCCTTGGCCGCGACGATCACCTCGACCTTGTCGCCGGGCACGAGCTCCACGTGCGTGACCGCCGGCGTGTTGTCACCGGTGTTCGTGCGCTTGCCGTCGGGATCCGCGAGCACGGACGCGCGCAGCGGATTGTCGCGGTCGGTGTAGGCACGCCGCACGCCCTCGTTCACGAGGTCCGCGAGCGAGTTCTTCGTGTCCCAGCGCACGTCCATGCCGGCGCGCACGAAGGCGAGCGCGATGCCGGTGTCCTGGCAGATGGGGCGATGGCCCTCGGCCGCCATGCGCGAGTTGATGAGGATCTGCGCCATGGCGTCCTTCGCGGCGGGCGATTCCTCGCGCTGGTACGCCTCGAACATCGCGGAAAGGAAATCGGGCGGATGGTAGAAGCTGATGTACTGGAAGGCGTCGGCGACCGACTGGATGAAGTCTTCCTCGCGGATCGTGGTCATTTCGTTTCCTTGGAGCCGGCGCGGGCGCCGGGCGCGAGCGAGCCGCGGCACGCGACGCTCGTCGAACGGGGCCGCGCACCGGCCGGTGAGGCGGCCGCGCGGCTTTCGGGTAATGCGTATTTTACCATCCGGGCGCCGCGCGCCCGGGGCGCTCACTCGCGCGGCTTGTGCACCCAGAAGATGTACATGCCGGCGAAGGTCTCGGGATGGTCGCGTTCGAAGCGATCCCAGGCCACCAGGTCCTGCGGCGCCGCGCCGGGATGGCGCGCCTTGAAGCGATGCGCCGTGGCGGGATCCACCGCGAGGCCGACGAAGCGCAGGCCGACGAGATCGAGCGTGCGTGCCAGGGCCGGCAACGTGGTGCAGTGCTCCTGCACGTGGAAGAGCAGGTCGCGGCACTCGTTGAGGCCGTAGAAATCACGCAGCGTGGTGAGGGCTTTCCACGCGGGATCCGCGAAAATCGCCTCGCGGCAGCGCCGGATGCCCGGCGGATCGGCGTCGTAGCCGCGCTCCGCGATCATGGCGCGCGCCGCCGTGATGTCGCGCCGCGCGACCTCGCTGTACAGGCCGGCCTGCATGAACCCGCCCGGACGCAACCGCTTCGCGAGGGCGCGCCATCCGTCGAGCGGATCGGACAGGTGGTGCAGCACTCCGACGCACGAGACCATGTCGAACGACCGCTCGAGCGAGCCCAGCTGCGTGATGTCGGCCTGGGCATATTCCACGTTCGTGCATCCCGCCTCGCGCGTCTTGCGGGCGGCATAGCCCAGGCTCGCGCGGCTCAAGTCCACGGCCAGGATGCGCGAAGCGCGGAACTGGCGCGCGAGGTCGACGGATTCCTGTCCGGTGCCGCAACCCGCCACGAGGATGTCGTCGCCGGGGATGGGGCCGACCGGCAGGTCCGCACCCGGAAACAGCATGCGCAGGTAAGTATCCAGCCGCAGCGGTGCCGCGGCGGGCAAGCGCGTCCAGCGCGGGTAGGGACTCTCTTCGTACTGCTGGCGCACGCGCACGGACACGTCGCCTGCGATGGGCGTGAGCACGGGAGCGGCGTCACGCAGCGTCGCCTCCTCGGCGGGCTCGGCCACCTGCTGCGCGAGCACGGCGCGCAGGGCTTCGGGCCACGCGGCCTCGAGCATCTGCGCCGATCCCGGAAGATTCCCGAGCGGCCTGTAACAGCCGAGCACCGCCAGCGACGCGGCCGACGGAGCGTCCGCGCGGCCGTTCGCATCGCGCACGCGAAGCTCGAGCGCGTCGACCAAGGCCTGCTCCGCACGCGTCGTGCTGAAGACGTAATCGCCGAGGAAGCACTGGCGCGCCAGCAGGCAGGCGAAGGGAAGCGCCGTCTCCAGGAACGCCTCATCGCCGGGGGGCGTCGCTGCTTGCAACAGCGCGTGGCGGGCCGTCGCGAGGAACGTCTCGAGCGCCCGGTCGCTCCCATGGGCGTGGACGAGGAGCGCGGGCAGGAGGGGCTCGTCGCAACACGCGGCCAGCGTCGCGGCGCCGAGGAGCTCGCGCGCGCCGAGCTGGCGTGGCCCTGCTTCGCACGCCGCATCGATGGCGCGGCCGATCACGGGATGCGCACGCACCAGGGCGATGGCGACGCGCGACAGGTCCGCGGGCCGCACCCATGCCTCCGCGATGGCGCGCGCGACGAGCACCCGCGCGGCCGCATCCGGCGGCAGCCGCGGCGTCGCCATGAGCGCCCGCGCGAGATGCGCCCGGATCTCCGGCATGTCCTCGAGGGCCAGCGCCGCGCGATAAGCCGCGAGCGCTTCCTCCCAGCGGCCCTCGGCCTGCAACGCCAGCGCGAGATTGCATTGGGCCGGCGCATGGCGCGGCTGTGTCGCGAGGGCGCGGCGGTAGGCGGCGATCGCTTCGGCGGTCCGGCCCTGGAACGCGAGCGCGTTGCCGAGCTGGAAGGCCGCTTCCGGCAGGTCCGGCTTGAGCCGCAATGCCGCACGGTATGCCGTGCAGGCCGCGTCGAGATCGCCGCATTGGGCGAGCACGATGCCGAGCTTGTGCTGCAGTTGCGCCATGGAGGGACGACGCTGGATCGCTTCGCGCAGCAGCGCGACCGCCTGGTCGGGGCGTCCGCGCTGGTTGGCGACGTCGCCCAGCAGTGCGAGCGCATCGGGATGGCCGGGATCGGCCACCAGCACCTCGCGGTACGACGCCTCCGCGGCGTCGAGGCGCCCGGCGTCATGATGCTGCATCCCTGCCTCGAGGGCGCGGCGAATCGAAAGCTCGTCTACCCGGCCCATCGGCTCCCCGGTGTGGTGCCCTGGCATCGCCGCGGCAACGACCGGCGGCTTCCGCTGCGAGCTTAGGCGGCGCAACTGACGCGAGGCTTGCGCAAGAATGCTACGGAACCGAAGGCCTCACAAGATCACGCCACAAGGCGATCCGGTCAAAGAATGACTCCATAAGGCCAGTTTTCCCTCACGACCTGCTCGGGCAGCTTGCGCAACACCTCGATCGCGAACGCGGTGTCGGCATCGGACAGCGCATGCAACGCATGGGCGCGCAGCAGGGTCTGCAGCGCCTTGCCGAACATCGGGGGATCGAGCATCTCGCCCTGGAACTTGATCGCCCCGCCGAGGAGCGCATCCGCATCGATGGCCGCGCGCAGGATGGCGATGCGCGTGCGGATCTCCGAAGGCGACGGCGTGAACGCCACCTTGCAGGGATGGATGTGCGAGGGATGGATCACCTGCTTGCCCGAGAGTCCCATGGACGCTTCCTCGCAGGCATGCCGGTAGACCACCCGCGATTCCTCGTCGCCGTGCAGGTCCAGCCAGCGGCGGACGTCGTCGGGCTCGACGAATTCCTCCGGCATCGTGGCCTCGCCGATGAGCGTCTCGACCGCGCCGATCACGCCCTTGCCGGCGATGCGCGCCTCGAACAGGATGTCGTGCAGGTAGAACTTGAGCTCCTCGGTCCAGTGCTGGGGCGTGATGTGGATGCCCATGGCCTTGGAGAAGTCGTGGATGCCGAACACGACGTGCTTCACCGTCGCGTACTGCATGAGGTCGGGCGCGATCTTGAGCGACTTCGGGTGCTCGATGATGGGCTGGATGGTGATGCGGTGGTTCAGGCCCGCCAGCACCGCCGAAAGATCGCGGATCTCCGGGGAGCCATAGGCCTCGCCCGCCTTGGCGAGCATCACCACGTCGAAATGGTCGGCGAGGTCGCGCACGAGCGCGAGGTCCGCGTCATAGTCGGGCGTGCGGAACGGGTTGATGCGGACGGCGACCTGCACCTGCCGGCGCCGCGGCATCTGGGGCAGCTCGCGCCGGAGCAGCTCGCGGCTCATCTCCTTCTGCCGGCAGCCGTCCTCGAGGTCGAAGAGCAGCGTATGGGCATTGAGCGTCCAGGCGTGCTTGCGGAAGCGCTGCGCGGCCTGCTCGAGGTCCTCGTAGAGGCCGAGCGACGGCGCATACTTGACCGGGGGGTAATACATCTGGATCCCGGGCCAGTAATCGCCCAGGATGTCGGTCGCCGCCCGCTCGGACGCGGCAGGCGGCTTCGGCAGCTCGTGCAGGCTGGCGCTCATCGCGGGAACGCTAGCACAGAGTGGCGCTCCGGTCGCGCCCTGCAGGGTTTTCCCTGATCGGCCGCAAGCGGCGACCGCCCGCCCTGTGCTATAAATTTTCCCCTCACGGAGGAGAGCCCATGTCGACGATCGAATCGGTCCTGCAGGAAAACCGCGTCTTCAACCCGCCGGCAGACCTCGTGAAGCAGGCGAACGTGTCCGGGATGGATGCGTACCGCGCCCTCTGCGCCGAGGCCGATACCGATTTCGAGGCCTTCTGGGCCCGGCTCGCCCGCAGCGAATTGCACTGGACGAAGCCGTTCACCCAGGTCCTGGACGATTCCGCGGCGCCGTTCTACAAGTGGTTCGCCGACGGCGAGCTCAATGCCTCGTACAACTGCCTCGACCGGCACCTGAAGACCCGCGGCGACAAGGTCGCCATCATCTTCGAGGCGGACGACGGCAAGGTCACGCGGGTCACCTATCGCGAGCTCCACGAGCGCGTGTGCCAGTTCGCCAACGCGCTCAAGGCCGAAGGCATCCGCAAGGGCGACCGGGTGCTGATCTACATGCCGATGTCGGTCGAGGCGGTCGTCGCCATGCAGGGCTGCGCGCGCATCGGCGCCACCCATTCGGTGGTCTTCGGCGGCTTCTCGGCCAAGAGCGTGCAGGAGCGCATCATCGATGCGGGCGCCATCGCGCTCATCACGGCGGATGGCCAGATGCGGGGCGGCAAGGAGATCGCGCTCAAGCCGGCCTGCGACGAGGCCTTCGCCATGGGCGGCTGCGAGGGCGTGAAGAGCGTGATCGTCTACCGCCGCACGGGCACGTCCGTCGCCATGCAGGCCGGCCGCGACAAATGGTGGCACGACGTCGTGCGCGACCAGCCGAAGGCGTGCGAGCCCACGCCCGTGGGCGCCGAGCATCCGCTCTTCATCCTCTACACCTCCGGCTCGACCGGGAAGCCGAAGGGCGTGCAGCACTCCACGGGCGGCTACCTGCTGCATGCGCAGCTCACGATGGAGTGGGTGTTCGACCACAAGCCTACCGATGTCTTCTGGTGCACGGCGGACGTGGGCTGGGTCACGGGCCACACCTACATCGTGTACGGCCCGCTCGCATGCGGCGCCACGGAGGTCATCTTCGAGGGCGTGCCGACCTATCCCGATGCCGGGCGCTTCTGGAAGATGATCCAGGACCACAAGGTCACCGTGTTCTATACGGCGCCCACCGCGATCCGCTCGCTCATCAAGGCGGGCGGCGACCTGCCGACGAAGTACAACCTGAAGAGCCTGCGCATCCTCGGCACCGTGGGCGAGCCGATCAATCCGGAAGCCTGGATGTGGTACTACAACACGGTGGGCGGCGGCCGTTGCCCGGTGGTGGACACGTGGTGGCAGACCGAGACCGGCGGCCACATGATCACGCCACTGCCCGGGGCCACGCCGCTCAAGCCCGGCTCCTGCACCTTGCCGCTGCCCGGCGTCTTCGCCGACATCGTCGACGAGACCGGACATCCCGTCGGCCGCGGCAAGGGCGGCATCCTCGTGATCAAGAAGCCGTGGCCCTCGATGATCCGCACGATCTGGGGCGACCCGGAGCGCTTCCGGAAGAGCTATTACCCCGAGGAGTTCCAGGGCAAGTACTACCTCGCGGGCGACGGCGCGAGCACCGACGAGGACGGCTACTTCCGCATCGTGGGCCGCATCGACGACGTGCTGAACGTGTCGGGCCATCGCCTCGGCACCATGGAGATCGAGAGCGCGCTGGTGGCGAATACGAAGCTCGTGGCGGAAGCCGCCGTGGTGGGCCGCCCCGACGAGCTCACGGGCGAGGCGGTCGTCGCCTTCGTCGTGATGAAGGGCGCGCGCCCGACCGGCGAGGACGCGAGGAAGATGGCGGCGGAGCTGCGCGACTGGGTCGGCAAGGAGATCGGCGCCATCGCCAAGCCCAAGGACATCCGCTTCAGCGACAACCTGCCGAAGACGCGCTCGGGCAAGATCATGCGGCGCTTGCTGCGCTCGATCGCCAAGGGCGAGGCGATCACCCAGGACGTCTCGACGCTCGAGAACCCGGCGATCCTGGAGCAGCTGCGCGCGCCGCAGTAGGGCGGCGCGACCGCCGCGGCCTCACGCCCGCACGACGTACACGCTGCACGGCGCGCTCGCGGTCACCGAGGACGCCACGGAGCGCCACCACCCGAGGACCGAAGGGGGTGGCGCGCCGAGCACGATGAGGTCGGCGTGGTTGCGCCGTGCGAGGTCCACGATCGTCGCGGCCGGATCGGAGGCCTGCACCACGTGCAGCGAGAGCCGGCTCGCGGGCAGGCCGAACGGCTCGACCCAGTGCCTGAGCCGCGCGAGGTGCTCGAGCTGCCGTCCCGACTCCGTGTCCGCGAGCTGCGCGCCGGCCCCCGGGTCGGGCGCCGGCACGACCGACACGCACATCATGCGATGCTCGCCGGCGACCGACATGACCTGGCGCGCGGTCCACTGGATCAGCGGGTGGCGCGCGTCCTCGAGGTGCTCCGTGTCCACGGCGACGAGGATCACCGGCGCGGGCCGGGGCGGCGCGGGCGGCGCTTCGAGGACGCCGTCGCGGGCGCGCCACCATCCCCGCATTTGCCGCAGCACGCCCGGCGCCTCCGTGCGCCGCGAGCGCGACGACAACGCGACCTGCTCGGGATGGCGCAGGTCGAAAGCGATGTGCGCCGCCGACTGGTAGCGCCGCGCGGCATCGGGCTCGAGGGCGCGCAGGATCACTTCCTGCAGCCAGGGCGGCACGCCGGCGTTGCGCGCCCGTGGCGGCACGGGCGTGCGCCAGAGCCGGTCGCGCAGGCCCGAGAGCGACTGCGGCGTGCCGAAGGGCGGCTCGCCGGTCGCCAGCTCGTAGGCGATCGCGCCCCACGCGAAGAGATCGCTGCGCGGATCTCCGCGCCGGTGCCGCAACTGCTCCGGCGAGACGTACGGTGCCGAGCCCGCCTCGAACTGCAATTGCTCGCCCAGCAGGTCGGGATAGCGCGCGTGATGCGCGAAGCCGAAGTCGAGCAGCACCGCCGTGCCGTCCTCGCGCAGCATCACGTTCTCGGGCTTGAGGTCATGGTGCACCGTCTCCTGCGCATGCAGCGCGTGCAGCGCATCCGCGATCTCCGCGCCGATACCGACGACCTCTTCGGGCGCGAGCGGCGCGCGCGCGCAGCACGCGGCCAGGCTCTCGCCGGCGATGCGCTCCATCACGAGGTAGGGGGTCGTGTGCAGGTCGCCGGCCGCGACGAAGCGCGGCACGTGGGCGCCTGCCAGCACGGGATGGATCATGAGCTCCATCTCGAACGCCACCACCCCGATCCAGGGCTCGCCCGCGCCGACCGCCGGGACCTTCATGACCAGCGGGAAGCCCGGGTCCCGGCCGGGCGGTGCGATGACGGCGTAGATGTAGCCGGTGCCGCCGGCGTGGATGCGCTCGACGATGCGGAACCCGCCGATGGTCGCGCCCGCCCCGAGCGGCGGGCGCAGTCCCGGCGGCGCGAGGACTTCAGACGCCATGCTCGATGCGGTACGCGAGGATCGCGGGCAGCCCGGCACGGCGCACCTTCTGCGCCGCGGCCGCGTGGTCGTAGCGCACGCGATGGAAGGTGATGCGCGCCTCCTCGAGCAGCGCATAGGCCGCGCTCGTGTCGCCGTCGCGGGGCTGGCCCACGGAGCCGGCGATCGCGAGCCAGCGCCGATGGACCGGCAGCGGGATCGCCGTGCCGGCGTGGGGCCGGAACGCGGACACGCGCCCGCCGGGCGCCTCGAAGTACAGGCGCTGGTCGTGCACGTGGCCGCACAGCGTGTAGGGCACGGCCGCGGCCGCCATCGAGTGCGCAGCCGCGGTCGGGCCGTCGACATACGTCCAGCGGGACGGCCGGTCGGCGGAGCCATGCACGTAGCAGCGCGTGTCGTCGCGCACGCAAAGCGGAAGCGCGGCGAGGAAGGCTTTCTGGGTGTCGCTCAACGCATCGCGCGTCCACAGGATCGCGGCCTGCGCCATGTCGTTCAGGTATGCCGGCGCGCGCTCGACCGCCTCGTCATGATTGCCCTTGATCACGATGGCGCCGTCGCGCGCGAGCGCCGCCGCGGCGTCGACCACCGCGCCGGGATCGGCGCCGTATCCCACGAGGTCGCCCAGCAGCGCGAAGCGGCGTGCGCCGAGCGCCCGCGCGTGCGCGAGGCAGGCTTCGAGCGCCTCGAGGTTGGCGTGGACATCGGCGAGCAGCGCGATCATCGGGCGGTGGGGCAGCGGCGGCGCATCGGCCGATTCTGCGCCCCTGCGGCGGCGCTT
Organism: Usitatibacter sp.; assembly: GCA_035656735.1. GTDB lineage: Bacteria > Pseudomonadota > Gammaproteobacteria > Burkholderiales > Usitatibacteraceae > Usitatibacter. The sequence goes on along the minus strand of DASRRY010000028.1, from coordinate 6,843 downwards.
TCCTGACCGGCCGCAAACCCACGCGCGCGCTGGATTGACAAGCGCCCGGCCCGGCCCTCTACTGGGCCCGGGAGGAGGACGATGGAACGCGGCCGCCGGGGTCAGGGTTTCGTGGCGCTCTTCATGCTGGGCTGCCTGCTCTTCAACTACCCGCTGCTCGAGATCTTCGAGCGGCCGGTGACGGTGGTGGGCGTGCCGCTCGTCTACGCCTACCTCTTCGGCGCCTGGGCGCTGCTGATCGCGGCCGCGGCCTGGATCGCGCGGCGGATGGACTAGCGGATGCTGCAGAGCTGGCTCGTCATCCTGCTCTCCTTCGGCTACATCGGCCTGCTCTTCGCCATCGCGTGGCATGCGGACCAGCGCGCGGGCGGCGCGCGCTCGCTCATCTCGCACCCCATGGTCTACAGCCTGTCGCTCGCGGTGTATGCGACCGCGTGGACGTTCTACGGCAGCGTGGGACGCGCCGCGCACGACGGCGTGGGCTTCCTGCCGATCTACATCGGACCCACGCTCATGGTCCTGCTCGGCTGGTTCGTGCTGCGCAAGATGATCCGCGTGGCCAAGGTCGCGCGCATCACCTCGCTCGCCGACTTCGTCGCCTCGCGCTACGGCAAGAGCGCCCTGGTGGGAGCCCTCGTCACGGTGATCGCGGTGATCGGCATCCTGCCCTACATCTCGCTGCAGCTGAAGGCCGTCGCATCGAGCTTCCAGATCCTGCTGCAATACCCGGAGGTCGTGGTCCCGCAGAAGGCCGCGTCGCTGCCGTTCCTCGACGTGACGGCGTTCTACGTCGCGATGTTCATGGCGCTCTTCGCGATCGCGTTCGGCACGCGGCACCTCGACGTGGGCGAGCGCCACGAGGGACTGGTCGCGGCGATCGCGTTCGAGTCGCTGGTGAAGCTCGTCGCCTTCGTGGCGGTCGGCGTGTACGTGACCTTCGTGCTGTACGCGGGTCCGGGCGACATCTTCGGGCGCGCGGCCGCGCAGCCCGGGCTCTCGCGCCTCATGAAGCCCTTCGCCGCCGAGGGCGCGCTGGCGAACTGGGTGTGGATGACGGTCCTGTCCATGTTCGCCATCCTCTTCCTGCCGCGGCAGTTCCAGGTCGCGGTGATCGAGAACGTGGACGAGCGCCACGTGAAGACGGCGGTTTGGGCATTCCCGCTCTACATGCTGGCGATCAACGTCTTCGTGCTGCCCATCGCGCTGGGCGGCCTGCTCGCGTTCCCCCAGGGCGTCGATCCCGACAGCTTCGTGCTCACGCTGCCGATGGCCCACCACAGCGAGGCGATCACGCTGCTGGTCTTCGTGGGCGGCATCTCGGCGGCCACCGGCATGGTGATCGTGGAGACCGTGGCGCTCTCCACCATGGTGTGCAACCACCTGGTCCTGCCGTTGGTGCTGCGGCTGCGGCGGGACGGACGCGCCATCTCCGGCGACTACACCCGCTTCCTGCTCACCGTGCGGCGCGGGGCCATCGTCGCGATCCTGCTGCTGGGCTATTTCTACTTCGTGGCGGCGGGCGAGGCGTATGCGCTGGTGTCGATCGGCCTCATCTCCTTCGCCGCGGTGGCGCAGCTGGCACCCGCATTCCTCCTCGGCCTGTACTGGAAAGGCGGCACGCGCAATGGCGCCGTGGCGGCGCTCGCGACGGGCTTCGCCATCTGGCTCTACACGCTGCTGCTGCCCGCCTTCGCGCGTTCCGGATGGTCCGGCATGCAGCTGGTGGCGAACGGTCCCTTCGGCATCGAGCTGCTCAAGCCCACGGCGCTCTTCGGCCTTGCCGGGCTGGACCCGATCACCCACGCGATGATCTGGAGCATGATCGGCAACCTCGCCGCATACCTGGGCGTGTCGCTCGCGGGAAGGCCGGGGGCCGTCGAGCTGGCGCAGGCGAACCTTTTCGTGGACGTCTTCCGGCAGGCGGGGGAACGGCCGCCGTCCTGGCGCTCCACCACTTCCGCCGCCGCGCTGCAATCGCTGCTGGGACGCTTCCTGGGAGAGGCCCGCGCCGCCGAGCTCCTGCGGGCCTATGCGCTCGCGCGCGGGCACAAGTCGACGCAGGGCCTCGTACCGGGTGCTGACCTGCTGCATTTCGCGGAGCTGCAGCTCGCCGGGACGATCGGCGCCGCCTCGGCCCATGCGATGGTCGCGACCGTGGCGCAGGAGGAGCCGCTCGACATCGACCAGGTGATGACGATCATCGACGAAGCCTCGCACGTCCTCGCCTACAGCCGCGAGCTCGAGGACAAGCAGCGCGAGCTCGAGTCCGCCACCACGAGCCTCAAGGCGGCGAACGAGCAGCTGAAGGAGCTCGACCGGCTGAAGGACGATTTCATCTCGACCGTCACGCACGAGCTGCGCACGCCGCTCACGTCGATCCGCGCGTTCAGCGAGATCCTCCACGACAATCCGGATCTCGATCCGGCGGACCGCCAGCGCTTCCTGGCCCTCGTCATCAAGGAGAGCGAGCGCCTCACGCGCCTCATCAACCAGGTGCTCGACCTGGCGAAGCTCGAGTCGGGCCTCGCCGAGTGGCACACGGCGGAGCTCGACCTGCGCGAGATCGTCTGCGACGCGGTGAGCGCCACGAGCCAGATCTTCAAGACCCGCGGCGTGTCGATCGACGCGCAGCTGCCGGACCGCACGCCGCGCATCCTCGCCGATCGCGATCGCGTGATGCAGGTGATGCTGAACCTGCTCTCGAACGCGGTGAAGTTCTGCGCCGAAGGACGCGGGCGGGTGCGCGTGCGCCTCGCCGAGGAGCCCGGCGCCTTGCGCGTGGAGGTGGAGGACAACGGCATCGGCATCGATCCCGAGCACCAGGCGCTCATCTTCGAGAAATTCCGCCAGGTCGGCGACACGCTCACGGACAAGCCGGCGGGCACGGGCCTGGGGCTCGCGATCTGCCGCGAGATCGTGGCTCGCCTGGGCGGGCGGCTCTGGGTGCGCAGCCGGCCGGGTGAAGGCTCGGTCTTTTCGTTCACCGTCCCGCTCAGGGTCGCGGCCGCGGCCCGCCCGGCGCCCGCCACGGCCCAGGACGCATGAGCGCGCGCGTGCTCATCGCCGAGGACGAGCCGAGCATCGTGGCCTCGCTCGACTTCCTCATGCGCCAGTGCGGTTTCGAGACGCTGAGCGTGCGCGATGGCGGCGCCGCGATCGCGTGTCTCGAGGAGTTTCGCCCGGACCTCGTGCTCCTCGACGTGATGCTTCCGGTGAAGAGCGGGTTCGAGGTGTGCCGCTTCATCCGCGGCAACGAGCGGCTCGCCGCCACGCGCGTGCTGATCCTCACGGCGAAGGGCGCGCCGAGCGACGAGGCGCGCAGCCGCGGCGCGGGCGCCGACGACTACCTCGCGAAGCCCTTCGCCACGCGCGAGCTCGTGGCGCGCGCCCGTGCGCTCCTCGGGAGGCGCACATGAGCGCTCGCCCCACCGTGTACGTCGTGGATGACGACAGCTCCACGCGCGAGCTGCTGGAGTGGCTCATGAAGCGCCAAGACCTGGCGGTGCAGGCCTTCGGCGATGCGCGCGCGTTCCTCAAGGCCTATCGTCCGGGCGATCCGGGATGCCTCGTGCTCGACCTCAACATGCCGGGCATGGGGGGTCTCGAGCTGCAGCAGTACCTGAAGGAACATGGCGTGGTGCTGCCCCTCATCTTCGTGTCGGGCGGCGCGGACGTGCCGAAGGCGGTGCGCGCGGTGAGGGAAGGCGCCATCGACTTCATCGAGAAGCCGTTCGACTACAGGCGGGTGGTCGAGCTGGTGCGGCAGTGCATCGCGCGCGATGCCCAGGGCCGTGCGGCGCGCGGGCGCCGCGACGAGATCCTGCAGCGCCTCTCGCAGCTCACGCAGCGCGAGCGCGAGGTGATGGACCAGGTGGTCGCGGGCCGCACCAACCGCGAGATCGGCGAGGGGCTCGCCATCAGCGTGAAGACGGTCGAGGCCCACCGCGCGCGAATCATGGACAAGCTGGGGGTGGATAGCGTGGCGGAGCTGGTGCAGGCGGTCGTGGCCGCGCGCGCGCCGTCTTAGGGTTTTCCCCAATTGTGGCCGCGCGCAAGCGGGGCATAGGATCGCTCGACCCCGAGGGCGCCACGCACGATGCGTTCCGGGCGCGGACATTCCACAACCGCATCCAGGAGGATCCATGGCAACGACGGCGGCGGAATTCTCGCCCAGCGCGGTCCACGAGGAACGCAAGGTCATCTTCGCGTCCTCGCTCGGCACGGTCTTCGAGTGGTACGACTTCTACCTCTACGCCACGCTCGCGCCGTTCTTCGCGGCCCTGTTCTTCCCCGCCGGCAACGCGACGGCCGCGCTGCTGTCGGCGTTCGCGGCGTACGCCGCCGGCTTCCTGGTGCGGCCCTTCGGCGCGATCGTCTTCGGCCGCATCGGCGACCTGGTCGGGCGCAAGTACACCTTCCTCGTCACGATCCTGTTCATGGGGGGGTCGACCTTCCTCGTGGGCCTGCTGCCCAAGTACGAGACCATCGGCTGGCTCGCCCCGATCCTCCTCGTGACGTTGAGGCTCGTGCAGGGCCTGGCACTCGGCGGCGAATACGGCGGGGCCGCGACGTACGTGGCGGAGCACGCGCCGGCCGGCAAGCGCGGATACGACACGAGCTGGATCCAGACCACGGCCACGCTCGGCTTCTTCCTGTCGCTCGCCGTGATCGGCGCCTGCCGGTTCGGCGGCTTCATGGACGCGAAGACCTTCGCGGACTGGGGCTGGCGCATCCCGTTCCTGGTCTCCCTCGTCCTCCTCATCTTCTCCGTGTACATCCGGATGAAGCTGAACGAGTCGCCGGTCTTCCAGCGCATGAAGGCCGAGGGGCGCGGCTCGAAGGCGCCGCTCACCGAGAGCTTCCTGCACTATCCCAACAACAAGTACGTGCTGCTGGCGCTGCTCGGGGCCACGGCGGGACAAGGCGTCGTCTGGTACACCGGCCAGTTCTACGCGCTCTTCTTCCTCACCATCACGCTCAAGCTGGATGGGGCATCGGCCTACACGATGATCGGCCTCGCGTTGCTGCTGGGGACGCCGTTCTTCATCTTCTTCGGCTGGCTCTCCGATCGCATCGGGCGGCTCAAGATCATCCTCGCCGGCTGCCTCATCGCCGCGCTCACCTACTTCCCGCTCTTCCAGGGCCTCACGCACTACGTGAACCCGGGGCTCGAGAGCTTCGCCCGGGCGAACGCGGTGACGGTGCAGGCGCGCGACTGCAACTTCCACATCTTCGTGGGACCGTGGTCCAAGTTCAGCGACTGCGACAAGACCAAGGACTTCCTCACGAAGGCGGGCCTCTCGTTCACGTCCACGGACCTGCCCGCGGGCTCGGCCGACTCGGTGGTCACGAAGATCGGGCCGACGGAGCTGAAGGGATGGAACGAGGGCGCGTACAAGAAGGCGCTGGCCGAGCTCAAGTACCCGGCCACGGCCGACAAGAAGGCCGTCAACTGGCCGATGGCGGTCCTCATCCTCTTCATCATGATGATCTACGTGACCATGGTCTACGGGCCGATCGCCGCCTTCCTGGTCGAGCTCTTCCCCACCAAGATCCGCTACACGTCGATGTCGCTGCCGTACCACATCGGCAACGGCTGGTTCGGCGGGATGCTGCCGCTGCTCGCGACCGCCATGGTGGCCGCGCACGGCGACATCTACTACGGCCTCTGGTACCCGATCGTCGTGGCGGTGATGACTTTCGTCGTGGGCGCGCTGTTCCTGCGCGACACGAAGGAGCGGCAGCTGGCGGAATGAGCTGCAGGTTGACGAGTTACGGCCCGCTTCGGCGGGCCTTTTTTTTGTAGACTCACCCGATGCTCTTCCGCTACTTCACCCGCGAGATCCTGGTGACGACCCTCTTCGTCCTCGTGGGACTCCTCGCCCTGTTCGGTTTTTTCGACCTCATCAAGGAGCTGGACGACCTGGGCAAGGGCGCCTACCGCCTGCCCACGATGCTCGCGTACGTGGCACTCGGCATGCCGTCCAACGCCTACGTGCTGCTCCCGGCGGCGGGCCTCATGGGCACGCTCTTCGCGCTGGCACGGATGTCCGAGAGCTCGGAGATCACCGTGATGCGCGCCTCGGGGCTGTCGATGGCGCAGCTCGCGGGACACGTGGCCGGCGCCGGAATCGTGGTCGCCCTCGTGACCGTGCTCATGGGCGAGCTGGTGGCGCCGCACACGGAGGAGACCGCCAAGGACCTGCGGCTCAAGGCCACGCGCCAGATCGTCGCGCGCGAGTTCCGCTCGGGATTCTGGGTGAAGGACGAGCGCAGCTTCGTCAACATCCAGGACGTGACCCCGGACACGGAGCTCCTCAACCTCAAGATCTACGACTTCGATCCCGCCTTCCGCCTGGTCTCGATCAGCCGCGCCGAGAAGGGCACCTATGCGGGCGGCAACAAGTGGACGCTGTCCAACGTGGAGCTCACGCGCTTCGAAGGCGACCGCGCGGTGCTCACGCGCCTGCCGACGCTCGTCTGGACCTCGATGATCAACCCCGACATCCTCTCGGTGCTGAAGATCGTGCCCGAGCGCATGTCGGCGCTCAACCTGCGCGCATACATCGAGCACCTGCGCGAGAACCGCCAGAATGCGACGCGCTACGAGATCGCGTTGTGGACAAAGCTCACCTATCCGATCGCGGCGATCCTGATGATGATCATGGCGATCCCGTTCGCGCTGGGCAGCACGCGTGCGGGTGGCGTGGGTGCCAAGATCGTCACCGGGATCATGATCGGCCTCATCTTCCACTTCGCGAGCCGGTTGTTCTCGCACATCGGCCTGCTCAACGACTGGCCCGCCCTTTTTTCGGCGACGATGCCGACCCTCCTCGTGGCCCT
>DASRRY010000027.1:0-19575 GCA_035656735.1 Usitatibacter sp. | reverse complement strand
ATCTCGGCGATGCGCTTCACGCCGCTCTCGTCGAACTTCACGTCGACGCCTTCCGTCTGCATGAGCGCCTTGTACTGCGTGGTGAGCGCGGCATCCGGCTCGGTGAGGATGCGCACGAAGTCTTCGACTTTCAGCGAATCCAGTTCCACGCGAATCGGCAGGCGGCCCTGAAGCTCCGGGATCAGGTCCGACGGCTTCGACATGTGAAATGCACCCGAGGCGATGAACAGGACATGGTCGGTCTTCACCGTCCCGTACTTGGTGTTCACGGTGCAGCCTTCGACGAGAGGCAGCAGGTCCCGCTGTACGCCCTCGCGGGATACGTCGGCGCCGGTCGTTTCCTGGCGCCGGGCGATCTTGTCGATCTCGTCGATGAAGACGATGCCGTCCTGCTCGACGGCGGCGAGCGCGTTGAAGCGCGTCTCTTCCTCGTTCACGAGCTTCATCGCCTCCTCGTCGGTGATGAGCCGCAGCGCCTCGGCGATGCGCAGAGTCCGGCGCTTGCGCCGTGCGGGCCCGAGGTTGGCGAACATCCCCTGGATCTGCTGCGTGAGCTCCTCCATGCCGGGGGGCGCCATGATCTCCATGCCGGCCTGGGCCTGGGCCACGTCGATCTCGATCTCCTTGTCGTCGAGCTTGCCCTCGCGCAGCATCTTGCGGAAGCGCTGGCGCGTCGAGTTGGCGTCGTTGCCTTCGGCCACGGGAACGCCGGGGAGCAGGGCATCGAGCACGCGCTCCTCGGCGGCGTCCTGCGCGCGCGTGCGCACCTTGCGCATCTCCTGCTCGCGCGTCGACTTGATCGCGATCTCCATGAGGTCGCGGATGATCGAGTCGACGTCGCGGCCCACGTAGCCCACCTCGGTGAACTTGGTCGCCTCCACCTTGATGAAGGGCGCGTTGGCGAGGCGCGCGAGACGCCGCGCGATCTCGGTCTTGCCCACGCCGGTCGGGCCGATCATGAGGATGTTCTTCGGCGTGATCTCCGCGCGCAGCGGCTCGGCCACCTGGGCGCGGCGCCAGCGATTGCGCAGCGCGATCGCCACCGCGCGCTTCGCGTCGGCCTGGCCCACGATGAACTTGTCCAGCTCGCTCACGATTTCCTGCGGCGTCATCATCGATGGCGGCGCCGGTGCGGGCAGGGGCGGAAGGGATGAACCGGCGGCGTTCATAGGGTCTCGATCACGTGCTGCTGGTTCGTGTAGATGCAGAGGTCGCCGGCGATCGCGAGGGACTTCTTGACGATCTCCGCCGGCGCGAGCTCAGAGTTCTGCAGCAGCGCCAGCGCGGCCGCCTGCGCATAGCCGCCGCCGCTGCCGATGGCGAGCAGGCCGTGCTCGGGCTCGAGCACGTCGCCGTTGCCGGTGATGATGAGCGAGCTCGTGCGGTCGGCGATGGCGAGCATGGCCTCGAGGCGGCGCAGCATGCGGTCGGTGCGCCAGTCCTTGGCGAGCTCGACCGCGCTCCTGAGCAATTGGCCCTGGTGCTTCTCGAGCTTCGCCTCGAAGCGCTCGAAGAGGGTGAAGGCATCGGCGGTCGCGCCGGCGAACCCCGCCAGCACCCGCTCCTGGTAGAGGCGCCGTACCTTGCGCGCGCTCGCCTTCACCACGATGTTGCCGAGGGTCACCTGGCCATCGCCGCCCATGGCGACCTCGTCGCCGCGGCGCACGCTCACGATGGTGGTGCCGTGGTACTGCGAGAAGGAGTCGGTCATGCGAAGCGGGAAAGAGAATTTTTCAGAGTCTGGCCTCCGGGCCACCAACAGCGACCTGAAATCGCCCTTTTAACCAGGGCGATTTCAGGTCGATTTCCGGCGCACGAGGATGGCGTAGCGATTCACGCCGAGCGCCTCCAGGAGGGCGGCGTTGAGCTCGTTCAAGTTCGCGAGGATCACCCGCTTCCCCGCGAGCTGCAGCGCCTTCACGGTCTCGAAGAACGCGGAGGTGAAGGCGAAGTCGATGCGCAGCAGCCGGCTCATGTCCACCACGACCTCGGTCTGCGAGGCCGCATGGGCGCTCAGGTCCGCCATCTGCTGGGTGCTCGCCGTGGACAGCACGCCCTTCAGCGCGAAGCCGCTCTCGGGCTCCGCCCGGCCGGCCGGCTCCGCCCGGGCGGGCACCTGGGCCTTCACGGCCTCGGCCACGGTGTTCACGTACGCCTCCCAGCTGGGCGGCGACATCTCGAAGGCGACCGCGAACTCGAGCCCCAGGTCCTCGAACTCCGCCATCTTGCCCTGCAGGATGAAGAGCTCGAAGAGCAGCTCCCAGTACGGCTTCGCGTCCTCGGCCGAGCGCTCGTTCATCGCATCGCGCAGGACCTTCTCGAAGGCCTCGAGACTGTTGAACCACATGGGCGTCTGCTGGCGCCGGAGCTTGCGCAGCGCCGACAGCAGCAACGCGGCCTCTTCCGGCGTGAATGCGGTGACCTTGCCCACGTCGAGCCGCACGGTGCCCTGGCCCTGCGCGAAGGCCGCGAATTTCTCGATCTCCCCGGCGATCTCGCCCTGGGCGCTCGGCTTCAGCGCGAAGAAGTCCTTGCGCTCGCGGCTTTGCTGGCGCCGCGGATCGGCGCCGCCCTCGGCGCTGTCGCTCCATGCCGGGGGCGACTGCTCGAACTTGACGGTGAAGAGCATCGAGAGCGAGTCGAACTCGGCGCGGTTCTGCGCCGCCTGGTACAGGTCGAACAGCATGAGCCAGGCCTGCTTGTTGTTGCGCCCGACCGGGTCCTTGATCTCGTGCCGCAGCAGCGCCGCCGCCGCTTCGCCGTGGTTGCCGGCATAGAGCACGGCCGCTTCCTGGGCCGCGGGCAGGGCCGCCGAGTGGAACTCCTCGGTCCCCACGCGGGCGCCCGGGCGGGCGGCGGCCGGCCGGATGCTGCCGGGCGGCGGGATGCCGGCTGCGGAAGTGGCCATGGGCCGCCTTAGCGGCTCCGGGCCGCCGGGTGCCCCGGTCTTGTGGAATGTTCCATCGTGCGCCGCGGGGGATTGTTCAGGGCAGTATAGCCCCTGGAACGTCGGCCATCGACCCTGCCGGGGGCCCTTTCCGGGGCGTCAGGCGACGCAGTAGGCGAGGCCTTCCTCGAACAGCCGGCGCGGCAGCTTGCGGCCGATGAAGACCATGACGCTCTCGCGCGTCTCGCCCGGCTGCCACGGCTTGCCGGGCGTTCCTCCCATCAGCATGTGCACGCCCTGGAAGATCATGCGGCGCGGCTCTCCCTGGATGTTGAGGACGCCCTTGTAGCGCAGCAGGTCTTCGCCGTAGTTCTGCACCATCAGCGACAGGAACGTCTCGATCTTCTCCATGTGCAGGGGACGCGCGTCCTTCCACACGAACGATTTCACCTCGTCGTCGTGCTCGTGGTAGTCGCTCGTGAGGAACTCCGGATCCACCTCGAGCACCGCGTTCAGGTTGAAGCCGCGGATGTCGAGGATCTCCTTGATGTCCGCGTTGCCCATGTGGACCTTCGCCTGGTGCGCGCGCGGGTTCATGGCGCGCAGGCGCTTCATGAGCTGGTCGACCCGGGATTCGTCCTCGACGAGGTCGGTCTTGGTGAGGAGGATGCGGTCGGCGAAGCCCACTTGCCGGCGCGCCTCGTCGTGCTCGTCGAGCGCCTGCCCGGCATGCTTGGCATCGACCACCGTCACGACCGCGTCGAGGAGGAACTGGTTGTGGATGTCCTCGTCCATGAAGAACGTCTGCGCGACGGGGCCGGGATTCGCAAGCCCGGTGGTCTCGATGATCACGCGGTCGAACCTGAGCTCGCCCTTGCGGCGCTTCCGGCCCAGGTCGCCCAGGATGCGGACCAGGTCGCCGCGCACGGTGCAGCAGAGGCAGCCGTTGTTCATCTCGATGATCTGCTCCTCGCGGTCCTCGACGAGGATCTCGTTGTCCACGCCGGTCTCGCCGAACTCGTTCTCGATCACGGCGATCCGCTCCCCGTGCTTCTCGGTGAGGATGCGGTTGAGGAGCGTCGTCTTGCCGGCGCCGAGGAAGCCGGTGAGGATCGTGACGGGGACCAGGTCGGGCGTCTCTGCGGTGGGCATGGGCATTCAGGCCGTGCGGCGGAAGGAATCGAGGATGGAGGCGACGGCGCTTTCTTCAAGCCCCGCCCCGATGAAGACGATGCGGCTCGAGCGGTCGGCGTCGGGCCACGCAGGCAGCCGGGCGGAAGGATACAGCGTATGGCCCACGGCATGGACGGCCCGCGGACCCGCCTCGCCTTCGATCGCGGCCAGACCCTTCAGCCTGAGCAGCCGGCTTCCCATCGCCTCCACGAGGGTCTGCAAAGCCGATTCGAGGCCGCCGGGCGCGAAGGGTTCCGCCGCGGTCCAGGCGAAGGAGACGATGTCCGCGGAATGCACGACGGGGGTGCCGATGCGGCGATAGGCGCCCGCGTGCAGCCACCCGGCCGCGTCGGGCGCGCCGGAGCCGGTGCGGTAGAGGCCGGCTTCGAGCAGGCGCTCCGGAAGCGCGCTCGCGGGGGAAACGAAGGCGAGCGCGGCCCCCGGATTGATTGCCCGCAAGGTGTCCTCGAGCGCGGGCCGCGTGGCCGCCGGCACGCGATCGGCCTTGGTCACCACCAGCCGGTCGGCCATGGCGACCTGGCGACGCGCCTCGACGTGGTCGCGCAACTGCCGCGCGCCGTGCTCGGCGTCGACGGTCGTCACGACGCCGGAAACCGCGTAGCGGGCCGCGACCAGCGGCATCTCGGCGAGCGTCGCGAGGATCGGCGCCGGATCCGCGAGGCCGGTCGTCTCGACCACCACGCGGCGAAAGGCCGGCCCGGAACGCGCGAGGCGTTCCGCGTGCAGGTCGCGCAATGTCCGCACGAGGTCCCCCGCGACACGGCAGCAGAGGCAACCCGAGGGCAGTTGGACCACGGCGTCCGTCGCCTCGCGCAGGATCGCGTGGTCGAGCCCGGTCTCGCCCCATTCGTTCACGATCACCGCGGTGTCGCGCCACGCCTCTTCGCGCAGCAGCCGTGCGAGGAGGGTCGTCTTGCCGCTGCCGAGGAAGCCGGTCAGCACGGTGACGGGCGTGATGCCCGAAGCCGCCATCCTCAGCCCTTGCGCCGCTTGGCACGCGGGTGCGCCGCGTCGTAGACCTTGGCCAGGTGCTGGAAGTCGAGGTGCGTGTAGACCTGCGTGGACGCGATGCTCGCGTGGCCCAGCATCTCCTGGACCGCGCGCAGGTCGCCGGAGGACTGCAGCACGTGCGAGGCGAACGAATGCCGCAGCATGTGCGGATGCACGTCCACCTGCAGCCCCGCCGCGGCCGCATGGGCCTTGATGCGGCGCTGCACCTCGCGCGGCGCGAGGCGCCGTCCGGAGCGGCCGACGAAGAGCGCGCGCTCCGCGGGCGATGCCATCGCCGCTCGCTCGCCGAGCCAGCGGGCGAGCGCCTCGAGCGCGGGGCGCCCGACGGGCACGATGCGCGTCTTCGCACCCTTGCCGGTCACGCGCGCCTCACCCGCGACGCGATCGATCGCGTCCACGTCGAGCCCCGTGAGCTCGGAGACGCGCAGGCCGCACGAGTAGGCGAGCTCGAAGAGGGCGCGATCGCGCAGCTTCCAGCGCGACTCGGCGGGGGCGGTGACGAGCCGGACCGCTTCGTCCGGCGACAGGCTCGGGGGCAGGAGACGCGGCGCCTTGGGCGGGCGCACGCCGTTGCAGGGATTGGAGGCCGCCGCGCCCTCCACGACCAGCCAGTCGAAGAAGCCGCGCCAGCTCGAGAGCACCCGCGCGAGCGAGCGCGGTGCGAGGCCGCGGCCGTGCAGGGTCGCCACGAACCGGCGGATCTCGTGGGAGGTGATCTCTTCCAGCGGCCGCGCGCCCGCGAGTGCGAGCAGCAGGCGGGTATCGCGGTCGTACGCTTCGAGGGTCAGGGCGGCGAGGCGCCGCCGCGTGCGCAGGGCTTCGAGGTAGCGCTCGCGCGCGCTAGGCGGCGTGCTCACGGACCGCGGTCACGTATCGCCACAGCGCGTGGCTCACCACCTCGCCGATGCGCGCGAGGTAGAGCGTGCCCATCTCGGGATAGAAGCGGCGCGGATCCTCTGCTGCCAGGGCCACGACGCCGAACGTGAGGTCGTCGCGCTTCACGGGCACCAGGGCGAACGACTTGAGATGGGCCGCGGCCTCGCCGAACCACGACTGGCTTCCGTACACGGCGTGCGGCCCGCAATAAGGCGCGGTCATCTTCTCCACGAAGTCGCGCATCTCCTGCTCGACCGGGGCGAACTCCCGCGTGTCCCGGTTCTCGTCCGCGACATTCCACAGGCGGACGGCCACGTGCGGGACCGCGAAGTGGTCCAGCAGGTCGAGGTAGAGCGTATCGAGCGTCGCATCGAGCGTCGACGCCTCCACGAGCCGGCACGAGAGCCGATGGATCTTCTCGCCCAGCGCGTCGTTCTCCTCGCCGAACTGGATGAGCTCCTGCAGCTTGTCCTCGAGCAGCTTCGCCTTCTCGCGCAGCGCCACCAGCTGCCGCTCGCCGATGGAGACCGCGCGCCCGCCGTGCGGATGCGGGATCTGCAGGTTCATCAGGATGTCGACATGGTTCTCGAAGAACCCGGGATTCTGCTTGAGGAACTCGGCGACCTGGTCCGCGGTGAGCAACGCTGTCTTCCTTCTAGAGCTCGATCTCGCCGTCGAAGACGCGCACGGCATCGCCCGTCATCATAACGGGGTGCGGGGGACCGGGCCAGCGGATGATGAGCTCGCCGCCGCGCGTGGAAACGCGCACCTCCGCGTCGAGGAGGCCACGCTCGATGCCGGCGACGACCGCCGCGCAGGCCCCGGTGCCGCACGCGAGCGTCTCGCCCGCCCCGCGCTCCCACACTCGCAGCCGGATGCGCGCGCGGTCCAGCACCTGCATGTAGCCCGCGTTCACGCGCTGCGGGAACGCCGGATGATGCTCGATGCGCGGGCCCTGCGTCGCGACCGGCGCGCGCTCCACGTCGGCCACCCGCTGCACGGCGTGGGGGTTGCCCATGGACAGCACGCTCGCCTCGACCGCCGTTCCGTCGACATCGAGCCGGTAGGTCGGCTCGCGCCGGGGCGCGAGGAAGGGGATGTCGGAAGGCTCGAAGCGGGGCGGTCCCATGTCGACGGTGATGGTGCCCGCGGGCTCGATGCGCGGCACGATCACGCCGCCCGCCGTCTCCACGCGGATCTCGTCCTTGTCGGTGAGGCCCTCGTCGCGCACGAAGCGCGCGAAGCAGCGCGCGCCGTTGCCGCACTGCTCGACCTCGCCGCCGTCGGCGTTGAAGATGCGATAGCGGAAGTCGTTGCCCGGGGCCAGAGGCCTCTCCACGAGCAGCAGCTGGTCGAAGCCCACGCCGCGGTGACGGTCGCCCAGGCGGCGCACCTGCTCCGGCGTGAGCTCCACGCGCTCGCGCACGCCGTCCACCACGACGAAATCGTTGCCTTGCCCGTGCATCTTCGCGAAACGCAGGCGCATGCGCGATTCTAGCGGCGCGCGCGCATCACGGGCGCGGCTTCCGGTACGGGTTCGCCTCGCCCGGCGGGCGCGTCTTGAAGCGCTTGTGCGCCCAGAAGTACTGGTCCGGCATCTCGCGGATGCGCTCCTCGATGAATGCGTTCATGCGGCGCACGTCCGCCTCGAGGTCGCCGCTGGGATAGTCCTCCCACGGCGGATAGAAGCGCACGACGTAGCCGTCGCCGACCTGGCGCGTGACGACGGGAATCACCTTGGCACCGGTGAGCTTCGCGAGCCTCGGCAATGCCGTGATCGTCGCCGCCTTCACGCCGAAGAAAGGCGAGAAGATCGCATCGCGTGGCCCGAAGTCCATGTCCGGCAGGAAGTAGAGCGACTTGCCGCCGCGGATCACGCGCACCACCGCGCGCAGGCCCTCCTGCCGGCTCACCAGCACCGGGTTGCCGAAACGCGTGCGCGCCTTGAGGAAGATGCGGTCGAGCACGCGGTTCTTCTGGCGGCTGTAGATGCTGGCCGACCCGGGCCACTCGTGGGCCACGCGGATGCCGCCCATGTTGAGGCCGATGAAGTGAGGCGCGAACGCGATCACCGGCTCACCCCGCGCCGCCGCTTCCCGGAGATGCTCGAGCCCCTCGTGGCGCACGAGCCGCAGCAGGTGCTCCTCGCTCCCCCAGACCATGAGGGAGAGCTCGAGGGCGTTGCGGCCGAGCATGCGGAAGTGCCGCCGCCCGAGCTCGTCGATCTCCTTTTCCGAAAGCTCCGGGAAGCACAGTCGCAGGTTCACCCGCGTCACGTGGCCGCGCCCGAAGCGATAGATGAGCGAGCCCAGCCCCGCGCCGAGCGCCGCGATCCACGAGAGCGGCAGGAAGTGGATGAGCCACAGGACGAAGACCCCGGCCTCCGATCCCGCGCGCCGCAGGACCTTCATGGCGCTTGCCGCGCGGGCGGCGGCGGGGCGCCCGCGGGGCGCTTGTAGCGGTTGTAGCACCACAGGTATTGCAGCGGGCACTCGCGGATCATGCGCTCGATCATCTCGTTGATCTGGCGTGCCGCCTCGCGCCGGTCCGCCGAAAGGGGCGCCTCGAACGGCGCGAAATGCAGCTCGAAGCCCTCGCCCCTGGGCAGGCGCTCGGCATAGCAGAAGACGATCGCGGCACCCGAGGCTTTCTGCAGCCGCGCGGGCAACGTCATCGTGTATGCCGGGCGCCCGAAGAAATCCACCCACTCGCCATCGCCGACGGTGGGCACCTGGTCCGGCAGCAGGATGGTGCAGCCGCCGCCGCGCAGGTGCCTGAGCACCATGCGCACGCCGGCGAGCGTCGCGGGCGCCACGTTGGTCCCATCCGGGGCGGCCCCGCGATTGCGGCCCTCGCGCAGCAACGCGTCGATCCACGACTTCTTGTGGGGCCGGTACATGGCGAGGATCGGCAGCTCGTTCCAGAGATAGCGTCCGGCGACATCGAACGCGCCGAGGTGGGGCGTCACGAAGATGATGGGACGTCCGCGGGCGCGCAGCGCCTGCACGCTTTCCCAGCCGTGGCGCGCGCGCACCTTCGCCGGCACCTCCTCCGATCGGACCAGGGCCCAGGCGAGCTCGATCAGGCCCTTGCCGTTCTCCTCCGTATTGCGGTGTGCGAATCGTCTGACATCGGAGGGCCGCGGGACGAGTCCACTATGGGTGACGTTCGCGACCAGGATGCGGCGGTAGCGCGGCGAGAGCGCGTAGACCGCGCGCCCGACGAGGATGCCGAGGGCGTGATTCAGGCCCAGCGGCAGTCGGGCGATCAGGCTTAGGAGCAGTTTCAAATGAAGCCGGCCGGCGCACCGGGTTTGATAAACTGTCGCGTCAATCCAACGTTCGTGCGACTTCGCGGGGAGCGGTAATGAAAAGCAGCGAGTTTCTGTTCACGTCCGAATCGGTCTCCGAGGGACATCCGGACAAGGTCTCGGACCAGATTTCCGACGCGGTGCTGGACGCCATTCTAGCGCAGGACCCCGCAAGCCGAGTGGCCGCGGAGACCCTGTGCAACACGGGGCTCGTGGTGCTCGCCGGCGAGATCACGACGCATGCCAACGTCGACTATATCCAGGTCGCGCGCGAGACGATCAAGCGCATCGGCTACGACAACACCGAGTACGGCATCGACTACCGCGGCTGCGCCGTGCTGGTCGCCTACGACAAGCAGAGCCCGGACATCGCGCAGGGCGTGGACCATGCCCAGGACGATCCGCTGAACCAGGGCGCGGGCGACCAGGGCCTCATGTTCGGCTATGCCTGCGACGAGACGCCGGTGCTCATGCCGGCCCCGATCCATTACGCGCACCGCCTCGTCGAGCGCCAGGCGATGCTGCGCCGCGATGGCCGGCTGCCGTGGCTGCGTCCCGACGCGAAGAGCCAGGTCACGTTCAAGTACGTCGACGGCAAGCCCACCGAGATCGACACCGTCGTGCTCTCGACGCAGCACGCGCCCGAGATGTCCGACGGCAAGCACATGAAGAAGGAAGCGATCGACGCGGTGATCGAGATGATCATCAAGCCGGTGCTGCCGAAGGAATTCCTCAAGGGCACGAAGTACCTCGTCAACCCGACCGGCCGCTTCGTGGTCGGCGGCCCGCAGGGCGACTGCGGCTTGACCGGGCGCAAGATCATCGTCGATACGTACGGCGGAGCGTGCCCGCACGGCGGCGGTGCGTTCTCGGGCAAGGATCCGTCGAAGGTGGACCGCTCGGCCGCGTACGCCGCGCGCTACGTGGCGAAGAACGTCGTCGCCGCCGGCCTCGCGCGCCAGTGCCAGATCCAGGTGAGCTACGCCATCGGCGTGGCCAGGCCGATCAACGTGACGGTCTACACCGAGGGGACCGGCGTCATCCCGGACGACAAGATCGCCCAGCTCGTGCAGCAGCACTTCGACCTGCGCCCGCGCGGCATCGTGAAGATGCTGGACCTGCTGCGCCCGATCTACCAGAAGAGCGCCGCCTACGGCCACTTCGGCCGCGAGGAGCCGGAGTTCAGCTGGGAGACCACCGACAAGGCGGCGCTCCTGCGCGATGCCGCCGGCCTCAAGGGCGAAGCGAAGAAGTCGCTGTCGACTGTCTGAGCGTTCTTCGCTTCAACGAAAGGGCCACCGTTCGCGGTGGCCTTTTTTGTTTGCCCGGTGTTTCAAGCCCATCTGTCCGCAGATAAACGCGGATAAACGCAGCTGCAACCCGAAGATGCGTCGAGTGTTCGCAGGAGGCCGGCATCGATCCCCAAAGCCATCCTCCGCAGATCCATCTGCGCTTATCTGCGTTTATCTGCGGACAGATCTTCCTGCCCGCATCACGCCGCCTCACCCGAAGTTTCGCGCCATGACCGGCGCGACGGCGGGAAGCTCCGAGGCGCGCTTCGCGATGGCGGTGATCTTCGGTGCGTTCTTCGCGAACCAGAGGATGCCCGGGCGCCAGCGCGTCATCGCGGCGAGGTAGAGATCGAGCGCGCTCATGCGCTCGCCGAGGAACCAGGGTGCCGACACCTGCTGCTCGACGTATTTCCACAGCGTCCTGCGATGCTCGTCGGTGGAATCGCGCAGCTGCTTGGCCCCCGCCTCGTCGATCACCCACTTCGCGGGCTCGTCGCCGTAGGTCCACGTGGGATACAGCGCCGCCACGGTGAACACCGACCAGCGATGAAACGCCTTGCGCGTCCCATCCCCGGGCGGTGGAACCAGGTCCACCGAGGGCTCGAGGTCGTTCACGTAGTGCAGGATGGCGAGGGACTCGGTGAGAGCGCTGCCGTCGGGCAGCACGAGGGCGGGGACCTGCCCGAGCGGATTCACCTGCAGCAGGCGCGCGCGCGTCGGGCTCGAGGCCGCGTAGTCGACGTCCTCGATCTCGAGCGGAATGCCGGCGAGCGCGAAGGCGCATTCGACGATGGCCGAGCCACAGCCCTTGCAGGCGAGGAGGGTGTGGTCGGCGGCCATCAGAAGCGCTTCACGAGGCCGAGCCACACCGTGGCCTGGCTCGAGCGTCCGGTGCCGCCGATCGACTCCGACGCGAAGAACGAGCCGACGGGGCCCAGGTACTCGACCATCGCCTCGACATCCAGGGTGGGCACCACATCGACCCAGCGTGCGCCGGCGCTCCCGTGGAATGCCCACGAGCGTTGGCGCACGTCGTAGCTGGCGTCCTGGGGGCCGCCGCCCGATGGAAAGCCGCCCGGCGCCGCCACGTGGCCCGTGGCCTTCACGAAGCCGTAGGCCATGCCCACGCGTCCCACGAGGGTGACATGCGGGTGCACGGGCCAATGGCCCACCATGTCGAGCGCCACCGCGCTCACCTTGCGCTCGGTCATGCGCCGCCCGGACAGCACCCCGGGCACGAGGGCGGGGCCCGGCGCGCCCTCCGCGGACAGGTCCTGCTTGCCGTAATCGGCCCAGGACGCCTCGAGCGCCACGCGGGGCAGGACGAACCATCCGCCGCCGACGCGCATCGCGCCATGGTTCTCCGACTCGCTGCTGCCCGTGGGAAATGCGAACCCATCCTGGTGGCCCGACCCGAGCCTCGAGGTCTGCGCCGAGGTGTAGCCGCCGGCCGCGGTGACGTACGCCGTGTCGGCCGCCGGCGCCGCCAGCGGAAGGAGTGCCGCGGCCGCGGCGGCGGCGGCGCGTGCGAGAAGCCTCGTTGCCTTGGGAATGGCGGTCTCCAATGCCGGATGACGGCGTGCCGGGTGGCGGAATACTCCATCGCCGGCCGCGAGCGGTCAACAGCGCGAAATTGGTACAATTCCCGGGTCCGAGGAGCGTTGCAACGCGGCTCCCGCCGCGCCAGGCTCGGATTTTCCAAAACGGCGCTCGTTGATCCGCGACAGGCTCGCGGGTGGCGAGCACGAGCCGTCATCCCCCGCCCGCCGCCCTTCGATGAAAAGGACCGCCATGAACGCTCGCACCAAGCCCGAGAATTTCACCGATTACCGCGTGGCCGACCTTGGCCTCGCCGCGTGGGGCCGCAAGGAAATCCAGATCGCCGAGACCGAGATGCCGGGCCTCATGGCGATCCGCGACGAGTACTCCGCGACCCAGCCGCTGCGCGGCGCGCGCATCACCGGCTCGCTGCACATGACCATCCAGACCGCCGTGCTGATCGAGACGCTCGAGGAGCTGGGCGCGGAGGTGCGCTGGGCCTCGTGCAACATCTTCTCGACGCAGGACCATGCCGCCGCCGCGATCGCCGCGACCGGCGTGCCGGTCTTCGCGTACAAGGGCGAGTCGCTCGCCGAGTACTGGGACTACACGCACCGCATCTTCGAGTGGGGCAACGACGCCGACGGGGCGCCCCGGTACAGCAACATGATCCTGGATGACGGCGGCGATGCCACGCTGCTCCTGCACCTGGGCGCGCGCGCCGAGATGGACGAGGGCTGCATCTCGAGCCATTCGAGCGAGGAGGAGCAGTACCTCTTCGCCAGCATCCGCGCGAAGTTGAAGCAGGACCCGCAGTGGTACTCGAAGCGCCTCGCCGCCGTGCAGGGCGTGACCGAGGAGACGACCACGGGTGTCAAGCGGCTCTACCAGATGGCGAAGCAGGGCACGCTCAAGTTTCCCGCCATCAACGTGAACGACTCGGTCACCAAGAGCAAGTTCGACAACCTCTACGGATGCCGCGAGTCGCTGGTCGACGGCATCAAGCGCGCGACCGACGTGATGGTGGCGGGCAAGGTCGCCCTGGTGGCGGGCTATGGCGACGTGGGCAAGGGCAGCGCCCAGGCGCTGCGCGCGCTCTCGGCGCAGGTCTGGATCACCGAGATCGATCCGATCTGCGCCCTGCAGGCGGCGATGGAAGGCTACCGGGTCGTGACGATGGACGAGGCTTGCGGCCAGGCCGACATCTTCGTGACCGCCACGGGCAACTACCAGGTCATCACGCACGAGCACATGAAGCGCATGAAGAACAATGCGATCGTGTGCAACATCGGGCATTTCGACAACGAGATCGACGTGGCTTCCCTCAAGCAGTACCAGTGGGACAACATCAAGCCGCAGGTCGACCACATCATCTTCCCGGACGGCAAGCGCATCATCCTGCTCGCCGAGGGCCGGCTGGTGAACCTCGGCTGCGGCACCGGGCACCCGTCGTACGTGATGAGCTCGTCGTTCGCGAACCAGGTGATCGCGCAGATCGAGCTCTTCACCAATCGCAGGAAATACCCGCTCGGCGTGTACGTGCTGCCGAAGCATCTCGACGAGAAGGTCGCGCGGCTGCAGCTGAAGAAGCTGGGGGCGAAGCTCACCGAGCTCTCGGATGCCCAGGCCAGGTACATCGGCGTGGATCGCAGCGGCCCGTACAAGCCGGACAATTATCGATACTGAGGGCGCCCACTTTCCAATGGGCAATGGTGAATCATCGAAGCTCGTCTTGAGCTTCGAGTTCTTCCCGCCGAAGACGCCGGAGGGGGCCGCGAAGCTGCGCTCCACGTGGAAGCAGCTCGGGCAGCTCCATCCGGCGTTCTTCTCCGTGACCTATGGTGCCGGCGGCTCGACGCGCGAGGGCACGCTCTCCACCGTGCTCGAGATCCGCGCCGACGGCCACCACGCGGCGCCGCACCTGTCGTGCGTCGCCTCCACGCGCGAGCAGCTGCGCGAGGTCATCCATTCGTACAAGGGCCACGGCATCCGCCACATCGTGGCGCTGCGCGGCGACCTGCCGTCTGGACTCGCCGCGGCCGGCGAGTTCCGCTATGCCTCGGAGCTGGTGCGCTTCATCCGCGAGGAGACGGGCGACTGGTTCCATGTCGAGGTCGCGGCCTATCCGGAATACCACCCCCAGGCGCGCCGCACCCAGGACGACCTCAGGGCCTTCAAGGCCAAGGTCGACGCGGGGGCCAACGGCGCCATCACCCAGTACTTCTACAATCCCGACGCCTATTTCCACTTCGTGGAGCAGGCGCGCGCGGCGGGCATCACGGTGCCGATCGTCCCGGGCATCATGCCGATCAACAATTTCTCCCAGCTCGCGCGCTTTTCCGATGCGTGCGGCGCGGAGATCCCGCGGTGGATGCGGCTCAAGCTCGAGAGCTTCGCGGACGACACCGCCTCGGTGAAGGCGTTCGGCCTGGACGTCGTGACGGAGCTCTGTGACCGCCTCATCTCCGGCGGCGCGCCGGGCCTGCACTTCTACACGATGAACATGGCGGGGCCCACCTCGACCGTCTGGCATCGTCTCGGACTTTAGGCCGCGGCGACTGCGGCGGGCGCGGCGGGCGCGGTGTGACGTATGCACTGGAATCGTCCCGCCCTTTAGCTCACAATCCGGCGCAACGACCGTTCCCCGGAAAGCGCCGTGACCGACATCGCCGAAGCGCCCGCGCAAGTCCGTTCCCGCGAACGTCCGACCCTCGCCGCGCAGATCCGCACGCTCCCCGCGAACGAGGCCGCCGCGCTCATCGAGCGCACCCCGCCCGCCGAGGCGGTGCAGGCGCTGCAGGAGATCAATCCCGGCATGGCCGCGTCCATCCTGCGCGAGCTGGAATCGGCGCCGCGCCGCTTCCTCACCGCGTCGGCCCCGCCGGAGATCGCCGAGCAGTGGCGGCGCAACACCCGGTTCGCCCGCGGCACGATCGGGCAGATGATGGAGCCGCCGCTGTCGGTGTTCGAGGCCGCGATGTCGGTCGGCGACGCCATCGACGCGCTGCGTCCGCTCGTGCGCACGGCGCTCGTGACGTACGTCTACGTGGTCGACGCGGAGAATCGCCTGCTCGGCCTGGTCACGATGCGCGACCTGCTCTTCAACGATCGCGCGAAGACGCTCGACGAGGTGATGCTGCGCGATCCGTTCACGCTCTCGCCGGAGCTCAAGGTGCAGGAAGCGATGAAGCTCACGGTGAACCGGCATTTCCCGCAGTATCCCGTGTGCGACGCCGGGCACCAGCTGGTGGGGGTCGTGCGCGGCGCGGCGCTCTTCGAGCTCGAGGCCTTCGAGATCACCGCGCAGGCGGGCTCGATGGTCGGCGTGGAAAAGGAAGAGCGCATCTCCACGCCCATCGGCCAGAGCTTCAGGTTTCGCAACCCGTGGCTCCTCGCCAACCTCGTGACCGCCTTCGCGGCGGGCGGCGTGGTCGCGTTCTTCCAGGGCACGCTCGACCGCCTGGTCATCCTCGCCACATTCCTGCCCGTGCTCGCGGGCCAGTGCGGCAACACCGGGTGCCAGGCGCTCGCCGTCACCGTGCGCGGCATCACGCTGGGCGAGATCGGCCCGGGCACGGGGCGCGCGCTGGTCACCAAGGAGATGCTCCTCGGGCTCGCCAACGGCGCGGTGACCGGCGTGCTGTGCGGGATCGCGATGTACTTCTACGCCATCTCGCAGGGCGCCACCAACGCCCTCATGCTCGGCGTCGTCGTCAATGCGGCCATGATCGGGAGCTGCGCGCTGAGCGGCGTCTCCGGCGCCCTCGTGCCGCTCGCATTGAAGAAGCTCGGCGCCGATCCCGCGACCGCCTCGAGCATCGTGGTGACCACCGCCACGGACGTCTCCAGCATGGGCCTGCTGCTCGCCCTCGCCACCTACCTGGTCAAATGACGATGCGATTCCTCCGGTTGTGCCTTGCAGCGGCATTCCTGTCGCTGCCGCTGGCGGCGTGGTCCCAGGACCAGGCTTTCACGAATCGCGCGACCGAGCTCAAGGAGCGCGCCGACGCGGCCTCCGCGACCCTGGTGCCCCTTCCCGAGAACACCGCGGTCAAGGTGCTCGCGCGGGCGGGCGCATGGACCCGCGTCGAGGCCGCGGGCAGGCCGGGCTTCGTACGCGTCTTCCACCTGCGCTTTCCCGCGACGGTCGAGGCGGCGGGCTCCGGCAGCTCCAATCCCTTCGCGGCCTTCGGCAGCCTCATCGGCGGCTCGAAATCCGATGCGCACGCGAACCTCGCGACGACCGGCGTGCGCGGCCTGTCGAAGGAGGACGTGAAGAACGCGAATCCGGACGCCGAGGCGCTGAAGCGGATGCAGTCCTACCGTGCCGACAAGCCGGCCGCCGAACGTTTCGCGCGGGAGGGCAAGCTCGCCGCGGTGAAGGTCGCCGATCCCGACGCCGGCTCCACGAAAGGAAGTGCGCGATGAGACGCCTCGCCGCCGTAGCCGCATGCGCGCTCCTCGGAACGCCCGCCTGGGCGCAGCTCGATATCGGGCGCCTCATCGACTACGGCCGCAAGGCGGTCGACGCGGGGTCGAAGCTGCAGGAGGCGAACAAGGACTTCACGCAGGACCAGGAGATCCAGCTGGGCGAGGGCATCACCGCGGGCCTGCTGGGCGCCGCACCGCTCTCGACCGACGCGAACCTGCAGCGCTACGTGAATCGCGTCGGGCGCTGGGTGGCGCTGCACTCGGACCGCCCGGACTTGCCCTGGACCTTCGGCGTGATCGAGACGCGGACGGTGAATGCCTTCGCGATGCCGGGCGGGACGATCCTCGTCTCGAAGGGCCTCGTCGACCGGCTCGGCAGCGAGTCGGAGCTCGCGGGCGCGCTCGCGCACGAGATCGCGCACGTGGTGAAGAGGCACCAGCTCGCCGCGATCCAGTCGAGCCTCAACTCGGACGTGCTGAGCAGCATCGGCAAGGACGTCGCGTCCGAGGCGATCAACCGCCGCGGCGGCGACGCGTTCGGCCTCAAGTCGCAGCTCGCCGGCGTGGGCATCGATGCGTTGAAGAACGGCGTCTTCCTGCGCCCGCTCGATCGCTCGATGGAGTACGAGGCGGATCGCATGGGCGTGATCATCGCCACGCGCGCCGGCTACGATCCCTATGGGCTGCCGGGCGTGCTCGAGCTCCTCGGCACGGTGCACGGCGACGGCAGCGGCATCTCCATCATGGAGACGCACCCCGCGCCTTCGGATCGCCTGGCCGAGCTGGAGAAGGTGATGCCCGCGGTCGACGGCTACGCCAACCAGCCGCGCCTCGAGGGACGCTTCCTGCAGGTCGTCGGCCGCGCGAAATAAGCCAAAAGAGTCGTCCGCAGATAAACGCAGATACACGCAGATGAGAAGGTCGATCTGCGTTTATCCGCGTTTATCTGCGGAAGATTTCTTGCTCGAATAGCTCGACGACTCAGGCCGCCTTCTTGCGCGCGCTCTGCGCCGCGGCGGCGTGCTGCTGGGCGTACGACTGGTGCGCCGCGGCCTCGGCCTCGCCGACCTTGATGTTGACGCCCATGTCCATGAGTACCGAGCCGAGCGCCGAGAGGCAGAGCATCACGTTCTCCGCGCGGCACGAATAGCCCATCAGGCCGAAGCGCCAGATCTTGCCCTTGAGCGGCCCCAACCCCGCGCCGATCTCGAGGTTGAACTCCGAGAGCAGCGTCTTCCTCACCTGCTCCTCGTCCGCGCCCTGCGGGCACATCACCGCGTTCATCTGCGGCAGCTGGTATTTCTCCTCGACCAGGAACCTGAGGCCCATGGCCTCGAGCCCGGCCTTGAGCGCCAGGTGGTGGCGGCGGTGGCGCGCCCAGCACTGCTCGAGGCCCTCTTCCTTGATGAGCAGCAGCGCCTCGTGCAGCGCGAAGAGCGAGTTGCCGGGCGCGGTGTGGTGGTAGGTGCGCGTCGTATTGCCCCAGTAGCCGAGCAGGAGATTCATGTCCATGAACCAGCTGTGGATCTTGTCCTTGCGCGCCGCCACCTTCTGCACCACGCGATCGGAGAACGAGACGGGCGAGAGCCCCGGCGTGCACGACAGGCATTTCTGGCTCGCGGAATAGATCGCATCCACCTTCCACTCGTCCACCAGCACCGGCGTGCCGCCGAGCGAGGTCACCGCGTCGACGATCACGAAGGCCTCGTGCTTGTGCGCGATCTGCGTGAGCGTCTTCGCATCGGACTGCGCACCGGTGGAGGTCTCGGCGTGCACGAAGGCCAGGACCTTCGCGTCCGGATGCTTCCTGAAGGCGTCCTCAACCTTCTGCGGGTCGACCGGCTTGCCCCACTCGTCGTCGACCACGACGGCGGTGCCGCCGCAGCGCTCGACGTTCTCGATCATGCGGCCGCCGAAGACGCCGTTGCGGCACACGATCGCCTTGTCGCCGGGGGCGATCATGTTCACGAAGCAGTACTCCATGCCCACGGAGCCGGGACCCGACACGGGGAAGGTGAGCGCGTTGTCCGTCTGGTACACGTAGCGCAGCAGCGCCTTCAGCTCCTCCATCATCTCGACGAAGACCGGGTCGAGGTAGCCGATGGCGGGCTGGCTCATGGTGGTGAGCACGCGCGGATGGATCTCGGTGGGGCCGGGCCCCATGAGCGTGCGCTGGGGCGGATGGAACGAGGTGATCTTCTTGGTGGAAGCGAGGCTCTTGAGGGTCATGAAGGATCCGAAGACGCGAGACGCGAGAAGCGAGACGCGAGAGTGATGGGATGAACGGAGGTTTCATCCGTCGCGGCGATTCTCGTGAAATCGAATAGCGAGCGGTCCAGCAAGTGCGACGGCGCGACATTGGTGAGCGCGCCGAAGATGGAATCGATGCGGCCGGGATGCTGCTTCTCCCAGTCGCGCAGCAGCGCCTTCACCTGCTTTCGCTGCAGCTGCTCCTGCGAGCCGCAGAGGTCGCAGGGAATGATGGGGAACTGCTTGAGCTCCGCGTAGGCGGTGAGATCCTTTTCCTCCACGTAGGCGAGCGGGCGGATCACGACGTGCTTGCCGTCGTCCGAGACGAGCCGCGGCGGCATGGCCTTCAGCTTCCCGCCGTGGAAGAGGTTGAGGAAGAACGTCTCGAGGATGTCGTCGCGATGGTGGCCGAGCGCGATCTTCGTCGCGCCGAGCTCGGTCGCCACGCGGTAGAGCACGCCACGGCGAAGCCGCGAGCACAGCCCGCACATGGTCTTGCCTTCGGGCACGACGCGCTTCACGACGCTGTACGTGTCCTGCACCTCGATGCGGAAATCGACGCCGATCGAGGCGAGGTAATCGGGAAGCACCTGCTCCGGGAAGCCCGGGTGGCGCTGGTCGAGGTTCACCGCGACGATCGTGAAGGGCACCGGCGACTTCTCGCGCAGCTTCATCAGCACGTCGAGCATCGCGTAGCTGTCCTTGCCGCCCGAGAGACACGCCATCACCTTGTCGCCCGCCTCGATCATCGAGTAGTCGGCGATGGCCTGGCCCACGAGCCGGCG
>DASRRY010000026.1:0-152884 GCA_035656735.1 Usitatibacter sp. | reverse complement strand
GAGCTGCTCGAGCAGGCGCTCGAGCACGACTGGAGCCCCACGCTCGTGGCGCTCTATGCCGATGCCGCCGGCGACGACGCGCTGCGCCAGATCGAGCGCGCCGAGAAATGGCTGCGCGAGCACGCGCGCGACCCGGCGCTGCTGCTCACGCTGGGCAAGCTCTGCATGCGCCAGGGCCTCTGGGGCAAGGCGCAGAGCTACATCGAGGCGAGCCTCGCGCTCGAGCCCACGCACGAGGGACACATGACGCTCGCCGCACTGATGGAGAAGCTGGGCAAGCCGCAGGAGGCGGTCGCCCACTTCCGCCGCAGCGCCGAGCTGGCCGGCTGACAACGCGAAAGGATGGGATCCATGCGTGAATACTCGTCGCTCACCCTCGCACCGCTGGGTCCGCGGGCGCGGCTCGCGGAGCCGATGACGCCCGGACGCGTGACGCTGGACGACCCGGCGTTCTCCGTGATGACGGACCTGCGCGAGGTGTCGGCGGCGACCACCACGGCCGACGAGTTCATCGCCGCCGCCGAGGCGCAAATGGTCCGCCGCAGCGTGCGCCTGCTCTTCGTGCTCGATGCCGAGCGCAAGCTCGCCGGCATCGTCACCGCGACCGACCTGCTGGGCGAGAAGCCGATGCGCTTCATGCAGTCGCGCGGGGTCACGCGCACCGAGATCCAGGTGGGCGACCTCATGACGCCGGCCGCGGCCCTCGAGGCGCTCTCCGTGATGGACGTGGCGCAGATGCGCGTCGGGCATATCGTGGCCACCCTCAAGGCCGTGGGACGGCGCCACCTGATCGTCGCGGAGGACAACGGGCAACGCGTGCGCGGGCTGTTCTCGGCCTCCCAGCTCGCGCGCCAGCTCGGTGTCGAGCTGCAGACGATCGAGGTCGCCCAGACCTTCGCCGACATCGAAGCCGCGCTCGTTCGCTAGTCGATGGCCGCCGTGGCGGCGACCGATCGTCATCGCGAGGCCTACGAAGGCTTTCGCTGGCGCGTGCCGGCGGACTTCAACATCACGCAGTGGGCGTGCCGGCGCTGGGCCGGAAGCGGCCGCATCGCGCTGCGCTGGGAAGACGAAGCCGGCGCCACCGCGAGCCTCACCTACGACGCGTTGCTCGAGAGTGCCAATCGACTCTCGAACGCGCTCGCGGCGCTCGGCGTCGCGCGGGGCGATCGCGTCGCCATCCTGCTGCCCCAGCGGCCGGAGACCGCGATCGCGTACCTCGCGTGCTTCCAGTGCGCGGCGATCGCGGTCCCCCTCTCCTTCCTCTTCGGTCCCGAGGCCCTCGAATATCGCCTGCGCGACAGCGCGGCCCGCGTCGCGATCGTCGATGCCGACACGCTCGCGAACCTCGAGCCCGTGCGCGAGCGCCTGCCCGACCTGCGCCACGTGGTCGGCGTGGACAGCGCCGGCGGCCGCGACGTCATGGCCTTCGACGCGCTGCTCGGCCGCGCGGCGCCCACCTTCGAGCCCGTGCGCACGGCGGCGACGGATCCCGCCGCCATCATCTACACGAGCGGCACGACCGGCCCCCCCAAGGGGGCGCTGCTGCCGCAGCAGGCGCTCATCGGCAACCTGCCCGGCTTCGAGCATTCGCACGACGGCTTCCCGCAAGCGGGGGACTTCTTCTGGTCGCCCGCCGATTGGGCCTGGACGGGCGGGCTCTGGGATGCGCTCATGCCGACGCTCTACCACGGCCTCGGAATCCTCGGCTATCGCGGGCGCTTCGACCCGGAGCGCGCCTGCACGCTGATGCAGCGCTACGGGGTGCGCAACGCGTTCCTCTTTCCCACGGCGCTCAAGATGATGATGCGGGCCGTGCCACACCCGCGCGAGCGCTTCGGGGTGAAGCTGCGCTCGCTCATGAGCGGCGGCGAGCCCGTCGGCCCGGCGGTGTTCGAGTGGGCGCAGGCCGAGCTGGGCGTCACGGTCAACGAGATCTTCGGCCAGACGGAGATGAACTACATCGTCGGCAACTCCCAGAGCATGTGGCCGGTGAAGCCCGGCTCGATGGGCCGGCCGTATCCCGGGCATCGCATCGCGGTGCTGGACGACGAGGGCCGCATGCTGCCGCCAGGCGCGGTGGGCGACGTCTCGGTGCACCGCACGTGGCTCGACGGGTCACCCGATCCCGTGTTCTTCCTGGGGTACTGGAACAATGCCGAGGCCACTGCCGCAAAGTACTCGGGCGCCTGGTGCCGCACCGGCGACCAGGCGAGCTTCGACGCGGACGGCTATCTCTGGTACCAGGGACGCGCCGACGACATGTTCAAGAGCGCGGGCTACCGCATCGGGCCGGCCGAGATCGAGAACTGCCTCGCGAAGCATGCGGCCGTCGCGAACTGCGCCATCGTGCCGGTGCCCGACGAGATGCGCGGCGCGCTCATCATGGCGTACGTGCTGCCTTCGCCGGGGACCATCCCCTCCCCCGCCATCGAGGAATCCATCCGCGCCCACGTGAAGGCGCATCTCGCCCCCTGGCAGCAGCCGCGGCTCATCGAGTTCGTGGAAGAGCTGCCGATGACGACGACGGGAAAGGTGCAACGTCGCGTGCTGCGCGAGCGCGCGGCCGCGCTCATTTCTTCGGATCGACCGAAGGCGTGAAGGCGTCGCAGTAGAACTCGTCCTCGGGCAATCCGCGCCCCGCGACGAACGTCTCGCGCGCGATATCCGTCATCGCCGCCCCGCCGCACGCGTAGACCGCATAGCCCGAGAGGTCGGCGAAGTCGTCGAGCACGGCCTGGTGCACGAGGCCCGTGCGGCCGCGCCATGCGTCCTCGGGAAGCGGATCGGACAGCACCGGGATGTAGGTGAAGTTGGGATGATCCCGCGCCCACTTCGCCGGCAGCTCCGCCATGTAGAGATCCCGCAGCGAGCGCGCGCCCCAGTAGAGCACCATCGGGCGATCGCTCCCGTGGTGCAGCGAGTGCTCGATCTGGGCCTTGATCGGCGCGAAACCCGTGCCGCCCGCGACGAAGATCCACGGCTTGTCCGAGTCCTCGCGCAGGTAGAACGTGCCCAGCGGGCCCTCGAAGCGGATGATCGCGCGCTCCTTCATCTCCTCGAAGACGTATTTCGAGAACGCGCCGTTGGGCGACTTGCGCACGTGCAGCTGCAGGAACTGGTCGTCGTGCGGCGGGTTGGCCATGGAGAAGCTGCGCCGCTTGCCGTCCTTCAGCAGCACGTCGATGTACTGCCCGGCGAGGAATTGCAGGCGCTCGCCCGCGGGCAGCTTGAGGTTCAGCACCGCGACGTCCTCGGCGGGCTTCTCGACCTTCTCCACGCGCGCCGGCAGCGTCCGGATCGCGAGATCCTTGGCGCCGGTGAGCTCGCGCACCTCGAACACGATGTCGCCGAGCGGGCGCGTGCAGCACGTGAGCGCCTTGCCGGCCGCACGCTCGGTGTCGTGGAGCGCGCGCTCCTGGTAATCGCCGTACTCGAGCTCGCCCGCGCGCAGGATGCCCTTGCATGCGCCGCACGCGCCGTTGCGGCATCCATAGGGCAGGCCGATGTTCTGGCGCAGCGCGGCCTCGAGGATCGTCTCCCCGGGGCGTACGTGAAAGGTATGGCCGCTCGGCTCGAGCCGAACCTCGCGGCCGGCCGTGGATGGCTCAGGCAAAGGGATGCTTTCTCGAGGGACCGCGCCGCGCGACGCGCGGGCTGCACCGCAGGGCGCGGGGGCATTTTACCTCAAGGCCCACGGGCATCCGTGGCCTAGCGACTGCGGCGGAACTCGCCCTCGATGACCGCGGCCGGCGCGCGCCGCCTTGCGGACTGCTGCACCGCCTCCGAGCGCGGAAGCAGCAGGAGCGTGATCGCGATGAGATCGGAGACCACGCCGGGGAAGATGAGCAGCAGCCCTGCGATCACCGTGCGCGCGCTGTCGGTGAGGGCCACGATGGGAAACTCGCCATGCGCGACGCCGGCCGCGAGCCGGGCCAGCATGGCGAAGCGCGCCTCCTTGATGAGCGCCATCCCGGCGCACGCCGCGAGGACCATCCACGCCAGCACCCACCACCCCATCGTGTTGGCGAGCCGCACCAGCACGATGGCTTCGAGGAGGGGGAAACCCAGTAGAATTCCGATCAGGAGCAACCGCATCCTTGCACCATTTCCAAACGTTGCGTCGGCGCCGCTCAACGCGGGAGCCGGGTCCCCCGTGGCAGTCATCCTCGTCGTCACCAACCTACCCGACTCCGGGTCCGCCTTCAACCTCGCGCGCCACCTCGTCCAGCTCAGACTGGCCGCGTGCGTCAATGTTCTGCCCGCGATGACGTCTTTCTACGAGTGGGACGGAAAGCTCGAGGAGGCAACGGAGCAGACCGTCGTCGTGAAGACAGTGCGCGCGCGCTACGCGGAGGTCGAGCGGGCGATCCTCGAGCGGCATCCCTACGAGCTGCCGGAGATCCTCGCCATCGACGTGGAGGACGGGCTGCCGGCCTACCTGCAGTGGGTTGAGCGGGAGTCGGCGCCGCGATGAAGGCGGCGCTGACATTCACGCTCGTGGGACTCGCGACCGTCCTGGGCGGGACCGGCCTCTACCTCGCGAGCCGCCCCGCCGCGCCGATCGCAGCCCCCGAGATCTCGCCCTCCGCCGTGTATGCGGCGAGCTTTCACGACCTGCAGGGGCGACCGGTGTCGCTCGGGCGATTCTCGGGTCATCCGCTGGTGCTCAACTTCTGGGCGACGTGGTGCGGCCCCTGCCGCGAGGAGATGCCCGCGCTTTCTCGCGTGAGCGTGCGCGCCGCGCCCCGCGTGCAGTTCGTCGGCCTCGCCCAGGACGACCCCGGGAAGGTCCGCGCCTTCGCACGCGAGCTCGCGGTTGCGTACCCGCTCTGGAATGGCGGCGACGAAGTGATGGAGCTCTCCCGCCGCTTGGGGAACCGGATGGGCGTATTGCCCTTTACGGTGATTCTCGACGCCTCCGGCCAGGTCGTCGCGCAGAAAGTGGGCGCATACACCGAGCGCGAGTTGGCGGGCGAACTGGCGCCATTCCTACGTTAACTGCGGCGAACGGGATCGAACTGCATAGATCGCTTTGGCGTCTCGCCCGGCAGCACCGCCACAAAGCGGGATTCGTGCCCACGTCACGCAGCGCGCCCCCGCCCGCGCGTCGATCTTCGGCTAAATCTGGACATCGTGGCGGGAAATCCGGCAAACTCGCCCGCCATGCCCTCGCTCCTGGTCCTGCACGGACCGAACCTCAACCTGCTCGGCGACCGTGAAACCCAACACTATGGGCGCGACTCGCTGGAAGACATCGACCGCCGCTTGCGCGAACGCGCCCGGGCGGCCGGCGTCGAAGTGCAGACCCTCCAGAGCAATGCGGAGTCCGCGTTGATCGAGCGCGTCCAGGCCGCGAAAAACGATGGAACGGCATTCATCATCATCAATCCGGCAGCCTTCACGCACACCAGCGTCGCGTTGCGCGATGCCCTCGCTGCCGTGCGCATCCCCTTCATCGAGGTGCACCTGTCCAACATCCACGCGCGGGAACCGTTCCGCCGGCAATCGTATTTCTCCGATCTCGCGAGCGGCGTGATCTCCGGCCTCGGGCCCGTGGTGTACGAACTGGCGCTCGAGGCCGCCCTGCGGCAGCTGGCGCCTCCGCGCAAGGCCTGAAAGGGGCCCATGGATCTCAGGAAGCTCAAGAAGCTGATCGACCTGGTGCAGGAGTCGGGCATCGGCGAAATCGAAATCACCGAGGGCGAGGAAAAGGTCCGCATCAGCCGCCAGGGGCCCGCCGGCGCGCCGTTCATGATGGCGAGCGCCGCCCTCCAGCCCATGGCCATGCCCGCGCCCGGCGCCCCCGCCGCGGCCCCCCAGGCGCCTGCCGCGCCGCCGGAACCCCAGGGGCACGTCGTCAAGTCGCCGATGGTCGGCACGTTCTATCGCGCCCCGTCGCCAGGCGCCCCCTCGTTCGTCGAGGTCGGCCAGCCGGTGACCAAGGGCCAGACGCTCTGCATCATCGAGGCGATGAAGCTGCTGAACGAGATCGAGGCCGACGCATCGGGGACCCTCAAGTCGATCCTGGTGGAGAACGGCCAGCCCGTGGAGTACGGCCAGGGCCTGTTCCTCATCGAGTAACGGCCGCATGTTCGAGAAGATCCTCATCGCCAATCGCGGCGAGATCGCGCTTCGCATCCAGCGCGCCTGCCGCGAGCTCGGCATCAAGACGGTCGCGGTGCATTCCGAGGCCGACGCCGACGCGAAGTACGTGATGCTCGCCGACGAGTCGGTGTGCATCGGGCCGCCACCCTCGCGCGACAGCTACCTCAACATTCCGGCCATCATCAGCGCCGCCGAGGTGACCGACGCCCAGGCGATCCATCCCGGCTACGGTTTCCTCTCCGAGAACGCGGACTTCGCCGAGCGCGTCGAGAACTCGGGCTTCGTCTTCATCGGCCCGCGCGCGGAATCGATCCGCACGATGGGCGACAAGATCTCCGCCAAGGCGGCGATGAAGAAGGCCGGCATTCCCTGCGTGCCCGGCTCCGAGGGCGCGCTCCCGGACGATCCCAAGGAGATTCGCCGGCTTGCCGCCGCCATCGGCTACCCGGTCATCATCAAGGCGGCGGGCGGCGGCGGCGGCCGCGGCATGCGCGTCGTGCACACGGAGGCGGCGCTCATCAATGCCGTCACCATGACGCGCACCGAGGCGCAGAACGCGTTCAACAACCCGGTCGTCTACCTCGAGAAATTCCTCGAGAATCCGCGCCACATCGAGATCCAGGTGCTGGCGGACGAGCACAAGCAGGCGATCTACCTGGGCGAGCGCGACTGCTCGATGCAGCGCCGGCACCAGAAGATCATCGAGGAGGCGCCGGCGCCGCTGGTGAAGCCGCGCCTCATCGAGCGCATCGGCGAGAAGTGCGCCGAGGCATGCCGCAAGATGGGCTACCGCGGCGCGGGCACGTTCGAGTTCCTGTACGAGAACGACGAGTTCTACTTCATCGAGATGAATACCCGCGTGCAGGTCGAGCATCCGGTCACCGAGCTCATCACCGGCGTGGACATCGTGCAGGAGCAGATCCGCGTCGCCGCCGGCATGAAGCTGCGCTACCGGCAGAAGGACATCCTGAAGCGCGGGCACGCGATCGAGTGCCGCATCAACGCGGAGAATGCCTACACCTTCGTGCCGTCGCCGGGCCGCATCACCCAGTACCACGTGGCCGGCGGTCCGGGCATCCGCTACGACTCCCACGTCTACGCGAACTACTACGTGCCGCCGTACTACGACTCGCTCATCGGCAAGCTCATCGCCTACGGCGACACGCGCGAGCAGGCCATCGCCCGCATGCGCGTGGCGCTCTCCGAGATGGTGATCGAGGGCATCCAGACCAACATCCCGCTGCACCAGGAGCTGATGAACGACGCGGCGTTCGTGCGCGGCGGCGTGAGCATCCACTACCTGGAAGAGAAGATCGCGGCGTTGAAGGCGATCCAGCCGGAGAGCTGAGGCGCGCCATGGCCTGGCAACGCGTGGAGCTCGTGGTGGCAGGCGAGCGCGCGCAGGCGCTGGCCGACGCGCTCGAGGAGGCCGGCGCGCTCGCGACCGAGCTCACCGATGCCGATGCGGGCACCGCGGACGAGCAGGCGATCTTCGGCGAGCCCGGCAGCGATTCGAAGCCGTGGCCGCGCACGCGCGTGAGCGCGCTCTTCAACCTCGGGTTCAGGGCGCGTTCCGCGCTCGATGACGCGATCGCCGCGGCCGGCGCCGAAGTGCTCGGGCCCGCGGCCATCGAGCGCATCGAGGACGCGGACTGGGTGGCGCTCACCCAGCGCCAGTTCGAGCCGCTGCAGGTGGGCCGCAAGCTCTGGATCGTGCCGACGTGGCACAAGCCGCCGCATCCCGAGGCGATCAACGTCATCCTCGACCCGGGGGCGGCTTTCGGCACCGGCAGCCATCCGACGACCCGGCTCTGCATCGGCTGGCTGGAGGACCAGGTGCGGGCCGACGATCGCATTCTCGACTACGGTTGCGGCTCCGGCATCCTCTCGATCTGCGCCCTCAAGCTCGGCGCCGCGCGGGCCGTGGGCGTGGACATCGATCCCCTTGCGGTCGAGGCCGCTCGCTACAATGCCCGTCAGAACGGCGTGCCGCTCGAAGTGTTCGATGCGGAGCACGCGCCCGAGATGCAGGCCACGGTGACCGTCGCGAACATCCTCGCCAATCCCCTTCGCGTGCTGGCCCCGGTCATCGCGGCGCATACGTGCGCACGCGGACGCATCGCTCTCTCCGGTATCCTGGAGGAGCAGGCTGCCGCGGTGATCGAGGCGTATGCGCCCTGGGCGCGGCTCGAGGTCACGCGCCACGATTCGGGGTGGGTGCTCGTGACCGGGGCGAAACTTCCGGCATGCTGATCACGACCTGCACCCACTGCCTCGCGCGCTTCCGCGTGAGTCCCCAGCAGCTCAACGCCAAGCAGGGCCAGGTGCGGTGCGGGCGCTGCAACAAGGTCTTCAGCGGCTTCGAGGCGCTCGAGCGTTTCCCCGACGACGACACCGGCGCGCGGCTTCTCGCGGCGCGGGAGGCGAGCGAACGCGGCTCCGGCCGCACAGGCGCCGACAACTCGCCCGAAGCGTTGCCGGAAGTCCAGCCGGTCGACGCGCCCGAGCCGACGCCTGCGCCGTTACCAGTTCCGCCCGCATCATCGCCCTCGCCGCCGGCGCGCGCCGCGGCGCCCATGGTCGAGCCGCCGGCCCCGATGCCGTCCACGCCGCATCGGCCCGCGCGAGCGCCGTCGCGGCCGGTCGTCGAATACGAGGAGACCGATCCCATGCCGCGGCGGCGCCCCTCGCGCGCCTGGGCCTTCGGCGTCTTCCTGCTGCTGCTGGTCCTCGCCGGCGAAGGTGCCTACGCGCTGCGCGGCACGATCGCGGAGCGCTATCCGCCGGCGCGACCCTGGCTTGTGAAGGCCTGCGTGCCATTGCATTGCGGGGTGCCCTGGCACCAGGACGAGGAGCACCTGCGCACGGAGGACTCGGACCTGTACGAAGTGCCCGGCACTTCAGGTGAGCTCCTGCTGACCGCGCGCGTGCGCAACGCCGCCGCGGTCCCGCAGGCTTATCCGTACCTGGAGCTCACGCTCACCGACCGCACCGGGCAGGCGGCCGCGCGGCGGGTGCTGAAGCCGGCCGATTACCTCGGGCGCACGCCGGCGGCTGACGAAGCGATCGCGCCCGGCGGCGAGCTCGCGATCCAGCTGAGGCTCGCCACGCCGCGCATCAAGCCGACCGGCTACCACGTGGAATTCCTGTACTCCCCCGGCTTCAGGCCGCAGGCCTGAGCGACGCGATCATCGAGCCCACCGCGCGCTCGACGAGCGGCCCGTCGTCCAGCATACGCGCTTCGCCCATGCGCATCTGCTCGGCGAGCGCCTCCGGCGAGATCGAGAGGGCGGCGGCCTGCGAGAGCGGGCTCGTGAAGAGGTAGACGCCCTTGTTCGGGCTGATCCACGTGAGGCGCGCGCGCATACGCGGCCCGTCGGCCGGCGCGAACTCGACCCACGTCCCGCGTTGCAGGTTCGTCCAGATGCCGGTGCGCGTGAAAACGTTGCGCGTGGCCTTGGCGCCCCGGGGCGGACGCAGGCGGATCTCCTCGAGCTGGAGGTCGCCCGCGGGGACGAGCTCGCGCTCGAGGCCGCCCTTGTCTTCTTCGATCGCCGGCGCCTGCGGCAGGACGGCGATCCCGCGCAGGCCCGCCTTCACGGCGCCGGCATGGCAATCGACCAGGGAGCCGAAGAATTCGTCGCGCCCTTCCTTCGACACGCCGCCGCGCTCCAGGCCCGCCGCCAGGCGCGCCAACATCGCCGGCAACGTGGTGACGAGGCGGCGGCGATCCTCCGGCGCCACCTTCGGCTCGACGCTCCAGGCCAGCTCGTCCATCGCGAGGACGAGCTCGTGCCATGCGGGTCCGCGCGGACCCTGGTCCAGGAAGGCTTCGGCCATGGCGGCGACCCAAGGCCCGGCCAGCATCGTGCGCACCGGCGCCGGCAGCCATGCCCGTTCGTCGATGCGGCGCTCGACCTCCGTGCGCGCGGCGACGATCGCGCCCTCGCGGCGTTCGCGTTCCTCCAGCAGGCGCGCGGAGCGCTCGACCAGGGCGGATTCGGCCTCGCGCTTGCCGTGCATGAAATCCTCGACCCGCTTCGCCTGCGCGGCGAAGAGCTCGAGGTCCGTCTCGAATTCCGCGAGCACCTTGCCGACGACGCTCTCGACCAGGGCCAGCACGTCGCTGTCCTGCGCGTGGAACTCGTCGATGCCGATCGCGCATTCCGCCAGCACGTCGAGCAGGCGGCGCGCGGGATGGGACGCCGAGGAGAAGAACCCCTTGTCCAGCAGCGCCACCTTGAGCGTGGGCAGTTGCAGGCGCGCGAGCTGCGCCTTCACGCTCGCGGCGATGTGCCGGTCCTCGAAGATGTAGTCGAAGAGCATGCCCACGACGTCGATGGTCATCGCATCGACGCTGCCGAGCGACGCGGCGAGCGGCGACGAACGGATCGCCTTCACCGTATTGACCAGGGCCTGCGCGGACTCCACGGCTTGCCCGCCCGCCTCGCGATGCATGCGCGTGAGCTGCGCGACGAGCTGCGCGTCCGGTGCGCCCGGCGCGCCGCCGGCGGCCGCTACGCCATCCGTAGCGCCACTGGCGGCGGCATTGGGTGCGGCTCCCGTGCCATCGCCGCCGGGACCGCGTGACACGGCCGTCGCCTGGGACAGCCACTGGGAGAGCGTCGCGAACACGTCCTGCTGCGTCACGCCCTCGCGCGGCGCTCCGGACTGCGGCGCTGCGGATTGCGGCGCTGCGGACTGCGGCATCCGCGTCGCTGCGTTCGGGACGCGGCGCACGCCCAAGCGCACCTCCGGCAGGATGCGCCGCTCGATGAGCTGTGCATTGATCTCGTGATAAATGCCGTTGAGCGCGCCGACCGCGTGGCGCTCCAGCTGGTGCAGCAGCGCCATGCGCACCTTGAAGCCGGATTCGATCTGGTCGCAGGCATCCTTCAGCGCCGCGCAGATCGTCGCGGGCGCCACGGGGTTCGCCTCGTCGGCGAGCTCGGGACGCTCCAGCATGAAGCCCATGCGCTGGCTCAGCGCGAAGAGCTCGCCTTCGCATGCCGCGCCCAGCTTGCGCGCCATCTCGCGCACGGCGAGCGTTTCCTCGAGCGCCTCCGGCTCGACCAGCGCGAGCTCCGACAGCGCCGCGGGCGCCGCCTCGACGGAGCGGCCCTGCACCTTGCGATCGAAGAGGTCGACGAAGTGGGCACGGAACGTCGACTCGATGGCGCCGCGCTTCGCGCGGGCCTGCGTGCGTGCATCCAGGTAGGTGTTCTGCTGCTCGCGGTCCTGCGCGCTTTCGGCGAGCTGGAAGAGCTCATCCTCGATGCGGTCGAGCATGCGCGAGAGCGCATCGGCCATGCGATCGAGCGCGAGGGCGCGGCATGCGCTCAGGGCGTCCGCGAATTCCGCTCGGGGAGGACGCCCGCGCGCCCGCGCGTGCTCACCGAGAGCCACGACGTTGCCGCCTGCGGAGTTGGCCATGCCACACCACCTTTCCGGCAATCCCGCTGTCGTAGGGCTGGCTCGCCCCTTAGACCGGTGATTTTGCGTCCCCTCCTTTCGGAGGGTTTGCCCTGTTCAGAAACGTGCGCCCAGCTGCTGGCCTGCTAGCGGTTACGGATGTAACCGGTTCTCGACTTTGCGTATGGAAGGCAACGGCGTCAACGCCGCTCGTCGGGCCGGAGATACCGCACGTCCCCGGTGCCCGCGGTAGCCGCCGCTATACTTTCGGCCATGACGACACTCGTATGCGGCTCGATGGCGTTCGACACCATCATGGTGTTCCCCGACCAGTTCAGGAAGCACATCCTCCCCGACCAGATCCACATCCTCAACGTTTCGTTCATGGTGCCCGACATGCGCCGCGAGTTCGGCGGCACGGCAGGCAACATCGCCTACAACCTCAAGCTGCTCGGCGACGACCCGCTCATCATGGCGACCGTGGGTCACGACTTCGCCCCCTATGACGAGCGCCTGCGCGAGCTGGGACTTTCCACGCGCCACGTGCGGCGCCTGGAAGACCAGTTCACCGCGCAGGCCTTCATCACGACCGACGTGGACGACAACCAGATCACCGCCTTCCATCCCGGCGCCATGCTGTCGTCGCACCTGAATCGGGTGGCGGACGCGCCGGGCGCACGCCTGGGCATCGTCTCTCCGGACGGCCGCGACGGCATGGTCGAGCACGCACGGGATTTCGCGCGGTCGGGCATCCCCTACGTCTTCGACCCGGGCCAGGGCCTGCCCATGTTTTCAGGGGACGACCTGCTCGCTCTCATCGGGCCGGCGCGGGCGCTCACCGTGAACGATTACGAGGCGCGCGTTGTCGAGCAGAGAACCGGCCGGTCGATGGCCCGGCTGGCCTCGGAAATCGAGGCCGTCGTGGTGACCCGGGGCGCCGACGGGTGCACCGTTTTCCACGATGGACGTTCAACGGATATCCCGGCGGCCCCGGCGGACGCGGTCGTGGACCCGACGGGCTGCGGCGACGCGTTCCGCGCGGGGCTGCTTTTCGGCATGGCCCGCGGCTGGGGCTGGGTCAAGTCGGCCCGCCTCGCCTCGGTCATGGGCGCGTTCAAGATTGCGCACCGGGGCGGGCAGAACCATCGTCCCACGCGCACGCAGATCGCCTCGCGCTTTCACGAGGCTTTCGGAGAAACGATCCAGGAGAAAATGCAATGAAGAGCTTCAAGAACTTCGCCGTCCTCCTCGCCGCCGCGGTCCTCGCGGGCGCCTGCGCGTATCCCGCGGGCTCGCGCGATTACCACGGCTACCAGGTGATGGGCGAGCAATCGGTGCGCTTCGGCGTGGTCGAATCGGTGCGCGACGTGCGCCTTCACGCGGGCGAATCGGGCGTCGGCACCGCGGGCGGCGCCGTGCTCGGCGGCCTCGCGGGCAGCACCGTGGGCGGCGGCACGGGACAGGTCGCGGGCGCGGTCGGCGGCGCGATCCTGGGCGGCATCCTGGGCTCGAACATCGAGCACAGCGCCAACGAGCGCCCGGGCGTCGAGGTCACGGTGCACCTGGACAACGGCCAGTACATCTCGGTCGTGCAGGAAGCCGACGAGGCCTTCCGGCCCGGCGACCGGGTCCGCGTGCTCTCCGGCCGTGGTGCCACGCGCGTGACGCACTAAGCTGGGCGCGGGCCGCACACTAGCGCCCGCACGCGCATTCCGTTGGGCGCGCATGGCGGCTCACGCGGCCATGGGCGCCCTCATCCTGCGCTTCGTCTATCCGCGCACGAGCCCCGCGCGCCATGCGCGGCTCATGCGCTGGTGGTCGCGGAAGCTCCTGCGCATCCTCGCCGTGCGTCCCGTGGTGCACGGGCCTGCGCCGCACTGGAGCGGCCCCGTGATGGTGGTCGCGAACCACGTGTCCTGGCTCGACATCTTCGTGATCTCCAGCGTGCGCGCGACGCGCTTCATCGCGAAGCGCGAGATCCGGGAGTGGCCGCTCGTGGGATGGATCGTCGAGAAGGCCGGCACCCTCTTCCTCAAGCGCGAGGCGCGGCGCGACCTGGCGCGCATGGGAGAGCAGGTGCACGAGGCGCTGGCACGCCAGGATTGCGTCGGCCTCTTTCCCGAAGGCACCACCACCGAGGGCACGCACCTGCTCAAGTTCCACGGCTCGCTCTTCGAGCCGGCGATCCGCAACGCGGCGCGCATCGTGCCCGTGGTGCTCAGGTACGAGACGCCCGCGGGCGCCTTGTGCGCGAATGCCTCGTTCGCCGGCGAGATCACGTTCATGCAGTGCCTCGCGCGCATCGTGCGCGAGCGGGCGATCGTGGCGCGCATGGAATTTCTCGAGCCAGTGGAGGCCGCCGGACGGGACCGCCGCGAGCTCGCGGCATCCCTTCATGCGGTGATCGCTAGCCGCCTGCAGGCCTGGGACAGGGAACCTCGAACACCGCACGGTCCTCCAGCCGGATCGCGCTGAGCGAGCGGCCCCAGACGCAGCCGCTGTCGAGCCCGACGACGTCGTCGCGCACGTGCAGCCCGAGGGCCGACCAGTGGCCGAAGAAGATCGTGGCATCGCGGCTGCGCCTGCCCGGGACGTCGAACCACGGCACGAGCCCCGGCGGTGCGTCCTCTCCCGGCTCTCCCTTGTAGCCCAGGGCGATCGCGCCCGTCGGATCGCACATGCGCATGCGCGTCATCGCGTTGACCACGATGCGCACCCTGTCCCAGCCGGCGAGGTCGTCGCGCCATGCCTTCGGCTCGTCGCCGAACATGTTCTCGAGGAAGTCGCGATATCCCGGGGCGCGCAACCGGGCCTGCACTTCGCCCGCGAGCGCTTGCGCCTGCGCGATGCTCCAGGCGGGCAGCACGCCGGCATGGACCAGCACGTGCGGCCCCTCGACGTGGATCAGCGGCCTGTTTCGCATCCACGCGAGAAGCTCATCGCGCGCCGGATCGGAGAGGATTTCCTGGAGCGTGTCGCGGCGGCCCGGAGCGTGGACGCCTTCCGCCACGCAGAGGAGATGCAGATCGTGGTTGCCCAGGATCGTCACCGCCGCGTCTCCGAGGTCCTTCACGAAGCGCAGGCAGCGCGCGGAGTCGGGACCCCGGTTGACGAGGTCGCCCACGAACCAGAGGCGGTCGCGGGCACGATCGAACGCGATGACGTCGAGGAGCGCCTCGAGCGGCGCGAAGCAGCCCTGCAGGTCCCCGATCGCGTAGGTGGCCAAGCTTACTTGGCGGCGGAAACCATGTAGTCGACCGCGGCCTTCACGTCGGCATCCGGCAGCGACGGGTTGCCGCCCTTGGGCGGCATGGCGTTCATGCCATGGAGCGCCGCCGAGTAGAGCTTGTCCTTCCCCGTCGCGATGCGCGGAGCCCACGCGGCCTTGTCGCCGAACTTCGGTGCGCCGAGCACGCCGGTGCCGTGGCATGCGGAACACACTTTCTCGAACGTGGCCTTGCCGGCGTCCGCGCCGGCCGCTCCACCTGCGGGCGCCGCGGCCGCGACCTGGGCCACGGGCGTGGCCGGTTGCGCGGGTGGAGTGGGCGGCGGGGCGTTCGGGTCGACCACGAGCTTCGCGACGGGCGCGATCCTCTGCGCGATTGCCGCATCGGACATCGCCGGCTCGTTCTTCATCGAGCGGTCACCATAGGAATTCATGGCGAGCTGCGCCATCAGCACGATGCCGATCACGAGCGCGATGGCGCCGATCGCGATGCCGATCGCGAGCTGGACCGGATGGGAGTCGACGTTTTCTTCGATGGGATCGGGTCGGTGGTGGTGCTCGGCCATGGCAATTCCTGCGGGATGTCGGAGTCGCCGCGCGGCGCGGCAAACCGCGGATTATAGCGGGTCTCGCCGGCGCGCTTGGAGCGGCCGTTCGACTATGACCCCCGGGATCGTCTAAAATCCACGGATACGCGCCCGTAGCTCAGCTGGATTAGAGTACTGCCCTCCGAAGGCAGGGGTCGCACGTTCGAATCGTGTCGGGCGCGCCAATCCATTCCACCAACCCCTCGTGCGGGGCCAGGTACCTTCAGCGGCGCCGCACCGGCGCCATGAAAGCTAGGCGGCGTTGCCGCTCGCGCGCGGCGCCGGGACGGCCGCGAGGCGCGGCCGCACTTGCGAGTGGTATTCCGGCACCCAGCGCTTGAGGTCGCGACGCACCTCCGGATCGCCCGGGATGCGGTCCTGCTGCAGCCATGCGAGCACGTGCTCGAGCCAGCCCGTGGACACCTCGCGTGCCTTCGCGATGCGAAGCTTCGGGTGCGGTGTCGCGCGCGTGTGCTCGTCGTCGGCGAGCAGCTCCTCGAAGAGCTTCTCGCCGGGCCGCAGGCCCGTGTAGACGATGCGGATGTCGTTCTCCGAGGCTTCCGAGAGCCGGATCATGTCGCGCGCCAGGTCCACGATCTTCACCGGCTCGCCCATGTCCATCACGAAGATCTCGCCGCCCAGGCCCATGCAGCCGGCCTGCAGCACGAGCTGGGCCGCCTCGGGAATCGACATGAAGTAACGCACCATCTCCGGATGCGTGACGGTGACGGGGCCGCCCTTGTCGATCTGCTCCTGGAACTTGGGAATCACGCTGCCGGCGCTGCCGAGCACGTTGCCGAAGCGGACCATCTCGAAGCGCGTGGAGCTTCCCGCCTGCAACGCCTGGCAGACCATCTCCGCGAGGCGCTTGGTCGCGCCCATGACGTTCGTCGGGTTGACCGCCTTGTCCGTGGAGACGAAGACGAACTTGGTGACGCCGAAGTCGATGGCGGCGCGCGCGACGACGTAGGTGCCGAACACATTGTTCTGCACGGCCTCCCAGGCGTTTTCCTCCTCCATCAGGGGGACGTGCTTGTACGCCGCGGCATGGAACACGAGCGCCGGCGAGTACTGGTGCATGATCTGGTTCACGCGGCGCGGGTTCTTGATGTCGCCCACGACGCTCTCGACCGGCATGTCGGGGAACGCCTCGCGCAGCTGCTCGTCGATCTTGTACATGGCGAACTCGCTCATGTCGTAGAGCACGAGCATCGCGGGCTGGTAGTTCGCGATCTGGCGGCAGAGCTCCGAGCCGATGGAGCCGCCCGCGCCGGTGACGAGCACGACCTGCCCGGTCACGAGGTCGTGCAGGCCCGCGTCGTCGAGCGTGACCGCATCGCGCTTCATCAAGTCCTCGACCGCCACCTTCCGGATCCGCGTGCCGAGGGTCTTGCCGCTCACCGTGTTGAGCGTGGGCACCGTCATGATCGAGACCCGGGCGCGGTTGCAGATCTCGACGACACGCCGGCGCACCTTGTACGGCACCGACGGCATGGCAATGATCGCGTGGCGCAGCTTCAGCCGCACCGCGAGTCTCGGCAGGTCGTCGAGCGCGCCGAGCACGCGCACGCCGTGCAGCAGGCGTCCGCGCTTCTTCTCGTCGTCATCGAGGAGCCCCACGACGCGCCAGTCGTGGCTGCGCGAGAGATCCTTCACCAGGCCCACGGCCGCATCGCCCGCGCCCATCACGACGACGGGCGTTCCCTGCTCGCCACCGCGGCCGTATTGCGCCCACTCCTTGTACGAGCGGAACGACATGCGGCTGAGCGACATGAGCGAGATGAGGAACAGCGGATAGAGCACGAGCTCGCGATAGGTGAAGCGGCCGTCGAGGGCGAGGCCGTGCAGCGCGAGCGAAACGAAGACCGTGCCCGAGAGCACCGAGAACACGACGCGCTGGATGTCCGGCAGGCTCGTGTAGCGCCAGATGCCCTGGTACACGCCGAAGACGAAGCTCACGGCGACCTGGATCGGCACGGCGACGATGCATGCGGTGATGAGCTCGTGCAGGTCGTCCTGCGAGATCGTGCCGGACTGCAGCAGGAAGGATGCGCAGAGCCAGGCGAGCACGAGCGCCACGCCGTCATGGACCGCGGCGGCAAGCGCTCGAAGGTCGGGTTGCGGCAGCTTCATCGATCCGGGCCTGGGCAAGGTGGGACGGCGGCACGCGCGAGGCGGCGCTCGAGCGCGAGGAAGGCGAGCGCGAGCGCTGCGATCCAGATCCCGATTATAACGGATCGGCCCGGCGCCCCCGCCCGCAGCGCCAGCACCGCGCAGAAGGACGAAAGGCACATCACCGCATAGGCGGACAGCGCAAGACGGCGATGCGTCCAGCCGGCAAGCACCAGCCGCTGGTAGGCGTG
Organism: Usitatibacter sp.; assembly: GCA_035656735.1. Taxonomy (GTDB): domain Bacteria; phylum Pseudomonadota; class Gammaproteobacteria; order Burkholderiales; family Usitatibacteraceae; genus Usitatibacter. The sequence goes on along the minus strand of DASRRY010000026.1, from coordinate 135,188 downwards.
CGTCCGGTGCGCGCGCCAGAATTTCTCGCGGCGGACGGCGCGGCGCAGGAGTGTCACGCTCGCATCGACGATGAACGGGGCGAATGCGAGGGCCGGAAACCACGCCGGCCACGCATGGCGCGCGGCGCCCAATACGCCGAGCGCGCCCGCGAGAAAGCCGAGCGGAATGGAGCCCGCATCGCCCAGGAAGACGCGCGCCGGAGGGAAGTTGTGCAGCAGGAATCCCGCGCAGGCCGAGGCGATGCACGTGCAGGTCCATGCGAGCGGCATGTCGTTCGCCATCGCGGCACCGGCAGCCAGCGTTGCGAACCCGATGAGGCCCATGCCGCCGGCCAAGCCGTCCGCGCCATCCATGAAGTTGTAGAGGTTCGTCATCCAGGCGATCGCCAGCGCCGCGACGAGTGCGACCGGCCACTGTACCGGCAGGCAGGTGAAGGCGACCGCGAGTGCCGCGGCCATGTGGGCCGCCAGGCGCACGGCGATCGGCAAGCTGCGGCGATCGTCCGCGAGCGAAACGACGGCGAGCCCGGCCGCGAGGGCGAGCGGGAGCGCCGTCTCACGGCCCGCGAGCGCCCAGCCGACGCAGACAGCTGCCGCGACCAGGCCGATGCCGCCGACACGCGGACGCGGTTCGTCATGGAGCGAACGCTCGTTGGGCCGATCCTGCAGCACGTGGGTCAGGCGCGATCGCCGCAGCCACGCGATGATCGCGGCGCAAAGCACGGGCGGGAGCAGCGCGGCGGTGATCCATGCGCCGCTCATGCGCCACGCTCGCGATAGCCGTTCACCATCGCGCCGACGGCTTCCTCGATACCGACTTGCGCGCGCCACCCGAGATCGCGCTCGGCGAGCGACGGGTCGACCTCGAGCGATCGCGTGAGCCGCTTGACGGTGTCGCCGAGTCCCGCCACGGACGCGCAGCCCTCGAGCACGGACGGCGGCATGCGGAAGAGCCTCGCGGGGCGCCCGAGCGCGCGGCGCACGTGGCTCACCAGCCGTGGCGTCGAGATCGGCTCGCGATGGGCGACGAGATATGTCTTTCCCACGGCCTCCTCGACGTGCGCGCAGCGCAGCAACGCGCGGCACAAATCGTCGACGGCGATGAAGCTTCGCCGGTTGTCGATGGCGCCGAATGGCAAGGGCAGCGGCGAATCGCAGATGCGCAGGAGCATCGCAAGGTTCCCCTTCGCGGGTGCCCCGTAGACCAGGGGGCAACGGACGATGACAACGGGCAGCGCCAGCGACGCGGCGACTTCGGCCAGTGCGATCTCCGCATCGCGCTTGGAGCGGCCGTAATCGTCCCCGGGCGCGGGCACGTCCGCAGGGCTGAAGGGCCGGGACGCGGTGGTCTCGCCGTTCACCTTGATGGAGCTCAGGAACACGAAACGCCGCGCGCCGGCGCGCGCCGCGACCTCGGCGAGAGCGCGTGTCTTCTCCACATTGTCATGGCGGAATTGCCCTGCGTTGCCGCCGCGATGGGCGCGGGCCGCGAGATGAAGCACGACGGCGCCTGCGAAGGGTGCCTCTTCAACGCGCCGCCGCCAATCCGGGGCCGAGAGGGCGATGCCGTGACGCGGCCCGTCGAGGGCCGCCATGAGCCGCGCTCCGACGAATCCGGAAGCGCCGGTCACGACATAGCGGGGCTCGGGCATGGCGGCCATGGAAAGAAAAACGGGCATCCGAGGATGCCCGTTTTCCGGTGCTAAGTGCGCTTACGGACAGGTCACCGGTGCCGTCACGCTCACCGGAACGATGCTGGAACCGTCGGTCACGTTGAGCGTATAGGTCGTCGTGCCCCCCGTGCCCGGGCCCGCCGGACCGGCGCGCGTGATGGTGAGCGTGTTTCCGTTCACCGCCCCGGTCACGTTCGAGTTGGACGAGCTCACGCTGTACGTCGGCGCCGAGCTGCCGCCGCTGCCCGTACCCGGGCTGGAGCCGCCGATGACGGTCACCGAACCGGACTGGGCGCATCCCAGCGTGATCGCATTCGGCTGGACCTGGAGCGGCGCCGGCGGGACGACGGCCGCGACCGTGCCCTTCGTGGACGTCACGGTCACCGTGCCGCGGGAGTTGGTCGCGTCCGTCACGACGATCGTGCCCGACGGGCAGGTCCCGGAGCCGGACGCGCTGACCGTGATCCCGAAGATGCCAGGGGTATGGTTCGGGTCGATGTACGTGACGGCGATGTTCGGCGAGCTGCTGATGGCCGTATAAGGCGGCTGTCCGTCGAACACCAGGAACTCGCCGCTGCCGCTGCCGCATGTGGCGGTGTCGGGGCCGACGAAGCTGAACGTGTCGGGAAGCGGCGTGAGGATGCCGTTCGAGGCGTTGCCCTTGATCGTGAAGGTCTCGATCGTGGAGGTGCCGCTTGCGACGTCCGTCACCTTGATCACGCCGACCTGGGTCTGGATGTTGGCCGCGACGCGCGCGATCAACGTGATGATGCCCGCATGATCGCTGGTGACGCCGATCGAGGTGCCGGAGGTGCCCGTCGCCGGATTCACCAGCACGAAGTTGCCCTGCAGCACGTCGAGTCGGAATTCGCGTCCGCCATAGAGGTTGCCATTGAAGACAGCGGCCATTTGCAGGACGGAATCGCCGCCCGCGCACACCAGGCCCGCCGTCGTGCCGGACGTTCCCGCCGGGCACGATGTGTTGGTCACAACCACGCCGTAGCCGGTGAGGAAGTTCTGGCCCACCTTGATGACGGCGGTATTGATCGCACCGTTGGAGTCACGCGCCGACACGTTGACCGTTCGCACCGGGAGCGCATCGGGCGGAAGGCCCTGGTCGATCACGCCGGGGTTGGCCGGAAGGACGGTGAAGGAATTGCCGCTGGTCGAGGACGGCACCGCCATCACGCCCGGCTCCGAGGAGCTCAGCGTGTAGGGCGGCCGGCCCCCCACGATCTGGAAAGTGAAGGGCACGCCGCCATAGGCCGAGCCCGTGGCCGGCAGCACCTGGAGGGCGCCGCCCGTGGTCGTCTGGGACGCTCCGCCGCCGCCGCAGCTGGCAAGGAGAATCGCGCTGATGGAGGCCAGCACGAGCGCGGCCCAGGTATTGCGTAGCGAATGGAGTTTCACTGTGTGGGTTCCCCTTTTTGTCCGTTCCCGCCGGCCCGGAATTCTTCAAAAATTAGCGGGTTATCGCGCGTTATTAAAGCGCAACTTTCAAAAGGGCGCAAGGGTGTCTGATTCGGGTACGCTCATCAACACCCACCCAACGCCTTGCCCGTAAGGTTCACCTTCACGGTCTTATTGGTCTGGCCGTCGGAGAAAGCAACGCTGATCGGAGAGGTCGAAGCGGTCGTCCCCGGCACTCGTTGGATGATTCCCTGGTTTCCTGAGGCCGATACCGAAACGGCGTTCGTACCGACACCAAAGTACGAGCCGGTGCCCCCGACCAAGGCGACGAAGGCGACCGCGCTGCACGAGTCCAGAGTCACTTCGGCCGGAGCTACATCGAATGGCACGGTCACCGCAGTCACCGGAGCGGGATCGTTATGGATCGACACCGTGGCGGTCGCACCGGTGGCGTCGACGATGGCCAGAGTCTGCCCCGCATCCGGGATGGCAATCCCTTGCGTAGTGCCCGTACGAGCGCACTGGCCCGTGGCCGTAACCGTCACGCGACCCGACGTCGTCAGCACCGTCGGGTTGACGATGAACCCCGGGGGCTGCGTCACTTGATACGGTGGCCGCCCGCCGATGACAAGCACATCGGCGCTTACGCCTGACGCACACGTGTTTGCGTCGGGACCGGTGAACTGAATGGCGGTCGGCTGCACCACCAGTGGCGAACTGGTCGAGGGCGCGATCGATACACTGGCCGTTTGGACAAATCCGGACGCGATGTCCGTGATTCGAAGTAAAGCCGTCTGCGCCGTTGCATCGGTCAATGCCCGGACCCGAATCCGAGCCGTGCCGGTCGCATCCGTGACAGCCGTACCCGAAAGAGCAAGCGTTTCAGGAGCTCCGGGTGCCGACGCGATCACGCGCAGATCGCCCGACACGACGTCGAACTGAACGACCCGCCCCGCCAACGGCACTCCGGCCTGTGTAAGAACAACGCTGACCTCAGCATCTCCGCCCGCACACAGCGAGGTGCCGCACGCTGCCGATTGATTTGCGCTGGGAGTGATCGTGACCACATTGCTGATGGTTCGCGGCTTCACCGTCACGGTGGAGGAAACCGTCGTTGAACTCTTGGCGTCGGTTGCCGACAAGGTGACGGCTGAATCGGCACCCACGGCACCCGGGACAACGGTCAGCGTGTTGTAGTTGAACGCCGAGGTCGGCACTGGAAGCGCTGTGCCGTTGCTCGAGGTGACGAAGTAAGGCGCCGTGCCTCCGGTGATGACGAACTGCGCGGGTACGTCGGTATATACAACCGCGGTCGCGGGAGAAATCGCGAGCGTTCCGGTCGTCACCGCGGGCCCGGAAACTCCGCCGCTGCCGCAGCCGGCGAGGTAAAGCATCGAGAGGACGAGCAGCGAATCGGCGAGGCGGGCGGCGAGGCGGGTCACGAAGATCCTTGGCGGTTCGTGCGTCCTCCGGACGCGGGCTGCCCCGATTCTACTCAAGGGCTGCGGCGGCGCGCCGTGAAATCGGCAACATTTTCGGCCGTTTTATTGCAGTGCAATAACGCCCTGCGATATCATTGATGGGTTTCGCCCGATATCCGCCATTCCGCCGAATTCCATCGGGGAATCAACGGGCCGCCCGGCCAAAAGCCGCGGCCGGCCGCTCCCGGCGGGGCCGCGATACGGCGCCACGAGCCCAGCAGCTGCAAGCGTTTCCCGAAGAGCGGGCAAACGCATCTACCATTGTGCCTAGAGGTGCCTCGAGATGGATCTGAACGCCGGCCTCCCGCCGAAACAGGGACTCTACGATCCGAGCCGCGAGCACGACGCCTGCGGCGTGGCTTTCGTCGCCCACATCAAGGGCACGAAGTCCCATGACATCGTGGAGAAGGGCCTCGCGATCCTGAACAACCTGCGCCACCGGGGGGCCACGGGTGCCGACCCCAAGCACGGTGACGGCGCCGGCATCCTGACCCAGATCCCCGACGCGTTCTTCCGCGAGGAGATGGCCCGGCAGGGCGTGAAGCTGCCGAAGGCCGGCCTCTACGGCGTGGGCATGGTCTTCCTGCCGCGCAACCCCGCCGCGCAGGCCGCATGCTCGAAGGAGATCGAGCGCGCCATCGCCAACGAAGGGCAGACGCTGCTCGGCTGGCGCGAGGTGCCGGTCGACGACTCGTCCCTGGGCGAGACCGCGCGCAAGACCCAGCCCGTCATCCGCCAGGTGTTCGTGGGCGCCGGCCGCGGCAGCCTCGACCGCGACGCCTTCGAGCGCAAGCTCTACATCATCCGCAAGGAAAGCGGCCACGCCATCCGCGCGCTGGGCCTGTCGAACGCGCGCGACTTCTACGTGCCGTCGTTCTCGCATCGCACCATCGTCTACAAGGGCATGCTGCTCGCCGAGCAGGTCGGCGCGTTCTACAACGACCTGCGCGACAAGCGCTTCGTCTCGGCGCTTTGCCTCGCGCACCAGCGCTTCTCGACGAACACCTTCCCGACGTGGGACCTCGCGCACCCATTCCGCTTCATCGCGCACAACGGCGAGATCAACACGCTGCGCGGCAACTTGAACTGGATCAAGTCGCGCCAGGCGACGATCCATTCGAAGCTGCTGGGCGACGACCTCGACAAGATCTGGCCGCTCATCTACGAAGGCCAGTCCGACTCGGCGTCGTTCGACAACGCGCTCGAGCTGCTCGTGATGGGCGGCTACCCGATCGCGCACGCGATGATGCTGATGATCCCCGAGGCGTGGGCGGGCAACCCGCTGATGGACGCCAAGCGCCGCGCCTTCTACGAGTACCACGCGGCCCTCATGGAGCCGTGGGATGGTCCCGCCGCGGTCGCGTTCACCGACGGCAAGTTCATCGGCGCGACCCTCGACCGCAACGGCTTGCGTCCCGCGCGCTATCTCATCACCGACGACGACTTGATCGTGATGTCGTCGGAAATGGGCGTGCTCGACATTCCGCAGGAGAAGATCGTCAAGAAGTGGCGGCTGCAGCCGGGCAAGATGCTGCTGGTCGACATCGAGCACGGCCGCATCGTCTCGGACGACGAGCTGAAGCGCGACCTCGCCGGCCAGCGCCCGTACCAGGACTGGCTCGACCGCACGCAGCTGCGCCTCGAGGACCTGCCCACGCCGTGGGAGATCCCGACGCCGGACACCGACAAGCTGCTCGATCGCCAGCAGGCCTTCGGCTACACGCAGGAAGACCTGAAGATGCTGCTCACGCCGATGGCGGTAGCGGGCGAGGAGGCGATCGGCTCCATGGGCGACGACACGCCCATCGCCGTGCTCTCCAACCGCGCGAAGCCGCTATATGCGTACTTCCGCCAGCTCTTCGCGCAGGTGACGAACCCGCCCATCGACCCGATCCGCGAGCAGCTCGTGATGTCGCTCGTGTCGTTCATCGGCCCGCGTCCCAACCTGCTTTCGCCCGACACGACCGAGCCCTCGATGCGGCTCGAGGTGTCGCAGCCGATCCTCACCTTCGAGGACATGGAGAAGCTGCGGCGAGCCTCGACCTTCACCCAGGGCCACTTCAAGAGCGACATCCTTTCCATGTGCTATCCCGCCGAATGGGGCGCGGAAGGCATGGAGCCGTCGCTGGCACAGCTCTGCGCCGACGCCGAAGACGCGGTGCGCAAGGGCACCAACATCATCATCCTCACCGACCGCGAGGTCACCGCGGAGCGCATCCCGATCCCGGCGCTGCTCGCGACTGCCGCCGTGCACCACCACCTCGTGCGCGCGGGCCTGCGCACGCGCTGCGGCCTGGTGGTCGAGACCGGAAGCGCGCGCGAGGTGCATCACTTCGCGTGCCTCGCCGGCTTCGGCGCCGAGGCGATCCATCCGAACGTGGCGTTCGCGACCCTCCTCGACATGCGCGACGCGCTGCCGCAGAAGATCGACGAGAAGGAGATCGTCAAGCGCTACATCAAGGCGATCGGCAAGGGCATGCTCAAGGTGATGTCCAAGATGGGCATCTCCACCTACCAGTCGTACTGCGCCGCGCAGATCTTCGAGGCGGTCGGCCTGTCGCAGAAATTCGTCGACCGGTACTTCACCGGTACGCCCACGCCCGTCGAGGGCATCGGCCTGCGCGAGGTAGCCGAGGAGGCGGTGCGCCTGCATCGGCTCGCCTACTCCGACGCGCCGCTCTACCGCGACCAGCTCGACCCGGGCGGGGAGTATGCCTATCGCACCCGCGGCGAGGCGCACGTCTGGACGCCGGACTCGATCGCGAAGCTGCAGCACGCGACGCGCGCGAACAGCTATTCGACGTACAAGGAGTACTCGAAGCTCATCAACGAGCAGAGCGAGCGCCTCCTCACCCTGCGCGGCCTCTTCCGCATCAAGGAATCGGACCAGCCGATCCCGCTGGACGAAGTGGAATCCGTGAAGGACATCGTCAAGCGCTTCGCCACCGGCGCCATGTCGCTGGGCTCGATCTCGCACGAGGCCCATTCGACGCTCGCGATCGCGATGAATCGCATCGGCGGCAAGTCGAACACGGGTGAAGGCGGCGAGGACCCGATCCGCTACCAGAAGCTCCCCAACGGCGACTCGATGCGCTCGGCGATCAAGCAGGTCGCAGCCGGACGTTTCGGCGTCACGACCGAGTACCTCGTGAACGCCGACGACCTGCAGATCAAGATGGCGCAGGGTGCGAAGCCCGGCGAGGGCGGCCAGCTTCCGGGCCACAAGGTCTCGAAGTACATCGCGAAGGTGCGCCACACGGTCCCGGGCGTGGGCCTCATCTCGCCGCCGCCGCACCACGACATCTATTCGATCGAGGACCTGGCGCAGCTCATCCACGACCTGAAGAACGTGAACCCGGCTTCGCGCGTGTCGGTGAAGCTGGTGAGCGAGATTGGCGTGGGCACCATCGCCGCGGGCGTCGCGAAGGCCAAGGCCGACCACGTGACGATCTCGGGACACGACGGCGGAACCGGCGCCTCGCCGCTTTCCTCCATCAAGTACGCGGGCAGCCCGTGGGAGATCGGTCTCGCGGAGACGCAGCAGACGCTCGTCCTCAACAAGCTGCGCGGCCGCATCGCCGTGCAGGCCGACGGCCAGATGAAGACCGGCCGCGACGTGGTGATCGGCGCGCTCCTCGGCGCCGACGAGTTCGGCTTCGCCACGGCGCCGCTCGTGGTGCAGGGCTGCATCATGATGCGCAAGTGCCACCTGAACACGTGCCCGGTCGGCATCGCCACACAGGATCCGGAGCTCATCAAGAAATTCCAGGGCAAGCCGGAGCACGTCATCAACTATTTCTTCTTCGTCGCCGAGGAAGTGCGCGAGTGGATGGCGAAGATGGGCTTCCGGACCTTCGAGGAGATGGTCGGCCGCGTCGACCGCCTGGACGTGCGGGCCGGCGTCGAGCACTGGAAGGCGCGCGGCCTCGATTTCTCGAAGCTCTTCTACCAGCCGCCCGTGGCCGCCGACGTGCCGGTGCACCACACCGAGTCGCAGGACCATGGCCTGGCGGGCGCGCTCGACCACGAGCTCATCACCAAGGCCGCGCCGGCGCTCACCTCGAAGAAGCCGCTCGTCATCGAAAGCCGCATCTACAACCGCAACCGCACCGTCGGCGCGATGCTCTCCGGCGAGGTGGCGCGCCGCTACGGCCATGTGGGACTGCCGGACGACACGATCCACGTGAGGTTCAACGGCACCGCGGGCCAGTCGTTCGGCGCGTGGCTGGCCCACGGCGTCACGTTCGAGCTGGAAGGCGACGGCAACGACTACGTCGGCAAGGGACTCTCGGGCGGCCGCATCGTGGTCTACCCGCCGAAGGATTGCCCGATCATCCCCGAGGACAACATCATCGTCGGCAACACGGTGATGTACGGCGCCATCGCGGGCGAAGCCTTCTTCCGCGGTATCGCGGGCGAGCGCTTCGCGGTGCGCAACTCCGGCGCCACCGCGGTGGTCGAGGGTGTCGGCGACCATGGCTGCGAATACATGACCGGCGGCACCGTGGTCGTGCTCGGCAAGGCCGGACGCAATTTCGCCGCCGGCATGTCGGGCGGGATCGCCTACGTGCTCGACGAGGAAGGCGACTTCACGCAGCGCTGCAACCTCGCGATGGTGGAGCTCGAGCCCGTCGCGGACGAGGAATCCGCGGGCGCCTCGGTCGGCGCCACGGAGCTGGAGAGCCACGGCAAGGTGCAGATCGACCACGTGGCGGGCCACGACAGCGAGCTGCTCAAGGTCCTGATCCAGCGCCACCTGCTCTATACCGGCAGCGAGCGCGCACGCCGCGTGCTCGAGAACTGGGCCGCGTACCAGTCCAAGTTCGTGAAGGTGATGCCGACGGAATACCGGCGCGCCCTCACCGAGATGGGCCAGGAGCGCGCCGCGCGCATGGAGCAACCCGCGCTGCCTTCGAGCGAAGTGCGCGCGAACGATTAACGCAACGGACCCGCCCGCGCGGGGATGACTGGAACGATGGGAAAGATCACCGGCTTCATGGAAATCGAGCGGCGGGACCGGCCGTATGCGCCCGTCCCCGAGCGCGTCAGGTTCTACAAGGAATTCGTGCGCCCGCTGCCCGAGGACGAGATGAGCCGCCAGGGCGCGCGCTGCATGGATTGCGGCATCCCGTTCTGCCAGACCGGCTGCCCGGTGAACAACATCATTCCCGACTGGAATGACCTGGTTTACCGCAACAAGTGGCAGGACGCGAGCGAGGTGCTGCACTCGACGAACAACTTTCCCGAGTTCACCGGCCGCGTCTGCCCGGCGCCCTGCGAAGCGGCGTGCGTGCTCAACATCAACAACGACCCGGTGACGATCAAGTCGATCGAGCAGGCGATCGTCGACAAGGCGTGGGGCGAGGGCTGGATCGGCCCGATGGTGGCGCAGCGCAAGACCGGCAAGAAGGTCGCGGTCGTGGGCTCCGGGCCCGCGGGCATGGCGTGCGCGCAGCAGCTCGCGCGTGCGGGCCATGACGTGACGCTCTTCGAGAAGAGCGACCGCATCGGCGGCCTGCTCCGCTACGGCATCCCCGACTTCAAGATGGAGAAGCACCTCATCGACCGTCGCGTGGAGCAGATGGGCGCCGAGGGCGTGACCTTCCGCACCGGCGTGCATGTCGGCGTGAGCCTTCCGGCCTCGAAGCTCATGGAAGACTTCGACGCCGTGGTCCTCACGGGCGGCAGCGAGAAGCCGCGCGAGCTGCCGGTGCCCGGCCGCGATCTCGGCGGGATCCATTTCGCGATGGACTTCCTGCCGCTCCAGAACAAGAAGGTCGCGGGCGATGCGGTGCCCAACCAGATCCTCGCGACCGGCAAGCATGTCGTCGTGATCGGCGGGGGCGACACCGGCAGCGACTGCATCGGCACCTCGATCCGCCAGGGCGCGGCCTCCGTCACCAATTTCGAGCTCATGCCGCAGCCGCCGGACCAGGAGAACAAGCCGCTCACCTGGCCGTACTGGCCGCTCAAGCTGCGCACGTCGTCGTCCCACGAGGAAGGCGCCGAGCGCGACTTCGCGGTCGCAACCAAGCGCTTCGAGGGCAAGAATGGCCGCGTCGAGAGCCTCACCGCCTGCCACGTCGAGTGGGTGAAGGACGAGAAGGGCGCCATGGCGATGAAGGAGGTTCCCGGCACGGAGTTCACGATCCCCGCCGAGCTCGTGCTGCTGGCGATGGGCTACGTTCATCCCGTGCACGAGGGCCTGATCGACCAGCTGGGTGTCGCCAAGGATCCGCGCGGCAACGTGCGCGCCACCACCGACGGCCAGGGCGCCTACGCGACGTCGATCCGGAAGGTCTTTGCCGCCGGCGACATGCGCCGCGGCCAATCGCTCGTGGTCTGGGCCATCCGCGAAGGGCGCCAGTGCGCACGCGAGGTGGATGCGTTCCTCATGGGCGCTTCGGACCTTCCGCGCTGACATCATCCGCATCCGGTCGCGCGTGAACGCGCTCGTCGCCGCCGCGGCCGGCGTCTACCTCCTGTTCGTGCTCGCGATGTGGGTGCTGCAGGAGCGCCTGATCTTCTATCCCCAGCCCGCGGTACACGAAACCCGCCTGCCGGCCGGCTGGCATGCGGAGCCGGTGCGGTTCCCGACGCCGGATGGCTTCGAGCTCGTGGGCATCCTCGCCTCGCCGCCGCACGGCGATGGCTCCGCGGTCATGTACCTGGGTGGCAACGCGGAAGAAGTCACCTCCGCCGCCCGTGAAGCGGATCGGCTCTACGGCTCGCGCGCGGTGCTGCTGGTGAACTACCGCGGCTATGGCGCGAGCGGCGGACGACCCAGCGAGACAGCCCTGGTGCAGGATGCCGTGGCGCTCCTCGACTGGCTGGCCGCGCGCCCCGGCATCGACCCTCGACGCATCGCGGTCCACGGCCGCAGCATGGGCAGCGGCGTGGCCGTCCAGCTCGCCGCCGCGCGGCCCGTGCGTTGCGTGGTGCTGACGTCGCCTTTCGACAGCATGGTGCGCGTCGCGAGCGAGGCCTACCCGTGGCTGCCCGTGGCGTGGCTCATGCGGCACCCATTCGATTCCGCCGCCCGCGCGGAACGCATCGAGGCTCCCGTGCTGATCCTGGTCGGCGCCGGCGATACGCTGGTGCGTCCCGCGCGGTCCGAAGCGCTCGCATCGCGCTGGCGCGGGCCCGTCGAACGCCATACCTATGCCGGCTATGGCCACGGCGACGTCGACCAGGCGCCGGGGTACGACGCGAGCGTGCGGGCATTTCTCGACGGGCACCTGCGGCCGCCGTGAGAAAATCGCCGCGATGAAGAACGAGACCTTCCTGCGCGCGTTGCTGCGCGAGCCGACGCCCTATACCCCGGTCTGGATCATGCGGCAGGCCGGCCGGTACCTCCCGGAATACAACGCCACGCGCAAGAAGGCCGGCAGCTTCCTCGCGCTCGCCCAGACCCCCGAGCTCGCCTGCGAGGTCACGTTGCAGCCGCTCGAGCGTTTCGCGCTGGACGCCGCGATCATCTTCTCCGACATCCTGACCGTACCCGACGCCATGGGCCTGGGCCTGCACTTCGTCGAGGGCGAGGGTCCGCGCTTCCACCGTCCGCTGCGCGAGGAGCGGGATATCCGGGCGCTCGCCGTTCCCGACATGGACCGGCTGCGATACGTGTTCGACGCGATCTCCCTCACGCGCCGGGAGCTGCACGAGCGCGTGCCCCTCATCGGGTTCTCGGGCAGCCCGTTCACGCTGGCGTGCTACATGGTCGAGGGCGGCGGCAGCGACGACTTCCGCCAGGTCAAGTCGATGCTTTACGCACGCCCCGAGCTGCTGCACCGCATTCTCGAGGTGAATGCCGACGCGGTGGCGCGGTACCTCAACGCGCAGATCGACGCGGGTGCCCAGGCGGTGATGATCTTCGATACGTGGGGCGGCACCCTGGCGGCCGATGCGTTCCGGGAATTCTCGCTGGCCTATTCGACCCGGGTGCTGGCGCAGGTCCGGCGCGAATGCGAAGGCCGGGTCGTGCCCCGCATCCTCTTCACGAAGGGCGGCGGCCAATGGCTGGAGGCGATGGCCGGATCCGGCGCCGACGCGCTGGGCATCGACTGGCAGACCGACCTGGGAGAAGCACGCCGGCGCGTGGGCGGGCGGGTGGCCCTGCAGGGAAACCTGGACCCGATGGCCCTCTTCGGCACGCCCGCGGCCATCGAGCGGGAGGTGCAGCGCGTTCTCGACTCGTTCGGAGACGGCACCGGTCACGTGTTCAACCTGGGCCACGGCGTATCGCAGTTCACGTCGCCCGAGCACGTGAGAGTGCTGGTCGATGCCGTCCATGCGCGCTCGCTCGGGGCCCATGGCGCATGAGCGGTGTCAACACATTTATTTTTGCGGATGTGATTGCTTATTCACACGATCGTCGTTCTCCGTTGCGAGCGCATGCGTGTGCGCGCTGCGGCGGCGCCATCGCGACGAAGCATGCCAAATCAATAGCTTACGAGGCATTTCTTTTCAATAACTTGCGAAACACGCCGCTTTCCCGCATCGCCCGCAGGCGGTCGCCGGCGTTTGTTCACAGAGTTATCCACAGGCTCGAAGCGCCCTTCCAGAGGGGCGCGCACAAGCCGTGCACATCGCGCGCATAGCGCTCGACGTTCCGCTGGACGAAGCGTTCGACTTCCGGGTGCCCGCCGGCATGGAGGCGCCTGAAGGCGCGCTCGTCGTGGTTCCGTTCGGCCGCACGCGCAAGGTCGGCGTCGTCGTCGAGCGCACCGCCGCGAGCGATGTGCCTGCGGAGCGCCTGCGCGATGTCGAGGCGGTCGTGGACGACGTCCCCCCCTTCGCGCCCGCCGACCTCGACCTCTTCCGCTTCTGCGCGCGCTATTACCAGCGGCCCCTGGGCGAGGTGATCGCCACCGGGATTCCCCCGCGCCTGCGCCAGGTGAGTCGGCGACCGATCGCGCCCACTCAGCCCCCCGCCGCAACGCCCTCCTTCATGCAGGCGCATTCGCCGACGCCGGAGCAATCGGCGGCGATCGCGGCGGTCTCCGGGGGCCGCGACCGATTCCACCCCGTGCTGCTCGAAGGCGTCACCGGCAGCGGCAAGACCGAGGTCTACCTTCACCTCATCGCCGACACCCTGGCGCGCGGACGCCAGGCCCTGCTCCTCGTGCCCGAGATCGGCCTCACGCCGCAGTTCGAGGAGCATGTGCGCTCGCGCTTTCCCGGCACCGCGCTCATGACCGCGCACAGCCATCTTTCGGAGGGGGAACGCGCCCGCGCATGGCTCGCCGCGCGCGACGGCGCGGCCCAGGTGATCCTCGGCACGCGGCTCGCCGCCCTGATGCCGTTTCGCGACCTGGGCCTCATCGTGGTCGACGAGGAACACGACCTCTCCTACAAGCAGCAGGAGGGCATGCGCTACTCCGCGCGCGACGTGGCGGTGCTTCGCGCGCAGCGCCTCGGCATCCCCATCGTGCTCGGATCGGCCACGCCCTCGCTCGAGAGCTTCTGGAATGCGCGCGAGGGGCGCTACACGCGCATGAAGCTCGCCGCGCGCGCGGTCGCCGGCGCCGGCATGCCCGCGGTGCGCACGGTGGATACGCGGGCGGACCGGCCGCAGGAAGGGCTCAGTCATGGGCTCGCACAGGCGCTCCGCCGCCGCCTGGAACGCCGCGAACAGTCGCTCATCTTCCTCAATCGCCGCGGCTACGCCCCCGTGCTCTTCTGCCGCGACTGCCAATGGCACTCGACGTGCACGCGGTGCAGCGCCAACCTCGTGCTGCACCTGCGCGAGAACGAGCTGCGATGCCACCACTGCGGCCATGCCGAGCGCCCTCCCGCGCGCTGCCCGGCATGCGGCAAGAGCGACGTCGCACCGGTCGGGCAAGGCACCCAGCGGGTCGAGGAGACATTGCAGAAGCTGCTGCCCGACGCGCGCATCGCCCGGGTCGATCGCGACAGCACGTCCCGGAAGCATGCCTTGCGCGAAGTGCTGGGACGCGTTCGCGCGGGAGAGGTGGACATTCTCGTGGGCACGCAGATGCTGGCGAAGGGACACGACTATCCGCGCCTCACGCTGGTCGGCGTGCTGGACAGCGACAGCGCCCTCTTCAGCACCGATTTCCGTGCAGCGGAGCGCCTCTTCGCCCAGCTGAGCCAGGTCGCCGGCCGCGCGGGGCGCGCGGAGCTGGCCGGCGAGGTGATCATCCAGACGGATTTCCCCGGGCATCCGCTCTATGCCGCCGTGGCGAGCCACGACTACGAGCGCTTCGCCGACTCCGCCCTCGAGGAGCGCCGTGTCGCCCACTTCCCGCCCTACTCGCACCTGGCGCTGCTGAGGGCTGAATCGCAGAAGGCGGGGGAAGCGCTCGCCTTCCTGGGCGATGCGACGCAGGCCGCGCGCCCCCTCGCCACAGGCGTCGAGGTGTTCGATCCCGTGCCGTCGCGGCTCGAGCGCAAGGCGGGCTTCGAGCGGGCGCAGTTGCTGGTCCGCGCCGACGGGCGGGCCGCCATGCAGTCGTTCCTCGGGCGATGGCGCGAGGCGCTCACGGCCCGCACGCCCCGGCGCGTGCGCTGGTCGATCGATGTGGACCCGCAGGAAGTCTGAGGGGCGAGCCACCGTATAATGTCGGGATCCGCTTTACAGCCCCCTCCCGCCGGTCGGGAGGGCCTTCCCGTGTCCTCCCCCGATTCGAAAGAGCGCCTCGCGAGCCTGGTCCGGGACGCCGTCCGCAAGGCGTTCCCCGAGGCCGACGACGTGGCGATCGAGCTCGAGCGCCCGAAAAATCCGGCCCACGGCGATTTCGCGACCAACGTGGCGCTGCAGCTCGCCAGGCGCGTCGGCCGCAAGCCGCGCGAGGCCGCCGAGGCGATCGTCACGGCCCTCGGGCAGGCGAGCGACGCGCCGCGCGCCGAGATCGCCGGGCCCGGCTTCATCAACCTCACCCTCTCGCCCGACTCGCGCTTCGCCGTCGTCGGGCGCATCCTCGAGCAGGGCAACGCCTTCGGCCGCGCCGACGCGGGCCGCGGGGGCAAGTTCATGGTCGAGTTCGTCTCGGCCAACCCGACGGGCCCGCTGCACGTGGGACACGGCCGCCAGGCCGCGCTCGGAGATGCGATCTCCACGCTCCTCGAATGGCAGGGCTGGAGAGTCACGCGCGAGTTCTACTACAACGACGCCGGCAACCAGATCGCGAACCTCGCCCTGTCGGTGCAGGCGCGCATCAAGCAGGCGCGCGGCGAAGCCGTGGAGATGCCGAAGGACGGCTACCTCGGCGACTACATCCGCGAGATCGCGCGCGAGTATGTGGCGGAGCATTTCGGCGATGCGGCCGGCGAGGACGTGGACCAGATCCGGCGCTTCGCCGTGGCATACCTGCGCAACGAGCAGGACGTCGATTTGCGCGCCTTCGGCGTCAAGTTCGACTCGTACTTCCTCGAAAGCTCCCTCTACACCGACGGCAAGGTGCTCGAGGCCGTGATGATGCTCCAGCAGGGCGGCCACACGTACGAATCCGAGGGCGCGCTGTGGCTTCGCACGACGGAGTTCGGCGACGACAAGGATCGCGTCATGCGCAAGTCCGACGGCACGTTCACCTATTTCGTCCCGGACGTCGCCTACCACCTCGACAAGTTCCGCCGCGGCTTCGCGCACGTGGTCAACGTCCAGGGCTCGGACCACCATTCGACGGTCACCCGCGTGCGCGCCGGATTGCAGGCGCTGCGCATGGACATCCCGAAGGGCTACCCCGATTACGTCCTGCACCAGATGGTCACGGTGATGAAGGGCGGCGACGAGGTGAAGATCTCCAAGCGCGCCGGATCCTACGTCACCGTGCGCGACCTCATCGACGAGGTCGGGCGCGACGCGGTGCGCTACTTCTTCACCATGCGCCGCGTGGACTCGCAGCTCGTGTTCGACATCGACCTCGCGAGGAGCCAGTCCGAGGACAACCCGGTCTACTACGTGCAGTATGCGCACGCCCGGCTCTGCAGCGTGCTGCGCGAGTGGGGCGGAGACGTCTCGAGCCTGCGCGACGTGGACCTCGCGGCGCTCGTCTCCCCATACGAGAGCGCGCTCGCGCAGAAGCTCGCGGAATTTCCCGAGGTGCTCGCGCGCGCCGCCACCGAATTCGCGCCGCACCATCTCACGTACTACCTGCATGACGACGTGGCGGCTCGTTTGCATACCTACTACAATGCCGAGCGCTTCCTGGTCGAGGACGAAGGCCTCAGGCGCGCGCGCCTCGCCCTCGTCGCCGCGACGCGACAGGTGCTCGCCAACGGCCTCGCCGTGCTGGGTGTCGGCGCGCCCGAGAGAATGTGATGGCCAAGGACTACAAGGATTCCCCCTCGCCGCGCGCCGAGAGCCGCCTGAGTCACCCGATGCTGCTCGGCATCATCATCGGGCTGCTGCTCGGCATCCTCATCTCGCTGTCGGTCGCGCTCTGGCTCAATCGCCTGTCGAACCCATTCGTCGAGAAGGGACGTCAGGCGGAGTCACCTTCGCACGTCCCGCCCGCGCCGGCCCCCGCATCGCCGGAGCCGCAACGCACCCCCGAGCGCACCGGGCGCGGCGCCGACAAGGCGCCCGTCGTCGCGGAAGAAAAGCCGGCGCGCACCGACCGCCCGCGCTTCGAGTTCTACCAGATCCTTCCCGGCGAGAAGAACGCGGAGACCGAGGCCAAGGCCGCCGCGAAGTCGCCCGCGCCACCGGTCGTGGTGAAGCCCGGCTCGTCGCCCGCCGCGCCCAAGCCGCATTCCGGCGAGATCTACTGGCTGCAGGCCGGTGCCTTCACGGACCAGAAGGAAGCGGACAACCAAAAGGCGAAGATCGCGTTAACCGGACTGGAAGCCACGGTGAAACCCGCGGACGTTCCCGGCCGCGGAACGCTCTTTCGCGTGCGCCTGGGTCCCTACCAGAGCCTCGACGACGCCAACCGAATGAAGTCGACCCTCGCCCAGAACGGCGTGGCCGCCGCCATCATCCACACCACCCCCGAAGACGCCAAGACTCCCTGAGGAAGAAACCATGCTCCTGCGCCAAGCGCTCGCCCTCTTCACCACGCTCCTCGCCCTCGCGTTCGGGGCCCACGCCCAGGAAGGGCCGTGGAAGCTGCTCAAACCGCCGCAGCCCACGGAGAACAACGGCAAGATCGAGGTGATCGAGTTCTTCTGGTACGGCTGCCCGCACTGCTATGCCCTCGAGCCCGAGCTCGTGGCATGGCTCAAGCACGCGCCCAAGGACGTGGAATTCAAGCGCGTACCCGCGTATCCCAGCGAATCGTGGGGCGAGGCGGCGAAGATCTTCTACACGCTCGAGACGATGGGGCTGCTGCCCCAGCTGCACGAGAAGGCGTTCGACGCGATCCACAAGGAACAGATCAATCTGATGAACAAGCGCCAGCGCGACCAGTGGCTCACGAAGAACGGCGTCGATCCGGCGAAGTACGACGCGGCCGAGAAGTCCTTCACCGTCGCGACCAAGCTCGCGCGTGCGAAGCAGATGACGCAGGCGTACCACGTCGACGGCGTGCCGCGCGTCATCGTGGCGGGCAAGTACTACACCTCCAGCGAGCAGGCCGGTGGCGCGACCCACGTCTTCCCGGTGGTGGACCAGCTCATCGACATGGCGCGCCGCGAGCAACAGGGTACCGCCCACCCGGCGGCCGCGCCGGCGAAGAAGTAACGAGCGACGCCGCGGCCATGGCGTCCGCGCGCATCTTCATCACCGGCGCCTCCACGGGCCTGGGCGAGGCGCTGGCGCGGCACTATGCCGCGCGCGGCGCGCAGTTGGGGCTCCTCGCGCGCAATCGCGAGCGCGTCGAGGCGCTCGCCGGGCAGCTCCCGGGAGCCGTCGCATACGCGTGCGATGTGCGCGACATGAAAGCCGTGCGCGACGCCGGCCGCGACTTCATCGCGCGCGGCGGCCTGCCGGACCTGGTGATCGGCAATGCCGGCATCTCCCACGGCACCCTCACGGAGCACGAGGAGGATGCCGCCGTCTTCCGCGACATCCTCGAGACGAACGTGATGGGGCTCGTGCATTCCTTCCACCCGTTCGTCGCGGCGATGCGGGAGCGTGGGCATGGCCAGCTCGCCGGCATCGCGTCGGTCGCCGGCCTGCGCGGCCTGCCCGGCTCGTCGGCCTACAGCGCGTCGAAGGCGGCAGCGATCCGCTATCTGGAGGCGCTGCGCATCGAGCTGCACGGCACCGGTGTCGGCGTGACCACGGTCTGCCCCGGATACATCGCCACGCCCATGACGGCGCGCAACCACTATCGCATGCCCTTCCTGCTGCAGGCGGACGAGGCGGCCCGGCGCATCGCCCGCGTGATCGATGCGCGGCGCCGCTATGCCATCGTGCCCTGGCAGATGGCGATCGGAGGGCGGCTCATGGCCTTGCTGCCGGCCGTGGTGTTCGATGCGCTCGCCGCTCGCGCCGGGCGCAAGCCGCGCCGCTTCGTGCTGGACTAGCGGCCCTTCCCGGGCGCGGGGTGGATGTTGTCCACCCAGAACACGTCCTCGGGCTTCTCCACCACCGGAATATCGAGGTTCACCACGACCGGTTCCTGGCCGCTCCTGAGAAGAACGCACTCGAGCGTCTCGTCGGCGCTCGCGTTGATTTCCTGGTGCGGCACGAAGGGCGGCACCCAGATGAAGTCGCCGGGCCCGGCCTCGGCGGTGAATTCCAGGCGATCGCCCCAGCGCATGCGGGCGCGGCCCTTCACGACATAGATCACGCTCTCGACGGGGCCGTGGTGGTGCGCGCCCGTCTTGGCGTTCGCGTGGATGTGCACGGTTCCGGCCCAGATCTTCTCGGC
Organism: Usitatibacter sp.; assembly: GCA_035656735.1. GTDB lineage: Bacteria > Pseudomonadota > Gammaproteobacteria > Burkholderiales > Usitatibacteraceae > Usitatibacter. The sequence continues at coordinate 115,844 of DASRRY010000026.1, read as the reverse complement.
GCCGACGCGCGCGAAGTTGATCGCGGCCGCCCGCGACATGCCCTGGGTCTGGGGCACGTTGGCATCGAGGTCGTTGCCTTTCACCACGCGCACGCCGTGATGCTTCCAGCGCGGCTCGCCCGCGTCCTTGGTGTCGCTCATAGCTGCTCCGTCTCCATTTGGGTGGGTCGCCACACGAGGAGCCGCCGCTCGGCCGCGCCGACCGCGAAGTCAAGCACGAGGGCGAAGGCGGTGAGCACCAGGATGCCAGCGAATACGCTGTTGATGTCGAACGCGCCTTCGGCCTGCTGGATCAGGTAGCCGACGCCGTTGGCGCTGCCGAGGTACTCCCCGACGACCGCGCCGACGAAGGCCATTCCCACCGACGTATGCAGGCTCGAGAAGACCCAGGATGTCGCGGAGGGCAGGTAGACCGCGCGCAGCAGCTGGCGCCGGTTGGCGCCCAGCATCACCGTGTTGCTCACGATCACGGGGCTCACTTCCTTCACGCCCTGGTAGACGTTGAAGAACACGATGAAGAAGACGAGCGTCACACCGAGGGCCACCTTGGACCAGATGCCCAGCCCGAACCACACCATGAAGATGGGCGCCAGCACCACGCGCGGCATCGCGTTCGCGGCGGTGATGAACGGGTCGAGCAGCGCCGAGGCCGTGCGCGAGAGGCCGAGCCAGAGGCCGATGGCGAGGCCCAGCGCCGAGCCGATCACGAAGGCGAGCACGGTCTCCTCGAGCGTGACCCACAGGTGCTTGTAGATCGTGCCGTCCGCGAACCAGTGCCAGATCACCGCGAACATCCGCACCGGCTCGCCGAAGAAGAAGGCCGCGCGCTCGGGATTGTCGCGCCAGACCACGGGCGGCAGGAGGCCCGGCTGCGTCAGCACCTGCCAGCTCACGAAGATCGCGACCAGGAGCAGCAGCTGCCAGATGCGCACGCGCCGCGTCATCCCGCCGTCCGGTTGCGCGTCTGCGCGTAGCCCTTCAGCACCTCGTCCTTCATCGAGCGCCAGATGCGGTCGTGCAGCTCCATGAACCGCGGCGTCATGCGGATCTCGGCCACGTCGCGCGGGCGCGGCAGGTCGATCGCGAACTCGCCGATGGGATGGGTCGCGGGCCCGGCGGAGAGCACGACCACGCGATCGGAGAGCGAGATCGCCTCCTCCAGGTCGTGCGTGATGAAGAGGACGCTCTTGCGATTCGCGCTCCAGAGCTCGAGCAGCTCGTTTTCCATGAGGCTCCGGGTCTGCACGTCCAGCGCCGAGAAGGGCTCGTCCATGAGCACGATCTGCGGGTCGAGGATGAGCATCTGTGCCAGCGACACGCGTTTCCTCATGCCGCCCGAGAGCTGGTGCGGATAGCGGTCCTCGAAGCTGTCCAGCCCGACCCGCTCGAGCCACTCGCGGCCGCGGCGGCGTGCCTCGGCCCGATCGATGCCGCGGAACTCGAGTCCCGCGGTGACATTGTCCAGGGCGCTGCGCCAGGGCATGAGCGCCTCGGCCTGGAACATATACCCCGCACGCCGGTTGATGCCCGCAAGCGGCTCGCCCAGCACGCGCAGCGTGCCCGCGGAAGGGCGCAGCAGGCCCGCGGCCACATTGAGCAGCGTCGACTTGCCGCACCCCGTGGGCCCGACGACCGAGACGAACTCGCCCTCCCCGATCGAGAGCGTCACGTCCTTCACCGCCGTGTACGTGCCTCCCGCCGCGCCGCGCGCGGCAAAGGTGCAGGTGATCTTCTCGAACTCGATCGCGGCCATGGCGCGCCTGGAGACGATGAACGGCGCTCCCGCTCTGCGCTACTTGTATCTGGAATCCGCCTTCTGCACGAAGCCGTTGTCGAACGTCTTCCCCAGGTCGATGTTGCCGGCGCTCATGACCGAAGGCTCGAACGCCTTCAGCACCTTGTAGACGTTCTCCGCCGCCTTGAGCGACATCACGCCATCGGGTGAGTAGCCCTTCATGTTCTTGAGCAGGCCTTGCTTGTAGAGCGCCGGGTTGCCCGCCTTGTACTCCGCCGGCATGAGCGACACGATCTCGTCCGGGTTGGCGTGGGCCAGCCACTTGTCGGCGCGCACCATCGCGTTCACCACGGCCTGCACGGTGCCGGGATTCTGCCTCACGTATTCGTCCGTGGCATAGATGACGGAGGCCATGTAGTCGCCGCCATAGACCTCCTTCATGCCCTGCTCCGTGCGCGTATCGACGACGGCGCTGAACTGGCCCGTCGACTCGAGCTGCGTCACGACCGGGTCCAGGTTCGCGAGCGCGTCGATCTCGCCCTTCTCCATGGCGGCGACGGCGCCCGCCCCCGCACCGACGCCGATGATCGAGACATCGGTCGGCTTGAGGCCCGCCTTCACCAGGAGGTTGTTCACGAACATGTTGGTGGATGAGCCGGGTGCGGTGACACCGACCTTCAGCCCCTTGAGCCCCTTGCCGCCGTTGTAGCTCGACACCTTGTCCTTCGGCATCACGAGCACGATCGCACTGTATTTCTGCTGCAGCACGACGGCCTTGATCGGCTGGTGCTTCGCGGCCATGTTGATGGTGTGCTCGTAGGCGCCCGAGACGAAATCGGCGCTGCCGCCCACGAGCGCCTGCAGCGCCTTGGCGCCACCGGGAAAGTCCGGGATCTCCACGTCGAGCCCTTCATCCTTGAAGTAGCCCTTGCGCTCCGCGATGGACAGCGGCAGGTAGTAGAAGAGGCTCTTGCCGCCGACGGCGATCGTGATCTTCTTCTTCTCGGGCGCCTGCGCGCCGGCGGCGAATGCCAGCGCCATGGCGGCCAGTGCCGCGGCGGCGCGGATGAACGGCTTCATGGATTTTTCCTCCGGATTTTTTTCGGGTTATGGGGTGTTCAGAAACGGAAGCCGAGCTTCGCGGAAAGCGACGTGTTGCTCCCCATGCGCTCGGCCTCGAACGCGACGTTGGTGCCGATGAAGTTGAACTGGGCGCCGATGAAGCCGCGGCCGCGGTTCAGCGTCTCGTCGGAAAGATCGGTGTTCTTCGGACTCGCGCTCACGCGCACCGTGCCGATGCCCGCGTAAGGCGTGAACACCGCCAGCCGCTTCGACACCATCGCGTCGAGCGACACGGTGTAGAGCCGCAAGTCGCCCATGCCGCTCGTATGCGTGCCGGCGAGGCGCACGGCGAGCGCCGGCGTGGTGAGCGTGTCATCCAGGAACGCGTAGCGCAGCTCCCCACCGAGCACCGTGGCATTGAGGCTGGTCGAGCCGCCCACGAAAGCGCCGATGTCGAAGCGCGCGGGAAGTCCCTTCGTGAAGTGGAGCTTCGGCACCACGATGTCGGAGGAGCTGCCGCCGGCGCGTTGCATCACGTCGCCGTTCTCGACGCGCGTGTCGGATACCTCGACGCCCATGTCGAAACCGAGCGCGCCGAGCGGCGTGGCGGGGGTCACGCCCTTGTACGAGAAGGCGGCGCCCAGGTCGCGGACGAGCTGGCCGAACTCGTCCTGGGAGAGCGAGCCGATGTTGTTCAGGTCACCGGCGCAAGCGGCGGTGGAGGCGAGCGCGGCAAAGGCCGCGACGGCGATCTTCATGGATTGGAAAGCTCCGGGGGTGGATGAAGCTCGAGCGTCTGGCCGGCCTTCATGACCTGGCCGGGCACGTCATGGCCGACGACGAGGGGAATGCGGCGCGCCACGGCGAGCAGCTTGGCCAAGTCCACGCGGGTGTCGTAGCCCATGTCCTCGAGCATGTTCACCATGTCTTCCGTGCAGATGTTGCCCGTGGCGCCGGGCGCGAAGGGACAACCGCCGAGGCCGGCGATGGAGCCGTCGAACGAGCGCACGCCCGCCTCGAGGCCCGCGACGACGTTGGCGAGGCCCATGCCGCGCGTGTTGTGGAAGTGCAGCGTGTAGAAAGTGTCGTTCGGCGCGGGGAAGCGCTCGAGCACGCGCGAGACGAGACCGTGGACCTGGCGCGGGTTCGCCATTCCGGTCGTGTCCGCGAGGGAGATGCCGTCGAAGCCCATGGCGCGGAAGCGCTCCACGAAGGAGAGCACCACGTCCTCGGACACGTGTCCCTCGAAGGGGCAGCCGAATGTCGTGGAAAGGCTCACCGTGATCCTGATCCCCGCGCCATGGGCCACGCGCACCATCGTGGGCAGCTCCTCGAGCGATTGCGCGTGGGTGCGATTGATGTTGGCGCGGTTGTGGGTCTCCGAAGCGGAGACGACGGCGTTCACCTCGTGGGGCTTGTGCGCGGCGGCAGCGGCGTTCTGCGCGCCGCGCACGTTCGGGATGAGCGCCACGTAAACGACGCCCGGCACGCGCTCGATGCGCGCGAGAACCTGCTCTGCATCCGCGAGGGCCGGCACCACGCGTGGCGAGACGAACGAGGTGACCTCGATCTTGTGCAGCCCCGTGCGCGACAGCTGGTTGACGAGCTCGACCTTGGTGGCCGTGGGCACGAACTGCTTCTCGATCTGGAAGCCGTCGCGCACGGCGACGTCGTTGATGTACAGCCGCATGGCGGATCGCTCGGGGGATTGCCCGATTCTACTCCGCGAATGCACCGGGCGGACTAGGAACGGCCGGCCCGCGCCCTGGTCTTTCCGGAGAGGCTCCCCTGGAGGATGTCATGGCTGCGCGCGCGCTCGTATCCGTCGTCTTGTCGGTCCTGGCGGTCCCGGCCTTCGGCGCCATCGCGCCGCCTCCGGGCCTCGCATTCAACATGCGTCCCTCCGCCGACGAGGAGCCGGCCTTCCGGCTCGTCGAAAACGGCGTGCGGGTGTACGAATGCCGCCAGGCGCTCACCGATCCCGACCGCTTCCACTGGGCCTTCGTGACGCCGGACGCCACCCTGAACGATCCGGCGAGCGGTCACGACGTCGCCACCGCACGCGCCATCGACCAGTGGAACTCGATGATCGACTTGAGCAGTGTATCGGCAGTGCTTCGGGCGACGCAGGAGAGCAGCCCGGGCGACCTGCCATGGGCCTACATGCGCGCCATCCCGACCTCGCCGGACGGCATGTTCGCGGGCGTGACCAGCATCCAGCGCGTGAACACCCGCGGCGGCGCCGCGCCCGGCAACGGATGCAACGCCGACACGGCGGGCAGCGAGGCGCGCGTTCCCTTCACCGCGGAGTACTACTTCTACAAGCGCCGCGGCACGGCCTGAGCGGGCTCGCGCATGCGCCGCGGCGCCGGGCGCAGCGTGCCGCATTCCGCATCGCACGGGGCGCGCTGATGCCCTGCGCCTTGTGTTTCCTCGATTCGCCGGGAATTTTTGCCGCGACGGTCGCGCCGCGCGACGCCGACGGGCGCTTCCACAACAACTACCCGCACGATGCGCACGCCGGCTTCTGGCTCTGGAAGTGGGAGCAGTGGCGCGATGGCACGCCGCAGCCGCCACCCGGCGGCTGGCCCATTCCCCACCGCAAGGCCGATGTCGCCCGCATCCGCGAGAACAGGGCGCAGCCGCTCGTCACGTGGATCGGCCACGCCAGCTTCCTGCTGCAGCTGGCGGGAGTGAACATCCTCATCGACCCGCAGTTCTCGGAGCGCGCGTCGCCGGTCGCGTTCGCCGGTCCGAGGCGCGTCGTGCCCTTGCCGCTCGAGATGTCCGAGCTTCCCCGCATCGACGTCGTGCTCATCACGCATAACCATTACGACCACCTGGACCGCGCGAGCGTGAAGGCGCTCGCGGCACAGGATGGCGGCAGCCCGCGCTTCCTGGTGCCCCTCGGCCTCGCGGAGTGGTTTCGCGCGGAGGGCCTCGAGCGGGTGGAAGAGCACGACTGGTGGCAGGCCGCGCGGGAGCGCGGCGTTTCCTTCACGCTCGTGCCCGTGCAGCACTGGAGCAAGCGCACGCTGTGGGATACCAACCGCACGCTGTGGGGCGGATGGGTGATCGAAGGCGGTGGCCTCAGGATCGTCCATGCCGGCGACCTGGGCCTTTCGCGGGATGCGCGGGATATCGGCGCGCGCGCGGGTCCCTTCGATCTGGCGCTCATCCCGATTGGCGCGTACGCTCCGCGCTGGTTCATGAAGACCATGCACGTGGACGTCGCGGACGCCTTGCAGGTGCGGCACGACCTGCGCGCCGCGCGCGCCGTCGGGATGCATTGGGGCACCTTCGAGCACCTGACCGACGAGCCCATGGACGAGCCGCCGCGCGAGCTGGAGCGGCTGCGGCGCGAGGCGGGCCTGGAGCGCACGGATTTCGACGTGATGACGATCGGCGAAACACGGGACATCGAGCCGGCACGGGAGGCCCCAGCGCCGCCGGCCGCGACGCGGTGAGCGGTGGGACGCCCGCGCCGGCGGATCCCGACCGCGAGCTGCGCGAGGCCGTCCGCGCCTTGTGCGCGCAATTCCCGGCGACCTACTTCCGCGACATCGATGCGCGGCGGGCCTACCCCGAGGAATTTGTCGACGCGCTCACGCGCGCCGGATGGCTGGCCGCGCTGATTCCCGAGGAGTACGGCGGCGCCGGGCTGGGCCTGCGCCAGGCGAGCGTGATCATGGAAGAGATCAATCGCAGCGGCGGCAATGCCGGCGCGTGCCACGGGCAGATGTACAACATGGGCACGTTGCTGCGCCACGGGTCGCCCGCGCAGAAGGCGCGTTACCTCCCGGCCATCGCGAGCGGCGAGCTGCGGCTGCAGTCGATGGGCGTGACCGAGCCGACCGCGGGAACCGACACGACGTCGATCCGCACGACGGCGCGCCGCGCGGGCGACCGCTACGTGGTGGAAGGGCAGAAGGTCTGGACCTCCCGCGTGCAGCATTCGGATCTCATGATCCTGCTCGCGCGCACGACGCCGGCGAGCGAGGTGAAGCTCAAATCCGAGGGCCTGTCCATCTTCCTCGTGGACCTGCGCGAGGCGGTGGGCCGCGGGCTCACCGTGCGGCCCATCGCCAACATGGTGAACCACGAGACGAACGAGCTCTTCTTCGACAACCTGGAGATCCCCGCGGAGAACCTGATCGGGGAGGAAGGACGCGGATTCCGCTACATCCTCGACGGCCTCAACGCCGAGCGCGCCATCATCGCGGCCGAGTGCATCGGCGACGGCTACTGGTTCCTCGACAAGGTGACGGCGTACGCATCGCAGCGCCAGGTGTTCGGCCGCCCGATCGGGCAGAACCAGGGCGTGCAGTTTCCCATCGCCGAGGCGTACATCGAGGTGGAGGCCGCCAACCTCATGCGCTTCAAGGCGTGCGGCCTCTTCGACGCGGGATTGCCGTGCGGCGCCGAGGCGAACATGGCGAAGTACCTGGCCGCCAAGGCGTCCTGGCAGGCGGCGGAAGCCTGCCTCCAGTTCCATGGAGGCTACGGCTTCGCCGCCGAGTACGACGTGGAGAGGAAATTCCGCGAGACGCGGCTCTACCAGGTGGCGCCGATCTCGACCAACCTCATCCTCGCGTACGTCGCGGAGCACATCCTCGGACTGCCCCGCTCGTACTGAGGCTTCAGACGACCGTGCGGCGCCGTCCCGCGATCAGGTGATAGACGAAGAGCACGATGACCGCGCCGATCACCGATGCGATGAACCCCGCCGACTCGCCCGCGCCGTAGAAACCCATCGCCCGGCCTATCCAGGTCGCGACGACCGCGCCGATGATGCCCAGCAGCGCCGTCACGAAGAATCCGCCGCCGTCGCGGCCGGGGGTGAGAAACTTCGCCACGATGCCGACGATGAAGCCGATGATGATCGCCCAGATGATGCTCATGTCCGCTCCTTCTCGAATGAACTTTGTGCAAGACAATTTGCGGCATCGAGGCGCCCGGGTCTGCGGGACGCGCGCGCATTCCCGCGTAGGAAGCAGCGCCGGATGATGATCAAGGAGTGCTCCGGCCGGACTACGGCGCGCGAAGCTGCGCGTGCAGCGCGTCCAGGACGGTCGAGCGATGGCCCGCACGCCATGCCAGCATCGTGCGCGCCTTCGCGATGCGGGCGGGCAGCGGCGCGGCATGGACCTGGCTTCGCGCCGCCAGCTGCAGGACGGACCGCGGAACGACGGCCACGCCGGCGCCGGCGCTGACGCATGCGACGATCGCGTGGTACGACGCGAACTCCATCACGCGATTGGGCCCGACGCGATCGCGGCCCAGCCATTCCTCGAGGCGGCGGCGATACGAGCAGCCGGCCGGGAAAGCGATGACCGCGCGCCCGCCGATGTCCGCGGGCGCGCGCACCGCCGCTGAGCTCCGGGGCGATATCAGCACCAGTTCCTCGTCGAACGCGTGCAGGGTTTCCAGGCCTTCGGCGTTGAACGGCTCGGCGACGAAGGCCGCCTCGATCTCGAAGGCCTGCAGGCGAGACACCAGCCCACCGCTCGTGCCCGTGACGAGCTCGATCTGCACGTCGGGATACTCGCCGTGGTATGCCGCGAGCAGCGGAGGCAGGCGCGCGGCGGCGGTGCTCTCGAGCGTTCCCAGGCGGAAGACGCCGCGGGGACGCTTGCTCGCGAGCGCCGCCTGCGCCTCGGCGGAAAGCCGCAGGAGCGCGTCCGCATACGCGAGCAGCAGCCGGCCCTCGGCCGAGAGGACGAGGCGGCGCCCCTGGCGCGCGAAGAGCTGGGTGCCGAGCCGCTCCTCCAGCTGCTTCACGCGCGTGGTCACGTTCGACTGCACGCGGTTCAGCTTCGCCGCGGCACGCGTGATGCCGCCCTGCTCCGCCACGGTGCGGAAGATGTGCAGCGCCTCGAGGTCGAGCGTTCTCATTTCATGATGTATCCCATCTGCATAATTCATTTTACGGGATGGATGGCCCGCCGGACAATGGCGCCATGAAGGACGCCCCGCTTTCCCTTGCCCTCGCGGGCCTGGCCGCCCTCGCCGTGGCGATGGGCATCGGCCGCTTCGCCTTCACGCCGATCCTGCCGATGATGCAGGCCGACGGCAGTCTCGACCTGGCGCGCGGGGGCTGGCTCGCTTCGGCCAACTACGCCGGATACCTGGCGGGTGGCCTGTCCGCGATGGCGTGGCCGTGGAGTGCGCGCGCGGCGATCCGTGCCGGGCTGCTGCTCGTGGCGGTGGCGACGCTCGGCATGGCCTTGCCCTGCGGCATTTCCGGCTGGCTCGTCCTGCGCGCGGCGGCGGGTGTGGGAAGCGCGTGGGTCCTCGTCTTCACCTCGGCCGCCGTGTTGCAAGGGCTCGACCGCGCGCCGGCGCACGATCGCGCGGTGCTCGCCGGAGTGCTCTATGCGGGCGTGGGCGTCGGTGTCGCGATCGCCGGCATCGTCTGCGCGATGGCGCTGGCCGCGGCCGATCCCGCGCGCGCCTCGTGGATCGTCACGGGCGCGATGGCGAGTCTCGCGACGGTCTTGTTGTGGAACCGCTTCGGCCAGGCGTGGCCCTCGCGCACGAAGGCGACGCCCGGCGCCTTCCTGCCGCCACGGGCGCTCGGGCTGGGCGTGTGCTACGCCGCGTTCGGCTTCGGCTACATCATTCCCGCGACATTCCTTTCGGCGATGGCACACGAAGCGGCCCATGGCGGATTCCTCTACGCCGCCTCGTGGCCGCTCTTCGGCATCGCGGCCGCGGTGAGCACGACGCTCGTCACACGGCTCGCCGGACGGGCGAATCCGCGCAATGTCTGGATCGCCGGCCATGCGGTCATGGCCTTCGGCGTGGCCATCGCCGCCATGGCGTCGGGCATCGCGGCGGTGATCGCCTGCGGGCTGCTCGTGGGCGGCACTTTCATGGTCGTCACCATGGCGGGCATGCAGGAGGCGCGTCGCGAGGCCGGCGCGGACGCATCGCGCATGCTCGCGGTGATGACCTCATCCTTCGCGCTCGGACAGATCGCCGGGCCGCTGCTCGTGAGCGCGCTCGCGGCGACGGGATCCGCCTACCGGGTCGCGCTGGGCTGCGCCGCGGCGCTGCTCATCGCGAGCGCCGCCGTCCTTCATTACCTGCCCCGGAGAGCCTCATCGTGATCGATCGCATGCCGCCGCTCGACCCTTCCCGCCTGGATGACGCCCAGCGCCGCGCCGCGCAGGCGTTGATCGACGGGCCGCGCAAGGGCGTGTTCGGCCCGTTCGTTCCCCTGCTTCGCAGCCCCGAGCTCATGGATCGCCTCCAGCGCGTCGGCGAGTACCTGCGCTTCGACAACGCGATCCCGGCGCGGCTGAACGAGCTCGCGATCGCCATCACGGCGCGGCATGCGGGCAACGCGTTCGAGTGGGCCGTGCATCGGCCGCTGGCCGCGCGCGCCGGCGTGAGCGAGCAGGCGCTCGATGCGATCGCGGCGGGGGAGCGCCCCGCCGGCATGCCCGAGGATGACGCGCTGGTCCACGACTTCGTGGCCGAGCTGCTGCGCACGCACTTCGTGTCCGATGCGCTCTATGCGGTGGCGCGCGAGCGCTTCGGCGAGCGCGGCATCGTGGACCTCGTGGGCACCGTGGGGTACTTCCTGGCGATCTCGCTCGTCATGAACGTCGCGGGCACGCCGGCGCCCGCGGGCTCGTGACCCGCGCGCGCGTCGAGCCCCTCAGGGGTGCACGTCCTCGGAGAACCAGTCCGCGGGCAATTCGTGGCCCGCACCCGCATCGCGGGCGCGCTCGAGCAGGAGCGCGCCGACCGCCGCGAACTGCAGGCCGAGACCCACGTTGTTCACGAAGCACGTGATCTCGTCGGCGCGCTGCCTGCCCGGGGCTCCGGCAAGGAGCGCGGCCAGGTCGTCATAGCGGCTCACGGCATGCTGCGGATCCTGCCACCACCCGCGCTCATGCTCCGCCGCCACATGGGGGGTCCCGGGCAAGACGTTGTTCATCTGCTTGGCCTGGGCGGACGAGTGGACGACCACGCGATCGCAACGATCGAGGACGCTGCCGTCGACCTCCTGCGACTTGATGCAGCTCGCATGCATGCCGGGCGCGAGCCAGCGCGGCTCGATCACGCGCACGAGCGATGAAGTGGCGGCCATGACGACGTCGGCGCCCTCGACGCACGCATCGGCCGAATCGAAGGGCTCGATCGACACGCGATCGCCGTGTCGTGCGCGGGCGTCCTGGATGAAGGTGGCACGACTCGCCGCGCGCGGGCTGTACACGCGCACCTCGCGGAAGGCCCGCACGGCGAGCGCCGCCATGAGCTGCGCGCCTGCCTGCCAGCCGGTTCCGATGAGGGCGAGCGTCTTCACGTCCTCGCGTGCGAGATGGCGCATGCCGATGCCGTTGGCGGCTCCCACGCGAAGGCGCTGCATGACGCCGTCCGGGAACATCGCGAGCAGCTCGCCCGTCTGCGTGGAAAAGAGCAGCACCAGGCCCACCCAGCGGCCGTTCGCGAGCGGCTGCTTCACGCGCCGCACCTTGCCGGCGACCACGGGATGCTGGATGACATCCGAGTTGATGCGCAGGGCCTGGATGCCGCGCGCCGGCCACGTCCCGCCCATGTGCTTGAAGGCGTAATAGGCGCCTTCCATCCGGGTGGGCGCCATGTTGTCGACGCGGGGGGAGAGCAGCGCGCGGTCGCTCGCGAAATCGCGGTACATCGTCTCGAGGACCGCCATGCAGTCCTCCATGCCGATCAGCCGCTCGACGTCCTCGTTGCTCAACACCAGCACGGGGGCTCCTTCGGTGTTGCGGGGGCTATTCGACGGTGACGGACTTGGCGAGGTTGCGCGGCTTGTCCACGTCGGTGCCGCGCTTGAGCGCGGTGTGATAGGCGAGCAATTGCACCGGGATCGCATGGACCACCGGTGAGAGCGCGCCGGCGTGGCGCGGCGTGCGGATCACGTGCACGCCCTCGCTCTCGGTGAAGCGGCTGTCGAGGTCCGTGAACACGTAGAGCTCGCCGCCCCGCGCGCGCACTTCCTGCATGTTCGACTTCACCTTTTCCAGCAGCGCGTCGTTGGGCGCGATCACGACGACCGGCATGGACGAATCCACGAGGGCGAGCGGCCCGTGCTTGAGCTCGCCGGCGGGATACGCCTCGGCATGGATGTAGGAGATCTCCTTCAGCTTGAGCGCGCCCTCCAGGGCGATCGGATAGTGGATGCCGCGGCCCAGGAAGAGCGCATGGTCGCGCGCCGCGAAGCGCTCCGCCCACGCCTGCACCTGGGGCTCGAGGTTCAACGCGTGCTGGATGCTGCCCGGCAGGAAGCGCAGCTGCTCGACCGCGGCCGTCTCGGACGCCGCGTCGAGGCGGCCGCGCGCCTTGGCGAGCGCCAGGGCAAGGGTATGAAGTGCCACGAGCTGCGTGGTGAACGCCTTCGTGGATGCGACGCCGATCTCGGCGCCGGCCCGGGTATAGAACACGAAGCGGGATCCGCGCGGGATCGCGCTCTCGCGCACGTTGCAGATCGAGAGCGTCGCCCCGTGGCCCAGCTCCCGCGCCTTCTTCAGGGCCTCGAGCGTGTCGAGCGTCTCGCCGGATTGCGAGATCGTCACCACGAGCTGGCGCGCGTTGGGAATGGAATCGCGATAGCGGTACTCGTGGCCCAGCTCGACGGTGCAGGGCACGCCGGCCCGCGTCTCGATCCACTGCCGCCCCACCATGCCCGCGTAATAGCTGGTGCCCGATGCGAGCACCAGGACGTGGTCGATCTCGCGGAAGGTGTCGAGCGAGCCGGCGCCGAAGAGGCCCTCGACGTCGACGCCGCCGTCCATCACCGCCTCGAGCGTGTCGGAAACGGCGCGCGGCTGCTCGTGGATTTCCTTCTGCATGTAGTGCGTGTAAGGCCCGAGGTCTACGTCGTCCGCGCGCAGCTCCGAGACGTGCACCGGCCGCGGCGCGGGCCGCCCCGCCGCGTCGACCACCTCCACGCCGTCGCGGCGCAGCGCCACCACGTCGCCGTCCTCGAGATAGACCACCCGGCGCGTCTCCGAGATGAGCGCCGAGACGTCCGAGGCGAGGAAGTTCTCGCCCTCGCCCAGGCCCAGCACGAGCGGGCAGCCCATGCGCGCCGCCGTCATCGAGTCCGGATTCGAGAGCGCGACCACGCCGATGGCATACGCGCCGCGCAGGTCGGCGGCGGCCCTGCGGGTCGCGAGGAAGAGGTCGCGGCTTTCGTGAAAATAATGGTGGATCAGGTGCGCGATCACCTCGGTGTCGGTTTGCGACTCGAACGGGTACCCCAGGGCGCGCAGGCGCGCACGCTGCTCCTCGTGGTTCTCGATGATGCCGTTATGGACCACGGCGATCTCGTCCATCGACACGTGGGGATGGGCATTCGGCTCGGTGACGCCGCCATGGGTCGCCCAGCGCGTATGCGCGATGCCGATGATGCCCTTGAGGTCCTCGGAGCGCGCCGCATTTTCCATCTCGGCCACGCGCCCGACGCGGCGCACGCGCCGGATGCCGCCGTTGAGCACCGCGATGCCCGCGGAGTCGTAGCCCCGGTACTCGAGGCGCTTGAGCCCTTCCGTCAGGATGGGCACGACATTACGGCTGGCGATCGCTCCGACGATTCCGCACATGGCCCGAAACTTAAGGGAAGGAGCGACATTCTCTCACGGGCATTCCGGCATGGCGCGAGAGGAACAAGGTCTCTCCCCGGCCTGGGGACCGGGGAGAGTGAAGCAAGGCGACATGCTCTTGGCCTCACGTCGCGCTGCAGGTGACGGGAGAGGAGGGAGCCCGTAACACCTGACTTCATGCTGCTCCGCGCCGCGCCGCGAAGCAGCGAAATAAGGCGCAGGCGCGGTGCGGAATATCGGACAGGGCCGAATCGCGGTTCAACATCTGAAACGAATGGGCGGCCCCGCCGGGCCGGTGCTAGACTTGCCGCCTCCTTTCGCACAAGAAAAACATGTCCGCCGAATCGCCGAGCGCGGCGCAGCTCAACGGCATTTCCGACGGGTTCGTGAGGCAACTCGCGGCCCTGGGACGCGTGCGCACGTATCCGAAGAACACCGTGTTCATCACCGAGGGCGACTCGAGCGACTCGGTCTTCGTGATCCTCTCGGGGCGCGTGAAGGTCTTCATCTCGGATACCGAAGGCCACGAGATGATCCTCGACACCCAGGGCCCCGGCGAATACGTGGGCGAGATGGCGCTCGACGGCAAGCCGCGCTCCGCATCCGTGATGACGCTCGAGCCGAGCTCCTTCGCCGTGGTCGGGCGCGAGCCCGTGCGCGAGGCGATCCGGCAGAACCCCGACTTCGCGCTCGACATGATCGGCAAGATCATCGACCGCGCGCGCATCGCCACGAGCAGCGTGAAGGACCTGGCGCTGCTGGACGTCTACGGCCGCGTGGCGCGGCTGCTGCTCAACATGTCCGTCGAGGCGAACGGCAAGCTGCAGATCCCGGACAAGATCACGCAGCAGGAGATCGCCGAACGCGTCGGCGCCTCCCGCGACATGGTGAGCCGCATCTTCCGCGACCTCACGCAGGGCGGCTACATCAGCGTCGAGAACCGGATCATCACCATCAACAAGAAGCCTCCGGCACGCTGGTAGCGGACTGCGGAATATTCGGCGCCGGCGCGGCGAATATGCCGTCGAGCCTCCCGGGAGTGATCGCCTAGTGTGGAGCCTCGCCTATCGCGAGGAGATCACCATGCTGGACGACATCCGCAACCACGACCCGTCGCCGACCACCGAGGAACAGGAGTGGTCCCGGACCGACCCGATTCAGTTGGTGGCGAAGGCGCTCGTGCTCGCCATCTTCGCGATCCTCGTCGGCGCATCGGTGAGTGAGCTCGTCACGATGCAGGTCCGGACTACGGACGTCGCGCTCGCACCCCAGGGCTGAAGCCTATTTCTTACGCGGGCGCTTCCAGTCGGGCTTCGACACCTGCTTCTTCTGGGTGAGCGTGAGCCCCCCGGGCGGCACGTCGTCGGTGATGGTGGCGCCCGCGCCGATCGTGGCGCCACGGCCCACGGTCACCGGCGCGATGAGCTGGACGTCCGAGCCGATGTGCACGTCGTCCTCGATCACCGTGCGGTGCTTGGCCGCGCCGTCGTAGTTGCAGGTGATGGTGCCGGCGCCGATGTTCACGTCGGTGCCGACGGATGAATCGCCGATGTACGCGAGGTGATTGGCCTTGCTCCGCGCCCCGAACGCGCTCGCCTTCACCTCGACGAAGTTGCCGATGTGCACGGCGTCGGAGAGCCGGGTGCCGGGTCGCGTGCGGGCGTAGGGCCCGATGCGGGCGTCGGATCCGACGGTCGTTTCCTCGAGGATCGAGTACGGCTTGATCTCGGTGCCGGCGCCGACGACCACGTCGCGCAGGATGCATCCGGCGCCCACGCGCACGCCGTCGCCCAGCTCCACGCGCCCCTCGAAAATGCAATTGACGTCAATGGCCACGTCGCGTCCGCATGCGAGCTCGCCCCGCACGTCGATGCGCGCCGGATCGGCGAGCGTCACGCCGCGCTCGAGCAGATTGTTCGCCTGGTTCATCTGGATCCTCCGTTCGAGCGACGCGAGCTCGCCCTTGCTGTTCACGCCGAGACACTCGTGGGCAGCGCCCGGGTGGCGCACCTCGATCGCGGTCCCATCGGCGACGGCCGCGGCCACCACGTCGGTGAGGTAGTACTCGCCCTGGGCATTGTCGTTGCGCAACCCCGCGAGCCAGCCCTCCAGTCGAGCACGGGGCGCCGCGAGGATGCCGGTGTTGACCTCGCGGATGCGGCGCTCCTCTTCGGAGGCGTCCTTTTCCTCCACGATGCGTGCCACCCGGCCCGCGGCGTCCCGCACGATGCGGCCGTAGCCCCGCGGCTCGTCCAGGTTCTGCGTGAGAAGCGCCAGCGCCCCACCCTGCGCGGCGGCGACCAGCTCGGCCAGCGTCTGCGCGGAGATCAGCGGAACGTCGCCATAAAGCACCAGCATCACGCCGGCTCCGGGCGTGTGCGGCAGCGCCTGCATCACGGCATGGCCCGTCCCGAGCTGCTGTTGCTGGACCGCCCAGGCGATCGGGCGCGCGGCGAACGCTTCCTTCACGCGCTCGGCGCCATGGCCGATGACGATACAGGTGCGTGACGGCGCGAGCGTCGAGGCGGTATCGAGGACGTGGGCCAGCAGCGGCTTGCCGGCCAGCGGATGCAGGACCTTGGGGAGGTCGGATCGCATGCGCTTGCCTTGGCCGGCAGCTAGGATCACGACCTGAAGTTCGGGGCGGGACGAGCTCATCGTGCGCCGGATGGACAACAAAAAGGGCAGGGAGTTACCCCCCTGCCCGGATGTGTTGCGCCTCTATGAAAGGAGTTTCGTGATCCCCTTGACTACGGGCGCATGGTACCACGTCAGCGGCGCTGGCGCAGCTTGCGAATGGCCGCCAGCTGCGCGGCCGCCTGGGCGAGCTCGGCCTGCGCTTTGGCGATCTCGAGGCGGCCGGTCTGGTTAGTAAGCGCCTCCTTCGCGAGGCGTTCGGCCTCCATCGCCTTGGCCTCGTCGAGGTCGTGGGCGCGGACCGACGTATCGGCCAGCACGGTGACGCGGTCCGGCTGCACTTCCATCATGCCGCCCGACACGTAGATCACCTCCTCCTCCGCGCCTTTGACGATGCGCAGGGTCCCCGGCTTGATGCGCGTGAGGAGCGGCACGTGCTCGGGCAGGATGCCCAGCTCGCCCGCCTCGCCCGGGGCCACCACCCGCTCGGCTTCGCCCGAGTAGATGGAGGCTTCGGCGCTCACGATATCGACGTGAAAGGTCTTGGCCATGGTCATGTCGCCTTACTGCAGCGTCTTAGCCTTCTCGAAGGCTTCCTCGATGGTGCCGACCATGTAGAAGGCCTGCTCGGGAAGCTGGTCGCACTCGCCGTTCACGATCATCTTGAAGCCCTTGATGGTGTCCTTGAGCGACACGTACTTGCCCGGCGTGCCGGTGAAGACCTCGGCCACGTGGAACGGCTGCGAGAGGAAGCGCTGGATCTTGCGTGCGCGGCCGACCGCCAGCTTGTCCTCCGGCGAGAGCTCGTCCATGCCGAGGATCGCGATGATGTCGCGCAACTCCTTGTAGCGCTGGAGAACCGCCTGCACCGCGCGCGTGGTTTCGTAGTGCTCCTCGCCGACGACGTTCGGGTCGACCTGGCGCGACGTGGAATCGAGCGGGTCGACCGACGGGTAGATGCCGAGCGCGGCGATGTCGCGCGACAGCACGACCGTGGCGTCGAGGTGGCCGAAGGTCGTGGCCGGGCTCGGGTCCGTCAGGTCGTCCGCGGGCACGTACACCGCCTGGATCGAAGTGATCGAGCCCTTCTTGGTCGACGTGATGCGCTCCTGCAGCTTGCCCATCTCCTCGGCGAGGGTCGGCTGGTAGCCCACCGCCGACGGCATGCGGCCCAGCAGCGCGGACACCTCGGTGCCGGCCAGCGTGAAGCGGTAGATGTTGTCGATGAAGAGCAGGATGTCGCGGCCCTCGTCGCGGAAGCGCTCGGCCATCGTGAGGCCGGTGAGCGCCACGCGCAGGCGGTTGCCCGGCGGCTCGTTCATCTGGCCGAATACCATCGCGACCTTGGACTTGGACAGGTCGTCCTGGACGATGACGTTCGCGTCCGACATCTCATGGTAGAAGTCGTTACCCTCGCGGGTGCGCTCGCCGACCCCGGCGAACACCGACAGGCCCGAGTGCTGGGTCGCGATGTTGTTGATGAGCTCGAGCATCGTGACCGTCTTGCCCACGCCGGCGCCGCCGAAGAGGCCGATCTTGCCGCCCTTGGCGAACGGGCAGATGAGGTCCACGACCTTGACGCCGGTCTCGAGCAGCTCCACCGAAGGCGAGAGCTCGTCGAACCTGGGCGCCGCCGCGTGGATCGAGCGCTTCTCGTCCGTCGTGATCGGTCCGCGCTCGTCGATCGGGCGGCCGAGCACGTCCATCACGCGGCCGAGCGTCCCGGGGCCCACCGGCACGGAGATGGGGGCGCCGGTGTTCACCACGCGCATGCCGCGGCGCAAGCCGTCGGCGGAGCCCATGGCGATGGTGCGGACGACGCCGTCACCCAGCAACTGCTCCACCTCGAAAGTGAGGCCCTTCTCGGCGAACGACTTGCCCTCCTCCACCAGCTGGAGCGCGTCGTAAACCTTCGGCATGTGCTCGCGCGGGAACTGGATGTCGATCACCGCGCCGATGCACTGGACGATCTTGCCTTCGGTCGTTGCTTGAACTGTGCTCATGTCTTGGTCCCGTATGAATGCTTCAGACCGCCGCGGCGCCCGCGACGATTTCCGATAGTTCCTTCGTGATCGCGGCCTGGCGCGTCTTGTTGTAGACGAGGGTCAGCTCGCCGATCACGTTGGACGCGTTGTCGCTCGCCGCCTTCATCGCCACCATGCGCGCGGACTGCTCGCTCGCCATGTTCTCGGCGACCGCCTGGTAGATGATCTGCTCGACGTAGCGCGTGAGGAGCTGCTCCAGCACCGCGCGCGCCTCCGGCTCGTACACGTAATCCCAGTTCTTGCGCGTCGCCGCGCGCGCGTCGCCGCCCAGCCGGTCCGCCGGCAGCGGCAGCAGCTGCTCGACCACCGGCTCCTGCTTCATCGTGTTGATGAAGCGCGTGTAGACGATGTAGAGAGCGCCGATGCGGCCCTCGGTGTACGCGTCGATCTGCACCTTGACCGGCCCGATGAGCCGCTCCATGTGCGGCGTATCGCCGAGGCCGGTCAAGTGCGAGGCGATCTCGCCGCCGAAGCGCTGCAGGAAGCCGAAGCCCTTGTTGCCGATGGCGGTGATGCGCACCTTGCGGCCCTCGCCCTGCAGCTCGCGGATCTTGTTGAGCGCAAGGCGCAGCGCATTGGTGTTGAGGCCGCCGCACAGGCCCTTGTCGGACGTGACGACGATCAGGCCCACGTCCTTCACGTCCGCGCGCCGCACCAGGAACGGATGGCGGTACTCCGTGTTCGCGTGCGCCAGGTGCGAGGCGATGTTGCGAATCTTCTCGCCGTACGGGCGCGCATGGCGCATGCGCTCCTGCGCCTTGCGCATCTTGGACGCCGCGACCATCTCCATCGCCTTCGTGATCTTGCGCGTGTTCTGCACGCTCTTGATCTTGGTGCGGATTTCTTTGGAACCAGCCATGTTGCTTCCTTAGTACGTCGCGTTCTTCTTGAAGTCTTTCAAAGCTTCGTGCAGCTTCGCCTCGTCGTCCTTCGAGAGGTCCTTCGTCTGCTCGATGCGGTCCGCGAGCTCGCCGTACTTGCCCTTCACGAAGGCGCGCATCGCCGCCTCGGCCGCGAGGGCCTTCGGCACCGGCACGTCGTCGAAGTAGCCGTTGTTGACCGCGAAGAGGGTGAGCGCCATCTCCCACACCTGCAGCGGGCGGTACTGCGGCTGTTTCATGAGCTCGGTCACCATGCGGCCGCGCTCGAGCTGCTTGCGGGTCGCCTCGTCGAGGTCGGAGGCGAACTGGGCGAACGCCGCGAGCTCGCGGTACTGCGCGAGCGCGAGACGCACGCCGCCGCCCAGCTTCTTGATGACCTTGGTCTGCGCGGCACCGCCCACGCGAGACACCGAGATGCCCGCGTTGATGGCGGGACGGATGCCGGCGTTGAAGAGGTCGGTCTCGAGGAAGATCTGGCCGTCGGTGATCGAGATCACGTTGGTCGGCACGAAGGCGGACACGTCTCCCGCCTGCGTCTCGATGACCGGCAGCGCGGTGAGCGAGCCGGTCTTGCCCTTGACCCCGCCCTTCGTGAACTTCTCGACGTACTCCTCGTTCACGCGCGCGGCGCGCTCGAGCAGGCGGCTATGGAGATAGAACACGTCGCCGGGATACGCCTCGCGGCCCGGCGGACGGCGCAGCAAGAGCGAGATCTGGCGATACGCCCACGCCTGCTTGGTCAAGTCGTCATAGACGATGAGCGCGTCCTGGCCGCGGTCGCGGAAATATTCGCCCATGCTGCAGCCCGCGTACGGCGCGATGTATTGCGTGGCGGCGGGGTCGGACGCCGAGGCGGCGACGACGATGGTGTAGGCCATCGCGCCATATTCCTCGAGCTTGCGCACCACGTTGGCGATGGTCGAGGCCTTCTGGCCGATCGCGACGTAGATGCAGATGAGATCCTTGCCCTTCTGGTTGATGATCGTGTCGATCGCCACGGCCGTCTTGCCCGTCTGGCGGTCGCCGATGATGAGCTCGCGCTGGCCGCGCCCGACCGGCACCATCGAGTCGATCGACTTCAAGCCCGTCTGCACGGGCTGCGACACGGACTTGCGCGCGATCACGCCGGGGGCGACTTTCTCGATCGGGTCGGTGAGCTTCGCATTGATCGGGCCCTTGCCGTCGATCGGCTGGCCGAGCGAGTTCACGACGCGCCCGATGAGCTCGGGACCGACGGGGACCTCGAGAATGCGGCCGGTCGTCTTGACGGTGTCGCCTTCGGAGATCTGCTCATAGGGGCCGAGCACCACGGAGCCGACCGAGTCGCGCTCGAGGTTCAGCGCCAGGCCGAACACGCCGCCCGGGAATTCGAGCATCTCGCCCTGCATCACGTCCGTGAGCCCGTGGATGCGGCAGATGCCGTCGGTGACGGAGATCACGGTGCCCTCCGTGCGCTTCTCGGCGGCGACGTGGAGGTTCTCGATCTTCGTCTTGATCAGTTCGCTGATTTCGGAGGGGTTGATCTGCATGTAGGGCTCCTGGGTGCCTCTCGATTTACCGTGCGAGCGCCGCGGCCATCTGGCCGAGGGCGTCGCGCACGGAGGCGTGAATGACTTGGTCGCCGACCTGGACGCGGGCGCCGCCGAGCAGTTGCGGGTCCACGTCGACCTCGGCTTCGACCTTCTTGCCGTAGCGGCGCTCGAGCGCCGAGACGATCTCGCCGCGCTGCTGGTCGCTCAACGGCTGGGCGCTCGTGATCCGCGCCTTCACGACGCGGTCGTGCTCGCGCTTCAACTGCTCGAATTGCTCCTCGATCTCGGCGATGAGGATCTCGCGATGGTTGTCCACGAGCACGGCGAGCAGGTTGCGCGTGACCTCATCCAGCTTGCCGCCGCTCACATCGGCGAAAAGCTCCTTTTTCTGCGCGGCGCTCACGCGCGGGTCGGACAGCACGGAGCGCATCTGTTCGTTGCGCGCGATGGCGGCGAGCAGTTGCAGGCTGTCCGCCGTCGATTCGAGGCTGCGCTTGTCGAGCGCCGCCTCGAAGGCCGCCTCGGCATATGGGCGTGCGACGGTTGCGATCTCGGCCATGGCTCAGATCTGCGCCTTGAGCTGGTCGAGCATCTGCGCGTGGGCCCGGGCGTCGACCTCGCGCTGCAGGATCTTCTCGGCACCGGTCACGGCGAGGGCGGCGACCTGCTCGCGCAATTGCTGCTTGGCCGACTGCACCTCCTGGTCGATCTGGGCACGGGCCGCGGCGAGGATGCGCTCGCTCTCGGCCTTGGCCGCGGACTTCGACTCCTCCACCCGCTCGTGGGCTATCTTCTCGGCGGCGGACACGAGCTCCTGCGCACGGCTGCGCGCCTCGCGCAGGATCGCGTCGGTCTGCTTCTGCGCATCGGCGAGCGACGAGCGGCCGCGCTCGGCTTCGGCCAGTCCCTCGGCGACCTGCTTCTGGCGGGTCTCCATCGCGCGCACCAGCGGCGGCCAGATGAACCGGACCGAGAAGCCGATGAAGAGCAGGAAGACCGCGGCCTCGACGACCAGCGTGAAATTCGGAATCATGGATCGTCCCTCGTCAGGGATTGCCGGGCTAGCCGAGCCTGTTCAGCAGCGGGTTGGCGAAGGCGAAAAACATCGCGAGACCCACGCCGATGATGAACGACGCGTCGATCAGGCCGAGCAGCAGGAAGACCTTCGCCTGGAGCTGCGGCATGAGCTCCGGCTGGCGTGCGGCACCCTCGAGGAAGCGCGCGCACATGATGCCGATGCCCACGCATGCGCCGAGCGCGCCGAGGCCGATCATGAGGCCGATGCCCACGCCGGTGTAGGCCTGGATCATGGCGATCAGTTGGATTTTCGGGTCCATTTTGATTTTCCTTTCGGGATGACTTGGGGTGTTAAGGAGACGGGAACTGGCGGCGCGTCAGTGGCCTTCGTGCGCCATCTGCACGTACACGACCGTGAGCATCATGAAGATGTAGGCCTGCAGCACGACGATCAGGATGTGGAAGATCGCCCAGCCGAGTCCGAGGAGAATGGCGAAGACGCCGAAGACCACGCCGGCGCCGGCCAGCAGCCACAGCAGCAGGAAGATGATCTCGCCCGCGTACATGTTTCCGAAGAGTCGCAGGGAGTGCGACAGCGGCTTCGAGACGTACTCGACGAGATTGAAGAGGAAGTTGATCGGCCACAGGATCGGGTTGGAGCCGAACGGCGCGGTGAAGAGCTCGTGGATGAATCCGCCAAGCCCCTTCTCCTTGATGGCGAAGCCGATCATGAGCGCCCACACGGTGAGCGCAAGGGCGAATGTCGTATTGGTGTCCGCGGTCGGCACGATGCGGAAGCCGTGATGCGCGCCGGCGGCCTCGGGGATCTTGCCGACGATGTCGACGGGCAGGAAATCCATCGCGTTCATCAGGATCACCCAGACGAACACGGTGAGCGCCAGCGGTGCCACGAAGCGATGGCGGTCGCCGTGGAAGATGTCCTGCACCTGCTTGTCGATGAAGTTGAACGTGATCTCGATGAACGCCTGGCGCTTGCCGGGAACGCCGGCCGTGGCGCCGCGCGCGACCCACCAGAGAAATCCCAGGCCGACGAAGCCCAGGAGGACCGACACGATGACGCTGTCGATGTTGACGGTGAACGAGCCGAACTGATGGGTCGCGAAGGTGAGGTGATGGCCGATGTATTCGGCGGCGCCGCCTGCCTGCTCGGGTGCGTTTTCCGTTGCCATATGTCTGATCCGTTTTACCCGTTCCCGGCTTGCCGGGGTGTCTCTTTATCGTCTGCACGCACGGCGATCGCCGCCGCGAACATCGCCACCGTCACCACGAACGTCCCGAGGAACGCCACGTGGACCACCGCGGGGTAACGCGTGAATACCGCCCAGATCGCGCCGAGGATGACCAGCACCTTCGCCGCCTCCGCGCGAAACATCGTGCGCAGCGTCTCCCCCGCATCCGACTTGCGGCTCACCGTGATGATCCATCCGTAGACCCATCCGGCCGTGACATTCGTCAACCCCCCGAGTGCGGCCGAAAGCGCGCCACCCATTCCCCAGGGAATTGCCGAAGCCAGCGTGAGCGCCGCGGTCGCGATGAGCTGCCACCGAAGCACGATGCGGATGGCCCTGAGCTGAATCCTGAACACGACCGGGCCCGCGAGGTGAAACCAGTCGATTATAGCGTTTTACGCAATGCAGCGTCAAAGCTCGGCCGGCCGCATCGGCTCATGTGCGCACGAGTTGCGCGCGTTTGCGCCGCTCGGCAGCGAGGCGCGTTCAGCGCGCGGTATTGAAGCGCTCGATGAGTCCCTGCAGCTCGTCGAGGCTCGAATAATCGATCACGACGCTGCCCTTCCCGCCCGCGCGCGGCTTGAGCGACACGGTCGTGCCGAGCGTCTCGCAAAGCTGTTCCTGCAAGCGGCGCGTATCCGCGTCGAGCGCCGGGGCGGTGCGCTCCGGGCGCGGCGCGACGGTCGCCTCGTGCACGAGGCGCTCGGTCTCGCGCACCGAGAGCTGGCGCTCGGCGACCTGGTGCGCGAGCTCCACCTGGCGCTGGCGCGACAGCGAGAGCAGCGCGCGTGCGTGGCCCATGTCGATGCGGCCGTCCTGCACCATCTCCTGCACCGCCGGTGCCAGCTCGAGCAGGCGCAGCAGATTGGTCACGGCGGCGCGGGACCGGCCGATCGCGCGCGCGACCTCGTCATGCGTGAGCTGGAATTCGCGGATGAGGCGCGCGAGGCCGTTGGCTTCCTCGATCGGGTTCAGGTCCTCGCGCTGGATGTTCTCGATGAGACCGATGCCGAGCGCGGCCTCGTCGGTGACCTCGCGCACCACGACGGGCACGCGGTCGAGGCCCGCCAGGCGCGCCGCGCGCCAGCGGCGCTCACCGGCGAGGATCTCGTACTTGCCGTCCCCAACGGCGCGCACGATGATCGGCTGGATCACGCCGCGCGACTTGATCGAGTCGGCGAGCTCGGCGAGGGACGCCTCGTCCATGCGCGTGCGGGGCTGGTACTTGCCCGGCCGCAGCTCGCCCGCGTCGAGCTGGGTCAACGCATCCTGCGCGGCACCCTCGGGCGCCCTGTTGTTGCCGCCGAGGAGTGCGTCCAGCCCGCGACCGAGGCCCTTGTGCTTGGCGCCCATCAGGCCGCCTCCGCCACTTCGAAACCGTTGCGCGACAGCAGCTCGCGCGCGAATTGCAGATGCGCCTGCGCGCCCTTCGAAGCGGGATCGTGCAGCAGCACCGGCTTGCCGAACGACGGCGCCTCGGCGATGCGGATGTTGCGCGGGATGACCGTATCGAACACCTTGTCTCCGTAGTGCTTCTTGAGCTCGTCCGAGACCTGCACGGTGAGCGTGCTGCGCGGGTCGTACATCGTGCGCACGAGCGCCTCGATCTCGATGCGCGGGTTGAGGTTCTGCTTCACCTTGCGCAGCGTTCCCACGAGATCCGACAGTCCCTCGAGCGCGTAGTACTCGCACTGCATGGGGATGATCACGGCATCGGCTCCGGCGAAGCCGTTCACCGTGAGCATGTTGAGCGCCGGCGGGCAATCGATGACCACGAAATCGTACGACTCCCGCTCCGGTGCCAGCGCGTCGCGCAGGCGATACTCGCGGCGCTCCATGTTGATCAGCTCCACCTCGGCGCCCGCGAGCTCCCGGTTCGACGGCACGATGTCGTAGCCGCCTTCGCAATGCTGCAGCGCCTCGCGCAGGCCGTGCGCGCCGATGAGGACGCCGTACACCGTGCTCTCGCACGCGGTCTTGTCCACGCCGCTGCCGGTCGTGGCATTGCCCTGGGGATCGAGGTCCACGAGCAGCGCGCGGCGGCCGTAGTGCGCGAGGCTCGCGCAGAGGTTCACCGCGATGGAGGTCTTGCCGACGCCGCCCTTCTGGTTGGCGATCACGAACACGCGAGCTGTCACGCCGCCTCCACGAAAACCAGGTGCCGCTTCGCTTCCAGCTGCGCGACCTGCAACTCGACGACCTGCGCCACCTTGTGGGTCGGCGGTACGCGCGCGATCTCGTCGAACGGGTAGACGCCCTTCATCGCGATCATGCGCCCGCCCGGAGCCACCGCATGCTTCGCCTGCAGCACGAAGTCGGAGAGGTCGGAGAAGGCGCGAGAGACCACGGCATCGAAGGCTCGCGCCGGCGTCCACTGCTCGATGCGCTCGCAGACGACCTCGACATTGTCGAGCCCGAGCTCGATGCGGGCCTGTTCCAGGAACGCGCACTTCTTGTGGCTCGAATCGAGGAGCGTCACGCGCGCCCGCGGCATCGCGATCGCGACGGGGATGCCGGGAAGACCCGGACCCGTGCCGACATCGAGGATGCTCGAGCATCCCTCGAGATGCGGCAGGAGCGCGAGGCTGTCGAGCACGTGCAGCACGACCATCTGCGCCGTATCGCGCACCGCCGTGAGGTTGTGCACGCGATTCCATTTCTCGATGAGCTCGAGATATCGCGCGAGGCGCGCCGGTGCCTCGAGCGGAACCTCGATCCCCATGGTGGCGGTGCCCTGGGCGATGCTGCTTTCCAGCGTCATGCGTGCTTCTCCTCGACGTGCGTGCGCGCCAGTGCACGCCTTTTCAGATGCACCAGCAGCAAGGCGATGGCCGCCGGCGTCATGCCCTGGATGCGTGACGCCTGGCCGATCGTCTCCGGCCGGTGTTGGGAGAGCTTCTGCTGCACCTCACGCGAGAGCCCGCGCACGGCGAGGTAATCCATGTCCGCCGGGATGGGCGTGCCTTCCTGGGCCGCCTGCCGCGCGACCTCATCCTTCTGGCGCTCGATGTAGCCGGCATACTTGGCCTCGATCTCGACCTGCTCGGCCACCTCGTCGGTTACGGCCGGTGCGCCGAGGACGGCCGCCAACTGGCCATAGCGCACGCCGGGACGGCGCAGCAGGTCGTATAGCGAGTACTCACGCTCGAGCACTTTTCCGAACGTAGATACCTGAATATCCGGAGGAATCTGCTGAGGCCGTGCCCAGACGTGGCGCAACCGGGCGGTCTCCAGCTCGATCGCCTCGCGCTTGCGGCAGAAGTGGTTCCAGCGCGCATCATCCACGAGGCCCAGCTCCCGTCCCTTGGCGGTCAGGCGCAGGTCCGCGTTGTCCTCGCGCAGCTGCAGCCGGTACTCCGCGCGGCTCGTGAACATGCGGTAGGGCTCGGAGACCCCCCGCGTCACGAGGTCGTCCACGAGCACGCCCAGGTACGCCTCGTCCCGGGCCGGCGACCACCCGGGCTCGCCGCGGGCGTGGCGGCTCGCATTCACGCCGGCGAGCAGGCCCTGCGCCGCAGCCTCCTCGTAGCCCGTCGTCCCGTTGATCTGGCCCGCGAAGAAAAGGCCTCCGATCGCCTTCGTTTCCAGCGTCGCCCGCAGCCCGCGGGGATCGAAATAGTCGTATTCGATCGCGTACCCCGGCCGCACGATATGCGCGTGCTCGAGACCCGGGATCGAGTGCACCAGCTCGAGCTGGACGTCGAAAGGCAGGCTGGTCGAGATGCCGTTGGGGTAGAACTCGCCCGTGGTGAGGCTCTCGGGCTCGAGGAAGATCTGGTGGGATGCCTTGCCGGCGAAGCGGTGGATCTTGTCCTCGATGGAGGGGCAATAGCGCGGTCCCACGCCCTCGATGACCCCGGTGAACATCGGCGACCGATCTAGCCCCCCGCGGATGATGTCGTGGGTGCGCTCGTTGGTATGGGTGATCCAGCAGCTCACCTGCCGGGGGTGGGTGGAACGGCTCCCGATGAAGGAGAACACCGGCTCGGGACGATCGCCCGGCTGCTGCGTGAGCCGCGAGAAATCGATGGTGCGGCCGTCGATGCGTGGCGGCGTCCCGGTCTTCAGCCGGCCCACCGGAAGCTTGAGCTCCCGCAGCCGCTCGGCGAGCGAAAGCGATGCGGGATCCCCGGCGCGGCCGGCGCGGTGGCGCTCGAGCCCCACGTGCACCAACCCGCCGAGGAAGGTGCCGGCCGTGAGCACGACGGCCTCCGCGGTGAAGCGGACACCGAACGCCGTGACGGCGCCCCGGACCCGATCGCCCTCGACCACCAGGTCATCCACCGCAGCCTGGAAAAGCCACAGGTTCGGCTGGCGCTCGAGGCGGGCGCGAATGGCAGCGCGGTAGAGCACGCGGTCGGCCTGGGCGCGCGTCGCCCGCACGGCCGGGCCCTTGCTCGCGTTCAGGGTGCGGAACTGGATGCCCGCCTCGTCCGTGGCGATCGCCATGGCGCCGCCCAAGGCGTCGACCTCCCGGACGAGATGACCCTTGCCGATGCCCCCGATGGACGGATTGCAGGACATCTGTCCGAGCGTCTCGATCGCATGGGTCAGGAGCAGCGTCCGGCTTCCCGACCGGGCGGCCGCGAGGGCGGCTTCGGTGCCGGCGTGGCCGCCGCCGACCACGATCACATCGAAATGTCGCGGGAAGTCCATGGGCAAGGGGATCGAGCGAATGGGGACTGCAGCGTCATTTTATCGGATCGCCGGACGCCGTCCTAAATGTTCCACGTGGAACCTCGCGGCAGCGAACGTTTCACGTGGAACGTATTTCACTTGCCGATACAGAAGCGGGAAAAGATCTCTCCCAGCAAATCGTCAGCACTCACTTCACCCGTGATCGCGCCCAGCGCCCGATGTGCCAGGCGCAGCTCCTCCGCCATGACCTCGAGCGAGGCGCCCGGATCCGTGGCCGCTGCCAGATGCAGCCGGCCCGCCTCCAAAGCCTGGAGGTGGCGCCGCCGTGCCATGAAGACGCCTTCGCCTTGCGGTCTCCATCCCGCGGCCTGCAGGAGCCAGTCGCGCAGATCCCCCACGCCCTCGCCGGTCCGGGCCGAGAGACGCACCGCCTCGGGCACTCCCGCATCGCGCCCGGCGGCAACCCCCACGAGGTCGATCTTGTTCAGCACGCGCAGGACCGGCATCCCCGCGCGCAACTCGCCCAGCAGGTCGTCATCGGGGTGATCCGGATGCGCCGCGTCCTGCACCAGCAGCGCGGCGTCGGCACTCTTGAGCACGGCACGCGATCGCTCCACGCCGATGCGCTCGATCTCGTCGGACGCCTCGCGCATCCCCGCCGTGTCGACGACATGGATGGGCACTCCGCGCAGCGCGATGGTCGCGCGAACGTAGTCCCGCGTCGTGCCGGGAATCGGCGTCACGATCGCCAGCTCTTCTCCGGCGAGCCGGTTGAGCAGGCTCGACTTGCCGACGTTGGGCCGGCCGAAGAGGACCACGGTCAGGCCTTCGCGCAGCACCGAGCCCTGGGCCGCGGCCGCGATGAGCGCATCGAGCTCGCGCATCACCGCGCCAGTCTTGCGCGCGATGGCGCTCGTATCGTCCGGATCGATCTCCTCCTCCGGGAAATCGATGCACGCCTCGACGTGCATGCGGATCTCGAGCAGGCCGTTCGCGACCGAGACCACGCGCCGCGAAAACTCTCCTTCGAGCGAGCGAGCGGCGCTGCGCGCCGCCTCCACGGTGCTCGCATCGATGAGGTCGGCGACGCTCTCCGCCTGGGCGAGGTCGAGACGGCCATTGAGGAACGCCCGCTCGGTGAATTCGCCCGGACGCGCGAGCCGCGCGCCCGCCTCCACGCAGCGCCGCAGCAGCTCGTGCACGACCACGGGACCGCCATGGCCGTGCAGCTCGAGGACGTCTTCGCCCGTATAGGAATTCGGCGCGGGAAAGAAGAGCGCGACACCGCGATCGATCATCACGCCGGCCGCGTCGCGGAACGTGGAAAGCGTCGCTTCGCGCGGAACGGGAAGCCGGCCCAGCACCTGGCGCGCGATCTCCCGCGCGCGCGCGCCCGACACCCTCACGATGGCGATGCCGCCGCGGCCCGCCGGAGTCGCGGGCGCGGCGATCGTCTCGGTCGCGCCTAGCGGCGCGCCTTGGCCTTCGCTTCCGCCGCGATGGTGCGGTTGATGTGCCACTGCTGCACGATGGACAGGAGGTTCTGCACCACCCAGTACAGCACCAGGCCCGCCGGGAAGAAGAGGAAGAAGATGCTGAACATGATCGGCATGATGAGCATCACCTTGGCCTGCACGGGATCCGCGGGCTGCGGGTTCAAGCGCGTCTGCGCGAACATCGACACCGCGTAGATCACCGGCAGGATGAAGAACGGATCGGGCGCGGAGAGATCGTGGATCCAGCCCACCCACGGCGCGTGGCGCAGCTCGATGGAGCCCAGCAGCACCCAGTAGAGCGCGATGAACACCGGGATCTGCACCACGATCGGCAGGCATCCGCCGAGCGGATTGATCTTCTCCGTGCGGTACAGCTCCATCATGGCCTGGTTCAGCTTCTGCCGGTCCTCGCCGTAGAGCTGCTTCAGCTTCTCCATCTTCGGCTGCAGCACCTTCATCTGCGCCATGGAGCGGCCCGCCTTCGCGTTGAGCGGATAGAACGCGAGCTTGATCAGGATCGTGAGGATGATGATGGACCATCCCCAGTTCTGCACCACCGAGTGGATCCACTTGAGGAGCCAGAAGATCGGCTTGGCGAGGATGGTGAGCCAGCCGTAGTCGACGACGAGGTCGAGGCCGGGCGAGATCTCGCGCAGCTTATCGGTCTGCTGCGGCCCGATGTAGAGCGGCACCGTGACCGACGCCGTCGCGCCGGGCGCGATGGTGCCCATCGGCACCTTGATGCCGGCGGTGTAGAGGTCACCTACGACGTGGGTCGTGAAGAAGTCGCGCTCGACGCCCGGCTTCGGCGCCCAGGCCGATACGAAGTAATGCTGCACCAGCGCGATCCAGCCGTCCTTCGTGGAGGCGGGATACGGATGCTTGTCCTTGTCGATGTCCTTGAAGTCGACCTTCACGTACTTCGACTCCTCGGTATAGATGCCCGCGCCGAGGAAGGTCGACACGCCGCCGAAGTGGCTGGTCTGGGCCGCCTCCTGGCTCGGCGGATTGCTGTCGCGCAGGAACTGGAAGTACGCGGTCGCCGGAATGGCCTGCCCCGACGCATTCTTCACGTCATAGCCCACGTCGATCTCGTAGCTGCCGCGATGGAACGTGTAGCGCTTGATGACTTCGGCGCCCTCGGGCGTCCGCGCGGTGAGCCGCACGACGAGCGAATCCGCATTCGCCGGCATCACATAACCGGTCGACTCCGGCGTGAAGATCGTCTTGTGCGTGGGCAACGAGTCGCCCAGGAGCCCGGACTGGGTGACGAAGAAATGCTGGGGATCGGTCGAGAGCAGCGTGAGCGCCTTGTTGCGATCCGTCGCCGAGCCGACCTTGAGCAAGGTGAGCTTGCGAATGTCCCCGCCCATCGTATTGAGCTCGATGTCGAAGAGGTCCGTCCGGACGCTCACCGGCGTACCGGTCGTGCCCATCACCGAGGCATTCGAGACGGGGACATTGGCGCCCTCCGCGGGAACGGTCGAGGCCGTGTTGGCGGACGCTGCGGATGGGGCGTTCGGAATGGCTGGAGCCGAGGGCACCGACGAGGGCACGACCTGCGCGCCCGGCACGGGAACCGGCGCGTTGTGCTTCTGCCACGCGTCCCACAGGAGGACGGCCGAGACCGAGAAGATGACGAGGGCGATGAGGCGCTGCGTGTCCATCATGGGCGAAACTTTCAGGGAACCGGATCGAAGCCGCCGCCCCCCCAGGGGTGGCAGCGCAGCACGCGCTTGAGCGCGAGCCAGGCTCCCCGCGCGGCACCATGGCGTTCGAGCGCCTCGATGGCGTACTGGGAGCACGTCGGGGTGAATCGGCACTGGCGCCCCCACCAGGGGCTCAGCAGGTATTGGTAGCCGCGCACGAACGCGACCAGCATGCGCGACCCCATGCTCACGCCTTCCGGCAGAGCTGGTCGAGCAGCGTCTCGAGCTCGCTGCGGAACTGGGGAAGGTCGGCCGCGGGGACCGCCTGGCGAAGCGTCACGACGCAATCCATGGGAAGCTGCTTCGCCATGTGGCGGCGGAAGGCCTCGCGCACAAGCCTTCGCACCCGGTTGCGCTCGACGGCGCGGGGAATCATCTTGCGGGTGAGCGCGATGCCGAGGCGCGAATGTCCGGACAGCGAGCGGCCGGCATGCAGCATGGCGAAGCGCCCGCGTAGCTTGTGCCCCGACTTGAGCACCGTGCCGTAGGAACCGCGCTGCGCGAACCGGTGACGCCGCGAAAGACCGTGCTTCCGGGCGTCGCGCGGCATGCGCCCGTCAGACGGCGACGCGCTTGCGGCCCTTGGCGCGCCGCGCATTGATGATCGCCCGCCCGCTCGCGGTCTTCATGCGCACGCGGAAGCCGTGGGTTTTCTTGCGGTGGGTGTTCGACGGCTGGTAAGTGCGTTTCATGGGTAGGCCTCTGGGACAGCGCTTCGAATGCGCGCGGCGAAAAGCCTGAAATTATAGCGGATTTCCGCGAGCCCTGTGGAGGTTCCTGTCGCGCGGAGCCGATGCGGGCTGTGGATAAGACGGCCCTTTCCCGGTAAAATTTGAACTCGCCCTCCCGCGTCTCTTCCCGACCTCCGCCCGGTCTCTCTCTCGCATGGATTCGCTTTGGCCGTCGCTCGCCGCTGAGCTCAAGAAGGAGCTGCCGGCCCAGCAGTACGACACCTGGATCCGCCCGCTCCGGGCCCAGCAGCACGAGGATCAGCTCGTCCTGGTCGCGCCGAACCACCATGTGCTGCGGTGGGTGCGCACGAACCTGCTCTCGCGCATCGAGTCGCGCATCGAGCGCGTGGCCGGGAGCCGCCTCACGGTGAACCTGATCCTCGAGGATCGCGTGAACGGCTCCGAGCCGGAGATCGTGATACCGGAGGCACTCGCCGTCCCGACCGCGCCCGAGCGGGCGCCGCGCGAGGAGCACCGCCTGAACCCGGGATTCACGTTCACCAACTTCGTGAACGGCAAGGCGAACCAGATTGCCCGCGCCGCGGCGATCCAGGTAGCGGAAAACCCCGGCACGGCCTACAACCCGCTCTTCATCTATGGCGGCACCGGCCTCGGCAAGACGCACCTGCTCCAGGCGATCGGCATCGAGGTGCTCAAGCGCAACCCGAAGGCCAAGGTGCGCTACATCCACGCGGAGCAGTTCGTGGCCGACGTGGTGCGCGCCTACCAGCACAAGAGCTTCGACTCGCTCAAGCGCTACTACCGTTCCCTCGACCTCTTCCTCATCGACGACGTGCAGTTCTTCGTCGGCAAGTCGCGCTCGCAGGAGGAGTTCTTCTATACGTTCAACGCGCTTTTCGAGGCGCACAAGCAGGTCGCCATCACGAGCGACTGCTTCCCGAAGGAAATGACGGGCATCGAGGAGCGGCTCATCTCGCGCTTCGGCTGGGGCCTCACCGTCGCGGTCGAGCCGCCCGAGCTCGAGATGCGCGTGGCGATCCTGCTCAAGAAGGCGGAGAACGACGGGGTGCGGGTGGACGAGAACGTGGCCTTCTTCATCGCCAAGCACATCCGTTCCAACGTGCGCGAGCTGGAAGGGGCATTGAAGCGCGTGCTCGCCTATTGCCGCTTCAACAACACGCAAGTGAACGTGGCCACCGCCCGCGAGGCGCTGAAGGACCTGCTCGCCGTCATCAACCGCCAGGTCTCGATCGAGAACATCCAGAAGACGGTCGCCGACTACTTCAAGATCAAGGTCTCCGAGATGTATTCGAAGAAGCGCTTCCGTTCCGTGGCGCGTCCGCGCCAGGTCGCGATGGCGCTCGCCAAGGAGCTCACGCAGCAGAGCCTCCCGGAAATCGGAGAGGCCTTCGGCGGCCGCGACCATACGACCGTGCTGCATGCCTGCCGCAAGACGCAGGAGCTGCGCGAGACCGACCAGGAGTTCGCGCGCGACTACGCGCAGCTCCAGCAGATCCTGTTGGGATGAGGGCTGTGAAACCCGGGAGAACCTGTGCATCCTTTTCGCGTCCTTGCGGGGGAGCCGTTTTATCCACAGGCTCGCCTTGGGTTCCGGCGTATCCGTCCCCACCTGAATCAGGTGGCAAGCCCTTGAGTGCAATGGGTTTCCAGGTTTTCTCCCGCTCCGGGGCGTCTCCTATTAGCTGTAAACGATCTTCTTTTAAAGACAACTGTTAAAAGCCAGGACGCATGCTCAAAATCAAAACGACCAACGAGAAGCTGCTCGGACCGCTCCAGCAGGTGACCGGCATCGTCGAGCGCCGTCATACGCTGCCGATCCTGTCCAACGTGCTGATCACCGCGGCCGGCGACCACGTGGAGTTCCTGGCGACGGACCTGGAGGTGCAGATCACGTCGCGCGCCGCGCTCGAATCCCGCGCCGAGGGCTCGGTCACGGTCGGTGCGCGCAAGCTCTACGACATCCTGCGGTCGCTGCCCGAGGACGCGGAGGTCGCCCTCGAGGCCAAGGAAAACCGCATGACCGTGCGGGCGGGCAAGAGCCGCTTCAACCTGCAGACCCTCGCCGCGGCCGACTTTCCCAAGATGGTCGAGGCGCGCGATGCCTCGAAGACGCTCACCCTGCCGCAGAAGGCCCTCAAGGACGCGCTGCGGCTCGTGCAGTTCGCGATGGCGGTGCAGGACATCCGCTATTACCTGAACGGCGTGCTGTTCTCGGTGGAGAAAGACACGCTGCGCGTCGTCGCGACCGACGGCCACCGCCTTTCCTTCGCGAGCCAGTCGATCGGCGGCGACCACGGCTCCGTCGAGGCGATCCTGCCGCGCAAGACCGTGCTCGAGCTGATCAAGCTGCTCGGCGACGGCGACGAGCCGGTCGCGCTCGCCATCGGCGCGAACCAGGTGCGCTTCACCTTCGGCGACATCGAGATCGTCTCGAAGATCGTCGAGGGCAAGTTCCCCGATTACCAGAAGGTCATCCCGACCACGCACAAGAACCGCGTCTCGCTCGACCGCACGCTGCTCGCGCAGTCGCTCAATCGCGCGGCGATCCTCTCCAACGAGAAGATCCGCGGCGTGCGCCTCGTCTTCACCAAGGACGCGCTCTCGATCATCTGCACGAACAACGAGCAGGAGGAAGCCGAGGAAGGCCTCGCCCTCGAGTACAACGGCGATCCGCTGGACATCGGATTCAACATCTCGTACCTCCTCGACGTGCTGAACCACGTCGAATCGCCCACCGTGTCGTTCGCCATGGGCGACTCGAACTCGAGCGCGCTGGTGCAGATGCCCGGACGTGACGACTTCAAGTACGTCGTCATGCCGATGCGCATCTAGCCGCTCCCCCCACAGGAACTGAATGGCAACGCTTCCCGAAGTGACCGGTACCCCAGGCCGCATGCCGGCCGAATACGACTCCAGCAGCATCAAGATCCTCAAGGGCCTCGAGGCGGTGCGCAAGCGCCCCGGGATGTACATCGGCGACACGTCCGACGGCACCGGCCTGCACCACATGGTGTTCGAGGTGGTCGACAACGCCATCGACGAGGCGCTCGCGGGCCATTGCGACGACATCAAGGTCGTGATCCACACCGACAACTCGATCTCGGTCGTGGACAACGGCCGCGGCATCCCGACGGACATCAAGGACGACGACGACCTCAAGCGCTCGGCGGCCGAGATCGTGATGACCGAGCTGCATGCGGGCGGCAAGTTCGACCAGAACTCGTACAAGGTGTCCGGCGGGCTGCACGGCGTGGGCGTTTCCGTCGTGAACGCGCTCTCGGAGTGGCTCAAGCTGCGCATCTGGCGCGACGGCAAGGCGCACCTCATCGAGTTCCGCCACGGGGAGGCGGTGAAGCCGCTCGAGGTCGTGGGCGACACCGACAAGCGCGGCACCGAGGTGCATTTCCTCGCGGCGAAGGAGACGTTCGGCCACATCGAGTTCCACTACGAGATCCTGGCCAAGCGCCTGCGCGAGCTCTCGTTCCTGAACAACGGCTGCGCGATCGAGCTCATCGACCAGCGCACGGGCAAGAGCGAGAACTTCGCGTACGCGGGTGGCGTGAAGGGCTTCGTCGAGTACATGAACCGCTCGAAGACCGTCCTGCACAACAACATCTTCTACGCCAAGGGCGAGAAGGAAGGCATGACCATCGAGGTGGCGATGCAGTGGAACGACTCGTACGGCGAGTCGGTTCAATGCTTCACCAACAACATCCCGCAGCGCGACGGCGGTACGCACCTCACCGGCCTGCGCACCGCGATGACGCGCACGATCAACAACTACATCGAGAGCAACGAGATCGCCAAGAAGGCGAAGATCGAGACCACGGGCGACGACATGCGCGAAGGCCTCACGTGCGTGCTGTCGGTGAAGGTGCCGGAGCCCAAGTTCTCGTCGCAGACCAAGGACAAGCTGGTCTCCTCGGAGGTCCAGCCCATCGTGTCGGAGATCGTGGGACAGAAGCTCTCGGAGTTCCTGCTCGAGAAGCCGGCCGATGCGAAGGTGATCTGCACCAAGATCGTGGAGGCGGCGCGCGCTCGCGAAGCCGCGCGCAAGGCGCGCGAGCTCACGCGGCGCAAGGGCATCTTCGACGGCGTTGGCCTCCCGGGCAAGCTCGCCGACTGCCAGGAGCGCGATCCGTCCCTCTGCGAGCTCTACCTGGTGGAGGGCGACTCCGCCGGCGGCTCGGCCAAGCAGGGCCGCGACCGCAAGAACCAGGCGATCCTGCCGCTCAAGGGCAAGATCCTGAACGTCGAGCGTGCGCGCATCGACAAGATCATCACGTCGCAGGAAGTGGCGACGCTCATCACCGCGCTCGGCGCCGGCATCGGCGAGGAGTTCAACCTCGAGAAGCTGCGCTACCACCGCATCATCATCATGACGGACGCGGACGTCGACGGCGCGCACATCCGCACGCTGCTGCTCACGTTCTTCTACCGGCAGATGCCGCTGCTGCTCGAGAAGGGGCACATCTACGTGGCGCAGCCGCCGCTCTACAAGGTGAAGAGCGGCAAGGAGGAGCGCTACCTCAAGGACGAGCACGAGCTGCGTCATCACCAGCTGCGCAAGGCGCTCCACGGCGCACAGCTCATTCCCGGCGAGGGCGCCGCTCCCCTGTCGGGCGAAGCGCTCGAGAAGATCGCCTCCGAATACCTGACGACCGAGGCCGTGATCGAGCGCCTGTCGATCGCGATGGACGCGGCGGTGCTGCGTACGATGCTCGGCATGCCCAGGATCTCGCTCGCCGACAAGGAGGGTGCGATGGCGGCGGCGCGCGCGATCCATGACGCGCTGGCACCCGATTCGCCGAAGGAACACATCGAGCGCGACCCGACGTCCGACGGATGGCGCGTGCGGCTCGAGAAGATCGTGCACGGCAACAAGGTCGAGACGATCCTCGACCATGCCTTCGTGGAAAGTGCGGACTACGCGCAGATCGTGAAGACCGCGCAGACGCTCTCCGGCCTGGTGCGCGCCGACGCGCAGGTGAAGCGTGGCGAGACCGTGCGCTCGGTGCGCTCGTTCAAGGAGGCGCTCGACTGGCTCCTGGGCGAGGCGAAAGGCGGCATGTCGATCCAGCGCTACAAGGGACTGGGCGAGATGAATCCGGAGCAGCTCTGGGAAACGACGATGGACCCGCAGAAGCGCATCCTGCTCAAGGTGCAGATCGAGGATGCGATCAGCGCCGGCGAGATCTTCTCGACGCTCATGGGCGACGAGGTCGAGCCGCGCCGCCAGTTCATCGAGAAGAACGCGCTCGGCGTGACGAACCTCGACGTCTGAGGTCCGGGCGCGCCGGGCTGCGTGCAGCGAGGCGATAAATGCGCAAATTCAGCAAGGATGCGTCGGCGCTCGAGAAGCTCACGCCCGAGCAGTACCGCGTCACCCAGCGAAGCGGCACCGAGGCGCCCGGGACCGGTGAGTACCTGTACAACCACGAACCCGGCATCTACGTGGATGTCGTATCGGGTGAGCCGCTTTTCGCCTCGTCGGACAAGTTCGAGTCGGGTTGCGGGTGGCCCAGCTTCACCAAGCCGATCGAGCAGGCGAACGTGAACGAGCTGCGCGATGCTTCCCATGGCATGGTGCGCACGGAAGTGCGCTCGGCACATGGCGACAGTCATCTCGGCCACGTCTTCCCCGATGGTCCGCAGGACCGCGGCGGACTGCGCTACTGCATCAACTCCGCGTCGCTGCGATTCATCCATCGCGACGACATGGAGGCCGAGGGGTACGGCGATTACCTCGACCAGGTGGAGGACCGACATGGCTGAAGAACGCGCGATTCTGGCTGGAGGCTGCTTCTGGGGCGTGCAGGACCTGATTCGAAGGCAACCCGGCGTCCTGTCGAGCCGGGTCGGCTATACCGGCGGCAGCAACCGCAACGCCACGTACCGCAATCACCCGGGACACGCCGAGGCGGTCGAGATCCTCTTCGACCCGGAGCAGACGAGCTATCGCCAGCTGCTCGAGTTCTTCTTCCAGGTCCATGACCCCAGCACGCGCAATCGCCAGGGCAACGACATGGGATCGAGCTATCGCTCCGCCATCTTCTACACGAGCGACGAACAGAAGCGCGTCGCCGAAGACACCATTGCCGACGTGGACGCGTCCGGCTTGTGGCCCGGCAAGGTCGTGACCGAGGTCGTGCCCGCCGGCGACTTCTGGGAAGCCGAGCCGGAGCACCAGGATTACCTCCTGCGCTATCCCGACGGCTACACCTGCCACTTCGTGCGTCCCGGCTGGAAGCTGCCGAGGCGATCGCAGGAAGCGCCGCGACCCGGTGTGACGAGGACCGGCGCGTAACAGGCCGATACGCGACGCTACGCGATGGCATGATCAGAGGAGCATGAACTCGTCCCGCCGCCGTTGAGCGCCACCTTCCGTTCGCTGGCCAGCCACAACTACCGCCTGTGGGCGGGCGGCGCGTTCATCTCGAACGTCGGCACGTGGATGCAGCGCACCGCGCAGGACTGGATCGTCCTCGCGGAGCTGACACCGCACAACGCGACGGCCGTCGGCATCGTCATGGCGCTGCAGTTCGGGCCGTCACTCGTCCTGCTGCCGCTCACCGGCTTCGCCGCCGATCATTTCGACCGGCGCAAGCTGCTCCTTTTCACCCAGGCCGCCCAGGGCGTCCTCGCGCTGGTCCTCGGCCTGCTCACCGTGACGGGCCTGGTGCAGCTCTGGCACGTGTACGTCTTCGCATTGTTGCTGGGGTGCGTGACGGCGTTCGACGCGCCGGCGCGCCAGACCTTCGTCGCCGAGCTGGTCTCCGATGCGCTGCTCTCGAATGCGGTCGCCCTCAACTCGACGTCATTCAACGCGGCGCGAATGATCGGCCCCGCGATCGCGGGATTGCTCATCGCGAGCATCGGCACCGGGTGGGTCTTCCTCATCAATGCCGCATCGTTCCTCGCGGTCGTGGCGGCGCTCGCGTTGCTGCGGGTCGACGAGCTCCATCGCAAGGACCGCGCGGCGCGCAAGCCCGGCAGCCTCCTCGAGGGCTTCCGCTATGTGAGCCGGCGCCCCGAGCTCGTGACCGTCCTCGCGATGCTCTTCCTCATCATGACGTTCGGCATCAACTTCCCGGTCTTCGTGTCCACCATGGCGATCACCGCGTTCCATGCCGGATCCGGCGCGTTCGGGCTGCTGAGCTCGATGCTCGCGATCGGCTCCGTGAGCGGGGCGCTCTTCGCGGCGCGCCGCGAGACGCCGCGCGCGACATTGCTGCTGGGCGCCAGCGCGGCCTTCGGCGTGAGCCTCGGCGTGGCCGCGCTCATGCCGACGTACATCTCGTTCGGCCTCGTGCTCATCGTCGTGGGATGGGCCGCCCAGACCTTCAACACCACGGCCAACAGCACGGTCCAGCTCTGGACGGAGCCTTCGATGCGCGGACGTGTCATGGCGATCTACATGGGCATTGCCATGGGGTGCACGCCCCTGGGTGCCCCGCTCGTCGGCTGGATCGCCGACCGTTATGGACCGCGGTGGTCGCTCGCGGTCGGCGCGTGCTCCGGCTTCCTCTCCGCGCTGGTCGCGATCCGCTACATGGTGCGTCACCGCCACCTGCGCATCGAGAGCACGGATGGGCGCTGGCGGATCCGCATGGATCCGCGTGGCCCTTCCATCACGACGCCCCCAGGCCATTTCCGGTCCGCGGAAGCGGATCCGCGCAAGCCGGTCTGAAGCCATGGGCCGCACGGTCCCGGAAACACGGCGCAGCCGCGGGCGGTCCTAGCGGGATGCCCATCCACCTCGAAATCGAGTCCGGGCACGTCCCGGTCAAGGTCTGGACCCAAGACCTGGAGCCGCTCGCACGGCGCCAGCTGGAGAACGTGGCGCGGTTGCCCATCGTCCACGGCCATGTCGCAGCGATGCCCGACGTCCATGCGGGCATCGGCGCGACCGTGGGGAGCGTGATTCCCACGAAAGGCGCCATCGTGCCCTCGGCCGTCGGCGTGGACATCGGATGCGGCGTGAACGCGGTGCAGCTTTCGCTCACGGCGAAGGACCTGCCCGAGTCGCTGGGACGCTTGCGCTCGGCGATCGAGTCGGCGATTCCGGTGGGTTTCGAGATGCATCGCGGCGTGAACGCCGAGCGCAAGCAGGCTGCGCAGTGGCTGGCCCCGAAGCTCGGGCACATCCTCGAGCGCAACCCGAAGCTCGCCACGATGCAAAAAGACGCGCGCGAGACGTGGGTCAGGCAGCTCGGAACCCTGGGCGGCGGCAACCACTTCATCGAGATCTGCCTGGACGAGGCGCAAGGCGCGTGGGTCATGCTGCACTCCGGTTCGCGCGGCATCGGCAACGTGATCGGCCGCTATTTCATCGAGCGCGCGCGGCGCGAGATGGAGCGGGCCGACGTGCACCTGCCCGATCGCGACCTCGCCTGGCTCGCGGAAGGCTCCCCCGCATTCGAGGAGTACATCGAGGCGGTGCACTGGGCGCAGGACTACGCGATCGAGAACCGGCGCGAGATGATGCGCGCCGTGCTGGCGGCGATCGCACCGCACCTGCCGCCCTTGCGCGTGGTGGGCGAGGCGATCAACTGCCACCACAACTACGTGGCGCGCGAGAAGCACTTCGGCGAGAACCTGCTCGTGACGCGCAAGGGTGCGATCCGCGCGGGCCTGGGCGACATGGGTGTCATTCCCGGCAGCATGGGGGCGAGATCCTTCATCGTGCGCGGCAAGGGCAATGCCGAATCGCTGTGCTCTTGCGCCCATGGTGCCGGCCGCCTCATGAGCCGCAACGAGGCGCGCAAGCGTTTCTCGGCCGCGGACGTGCGCGCGCAGACCGCAGGGGTCGAATGCCGCAAGGACGACGGCGTCGTCGACGAGATCCCCGGAGCCTACAAGGACATCGACCAGGTCATGGCCAACCAGTCCGACCTGGTCGAGGTCGTGCACACGCTGAAGCAGGTCCTCTGCGTGAAGGGCTGAGCGCGACTAGGCTTTCGACCGGGCCTTCGACTTCGACTTGCCGGCGGCCTTCGTCGCGACTTTGCCGGCCGTCTTCGTGGCCGCCTTCGGCGTGGTCTTGCTCACGGCCTTCGCGGGAGCCTTGGCCGCGGTCTTCGTCGCCGCCTTCGGCTTCGCCTTGCCCTTGCCCGATTTCGCGTTGATCAGCTCGAGCGCTTCCTCGAGCGTCACCGTCGAGATCATGTCCTTGTCGGGGAGTGTCGCATTCACCTTGCCGTGCTTGACGTACGGTCCGTAGCGGCCCGAATAGAGCGCGACGGGTTGTCCATCGGCGGGATGCTTGCCCAGCACCTTGAGCGCGCCGCGCGCGCTGAACGACTTGGGCTCCTTCAGCAACGCCACCGCGCGCTCGAGCCCGATATCGAACACGCTCTCGTCGCGGGGAATCGACTTGAAGGCGCCATCGTGGCTCACGTAGGGACCGAAGCGGCCGATCGCGGCCACGACTTTCTTGCCCGATTCCGGGTGCGCGCCCAGGTCGCGCGGCAGGGCGAGGAGCTGGAGCGCCGTATCGAGCGTCACGTTGTCCGGTGCGATGTTCTTGGGCACCGAGACGCGCTTGGGCTTCTTGTCGCCTTCCATCTCGCCCAGCTGCACGTACGGACCGAAGGGGCCCTGCATGAGCATGATGGTCTTGCCGGACTCCGGGTCGGTTCCGATCTCGCGCTTGCCGCCGTCGCCGCTCTCCGAGCCGTCGAGGTTGCGCGTGTAGTCGCACTCGGGATATCCGGCGCAGCCGATGAAGCGTCCGCGGCGGCCGAGCCGGATGGTGAGCTGGTGCTTGCCGCACTTGGGGCACGTCTCCTCCATCTGCTCCTGGGTGACGTCCTTGCGGGAAACGTTTTCCTTCTCGCCGATCTGCGCCGAGAAATCCTTCCAGAACTTCTGCAGTACCGGTAGCCACTCCTCCTTGCCGTTGGAGATGTCGTCGAGCTCGTCCTCGAGGCGCGCGGTGAACTCGTAGTCCACCCAGTGCGCGAAGTGCTCGGTGAGGAATTTGTTGACGATGCGGCCGACGTCGGTGGGCGTGAAGCGCTTCTTGTCGAGGATCACGTACTCGCGGTTCACGAGCGTCGAGATGATCGACGCATACGTCGACGGCCGGCCGATGCCGTACTGCTCGAGCGCCTTCACCAGGCTCGCCTCGGTGTAGCGCGGCGGAGGTTGCGTGAAGTGCTGCTCGCCGTAGAGCTTCTCGATCTGCACGCTGTCGCCCTGCTCGAAAGCCGGCAGGCGCTTGTCCTCTTCCTCGACGGCGTCGTCCTGGTCCTCGTGGTACACCGCGTAGAAGCCGGGGAACACCATGGTCTGGCCGGTCGCGCGGAAGACGTTCCCATCTGCGCCGACGACGAAATCGACCGCCACCGTGTCGAACCGCGCGGGGGTCATCTGCGAGGCGATCGCGCGCTTCCAGATCATCTCGTAGAGCTTGCGCTGCTCGTCGTTGAGGTATCGGGCCACCGAATCGGGCGTGCGCTTGATCGAGGTGGGCCGGATCGCCTCGTGCGCCTCCTGCGCGTTCTTGGAGCTCGCGCGGTATTCGACCGGCGCCTTGGGCAGGTAGTCCTCGCCGTAATTCTTGGTGATGAAGCCGCGCATCTCGGCGATGGCTTCCTTGGAGAGGTTCACCGAGTCCGTGCGCATGTAGGTGATGAGGCCGGTCACCTCGCGCCCGACCGACACGCCCTCGTAGAGGCTCTGCGCGACCTTCATCGTGCGGTCGGTCGAGAAACCCAGCTTGCGCACCGCCTCCTGCTGCAGCGTCGACGTGGTGAAGGGCGCCGCGGGCGAGCGCAGCTTGCGCTTCTTCTCGACCTCGCGCACCTTCGCGATGCCGTGCCCTTCCCGCTCGAGAAGCGCGCGGATCTCGGCATCGCGCTCGGCGCTCCCGATCGCGAACTGGTCGAGCTTCTCCCCGTTCAGGTGCGTGAGCCTGGCGGTGAAGCCGACCTTGTCCTTGCTGCTGTCGAAGTGCAGGGACCAGTATTCCTGGCTCTTGAACTTCTCGATCTCGAGCTCGCGCTCGACGATGAGCCGCAGCGCCGGGCTCTGCACGCGGCCGGCCGAGAGCCCGCGACGGATCTTCTTCCAGAGCAGCGGCGACAGGTTGAAGCCCACCAGGTAGTCGAGCGCGCGGCGTGCCTGCTGCGCGTTCACCAGGTCCATGGAGATGGCGCGCGGATGGGCGACCGCTTCCTTCACCGCGCCCTCGGTGATCTCGTAGAAGACGACGCGCTTGAGCGTCTTGTCCTTGAGCGCCTTGCGTCCCTTGAGGATCTCCGAGAGGTGCCACGCGATCGCCTCGCCTTCGCGGTCCGGGTCCGTCGCGAGCAGGACGGTGTCCACGTCCTTCACCGCGCGCGCGATGGCATCGACGTGCTTGCTGTTGCGCTCGATCAGCTCGTACTTCATCCGGAAGTTGTCCTCCGGATCCACTGCTCCCGTCTTGGGAACGAGATCCCGCACGTGCCCATACGAGGCAAGGATCTCGTAATCCTTGCCCAGGTACTTCTTGAGCGTCTTCGCCTTGGAAGGCGATTCGACGATGAGCAGATGCGATGTCATGGAGAGCTTCGGGAGGGTTATCCGGTCAATTCTATAACGCGGGGGCGCTCCGGCCGCCCGCTAGCGAGGCGGGCTCGCGCGCGAAGTGCGCTGGAAGAGGCCTCCGGTAAGCGGCGCAACCCGTCCCTCGAGCTCCAGGCGCGAGAGGCCCGCGGCGATCTTGTCGACGCCCATTCCGGAGAGGCTGGCGAGCTGCTCCAGGGATATCGGGGCGAATCCCATGGCATCAAGGAGGGGGTCCGCGCGGGATCGCTCCGGCTCCTGCATGCGCGTGTGCTCGAGCATCCGCAGCTCCACGAGGATGTCGTCGACACATTCGGTGATCTTCGCGCCGGAGCGGATCAGCGCGTGGGCTCCCTTGGATAGCGGCGAATGGATCGATCCCGGCATGGCGAAGACATCGCGGTTCTGCTCGAGGCCGCATTTCGCGGTGATCAGGGAGCCGCTCTCCAGCGCCGCCTCGACCACGAGCACCCCGCGCGCGAGCCCGCTGATGAGACGGTTGCGGGCCGGGAAGTTCCCCTTGAGCGCGGGGGTGCCGAGCTCGAAGTCGCTCACGATGCAGCCCTCGCGCTCGAGCCGCTCGGCCAGCTTGCGATGGGCTTGCGGATAGATCGTGTCGATGTCCGTGCCGAGCACGGCGATGCTGGAGCCGGGGCCGGCGAGGCCGCCCTCGTGCGCGCAGCCGTCGATGCCGAGGGCCATGCCGCTCACGATGCAGAGTCCCGCATGCGAAAGCGCGGCCGCGAAGTCGAACGCATCGCGCCGGCCCTGCGCGGTGGCGTTGCGGCTGCCGACGATGGCGAGCGACGGGCCCGCGAGGCGCGCGGTATCGCCCTTCGCGTACAGCACCAGGGGCGGATCGGCGATCTCGCGCAGGAGCGGCGGATAGCGCGAGCTGTTCCATGCCACGACGTGGTGGCCGGTCGCTTCGCGCCAACGCAGGGCGCGATCGACGGCGCGTTCGTCGCAGCCCCGCTTGAGGCATCGCGCCACCGCGGGTTCCACGCGAGCCGCGACTTCATCGGTGGTCGCCCGCCACGCCGCGCATGCGGTGCCCAATGCTTCGAGAATCTCGCGCTGCTTGACGGGGCCGATACCCTGCACGCACGCCAGGCGCAGGAGCGCCTCGCTCTCGTCGTTCCACTCGGTCGTCTCCATCGCATCGCCCGGCCCATGCAGGATCCCGAACAACGGCGCACGGCGAGGGTGCGATGACGGCGCGCCGAAATGAAAAAGGGGGCCGCGCGGGCCCCCTTTGTCAGCGCGCGAGTGCCTTCACGGCGTCTGGACGGCGTCCCCGACGTAGATCGGGCGCGTGGCGCGCATGACGATGCCGTACGACATCTTGTCGAAGACGCGGAAGATCAGGAGCAGCCCGGTGCGCTCGTCCGGCAGCCGCACGGTGCCGCGGCTCGCGTCGGCCGCCTTGGTCTCCGACGCATGGACGTTCGGCGGCTCGGGCACGACCGGGTTCGGCTTGACGTCCATGCCGTGCCAGCCGCCCCATCCACCCCACCCGCCCCATCCCATGGTTTCCAGGAAGCCGGCGTGGCGATAGCCATTGATCGGTTGACCGTGGCGCACCGTCGCGAGGACGTGACCCACCTCGATGCCGTCGCGGGCGCCGCGGTTCACCGCGACGATCTGGAACTGGCCCACCTCCGAGACGCCACCGTCGACCGTCATGATGACGCCGCGCACCAGCTTGGCGGGCGCATGCGGGATGAAGCTCGGGAAGGCGCCTTCGCGTGCGGGGGCCAGGCGGTCGCCGCGGTTGATTTCCTGCTCGGACTTCACGATGTCGAGCGTGGTCGCCGTTTCGCGATCGCCATAGCGGCGCACGCGGGCGTCGCCGACGTAGCGCGCCTCGTAGCCCAGGAGCTCGCCGGTCTCGGGATCGTGCAACGCCTCGCCCGGCCGGAACACCTGCCAGTTGATGCCATCGCCGGGGCCGATGCGGTCCGCATACGCGACGTCACCGGCGCCCACCACCACGCGCTCGTCGGTGGTGGCGAGGATCGAGGGCGCCCCGTCGAGGACG
Source organism: Usitatibacter sp. (assembly GCA_035656735.1). Lineage (GTDB taxonomy): Bacteria > Pseudomonadota > Gammaproteobacteria > Burkholderiales > Usitatibacteraceae > Usitatibacter. The sequence continues at coordinate 70,940 of DASRRY010000026.1, read as the reverse complement.
GAGGCGTCCACGACCAGGGGCTGGGTCAGGAACGGTCCCAGGACGCTCGCGGGGATGGTCGGGATCGCGGTCCGCAGGGGCTCGACGCGGACACGGGGCTCCAGCTTCACCACGTTCGATTCCGCCGCTCCGGCGCCCTCGGTTCCCGCGACGCCGGCACCGAGTCGCAGGCTCGGGTTGGCTCCCGACCGGTCCAGGGAGATGACGTCGCCCGGGTAGATCCAGTGCGGGTCCTTGATCTCATCCCGGTTCATGTTCCAGATCTGTGGCCATTTCCACGGATCCTTCAGGAACTTGCCGGCAATACCCCAGAGCGTGTCGCCCTTGACCACGGTGTACTGGTCGGGGGCGTTCGCCTGCAGGTCCGCCTGCGTGACCTTCTCCGAGGCGGCATCCGGGGACGGCTTGGCCGAAGCCCGGGGCGCTTCCTTCGCGCCGGGCATGCCGTCGGCAAGGGCGGCCGTAGGAACAAAGATGGCCGCGCCGACGACTAACGATATAATTGTCTTTCGCATGGCGGCACTCACTTCTTGTTGAATACGGAGCTCAGGACCCATATGTAGAAAAAGGGTTACGGCCCCTTTTTCAAGTAGTTCAGCAGATTCTGCACATAATTTGTTCATGTAGCAAGCTTTTATGGCCATCCTCGAGATCCTGCAGTACCCCGACACCCGGCTCAATCTCCCCGCCCAACGCGTGGAGAAGATCGACGCGGCCACCCGGAAGCTGATCGACGACATGGTCGAAACCATGTACGCGGCGCCCGGGATCGGCCTCGCCGCCTCGCAGGTCGACGTGCACAAGCAGATCATCGTGATCGACGTGAGCGAGGACAAGAGCGACCTGCGCGTCTTCATCAATCCCGAGATCATCCGGCGCGAGGGCCTGGCCGTGAACCAGGAGGGCTGCCTCTCCGTGCCCGGGATCTACGACAACGTCGAGCGCGCCGACAGCGTGACCGTCACGGCCCTCGACCGGAACGGCTCCCGCTTCACCCTGAATGCCTCGGGCCTTCTCGCCACCTGCATCCAGCACGAGATGGACCACCTGGAGGGCAAGGTCTTCGTCGAGTACCTGTCCGAGCTCAAGCAGAACCGGGTCCGCACGAAGCTCAAGAAGCGCCAGCGCAAGGCCGCCTGAGGACGCGTTGCGCGTCGCCTTCGCCGGTACGCCGCCCTTTGCCGCCGAGGCGCTCCAGGCGATCGCCCGCGCCGGCCACGTCGTTCCCCTCGTCCTCACGCAGCCGGATCGCCCCGCCGGGCGCGGACTGAAGCTCACGCCTTCCGCCGTGGCGGTCGCTGCCCAAACCCTCGGGCTGCCCCTCTTCAAGCCGCGTACCCTCCGGGACGAGGGCGCGGTCCAGGCCCTGCGCGACGCGGCGCCGGACGTCATGGTGGTCGCGGCCTACGGGCTCCTGCTGCCCCAGGCCGTCCTGGACGTGCCGACCCGCGGGTGCATCAACATCCACGCCTCCCTCCTGCCGCGATGGCGCGGCGCGGCGCCCATCCAACGCGCGATCCTCGCGGGCGACCCGGAGACCGGCATCTCCATCATGCAGATGGATGCGGGGCTCGACACCGGGCCCGTCCTGTCCATGGCGCAGACGCCGATCGGCCCCGACGAGGATGCCGGCTCGCTCACCGGGCGCCTCGGGGCCCTTGGGGCGGAATGCATCATCGACGCGCTGGCGAACCTCGCCCGCCTCGTTCCGCGGCCGCAGGACGACGCCCGCGCGACCTATGCGGCGAAGGTCACCGGCATGGAGGCGGCGCTGGACTGGCGGCGTCCGGCCGCGGAGCTGGCGCGCCAGGTCCGGGCGTTCAACCCGGTTCCCGGGGCGTTCACGCGCCTGGGCGGCGACCTCCTGAAGGTATGGCAGGCGCGCGCGGTCATGGACGCTACCGGCGCGGCGGGGGCGGTCCTGGAGGATGACCGCGGCCGGCTGCGGGTCGGGTGTGGCGAAGGGGCGCTCGAGCTGCTGAGCGTCCAGCGCTCGGGCGCCCGGCGGGTGGCGGCAACCGATTTCCTGCGGGGCGCGGGGCTGGCCCCGGGCGCCGTCTTCGAGCCGGTATCCGAAGGCAGCGGTGTCAGCTAACTCCTTGTTTGCAGGAATTATCCTTCATGCGAGGGTGTGACTTTCCCCGTAGCCGCACGGCGGAATTAGTGATACATTGGAATCCGCTGAAAAGTGTGGTCGCGGCGCCACACTTGTTGCAGAATCAACGAACGCGTCGCGCACCAGGAGCTCCCGAGAAACGACCGCGCCATGTCGCTCGCGCCATCGCAAATGCCTTCATCGTCGCCCGCATCGCGGTGGTTCCGCGCTGCGCGTTGGGCGCGTTGGATCGGCGCGTGCGTGACGGCGCTGGCGCTCATCCCCGCGCACGCCGAGGGCATCGACCTGAAGAGCGCCTCGCTCGTCCCCGATGACGACGGCTGGCACGTCGATGCGCAGTTCGACGTGCAGTTCAGCCCGCGCCTCGAGGAAGCCGTCAACCGCGGTGTCCCCCTTTATTTCGTGGTCGAGTTCGAGCTCTCGCGCCCGCGCTGGTACTGGTTCGACGAGAAGCCGATCCAGCTCTCGCAGACCTACCGCATCACGTACACGCCGCTGCTGCGCCAGTACCGCCTTTCGATGGGCAGCGCGTACCAGAACTTCACCCGCTTCGACGAGGTGACCCGGGTGCTCTCGAGGATCCGCGACTGGCATGTCGCGGACAAGGGCGCCATCAAGAGCGATGGCCCATACCAGGCCAGCGTGCGCATGCGGCTCGATACGGCGCAGTTGCCGAAGCCGTTCCAATTGAACGCGATCGCGTCGAAGGACTGGGCGCCCGCATCGGAGTGGTATCGCTGGTCCATCGGTAATCGATGAAGGCCCTGATCTTCCTGTGTGTGGTCACCGGCGCCGCGCTGGTGTACCTCATGTCGGAGGCCTCGTCGAACAACGCCTTCTTCGCGCAGAACTACAAGCTGCTCTTCTACCTGGGCGTCGGTCTCGCGCTCGGCCTGGGCAGCCTCATCGTCTACCAGCTGCTGCTGCTGCGCCGCAAGCTGCGCGAGCGGGTGTTCGGCTCGAAGCTCACGTTGCGGCTGATGGTGGTGTTCGCGCTCATGGCCCTCATCCCGGGCGGCCTGGTGTACGCGATCTCCTTCCAGTTCCTGCAGCAATCGATCGAGTCGTGGTTCAACGTGCGCGTGGACGAGTCCCTCAACCGCGGCATCAGCCTCGGCCAGCGCGTGCTGCAGAACTCGCTCAAGGAGTTGAACGAGAAGGCCGAGGCGATGGCGCAGTCGCTCACGACGGCGGGCGGCTCCGAGGCGACCACGCTCAACCGCCTGCGCGAGCAGCACTCGGTCGAGGAAGCGACCCTCCTCACCTCCCGCGGACGCATCATCGCGCAGTCGGGCGCGGAGCCCGTCGCGCTGCTGCCCGACCTGCCCACGCCCATCGTGATGCGCCAGGTCCGCGCCCAGCAGTCCGTGCGCTCGATCGAGTCGATCCCGGACCGCGGCCTCTTCCTGCGCGTGATCGTTCCGGTGAACACGCTCAGCATCACCGACGACATCCGCGTCCTGCAGGTGCTGCAGCGCGTGCCCACCGCCATCGCGAAGGACGCGGAGATGGTGGAGGCGGGCTACAAGGACTACCAGCAACTGCTGCTCGCACGCGTGGACCTCAAGCGCATCTTCGGCCTGACCCTCACGCTCGCGATGCTGGTGACGCTCTTCTCCGCGCTCGCGTTGGCCTTCCTGCTGTCTGAAAAGCTCTCGGCGCCGCTCTCCGCGCTCGCCGAGTCGACGCGCGCCATCGCGAAGGGCGACTACTCCAAGCTGAACCCGGTCAAGAGCCGCGACGAGTTCGGCGTGCTCACCCAGTCGTTCAACACGATGACGCGCCAGATCGCGGAAGCGACCGACGCGATGGAGCGCAACCAGCGCCAGCTCGAGAACGCCAAGGTGTACCTCGAGAGCATCCTGTCGAACCTGACGTCGGGCGTGCTGACGCTGGACGAGCGGCTCGCCGTGCGCACCATGAACGCCGCTGCCGCGGAGATCCTGGGCGTGCCCCCGCAGGCCTTCCACGCGGTGAAGCTCTCCGACTGGCCGCGCACCGAGTCTTCGCTGGCGCCCTTCGCGGAAATCGCGCTGCGGCGCTTCGCCGCCCCGGCCGGCGGCGAATGGGAAGAGCAGCTCGAGTATCGCCGCTCCGACGGCCAGCGCACGCTGCTCGTGCGCGGCAGCCGGCTCGACACCAGCGAGCCCGGCTACGTGGTGGTGTTCGACGACATCACCCACCTCATCCAGGCGCAGCGCGACGCCGCCTGGGGCGAGGTCGCGCGCCGCCTCGCGCACGAGATCAAGAACCCGCTCACGCCGATCCAGCTCTCGGCGGAGCGCCTGCAGCTCAAGCTGCGCGACAAGCTGCCGGAGCTGGAGGCGGACATCCTGAAGCGCGCCACCGGCACCATCGTCTCGCACGTCGCGGCGCTCAAGGGCATGGTCGACGACTTCACGCAGTACGCCCATGCCTCGCGCATGAACGCGCGCGCCGTCGCGCTCAACGACCTGGTGCGCGAGGTGCTCGTGCTCTACGAGTCCATGGGTGTGGCCATCGAGGCCCGGCTCTCGGACAACCTGCCGCTCATCCATGCCGATCCGGGCATGCTGCGCCAGGTCCTGCACAATCTTTTCCAGAACGCGATCGACGCCCTGACCGGGATGGACAACCCGCGCATCCTGGTGAGCACCACGCTTGGCAGCGCCGGCGTGCTGATCACCGTGCGCGACAATGGCACGGGCATCGCCGAAGGGGTGATGGGACGGATCTTCGAGCCGTACGTGACGACCAAGCCGAAGGGCACCGGGCTGGGCCTCGCCATCGTCAAGAAGATCGTGGACGAGCACCATGGGCGTATCCTTGTCGAAAACGTGAAGCCCCATGGCGCAACCGTGAGCATCGTCCTGCCGTTGCGCGCCGCCGCCTGAACCCTCCAGAGCGAATGTCAGCAAACCAGATCCTCGTCGTCGACGACGAAGTCGGTATCCGCGAACTCCTGTTCGAAATCCTCCGCGACGAAGGCTATGGCGTGCGCCTCGCCGAGAACGCGCAGACCGCCCGCTCCGCCCGCAAGGAGATGCGCCCCGACCTGGTGCTGCTCGACATCTGGATGCCGGATACCGACGGCATCACGCTCCTCAAGGAATGGGCCTCGAGCGGCCAGCTCACCATGCCCGTCGTCATGATGTCGGGCCACGGCACCATCGACTCGGCGGTCGAGGCCACGCGCATCGGCGCGTTCGACTTCCTCGAGAAGCCCATCAGCCTGCCCAAGCTCCTCGCGACCGTCGGCAAGGCGCTCGCGGGCGGGCGGGTGCTGCCGAAGACCGGGCTCGCACTCTCCCACCTCGGGCGCGCGCGCGTGATGCAGGAGTTGCGCGCGCGCCTCGACCAGGTCGCGCGGCTGCATACGCCGGTGCTGCTCGTGGGCGAGCCCGGATGCGGCTTCGAGGTCTGCGCCCGCCACCTGCACCTGCCCAACACGCCTTTCGTGGCACCCGAGGATGCCGAGTGGCTCGCGACCAACCCGTTCGAGCCGCTTACCGAGGCGCGCGAGGGGATGCTGTTCCTGCCCGAGATCGGCCTGATCTCCAAGGCGGAGCAGAAAGGCCTCGCGCAGCTGCTCGCCAAGGTGGACAAGTTCAACGTGCGCCTCGTGTGCGCGAGCACCGAGGCGCTGCCCGCGATGGTCGAGGACGGCCGCTTCGACGCGGCGCTCTACAACCAGCTCTCGGGTCTCACGATCCGCGTGCCGTCGATCGCCGACCACCCAGAGGACATCCCGGACATCGCGGGAACGATGCTCACGCAGCTCGTGGACGCGAACGAGGTGCCGCTGCGCACGATGACCGTCGGCGCGCTCAACGTGATGCGCAACCTGGACTGGCCGGGCAACCTGCCGGTGCTGCAGAACGTGGTGAAGACGCTGGCGCTCACCTCGCTTTCCGGCGAGATCGGCGGGGACGACGTGAACCGGGTCGCCCGCGAGTTCAACCTGGGCCCGCGCGAGCAGGCGACGACCGAGGTGGGCGTGTCGCTCGACCTGCCGCTGCGCGACGCGCGCGAGCAGTTCGAGAAGCAGTACTTCCTGCACCACATCCGGCGCGAGGACGGCAACATGTCGCGCGTGGCCGACCGCGTCGGCCTCGAGCGCACGCACCTCTACCGGAAGCTCAAGCAGCTCGGCATCCGGCCGTCGGGCAAGACCGACGACGGCGCCGCCTGAACCCGGCTAGACCCGCTCGAGCCGCCCCAGGCGCACCGCGGTGAGCCCCGTCTTGATGTTGTTCGGCACGGGCATCACCAGCACGCAATTGTCGTAGGGCGCCAGGACCGGCTGCTCGCCATCCCACGCGATCACGTCGCCACGCCGCGGCACCACCTCGAGCCCGGTGTACGCCTTGGCGAAGCGGAAGGCGGGCGTGCTCGCGATCACCGCGTCGGTCACCTTGATGAGCTTCTGGCGCGGTGCGGGCGTGGCGTCGATCTGCCCTGCCGCGAGGTCCGGGTCCACCACGTCGAGCTGCCGCAGGAATCGCCAGACCGTCTGCCAGGCGACGTGCTCGGCCGCACGTTCCCAATGCTGGCCGCATTCCACGAGCAATGCGTTCTTCGGGCTCGACGGATCGCCGAAGCCGCCGTAGTCGCGCATGCGCGTGCCGTTGGCGTGCCCCGTATCGCTCACGACGTGCTCGGGCACGCCGACGTCGAGGGCGAAGCGAATGCCCTTGTCCAGCGGACCGCAGATCATCACCGGCGGGCTGGGCTCGAGCATGCTGTGGATGTCCAGCAGGAAGTCGGCCTGCTCGACGAACGGCCGCAGTTCCCGCGCGCGCGCGAGCTCGGCGCTGCGGCGCGGGCCGTCGAGCGTGGCGGGCGTCCACACGCGGTTGAAGTCCTCGTCGATGAAGCGGCTGGCGTACGGGTTGCGGATGTCGAAACGCTGGAAGGCCTGCACGTTCGCGAAGGCGAGCGTGAGCCTGCCGCGAGCCGGCCGCACCTCCATGCGGAAGAGCCGGTCGAGCGCGATCGCGCCGCAGATCTCGTTGCCGTGGGTGAGCGCGTTCACCAGCACGTGCGGGCCCGGCTTGCCGCTGTCGAAGGTATGGATCCATTCCGTCCCGGTATTGGAACGGCGATAGGGCGCGAGGTCGGGAGGCTGCAGCTCGATGGCGATGGCGGACATGTTCAGTGGCGATGGCGATCGTTGTCGTGGGGATGTGCATGGCCGTGGCCATGGTCATGGCCATGGTCATGGTCGTGATGATGCGCGTGATCGTGGCCGTGGTGATGATCGTGTCCCGCGCAGGCGTGCGATCCGCGCTCGGCCGCGTAGGCGCAGACGTGCCCCAGGAGGCGGTCGAGGTTGCGCTGTAGCTCGGCGAAACCCGCGGCCTTCCCGCGCGTTCGCTCGTCCATGTAGAGGCGGCGGTTCACCTCGACCTGGAGGCTGTGGCGGCCGGCGCGCGGGTCGGAGAACGCGCGCACCAGCTCCACGCCCTTGTACGGATCGTTGATCCTCACCTGGTAGCCCATGCCGCGCAGCGTATCCGAAACGAAGCGGGTGAAATCCGCGTCGCACGTGGTGCCGTCGCGGTCGCCCAGGACGAAATCGGCGCGCGCCTTGCCCGGGCCTTCCTCGGAGATGCGGCTGCTCAAGGCCGGCATCGAATGCAGGTTGAGGTGCCATACGGCGCCGAAGTGGTCGTGCGCCGCGTCGAGCGCGTCCTTCACCGCGCGCTGGTACGGCTGGTGGTACCGCACGATGCGCTGCTTCACCTCTTCCACGGAAAGCTTGCGCGCGTAGATCGGCTCGCCCGAATCGAGCACGCGCCAGATGAGCCCGATACCGAGCTCGGTCTTGCGCGTGGCGATCGCAGGTCCCGGCCACGGGCCCTCGATGATCGACGCGTCGATGTCCAGGATCGAGCGGTTGGGATCGATGTAGCTGCGCGGGAAGCGGGCAGCGATGAGCGTCGCGCCATGGCCCGGACCGGATGCGTACAGCTCGTGCACGTAGCTGTCTTCGGCCTGGCGCAGCCGCTCGAGGGCGACGGCCGGCCGGAAATCGTCGGGATAATCCGTGCCGCTGTGCGGGGAGTCGAGCACCAGCGGAACGTGGGGACCGCGCGGAGGGGTGATGTCGAAAGCGGGATTCATGGATGCGTTTCGTTCAGGTGGCAGGCGGAGAAATGGGCGCTCCCGACGGCCCGCAGGGCTGGCGCTTCACGGCGGCAGCGCTCGAAGGCATGGGGGCAGCGCGGATGAAAATGGCATCCCGCGGGCGGGTCCATCGGCGACGGGATCTCGCCGCGGATCGGCACGTACTCGCGGCGGCGCAGGTCCGTTCGCGGCAGCTCGGCCACGAGCGCGCGCGTGTAGGGATGATTCGGCTGCGCGAAGAGATCGGAGGCGTCGGCCGATTCGACGACACGCCCGAGGTACATGACGACGACGCGATCGGAAAGGTAGCGGATCACGCCGAGGTCGTGGCTGATGAAGAGGTAGGTGAGGCGAAGCTCCTCGCGCAGCCGCGCGAAGAGGTTGAGCACCTGCGCCTGCACCGAGACGTCGAGCGAGGCCACGGCCTCGTCGCAGACGAGGAAGCGTGGGTCGACGGCGAGCGCGCGCGCGATGCCGATGCGGCTCCTCTGGCCTCCCGAGAACTGGTGGGGAAAGCGGCGCATGGTGGCGGGATCGAGGCCCACTCGCTGCAGGAGGCCCGCGACGTAATCGTCGCGATCGCGCCGCCGCACGAGGCCGTGGACGACCGGAGCCTCGCCCACGATGTCCACGATGCGCATGCGCGGATTGAGCGATGCGGACGGGTCCTGGAAGATCATCTGAACCGCGAGACGTTCGCGCCGCGCATGCGCGTTGTCGTACTCGGCATACGGGCGGCCCTTCCAGAGCCGCTCGCCTTCGCTCGGGTGCAGCGCCCGTGCCACGATGCGCCCGAGCGTGGACTTGCCGCATCCCGACTCGCCCACGAGTCCCACGACCTCGCCCTCGCGCACGGCGAGATCGACCTGGTCGAGCGCACGCACGGCGCGCACGCCGGCGCCCGGTCGCATGAGACGCGCGGCACGCTCGGCCAGGTCCGGCCGGCGCTCGAAGCGCTTCGAGACGGCCTTGATCTCGATGAGCGGTGCGGGCGTCGCGTTCATGCGAGGGGATGCACGCAACGCACGCGGCGCGGCCCGATCGCCTGCGCCGGCGGGGCGACGCGGCAAGCCTCGCTCGCACGGTTGCACCGCGGGCGGAAAGCGCAGCCGTCGGGCATGTCGAGAGGCGACGGCGCCATGCCCGGAATCTGGGGCAGCGGCCGGCCCGGAGCGGTGCGGCCGGGAACCGATTCGAGAAGCCCGCGGGTGTAGGGGTGCAGCGGGCGGTCGAGCACCTCGTCCACCGTGCCGCGCTCGACGATGCGTCCGGCGTACATCACGCAGACCTCGTCGGCCAGGCCCGCGACGACGGAGAGGTCGTGCGTGATCCAGATGAGGGCCGTCGCGCTCTCGCGGCAGAGCTTCTGCATCTCGTGCAGGATCTGCCCCTGGATCGTGACGTCGAGCGCGGTGGTGGGCTCGTCGGCGATCACCAGCGCCGGCCGGTTGAGCAGCGCGATGGCGATGGCGACGCGCTGGCGCATGCCGCCGGAGAGGTGGTGCGGATAGGCCTGCAGCCGTTCGTCGGGCGCGGCGATGCCGACCTTCGCGAGGGCTCCACGCGAGCGGTCGCGGGCCTCGGCGCGGGAGACCGGGTGGTGGGCGCGCACCGCCTCGATCATCTGGGTGTCGATGCGCAGCACCGGGTTCAGCGTCATCATCGGGTCCTGGAAGATCATCGCGATGCGCTCGCCGCGGATGCGGCGCCATGCGGCCTCGCCCAGGCCCACCAGGTCCCGGCCCTCGAAGCGGATGTGCCCGCCCACGATGCGGCCCGGAGGCTCGATGAGTCCGAGGATCGAGTAGCCCGTCATGGATTTCCCGGAACCGGATTCGCCCACGAGCCCCAGGATCTTGCCGCGCTCGAGGGTGAAGCTCGCATCGTCCACGGCCTTCACCACGCCGGCCTTCGTGAAGAAGTGCATGCGCAGGCCGTCGACCTCGAGCAGCGGCGCGCTCATCGCGAGAGCCTCGGGTTCAGCACGTCGCGCAGCTGGTCGGCCACGAGGTTGATCGCGACGATCGTCAGCATGAGGGCCAGTCCGGGGTAGAAGCTGATCCAGTACTTGCCCGAGAGCATGTATTGGAAGCCGTTCGAGATGAGCAGTCCGAGGGAGGGCTCGGTGATCGGCAGGCCGAGGCCCAGGAACGAGAGCGTCGCCTCGAGGGCGATGGCGTGCGCCACCTGCACCGTCGCGACCACGATGAGCGGCGGCAGGCAATTCGGCAGGAGGTGGCGCAGCACGACGCGCACGCGCGAGAGGGCCAGCACTTCCGCCGCCTCGACATACTCCTTCTGGCGCTCGACCAGGGCCGAGGAGCGCACGGTGCGCGCGTAGTACGCCCATTGCACCGTGACGAGCGCCACGATGATCTTGCCCACGCCCTGGCCCAGCACCGCGAGCAGGATGAGCGCGATGAGGATCGCCGGGAACGAGAGCTGCAGGTCGACCACCCGCATCACCGCCGCGTCGACCCATCCGCCGAAATAGGCCGCCGCGAGGCCCAGCACCAGGCCGATCACCAACGCGAATGCCACGCTCGCGATGCCCACGCCGAGCGAGATGCGCAGCCCGAAGAAGATCGCCGAAAGCATGTCGCGGCCCTGGTCGTCGGTGCCGAGCCAGTGCTTCATGCCCGTCGTGACGGAGGCCTCGCCGGGAGCGAGCTTCGAGTCCATCACGTCGAGCTGCGCGAGGTCATAGGGGTTCTGCGGCGAGATCCAGGGCGCCAGCAGCGCGCAAAGCCCGATCGCCACCAGCAGCACGAGGCCCGCCATCGCGAGGCGGCTGCGGGCGAAGTCCGCGGCGAGCCTGCGCCACGGCGACTGCACGGCGGGCGATGCCGCGGGCAGCGCGACCCCGGGTGGCGCGACGGCGGCGACTTCGCGCGCGGCCTCGTTCACCTCAGTGGGCCCCCGCGGTCGCGCCGCCGAGCCGCACGCGCGGGTCGAGCAGCGAGTACAGGACGTCGACCGCGAAGTTGATCACCACGAAGATGACGACGATCACCATGAGGTAGGCCACGATCACGGGACGGTCGAGCTGGTTGATCGAGTCGATGAGGAGCTTGCCGGTACCGGGCCACGCGAAGATCGACTCGGTCACGATGGCGAAGGCGATGACGGATCCCAGCTCCAGGCCGATCACGGTCACGATCGGGATCAGGATGTTCTTCAGCACGTGCACGCCGATCACGCGCGCGGGACCCAGGCCCTTCGCGCGGGCGAACCGGACGTAGTCCTGCAGCAGGGCCTCGCGGGCACCCGCGCGCGTGAGGCGAATCAGCAGCGACAGCTTGAAGAGCGCGAGGTTGAGCGCAGGCATCGCCAGGTGCGCGAGCCCGTCGGCCGTGAGGAAGCTCACCGGCACGCCGAAGAGCAGGACGGTCTCGCCGCGTCCGTTCGGCGGAAGCCACCCAAGCTGCACCGAGAACACCATGATGAGCACGAGCCCGACCCAGAAGGTCGGCAGGCTGAAGCCGAGGATGGAGCCGGCCATGATGGTGCGGCCGACGAACGAGTTCGGCCGCAGCCCGGCGACCAGGCCCAGGGGAATGCCGAGCACGATCGCGATGAAGGTCGCGGCGAAGGCGAGCTCGAGCGTCGCGGGCAGCCGCTCCAGCACGAGCTGGATGGCGGGGATGTTGAAGACGAAGGAGCGGCCGAGGTCGCCGTGCAGCGCGCCCAGGGCGAAGGACAGGAATTGCTGCGCGAGCGGCTTGTCGAGCCCGAGGGCGGCGGTCGCGCGCGCCCGCTCGATGGCATCGGCCTGCGGATTCACCAGCAGCTCGACCGGGTTGCCGATCGCGTACACGCCGATGAAGACGAGCGCCGACATGGCGACGAGCACGAGGAGGCTCTGTCCCAGCCGGCGCAGGGTGTAGGCGATCATGGGACGATTGTCGCACAGGGAAATGCCGTCCCCGGAAGCGCGAAGCCCCGCGCTCGGCGGGGCTTCGGCAGCGGATGGAGGGCCGCTTCAGCGCGCCGGTTTCAGGTCCGTGACGAGCGTGTACTGGTCGGCGCGCGGCGTGTAGCGGTAGCCGCTCGCGGTCGCCCAGGTACTCACCTCGTAGTGGATCGGAATGAGCCCCGTGTCGTTGAAGGCGATCTCCGCGGCGTGCGCGATCATGGCGTAGCGCTTCGCGTCGTCCATGGTGTCGAGCGCCTCCGTGAGGACGCGGTCGAACTCGGGGTTCGAGTAGCGGCCGCGGTTGTTGACACCCATCCCCTTCGCCGGGTCGTGGGTCGCGAGGAGCGAGCGCAGCCCCGAGCCCTGCTCCATCGACTCCGTGCCCCAGCCCAGCAGCATGTAGCCGAACTCGAGCTTGGTCGCGCGCGTGAAGTAGACGCTCGAGGGCATCGTCTGGACCTTGGCGTCGACGCCGATGCGCGAATAGAACTGCGCGATGGCCTGGGCGATCTTGTCGTCGTTGATGTAGCGGTTGTTCGGCCCGAAGATGGTGAGCGCGAAGCCGTTGGGATAGCCCGCTTCGGCGAGCAGCTTCCTGGCGCCCTCCGGGTCGTATTTCACGGGCTTGAGCTTCTTGCTCGTGCCCGGAAAGATGTCCGGCAGCATTTGCGAGGCGGGCACGGCGCGGCCTTCCATGATGCGCGAATCGATCGCCTCCCGATTGATCGCCATCGACAGCGCGCGGCGCACGCGCGGGTCGCGGAAGGGATTCTTCTCGAGCGGCGAGCCGTCCTTCGCCGTGACGTACGGCGGCGCCTTGTCGGTCGACTGGTTGAGGTGCACGTAGATCACGCGGTTGGTGACCTTGTCGACGAGCGAGAAGCGCTTGTCATGGGCGAGCCGCGCGATGTCGGAGGTGGGCACCGTCTCGATCATCTGCACGTCGCCGGAGAGCAGCGCCGCCACGCGCGCCGCGGGGTTGGAGAGGATCTTGAACGTGACGGTGTCCCACGGCTCCTCGCCGCCCCAATAGCCGTAGTTGGCCTTGAGGACCACGCGCTGGTTCGGCACGTACTCGGTGAGCTTGTACGGGCCCGTCCCGATCGCGGCCTTGCCGGAGTTGTAGTCCTCGGTCGTCGCGCCCTCGCCGTGCTTTTTCGAGACGATGTAGACCGATGCGAGGTCGCTCGGCATCAGCACGTGCGGCGTCGCGGTCTTGAACTGGATCGTGTACGGGTCGATCACCTTCACGTCCACGATCGGTTTCGTGAACGTCGCGAAGGAGGACGGGCTGTTGGGCACGTTGGGCACGCGCTTCAACGTGAACACCACGTCGTCCGCCGTGAAGGGCGAGCCGTCGTGGAACTTCACGTTCCTGCGCAGCTTGAACTCCCACGTGAGGTCGTCGATCGTGCGCCACGATGTCGCGAGCGCCGGGACGAGCTTGCCGTTGGCGTCGCGCTTGATGAGCGGCTCGAAGATGTGCACGAGCAGGCTGTTGTTGGGGCTGAGGTTGTGGTAGTGCGGATCCATCGACGTGACCGCGGCCTGCAGTCCGATGGTGACCTCGCGGTCCTTGGCCGCCGCGCCCGCCGTCGCGAGAACCGCGAGGGCGATGATTGCGGCGCGCAATATGCGCAACATGTTTGCTCCTCCAGGATGTCGCGCCCCGGGGCGCGGTGCGCGCCATGATAACTTGGGCGCCATGGATGCCGTCCAACGTTTCGAGGCGCTCCTCGCCGCGGGCAAGGACGGCGCGCTGCTGCGTTTCGGCCTCGGATTGCAGTACCTGAATGCAGGCGATGCGGCGCGGGCGGCCGAGCACCTGCGCAAGGCGGTCGAGCTCGACCCGGCCTATTCCGCCGCGTGGAAGCTGCTGGGAAAGGCGCTCGAGCAGCAGGCGCGCGCGGATGAAGCGATGGACGCGTATCGCCGCGGCATCGAGGCCGCGGAGAAGCGCGGCGACAAGCAGGCGGCGAAGGAGATGGCCGTCTTCCTGCGCCGGCTCGAGAAGCGCGCGGCGGGCGGAAGCTAGGCGCCCGCGAGGAAGCGCTCGAGCGGCTCCGGCGGCGCGTCCTTCACGATCGACGCGCGTCCCAGGCGGTCGAGCAGGATCAGCGTGATGCGCCCCGCCTCGTTCTTCTTGTCGCGTCCCATGTAGCGCAGCCACACGTCCGTCGCGATCCGCGGGGGCTTGACGGGCAATCCCAGCTTCTCGAGCAGCGCCACGAGACGGTCGGCCTCGTGGGCGGGGAGGCGCCCGAGGCTCGAGGAGAAACGCGCGGCCATGACCATGCCGGTCGCGACGGCCTCGCCGTGCAGCCAGTTGCCGTAGCCCTGGGCCGACTCGATGGCGTGGCCGAACGTATGGCCGAAGTTGAGCAAGGCGCGCGCACCGCTCTCGCGCTCGTCCGCCGCGACGATCTCGGCCTTGATCTCGCAGGACCTGCCGATCACGTGGGCCAGCGCCGCCGGATCGCGCTGCACGAGCGCGGCCGCGTGGGATTCGATCCACGCGAGGAAATCGACATCGTGGATCGCGCCGTACTTGGCGACCTCGGCGAGCCCCGCCGCGAGCTCCCGCGAGGGAAGCGTCGCCAGCGTCGAGGTATCGGCGACGACCGCCGCCGGCTGGTGGAACGCGCCGACCATGTTCTTGCCGAGCGGATGGTTGATCGCCGTCTTGCCGCCGACGGACGAATCCACCTGGGCCAGCAACGTCGTGGGCACCTGCAGGTGCGCGATGCCGCGCTGGTACGTGGCGGCGGCGAAGCCGGCCATGTCGCCCACGACGCCGCCGCCCAGGGCGACCAGGATCGTCCCGCGGTCGGCCTGCGCCTCGAGGAGCGCGGCGAAGATGCGGTCCAGCGTCTGCCAGTCCTTGTGCGCCTCGCCGTCGGGCAGCACGATGCGCAACGTGCGCGCTCCCGCCGCGGCGAGGGTGCGCTCGAGGGCGGGCGCATGAAGCGGACCGACGGTCGTGTTGGTGACGATGGCGGCGAGCCGCCCGCGCACGTGCGGCGCGAAGAGCTCCGCTCGCCCGAGAAGGCGCTCGCCGATGTGGATCGGATAGGCGCGATCGCCGAGTGCCACCTCGAGCGTGCGCACGGCCGCTTCAGCCATCCTGACCCGCCAACGCGCCATGGGCCTTCAACGCCGCGAGCACGCGCGCGAGGGCGGCGGGCGCGCTGTGCGATCCGGTATCCACGACGACATGGGCGGCATCGCGATAGAGCGGGTCGCGCTCGTCGAGAAGACGCCCGAGCGTGCCGCGCGGGTCGGCTGTCTTGAGGAGCGGCCGAGCCGTGTCGTGCCGCGTGCGCTCCCACAGGCTTTCGAGCCGTGCGCGCAAGTAGACCACGGTTCCGCTCTCGCGCATCACGCGCCGGTTCTCCTCGGCGAGCACCACCCCGCCGCCGGTGGCGACGATGCGGTCGTCGTGGGACGCGGCCTCCGCGAGCGCGCAGGCCTCGCGCCTGCGAAAACCCTGCTCGCCCTCGATCTCGAAGATCGTGGCGACGGGCACGCCGGTCTTCTCCACGAGCAGCCGGTCCATGTCCACGAACTCGAGGCCGAGCCGCTGGCCCAGCGCCTTGCCGAGCGTCGTCTTGCCGGCGCCCATCATTCCCACGAGATAGATATTGCCCCGCCCCATCGCGATTCCCTCGGGTCGAGCATAGCCGAAAAAAAGCCCCGGAAGTCCGGGGCCTGGGGATCGGACAGCCTGCCGTTCAACGTACCGTCAGGGTGTCCTTCACGATCTTGGGCGTGACGAAGATCAGCAGCTCCGTCTTGTCGTCCTGCTTGGCGACGTTGCGGAAGATCACGCCGATGAGCGGCAGGTCGCCGAGGAACGGAACCTTCGTGGTCGTCGTGCGGGTGGTCTGCTCGAAGATGCCGCCCAGCACGATGGTGTCGCCGTTGTCGACGAGGACCTGGGTCGAGACCTTCTTCGTGTCCACCGACGGCACGCCGGAGAACACCTGGCCCACCGCGTCCTTCTTCACCTCGAGGTCCATGATGATGCGGTCGTCCGGCGTGATGCGCGGCGTGACCGCGAGCTCGAGGACCGCCGGCTTGAACACCACCGTCGTCGCACCGCTCGCCGCGGCCGTGAGGTACGGAATCTCCGTACCCTGCGAGATCACCGCCTTGCGCTTGTCGGCCGTGATCACGCGCGGGCTCGAGACGACCTTGCCGCGGTTGTCGGCCTCGAGCGCGGAGAGCTCGACGTTCACGAGGTTGCCGCTGCCGAGGTTCAGGATCGAGAGCGCCAGCTGGCCGGCCGCGCCGATCACCGGCAGGTTCACGTTCAGCTGCTCCGGCTGCCCGCCGATCGGCACGAGGCCGGTGGAGCCGGTGCCCGCGAAGTAGTTCGGGGTGCCGACCGCGCCGTACGGGTTGATGAGCGAGGCGGAGCCGCGCGACGCCGGGTTGTTCGAGACCGGGTTCGTCGAGTCCGTGAGCGTCCCGGAGACGCCGACGTTGTAGTTGTTCGTGTTGAACGCCGACTGCGTGCCGAAGCGCGCGCCGAGCTGGCGGCCCCACTTGTCGTCGGCGATCACGATGCGCGCCTCGATCAGCACCTGGCGCACCGGCACGTCGAGCTGCTGGATGAGCCGGCGGGCTTCCTCCAGCCGCGCGCCCGTGTCCTGGATGAAGACCGTGTTGGTGCGGTCATCCACCGAGGCGCTGCCGCGCTTGGACAGGATGCGCTGGTCCTTGCTCGTGAGGAGCGTCTGCACGTCGACCGCCTTCGCGTACGAGAGCGGGAACGACTCGGTGCGCACGGGCTCGAGGTCGGAGACGGCGGCCTGCGCTTCGAGCGCCAGCTTCTCCTTGGCGGCGAGCTCGTCCGTCGGCGCGATCAGCACCACGTTGCCGTTCTTGCGCTTCGACAGTCCCTTGGCCTGCAGGATGATGTCGAGCGCCTGGTCCCACGGCACGTCCTTCAGGCGCAGCGTGAGGTTTCCGCCCACCGTGTCGCTCGTGATGATGTTGAGTCCCGTGAAGTCGGCGATCACCTGCAGCACCGCGCGCACCTCGACGTTCTGGAAGTTGAGCGAGAGCTTCTCGCCGGAGTAGCCCGGAGTGGAGCTCTGCACCAGCTTGTTCGGGTCCTCCTTGACCGGCTTCACCTCGAGGATGAACTGCGTGTCGGTCTGGTAGGCCGAGTATTCCCACAGCCCGCGCGGCTCGATCACCATGCGGCCGTTGCCCGACTGCTCGAAGGTGTCGACGAAGCGCACCGGCGTTCCGAAATCGCCCACGTCGAGGCGGCGCACCAGGTTGCCCGGCACGTTCGTGTTGATGAAGTCGACCACGACCTGGCGGCCCTGCTGGCGGATGTCGATGCCGATGTTGGGCGACGACAGGTCCACGATCACGCGGCCCTCGCCGCTGTTGCCGCGGCGGAAGTCCACGTCGCGCAGGTTGTAGCGCACCGAGCTCGACACCGTCGGCTCCGCGAACGTCGCGCTGGTCGCGCTGCCCGTCGCCGCCGCCGCGTTGCCCATGCCCTGGCCGCCGTCGATCGTCACGATGAGGTTGCGCCCGTCGATCGCCTGCGTGTAGGTCAGGTTGCGCGTGAGGTTCATCACGAGCCGCGTGCGGTTCGCCGTCTGCACGACGGAGACGCTGCGCAGGTCGCCTTCGCCCGCCTCGATCTGGTTGCGGTTGAGGCCGTTGGCGGTGTCCGGCAGGTCGATGGCGATGCGCGGCGGGTTGCTCACCGCGAAGCCCTGCGGAGGCGCCGCGAGGGGCTCCTTCAGGCCGACCTTCACCACCACCTTGCCGCCCTGGACCGAGGCGAAGTCGATCGACTCGACGCTGTTCTTGGGCGCCTGCGCCCATGCGGCCGGAGCCGCCAGCGCGAGCGCGAACGCGCCGAGCGCGCCGCCCACCAGTCCGTAAATACGTTTGCGGAGCTTCGTTGTCACTTTTTCTCCCCTTTGGCGGATTCTTCCAGCAGCGGCAACACGCTCTGCCGCTCGGTCCAATCGCCGCCGCTGTCCTGGACGATTTCCTTGAGCTTGATCTCGTTGTCCGACACGTCGGTGATCAAGCCGAAGTTCTGCCCCATGTAGTTGCCCTTCTTGACGCGGTAGAGCGTCTTGTCGGCGCGCACGAGGGCGTAGGTATCCTTGCCCTGGCTCAGCGTGCCGACCATCTTGAGCTGCTCGAGCGGGAACGACTCGAGGGGCTCCTTGCGGCGGTTGAGGTCGGGCGCGATGCCGCCGCCGGATCCCTCGCGCGCCGTGGCGAGCTTGCGGGGCTTGAACGGGTCGGGCAGGTCGAAGCCCTCGTAGGTGAACGGTTCGAAGGGCTTCACCGCGGGCAACGGATCGATGCGGCGCGGCAGGCCCTTGTCCGATTCGCGCACGAAGCGCTTGAGGTCATCCATCTCGGAGCTGCAACCCGCGAGGAGCCCCAGGACCAGGCTGGCGAGGACGAGGCGCTTCATCACTTGCCTCCGGGCTTCTTGGGCGCGGCGGCCTTCGCGGCCGAGCGCTGCTTGGCGACCTCTTCCTCGTCGAGGTAGCGGTAGGTCTTCGCGACCGCTTCCATCGACAGGTTGCCTTCCTTGGTCGGATCGATCTTCAGGTCGGTGAGCAGCACGATGCGCGGCATCTTCGCCACGTCGCTCGCGAAGGCCCCGAGGTCGTGATAGTTGCCGGTCACCTTGATGCTGACGGGCAGCTCCGCGTAGAACTCGGTCACGTTCTCCTTCTCCGAGGGCTTGAAGAGCTCGAAGGCGAGGCCGCGTCCGAGGCCCGCCTGGTTGATGTCGATGAGGAGCGCGTCCATCTCGCTCTTGTTGGGCAGCTGCTTGAGCAGCGCGCCGAACGCCTGCTCGATCTCCTGGCGCTGCTGCTTGTACGCCTCCAGGTTCACGGCGAGCTTCTTCTTCTCGAGGAACGTCTCCTTCTGCTTGGCGACGTCCTGGCGACCCTTCTCGATCTGCTCGGTCTGGTCCTTCCAGACGACGAAATAGCCCACGATCTGGATCGCGATGAAGATCAGCAGGAGCGCGCCGATCTTGATGGCCCACGGCCAGTCGCCGGGGCGCTTCGGGTCGAGCGAGCGGATTTCCTGGACGAGGTTCATTTGGCCCCCGCCGGCTTGGCCGGCGTCGCCCTGCCGCCGGCCGCCACCTTGGCGTCCTCGACCTGCGCACGCTTGATGGAGATGTTCATGGAGAACTCGTTGATCCGGGAGCCGGGGCTGGTGGGCGACGGCACGGCCTTGATCTCGACCAGCTCGGGATTCTCGAGATAGGGCGAGGCGCCGAGGTTGCGCATGAGCGTCGAGACGCGCGCGTTCGATTGCGCGTACCCCACCAGGTTGACCTTCGCGCCGTTCTGCTTCACGGCCTTGAGGTAGACGCCTTCGGGGAGCTGGCGCAGGAGCTGGTCGAGCAGCTGGACCGGCTCCGAGCGGTTGCTCTGCAGCGCCTCGACGACCTGCTTCTTGGCGAGCAGCGAGGCGGTCTCCTCGCGGATCTTGCGGATCTCCTCGATCTGCTTGTCCAGCTTGTCGATCTCGCCCTTCATGTAGGCGACGTTCTTGCGCTGCTGGTCGACCTGGCCGTCGAGGAAGAACCAGACGCCGGCGGCGGCGGCGAGCCCGATCACCGCGGCGAGCCCGGCGAGGACCGCGAATTGCTGCTCGCGGCGCTTGCGCTTCTCCGCGCGGTGCGGAAGTAGGTTGACGCGGATCATGACGGGTCGAACCTCCGCATCGCGAGTCCGCACGCGACCATCAGCGAAGGCGCGTCGATCGTGAGCTGGCGCGGCTTGATCTTGGAAGAAAGCGCCATGTTCGCGAACGGGTTGGCGACCACGGTGTGGACCTGGGCGCGCTGGGCGACCATCTCCTCGAGCCCGTCGAGCATGGCGCAGCCGCCGGTGAGCAGGATGTGGTCCACCTTGTTGAACTGGGTCGAGGTGAAGAAGAACTGCAGCGCGCGCTGCACCTCGAGCACGATCTTCTCGTTGAAGGGCTGCAGCACGTCCGGCCCGTAGTTCTCGGGCAGGTTGCCCACCCGCTTGGCGGCCTCGGCCTCCTCGGGGGGCATGTCGAACTGGCGGGCGATGTCCTGGGTGAGCGCGTTGCCGCCGATCTGCTGCTCGCGCGTATAGACGGTCTGCCCGTTGTGCACGACGGTGACCCGGGTCACCGTGGCGCCGATGTCCACGATCACCGTGACGTCGCTCTCCGAGATCCCCGCATTGCCGCCGCAGATGAGCTCGAAGGCGGCCTGGGCGGCGTAGGACTCGACGTCCATCACCACCGTCTTGAGCCCGGCGGCCTCGGCCGCGGCGACGCGGTCCTCGATCTTTTCCTTGCGGGAAGCTGCGATCAGGACCTCGACCTCGTCCTCGCCTGACGCGGCGGGACCCAGGATCTGGAAGTCCAGGTTGACCTCGTCCAGGGAGAAAGGGATGTATTGGTTGGCCTCGCCCTGGACCTGGATTTCCATGTCCTCTTCCCGCTGGTTGGCCGGCAGGATCACCTTCTTGGTGATGACCGCGGCCCCCGGGAGGGCCAGGGCGACCTGCCGGATGCGGGATCCGAGCGCCTTGTGCGCCCTTTTGATCGCCTCGCCGGCCGCCTCGATGTTCGCGATATTGCCGTCGACCACCGTGTACTTGGGGAGCGGCTCGATGGCGTAGCGCTCGACCCGGTAGACGTTCCGGCGCTCCTCCGAGATCTCCACCATTTTCACGGACGAAGAGCTGATGTCGCAGCCCACGAGGGGCGGCGCCTTGGCCTTCAGGAAGTCGAACTGGGCCGCTAATTTTTCTTTAAGCATGGTGGAAGGTTAGCACCCAAACGGAGAAACTGCTTGAGATACTAAACACAAGTCCTGAGCCTGTCTAGCAAATCGTCGACACGGCCGGGTCCCGGCCCGGCGTCTATAATGGGTCCGTCCCTTGAGCCCGCGGCGCCGCGACCCCCCCGTCCGAGCGCGCGCCGTCCGTTTCCATGACTTCCCGCTGGTGGTTCTATCCTTCCCTGATCGCCGTCTCGGTCCTGCTGGTCCTGGCCGGAGTCGCGGCGCTGACCGTGGTGCTGCTATGGCCCAGCCTGCCCAGCCTGGAGGTCCTGACGGACTACCGCCCGAAGGTGCCCCTGCGGGTGTACAGCGCCGAGGGGGACCTGATCGGCGAGTTCGGCGAGGAAAAGCGGGCGGTGGTGAAGATCAAGGACGTGCCCCAGGTGATGAAGGCGGCGATCCTGGCGGCGGAGGACGACCGCTTCTACCAGCATGGCGGGATCGACTATTCGGGCGTGGTGCGCGCCGCCTTCGCCAACCTGCAGGGACGCCGCGAGGGCGCCAGCACCATCACCATGCAGGTGGCGCGGACCTTCTTCCTGTCGCGGGAAAAGACCATCGCCCGCAAGGTCTCGGAGATGCTGCTGTCGCTCAAGATCGAGGCCAACCTCACCAAGGACCAGATCCTCGAGCTCTACATCAACCAGATCTACCTCGGCCAGCGCGCCTACGGCTTCGCCTCGGCGGCCAACGTGTATTTCGGCAAGACGCTGCAGGAGCTCACGCCGGCCGAGGCCGCGATGCTGGCCGGGTTGCCCCAGGCGCCCTCGCGCCAGAACCCCGTGGTGAACCCCAAGCGGGCCCAGGAGCGCCAGCAGTACGTGCTGCGCCGCATGCACGAGGTCGGCTGGCTCGCGGATGACCAGTACCGCAAGGCGGTCGCCGAGCCGCTGCACCTGGCCGGAGCGGCCCAGCGCGACACCTTCGCCGTGCGCGCCGAGTACGTCGCGGAAATGGCCCGCGCCGCCATCGTCGAACAATACGGCGAGCCCGCCTACGTGAGCGGCCTCAAGGTGTACACGACGGTGCGGCGCAAGGACCAGGACGCCGCCACGGAAGCCTTGCGCCAGGGCGTGATGGAGTACGACCGGCGTCACGGCTATCACGGGCCCGAGGGCTTCGTGAGCCTGCCGTCGGGCGGCGGTCCCGATCTCGACGAGGCGGTCGAGGACGCGCTGCAGGACCGGGAGCCGGTCGGTGGGCTGGTCGCCGCCGTGGTGCTCGATGCCTCCCCACGCGAGGTGCGCGCGATGATGCGCCACGGGGACGAGGTGAGGATCAGCGGCGAAGGCCTCAAGTTCGCCGTCAAGTCGCTCACCGAGCACAACCCCGACCGCGCCATTCGCCGCGGCGCCGTCATCCGCCTGCTGGCGGGCGAGAAGGACACCTGGGCGATCACCCAGGTGCCGAAAGCCGAGTCCGCCCTGGTGGCGCTCGACCCCGCCAACGGCGCGATCCTCGCCCTCGCCGGCGGCTTCGACTTCGATGCGAACAAGTTCAACCATGCGACCCAGGCCTGGCGCCAGCCCGGCTCGAGCTTCAAGCCCTTCATCTATTCGGCCGCGCTGGAGAAGGGCTTCACGCCGGCCACGGTGCTGAACGATGCGCCCTTCGTGATCGAGGCGACGAAGACCGGCGGGCAGCTCTGGGAGCCGCACAACTACGACGGCAAGTACGATGGCCCGATGCGGCTGCGGACGGCGCTCGCCAAGTCGAAGAACATGGTCTCGATCCGCCTGCTGCAGGCGATCGGTCCGGGATACGCGCAGGATTACATCCAGCGCTTCGGCTTCGATCCCAAGATGCACCCCGCGTACCTCACCATGGCCCTCGGCGCGGGCTCCGTCACGCCGCTGCAGATGGCGGCCGCGTACTCGGTCTTCGCCAACGGCGGCTATCGCGTGAAGCCCTGGTTCATCGCGCGCGTCGAGGACAACCGCGGCCAGGTGCTCTACACGGCGAAGCCTGAGACCGCCGGCGTCGATGCCGAGCGCGTGGTCGACGAGCGCAATGCCTTCATCATGACGACGCTCATGCGCGACGTGGTGCGCTACGGCACGGCGGCCAAGGCGATGGCCTTGGGCCGCAACGACCTCGCGGGCAAGACGGGCACCACCAACGACCACGTCGACGCGTGGTTCGCGGGCTTCATGCCGAAGCTCGTGGCCATCACCTGGATCGGATTCGACACGCCCGCCAACCTCGGCAACAACGAGACCGGGGGCCTCGCGGCCCTTCCCATCTGGATGGGATACATGGGGAAGATGCTGAAGGGCGTGCCCGAGGCGGAGCTCGTGCCGCCCTCCGGCGTCGTCGCCGTGAACATCAATCCCACGACCGGGCTGCGCGAGCCGAGCGGCGCGAGCAAGACGCTCGACTGGTTCTACCAGGAAAACCAGCCGCCGGTGGGCGACGACAGCACCTTCGCCCGCGACGGGCAGCGGGCGCCCGACGAAGTGCGCAACCAGATCTTCTGACATGGCAAAAGCCCGCTCGAGGCGAGACCTCAACCTGCGCCGGCAGCTCGCCTACATCGCGGCGCGCATGATGGCCGAGGATGGCATCGCCGATTACGGCACCGCCAAGCAGAAGGCCGCGCGCCAGGCGGGCCTCGCCGATGCGAACCTCCTTCCCGACAACCAGGAGATCGAGGAAGCGCTGCGCGAGTACCAGGAGCTCTACCAGAAGGACGAGCAGCCGGTGCACCTGCGGATGCTGCGCGAGATCGCCGTGAAGGTGATGCGGGACCTGAGCGAGTTCCGCCCGGCGCTGGTGGGCTCGGTGCTGAACGGCACCGCGGGCCAGTTCTCCGACATCAACCTGCAGCTCTTCACCGACGACCCGAAGGCCCTCACGATCTTCCTGCTCAACCGCCGCTACCGGTTCGAGGAAAACACGCGCCGCATGCAGCGGGGCGGGCGCTTCGACGAGGTGCCGCAGATCGAGATCGAGGTCGACGGCGTGCCGGTGAACCTGACGGTGCTCGGCCTCGACGACGAACGCGTGGTTCCGCGCTCGCGCGGCGAGTCCGATCCGGCGTTGCGCGCGCGCCTGCCGGACGTCGAGGCGCTCCTGCGCCAGCCGCCGCCCTAGCGCCGTTCGCGCAGGAGCCGCGCCGCATCCAGCGCGAAATAGGTGAGGATCGCGTCGGCACCGGCGCGGCGGAAGGCGAGCAGCGACTCCATCATGACCCGTTCGCCATCCAGCCAGCCGTTCTGCGCGGCACCGCGCAGCATCGCGTATTCGCCGCTCACCTGGTAGACGAAGGTCGGAACGCCAAAGCGGTCCTTCACGCGCCGGACGATGTCGAGGTAGGGCATGCCGGGCTTCACCATCACGAAGTCCGCACCCTCGGCGAGGTCGAGGCCGACTTCGTGCAGCGCCTCGTCGCTGTTGCCGGGATCCATCTGGTACGTCTTCTTGTCCCCCTGGCCGAGCTGCGTGCCGGAGCCGACCGCGTCCCGGAACGGGCCGTAGAAGGCCGAGGCGTACTTGGCCGAGTACGCGAGGATCCGGGTATGGATGAAGCCGCGCGCGTCCAGCGCGTCGCGGATCGCCCCGATACGCCCATCCATCATGTCCGAGGGGGCTACGATGTCGACGCCGGCGCCTGCGTGTGTAAGCGCCTGCTTTCGCAGCGCCTCCAGGGTCTCGTCATTCACCACATAGCCGGCCTCGTTCACCAAGCCGTCCTGGCCGTGGCTGGTGTACGGATCGAGGGCGATGTCAGTGATCACCCCCAATTCGGGAAAGCGATCTTTGAGGGCGCGCACGGTTCGCGGGACCAGGCCTTCCGGATTGAAGGCCTCCTCCGCGCCGGCGGTCTTGAGGCCGTCCTCGATGACGGGAAACAGGGCCAGCGCGGGAATGCCGAGAGTGAGCGCTTCCTCGGCAAGGCGGAGGAGGTTGTCGAGACTGTGGCGCGAGACGCCGGGCATCGACGGGACCGCTTGGGTGAGCCCACGGCCCTCGGTCATGAACACCGGAAGGATCAGGTTGTCGGCCGCGAGGCAGGTCTCGCGCACGAGGCGGCGCGTGAAGTCGTCGCGGCGTGCGCGGCGCATGCGGCGAGACGGGAATTTCCCCAGCAGGTAGCTCATGTTCCAGCGATCAAAATGGGTGGAACTTTACCATCGGAGGCGACTCCTATCGGCTGAAGGGTTACTCCTTCCCCGCTTCTCCTCCCTGAGCGGGTGCCTTAATCCCAATTAAGGCTTTTTTGGCCCCGGCTTTACTCCCCTTTAGCCGGGGCTTTGTTTTTTCCGGTCGCGAGCCGCGCGAGCGCGCTCGCGGCCTCCCCGACCCCTTCGTGCTTGAGGCTCGAGAAGAGCTGCACGGTCGCACCCGGGCACACCTGGGCGAGATCGCGCGTGGCCTGCGCGAGCGCGCGCTGCGCGGCCTGCTTCGACAGCTTGTCCGCCTTGGTGAGGAGGATGTGCGCGGGCCGGCCCGCGTCGCGCAGCCAGTCGAGCAGCCTGCGATCGAGCGGCGTGAGCGGGTGGCGCACGTCCATCACCACCACCACGCCCGCGAGGCAGGCGCGCTCGCGCACATACGTGCCGACGAGGAAATCCCAATGCGCGCGCACCTCGCCCGGCACGCCCGCGTAGCCGTAACCGGGCAGGTCCACCAGGAAGCCCGCGTCGCCCACGGAAAAGAAATTGATGAGCTGCGTGCGGCCGGGCGTCTTGCTCACGAAGGCAAGGCGCCGGCGCCCGGCGAGCGCATTGATCGCGCTCGACTTGCCCGCGTTCGAGCGCCCGACGAACGCGATCTCCGGTCCCGCGGGCGGCGGAAGCTGTCGCGGGTCGTGCACCGAGATCGTGAAAGCCGCCTTCGCGAACGGAAGCCCCACCGCGCGCGTGGCGGCTCCACCGGCGACTGCGCTAAAATGTCGGGTTTGCGACCTTTTGTCGCCGTTTCCTTCGTCTTCGCGAGGCTTTCCGATGCGGTTTCTCACGCGCTTTGCCACGGGTTTTGCCGGAACCATCACGCTAGTGTACGCAGCCGCGGCCCTGCCTGCGGAAAGCGCTGCGCCCGCCAGGCCCGATCCGGCGCGGGGCAAGCAGATCGCGAGCACGGTATGCGTCGCGTGTCACGGCGCCGATGGCAACAGCACCATTCCCACGAACCCGATCCTCGCGGGCCAGCGCGCCGACTACATCGCCAACCAGCTCGCCGCATTCAAGGCCGGCGCGCGGCCGAGCCCGATCATGCAGCCGATGGCGTCTTCCCTTTCGCCCGAGGACATGCGCAACCTCGGCGCGTGGTTCGAATCGCAACCGCACATGCCGATGGTCGCGCGCGACAAGGCGCTCGCCCTGCGCGGCGAGCAGATCTGGCGCGGCGGCAACAAGGCGACGAACGTTCCGGCGTGCGCCGGCTGCCACGGCGCAACGGGACTCGGCATTCCCGTCGAATTCCCGCGGCTCTCGGGCCAGTATCCGGAGCTCGTTTTCGGCTGGCTCAAAGCATTCGCATCCGGCACGCGTCCGAACGCCGTGATGGGCCCGATCGCGTCGCGCATGACCGAGGCCGAGATGAAAGCGGTCGCCGAATACGCGGCCGGCCTGCGCTAGAGAACCTGTCCCGCGCCGCGCGCGGCGAGCGCGACGTCGCCCCCGCTCGCGAGGCGCACCCGGTTCTTTCCCTCGCGCTTCGCCTGGTAGAGCGCCACGTCCGCGGCGCGTTGCAGCGCCTCCGGATCCTCTCCATGCGCTCCGGAGATCGCAATGCCGATGCTCACGCCGATATGCGCGTGGGCATTCTCCAGCCGGTACGGCGCGCTGATCGCCGAGCGCAGTTTCTCGGCGGCATCGGCCGCGCCCTCGGCACTCGTCTGCGGTAGCAGGGCGAGGAACTCGTCGCCGCCCAGGCGGCCGAGCGTGTCGGAGGCGCGAAGGGCGCGGCGCCCGCGCTCGGCGGCCATCGCGAGCACCCGGTCGCCCGCGGGATGCCCCCACGTGTCGTTCACCGCCTTGAAGCCGTCGAGGTCGAAGAGCAGCACGGCGAAGCGCTCGCCCGTGCGCTTCGACCGCGCCGCCTCCTGGCCCAGCCGGTCGGCGAGAAGCGCGCGATTCGGCAGCCCGGTCACCATGTCGTAGTGCGCGAGCCACTCGACGCGCTTCAGCGCCTGGCGCTCGCGCACCTGGACGCGGCGGAATGCGACGAAGAGCGCGGCGAGTCCCGCGATCGACGCGGCGACGAACCATTCGACGTAGCGGCGCAGGCTTTCGTCCACGCGCAGGCGCGCCAGGGTGCGATCGTTGATGCGCTGCGTCTCGGCATCCAGGGATACCGAGAGCGCGGCCTGCGCCTCGCGCGCGAGCCGCTCGGCATCGCCCGCCGCCTCGACGGCGGCCTCCTTGCCGCGCTGCCGGCGCAGGGTGTCGACGGATTCGGCGTGGATCATCATGAGATGCGTCGCCTGCTCCAGGGCGTCGAGCGTGGGCAGCGTCGCGTCCTCGGCCAGGCGCTCGCGCAGGAAGTGAAGGTCCGCATCGATCTGCGGGGCGCGGCGCTGGATGGTGCCGATCGCCTCGTGATCGCCGGTGAGCGCCGCGAGACGGGCGGCATTGCGCACCTCGTTCAACTCCAGGCGCAGCGTCTCCAGGTGGTCCTTCACTTCCTGGGCCGTGATCGCGGCGCGATGCAGGTCGTCCTCGCGGGTGAGGTCGCCCACCACCAGCACCGCGAGCACCGCGATGCTGCCCGCCGCGAGGGCGAGCCCGGCACCGACCACGCGCTGCACGGCGGACACGGCGCTTTCAGCCCCGCGGCTGCGCGAAGGCCGCCTCGGCCGCCGCGAACGTCTGCTCGAGCTCGCGCGCGCCGTGCGCGCTCGAGACGAAGCCGGCCTCGTACGCGGAGGGCGCGAGGTACACGCCGCGCGCGAGCATGGCGTGGAAGAAGCGGTTGAAGGCCTCGCGGTCGGATTGCATCACCTCGCGGAAATTCGCCGGCGGCGTCGCACGGAAGAAGAGGCCGAACATGCCGCCGAGGCTCGTACCGCTGAACGGCACGCCGGCGCGCGCGGCTCGCTGCACCAGGCCCTCGACCAGCGCGGTCGTGGTCGTCGAGAGGCGATCGAAGAAGCCCGGCTCGAGCACGCGCCGGAGGGTCGCCAGGCCCGCCGCCACCGCGACCGGGTTGCCCGACAGCGTGCCCGCCTGGTACACGGGGCCGACGGGAGCCACCTTCTGCATGATGTCGCGGCGTCCGCCGAAGGCACCCACGGGCATCCCGCCGCCGATCACCTTGCCCAGCGTGGTGAGGTCCGGCGTGATGCCGAGCACGCCTTGTGCGCCGCGGGGCCCGACCCGGAACCCCGTCATCACCTCGTCGAAGATGAGCAGCGCGCCATGGCGCGTGCACCGCGCACGCAGCTCGTCCACGAACGCCTGCGAGGGCCGCACGAAGTTCATGTTTCCCGCGACCGGCTCGACCACCACGGCGGCGATCGTGTCCCCGAAGCGATCGAACGCGTCGGCCACCTGCTGCGGATCGTTGTAGTCGAGCACCAGCGTATGCGCGGTGAGCTCCGCGGGGACGCCGGCCGAGGTCGGGTTGCCGAACGTGAGCGCGCCGGAGCCCGCCTTCACCAGCAGGAAGTCGCTGTGCCCGTGGTAGCAGCCCTCGAACTTCACGATGACGGAGCGGCCGGTGAATCCGCGCGCGAGGCGCAGCGCGCTCATCACCGCCTCGGTGCCCGAGCTCACGAGCCGGACCTGCTCGAGCGACGGCAGGCTCGTCGTGAGGAGCTGCGCCATCTCGAGCTCGAGCGCGGTCGGCGCGCCGAAGGTGAGCCCGCGTTGCGCCGTGGCGGTGACGGCCTGCAGGATGTCCGGATGCGCGTGGCCGAGGATGAGCGGGCCCCAGGACCCGACATAGTCCACGTACTCGCGCCCGTCCTCGTCGGTCACGCGGGCGCCCGCGCCGGAGCGCATGAAGACCGGCGTGCCGCCGACCGCGCCGAATGCGCGCACCGGGGAATTCACGCCGCCGGGGATCAACCGGATCGACTGCTCGAAGAGTTCGCGACTGCGTTCGTACATGGGATTCCCGGACTAGCTGAAGAAGGATGCGAAACGCCGCGCCGCGCCCTCGACATCGGCGGCGTCGAAGAGCGCGGAGATCACCGCGATCATGTCGGCCCCCGCGGCGACGGCGTCCTGCGCATTCGACGTATCGATACCGCCGATCGCCGCCACGGGCAAGCCGGATTCCCTTTTCGCGTGGGCGAGCATTTCGAGCGGCGCGCGCACCGCGGCGGGTTTCGTGGCCGAAGCGAAGATGCTGCCGATGCCGATGTAATCGGCGCCCTCGCGCCCGGCCTGCCGCGCCCGCGCCAGGTCCGCATAGCAGGAGACGCCGATGATCGCGTCGGGCATCAGCGCGCGAGCGCGGGCCGGCGCGATGTCGTCGCGCCCCAGGTGCACGCCATCCGCCCCGCATGCGCGGGCCACTTCGACACAATCGTTCACAATCAGCGGCACGCCCTGCCCCCGGCACAACGCCGCGAGCTCGCGTGCCTGCGCGAGCATCGCGCGCTCCCCGAGCCCCTTGGCGCGGTATTGCACCAGCGCGGCGCCGCCGGCGAGCGCGCGCTCGACGAGATGCACGAGGCGGCGGGTGTCAGGCTGCGCGGGCGTGATGGCGTAGAGGCCTCGCAGCGCCCGCGCGCTAGCGGCCCTCGCCATCGTCGCGCGCCCAGAACAGGCGGTCGGGAAGGAACTGGCCCATGCCGGGCCTCAACGCCGCCTGCAGCGCGTGCCAGGTGTAGTCCTGGGCCTCGTACGCCGCGTCGCCGATGTCCATGCCGCGCGCGAGGTTCGCCGCAAGCGCCGCGGCGAGCGTGCACCCGGAGCCGTGATAGCTGCCCGGAAGGCGCTGCCAGCTGTCCGCGCGCAGCACGCCGCCGCGATGGTAGAGCGTGTTCACGACTTCCGGCGTCGAGTCGTGGGTCCCCGTCACGAGCACGTACTCGCAGCCGCTGTCGAGCAGCGCCTGGGCGCAATCGGCATGGCTCGCGTCGTCGTGATCGTCCTCCTGCGCGAGGCGGCGCAGCTCCGGGATGTTGGGCGTGACCACGGTGCTTTGCGGCACGAGCAGCTCGCGGATCGCCGAGATCATGTCCTCGCCGGCGAACTCGTCGCCGCGCCCGGACGCGAAGATCGGGTCGAGCACGAGGGGCACGTCGGGATAGTCCGAAACGACCTCTGCCACGACGGTCACGATTTCGGTAGAACCGAGCATCCCCATCTTGAAGGCCGCCACCGGCATGTCCTCGAGGATGCAGCGCGCCTGGTCGGCGACCCAATCCGGGTCGATCGCGAGGAAGGACTCGACGCCGGCCGTGTCCTGCACCGTGAGGGCCGTGACGACGGAGAGGGGATAGCAGCCCATGCTCGCCAACGCGAGGATGTCGGCCTGCAGCCCCGCGCCGCTGGTGGGGTCGGAGGCTGCGAAGGTGAGGACGGCGGGGAGCGTGCGGGTGGGATCGTTCATGGAGGGACCGCGCGGGACGTTACACTTGAAATCCGACCCGCGTTGCGCGCGCGAAGAGGCGATCGATAGGATTCATCGCAGCCGCGCGCGTCCCGGCATTCTAACCAAAACGGACTCGCACACCCGATGTCATCGATCGCGCCCGCAGCCGCAGCCTTCAAGACCTGGCGTTGCCTCGCCTGTGGATTCATCTACGACGAGGCTGAAGGGTGGCCCGAGGACGGGATACCGGCCGGCACGCGTTGGGAGGACATTCCGGCGGGCTGGTGCTGTCCCGAGTGCGGCGCGCGCAAGGACGACTTCGAGATGGTCGAGGTCTAGCGCCGCGCGCCGCCGCGGCATTGTGGCAGCGGCTGAGAAGTCGCATGAAAAGAGCCGACTTAACGGTTGTTTCGGCACGATAAAAGGAATAACCTGACTGGCGTTTGATGTGGCCGTGGGCACCCCGTTTGGGGGCCGGGCCGAGCGGCCGCGCGGGAGGCGCTGGCGCCTGGCGACGTGCCGCAAAATCTCCGAGGAAAGCGTGGCGGACACCAAGAACCTCACGGGCGTGCGCGTGATGGTCATCGATGACAGCAACACCATCCGGCGCAGCGCCGAGATCTTCCTCATGCAGGCGGGCTGCCAGGTCATTCTCGCGGAGAACGGCTTCGACGCGCTCGCGAAGATCGCCGACCACCAGCCCGACCTCATCTTCGTGGACATCATGATGCCGCGCCTGGACGGCTACCAGACGTGCTCCCTCATCAAGAAGAGCGGCAAGCATCGCGCGACGCCGGTCATCATGCTGTCGTCGAAGGACAGCCTCTTCGACCGCGCGCGCGGCCGCATGGTCGGCTCCGACGAATACCTCACCAAGCCCTTCACGAAGGAAAGCCTGCTCAAGGCGGTCGAGCTGCACCTCGCGCAGCGAAGCCCGGCCTAGCAAAAGGAATCATGGCATGACGATCAAGAAAATCATGGTGGTGGACGACTCGCCCACCGAACGCGCCTTCATGGAAGGGTTGCTGCGCAAGCGCGGCTACGAGGTGCTCACCGCCGACAGCGGCGAGATCGCCATCGAGCGCGCGAAGACCGAGATGCCGGACCTGATCCTCATGGATGTGGTGATGCCGGGATTGAACGGCTTCCAGGCGACGCGTGCGATCACGCGCGAGGAGCGCACCAAGCACATCCCCGTGATCATCTGCACGACGAAGGACCAGGAGACGGACAAGATCTGGGGGCTGCGCCAGGGCGCCAAGGACTACATGACCAAGCCCGTGAACGAAGCCGATCTCATCGAGAAGATCAAGGCGCTGGGCTAAAGCCGATGTCGAGACGCACGGGGCTGCGCGAATTCCAGATCTCCGTCGCGGAGCGGCTGCGCACGGCCGCCACGCGCACGACGGTGTCGTCGCGGCTGGGGTTCCAGGTCGGCGCCGACAACTGGTTCGTCGCGCTGAACCAGGTGAACGAGGTGATTCCCGTTCCCGCGCTGCTTCCCGTGCCCCTCACGCAAGCGTGGTTCCGCGGCGTGGCGAACGTGCGCGGCAACCTCTACGGCATGGTCGATTTCTCCGCGTTCCAGGGCCGCGACGCCATCGGACCCGGCATGGAGCGGCGCGTGATCCTGCTCTCCGAGCGTCTCGTCGGCGGCTGCGGCCTGCTGGTCTCGCGCATGCTCGGCCTGCGCAACCCCGAACAATTCACCCCCGCGACGCGCCCGGCCGATGTGCCGGCGTGGGTCGCCGGGACCTTCACCGATGCCGGCGGCACACGCTGGCTCGAGCTCGACCTGCCCGCGCTCGCGCGCGAGCCAAGGTTCCTGGAAGTCGGCGCGTAGGGAGACAAGGCATGGCGAAAGCACAAACGATCAAACCCAAATCCTCCTTCGCCGGATTCTTCGGCCGGCTTGGCGCAGGCCCCAAGGCGAAGGCGCAGGCGCGGCCCTCGAGCGTCCCGTCGACGACCATGACGAACCTGCAGGCGCAGGCTGCGCGCCCGGGCAAGTCTTCGGGCGCCAGGGCGGCCGCGCGCGCGCCCGGCCGCGGCATGGCGCAATTCCGGCTGCCGTTCATCGGCCACAAGCCCCTCACCTCGCAGATGCAGGTGCTCGGCCTCCTCGCCGTCGTGCTGCTCGCCGCGACCGCGTTCATGGTGTTCCAGGACACGGTACTGCGCACACGCAACGCGACGTACATCAACATCACCTCGCAGATGCAGTTCCACACGCAGCGCCTCGCGAAAGCCGGCGGCCTCGCCGCGCGCGGCCAGCAGGGCGCCTTCGAGCAGCTGCAGGACAGCCGCGACGAGTTCGCCACCTATCTCGCCGTGCTGCAGAAGGGCGGGACGGCGTTCGATGCGACGGTGCCGCCGGCCGACAGCTCCGCGGATGTGCGCTCGCGCCTGGCCGAGCTCGCCAAGCGCTGGCCCCCGAGCGCGAACGCGGCAACCGCGATCCTCGCCGCGAGGAAGGACTTGGTCGTGCTGGCGCAGGACATCGCGGCGATCCGCGCGACGTCCGAGGACATCGCGGGCATGTCGCAGGAGCTGACCGGGCTCATGAGCCAATCGGGCTCGCCGCCGCAACAGGTGCTGCGCTCCAGCCGCCTCACCTTCCTCGCCGAGCGCCTGGGCCGCGGCTCCGCCGAGATCCTCGGCGCCGACACCATCGATCCGGAAGTGCCCTTCCTCATCGGCAAGGACACCAACGACATGCGCGACCTGATTCGCGCCCTCGAAAGCGGCAACGACGCCGTGGGGATCGTCGCGGTGCGCGACGCGGACGCCCGCGCCAAGCTCGCCGACCTCAAGAAGGCGTTCGGCAAGTTCGAGCAGAACGTGGGACCGATCCTGCGCGAGCTGCAGAAGCTCGTGTCCGCGCGCCAGGCCGGAGCGCAGCTCGTCGCCGCTTCGGAGCAGCTGCAGGCGTCGGTGGCGCGCATGCAGGACGCGCTTCAGGCCGACAAGCCGGTGCTCTCTCTGGTCGGCGTCGTCGGCCTCGGCCTCGCGCTCGTCGCGGTGCTCATGCTCATGGCGTTCGCGTTCCTCGCGGACAGCCGGCGCAGCGCCGCCGATGCCGAGAGCGAGAACAAGCGCAACCAGGAGGCGATCCTGCGGTTGCTGAACGAGATGGGCGACCTCGCCGACGGCGACCTCACGGTGCGCGCGCAGGTGACGGAAGACATCACGGGCGCCATCGCCGACTCCATGAACTACACGATCGACGAGCTGCGCACGCTCGTCACGGGCGTGAACAACGCGGCGATCCAGGTGACGCAGAAGACGGCGCATGCGCAGTCGATCTCGGCCGAGCTCCTCGGCGCCGCGGAACGGCAATCGAAGGAGATCGAGGACACGACCTCGCAGGTGCTGCAGGTCTCGCGCTCGATCTCGGAAGTGTCGACGACCGCCGAGGAAGGCGCACGCGTGGCCCAGCGCTCCCTTTCGGCGGCGGACAAGGGCCGCGCCGCGGTGCAGAACTCCATCTCCGGCATGAACGACATCCGCGAGCAGATCCAGGAGACGTCGAAGCGGATCAAGCGCCTCGGCGAATCGTCCCAGGAGATCGGCGAGATCGTCGAGCTCATCTCGGACATCACGGAGCAGACCAACGTGCTCGCGTTGAACGCCGCCATCCAGGCCGCCTCGGCCGGCGAAGCGGGGCGCGGCTTCTCGGTCGTCGCGGAAGAGGTGCAGCGGCTGGCCGAACGCTCCGGCGAGGCGACGAAGCAGATCGGCGCGATCGTGAAGACCATTCAGGCCGACACGCAGGACGCGGTCGCGGCCATGGAGAAATCGACCATGGGCGTGGTCGAGGGCGCGAAGCTGTCCGACGCGGCCGGCCAGGCGTTGAACGAGATCGACCAGGTGACGAAGAACCTGGCGCAGCTGATCCAGGCGATCTCGCAGGCGACGCAGACGCAGGCTGCCGCGACGAACAAGGTCGCGCAGAACATGCAGGACATCCTCGAGATCACGCGCCAGACCACGCGTGGCACGCAGCAGGCCGCGGGCTCGATCCGCGACCTGGCCGCGGTGGCGCAGGAGCTCAAGAGCTCCGTCTCCGGCTTCAAGCTGTAATCCCGCGGGCGAAGGAACGGCACGACATGGCGGCGAACGTGGAAAACGATTTCGACCTCGGACCCCTCACCTGGGTCAAGACGGAGATCGACCACTCGCTCAACCAGGCGCGCGAGACGCTCGACAAGCTCACGGCCGCGCCGGCGGAGCGCGCGCCGGTCAAGTACATCCTCACGCACCTGCACCAGGCCACCGGCGCGCTGTCGATGGTCGGGCTGGGGGCCGCCACGCGCTTCAACGAGGAGCTCGAGAAGCTGGTGGCGCTCCTCGAGGGCGAGGACGCGGCGCGCCTTCCGGAGATGGCGCTGTCGGCCAAGCGCGCCATTTCCGCGCTCTCCCGCTATCTCGATGCGTTGATCTCGGGCCAGGCCGACCAGCCGATGCGGCTGCTGGCTCCGTATCTCGAGCTCAACCACGCCACCGGGCGCAACGACGGCCAGGAAGGCGATCTCTTCTATCCCGACCTCGCGACCGCGCTGCCGCCGCTGCCGAGCGCCGCGCCCCTCGACGACGCGGTGCTCGCCAAGGCGCTCGCGCACCAGCGCTCCCAGTACCAGCAGGGCCTGCTGCGCATGCTCAAGGGCGGCGACATCTCCGAGGCGCTGCGCCAGATGCATGCGGCGCTGGGCGCCATCGAGTCGCTGCCGCCGGCGGGCGCGAACCGCGGCTTCTGGGCCGCCGCCGCCGCCTTCTTCGACGCGCTGGTTCTCGGCGGCGCGGAAGTCACGCCGCGGGTGAAACCGCTCTTCGCGAAGCTGGACCAGCAGATCAAGCAGCTCATCGACGGCGTGGCCAAGGTTCCGGAGCGCCTCTTCCGCGACCTTCTCCTCGCCGTCGGCCACGCGCGGCCGGTGTCGGAACGCATCCAGGTGCTCAAGGCGGCGTACCGGCTGGAGGCGCTCCTCGCCGTGCCGGAGGGCGCGCGCAGCGCCGGCGACGAGCAGCTCGCGTCGCTCGTGCGCGAGCTGCGCGAGCTCACCAACCAGCAGAAGGACACCTGGCTCAAGTACACGTCGGGAAACCGCGCCGCGATCGAGCCCTTCGGCAAGCAGGCGATCGTGCTCGCCGAGCGCGCCGCGCGCCTGGGCAACGCCGAGGTGCAACGCGTCCTCGCGCGGCTCGCGGAGGTGGCGCCGCCGCTGAAGGCGAAGGCCATCCCGCCCTCGGAGGCGCAATCCCTCGAGGTCGCGACGGCGCTCCTCTTCATCGAGAGCGCGCTCGAGAACTACTCCAAGCTCGGCGCCGATTTCGCGAAGCAGGCGCAGACGGTCGCCGCGCGCCTGCAGGGCGCCCTCGCGGGCGAGGCGCTCGCGCCGGTCGATGCCGCCCATGGCGGCCTGCTCGACGCGATGACCCGCCGCGCGCAGGAAAAGCTGCTCGTCTTCCAGGTCGGCCAGGAAGTCCAGGTGAACCTGCAGGGCATCGAGTCGGTGCTCGACGGGTTTTTCCGCGACGCCTCGCGGCGTGCCGACCTGGCCGGGCTCGCGCCGCAATTCGCCCAGGTGCAGGGCGCGCTCATGATCATGGAGCTGAACGACGCCGCGGCGCTCAATGCCGCCGTGATGGCGCGCGTCCAGCAGTTCGCCGACGGCTCGCTCGACGGCGCGGGCGAGAACGCCGAGCTCGTCGCGGAAGGCCTTTCCGCGCTCGGCCTGTACGTGACGGCGCTGCAGCAGGGCTCCAGCTCGGCGGCGGATGCGCTGGTGCCCGCGCTGCGCCGCTTCGGCCTCGTCGCGCCCGAGGAGCCGGGTGCGAGCGAAGTGCGGCGCACCGGCACCGTGTCGCCGATCGACCTCGAGGTGCAGAAGCAGAAGGTTCAGGCGCTCTACGAGGACTGGAAGGGGGCTCCGCAGGCGGACACGCGCGAGAAGCTCGAGAAGGCGGTCGGAGCGCTCGGGCGCGACGCGAAGGTCATCGGCGACTCGGCCATCGCGCGCGAGAGCGAGGAGGCGCTGCAGCGCATCCAGTCCGGCGACGCACCGGAGCAGACCGGCGTTTTCCGCGCGCTCCAGGAGCTGGCTCCGGAGAACGCGCCGGAGATGCCGGCGGCCCAGGTCGTGCAGCTCGTCGATGCCCCCGGCGCGGAGATCGACAAGGAGCTGCTGGAGATCTTTCTCGAGGAGGCGGGCGAGGTCATCGGCTCCGTCGCCGAATCCCTCGAGACCTGCCGCGGCGCGGCCGACGACCGCGACGCGATGACGACGATCCGCCGCGGCTTCCATACGCTCAAGGGCAGCGGGCGCATGGTCGGCCTGATGGAGCTGGGCGAGATGGCCTGGCAGTGCGAGCAGGTCATGAACAAGTGGCTGAAGGAAGAGAAGCCCGCGACGCCCGCGCTCATGGATTTCATCGGCATCGCTCGCGGTGCGTTCGAGACGTGGGTCGCGCAGCTGCAGGATGGCCGTGCGGTCGACGTCGACGCGGCCGCGATCGCGCGCCATGCGGAGGCGCTCAAGAGCGGCGCGGAAATCGCGCCGCAGCCTTCGACCGCCGCGCTGGTCGCCGATGTCGCGGCCTCGCTCGATTTCGCCGCGCTGACCGAGGTGCAGCCGGCCGCGCCGCAGCCTGAAGAGGCGCAAGCGCTCGCATCCAGCGCCGAGGCTGCCGGCCACGAGCCCGCGCTGGAGCTCGTCACGCCGCCGCAGGATGCGGCCGTGCCGGCTGGCGAGGCACCCGGCGATTCCGCACAGCCGGACGCAGGAGCTTCCGCGCGCGAAGCCCAACCGGCCTACGAGCCGGCCACGCCGTCTGCGGCCTTCGATTTCGGTTCGCTCGACCTTTCGATGCCGCAGGCCGATGCCCCCGCCCCGCCAGCCACATCCCCGGACGCGGAGCCGTCCCTGTCCTTCGATGACCTGGTGGCGCCCGCGCGGCCGGTCGAGGCCCAAGCGGACGAGGAGGCGATCGACGAGATCGTCATCGGCCACGTCGCCCTGCCGCGCGCGCTCTTCATCATCTACGTCGGCGAGGCGGAGCAGCACGTCGCGACGCTCGATGCGGAGATGTCGCGCCTCGCGGCCGATCCCATGCTTCCGGTGAGCGCGGAATTCATGCGCGCCGCCCACACGCTTTGCAGCAGCTCGCGCACGACGGGGTTCGAGGCGCTCGCCGACTTGGCCTACGGGCTGGAGAAGTGGCTCCAGGACGCCATGGAGCTGCCGCCGGAGTTCGACGCGCGGCGCCTCGCGGTCACGCGCCGCAGCGTCGACGGCCTCACCGCGATGGTCGAGTCGATTCGCGGCAACGCGCTGCCTTACCCGCGCGACGAGCTGGTCGCCGAGCTCGCGGCATTGCGCGAGGAGCTGCGCGAAGCGCGACGCACCGGCGAAGGCACCCATGTACGCATGCCGCAGGTCGTGCGCGATGCGCTCGAGGCTCGCGCCGTCGAAGCGGAAGCGGTGGAGTTGCCGCCAGCCGGATTCGAACCCGCTTCCGCGGGCGAGCAAAATGTGCAGCCGCTTGCGCCGCCCGCACCGGTCGAGCCGCTCGAGGCCCTCATGCCCGCCGAGCCGATCGCGCCCGCGGCGAGGATCGAGACCCCCGCTCCGGTCGAGCCTCCCGTGGCCCTCGAGCCGCCGACGCCGACCGTACAGCCTGCGGCACCCGTCGCGCCGGCGGCGACGCAACCCGTCCCGGTTGCCTTCGAGGGCGGCAAGGACCAGCGCCGCATCAAGGACGATGTCGACCATGACCTCCTCCCAGTCTTCCTCGAGGAGGCGCGCGACCTCATACCGCAGGTGAGCGACGCGGTGCGGCAATGGAAGGCGTCGCCCACGGACCATGCGCCGGCCGGGGCGCTGCAGCGGCACCTGCACACGCTGAAGGGCAGCGCCCGCATGACGGGCCTCATGCGCCTGGGCGAGCTGGCCCACGTCCTCGAGACGCGCGTGATCGCGATGGAAGCCGTCGCGTCGCCCCCCGTGCGCGAGTTCGAGGAGCTCGAGGACCGCGTCGACCGCTTCTCGCTGTCGCTCGAGCGCCTGGCCAAGGGAGAAGACATCCTCGAGGCCGAGCCCATCGACGTCCCGGTCGCGGCGGTGTTCGAGCACCAGAAGGACAAGCCGGCCGCGCTCGCGGTGATCG
Source organism: Usitatibacter sp. (assembly GCA_035656735.1). GTDB lineage: Bacteria > Pseudomonadota > Gammaproteobacteria > Burkholderiales > Usitatibacteraceae > Usitatibacter. The sequence goes on along the minus strand of DASRRY010000026.1, from coordinate 32,306 downwards.
CGGCGGCGGCGCAGGAGCGCGCCGATCGCGACGCGCTCACGCCCGAGGCGCGCGAGAGCCGCGGCGCCCTGCTGCGGGTGAACGCCGACATGATCGACCGCTTCGTGAACGAGGCGGGCGAGCTGTCCATCGCCCGCTCGCGCATCGAGCTGGAAGTGGCGACCTTCCGCCGCTCGATGCAGGACCTCACCGAGAACATCGGGCGCATGCGCGCGCAGCTGCGCGAGGTGGAGATCGCCGCCGAGTCGCAGATGCAGAGCACGATCAAGGCCCGTGGCGAGCTGGGCGAGACCTTCGACCCGCTCGAGTTCGACCGCTTCACGCGCATGCAGGAGCTCACGCGCTTCCTCGCCGAGTCGCTGGGCGACGTCATCACGCTGCACCAGGGGCTGCAGAAGAACCTCGACGAGGCGGAGCTCGCGATCCACGCGCAGGCCCGGCTCAACCGGGAGCTGCAGCAGGGGCTCATGGGCGTGCGCCTGGTGCCGCTCGTCAACCTCGCCGACCGCTTCTATCGCATCGTGCGCCAGACCGCCAAGGAGCTCGAGAAGAAGGCCAACCTCGAGCTCAAGGGCACGCGCGTGGAGCTCGACCGCTCGGTGCTCGAGAAGATCACCGGACCGTTCGAGCACCTGCTGCGCAACGCCATCGCGCACGGCATCGAGACGCCGGCCCAGCGCCTGGCCGCGGGCAAGCCCGACATCGGCGAGATCACCCTCGATGCGGCGCAGCGCGGCAACGAGGTCGTGCTCACCATCGCGGACGACGGCGCCGGCCTCGACTATCGCCGCATCCGCGAGAAGGCGATCGAATCGGGCCTGCTCGCCCCGGACGTCGAGCTCCCCGAGGCCCAGCTCGCGCAGTTCATCTTCCTGCAGGGATTCTCGACCGCGAAGGAAGTGAGCCAGGTGGCGGGGCGCGGCGTCGGCATGGATGTCGTGAGGGCCGAGATCACGGCGCTCGGCGGCCGGGTGGAGATCGCCTCCACGCGCGGCCGCGGCACCGTCTTCACCATCACGCTGCCCCTCACGCTCGCGGTGACGCAGGCGGTGATGGTGCGCGCCGGCGAGACCATCTATGCGGTGCCGTCCGTCATGATCGAGCAGGTCGTCGAATACAAGGGCCCCGCCTACGAAGAGATGCGCACGCGGGGCGAGGTCGCATGGAAGGACTGGCACTACCCGCTGCGCTCGCTGCTCCCGCTGCTGGGCGCGCTGGACAGCGTCACGCCCGCGCGCCAGATCCCCGTGCTCCTCCTCAAGAGCGGCACGCAGCGCGCCGCGATCCGCGTGGACGAGATCATCGGCAACCGCGAGGTCGTGGTGAAGACCATCGGCCCGCAGCTCTCCCGCCTCGCGGGCATCGCGGGCGCCACCGTGCTCGGCAACGGCCAGGTCGTGCTGATCCTGAACCCGGTGCAGCTGGTCTATCGCGATCGTTCGGGCGCATCCACGGAAGCGGCGCCCGCGATGCCGCTCGCCGCACCGCCCGCGCCGGTGCCCGCGCAACCGGCGCCCGAGGCGCGCGCCACGCCGCTCGTGATGGTGGTCGACGATTCGCTCACGGTGCGCAAGATCACGAGCCGCATGCTCGCGCGCGAAGGCTACGAGGTGGCGACCGCCAAGGACGGCGTCGACGCGCTCCAGCAGCTGCAGGACCTGCGCCCCGACTGCATCCTGCTCGACGTGGAGATGCCGCGCATGGATGGCTTCGAGTTCGCGCGCAACCTCCGTGCCGACGAGACCACCTCGCGCATCCCGATCATCATGATCACCTCGCGCACGGCGGACAAGCACCGCAACCACGCGCTCGAGCTGGGCGTGAACGAGTACATGGGCAAGCCGTACCAGGAAGAGCAGCTGCTCGCGCTGATCAAGCGCTACACGAGGGAGCTCGCGGCCGCGTAGAACGACAGTGGTCTGTCCCCTGTCTTTCTACCGGAAGTAGGCCAGCACCGCGATCCCCAGCACGATGCGATACCAGGCGAACGCCTGGAAGTCGTGGCGCATGACGTAGCGGATGAGCGCCTTCACCGCGACCAGCGCGAAGATGAAGCTCACCACGAAGCCGATGGCGATGTAGCCCAGGTCGCCGCCGGTGAGCGCATGGCGGTTCTTGAACATCTCGTAGCCGAACGCCGCGACCATGATCGGGATCGCGAGGAAGAACGAGAACTCCGTCGCCACCGCGCGCGAGAGCCCGCGCAGCATGCCGCCCATGATGGTGGCGCCCGAGCGGGACGTGCCCGGGATGAGCGAGAAGCACTGCGCGATGCCGACGGCGAGCGCATCCTTCCATGTCATGTCGTAGACGCTCATCACGCGCGCCGTGCCCCGCTTGCGGTACCACGCCTCCACCGCGAAGATCACCAGCGCTCCGACGATGAGGGCGATGGCGACACTCGTGGGATTGAACAGGTACTGCTTGATCGCGCGCTGGAAGGCGAGGCCGACCAGGGCGGCCGGCAGGAACGCCACGAAGAGATTCGTCGCGAAACGCTGCTGGACGGGGTCGCGTGTCAGCCCGGCGAAGGCCTGGACGATGCGCACGCGGAATTCCCAGCACACCGCGAGGATGGCGCCCAGCTGGATCACGATGTCGAACACCTTGCCCTTCTCGTCGTTGACCCCGAGGAAGTCCGACACGACGATCAGGTGCCCGGTCGAGGACACGGGCAGGAATTCGGTGAGGCCTTCGACGGCGCCCAGGATGAGCGCGTCGACCGGAGCGGGAAGATTCATCGCGCGCTAGTCTAACGGGATTGGTCGGACAGGAGTGCAACATGGACCGGCGGGATGCGCTGCGGTTCCTCGCGGCGGGCGGCGCGGCGGCGTGGGTGCGCACGGCGCCGGGGCAGGCGCGCACGGGGCAGGCGACTTTGCAGCGCGCGATTCCCTCGAGCGGCGAGAAGCTGCCGGCGATCGGCATGGGAACGTGGATCACCTTCGACGTGGGACGCGACGCCGCCGCGCGCGCCGTGCGGGGCGAGATCCTGCGCCGCTTCTTCGCCTCGGGCGGCCGGCTCGTGGATTCCTCGCCCATGTACGAGAGCAGCGAGGAGGTGCTGGGTGCCACGATGCCGGCCCATGCCCCGCTCTTCTCGGCGACGAAGGTGTGGACGCTGGGCGCGATCGCGGGACGCCGCCAGGTGGAGCAGTCGCGCACGCTCTGGCGCTTGCCGCGCTTCGACCTGCTGGAGGTGCACAACTTCCTCGACTGGGAGACGCACCTGCCCATGCTGCAGGCGATGAAATCGGAGGGCCATCTGCGCTACGTCGGCGTGACCACCTCGCACGGACGCCGCCACGACGTAGCCGAGCAGATCATGCGCACGCAGAAGATCGACTTCGTGCAGTTCACGTACAACGTGGCGCAGCGCGGGGCGGAGCGCGATCTCCTGCCCCTCGCAGCCGAGCGCGGCATCGCGGTCATCATCAACCGGCCGTTCGACGGGGGCGAGCTCTTCGGCGCGAAGACCGCAAGACCGCTGCCCGGATGGGCGCGCGACATCGGCTGCGGGACCTGGGCGGAGGCGTTCCTCAAGTTCGTGGTCTCCCACCCAGCGGTCACGTGCGCGATCCCCGCCACGTCCAAGCCGGAGCACATGCTGCAGAACATGCGCGCCCTCGCGGGCCCGCTGCCGGATGCGAAGCTGCGTGCGCGCATGGCCGGGGACTACGAGGCGGCGTGATGGCCCATCTCTTCGAGCATGCGGCGAGCGGGCGGTCGAAGTGCCGCGGGTGCCAGGAGCCGCTGGCGAAGGGCGAGCTGCGCTTCGGCGAGCGCCTCGCGAATCCGTTCGGCGAGGGCGAGATCACGCACTGGTTCCACCCTGCCTGCGCGGCGTACAAGCGTCCACAGGCCGTGATCGAGGCGCTGGAGGGCGCCGCTGTGGGGGTCGATCGCGAAACCCTCGCGAGGCTCGCGCGCGCGAGCCTCGCGCACGAACGACTGCCGCGCATCGACGGTGCGGAGCGATCGTCTTCCGGGCAGGCCCGGTGCCGCCATTGCCACGAGCCGATCGCGAAAGACGCGTGGCGTATCCGCCTCGCCTTCCACGAGGAAGGCATCTTCGCGCCCGGCGGGTTCATCCATCTCGCGTGCCGGCATGGGTATTTCGGGACCACGGACATCGTTGAGCAGGTGTTGCACTTCAGCGCGGCCCTGGCCGGGGACGAACGCGCGGCGCTGCGCGACGCGTTCAAGGCGCAGGGCGAGCGCTAGACGATGCCGCGCTGGTAGATCTCCGCGCCGCCCTTCACGAACTCCACCGCCTTCACCTCCATCCCCTTCTTCAGCGCCTCCTCGTCGGTGACGCCGTGCTTCGCCGCGTAATCGCGCACGTCCTGCGTGATCTTCATCGAGCAGAAGTGCGGCCCGCACATCGAGCAGAAGTGCGCGAGCTTGGCGCCCTCCTGGGGCAGGGTCTCGTCGTGGAACTGCTTCGCCTTGTCCGGATCGAGTCCCAGGTTGAACTGGTCCTCCCAGCGGAACTCGAATCTCGCCTTGGAGAGCGCGTTGTCGCGGATCTGGGCGCCCGGATGGCCCTTGGCGAGGTCGGCCGCGTGGGCGGCGATCTTGTACGTGATGATCCCTTCCTTCACGTCGTCCTTGTCGGGGAGCCCGAGGTGCTCCTTGGGGGTCACGTAACAGAGCATCGCCGTGCCGTACCAGCCGATCTGTGCCGCGCCGATGCCGCTCGTGATGTGGTCGTAGCCGGGCGCGATGTCGGTCGTGAGCGGTCCCAGCGTGTAGAACGGCGCCTCGTGGCACTGCTCGAGCTCGAGATCCATGTTCTCCTTGATGAGCTGCATGGGAACGTGGCCGGGTCCCTCGATCATCACCTGGCAGTCGTGCTTCCACGCGAGCGTGGTGAGCTCGCCGAGCGTTCGCAGCTCCGCCAGCTGCGCTTCGTCGTTGGCGTCGTAGATCGAGCCGGGGCGCAGTCCATCGCCCAGCGAGAAGGAGACGTCGTACGCGCGCATGATCTCGCAGATCTCCTCGAACCTCTCGTAGAGGAACGATTCCTTGTGGTGCGCGAGGCACCACTTGGCCATGATCGAGCCGCCGCGGGACACGATGCCCGTCATGCGCTTCGCCGTGAGGGGCACGAAGGGGAGCCGCACGCCGGCGTGGATGGTGAAGTAGTCGACGCCCTGCTCGGCCTGCTCGACGAGCGTGTCGCGGAAGATGTCCCACGTGAGCTCCTCCGCGCGGCCATCGACCTTCTCCAGCGCCTGGTAGATCGGCACGGTGCCGATGGGCACCGGCGCATTGCGCACGATCCACTCGCGCGTCTCGTGGATGTGCTTCCCGGTCGAGAGGTCCATCACCGTGTCGGCGCCCCAGCGGATGGCCCAGGTCATCTTGTCGACCTCCTCGCCGATCGACGAGGTCACCGCCGAGTTGCCGATGTTCGCGTTCACCTTCACCAGGAAGTTGCGCCCGATGATCATCGGCTCGCTCTCCGGATGGTTCACGTTCGCCGGGATGATGGCGCGCCCGCGCGCCACCTCGTCACGCACGAACTCGGGCGTCACTTCGCCCGGGATCGCCGCGCCGAACGACTCGCCGCGATGCTGCCGGCCGAGGAGATCCGCCATGCGCTGGCCCAGGGGCCCCGTCGTGCGCAACGACTCGAGGTATTCGCTGCGGCGCAGGTTCTCGCGGATGGCGATGTACTCCATCTCGGGAGTGACCATGCCGCGGCGCGCGTAATGCATCTGGGTCACGTTGGTGCCCGCCTTCGCGCGGCGCGGCGCACGCTTGAGATCGAAGCGCAGCTCGGCGAGCTTGGGATCCGCCAGCCGCTCGCGGCCGTATCCCGACGTCGGCCCCGCAAGCAGCTCGGTGTCGGCGCGCTGCTCGATCCAGGGCGCGCGCAATGCCGCCAGGCCCGCGCGGATGTCGATGCGCGCCGAGGGATCGGTATAGGGCCCGCTCGTATCGTAGACGTAGACGGGCGGATTCTTCTCCGCACCGAACGCGGCCGGCGTGTCCGTCTGCGAGATCTCGCGCATGGGAACCCGCACGCCGGGAAGCCCGCCCTCGAGGTAAATCTTGCGCGACCGCGGCAGCGGCTGGATGGCGGCGTCGTCCACGTGGGCGGACGCTGCGATGAATTCGGGTTGGGCGTTCATTGATGCTCCTTCCAGGATGCATGGCGCCGGGAAGCGGGGAAAGGAGCGGGGGATGCGCACGCTCCCTACGCCGGCATGACCCGGATCAGGTTCGAAGGGACTCTCTCACCGGTGCGATCGGCTGCGTTCCGGACCCCTGCGTCGTGATTCCAGTATAGCGCCGGCGGTTGACCGCGATAACTGGACGGTCGTATAGTTATCCGATGCCCCGCCCTTCCCGCAACCTCGACCGGGCCCTCCTCGCGGCGGGCCGCGAGCTCTTTCCGCGCCGCGGCTGCGCCGGGCTCGCCGTGCGCGAGGTGGCCGAGGCCGCGGGCGTGAACCTCGGCATGTTCCATTACCACTTCAAGTCGCGCGAAGCGTTCCTGCGCGCCCTGCTGCAGGGCGTGTACGAGGAGATGTACAGCCAGCTCTCGGTCGTGGCCGCCGATCGCCTGCAGGAGGTGACGCCCCTGGTGCAGCTGCGCTCGACGCTGCGCTTCATGGGCCGCTTCCTGCGGGCCAATCGACCGATCCTCGCGCGCGTGCTGGCCGACGCGCTCTGCGGCGAGCCCATCGCGATCGAGTTCGTGCGCGACAACTTTCCGCGCCACGTGGCGGTCATTCGCGGCCTCGTCGGCGCGGCGCAGGAAGCGGGCGAGGTGCGGGCGCTGCCGGCCATCCAGCTCATGGCCTTCTGCGCGGGGAGTGTCGCGGCACCGATCCTCTTCGGCGGGGCCGTGATCGAAAGCGGCGAGCTTGCGCGCCGTCAATCGAAGGCCCTCGAGGAGGTGCTTCTCTCGGATGCGGCCATCGACGAGCGCATCGATCTCGCCCTCGCCACGATCGCCGTCCCCGCCACGCCATCCCCTGTGCGACGCAGGAAGCCCCGACGCAAGGAGCGCCCATGAAGCTCGCCGCCCCGCTCGTCCTCGCCCTCGTGCTCGCGTCGTGCAAGCCGTCGGGGCCGTCGCCGCTGCAGGGCTACATCGAGGGCGAGTACGTGCGCGTCGCCGCGCCGTTCGCCGGCACCCTCGTGAAGCTCGACACGAAACGGGGCGATGCCGTCCAGCCCGGCACGCCGCTCTTCGCGCTCGAAGCGGAGAACGAGGATGCCGCGCGGCGCGAGGCCGAGGCGCGCGTGCGCCAGGCCGAGGCGAACCTGGAGAACCTGCGCAAGGGCAAGCGCCCGAGCGAGATCGACATGGCACGCGCTCAGCTGGCCCAGGCGGAAGCGACGGCGGCGTTCTCGGAGAAGGATCTCGCGCGGCAGCTCGACCTCGTGGCCAGGGGCTTCGTGAGCCACCAGGCCGCCGATGCTGCGCGCGCCGTGCGCGACCGGGATCGCGACAAGGTGGCCGAGATGCGCAACCAGCTCGCGACGACCGTGGCGGGTGCGCGCCCGGACGAGATCCGCGCGGCCGAGGCCGAGGTGAATGCGGCGCGCGAGGCGTTGGCGCAGGCCGACTGGAAGCTGCGGCAGAAGAGCGTCGCCTCGACCGCGGGCGGCACCGTCACCGATACCTTGTTCGTGCAGGGAGAGTGGGTTCCCTCGGGCTCGCCCGTGGTGTCGATCCTGCCGCCGGGCAACGTGAAGATCCGCTTCTTCGTCCCCGAGCCCGACGTGGGCCGCGTGCAGGTGGGCCAGCGCGTGCGGGTCTCGTGCGACGCGTGCGGCGCGCCTTTCGACGCCGCGGTGTCCTTCGTGGCGCCCCAGGCCGAGTTCACCCCGCCCGTCATCTACAGCAAGGAATCGCGCGCGAAGCTGGTCTTCCTCGTCGAGGCGCGGGCCGCATCCGATGTCTCCGCGCGGCTGCACCCCGGCCAGCCGGTGGATGTGAGGCTTCCGTGAGCGCCGCACCTTCGAGGGCGCCCGCGGAGCGCGATGCGCCGGCCGAGTACGCCGTGGACGTGGAGGACCTCACCAAGCGCTTCGGCGATCGCACCGTCGTGGACCACGTGACGCTGCGCATCCGGCCGGGCACGATCTTCGGCTTCCTCGGCCCCAACGGCAGCGGCAAGACCACGACGATCCGCATGATCTGCGGGCTGCTCACGCCCGACGGCGGCCGCGGACGCGTGCTCGGCTTCGACGTGCTGCGCGAGTCGGCGCGAATCAAGCGCGAGGTGGGCTACATGACCCAGCGCTTCAGCCTCTACGAGGACCTGTCCATCGAGGAGAACCTCGACTTCATCGCGCGCATGTACGCGCTGCCCGACCGCGCGCGGCGCGTCCCGGAGGCGATCGCGAGCCTGGGCCTTGCCGAGCGCCGCCGGCAGCTCGCGGGTGAGCTCTCGGGCGGCTGGAAGCAGCGCCTGGCTCTCGCCGCGTGCCTGATCCACGAGCCGCGGCTGCTGCTGCTCGACGAGCCCACCGCGGGCGTGGATCCCGCCGCGCGCCGCGATTTCTGGGACCACATCCACGATCTCGCGCACCGCGGCATCACGGTCCTGGTGAGCACGCACTACATGGACGAGGCCGAGCGCTGCCACGAGCTGGCGTACATCGCCTCCGGCAAGCTCCTCGCCCAGGGCACGCTGCGCGAGGTGATCGACCAGGCCGCGCTCACGACGTGGGAGCTCGAGGGGGATGACCTGATGGCGGTGGCGGGCCGGCTGCGCGGGCGGCCGGGCGTGGACATGGTCGCGGCCTTCGGCAACGCGCTGCACGTGAGCGGGACCGACCGCCACGCGCTCGAGGCTTCGATCCACGACGTCGTGCGAGGCAGCCCGGTCCGCGCGCGCGAGGTGCCGCCGGGACTCGAGGATGTCTTCATCCACCTCATGCGCGGCCTCGACCGGCCCGCGCACGCGGCATAGCAGCCCATGTTCTCGGTCCAGCGTTTCGTCGCGATGCTGGTGAAGGAATTCGTGCAGATGCGGCGCGACCGGCTCACCTTCGCCATGATGATCGGCGTGCCGCTCATGCAGCTGGTCCTCTTCGGCTACGCGATCAACATGGATCCGAAGGGATTGCCCGCGGCGGTCGTGAGCGCCGATTCGAGCGCCTTCTCGCGCTCCCTCGTGCGGGCGCTCGAGAACACGGGTTACTTCCGCATCGTCGCCACGCCGGCCAGCGTCGCGGAGGCCGATCACCTGCTGCAGATGGGGCGCGTGCAGTTCGTGCTGCAGATTCCCGAGGACTTCTCGCGCCGCCTGCAGAGGGGCGAGCAGGCCGTGGCGCTCGTGGACGCCGATGCCACGGACCCGGCCGCGACGAGCAACGCGCTCGCGGCCCTGAACCAGGTCGCCCTGACCGGCCTCGACCACGACCTCACCGGCCCGCTCGCCCGGCCGGCCGGCGCCGCGCCGCCGCTCGAGCTGCGCGTGCACCGCCGCTACAACCCGGAGGCGATCACCGAGTACAACATCGTGCCGGGCCTCATGGGGGTCGTGCTCACGATGACGATGGTGCTCATGACCTCGGTCGCCATGACGCGCGAGCGCGAGCGCGGCACGATGGAGAACCTGCTCGCGACACCGGTGCGGCCGCTCGAGGTGATGGCGGGCAAGATCGTGCCCTACGTGATCGTGGGCTACGTGCAGGTCGCCGTCATCCTCCTCGCCGCGAGGTACCTCTTCGCCGTGCCGATGGTGGGAAGCCTGTGGCTGCTCACGTCCGTGCTGGTCATCTACATCCTTTCGCTGCTCGCCATCGGCTTCACATTCTCGACCCTCGCGAAGAACCAGATGCAGGCGATGCAGATGACGATGTTCTTCTTCCTGCCGTCGATCCTGCTCTCGGGATTCATGTTCCCGTTCCGCGGCATGCCGGGGTGGGCGCAGGTGCTGGGCGAGGCCATCCCGCTCACGCACTTCCTGCGCATCGTGCGCGGCATCCTCCTCAAGGGCAGCGGGCTTGGCGAGATCTGGCCCAGCCTGTGGCCGCTCGGCCTCATCTTCCTCGTGGTCTCCGCGCTGGCGCTCAAGCGCTACCAGCGCACGCTCGACTAGCCCCCGTGCGTGAGCTCTCCCGACCCCATCGCGAGCAGTGCCTGCGCGAAGGCAGCGAGGGGCTCCGGCCGGTCGAAGAGCACGCCGCGGCGCTCGGCGATCGCCTGGCGCAGGCCCGCGTTGAGGGCCGGGTCCGACGCGACCTCGATCGCGTGGCGCACGTATTCGCCGGCATCGCGCACGATGAGCTCCTTCACCTGCATGAGCTCGAGCATCCCGGCCGTCTGGCGTCCGCGCATGAAGCGTCCGGGCAGGGTGACGACCGGGGCGCCCGCCGCGAACGCGTCGATGCTCGTGTTGCCGCCGGACCAGCGGAACGTGTCGAGCACCACGTCGACCGCGGCGAGCACGCGGCGGAAATCGCCCCCGCCCATGCGCGGCAGGAACTTGAGCTGGCCGCGGGGCGGCACGCCGCGGCGCGCGAGCGCGCGCTGCAGCCGTGCGCCGAGCTGCTCGGTCACGCGCCGGGAGCCCGCCTGGAAGAACACGAGCACGGCCTGCGCATCGCGCGCGAGCAGGTCCGCGAGCACGTCGTCCATCTCGGGATGGACCTTGAAGAGCGATTGCGCGCATGCGTAGAGGCGGCGATCCGTGGGCAGGCCGAGCTGCGCGCGGTCGATGGGCGGCTGCGCGGCGGGCATCGAGTAATCGACGCCGATGCCGGGCAGGCGCACGAGCCGCTCGACGTAATGCGACGCGGCGTCGGCGGGCTCCATCGCATCGCACGTGAAGTAGAAGTCGATCGTGTCGCTGCCCGTCGTGACGGGATGGCCCCAACCCGCCGCCTGCACCGGTGCGAGCCGCATGGTCGCGAGCTCGTACGTGAGCGCGTTCATGCCGACCTCGGGCAGCACGAGCACGTCGAGCTCGTCGGCCAGGATGCGCGGCGCGCATTCGTCCGCCGTCCCGCGCAGCGCCACGAAGCCGTCCGCGGAGGCCGCGATGCGCCGGGTGAGCTCGTCGGAGACCGGCGCGCTGTGATACACGATGCGCTCGAAGCGCGCGGGATCGAGTCCCGTGACCCAGCGCTCGAAGTACTTGCCCGCCGTGCAGTCGCGGAAGATGTTTCCGACGTATCCCACGCGCAGCCGGTGCGCGCCGTCGAAGCGGATCGGGCGGCGCTCGCGCCATTGCGGCCGTGCGCGGCCCACGAGCTGCGCCAGGAATGCCGAGTAGCGCCGCTGCAGGTCGCGGTCGTCCTCGCCCTGGTACGCGAGCAGGAAGTTGTTGCGGTTCAGGCGGAAGACGTCACCGGGGCGAGGGAGCCATGCGGGCAGGTTGCGCTCGAGGTCCGCCATGCCGTTCGTGTAGCGCTCGCGCCAGCGCAGCACGTCCGCCGGATCCTCGTAGACCTGGGGCAGCATGAGCCGCTCGTTCACGGCGGACGGCAGGTCCGCGGGGGCGCGGGCGAGCGCCGAGCGCAGCGCCTCGAGGGCGCCCTGCGTGTCGCCCAGCTCCTGGCGCACGACGGCGCGCAACGATTCCGTCTCGGACTGGCCCGGATCGAGCGCCGCCGCGAGGTTGAGCGCGCGCTCGGCATCCTCGTAGCGCCAGTATTCGGCGTAGGCGTGCCCGATATCGCGCCACGCGCCGGCCGTGGCGGGCATCGACATCACGGCGCGCTCCAGCGCCTGCAGCGCGGCCACGGCGTCTCCCAGCTGCGTGCTCACCGCTGCGAGCCGCAGCCACAACGTCGCGTCCTGGGCGTGCGCATCGAGCGCCTGGCGCAAGGCGTCGCGCGCTTCGGGCACGCGCCCGGCGGCGACGAGCACCGCGGCAAGGTTGCGATGGGACGCCGCGACGTCGGGTCGCAACGCCACCGCGGTGCGCATCGCGGCGATGGCGCCTTCCAGGTCCCCGAGCTTCTGCAGCACGATGCCCAGCTGCAACTCGAGCGGCGCGGAAGGCTGGGGCTGGCGCGCGCGGGCGGCGAGCAGCGCGTCGCGCGCGGCCGGAAGGTTTCCCAGCATCTCGTGCGCCCGTGCCACGAGGAATGCGGCATCGGCATCGCCCTGCGGTTCGAAGGGCGCCAGCCGCGCCAGCGCCCGGGCGGCATCGCCTTCGAGGATCTCGAGCTCGGCGAGATGGAGCGCCGCGCGCCCGGCGGGCGCGGCGGCGGCCAGGGGCTGCAGCAGCGCGCGCGCCTCGGCGCGACGGCCGGCCGCCACGAGCTGGCGCACCTGGGCGAGGGGATCGGGAGGGGAGGACATCGTGGGCGTGCGTCGGGGCGCGGTCGCGCGCCGCGCCGATTATACGGGCGCCGCCCGGGTGAGCCTCGACCCCGTCCGCGTGCCGCGGCGGCCGGGCGATGCGACGAAATGCGGAATCCACGGTGCCGGGCGCAGGGCCGGGCAGGGGCCCTTTGCTACAATTCCGGCAGCTTTTCCACCCATTTCGACGCGCGCTGCCGCGCGCGCCAGGTGATCCTTCCGTGAACATGAACATCGAGCAGGCCCGCTTCAACATGATCGAGCAGCAGATCCGCACCTGGGAGGTGCTGGATCCCGAGGTGCTCGACCTCCTCGGGCGCGTGAAGCGCGAGGACTTCGTGCCGCCGCAGCATCGCGCGCTCGCCTTCGCCGACCTGGAGATCCCGCTGGGACACGGCGAGGCGATGATGCAACCGAAGGTGGAGGCGCGCATCCTGCAGGAGCTCGGCGTGCAGCCGGGCGACACCGTCTATGAGGTCGGCACGGGCTCCGGATATCTCACGGCGTTGCTCGCGAGCCGCGCGCGCCACGTGACCTCCGCCGAGATCCATCCGGACCTGAAAGCGTTCGGCGCAAAGAACCTCGCGGCGGCGGGCATTGCGAACGTGACGCTGCTCGAGGGCGACAGCGCCCGCGCCCCGCTCGCCGAGTCGGCCTTCGACGTGATCGTCCTCACGGGCTCCACGCCCATCGTGCCGCAGGCGTTCCTCGACCGGCTCAAGCCCGGCGGGCGCCTCTTCGCGGTGGTGGGAGACCTGCCCGCCATGAAGGCGCTCGTGATCGGCCAGCCGGTCGCCGGCGCCTTTCGCCATACCGAGCTCTTCGAGACGGTGCTGAAGCCGCTGGTCAACGCGCCGCAACCCCCCCGCTTCCGCTTCTGAACGGCGCCGAAGCGGCCTTCGAAACAAAAAGAACGGAATGCCCGCGATGAAAATGTCCCGCCTCGCGCCCGGCCTGCTGCTCGCCTTCGCCGGCGCCGCCCAGGCCGCCGACCTGCTGTCGATCTATCGCGACGCGATGGTGAGCGATCCGGTCTACCAGTCGGCCCGGGCGCAGTACCAGGCCTCGATCGAGGCGCTGCCGCAGGCGCGTTCCGGCTACCTGCCGCTCGTGGGCTTCGAGGCTTCGGTCTTCCACAACGACATCAACCGCGACATCGCGTCGGACCTGCACTACAACACGCAGTCGTACGTCGTCACGCTGTCGCAGCCGATCTTCCGCCTGCAGAACTGGATCGCGATCGACCAGGCGCAGCAGCAGGTGTTCCAGGCGCAGGCGAACCTCGCCTCCGCGCAGCAGGACCTCGCCACCCGCGTGGCGCAGGCGTACTTCGACGTCCTGCTCGCCCAGGACAACGTGACGCTGTCGCAGGCGCAGATGAGCGCGATCTCCGAGCAGCTCGCCCAGGCGAAGCGCAATTTCGAGGTGGGCACCGCGACCATCGTGGATACCCTGGACGCGCAGGCCCGCTACGACCAGACCTCGGCGCAGCTCATCGCCAACCAGGCCGACCTCGAGGTGAAGCGCCGCGCGCTGCAGCTGATCGTGGGGAAGCTGCCCGACGCGCTCATCCCCCTCAAGGAGCCGCTCAAGCCCGTGACGCCCGCACCCAACGACATCGAGGCGTGGGTGCATGCCGCCGACGAGTCGAGCTTTTCGGTCGCGATCGCCAAGGCCAACCTGAAGATCGCGGAGGAGGAAGTGCGCCGCCAGAAGGCGGGCCACCTGCCCACGCTGGACCTCATCGCCAACGTCGGCCGCGGCGTGAGCCCGCAGACCGCGGTGCCCAACGTGCTGGGTTCGACCTCCAACACCGGCACCGTCGGCCTCACGCTCGCCATCCCGCTTTATTCGGGCGGGCTCATCCAGTCGCGCGTGCGCCAGGCGCTCGCGAATCGCGACCGCGCGCAGCAGGACCTCGAGACCACGCAGCGCTCCGTGGCGCAGACCGTGCGCGCCGACTTCCTCAACGTGACGAGCGGCATCGCGCAGGTCGCGGCGCTCGAGCAGGCGGTGGTCTCGACCCAGAGCCAGCTCGACTCGACGGTCCTCGGGCGCGATGTCGGCGTGCGCACGAGCGTCGACGTGCTGAACGCGCAGCAGCAGGTCTACCAGACCCGGCGCGACCTGCAGCAGGCGCGCTACAACTTCCTGTTGAACACGCTTCGCCTCAAGTCGGCCACGGGCACCCTCACCGACGCCGACGTCGAGAAGCTCAACCTGACGCTGGGCCGCTAGCGCCGCCTCGTTCGGCGGCACGCGCGAGCCGCGGCTCGATCCACGCGAGGAGCCGCTCCACCGCGCCGCGGTGCGCCGCCACGAAGGACTCGCCCGCCGCCCCCATGGCGCGCAGCCGCGCGGGATCCCGCGTCAGCGCGGCCGCCGCTTCGAGCGCCGCGGCCGCATCGGGCACGCGCAGCGCCGCACCCGCCGCGATGGCTCCCTTCGATGCCTCCTCGAAATTGAACGTGTGCGGCCCCACGATGACCGGACGCGCGAGGGCACACGCCTCGATCAGGTTCTGGCCGCCGTACGGCAGCAGGCTTCCGCCCATCACCACGATGTCCGCGGCCGCGTAGTAGGCCAGCATCTCGCCCATGCTGTCGCCGATCACGACGCGCGCAGCGGCCGGGATCGCGTCGATCGCGCTGCGGCGCGCGGCGACGAACCCCTTCGCGGCCGCCATCGAAGCGACCTCGTCGAAGCGTTGGGGATGGCGCGGCACGATGACGAGCAGCGCATCGCCCGCGCCGGGCATCGCGCCGAAGGCATCGAGCAGCAGGGCCTCCTCGCCCTCGCGCGTGCTCCCCGCCACCCACACGGGGCGGTGCTGGCCGAAAGCGGCGCGCAGGCGCCCTCCGAGCTCGCGCATCGCCTGGGGAACCGCGAGATCGAACTTCACGTTGCCGGTCACCACGACGCCGCCCGCGCCGAGCGATTCGAAGCGCCGCGCGTCGGCTTGCGTCTGCGCCGCGATGCCGGCGAGATTGCCGAGCGCCCAGCGCGTGAGCCGCGGAAAGCGCCCATAACGCCGAGCCGAGCGCGCGGACAGGCGCGCATTCGCGAGCAGCGCCGGAACACCCGCGCGGGCGCATTCCTCGAGCAGGCGCGGCCAGATCTCCGTCTCGAGCACGATCGCCACCCGGGGCCGGTAGCGGCGCAGGAACCGGCGCACGGCGAAGCCCAGGTCGTAAGGCAGCCACGCGCGCTCGACGCGGTCGCCGAAGAGCGCCTCGCCCGTCGCGCGTCCCGTGGGCGTCATGTGCGTGAGCAGGATGCGCTCGCCGGGATGGCGTGCGAGCAGCGCCTCGACGAGCGGCGCCGCCGCGCGGGTCTCACCGACCGAGACGGCGTGCACCCAGATGCGCGGCGCGTCCGCCGCGGCCGCGCGATACCGCCCGAAGCGCTCGCCCAAGTGCGCGAGGTATCCCGGCTGCCGGCGCGCGCGCCACGCGAGGCGCACCACCGCCAGCGGCGCGGCCAGCGCCCAGGCCAGGCCATACGCGGCGCGCATCACGGCGAAGCGTCCGGGAGCAGGGCCTCGATCACCGCGTCCACCGGCGGTCCGCCTGCGCCGCCGGAGAGGTTCTTCGCGGCCGGCGCGTGCAGCCCGGTGAGCTCGGGGCGCGTGGCGACATAGAGGCCGACCGTCGGCACGTCGAGCGCGGCGGCGAGGTGCGTGAGGCCCGTGTCCACGCCGCATACGGCGTTCGCCTGCGCGAGCAGCGCGGCCGCCTCGGGCAGCGAGAGCGCGGGGGCCGCGACGCCGCCCGGAATCGCGAGCGCGATGCGCGCGGCCGTGTCGCGCTCCGCGGCCGTGCCGCCGGGAAGCACCGAGCGGATGCCGCGGCTCGCGAGGCGCTCACCGAGCTCGACCCAGCGCGCGTCGGGCCAGCGCTTGCGCTCGTGGCTCGCGGCGTGCACGAGCACGGCGTAAGGCCCGGCCGGCAGCCACGGGAGCGGCCGCTGCGGCGCGACGATGCCGTAGCGGGCGGGAGGTAGCAGGGGGTAGCCGAAGACCTGGGCCGCGAGGAGCCGGTTGCGCTCGACGGCGTGCAGGGCGCGGGGAACCCGCAGCTTCACGTCGTAAGCCCGTGACGCGATCGCCTCCCGCGCGCTGGCGCGATCGCCGCCGAAGCGGGGACCGCGCGCCCATCGCGCGACCGTGGCGCTCTTGAGGAGCCCCTGGGTGTCGACCACGTAATCCCAGGGCTGTGCGCGCACGTGGCGCTTGACGGCCCGCATCTCGGACCACGAGGAGGGATTGAGCCAGTGCCGGCGCCAGCGCCGCAGTCCCACGGGGATCACCTCGGCCACGGCGGGATGCAGCCGCACGAGGTCGGCATAAGCCTCCTCGACCGCCCAGGCGATGTGGGCACCCGGATGGCGGCGCGCGAGGTCCGTCACGGCGGGGAAGTTGTGCACCACGTCGCCGAGCGAGGACAGCTTCACGAAGAGGACGCGTGGCCCGGCCATGGCGCATTTTAATCCGAGGGTAGAATGACCGCCTCGTGCAGCAATTCCATCGCGCCGTGGCGAACGACGCCGACCATAAGCTTCCCCTTACCGTGGCCATCATCACGCTCAACGCGGGCGCCCAGCTCGAGCCGTGCCTCCGGAGCGTGGGCTTCGCGGACGAAGTGCTGGTGCTGGACTCGGGCAGCACCGACGACACCCTCGAGATCTGCCGGCGCAACGGCGCGCGCGTCGAGTCGCGCGAATGGCTGGGCTTCGGGCGCCAGAAGCAGCTCGCCGTGTCGCTCGCGCGGCACGACTGGGTGCTGTGCCTCGACGCCGACGAGCGGGTGAGCGACCGCCTGGCGCGCGGCATCCGCGCCGCCTTCGCGAAGCCGCGTTACAAGGCGTGGCGCATGGCGCGGCGCAATCGCTTCCTCGGGCGCTGGCTCGCGCACGGCGAGGGCTATCCCGACTGGTCGCTCAGGCTCTTCCACCGCGCGCACGCGAGCTGGTCCAACGACGAGGTGCACGAGGCCGTGCTCACGACGGTGGAGGTCGGGCGCCTGGACGGCGACCTGCTGCACGACTCCGCCGACGACATCGCGACCTACATGGCCAAGCAGAACCGCTACACCACCCTCCATGCGCAGGCGCTCTACCGCCAGGGCGTCCGCGCGGGGTACCTGCGCCTCGTCACGAGCCCGCTCGCGCGCTTCCTGAAGTTCTATTTCCTGCGCCTGGGCTTCCTCGATGGCGGCCCGGGCTTCGCACACATCATGATCGGCTGCCACAACTCCTACCAGAAGTACCTCAAGCTCATCGAGCTGCAGGGCGCACGATGATCCTCGTGACCGGCGGCGCCGGCTTCATCGGCGCGAACTTCGTGCTCGACTGGATCGCCGCCACGGGCGAGCCGCTGGTGAACCTCGACAAGCTCACCTACGCCGGCAACCTCGCGAGCCTCGCCACGCTCGCGCAGGACGAGCGCCACATCTTCGTGCGCGGCGACATCGGCGACCGTGCGCTCGTCGAGAAGCTGCTCGCCCACCACCGGCCGCGCGCGATCGTGCACTTCGCCGCCGAGAGCCACGTCGACCGCTCGATCCACGGGCCCGGGGAGTTCGTCCGCACCAACGTCGTGGGCACGTTCGAGCTGCTCGAGGCCGTGCGCGCGTACTGGGGAGGGCTCGCGGGCGAGGCGCGCGAGACTTTCCGCTTCCTCCACGTCTCGACCGACGAGGTCTACGGCTCGCTCGCCGAGGACGATCCGGCGTTCTCGGAGACCACGGCCTACGCGCCGAACAGCCCCTATTCGGCGTCCAAGGCCGGCAGCGACCATCTCGTGCGCGCCTATCACCATACGTACGGCCTGCCGACGCTCACGACCAACTGCTCGAACAACTACGGCCCGTTCCAGTTTCCCGAGAAGCTCTTCCCCCTCATGATCTCCAACGCGCTCGACGGCAAGCCGCTGCCGGTCTACGGCGACGGCCGCCAGGTGCGCGACTGGCTCTACGTCGCCGACCACTGCGAGGCGATCCGCGTGGTGCTCGAGCGCGGGCGCACCGGCGAGACGTACAACGTCGGCGGCAACTCGGAGCGCCGCAACCTCGAGGTCGTGCACGCGCTGTGCGACGCGGTGCAGGCTCTCCGGGCGCGCGACGGCGGCTACCGCGACCTGGTGCGCTTCGTGACCGATCGTCCCGGCCATGACCGGCGCTATGCGATCGATGCCTCGAAGATCCGCCAGGAGCTCGGCTGGGAGCCGCGCGAGACGTTCGAGTCGGGGCTCGCCCGCACCGTGCGCTGGTACCTGGAGCACGGCGAGTGGGTGGCCGAGGTGAAGAGCGGCGAGTACCGCAAGTGGCTCGAGACCAACTACGCCGCGCGGAGGAGCGCATGAGCCAGCGCCGCGGCATCATCCTCGCGGGCGGCTCGGGCACGCGGCTCTACCCGGCCACGCGCGTGGTCTCGAAGCAGCTGCTGCCGGTGTACGACAAGCCGATGGTGTACTACCCGCTGTCCACGCTAATGCTGGCCGGCATCCGCGACATCCTCGTCATCTCCACGCCGCAGGACACGCCGCGCTTCCGCGAGCTGCTGGGCGACGGGCGCGAATGGGGACTGAATCTTTCCTACGCCGTGCAGCCGAAGCCCGAGGGGCTGGCGCAGGCCTTCATCATCGGGCGCGAGTTCGTGGGCCGCGACCCGAGCTGCCTCATCCTGGGCGACAACATCTTCCATGGCCACGATCTCGCGCACGGGCTGCAGCGGGCCGCGGCGGGCACCTCGGGCGCCACGGTATTCGCCTACCCGGTCAAGGATCCGGAGCGCTACGGCGTCGTGGAATTCGACGCGGAGGGGCGCGCCGTCTCGATCGAGGAGAAGCCGGCGCAGCCGCGCTCGCGCTACGCCGTGACGGGCCTCTACTTCTACGACGCGGAGGTGGTCGACGTCGCGGCCGCCCTCCAGCCCTCGGCGCGCGGCGAGCTCGAGATCACCGACGTGAACCGCGAGTACCTCGCGCGCAAGCGCCTCTCCGTCGAGGTGATGGGGCGCGGCACGGCGTGGCTCGATACCGGCACCCACGAGAGCCTGCTCGAGGCGGCGCACTTCATCGAGACCATCGAGCGCCGCCAGGGACTCAAGATCGCGTGCCCGGAGGAGATCGCCTATCGCATGGGCTACATCGATGCGACCCAGCTCGAGCGCCTCGCCGCGCCGATGAAGAAGAACACCTACGGGCAGTACCTGCTCGCGGTCCTGCGCGAGCGGGTGTTCTGATGAAGGCGATTCCCACCGCGATCCCCGACGTCCTGGTGATCGAGCCCGCGGTCTTCGGGGATGCGCGCGGCTTCTTCTTCGAGAGCTGGAACCGGCGTGCGTTCTCGAGCCTCGTCGGCCAGGACATCGACTTCGTGCAGGACAACCATTCCGCCAGCGCGCGCAACGTGCTGCGCGGCCTGCACTACCAGGTGCGCCAGGCGCAGGGCAAGCTCGTGCGCGTGGTCGCGGGCGAGGTCTACGACGTGGCGGTGGACCTGCGCCGCGCCTCGCCCACCTTCGGGCGCTGGGTCGGCGAGCGTCTCTCGGAGGAGAACCGGCGCATGATGTGGGTGCCGGCCGGATTCGCCCATGGCTTCCTCGTGCTCTCGGAGCGCGCGGAGTTCCTCTACAAGACCACGGACTACTATGCGCCCGAGCATGAGCGCACGCTGCTCTGGAACGACCCGGCGCTCGCCATCGACTGGCCGCTCGCGGGCGACCCGGTGCTGAAGCCCAAGGACGCCGCCGGCACGCCGCTCGCGCGGGCGGAGACGTTCCCGTGATTCGCGCGCTGCTCACCGGGGCCTCGGGGCAGGTGGGCAGCGAGCTCGTGCGAGCCCTGGCGGGCCGCGCCGATGTCGCGGCGTACGATCGCCGCTCGCTGGACCTCACGGATGGCGCCGCCCTTTCGCGCGCGATGCGCGAGGTGAAGCCGGCGCTGGTCCTCAATGCCGCCGCGTACACCGCCGTCGACAAGGCGGAATCCGAGGAAGCGGCGGCGCATGCGGTCAATGCGGTCGCACCCGGCATCCTCGGCGAAGAGGCGCGGCGCTGCGGCGCGCTGCTCGTGCACTACTCGACCGATTACGTGTTCGACGGCACGAAGCGTGAGCCGTACCTCGAGACCGACCCGACCGCGCCCATGGGAGCCTATGGGCGCACCAAGCTCGAGGGCGAGAGCGCCATCGCCGCGAGCGGCTGCGACCACCTCATCCTGCGCACGAGCTGGGTGTTCGGCTCCCACGGCCAGAACTTCGTGCGCACGATGCTGCGGCTCGCCGAGACGCGGCGCGAGCTGCGCGTGGTGGCGGACCAGCACGGCGCGCCGACCTCGAGCCGCGACCTCGCGGCCGCGACACTCGCCATCCTCGGCGGCGACGACATCAGCGAGTCCAGGCTCGCGCGCGTGCGCGGCGCCTCCGGCGTCTATCACGCAACCGCGGCCGGCGTCACGACATGGCATGCGTTCGCGCAGCAGATCTTTTCGGAATGGGCCTGGCGCAACGCCGGCCGCTTCGTGGCGCCGAAGGTGGTGCCCATCCCGACGAGCGAATACCCGACCGCGGCGCGCCGGCCGGCGTACTCGGTGCTCTCCAACGAGAGGCTGCTGCGCGTCTTCGGCGTGCGGCTGCCGGGCTGGCGCAGCGGCCTGGGCGAAGCGCTCGAGGAGCTAGCCCACGCCCGCGTTGCCTGACAAGGCGAAGCACACGCAGCCATCGCGGTTCACCAGCAGCTCGAGCTCGTAGCCCGACTGCCGCGCGAGGCGTGCCGTGTGGAAGAGCCCGATGCCGAGCCCGTTGTCGCGCTCGACCGGCTGACCGAAGAGCCGCCGCGCGATCGTCGCCGGCACCGCGCTCCCGGTATCGCTCACGCTGAGCACGGTCCCATCGGGGCTCGCATCGAACGAGATGGAGATCGCGATGGCCGGCTCCGAAGCGGCCTTCGCGCGCGCGTTCTCGAGCGCGTTCTCGACGAAGCTGTCGAAGAGCGTCGTGGGAATGAGCCGTCCCGGACCCACCTCACCCGTGAACGCGACGCCGGAGCCCTCGAGGCGCCGGCGCAGGTCGTTCCACCATGCGTGCGCCGCGACCGAGAGCTCCGTTCCGGCCACTTCCGGCGAACGCAGCTTCTCGATCGTGGACTCGAGGCGCTTGCTCAACTGCGGCAATTGGCGTTGCAGCAGCGTGGCATAGCCGTCGGAGCTGTCGCGCGGCGCCATCGACGTGAGCGCGTAGATCGACTGGAGCAGGTTCTTCACGTCGTGGGTCAGCCGCGCGCCCGCCTCGTGCACCGCCTGGAGGTAAGCGTTCTGGCGCAACACGATCTCGCGGCGCTTGCCCTCGTGGAACTCGCCCACGACCTGGGCCAGCAGCCGCATGTGCAGGAAGAGCGCGGGCGAGAGCGGGATCTCGGCGTTGAAGACGATGGTGAGCCCGTGCTGCTCGAAGCGCAGGGAGTGCTCGCCGGGACGGCCGAACTCGCCCTCGCCGTCCGCGGATTTCCAGGTGCCGCCGCGAATCCAGGGCAACGTCGAGATCTCGCGCAGCGCCGCCTCGAGGAAGCGCTGCGAGTCGCTTTCCGTCTCGGCGAGTTCCGCCACGCGCCGCATCCAGAGCTCGAACGGCATGCCCACCGAGAGCAGGTAGCGCGACAGGTATGTGCGCAATCCGCCGAAGCCACGCGACGGGTTCCACAGCACGGCGAACACGAAGAGCGCGATGCCGAAGCCCATCACGGTGAGCGTGACCGACGCGATGTAGTTCTCGTTCGTGAAGCGCATGAGCGCGATCGAGCCCAGCACCAGCACGATGCCGAGCTGGAAGACCAGCACGGCGTAGAAGAAGTCGAAGACCTGGCTCGCGTCCTGGTCCTGCCCGCCGAAGGGCAGCACGGCGAGCAGCGCCAGCAGGAAGGGCAAGGCCCAGCGCGCGAATTGCCCCACGTGCTCCGGCAGCTGGCGCTCGCCGAGGATGAGCACCGGCACGGCCCACAGCAGCAGCATCGTCACGACGTACGTGAAGGCGACGAGGTAGAAGCGGCTCTGCAGCGCGGCGCGGACGGTGAAGACGCGCCCGCCCAGCACGCCCATGAGGAGGATCAGCCAGCCGACGATGAGCCAGCCGGAGACGTAATAGAGCGTGACCGCGGTGATCGCGAAGAGCAGCACGGCCGAGAAGATCTCGAGCTCGCGCTCGGCCGCGAAGAACGGCTGCCACAGCAGGAAGAGGCCGAAGTGCACCAGCAGCCAGATTCGCTGGAATGTTCCTTCGGGTTCCGACACCAGCGCCAGGTGCAGCGACAGCAACATGGCGAGCACGACCCAGCGGCGCGCGCCGATGACGGCGCGGGTGATGCGGTCGTTGAAGGAAGGCGGGACGGCGGACATGGATGCCCGACGGAGCATAGAGAAAATGGCGGCCCCCCGCCATGGAGCGCCCCGGACATGTCGGAGAACCGACAACGGAGCGTCGGACCGGCGGACAGCGGCGGGGCGAAGCGGCCCCGCAGATTTCGCGAAGCCGGCCCGGATCAAGGGCTTATGGGCATGGCACGGGCCTTGCAGAGATACGCACACATCGACACCGAGCAGGGAGTACCCAAAAATGAAATCACGCCAACGCCAGACCGGCTTCACCCTGGTCGAGATCGCCATCGTGCTGGTCATCATCGGGCTGCTGCTGGGCGGCATCCTGAAGGGCCAGGAGCTGATCAACAGCGCGAAGGTGAAGAACCTCGCGAACGACTTCCGGACGATCCCGACGTACATCTACGGATACCAGGACAAGTTTCGCGCCCTGCCCGGCGACGACTGCAAGGCCGGATCGCACGTGGGCGCGCCCGCCGCCGACCAAGCCGTCCCGCCCGCTCCGTGTCCGACTCCTTTCGGCAACGGCGTTATCAATGGCTTATGGAACTCGACGACGCAGACGGACGAGTCGTACCTGTTCTGGCAACAGGTTCGTCTCGCCAACCTCGCCGCAGGACCGACGGCACTCGGCGATGCCGACTACATTCCCAAGAATGCCGTGGGCGGCCCCATCGGCATTACGAGCCCTACGACTACCCCTGCCCAAGCCGTCGCGGGCCTGACGGGCACGTACATGGTGTGCTCGGGCGGCATCCTCGGGAAGTTCGCCAAGCAGCTCGACATCCAGATGGATGACGGCAACACCGCGACCGGCTCCATGCGCGTGGTCGACGACCTCACGGCTACTGGCGGTACGGCCAAGGCCACGACCGCCGTGGACGACGCGACGAACTACACGGTGTGCATGGCGTTCTGACCGCCGCGCCCGCTTGCGGCACGAACGGCCCGCCTGGCGCGGGCCGTTTTTCGTTCAGCCCTGCAGCAACCGGATCTCCGCCTTCGCCAGCCGATCGGGCGTGCCCAGCAGCACCAGCACGTCGCCCGATTGCAGCTTGGTCTCCGGCGCGGGGTTCACATCGCGTGACCCGCGGCGGCGCACCGCCGTGACCTGCACGTCCATCGATGCGACGTTCATCTCGCCCAGGGTGCGGCCGACGCTAGCCGCATCGGGACCGAGCATCAGGGTACGCAGCCGCGGCTGGGGGACGCTGGAAGAAGCCTCGACATCCGTGGCACCCGGGAAGAAGCCGCTCATCAGCCGGTAGCGCTCGCGGCGCACCTCGCGCAAGCGGTGCAACACGTGGTTGAGCGGCAGGCCCAGCTGCATCATGGTGTGCGTGGCGAGCATGAGCGATCCCTCGATCACCTCGGCCACGATCTCGGCGGCGCCCGCCTCGCGCAGCCGCGCCACGTCCGAGTTGTCGAGGGTGCGCACGATGACGGGCAGGTCGGGACGCACGGCCCGCACGTGCGACAGGATCGCGAGGGCCTTCGGCGTGTCGGCGAAGCTCACGACCACGGCCGTGGCGCGCGAGATCGCCGCGGCGACCAGCACCTCGCGCCGCGCCGCGTCGCCGTAGACGACCGATTCCCCGGCCGCCGCCGCCTCGCGCACGCGTCCCGGGTCGGCATCGAGCGCGATCAGCGGGATCTTTTCCCGCTCGAGCAGGTGTGCCAGCGCCTGGCCGCTGCGTCCGTAGCCGCACACGATGACGTGCCCTTTCGTGTGCATCGAGCGCACCGCGAGGTTGTGCAGCGCCACCGCGCGTTCCGTCCACTCGCCGCGGATGAAGTAGAGGACGATCGCCTCCATGCGCGTGAGCAGGATCGGCGCCACGAGCATGGAGAGCAGCGTCGCACCGAGCACCACCTGCAGCGCGCCCGGCTCCAGGGCCTGCGCGCGTGCGGCGAGGGCCAGCATGACGAAACCGAACTCGCCCGCGGGGGCGAGAGCGAGCGCGGTGCGCAGGCTCGCGGGATTGCTGCTCCCGAAGAGCCGCGCCAATCCCAGGATCACCGCGAACTTCACGGCCATGAGCAGGAGGAACACGGCGAGCACTTCCCACAGCCTCGGGCCGAGGCCGCGCACGTCCAGCAGCATGCCGATCGTCACGAAGAAGAGACCGAGCAGCACGTCGCGGAACGGCTTGATGTAGTCCGCGACCTGGTAGCGGTACTCCGTCTCGGAGATGAGCATGCCGGCGAGGAACGCGCCGAGGGCGAGCGACAATCCCGCCGCCTGCGTGATCCACGCGAGACCGAGGGTCACCAGCAGCACGAAGAGGACGAAGAGCTCGGAGGATTTCTGCCGCGCGACGCCATCGAACAGCACGCGCATGACGCGCTGGCCCACGTAGAGCACCACGGCCAGGACGATCGCCGCCTTCGCGAGCGCCACCCCGATCGCGCCCGCGAGCTCGCGTCCCCCGAGGAAGAGCGCGGGAATGACGACGAGGAGCGGGATCACGGCGAGATCCTGGAAGAGCAGGACGCCCATGACCTGCCGGCCGTATTCGGAGTGGAGCTGGCCGCGTTCGGAGAGGGTCTTCGAGATGATCGCCGTGGACGACATCGCGAGCACGCCGCCCACGACGAGGCCCTCGCGCCAGTCGAGCCCGGCCGCCATGCTGCCCGCCATGCCGAGGAGCATGATCACGGCGACCTGGGCCGCGCCGAGCCCGAACACGAGCCGGCGCATCGCCATGAGCTGCGGCAGGCTGAACTCGAGGCCGACCGAGAACATGAGGAACACGACGCCGAATTCGGCCAGGTAGCGGGTGTTGTCGGTATCGGCCACCAGACCCAGCGCGTGCGGGCCGACGGCCACGCCGACGATCAGGTATCCGACGATGGCCGGCATGGCGATCCGGCGAAAAAGCACGACTGCGACGACGGCCGATACGAGGAGGATCAGCGCGGCGGGGAGGGCGTCGTGCATTGGACTTATAATTTCGTCTGGATGACCAATCTACTACAACCCGGCGCCCTCGCCGGCGTGAGGCCCGACGCGGAGCGGCTCCTCGAGCTCGCCCGCGACGTCCTCGACATCGAGGCCGACGCGGTGCGCTCGCTCAAGCAGAAGATGGGCGATGCCTTCCTGCGCGCGCACGGGCTCATCATGCGGACGAAGGGGCGCGTCGTCGTGACCGGCATGGGCAAGTCGGGACACATTGCGCGCAAGATCGCTTCCACCCTCGCATCGACCGGGACGCCCGCGTTCTTCATGCACCCGGGCGAGGCGAGCCACGGCGACCTGGGCATGATCACCGACGCCGACATCGTGATCGCGATCTCCTACTCGGGCGAGTCCGACGAGATCCTGAAGGTGCTCCCGCTCATCAAGCGGCGGGGTGCCGCCGTGATCGCGATCACGGGCCGGCCGCAATCGACGCTCGCGACCGAAGCCGACGTGCACCTCGATGCGGCGGTCGAGAAGGAAGCCTGCCCGCTCAACCTCGCACCCACCGCCAGCACGACGGCGACGCTCGCGCTGGGCGATGCGCTCGCCGTGGCGCTCCTCGAGGCGCGCGGCTTCCGGAGCGAGGACTTCGCCATGCACCATCCGGGCGGCAGCCTCGGGCGCAGGCTCCTCGTGCACGTCGCCGACATCATGCGCAAGGGCGAGCAGTTGCCGCGCAATTCGCCCGATGCGCTGCTCCCCGAAGCCATCGTCGAGATGACGCGGAAAGGCATCGGCATGACCGCGATCGTCGATGACGGCGACCGGCTCCTCGGCATCTTCACCGACGGCGACCTGCGGCGGACGCTGGAGAAGCACGAGAACATCCGCGGCGTGCGCGTGGGCGACGTGATGACGCGCAATCCCACGACCATCGCGCCGGAGCGCCTCGCCGCCGAGGCCGCCCAGGTGCTCGAGCAGAAGAGCCTCGGCGGGCGCCTCGTGGTGCTGGCACCCGACGGGCGCTACGTGGGCGCGCTCACCTTCCATGACCTCCTCGCCGCGGGAGTGGTCTAGCGCATGGACGCCCTCGAGCGTGCGCGCGCCGTGCGCCTCGCGATCTTCGACGTGGACGGCGTGCTCACCGACGGCACCCTCTTCATCGGGGCCCAGGGCGAGGTGGCGAAGCCCTTCAACATCCTGGACGGCCACGGCGTGAAGATGCTGCAGCACGCCGGCATCGCCACGGCGATCATTTCCGGGCGTTCCTCGGAAGCGGTCGCCTTCCGCGCGCGCGAGCTCTCGATCGAGAACGTGATCCAGGGATGCGCGGACAAGGTCGCGGACTTCGAGCGGCTGCGCGCGCGCCTCGCCGTCGACGCGCAAGCGTGCTCGTTCATGGGCGACGACCTGCCGGACCTCGCGGTGATGCAGCGCTGCGGCTTCGCGGTCGCGGTGGCGAACGCGGTGGATGCGGTGAAGCAGGCCGCGCATTACGTCACGCAGGCGAGCGGAGGCCGGGGTGCGGTGCGCGAGTTCTGCGATTTCGTGCTTCGCGCGCGCGGGCAGCTCGCCGACCGCCCCGCGGGCTGAACGACCGTGCGGCCGACGTCTTGGCTGCCGCTCGTGGTGCTGGCGTTGCTGGTCGGCCTCACGCTGTGGCTCAACCAGCTCGTGCAGGCGCCGCAGGCGCGGGCCGACGGCTCGCACCGCCACGACCCCGACCTCATGGTCGACAATTTCAGCGCCCGCAAGCTGGGCGTGGACGGGCGCGTGCTCTACACGCTCGCCGCGAAGAAGATGGTACATTACCCCGACGACGACACCGCCTGGCTCGAGTCGCTGACGATGCAGGCTTTCGAGCCCGGGCAACCGAAGATGACGGTCACCGCCGACAAGGGCAGGCTCGAGCAGGGTGGAGACCGCGTCTGGATCGAGGGCAACGTCGTGATCGTGCGTGATCCGGACCCGAAGACGGGGCCCCTGCGCGTGACCACCGATCGACTGCTCGTGCTTCCCGATGCCGGGATCGCGCGCACGGCGAGCGAGGTGCAGCTGCAGAGCACGACCGGACATGCCGTTGCCCAGGGCCTCGAGCTGGACAACAAGACGCGCACGCTCAAGCTTGACCGCGTGCACGCGACGTTCAAACCGACACCGCGCACATGAGAATCGAGGCATTGCTCCTTGTCGCAGCCGTGGCCGCGACCCCGACGTGGGCGGAGAAGGCGGACCGCGAGAAGGAAATCGTGATGAACGCCGACCACGGCTTCGCCGACGACGCGAAGCGCACCACCACCTTCGACGGCGACGTCGTGATCACCCAGGGCACCATGCGTATCACGGCGGACAAGGTCACCGTGCGCGAAGACCCCAACCACCACAAGTTCTACGTCGCCTACGGCAACCCGGTGACGTTCCGCCAGAAGCGCGACAATGCCGACGAGTTCATCGAGGGCTATGCGCAGCGCGCGGAGTTCGACGACCTGACCGACATGCTGAAGCTCTACGACAAGGCGCGGGTGAAGTCGAACCAGAACGAGCTCACCGGCAACTTCATCTCCTACGACATGGGGCGCGAGCTTGCCCAGGTATCCGGTGCGCCGCCCGGGCAGAAGCCGCCCGAGGGCTCGCGCGTGAAGGTCGTGATCATCCCGCCGAAGAAGGGCGAGGACGGCAAGGCCGCGCCGGCCCCGGCGCAGCCCGGCATCCGCCTCAAGCCCGACACCTCGGGCAATCCATGATGGTCGCGTCCCCGAGCCCCACCCGCGAACACCTGTCCCTCGTGAAGCCCCAGCCGCAGTCGTCGCTGCTGCGCGCGGAAGGGCTGATGAAGCGCTACCGCAAGCGCACCGTGGTCTCCGACGTCTCCCTCACCGTCGAGAGCGGCGAGGTCGTGGGGCTGCTCGGGCCGAACGGCGCCGGCAAGACGACCTGCTTCTACATGATCCTCGGACTCGTGCCGATCGATCGCGGCGCCGTGACACTCGACGGCGAGGACCTCACGCACCTGCCGATCTTCCGCCGCTCGCGCCTGGGACTCTCGTACCTGCCGCAGGAAGCGTCGATCTTCCGCAAGCTCTCCGTGGCACAGAACATCGAGGCGGTGCTCGAACTGCAGGGACTCGATCCCGAGGAGGTCGAGACGCGCCTCGAGCAGCTGCTGGACGACCTGCACATCGGGCACCTGCGCGCGAGTCCCGCGCTCTCGCTCTCGGGCGGCGAGCGCCGCCGCGTCGAGATCGCGCGTGCGCTCGCGACCAACCCGCGCTTCATCCTGCTCGACGAGCCGTTCGCCGGCGTCGATCCCATCGCCGTGCTGGACATCCAGCAGATCATCCGCTTCCTCAAGGAGCGCGGCATCGGCGTGCTCATCACCGACCACAACGTGCGCGAGACGCTCGGCATCTGCGACCACGCCTACATCATCAACCAGGGGTCCGTGCTCGCCTTCGGGAAGCCCCAGGAGATCATCTACAATGAAGCGGTTCGCAAGGTGTACCTCGGAGAGAACTTCCGCCTGTAGCGGATAGTCAGTTCCCCCGGGAACCCCGACATGAAGCACAGCCTCCAGCTCAAGCTCTCACAGCACCTCACGCTGACGCCGCAACTGCAGCAGTCGATCCGGCTGCTCCAGCTGTCGACGGTGGAGCTCAACCAGGAGCTCGAGCGCTACCTCGCCGAAAATCCGCTGCTCGAGCGCTCCGACCTCGGCCCGCCCGACGAGGCCGCGCCGCCCCCGAACGGGGCGCTGGGCGAGACGTTGCGCCAGGAAGAGGCGCGCGAGGAGATCCGCCGCGAGGATGCGCGCGAGGACCAGGAGTCGCAATCTCTCGCCGACGACCATGGCTTCGCCGACGAGCACAGCCCGACCGCGGGCTCGCGCGCGAACGACGAGGACCGCGACGACTTCACGCAATTCGCCGCCGCGGAGCCCACGCTGCAGGAGCATCTCCTCACGCAGATCTCGCTCACGGGGCTCACCGAGCGCGACAAGCGCCTCGCGGCCCTCGTCATCGGGCACCTGGACGAGGACGGCTACCTCAAGCAGGAGCTGGAGGAGATCCGCGACTCCGCGCTGCCCGCGTTGCCCGACCTCGAGCTGGAAGAGCTCTCGATCGCGCTGCGCCATGTGCAGAATCTCGAGCCCACGGGCGTCGCCGCGCGCGACGTGGCCGAGTGCCTCGAGCTGCAGCTGAAGGCGCTGCCGCCGGAGACCGCGCATCGCGATGCCGCGATCACGCTGGTCACCCGGCACCTCGACGTGCTCGCGGCGCGCGACTTCAACCGGCTGAAGCGCCTGCTCAACTGCGAGGAGGAGGACCTGCGCGACATCCGCGCCCTCGTCCTCACGCTCGATCCCAAGCCGGGGCGCGCGTTCGGCACGGGCGACGTGCGCTACGTGGTGCCCGACGTCGTCGTGCGCAAGGTGGGCGGGCGCTGGGGCGCCTCGCTCAATCGCGACGCCGTGCCGCGCCTGCGCATCAACAAGCTCTACGCCGACATCCTGCAGGCCTCGCGCGAGAACGGCGGCAAGCACCTCTCGGGGCAGCTGCAGGAAGCGCGCTGGCTCATCAAGAACGTGCAGCAACGCTTCGATACGATCCTGCGCGTGACCCAGGCCATCGTCGACCGCCAGAAGAACTTCTTCGAGCACGGCGAGGTCGCGATGCGCCCGCTGGTGCTGCGCGAGATCGCCGACGCGGTGGGACTGCACGAATCGACCATCTCGCGCGTGACGACGCAGAAGTACATGCTCACCCCGCGCGGTATCTTCGAGCTGAAGTACTTCTTCGGCAGCCATGTTTCAACCGACACGGGGGGCGCCTGTTCGGCGACCGCCATTCGTGCTTTGATCAAGCAACTCGTCGCCGCGGAGGACGTCCGAAAACCCCTGTCCGACCACCGCATTTCCGACATCCTCGCCCAGCAAGGTATCCAGGTCGCCCGCCGCACCGTCGCCAAGTACCGGGAGGCGATGCACATCCAGCCGGCCAACCTGCGCAAGTCCCTCTGAACTCGGCGCCCCCGCGCCGCACGTTGAAAGGAGCTGTGAATGAACCTGCACCTGACCGGCCGCCACGTCGAGATCACTCCCTCCATCCGCGCATACGTGACCTCGAAGCTCGAGCGCATCAACCGGCACTTCGACCACGTCATCGACGTCGAGGTGATCATGACGGTGGAGAAGCTGGACCAGCGGGTCGAGGCCAACGTCCACCTGTCGGGCAAGGACATCCACTGCTGCGCCAATGACGGCGACATGTATGCGGCGATCGACGTGCTGGTGGACAAGCTCGACCGCCAGGTGATCAGGCACAAGGAGCGCTTCGATCCGCGCCATTCCGGCGCCGGCATCAAGCGCATTCCGGCGGCTTAGGCTTCCGGCTACAATTCGCAGCGCCTCCCCCGCCCCCCGGCCCCATGAACCTCGTCTCCCGGCTGCTTCCGCTCAACCACGTCCTGCTGGACCTCGACGTGAGCAGCAAGAAGCGGCTCTTCGAGCAGATCGGCCTGCTTTTCGAGAACTCGCGCCAGATCCCGCGGGCGCGGGTCTTCGACGCGCTCTTCGACCGCGAGAAGCTGGGCTCGACCGGGCTGGGCTACGGCGTCGCGATTCCCCACGGGCGCATCCGCAACATCAAGGAGCCGATCTGCGCGTTCGCGCGCACGGCGGCACCCGTCCCCTTCGAGTCGCCCGACGGGGCGCCCGTGAGCCTGGTGTTCGCGATGCTGGTGCCGGACCATGCGACCGAGGCGCACCTGGAGATCCTCTCCGAGCTCGCACAGATGTTCAGCGATCCGGCGTTGCGCGACGCCCTTGCCTCCACGCAGGACATCCAGGCGGCCCACCGGCTGATCACCGAGTGGTCGCCCTATGCCTCGGCTAAGCGTTCAGCAGCTCTTTGACGAGCGGCGCGAGCGGCTCGGGCTCGCCTGGGCCGCGGGCACCGCCGGGGCGAGCCGCGAGTTCACCGGCGAGGCCCTCCAGAAGGACGGCGTCGGGCTCATCGGCCACCTGAACCTCATCCACATCCTCCTCACGCAGGTGCTCGGGCCGCGTGAGGTGCGCTACGTCGAGGGGCTGGACCCGGCGGTGCGGGACGACGTCGTGTCCCACATCGTGGGCGACGACACCGTCTGCGTGATCGTGGGCGACGGCGTGGCGGTGCCGCAGGTCCTGGTCGACGCGGCCGAGAAGATCGGCACGGCCCTCCTCACCTCGACCGAGCCCAGCCAGCAGGTGATCAACGTCCTGCGGCCCTACATGCAGCAGGAGCTGGGCGAGATCACGACGCTGCATGGCGTGATGCTCGACGTGCTCGAGATCGGCGTGCTCATCACCGGCGATTCCTCCATCGGCAAGAGCGAGCTGGCACTCGAGCTCATCTCGCGCGGCCACGGGCTGGTCGCCGACGACGTGGTCGAGCTGCAGCAGATTGGCCCGGAGACGATCCAGGGCCGCTGCCCGCCGTTGCTGCGCGACTTCCTCGAGGTGCGAGGACTGGGCGTGCTCAACATCCGCTCGATTTTCGGCGAGACCGCGGTCAGGCCCCGCAAGGCGCTGCGCCTCATCGTGCACCTCGAGCCGCCCGATGCCGCCACGGAGCCGCGCGATCGCCTCGCCACGCGCTCGGGCACGCGCGACATCCTGGGCGTCGAGATCCCCACGGTCACGCTGGCGGTTGCACCGGGGCGAAACCTGGCGGTGCTGGTGGAGGCGGCGGTGCGAAACCACATCCTCCTCACGC
>DASRRY010000025.1:0-2020 GCA_035656735.1 Usitatibacter sp. | reverse complement strand
TCTTTATGGGCTTCACCGCGCGCGCATGCGCGCGACCACCTCGCCCCCGGCCGTGAAATACGCATGCGGCATGGCGGGCGTCAGGTGCTGCGCCACGGGCGTGCCGGCCGCATCGATGCCGATGATGCCCACGTCGGCGTCGTAGTCCCGCCTCAGGCCCTCGAGCACATGGGTCATCGCGGCGGCGAGCGAGGCGCCCTGCTCCACGCGCTCGGAGATGGAGCGCGTGGCGAGGGCGCGCAGGACGAACTCCCCCGTGCCCGTCGCCGAGGCGGCCACGTGGCGCGACGCGTAATTGCCGGCGCCGGGGACCGGCGAATCGCCCACGCGGCCGACGAGCTTCATCGTGACACCGCCCGTGGAGGTGGCCGCCGCGAGCACGCCCTTGGCATCCACGGCCGCGGCCCCGACCGTGCCGCCGGCGTATTCGGGATGGTGCTTCAGGAACTGGCGCGTGCGCAGGCCGCGATCGGACATCTCGCCCAACGCCTGCATCAAATGGCTCTTCTTGTTTTCCCAGTCCTCGCGCCGCGCGGCCGTCACGTTGTCGTGGTCGGCAAACCCCATCGCGCGCGCGAAGCGCTGGGCGCCTTCGCCCGCGAGCATGACGTGATCCGTTTCCTCCATCACCCGGCGCGCGACGAGGATCGGGTTCTTCACGCGGCGCAGCGCCGCCACGGCGCCCACCCGCGAGCCCGCGCTTTCCATCACGCACGCGTCCAGCTCCACGAAACCGTCGAAGTTGAGCACGCCGCCGGTGCCGGCGTTGAAGACGGGATTGTCCTCGAGCACCACGACGCTCGCGCACACGGCATCGAGCGCCGAGCCGCCGCGCTGCAGCACCGCACGCCCCGCCTCGACCGCGGCCTGCATGCCCTGCAATGCATCCTGCTCCGAGCCGGGGCGCCAGCTTCCCGCACCCCCGTGGGCGATCAATCCGATCGGCATGGGCGTTGCCTCAGGCCTTCGATGCGTTGCGCAGGCGCAGGTGGAGCTCGCGCAGCTGCTTCTCGGTGACCGGCGTCGGCGCATCCACCATGAGGTCCTGCCCGCGCTGCGTCTTGGGGAACGCGATCACGTCGCGGATGAAGGCGTTGCCGGACATCATCGCGACCATGCGATCGAGGCCGAAGGCGATGCCGCCGTGGGGCGGCGCGCCATACTGCAGCGCATCGAGGAGAAAGCCGAACTTCGCGCGCTGCTCCTCCTCGCCGATGCCGAGCACCCGGAACTGCTTCGCCTGCACCTCCGCGCGGTGGATGCGCACGCTGCCGCCGCCCAGCTCCCAGCCGTTCATGGCGATGTCGTACGCCTTCGCGAGCACCCGTCCCGGATCGCTTTCCATGGCCTCGACGTGCTCGTCCTTCGGCGCGGTGAACGGATGGTGCGCCGCGGCCCAGCGGCCGTTCTCCTCGTCGTACTCGTACGCGGGGAAGTCCACGATCCACACCGGCCTCCACCCGGCCTCGGCATATCCCTTCTCGTGACCGACCTTCTGGCGCAGCGCGCCCAGCGCGTCGTTCACGACCTTGCGGCGATCGGCACCGAAGAAGAGCAGGTCGCCGGCGCGAGCTCCCGTGCGCTCCAGGATCGCGCGCAGGATGTCGGGCGAGAGGAACTTCACGATCGGCGATTGCAGGCCTTCCTCGTTCGGCTTCGACGGGTCGTTCACGCGGATGTACGCGAGGCCCTTGGCGCCGTAGATCGCCACGAACGGCGTGAGGTCGTCGAGCTCCTTGCGAGTGAACTTCTCCGCGCCGCCCGGGACGCGCAGCGCCGCGACGCGGCCGTCCTTCAATTGCGCGGCCGACTTGAACACCTTGAAGCCGCAATCCCTCACCGCGTCGGTGAGCTCGGTGAGCTCGAGCGTCACGCGCAAGTCCGGCTTGTCGCTGCCGTAGCGCGAGGTCGCCTCTGCGTAGGTGAGCCGCGGGAACGCGGGCAGGTCCACGTCGATCACGCGCTTGAACACGTGGCGCACGAGCCCTTCCATGAGGTCCTGGATCTCGCGCTCGGAGAG
>DASRRY010000024.1:0-30212 GCA_035656735.1 Usitatibacter sp. | reverse complement strand
GCCGGTCGAGGTCGGCGTGCAGCGCTTCGTCGACTGGTACCGGGAGTACTACCGGGCGTGAGTCGAACCGCGGCGGCGATGGAGCACCTGCGTCGCGAGAAGCTCTGGGTGGGCATCGGGCTCGCGTTCGTGGCGCTCGTGATCTTCCTCTCCGTGACACCGGACCCGCTGCGCCCGCCCACGGTCGACGACTTCAAGACCGGGCACATCCTCGCCTACGCGTGGTGCATGCTCTGGTTCGCCCAGATCTGGAAGGACCTGCGGCACCGGCTCGTGATCGCGCTCTGCCTCGTGGTGATGGGCATCGGCCTCGAGTTCGTGCAGGACGTGCTGCCGTGGCATCGCGACTTCGCCGTCTCCGACATGGTGGACGACGCGATCGGGGTGGGGATCGGGTTCGCGCTGGGGTTCACGCCGCTTGCCAATGCGCTCCGGTGGATCGAGGCGCGGGTGAAATGAGAAGGGCCGCTTGCGCTCCGGGCCCTTCTTCACGCGCTGGAACGTTCACCGGTCGATGGTGAAGGCCATCCGGCGAGCTCCGCCTTAGTGCAATAAATTGCACCTTGTTGGCGGGTTTGGCGTTAAGGGGCAAAATATTGCCCATGAACGGACTCGCAGTCGTCCGTCAGTGCTTGTAGTCGTGGCCCGGGAAGACTGAGGGCTTGTAGCGCGCGGCCGCGGTGCCGGGCACGTTCCCGTAGCCGGTGATCGTGGTGCCGTCGAGGTACCAGGTCGTGAAGCCCAGCGCGTAGTCGTTCTGCAGGTCGTCGATCACGATCTCGTTCACGCCGTCGCCGTTGGTGTCGGCCGTCACGAGCGGGAGGTAGAGCCAGGTCGAGGTCCCCATCGCCTTGCGCGAGACGATCGTGCGTCCGTTCATGAGCCAGAGGCCCAGGCTGTAGTCGGTGTTGCGCCACAGGATGTCGGAGCGGCCGTCGCCGTTGAAGTCGCCGATGAGGGACGGGCTCCAGGCGCCCGCGGGCATCACGTTGCCCTTGTCGCGGATGGTGCGCCCGTTCATGAGCCACATGCTCACGGAGCCATCCATCGTGTTCTGCCAGAGGATGTCGGTGTAGCCGTCGCCGTCGAAGTCGCCGAGCTTCACGGCGCGCCATGCCGTGGTGGCGTTCATGATCGGGCCCTTCTGCGCGATCGTGAGGCCGTCCATGAGCCAGATGCTCGTGGTGCCGTCGAGGTTGCGCCAGAGGATGTCCGACTTGCCGTCGTGGTTGAAATCGCCCACGCCGATGGGCGAGTAGCCCGAGTGCGGCACGAGCATCGTCGCGCGCTGCAGCGGCGCGGTCCCGTCCATGAGCCAGATGCCCACGGATCCATCGAGGACATTGGTCCACACGAGGTCGGTCTTCCCGTCGCCGTTGAAGTCGCCCGCGTGGCTCACCACCCAGCCGCGCCCCGCCGGCATGACGGTCGCGGTGGCGGTGACCGTGAGCCCGTCCATGAGCCACACCTCGACCGACGTGTCGAAGTTCTCGACCACGAGGTCGGTCTTGCCGTCGCCGTTGAAGTCGCCGGTGCGCAGGATCACCTTGCCGCTGTTGGGCGCGATGATCGTGGCGCTCGCCGTGGCGGTGTTCCCGTCCATGAGGTAGGCGGTGTAGTCGTTGAGGCCGCCGCGCAGGATGAAGTCGGCCTTGCCGTCGCCGTTGAGGTCGATCTTGCCCGGCACGCTCGCGTCCGTGCGCCAGGTGGTGTCGAGCATCGTGGTGAAGGGAACGGTCGAGTTGTACCGCACCTGCCCGTACTCGATCGCCGAGTTGTCGCAGGACTGCTCGAAATCGGCGGCGAAGGAGCGCACGGAGCCGTCCCCGTTGTACGTGGCCTCGCGCACGAGGAAGCGGTCGATGCTCGTGTTGCAGCCGTGGCCGTTGCCGCTGAAGTCGAAGCCCGCCTGCGCCTGCGACTGCGACGTGTAGCGCGCGGCCACCGGATAGACGCCCGGCGTGAGCGGCGCGTTGCCCGGCGCGGCGAAGTCGAGGGACCACCACTGGCCGCCCGTGCCGTCGATGTCGAAGCTCACGCCGTTGTCGAAGTTGCGCGAGGGTCGGATCGAGTTGGGCGGCGAGAGGTAGAGCTGCGCCCCTACGTCCTCGAAGTAGAGGCCGGTCACGACGGACCCCGCGTCGTAGGTCGTGATCGCGAAGCTCGCGGCCTGGCCGCCCAGGTTGAGCGTGGCCGCGGCCATGGCGCCGGGCGCGGCGGCCGCCGTCGCGCGCACCCGCAGGTGGTCGAGGTTGGTGACGGAGCCCGGAGCGGACGTGAACGCGCCGCCATTCACGCTGTACTCGCCGCCCACGATGGATACCGGAACCGGCGCGTTGGTCCCGATGACGGAGATGGTGTTGGAGACGTACTGCTGGCCGGCCTGCGCGGCCTTCACCGCCGTGAACGCGAACGGGTCGGGCATCGTGCTGCCCGCGGGCTTGAATTCGGTGAAGGGCACGCTCGAGTTCACGCGCACCTCGCCGAACTCGGGACCCGTCGCGTCGCAGTACTGCTCGAAGTCGGCGGCGAAGCTCTGCAGCGTGCCGTTGGCGACCGTGAGCTCGAGGATCACGAAGCGCCCGCTGATCGTGTTGCAGCCGAAGCCGTTGCCGGTGACCTCGAGCCCGGGCGATGCGCCGGCGAATGCGGCCCGCGCGGCGTTCTCGTAGGCGCCCGGTGCGATGGGAGCACCGGACGGTGCCAGGAACGTCATGCCATAGCCGCTCGAGGCCGAGCTCACCGCCACGTTCACCTGCGAGGGATAAGCCGCGGCCGACACCGTCCAGCCCGGTGCGAAGCCCTCGGTCACCTGTCCCGCGCCGGAGACGCCCGAGGTGTAGTCGACGAAATGGAAGCCGCTCAGTGCGGCGCCGGGATCGACGGTGACCACCTCGAACGAGGCCTGCACGCCGCCGATGGTGAGCACCGCGCTCACGGTTCCCGGCGCCGCACCCGCGGTCGTCCGCACGCGCACGGCGTCGCGGTTCAGCACCGTACCGGGGCTCGATATGTAGGCCGCCCCGTTCACGCTGTACTCGCCGCCGGTGATGGAGATCGCGGCCGGCGCGTTGATGCCGTAGACGCCGACGCTATTCGAGATCGCCTGGGTCGACGCGGGGAAGGGCCCGGCGGGCAGGAAGGCGAACGGGTCGGGGGTCGTGGATTGCGCTGTCTTGTCCACGGTGAACGGGACGGTCGAGTTGAAGCGCAGCTCTCCGTAGTAGGGCGCGACACCATCGCAGCCCAGCTGGTAGTCGGCCGCGAAGCGCGTGAGCTGGCCGCCGCTGCCGAGCTCCACCTCGAGCACCGAGAAGCGGCCGGTGATGGCATTGCAGCCCCCGGAGCCGACCGTCATGTCGAGGCCCGGATAGGAGCCGCTGAAGGGCGCACGCGCCGCCTGCTCGTAGGCGCCGGGCTGGAACGCGTGGCCGCTGCCGGGATTCATGATGACGGTCGCAACGCCCGCATCCAGGAAGAGGCCGCTCGCGGTGCCGCTGAAATTGAACGTGCCCGGCGGCTGGAGGAGCACGGGCGCGGCGCTGTTGCCGCTCCACTGGTACCAGAGGCCGGTCACCTGGGCCTGCGCGGGGGCGGCCAGGGCGGCCACGGCGAGCGCGGCGGCCAGGCGCAGCACCACGGGGACGGCGACAAGGCGGAAAGCGCGGCGGGCGAAGGCGAGGCGCATGGGCCGATCGTCGTGGCTTAGGACCAGCGAAATCTTACCAGTCGTGCCGCCCCCGCCCGGTTGCAGGTGAAATTAAGCGCGGCCCTCCTGCAAACCCCTTACTAAACAACCGGCATCTCCACCAGGTGGCTGAGGCGGCCCTCCACCACCTTGTGGGGGACGGCGTGAAGGCTTAGCCCTGCGGGGGTAGGCAGCCGGGCTCAAATGGGATTAGATTGGCTCGCCAGGATCGCTCCTGTCGGCAGACTGGCGCACATGGATCGGCAGCAACGCTGGAGGGCCCACCAGAGGCCAGGGAGATATTCGTCGTGTGTGGCATCGCGGGCATCCTCGGCACCGCCGGAGGCGCCCATCCATCGCCGTCCGAGCTGGCCGCCATGATCGGCCGCCTGCGCCATCGCGGGCCCGATGGCACGGGCGTGCACGTCGATCGGCGCGTGGGCCTCGCGCACAGCCGGCTTAGCATCATCGACCTGGCGGGCGGCCGCCAGCCCATCGCCAACGAGGACGAGACGGTGCACGTCGTCTTCAACGGCGAGATCTTCAACTACGTGGAGCTGCGCGAGGCCCTTGTGCGCCGCGGCCACGCGTTCCGCACGCAGAGCGACACCGAGGTCATCGTCCATCTCTACGAGGACCACGGCGAGCGCTTCGTGGACCACCTGAACGGCCAGTTCGCCATCGCCTTGTGGGACGCGAAGTCCGAGCGCCTCGTGCTGGCACGCGACCGCACGGGGATCCGTCCGCTCTTCTACGCCGACCGCG
Source organism: Usitatibacter sp. (assembly GCA_035656735.1). GTDB lineage: Bacteria > Pseudomonadota > Gammaproteobacteria > Burkholderiales > Usitatibacteraceae > Usitatibacter. The sequence continues at coordinate 25,759 of DASRRY010000024.1, read as the reverse complement.
CGGGGCGGCTCGCCTTCGCGTCCGAGGTGAAGGCGCTCTTCGCGCTGCCCTGGATGCAGCGCGCGCTCGACCGCCGCGCCCTCGCCGAGACGTGCACCTACTGGGCGCCGCTCGCGCCGCATACGGCGTTCGAGGGCGTGCTGCAGCTCCCGCCCGGCCACGTGCTCGTCGACGACATGCGCGGCCGGCGCGTCGAGCGTTACTGGGACTGGAGCTTTCCGGAGTCGCACCACGAGACGCAGGCTTCGCAGGCGGAGCTCGCGGAGCGGCTGCGCGATCTTCTGGTCGATTCCGTGCGGCTGCAGCTGCGCTCCGACGTTCCCGTCGGGGCTTATCTCAGCGGCGGGCTCGACTCGGCGGTGATCGCCGCCTTCGCGCGCCGCTTCAACAAGGCACCGGTTCGTACCTTCTCGCTCACCTTCGAGGATCCCGAGTTCGACGAGAGCGCCTTCCAGTCGCAGCTCGTGCGCCATCTCGGCACCGAGCACACGTCGATCCGCGTGACGGGGCGCGACATCGCCCAGGCGTTCCCGCGCGCGGTGGCCCACGCCGAGAGCCCGATCGTGCGCACGGCGCCCGTGCCGCTCATGCTCCTGTCGGGACACGTGCGCGAGGCCGGCTACAAGGTCGTGCTCACGGGCGAGGGCGCCGACGAGGTGTTCGGCGGCTACGATCTCTTCAAGGAAGCGCGCATCCGCCGGTTCTGCGCGCGCTCGCCCGGGTCGCCCGGCCGCGCGAAGCTGCTCGAGCGGCTCTATCCGTACCTCAAGCATTCGCCGGTCGGTGCCGGTGCGCTGGGGCGCTCGTTCTTCCAGGCCGACCTGGGCGATCCGTCGGCTCCGGGATTCGGCCACCTGCCGCGCTGGCGCACGACGGGGCGCATCGCGCGTTACTTCTCGCACGCGACGCGCGAGGCCGTGGGCGCATGGGATGCCGTGCAGGCGGTGGGCGCGACGTTGCCCGCGGAATACGCTCGCTGGAGCCCGCTCGCGCGCGACCAGTACCTCGAGGCGCACACGCTCATGACGGGGTACCTGCTGTGCTCGCAGGGCGACCGCATGGCGATGGCCAACTCGGTCGAGGGCCGGTTCCCGTTCCTCGACCATCGCGTGATCGAGTTCGCGAACGCGCTGCCGCCCGGCATGAAGCTGCGCGGGCTATCGGAGAAATTCCTGCTGCGCGAGGCGGTGCGCGGGCTCGTGCCGGAGTCGATCCGCGAGCGGACGAAGCAGCCGTATCGCGCGCCCGACAGCCAGAGCTTCTTTGCCGATGGCGTGCCGGTCGATTACGTCGATGCGATGTTCAGCGGCGATGCGATCCGCTCGGCCGGCTACTTCGAGCCCACGGCGACGTCACGGCTCTTCGAGAAATGCCGCACCGGACGCGCCATCGGCTTCGGCGACAACATGGCGTTCGTCGCGATCCTCTCGACGATGCTGCTCCACCACCAGTTCGTGCGCGGCGAGGCGATGCCCGAGGCGGCGCGCGCCTTGCAGCCGCTGGAGGCGTGAGCCGCATGCTGCTGCACCAGTTCCTCGACGATTCCGCGCGGCGCCTGCCCGGCAAGGTGGCGCTGGTGTGCCGCGACGAGCGCTACACGTACGAGGACATCGACGCGCGCGCCAACGTGCTGGCCCATGCGCTGCGGCAACGGGGCGTGCAGCGCGGCGATCGCGTGGTCCTCTTCCTCGACAACTCGCTCGAGATGGTGGTGGGCGTCTTCGCGGCCCTGCGCGTGGGCGCCGTCTTCGTCCCGGTGAACCCGCTCACCAAGCGCGACAAGCTGGCCTACCTGCTGGGCGACATGCGCGCCAGCGCGATGGTCACGCAGGCGTCCCTTGCCCCCGTCTGGGACGGCGCGCTGGCCCTCAACGCCACCGTCCACACCTGCTTCGTGACGACAGGGGACAGACCACTGTTGTCAGCATCCGGAATCAGCCGGAAGCTGGTTCCATATCCTGACAACAGTGGTCTGTCCCCTGCCGGAATTTCGAACGCCACCATCGACCAGGACCTGGCGGCGCTCATTTACACGTCGGGGTCGACGGGGGATGCGAAGGGCGTGATGCTCACGCACCTGAACATGGTCTCGGCTGCCGAGTCCGTAAGCTCGTACCTGGGACTGCGCGAGAGCGACGTCGTGGCGTGCGTGCTGCCGCTCGCGTTCGACTACGGGCTCTACCAGGTGCTGATGGCCTTCAAGGTCGGCGCCACGATCGTGCTCGAGGATTCATTCGCATTTCCGCAGAAGGTCATGCAAACCGTGGCCCAGGAGCGCGTGACGGTGTTCCCCGGCGTGCCCACGATCTTCGCGATCGTGATGGGCATGAAGAACCTCGATGCGCTCGACCTCTCGGCGCTGCGCATGATCACCAACACCGCCGCCGCGCTGCCCGAGGACCACATCGCCCGCCTGCGCGCGCGCTTTCCGCAGGCGACCCTCTTCTCGATGTACGGCCTCACCGAGTGCAAGCGCGTGACGTTCCTGCCGCCCGAGCAGCTCGACATCCGCCCCACCAGCGTGGGCCGCGGCATGCCGAACGAGGAGGTGTGGCTCGTGGACGAGGCGGGCCGGCGCCTGCCCAATGGCAGCACGGGCGAGCTCGTGATCCGCGGCTCCCACGTGATGCGCGGCTACTGGGAGAAGCCCGCCGAGACCGCGCAGCGCCTGCGCCCCGGGCCGATCCCGGGCGAGATGGTCCTCTACTCGGGCGACATCTTCCGCACCGACGCCGAGGGCTGGCTCTACTTCGTGGCGCGCAAGGACGACATCATCAAGAGCCGAGGCGAGAAGGTGAGCCCGCGCGAGGTCGAGAGCGCCATCTGCAGCCTCGAGGGCGTCTCCATGGCCGCGGTGATCGGCGTGCCGGACGAGCTGCTGGGCGAGGCGGTCAAGGCGTTCGTCGTGCTCGAGGACGGCTTCTCGCTGCGCGAGCGCGACGTGATCCGCCACTGCCTGGGGCGCCTCGAGAGCTTCATGGCACCCAAGCACGTGGAATTCGTGACCGAGCTTCCGGTGACGGACACGGGCAAGATACGCAAGGCGTCGCTGCGGCGGCGGGACACCACAACAACCACATCATCGGAGGGTTGATCCATGCAGCAACAGGAGATCGTCACGGCCGTGCGCGCGTTCCTGCGAGAGAACTTTCTCGTGGATGACGAGGCGGGGCTGGGCGAGGACACGTCGTTCATGCAGACGCACACGCTCGATTCCACGGGGTTCGTGGAGCTCATCGGCTTCGTCGAGGAAACGTTCGGCCTCGAGGTGCGCGACGAGGAGATGCTGCCGGAGAACTTCGACAGCCTGGCCAACATCGCGCATTACGTCGCCCGCAAGCACGAGCCCGCGACCGCCAGGTAAAGGCCCGGCCATGGATCTCGCCGCACCGGCGCTCCACCCCGGCATCCTCGACATCGATGCCGCCGCGGAAGTCGAGCGCATCGCGCACGCGCTGCGCTCCGCGCTCACCGGCGAGCTGCGCCGGCGCGGGCTCATCGTGGCGATGTCGGGCGGGGTGGACAGCTCGGTGTGCGCGGCGCTGGCGGTGCGCGCGGTCGGTGCCTCCAAGGTTCACGCCCTCATGCTGCCGGAGCACGAGTCGTCGGATTTCAGCCTCACGCGGGCCCAGGCGCTCGCGCAGCAGCTCGGCATCGAATACACGGTCGAGGCCATCGGTCCCGCGCTCGAGGCGATCGGCTGCTACGCGCGGCGCGACGCGGCGATGCGCGAGGTCTTCCCCGCATACGCGAGCACGTGGAAGAGCAAGATCTCCATCGCGGGCGGGCGCGACGGCGGCTTCAACTACTTCAAGCTCACGGTGCAGTCGCCCGATGGCAAGTTGCACGAGGCGCGGCTGCCGCACAAGCAGTACCTGCAGGTGGTCGCCGCCACGAGCTTCAAGCAGCGCCTGCGCAAGACCATGGAGTATTACCACGCCGACCGCCTGCACTATGCCGTCGTCGGCACGCCCAACCGGCTCGAGTACGACCAGGGCTTCTTCGTGAAGAACGGCGACGGCTCGGCGGACCTGAAGCCGATCGCGCACCTGTACAAGACCCAGGTCTATGCCCTCGCGCGCCATCTCGACATTCCGCGCGAGATCCGCGAGGCGCCCCCCACGACCGACACTTATACGCTGGACCAGGGACAGGACGAGTTCTACTTCGCGCTGCGCCACGACAGGATGGACGTCGCACTCTGGGCGTACAACCACGGCATCCCGGCCGCGGAGCTGGAGGCATTCCTCGAGCTGCCCGCGGGCACCGGCGCATATGTCTATCGCGACATCGAGTCGAAGCGGGCGGCGACGCGTTACCTGCATGCACGGCCGGTGCTCGTCGAGCCGCTGCCGGAGCTCGGGCACTGAGGGGCTCGGCGGGGGCGAAGCGCAACTGTTAACCGTTGGTTGACATCGCGCCGCCGTGCGCGCATCGTGCATCTCATGACTCCGGCAACCATCCGGTTCCTGCTCGGCGAGCGCAGCGCACGCCGATCGCTCCTCGAGGTGCTGTACGCGCAGGGCGAGGCGTGGGTGCACCTGCGCGAGCTGGCGCGGCGCGCCGGGTTCTCGCCTCCGATGGTCTCGAAGGAGATGGATCGGTTTCTCGAAGCAGGCGTGGTTTTGGAGAGGCGCGAGCGCAACGCGCGACTGTTCCGGATCGACGCGCGCAGCCGGCTCGCGCTGGAGTTGCGCGAATTGCTGACGCCCGTGCGCGTGGCCGAGGGCGCCCCCCGCACGCCGCGGCCGAAACGCCAGGCGGCTCACCATCGGCCGTCCACGCTCGCGGAAGCGGCCGCGAAGGGCACGCAGCACGGCCGCCGCGACGCGATGATCCGCGAGTTCTGCGACGAGTTCTACAAGGCCCCGGGCGCGGCACGCAAGGCGATGCTCGCGCGGGAGCCCGCGCGGCAGGGCGTGCAGGCGGACGCCTACTACGCGGCCGTGGCCGAGCACCTGGCGCTGCAGTCGGGCCTGCCCATCCCGGCATGGACACTCGCGAAGGAACGCTTCCTGCGGCGGCCCTTCTTTCCCGCCGGCCTCGAGTCGCTCAAGTCGTCGCTGCTCGTGGAAAGCCCCGTCGCGTTTCGCCGGCGCATGATCTTCGTCGGCGCGAACCCGCTTTCGCGGCCGGCGCGCTCCTTGTCGTGAAGCGGGCTGCCCTGGGCCGCGACGACATCCTGCGCGGCCTGCATCGCCTGGACGAGATCGCGCGCGACGGCGGAAAGGTGATCGATGTGGCCATCTATGGCGGCGCCGCGCTCGCTCTCGCCTTCGACCTGCGGGTCACCACGCGCGATGTCGACATCGTGGTCCACGGCTCGGCAGCGTTCCTCCGCGAGGCGGCGGCGCGCGTGGCGCAGGAAGAGGGCTGGCCCGCGGATTGGCTCAACGACGGCGTCAAGGGCTTCGTCTCCGAGCACGAGAAGCTCACGCTCATGCACGATTTCAGCCGCGAGGGCGCGGGCCTGCGCATCTACATGCCTTCCCCCGAATACCTCTTCGCGATGAAGTGCATGGCCATGCGCCCCGAGGGCATCGATGGCTCCCACGACATCTCCGACATCGAAGCCCTCGCCGAGGCCGCATCCATACCGGACGCGAAGGCGGCGCTCGAGCTCGTGGAGGCGTTCTATCCGAAGCGCGACATCCCGGCCAAGGTGCGATTCGGCGTCGAGGAAATCATGGAGCGGGTGCAGGCGCGGCGCGATTCGTCCAGGCGCAAGTAGTCCTGCGTTTGCCGGTTCAGCCCGGTTCGAAGCGCCACTCCGCGATCACGAGGTCCGGGCTCGATCCATGCTGCACGAGGGTGAAGTGGTTGTCGCCCGCGTGAAGCGCGACCTCGGCTTCCAGCCCCTGGAAGCTCGCGCCGTCGAGATGCCAGGTCTGGATCGGCTTTCCTTCCTCGAGCAGCTCGATGACCTGCGGGCCGTGGGCGCTGCGTACCCGGGCGGTGAAGCGCGCGGCCGACGCCTTGAATGAGGGCACGAAGAACTCGGCACGCGCATCGGTGGCATGGACCATGGGGCCCAGGCCCGGCGGCACATCCACGTTGCTGAAGCCGGCGAGCGGCTCCCACAGGCGGAAATTGCGGTCCGCGCTCTCGAGCGGATGGTCGCTCCGGACGGGCATATAAGGCGGTCCGTAGCGCATGCCCTGGAGCACGGGGCGCAGGCGTGCGGCCAGCTCCTCCGTGCGCAACGTGGCGCCGACGCTGTCGAGGTGATAGACCGTGTCGAAGAAGAGGCGGCGGTCGAACAGCGTATCGGTATAGCGGTCGACGAACGGGATCGCGGCGTTCTCGTGCACGCGTGTCACGTCCTCCATCTTCGCGCGGATGTCCGGGCGCGCGTAGTAAGCCTCGAAGTCGATGGTGTTGGGGTGCGTCGCCACGACGCGAATGCGGTTGGCGCGGGCCCATTCGGCAAAGGCCTCGATGCGCGCGGCACCGCCCGGATCGACCCGCAGTCGAAGCGGCTTGATCGTTGCCACGCTCGCCCGCAACGCCGGCGTCTTGAAGAGCGCGCTGTTGCCGAGCACGTCTCCCCACGCATCAAGGTAGCTGTCGGCATAAAGGCCCGCCGGATCCGGCTGCGGCGGCGGATGGCGCTTGACCAGCCACGGGTTCACGAGGCGGCCGAAGGATATGCCCAGGATGTCCTCCACCTGGCGCACGGGGCTCAGCTTGCGGAAATACTCCGGCTCCCGCGCGGACATGTAGTCGACCATGACCGTGCTGTCGGGGCCGTTCAGGTACATCTGGTACTCGAACGCGAGCACCAGGGTGTCGCCGGGCCGCACGAGCTTCTCCAGCTGGTGCAGGTAGTACTCGGGGCCGAGCCCCGCGTGAAGTGCCGCGTTCATCACCGGGACGCCGAGCTCCCGCGACAAGTCCCGCGCGCGGATGCCGTAGAGCGCGTTCGAGCCGCCGGCGATGACGATGCGCGGCCCCTGCATCGCATAGCTCACGGCCTGCTTGCGCTCGAAGATGTCGTGGTTCCAGCGCGAGAGGGACGACGGCTCCCCGAGCTGCGCGAAGAAGGTGCCGAACCAGAGCGCCGCCGCGGCGCCGAGGCCGGCGATGAATGCGATGAGCGTGGCGCGCGGCGACATCAGAACTGGAAGTAGAGGAAGGGCGACGGCGCGCCCACCGAGAGCGTCTTGAGGCCCACGAAGAAGAGCACGCCCGCGGCCAAAGCGACCCAGGCCGCCGACCGCGGCAAGGTGACCGACGCCTCGTGCACCTCGAGGCGGCGCTCGATCACCGTGTAGATGCTCGGCAGGAGGAAGACGATCGCGAGGCCGAGTGCCAGCCAGGCGCCTTGCGAGAGCTCGGGCGCGAGCGTGGGGCGGACGAGGAAGGGCCAGAGGTTCGGGACCGCTGCCGCCCAGCCGCTGCCCTGGACGCCTGCCATGCCCTCGAGCATGCGCAGCGCCGTCGCGAAGTCCGCCGCGCGGAAGGGCACCCAGGCGACGACGACGCACGTGAAGGTGACCGTGATGCCGACGACGAAAGGCAGCGCCGGCAGGCCCAGGCGCTCCCGCAGCGCTCGCCATCCATGGTTCACGACGAGATAGGCCCCGTGCAGCGCGCCCCACGCGACGAAGGTCCAGCTCGCGCCGTGCCAGAGGCCGCCCAGCACCATCGTGATCATGAGGTTCAGGTAGCGGCGGACTTTCCCCTGGCGGTTGCCGCCGAGCGGGATGTAGAGGTAATCGCGCAGGAAGGCCGAGAGCGTCATGTGCCAGCGGCGCCAGAAGTGGATCGCGTCGGGGGCGCGGTACGGCGAGAAGAAGTTGACGGGTAGCCGCACGTTGAAGAGGCGCGAGATGCCCAGCGCCATGTCCGAGTAGCCCGAGAAGTCGAAGTAGATCTGCAGCGCGTAGGCGAGGGCAGCGATCCACGCGCTCGCCAGCGCGGGCGTGGTGCCGGCGGCGGCGTGATCGAAGATGGGCGAGGCGATCGTCGCGAATTCATCGGCCAGGACCACCTTCTTGAAGAGGCCCACGGAAAAGAGCACCAGGCCCACGTTGATGTTGGCGAGCCTGGGCCGATACGTCCTGGGGTCGTCGAACTGCGGCATCACCTGCGCGTGGTGAAGCAGCGGCCCGGCGATGAGGTGCGGGAAGTAGCTCACGAAGAGCAGGTAATGCACGAAGTCGTAGTCGCGCGCGTGGCCGCGATAGGCGTCGACGAGATAGGCGATCTGCGTGAACGTGTAGAACGAGATGCCGATGGGCAGCACGATCCCCAGCAGCGGAAAGTCGGAGCCGGTCGCCCGATTCGCCGTGTCGATGAAGAAGTCGGCGTACTTGAAGAAGCCCAGCAGCAGCAGGTTGGCGGCGACGGCGAGGCTTAGCACGCGCCTGGACTTGTCCCGCGCGATCGATGCGCCGGCCACGAAGTTCACGATGGCCGAGCCCGCCAGCAGAGGCACGTACTTCGCACTCCACCAGCCGTAGAAGAAGAACGAGGCGAGGACCAGCCAGCCGGCGGCTACGCGCCGGTCGATGCGGCCCAGGAGGTAGAAGCCCAGGACGACGACCGGCAGGAAGGCGAGGATGAACGCGTACGAATTGAAGAGCAACGACGGCTCATCGGTGGGTGGCGCGCGGCGCGCGGGGCGAGCGAATTATACGGGGCGCGGTGCGGCCCGGCGCTCGAGGGCCTCGAACGCGACGGCCGTGAGCTCGATATCCGCCTTCGCAATACCGACCGCCGCGGCTTCCCGTCTCCAATGCTTCACGGCCGACCGGACGTCCTCGACGATCCTGCGAGCTTCGGCAAGGCCGATCGAGTAGAGCGCGCTCGTGGAAAGGGCCGTCTCGATGTCGGGCCGGTTGTCGACATCGTCGATGGCCAGCACGTGCTCCGCCTTGTCGACGATCGGGTTGAGGTCGAACGCCGGTGCGAGCCGCCAGCCGGCGGGCGTCATGATGAAGCCGTGGTTGCGCAGGTGATCGTCGCGGTGGCCCACCAGGATGTTGAAGACCACGCGCCGGAAGAGCTGCGCGAGGTCCTCGGTGATGTGGTCCCGCGCACCCTGCTTGCGCAGGAATTCGGCGAGCTCCAGGTAGCTGCCGCTGGCGCCATCGGCCTTGCGCAGCAGCGTCATTGCCGAGCAGTAGAACCGCCGCCGTCCCGCGAGCCGGTCGAAGCGCTCCGCGCAGAACGTGTGGAATGGGGAGCCCAGGCGCGCCGTTCCCGATGCCGGCACGGTAATGCCGGCCTGCCGCGCGAGCTTGTGCAGGACGCCTTCCCAGGCGCCGATGTCGCGATCGTCGTCGCGGGCGGGGAACTTGGCGATCCACAGCCGCTGCTCGTCCGAGGTGAAGTTGGCCTTCGGCCGCGCACCCCCCAGGGAGGCGCCGGGCGCCACGAGCACCGCGAGCCACTTCCGCAGCTTGTCCAGGTCGTCGATCTTCCTCGCGCTCAGCTCGTAGGCGATGGCTTCGAGCTCGCGCAGGGTCGTCACGGGCGGCGCCGCCATGCCGCGCGCCGCCTGGAACACCGTGTCGCCCGGATACCGGAAGCGGAGCGCGCCCTGGCGGGTCTCATCCTGCACGCCGAGGAGGAAGTCCCATGCGGTCAGCGTGCGGGCGGACCGATGCTCGTCCTTCGCCTCGAGCGCTTCGCGCCGGCGCATGAGGGTCTGTCCCCACCGGTCGGGCGACGAGTCCAGGAGCACGCCGAAATTCGACCGCTCCGGATCCGGGAAGAAGGGCGCCTTGTCCAGGCTCAGGTCGGGGTCGAGCGCGAACGCTTCGGGGTGCCGCAGCCAGTCCCCGTCATATTGGAACCGGATCTGCCCGCGGTCATCCGCCAACGTTCCGACGGCGACAGGATCGGGCAGCCACTCGACGTCGAGCCAGGCTTCGAGATGGCGCTGGCCGCGCTTCACGGGCGCGGGCGTCGCACCCGGGGCCGGGGCAATTCCAGGTCCTGCAGCCGGCGCCCGAGCTCGTCGTCCCGGGCCAGCAGCCCGAGGTCGCCCTCGAGGTGGAGCACGGCGAGCACCTTGAGGTAATTGCCGAGCGTGACTGCCGGATCGCCCTTTTCCATCCGGTGCAAGGTCATGCGCGAGACGCCGGCGCGCTGCGCGACCGTCTCGGCGGAGAACTTGCGCCGCAGCCGCGCCGCACGCAGCCGCTCACCGAGCTGCTCGAGGAGCGCTCGCTCGGAAGCGAAGAAGGGCTGCGGCCGGGCTGGCATGTATCATATTATGGACGACGCCCGCGCCAGTTGTCAATAATGCGATACATCAGGTCCAGGCCGAGTCAGTGCCAGAGCCTCCACCCCGTCGCCGCTCCGAGAATCAGGCTTTGGACGCTGTGGTCGAGGCCGTCCATGAGCCAGGTGCGCAGGCTGCCGTCGGTGCTGGTCCAGAAGAGGTCCGCGCGCGCATCCGCATCGATATCGCTCGCGCTCGTGAGGGTCCAGCCGGAGCCGGGATCCAGGATCGTGCGGCGATCGACCAGCGTGCGTCCATTCATGAGCCAGAGCCCCACGCGGCCATCGGCATGGCGCCACAGGATATCGGCGCGGCCATCCGCATTCACGTCCGCGACCTGGGCCACGCTCCACGCCGTGCCGCCCGCCATGACGGCTCCGCGGTCGGCGATGGCGCGCCCGTTCATGAGCCACACGCTCGTCGTATTGTCCACGCTCGAGTTCCACACGATATCGCTGCGGCCGTCGCCGTCGAAGTCGGCCACCGCGACCGGAGTCCACGCCGTGCCCGCCGCCATGACCGGACCGCGCTCGAGGATGGTGGCACCGTTCATCAGCCAGATGCTCGTGGTGCCGTCGGCGTTGTGCCACAGCAGGTCCGCGTTGCCATCGCCGTTGAAATCGCCGGTGAAGGCGACCGACCAGCCGGAGCCCGGCGGCATCACGCGCGTGCGCTGCGTGGCCGTCGCGCCGTTCATGAGCATGATGTCCACGGCGCCATCGCTGTTGGTCCACACGATGTCGGCCTTGCCGTCGTGGTCGAGATCGGCGACTTGCGTGGGCAGCCACGTGTTGCCCGCACCCATCAGGTTCGTGATCGACGAATTCGTGCCGTTCATGAGCCACACGTCGACGGAGCCGTCGGCCTTCGCCACGAGGAAATCCGTGCGCCCGTCGCCGTCGAAGTCGCCGGCCTTGAGCACGCGCATGCCGGTGCCGGCGCCGAAGAGCGTCTGGCTGATGCCGGCGTTGATGCCGGTGAGGTACGTCGCGCGCGTCGAGCCGTCGGTGTGGACGAGGAGCGCCTCGGCGAGGCCATCGCCATCCAGGTCGATCGCGGGTGAATGCGGGATCAGCACCGAGAACGGCACCGTGGAGTTGTAGCGCACCTCGACGTATGCGAGCGGGCCACCATCGCAGGACTGGTGCAGGTTCGCGGCGAAGCGCGCGACGGATCCATCGCCGTTGTATGCCGCCTCGATCACGGTGAAATCGCCGGTGAGCATGTTGCAGCCGCCCGAGAGCGTGAAGGAGACCGCGTTGGCGCTCGCGAACGGGAAGCGTCCGGCATTCGCGTACTTGCCCGGCACCAGGGTGGACGTCCCCGAGGCGAAGTCGACGAAGGCGCTGAGTGCATTGCGGCCCCACAGCGTCAAGCTGACCCCGTTGTCGTAGTTGCGCTGCGCGGTCAACAGGTTCTGCGGCGCGAGCAGGAGCTGGGTGAGTCCCCCGCCCGCGAAATCTCCCCCCGGGCTGCGCACGTAAATGCCCGACACCGTCATCGGGATCTTGTACGACGTGGCACCCATGCTGACCGAGCGGTTGCCGAGCGTGAGCGTTGCCCCGGTCGAGGCGCCCGGCATGCGCGAGGCGGTGAGTTGCACGGTCACGTGGTCGTGCAGCTGCACCGTGCCGGGCGCGGAGGTATACGGCGCTCCGTTCACGCTGTACAGGCCACCCGAGATGGACACGGGAACCGGGGCATTCACGCCGAGCACCGAGATGGTGTTGGACATGACCGTGCTCCCCGCGAGGACGGGGTTCGGCGCGCCGAGGGCAAAGGCATCCGGCGTGCTCGTGTTCGCGGGCTCGAGCGAGGTGAGCGGCACGGTGGAGTTGAAGCGAATCTCGCCGAAGAGGGGACCGCCGCCGTCGCACGACTGCTCGAAGTCCGCCGCGAGCTTCGTCACCGTGCTTCCGGAATAGGCGACCTCGAGGATGACGAAGCGCCCGTCGATGTGATTGCAGCCGTGGGAATCGGCATCGACCTCGAGGCCGGGAAAACCTGCCCCGAATGGCCAGCGGGCGGCGTTCTCGTAAGCGCCGGGCGTGAGCACCGATCCCTGGGGCGGCGCGAACGTGGCGTTGATCGAGTGCCCGCCGGTGAGGAGGCGCATCGTGAGCCCGCCGTCGGAGTTGACCGAGCCGTTCATCAACCATTGTGGCGTCGCGCCATCGATCATGGCGCCCTGCAGTATGAAGTCGTTCGGCGCGCTGTCGAAGTGCACGGCCGTGAGCGCCTGGCCCGGCGCGTACGTCGTGACGTCGAAAGACGCGCTGCGCGAGCCGATGGTGAGCACCGCCGACGCCGTCGCGCCGGGGCTCGCGGGCGAGAGGGCCGCCACCCATACCGCATCGCCGTTGACGACCGTTCCCGGCGCCGAGGTGAAGGGGTTGCCGTTGATGCTGTAGATGCCGTTGGTGACGCTGATCGCGGCCGGGGCGTTGATGCCGTAGGCGGTGACCTGGTTCGACAGCGCGACCGTCGACGGCGGCAGCGGCCCCTGGGGCCGCAAGACGAACGGGTCGGGCGTGGTCGAGCCCGCGGGCTTGTCCACGGTGAGCGGGAGGCTCGAATTGAAGCGGATCTCGCCGTACACCGGCGGGAAGACCTCCTCGCACTCCAGCTCGAAGTCCGCCGCGAAGCGAAGGATGTTGCCCGCGCCGTCGAAGGCGATATCGAGCACGGCGAAGCGGCCGGCCGTCGTGTTGCATCCGGCGGATCCGTAGGTGAAGTCGATGCTGGGTGCGGCGAGGCTGGCCAGGCGATGCGCTTCCTCGTATGCGCCGACGGCCAGGCGCTGGCCTCCCGGCGCCGCGAGATTCACCGAGACCGTGCCGCCGATGCTCATGCTGAACGTGCCGTTCGTGCCGTACGCGAACAGCGGATCGGTCGGCGCCTGGTAGCGGTGCTGCGCCGTGTCCGCAACCAGGTATTGCGGCTGGGTGCTCTGGAACCAGAGGACGGTCTGCGCGTGCGCGTGGGCCGCGGCGAGTGCTCCCAGCGCGAACGCGGCGAGCCATGCGAAGCGGCGGCGGGCAAAGGACATGCAGTTCTCCCTTGTGCGCCGGGCCTCGGGCGGCAGTGTTCCCGGCTAATTCGTGCCGGAAGTCTATCAGCGGCGCCGCCGGCTGTCGTCTCCCCGGAAGCTTAGCTTTGCCCGCAACTCCACGCAAAGAAAAAGGGCCCCCGGAGGGGCCCTGCGAAGGTCCGGCCGCGCTGGGCTGTCGCGGCCGGGGGAGAACGTTGTTCCAGCGGCTATTTGTTGATGTCGCTGTTGGTCCAGAGCTGGTAGCCCGTGGGCGGCGTGTAAGTACCGGAGCTCGCGATCGACGTGCCGTCCATGAACCACACCGTCACGTTGTTGCTGCTGTCGGTGTAGAAGATGTCGCTCTTGTGGTTCGCGTCCAGGTCACCCAGCAGTGCGGGATAGAGCGTGTTGCCGGCCGGGAGCTCGGTCTTGCGCTCGAGGATCGAGAGCCCGTTCATAAGCCACAGTCCCACGCTGCCGTTGTTGTTGACCCACAGGACGTCGGACTTCCCGTCGCCATTGAAGTCGCCGACGCGCGTGGCCACCCAGCCGGTGCTGTTGGGCGGCATGACCTGGCCCTTCTGCTTGATCGTCATGCCGTTCATCAGCCAGAAGCTGGAGGAGCCGTCGAGCTGGTTCTGCCACAGGATGTCGGTGAAGCCATCGCCGTCGAAATCCGCGACGCGAACCGCACGCCAGTACTGGGTGGCCGGCATGATCTGCCCGTGCGTCTTGATCGTGCTCCCGTCCATGAGCCACATGCTCGTGGTGCCGTCGTTCCAGCGCCAGAGCAGGTCGTCCTTGCCGTCGCCGTCGAAGTCGCCGACGTTGATGACGTGGTAGACGTTGTTGGGCCCGAGCATCGTGGCGCGCGTGATCTGCGCGGTGCCGTTCATGGTCCAGACGCCCACGGAGCCGTCGGTGTTGGTCCACACCAGGTCGGACTTGCCGTCGCCGTTGAAGTCGCCCACCTGCGTCGGCAGCCAGCCGCGGCCGCCGGGCATGATGACCGCCTGCGCGGTGACGGTGAAGCTGTCCATCAGCCAGATCGAGATCGACGTGTCGGGATTCTCGACCACGAGGTCGGTCTTGCTGTCGCCGTTGAAGTCGCCGGTGCGCAGCAGCGTGATGCCCGAGCCCGCGGCGATCACCGTCTGGCTCGCGATCGGCGTCATGCCGTCCATCAGCACGATCTTGTACGAGCCGTCGCTGCCCTGGAGGATGAAGTCGGTCTTGCCGTCGCCGTTGAAGTCGACGCGCGTCATCGCCTTGGTGGGCGGCGGCGTGGAGTTGTCGACCGTGAACGTGTACGACGTGACGTTGCCCACGATCGGGTTGTTCTGCACGTCGTTCATGATCGACGGCGCGTCGAGCGCGTCGGTCGCGAACGCATAGACCGTGTGCTGGCCCAGCGAGAGGCCGGAGAAGCTGGCGCTGAAGGGGCCGCTGCCGCCCGCGGCGATCCACGTGCCGGTGGTGCCGTCGAGCTGGTAGTACACCTTGCGCGGCGCGGGGAAGCCGTTCGATGCCGTCACGTTGAAGTTGAACGAGCCCGCGGCTGGCGTCGTGTCGCCGGCGAAATGGCTGATCGCGGTCGTGAGCGGGATCGACTGCACGGTGTCGCCCGCGGCGCCATTGATCGCCGTGATGCCCGAGGGGCTCAGCACGAACGTCGTGTTGGTGAGCGGGTTCACCGCCACGCCCTTGGCACCGGCCGGGATCGCGAGGTTCTGCGTGGCGTTGGTCGCACCGTCGATGAGGGTGAGGGACCCGTCGTCGTTCGGCACGTAGATCTTGTTGGTCATCGTGTTGATGCCGACCGCGACCGGGCCGCCCGTGACGCCGGAGGCGATGACGGTCATGGTGTTGTCGGCGCCGTTGATCACGACGACCTTGTCCGAGAAGGCGGCGTAGATCTTGTTCGTGACCGGGTTCACTGCGACGGCGCGCGCGGCTCCGGACACGCCGGGCGGCGTGAGGAGCGTCGCCGTCATCGGGTTCGATTCCGAGATGGCGCGGATCACGGCGATCTGGTTCGTGGCGGCGGTGCTCACCGCGTACGCGCGACCCGTCACCGGGTTCACGGTGACGCCGACGGGTGGGCCGGCGAGCGCGATGCAGGTGGGCTCCGTCGGGTTGTTGGTGTCCGCGGGGACCGGGTTCGGCAGGATGCCGCCGGCGCCATCGGGGCAGAGGCGCGTCGGATAGAAAGTGTCGGTCGTGACGTCGATCGGCACGACCTGCGGCACTTCCTGGTCGATCGTGTAGAGGATGTTGCGGTTCGGGTCGATCACGTGGCCGACCGGCGTGAACTCGCGCGTCGACTCGGAGAGCACGAAGGTCTCGCCCTGGGTCACCGTGTATTCGTCGGTGTGGCCGTAGCGGATCGTGTAAGTCTTGTTGGTGACCGGGTTGATGGTGATCCAGCCCACGTCGCCCACGGTGATGTTGCTGCTCACGCTGTCGCTCGCGCCGTTCACGGCGACGAGGTGCGGCGCATTGCCGTTGTTGCCGAACTGCGCCACGTAGACGCGGTTGGTTTCCGGGTTCACGCCGAGCCAGAGCGGACGCGCGCCGACCGGGACCGTGCCCGTGATGGCGAGGGTACGTCCGTTCATCACGGAGAGCGTGTTGTCCGCCTCGTTGGTGACGTACACCTTGTTGGTGATCGGGTTGACCGCGATCGCGAATGGCGCCGTTCCCGCCGCGACGGGCGGGTTGATGGTCTGGGCGCGGGCCTCGCCGCCCGCGAGCGCGCCGAGCACGGCCGCCGTGGCGACGAGACAGCGAAGTTGGGTATTCACACGCATGATTTGATTCCCCTCTGGAAGCCCTACGAGACGTCGATGAGATCCACTACAAGCCGCTAGATGGATGTGGGTCATGTTCGTCGCCGGCGCGCGAAAACTCTGTCGGCGTCCGCGAAGGGCCCCGTGTCGGACCGTTCTTAACTCGGTGTAGGACTGTCCTCCACGTTCCTGTTTGGAGACGGAAAAAAAGTCCGGGGTCTGACCACTGTCAGCATCTGGAACGCGCGTTCCAGATGCTGACAGTGGTCAGACCCCAGTCTTGACAGCCGGGTTAAGGTGCGGTGGCCGTCTGCGCTTCGCCGGACACGACCGACTGCCCGCTGCCCGGCAGCAGCATCGTCTGGCGCTGCTGGACCGTCATGTCGCGCACGCGCCACATGCCGACCATGCCGCTGTCGTGGGTCCAGGTCACGGTGGCAGCACCGAACGGATGGCTCACCGCGGTGAGATGCCAGCCGGTTCCTGGCGGCATGAGCGTCGTGTGCGCCGCGACATCGAGGCCGTGCATCGACCATTCGCCGACGGCGCCGCTCGTGTGGGTCCACAACAGGTAGTTCATGTGGCCGTCGAGGAACGAGGCCACGCGCGAGAGCGTCCAGCCCGTGTTGGCCGGCATGAGGGTGCGGTGCGCCACCTGCGTCGTGCCGTTCATGAGCCAGGCGCCGACGCTGCCGTCGTTCACGTTGGTCCAGAGGATGTCCGCCATGCCATCGCTGTCGAGGTCGGCGACCTCCGAGGGAATCCACGGCGCGCCGGCCGGCAGGATCGTCTTGCGCTCGAGGACCGTGGCGCCGTCCATGAGCCAGACGCCCACGCTGCCGTCCATCGTGTTGCGCCACAGCAGGTCGGTGCGCAAGTCCCCGTTGAAGTCTGCGACCTGCTGCAGCTGCCACGGGCTTCCCGCCGGGACCAGCTGCGCGGTGGCCAGCGTGGTGCCGCCGTCCATGAGCCAGAGCTCCGCGGCGCCGTTGTCGTTGCGCCACGCGATGTCGGCCTTGCCGTCGCCGTTGAAGTCGCCGGTGTGCGTCGCGTGCCAGCCGCTGCCCTGCGGGCGCAGGAAGAAGCCCGTGAGCGCCGTGTTGTTGTTGGTCCACATCCACGTCGAGCCGTCGGGGAGCTCCACCAGGAAGTCGGTGTAGTTGTCGCCGTTGAAGTCCGCGGTATGCACGGCCCCTCGGCGGGCGTTGCCGATCTCCGCGACCTTCGACTTGACGGTGAGGCCATCCATGAGCCAAGCCGACAGAGTGCCGTCATCGGCGAGGACCGCCTGGTCTTCCTGGAAGTCGCGGTCGAAGTCCATCAGCTTGTCGGTGCCGAAGCTGCGGACGGTGTGGATGGTGCCGGCGCGATAGAACGAATCGCCCGAGTACGAGACGGTGAGGTTGTGGTCGCCGAAGCTGTAGTCGCTGGGGCAGAACGCGTGCGCGTAGTTCGCATCGACGGGCTGGACCGGCACGCTGGCGCAGCGCGTGAGGATCCCGTCCATGAAGGTCGCCGTGCCCGTGGGCATCTGGCCCTGCACCTGGATCAGCAGGTCGATGCCGTTCTGTCCGTTGAGGAAGGCCGGCGCGGCCGACAGGATCGGGTAGTACTGCGTCCCCGAGTCGACGACCTGGTCGATGGGCCCGGCGCTCGTGGCGGCGTAGTTCGCGTCACCGGAGTACGAGACCGTGAGGCTGTGGTCTCCCGCCGTGGAGAAGGACGTGTGGCATACCGAGGAGGCGCCCGACGGCTGCACCGGAATGTCCTGGCAGCCTGCGATCGCGGCGCCGCCGTCGAAGTAGGTCATCGTGCCGGTCGGGCGCGGCTCCTCCCCGGCCTGGTAGTTGATGTCCGACTCGAGCGTGACCGGCTGGTTGAGCGCCGACGGATTCGGGGTCGACGTGAAGAAGCCGATCTGCCCCGAGGCGGCCTGCGTCGCGCTGGATGCGAGGCCGAATGCGAACGCGAGGGCGAAGCGTTGATGTGCGTGCATCGTGCGACTCCTCAGCCATGACTTCATGGAAAGTCCGGGGTCTGACCACTGTCAGCATCTGGAACGCGTTCCAGATGCTGACAGTGGTCAGACCCCAGTCTCTTCACGGCGCGACGGCGGTCCGCGCTTCGTGGGTAATGACGGTGTATGTCGCTCCAGCCGGCAACTCCGCCTTGCGCTGATTCACCGTGAGATACGGCAGCCACCACATCCCCACCGCGCGGCTGTCGTGCGTCCACACGAGAGCGCCGCCCGTGCCGTCGCCGTAGCCGATGTCGGTCAGGTGCCAGCCGGTCCCGGGCCCCATCTCGGACTGCCGGTTGCGCACGTCGAGTCCATTCATGTCCCAGATCCCGACGCTGCCATCGGTGTGCGTCCAGGCGAGGAAATGCGGTTGCGTGTAGTTGAGGCCTCCGACCTGCGTGAGCGACCATCCCGTGTCCGGACCCATCAACGTACGGCGCTGCACCACGGTCGTCCCGTTCATGCGCCATGCGCCAACGCTGCCATCCGTGTTCTTCCAGATCAGGTCGGCCATGGCATCGAACTCGAGGTCCGCGGCGTAGGCGGGCGTCCAGCCCGTGCCGGCCGGCATGATGGTCTTGCGCTCGAGCACCGTCGCGCCATCCATCAGCCACATCCCCACGCTGTGGTCGAAGGCGTTCTGCCAGACGAGGTCGTAGCGCAGGTCGTCGTTGAAATCGCCGATCGCCTGGATGCTCCAGGGCGAGCCCGGCGGCATGAGCACGGAGGTCGCGAGCGTGGTGCCGCCATCCATGAGCCAGAGCTCGACGCTGCCGTTGTCGTTGCGCCAGAGGAGGTCGGCCTTGCCGTCGCCGTTGAGGTCCGCCGTATGCGTGAGGTGCCAGCCCGAGCCGGCGGCGCGCAGGGCGTATGGCGTCACGGTGCCGCCGCTGATGCGATAAAGCGTCGCGGAGCCATCCGGCCTCTGCCGCACGACGTCCCACGTGCCGTCGCCGTCCAGGTCCGCCGCCTTGATCACGTCCTGCGGCGTCACGTCGCTCGCGATGGCGATCGTGCCTTTCACGTCGAGCCGATTCATGAGCCACGCGGTGAGCGAGCCGTCGTCCCCGCGCACGAGCTGGTCCTCCTCGCCGTCGTGGTCGAAGTCCATGCGCCGGTTGTTGTAGCCCGCGGTGCCGGAGGTCGCGCTCGTGGTGCCCGGGCGATAGTTCGCATCGCCCGAGTAGGTCACGGTGATGGTGTGCGAGCCGGCATTCACGGGAAAATCGCAGGTGGCGCCGCCGTTGCCGGAAAGATAGGGCAGCGGCTGCAGGGGCACATCCGCGCATCGCACCAGAAGCCCCTCGGAAAAAGTCGCCGTTCCCGTCGCGACCTGGTCGCCTCCAGAGACGCCGAAATAAACGCGCGCCTGGGTGTTGGCGCTGTCCGTCGTCGTGATCTGCTCGTAGAAGCGCGGGTAGTTCCGCGTGCTGGCGTCCACGACCTGGTCGATCGGGCCGGCCTGTCCGGCCGGGTAGGTCGCGTCGCCGGAGTAAGTGACCGTGAGCATGTGGTCACCTGCCGTGTTGAAGCGCGTGGTGCAGGTCGGTCCCGAGCCGTTACCGTTCATCGCCAGGTCCCCGCAGCCCGCGATGACCACGCCGCCGTCGTAGAAGGTCATCGTGCCCGTGGGCTTGATGTCCTCCCAGTTGATGTCCGCGGTGATGTCCACCGCCTGGTTCAGCCCCGACGGATTCGGTGCCGAGCGGAAATTCAGGATGCGGCCGTCCACGGTCGCGTGGGCCCAGCCGGCTCCCATGAGAATCGTTGCGAAAGCACCGAGTCTTGCAAGAGCCAGCATGCGCATGATCATTCCCTCCTAGGGAGCGTTGACTTCCACCTGCTCGTCGATGAGATGCCACGGACTTCCCGCCGGCAGCTGCGAGCCGCGCTGCATGACCGTCGTTCCGTTCATGAGCCAGAGGCCGACGGCGCCGCTCGAGTGGGTCCACGCGAGGTCGGCCTGGCCGTCGCCGTTCGTATCGAGGGCGCCGCTCGAGCTCCAGCCGGTGCCGGGTCCGAGGAGCGAGCTGCGCTGCACGAGGTCGAGGCCATCCATGAGCCACAGGCCCACGCTGCCGTCGACGTTCGCCCAGAGCAGGTCCGCCTTGCCGTCGCCGCTCACGTCGGCTACGCGCGCGATCGACCAGCCGCTGTTGCCGGTGACGAGCGTGCGGCGCGCGAGCTGTGCCGGACCGTTCATGAGCCACAGGCCCACGCTGCCGTCGGCCGCGCGCCAGAGGATGTCGGCCTTGCCGTCGGCGTTGAAGTCGCCCGCGCCCGCGACGGTCCACGTGTTGTTCGGTCCCATGATCGGCGTGCGCTGCAGGATGGTCGTGCCGTCCATGAGCCACATGCCGACGCTCGCATCGGCGCCGTTGGCCCACAGCAGGTCGGCCTTGCCGTCGCCGTTGAAGTCCGCGATCTTCGCGACGCGCCACGCGGTGCCGGCGGGCATGATCGTCGCCGTCGACGCGGTGACCGTGCCGTTCATGAGCCACATCTCGACCGCGCCGTTGTCGTGCTGCCAGAGGAGATCGGCCTTGCTGTCGCCGTTGAAGTCCGCGGCGTGGGTGAGATGCCAGCCGGTCCCCGCGGGCCGCAACACCGTCGTGTCGCGAACCGTGCCGCCGCCGATGAGATAAAGCGTCGTCGTGCCGTCCGCTTCCTGGCGCACGAGGTCGGTCACGCCGTCGCCATCGAAATCCGCGGCCTTGACGATCGTGGTGCCGCTCGCCGGGCCGAGCACGGTCGGCGTGGCCTTTGCCGTCACGCCGTCCATGAGCCAGACCGCGACGGAGCCGTCGTCGTTGCGCATCACGAGGTCGGCTTTCCCGTCACCGTCGAAGTCCACGATGCCCTTGCGGCCGTTCACCACTTGCACGAGCGCGTCCGAGGTCGCGGCGTTGTATCCGTTGTCGCCGGAGTACTGCACGGTGATCGAGTGCGAGCCCGCGTTGAGGCTCGTGACGCATGACGTCATGCCGCCCGAGAGCATGAGCGAGGTGCAGGCGCCGACCGCCGCGCCGCCGTCCGCGAACGTCGCGGTGCCCGTCGGCGTGCCGTTATCGCCCGAGAGCGCGACACTCAGCGTCACCACCTGGCCCGCCGACGAGGGATTGATCGACGACGTCAGCGCGAACGTGGGATCGATCTTCGGCGGCGGGTTGACCGTCTGCGTGAAGGCCGGCGAGGAGGTTGCCGAGTCGTACGCCGTATCGCCGGAGTACTGCACGGTGATGGCGTGGTTGCCCAGCGCGAGCGTATTCGTGGTGCACGAGGCCGTGCCGCCCGAGAGCGTGAAGGAGCCGCAGCCGGAGATCGCCGAGCCGCCATCGAGGAACGCGGCCGTGCCCGTCGGTGTGCCGGCGCTTCCGGTGATGCTCGCCTGGAGCGTGACCGCATGGCCCGAGATCGACGGGTTCGCGTTCGAAGTCACGCTCACCGTCGCCGCGGCCTTCGAGGGCGCGTTCACGACCTGCGTGACCGTGTTGGAAGCCGCCGAGTTGTAGAAGGCGTCGCCCGAATAGTCGGCGGTCACGGAATGGCTTCCCGTCGCGAGCGCCGATGTCGTGCAGCTGGCGTTGCCCGAAGCCAAGGCGACCGGCGCGCATCCGGCGATGGCGGTGCCGTTGTCCCTGAAGGTGACGCTGCCCGTGGCCGTGCCGTTCGAGCCGCTCACGCTCGCGGTGAACGAGATCGCCTGGCCCGTCACCGAGGGGTTGAGCGAGGAGGCGAGCGCCACCGACGGCGTGACCTTCACGATATTGACGGTGAGGCTCGTCGCGGCCGACGCCTTCGCGTTGTAGCTCGCATCGCCGCCGTACTGCGCGGTGAGCGAATGCGTGCCCGGGGCGATCGAGGTCGTGACGCACGTCGCGGTGCCGTTGAAGATCGCCGCGGTGTTGCAGCCGGCGACGGCCGCGCCGCCGTCCATGAACGTGACCGAGCCCGTGGGCGCGCCGGCGCTGCCGGAGACGGTCGCGGTGAGCGTGACGGACTGGCCGTTCGCCGCCGGGTTCGGACTCACCGCGAGCGTCACGGCCGGGTCGACCTTGGCAGGCGCCGTGCCGACCTGGAATGCGAGCTCGGAGATGGCGCCGATCACCGGCATGCTCTGCATCCCCGTCATCGGCACGTCCTGGCCGTCGGCGGCGAAGGCGTAGATCACGTGGCGGCCGGCGGGAAGGTTGCTGGCGCTGCCACTAAAGGTGCCGCTGCCGCTCGCGAGCTGCCAGGCACCGGTGAGGCTGTCGAGCCGGTAGTACACGCGCTGCACCGGCGGCGCCGACGGAGAATAAGTCGTGGTGGGCGTGAACTGGAACGTCGGGCTGGATCCGGTCGTTGATTGCGAGATGGCGGTCGTGAGCGGGATCCCATGGGCGCCATCGCTCGCCGCGCCGTCGACGATCGAGAGGCCCTCGGGGGTCGTGACGTAAGTCGTGTTCGTGACGGGGTTGACCGCGACGGCCGTGGCGCCCGTGGGGATGGCGAGCGTGGTCGCGTTGTCGTTGTCGCCGTCGATGACGGTGAGCGTGCCGTCGGCGTTGGGCACGTAGATCTTGTTGGTGACGACGTTGATGCCGATGGCCACCGGTCCCGAGCCGCTGGTGCCCGAGGCGACGAAGCTCATCCGGTTCGTCGCGCCATCGAGCACGACGACCTGCGCGTCGAAGGCGGCGTAGATCTTGTTGGTCACCGGGTTGATGGCGACGGCCTTGGGCGCGGTCACCGCGGGGCCCAGCGTCGTGAGCGAGTTGTCCGCCCCGTCGATGATGGCGATCGGGCTCGCGGTGTTCTCGGTGAGCGCGTAGATGCGGTTGGTGATCGGGTTCATCGCGATCACGTCCGCGGGCTTGCCCACGTCGATCTGCACGCTGGGCGGGAAGTCCGAGGTGGACGATCCGTCGATCGCGCGCACGTGGCCCGCCGGGTAATGCACGACATACAGAATGTTCGTGAGCGGATCCAGCGTCATATCCATCGGCTGGAAGGAGCCGGTGGAGAGCGAGTACCAGGTGGGGGTGGCGCCGGTGTCGTCGAAGCGCGTGACCTCGTCGGTCGCAGGACTGCTCAACCGCACGATGTAGACGATGCCGTTCGCCGGGTTGATCGCGATCGGACCCGTGCTGCCGAGTGCGTAAGAAGCGGGCGTGTTGGTGTTGCCGTCGATCACGGTGAGCGAGGCGTCGCCCTGGCTCACGTAGATGCGGTTGGTCTGCGGATTCACCGCGATGTACTCGGGACGGTTGCCGACCGGGACCGTCGCGGTCACCGCGCCCGTCGCGCCATTCACCACGCTCACGCTGTTGCCGAATTCGTTGATGACGTACGCGGTGTTCGTGACCGGGTTCACCGCGACCGCGCGCGGCGTATCCCCCGTGACGACGGGCGCCCGCACCGTTTGGGCGTGGGAAACGAGGGAGGCGAGGAGGAGGGCGAAGCAGGAAAACAGCAAACGCATGGCCGGGTCCGACAAAGCTGTAAACGCAACGCCACATCCTCGTCGCGCTTCGTGACGTGCCTTGTCGGCGGCCGCCGACCGTCGAATAGCCCCAACGGACTATGACAGGGGTCTGACCACTGTCAGCATGTGGAACCGGCGTCAAGTGCGCAGGACTGCGGAATGACGCGTGCGCCCCCTTGTCATGCGTTCCACTCGCCGGCCGAGCAACTTCTCGAGCTCCTGCATGAAGGCCGGGGAGCCCAAGGCAAAGCTGCCATTGAGGGCGGCGCGAATTTCTTCCACCTCCACCTCCGTCTCCGACGTGGCGAAGAGGGCGCGGTATGAATGCCGGCGTGCCTCCGCCGTAAGCCCCAAGGCGGTGTAGAGGGGATGCGGCGAAACGAGGTCGTCGCGATCGCCGTGGGCGTTGGCCCTGTGACTCGACCACCGGTAATGCGACGCCTGCGCGACCATGCGCGCGCGGACCGGATTGCGCTCGACATAGCGATAGCAGCGAAGCAGGTAGGCCTCCGTATCGACGACGCTCGAGTTGAATCGCCCCTCCCACAGAGTGCCGGTGCGTGAATGGGCGCGATTGAAGTAGCGCACGTACGACTCGCCCACCCGCTTCATCGTCCTGGAGACCGAATCGGCCTGCCGTCCTGTCAGCAGCAGGTGGACATGGTTCGTCATCAGGACATATGCATGGACCTCGCAACCCTCCCGCTCCCGCGCTTCGGCGAGCAGCCGCAAGTACATGGCGTAGTCTGTGGCGCACACGAAGCAGTCGCCGCGGTTGTTGCCGCGCTGGCGCACGTGCATCGGAAGTCCGGCGACTTGAATTCGGGTTCTGCGTGGCATGGCCCGAATAACGCGCCCGCCGGCCGCCGGAGGACATTTCACATGCTGACAGTGGTCAGACCCCTGTCTTTCTGTTATACTTTTGGGCTGTCCCGATCCTTGCCTCACCGCCTGGCGCACATGCGGGAGGCTCAACCCACAAGGAGATCGAATGCGCCATTACGAGATCGTCTTCATCGTGCATCCCGATCAGAGCGAGCAGGTGCCCGCGATGATCGAGCGCTACCGGAACACCATCACCCAGGGCGGCGGCACCATCCACCGCATCGAGGACTGGGGACGCCGGCAGCTCGCATACCCCATCCAGAAGGTGTTCAAGGCGCACTACGTGCTCATGAACATCGAGGTCAACAACGCGGTGCTGTCGGAGCTCGAGAACGCGTTCCGATTCAACGACGCGGTCCTGCGCCATCTCACCGTCGCGAAGAGCGCGGCCGAGACCGGCCCTTCCCCGATGATGAAGGAAGAGAAGTCGCGCAACGTGACCGAGGCACCCGTGGCCGGCGAAGCCAAGCCCGCCGAATCCCGTGAAGGCGCCGGACGCGAAGGTAACGCGCCCGCGCAAGCCTCCGCCCAAGCTTAAGGAGAGGACACCATGCCCCCGCCCCGCAGAGGTGCAAAAGGTAAAGGCGGCAAGTTCGCCAAGAAGGACGGACGCTCGCAGAATCGCGGCCTCTTCCGCCGCCGCAAGTTCTGCCGCTTCACGGCCGAGAACATCAAGGAAGTCGACTACAAGGACATCGCGATCCTGAAGGACTTCGTGAACGAGAACGGGAAGATCATCCCGGCGCGCATCACCGGCACCAAGGCCCGCTACCAGCGCCAGCTGGGCGTGGCGATCAAGCGCGCGCGCTTCCTCGCTCTCATCCACTACACCGACCTGCACTGAGGCCACCGACCATGCAAGTAATCCTGATGGAGAAAGTGGTGAACCTCGGCGGTCTCGGCGACGTGGTGAAGGTGAAGGACGGGTACGCCCGAAACTTCCTCATCCCGCAAGGCAAGGCCAAGCGCGCCTCGGAAAAGAACCTGAAGGAATTCGAGACCCGCCGCGCCGAGCTGGAGAAGAAGGCCAACGAGCAGCTCACCGGCGCCCAGGAGCGCGCGGCGAAGCTGGAGGGCGTGAAGATCGACGTCGCGCAGAAGGCCGGCGTGGACGGGCGCCTCTTCGGCTCCGTCACCAACTCGGACATCGCCGAGGCGCTCACCAAGGCGACGGGCGTGCAGGTGAAGAAGGCCGAGGTGCGCATGCCGGCCGGCCCGCTCAAGCACCTGGGCGAGTTCCCGATCGTGGTCGCGCTGCACTCGGACGTGCTCTCCAACATCACGGTGCACGTCGTCGCGGAAGCCTAGCGACGCCGCGTCGCCGGAGCCAGAC
>DASRRY010000023.1:0-81288 GCA_035656735.1 Usitatibacter sp. | reverse complement strand
CGAAACGGCGCTGTTGCCGTCGTTTCGAATGTTGACAGTGGTCAGACCCCAGCCTATGAGACGCTGGCTACTTCCCGAGCACATTGAAGACGTGCTGCCCGCCGAGGCGCGCGCGATCGAGCGCCTGCGCCGGGCGATCCTCGACCTCTTCGAATCGTACGGCTACCAGCTCGTCGCTCCGCCGCTCCTCGAGTACGTCGAGTCGCTGCTCTCGGGGACCGGGCGCGACCTCGAGCTCGTGACGTTCAAGCTGGTGGACCAGCTCTCGGGCCGCATGATGGGCGTGCGCGCCGACCACACGCCGCAGGTCGCCCGCATCGACGCGCACCTGCTCAATCGCCAGGGTGTCGCGCGGCTGTGCTATTGCGGCAGCGTCCTGCACACGGTCCCCGCGGGCATGACGAAGATGCGCGAGCCGATCCAGATCGGCGCGGAGCTCTATGGCCATGCCGGTCTCGAGGCCGACGTGGAGATCGTGCGGCTGATGATCGCGGCGCTGAAGACGGCCGGGCTCGCCAAGGTCCACATCGACCTCGGACACCCGGGCGTGTATCGGGCGCTCTCCCAGGACAAAGGCAGTGTCGCCGAGGCGCTCTTCCATGCGGTGCAGCAGAAGGACGCGCCCGCGGCCCGTGAGCTCGGTGGCGAGGCGTTCGCCGCGCTCACCGCCATGAACGGCGGCGTGGACGTGCTCGCGCGCGCGCGCAAGGATCTGCCGCGCCTGCCCGACATCACGCGCGCCCTCGACATGCTGGAAGAGCTCGCCGCGCGCAGCGCATCGCAGGGCGTCGACATCTCGGTGGACCTGGCCGAGCTGGGCGGCTTCAACTACGAGAGCGGGCTCGTCTTCGCGGCATTCACGCCGGGCAGCCCCGACGCCATCGCGCGCGGCGGCCGCTACGACGAGGTAGGTGCCAGCTTCGGGCGGGCGCGGCCGGCGACCGGGTTCACAATGGATTTGCGGCAGGTGGCGGGACTGGCGCGGCCCTCAGCGCGCCCCTCTCCCGCGGAAGGAAGCGGCGCGATCCTCGCGCCCTGCATCGAGGACCCGCAGCTCGATCGCGCGATCGGCGAGCTGCGCAGCCAGGGCGAGGTCGTGATCGTCGACCTGCCGGGACATGAATCCGCGCGTGGCGAGCTCGCTTGCACGCGCAAGCTGGAAAAGAAGGATGGCAAATGGCGCGTAACGTAGTCGTCATCGGCACCCAGTGGGGTGACGAGGGCAAGGGCAAGATCGTCGACTGGCTCACCGACCACGTGGCGGGCGTCGTGCGCTTCCAGGGCGGGCACAACGCGGGCCACACGCTCGTGATCCACGGGCGCAAGACGATCCTGAGGCTCATTCCCTCGGGGATCCTGCACCCGCAGGTGAAGTGCTTCATCGGCAATGGCGTGGTGGTCTCGCCCGAGGCCCTGATGCAGGAGATCGGCGAGCTGCAGAAGCTCGGGGTCGACGTCTTCGGGCAGCTGCGCATCTCCGAAGCCGCACCCCTCATCCTGCCGTACCACGTCGCGATGGACCAGGCACGCGAGCGCGCGAAGGGCGAGGCCAAGATCGGCACCACCGGCCGCGGCATCGGCCCGGCGTACGAGGACAAGGTCGCGCGCCGCGCCATCCGCGTGCAGGACCTCTACGCGCGCGAGCGCTTCGCCGCCAAGCTGGGCGAGGTGCTCGACTACTACAACTTCGTGCTCAAGCATTTCTACAAGTCGGACACCGTCGACTTCCAGAAGACGCTCGAGGACACGCTCGCCCTGGCGGAGAAGATCGAGCCGATGGTGGCCGACGTCTCGTGCGAGGTGAACGCGCTCATCCGCGAGGGCAGCAGCATCCTCTTCGAGGGCGCGCAGGCCGCGCTCCTGGACGTGGACCACGGCACCTATCCCTTCGTGACCTCGTCGAACTGCGTGGCCGGCCAGGCCGCGGCGGGCGCCGGCGTGGGACCCAACCAGCTGCATTACGTGCTCGGCGTGGCGAAGGCCTATGCCACGCGCGTGGGCGCGGGCCCGTTCCCGACGGAGCTCGACGACGAGGTGGGCGAACGGCTGCGCGTGAAGGGCAACGAGTACGGCTCCGTCACGGGCCGTCCGCGCCGCTGCGGCTGGTTCGATGCGGCGGCGCTCAAGCGCGCGGTGCAGCTGAACGGCGTGTCGGGCATCTGCATCACGAAGCTCGATGTGCTCGACGGCCTCGATACCGTGCGCGTCGCGGTCGGCTACAGGATCGTGGGCGGCGGCACGCGCGACATGCTGCCCG
Source organism: Usitatibacter sp. (assembly GCA_035656735.1). Taxonomy (GTDB): domain Bacteria; phylum Pseudomonadota; class Gammaproteobacteria; order Burkholderiales; family Usitatibacteraceae; genus Usitatibacter. The sequence goes on along the minus strand of DASRRY010000023.1, from coordinate 79,031 downwards.
TTGGCGCCGATGCGCTCGCGATCTGCGAGCCGATCTACGAGGAGCACCCGGGCTGGACGCAGAGCACGGTCGGGGTGAAGTCCTTCGACAAGCTGCCGAAGAACGCGCAGTCCTACCTCAAGCGCCTGGAGAGCCTCGTGGGCGCGCCGGTCGCGCTCATCTCGACGGGACCCGATCGGGAGGAGACGATCGTCCAGAAGCACCCGTTCGACTGACGTCGAGCGCGCGCTCGAGCCTGAGCCCGTAGGTCAGCGCGGCCGCGCGATCAGGAGATGGGGCGCCGGCCTTCGGCGGGACGAGGGCGCTTGTTCCGTTGACAGCCGGCGCCGGCGTCGCATGGTACGGCCGCTCGAGGAGCAGCACGACGACTGCCGTGGCGGCGAGCACCGCGCCCGCGCGCCACGCCCACGATTCGACCTGCGCGCCCATCCCGCTCGGCTCCACGTCGCCGCGGGCGCGGGCGATGACCGCGCGAGCCTCCGCGCGCGATTCCGAGAGGGCCTTCTGCGCATCGGCGGCGTGTCGATGCGCCTGGGACTGCCGGTGCGCCTCTGCCTCCGCCTCCGCGCGCTTGCGCGAGGCGTCGAGCAGCGCCTGGTCGCGTGCGATGCGCTCGAGCGCGGCATGCGCGCTCTCGCCCTCGACCGCGGCCGTCCTGCGCGCTTCGCGCTCCAGGCGTTCTTCCTCCGCGATGCGGCGGCGGGCAGCGCGCTCGGCCAGGCGTTCCGCGCGGGCGCGTTCTCGCGCCAGGGCGCGCGAGCGAACCGCCTCCTGCGTCGTCGCGCGCGCATGGGCGGCCGCGGCCTCTTCCGCCGCCTCCCGTTCGCGCGCCTTCGATAGCGCGTCGGCCTCGGCCGCGGCGCGTGCACGCTCGCGCTCGAGCGCCGCGCGAGCGGCTTGCGCGCGCGCCTGCTCCGCGGCCAGTGCGCGGCATTCCGCCGCCTCGCGTTCGCGTTCACGCGCGGCCGCGTGCTCCTCGTCCTGCGCCCGTGTACCAGCGGCGGCGAGGGCTTCCCGTGCGGCCGCTTCGCGGCGCCCGGCGGCTTCCATGGCCAGCGCCTCGACGCGCGCGCGTTCCCGCGCGGCGCCGGCGGCCCGCTCTTCGTTCGCCGCCCGTGCGAGCGTGGCTTCGTGCGCCTCTTTCTCCGCCTCCGCCCGCGCCGCGGCATCCGCATGGGCCTGCGATTCGGCGCGCTCGCGCTCGGCGGCCTGGTGCGCCGCGGCTGCCTCGGCCGCGGCGAGCGCCTCCGCGACGCGCGCGGCCTCGGCATCGACGCGGGCGCGCTCGCGCGCCGCCTCGGCGAGCCCATGGTCCGCCTGCTCGCGCTGGCGGGCCGCTTCGGCCGCGCGTTCGCGTGCCTCGGCGGCGAGGCGCGTGGCCTGCGTCGCCTGCTGCTCCGCTTCGGCACGGACGCGGGATGCAGCCTCCTCGCGCGCGTGCGCCTTGGCTTGCGCTTCGGCCGCCTTTTGCGCATCGCGCCCGGCGCGCGCGGTCGCCGCCGCGGCGGCCTGCGCCTGCTCCTGCGCGTGGGTGCGCGCGAGCGCCTGCGCCAGCGCCTCGCGCTCGGCGGCGATGCGTTCCTGCATGGCTTGAAGGGCTGCCGCCTCGGCGCGCGCGGCCGCGCCGGCCTTCTCGAGCGCCCGTGTCTCGGCCGCGCGCGCGTCCCGTGCGAGCTGCAGCGCGGCGGCCTCGGCGGCCTCCCGTTCGCGTGCGCGGGCGAGCGCGGCATCGTGGGCTTGCGCGAGCTCGGCGGCGCGCGCCGCGGCGAGGCGTTCCGCTTCGGCCCGCGCGTTCGCCTGTTCCAGCGCCTCGGCTTCGGCGTGTTCGCGCGCCGCCTCCCGGGCCTGCGCCTCGGCGTGGGCGACGGCGGCGTTCTGCGCGGCGACCTCCGCCTCGACCTCGCGCGCCTTGCGCTGGCGCGCCACCTCGCCCGCGCGGGCATCGGCCTGCGCGCGTTCCGAGGCGCGTTGCGCGAGCTCGAGCTCCTGCGCCGCGCGCCGTGCGGCGGCTTCCGCGCCCGCCTGCTCGGCGATCGCCCGCGCCTTCGCGCGCTCCGTGGCCTGCGCCTGCCGCACCGCGCGTTCGCGGGCGAGCGATGCGCGCTCTTCCTCGGCGATGGCACGCGCCTCGGCGGCGCGCACGGCGTCGTCGTGGGCGTGCGTGGCCCGATCGGCCGCCGCGATCGCCTCGGCCTCGGCCGCGGCGGCCTCGCGCGCGGCCTGGGCCGTCCGTGCTTCCACGGCATCGCGCTCGCGCGCCATGCGCGCGGCTTCCGCGCTTGCGCTCGCCTCCTGCGCGGCGCGCTCACGCATGGCCTGCGTGGCCTCGGTTTGCGCGCGCGCGTGTGCGATGGCGTGCGTATGGGCTTCTTCCTCGAGCAGGACGCGGCGCTGCGCCTCCACGATGAGGGCGCGCCCGGTTTCGCGCGCGCGCTCGGCGTGGGCGAGGCCCGCGCTCTCCTGCTCGATGCGCAGCCGTGCCGCCTCCGCGAGGTCGCGCTCGCGTTGCAGCCGATCGGCCTGGGCTTCGGCCGCCGTCTCGTGCGCGGCCTGGCGCTCGCGCAGGGCCAAGGCAGCCTCGCGCTCCGCCGCGGCGCGCTCGGCGGCGCGCCGCGCCGCCTCGCGGTGGGCGCGCGACGTCGCTTCCGCCTGCTGGCGCGCCTCGATCTCGGCCTGGGCGAGCGCCTGCGCCTGGGCGAGCGCCGCCGACTCGGCCGCCGCGCGGGACTCGGCCTGGCGCTGCGCATCGGCCTGCGCCTGCAGCAGGCGGCGGGCCGCTTCTTCCTGCTCGGTGTCGCGCGCCTTGCGCTTGCGCGCCTCGTCGGCCGCGCGGGCGTCGGCCGCGGCACGCTCGGCGTGGCGCGCGGCGAGCTCGAGGTCGGCGGCCGCGCGCCGTGCCGCCGCTTCGGCCGCTTCATGCTGGGCCTGCTGCGCCTCGTCCGCGGCAAGCCGCGCCTCGGCTTGCGCATCGCGCGCCTCGAGCGCGGTGCGCGCGGCCGCTTCGTCCCGCGCCGCATGCTCGCGCGCGAGGCGGGCGGCATTCGCTTCGCAGGCCGCGCGTTCGAGCGCGAGCGCGCGCGCCGAGCTCTCCGCCTGCTCGCGTTGCTGCGCCTGCAGGAGCGCCTGCGCTTCGGCCGTTTCCCGTTCACGCGCCTGTTGCAGCAGCTCGCCTTCCGCAAGCGCCGCGCGGCGCGCGGCTTCCTCGGCCTCGGCGTCGCGCGCCGTGCGGTCGCGGGCCTCTTGCGCCGCACGCGCTTCGGCGGCCGCGCGCTCGGCCTGGCGAGCCGCGAGATCCAGGTCCGCGGCGGCGCGCGCCTGCGCCGCTTCGGTGGCGGCAAGCTCGGATCCTGCGGCCAGGGCCGCTGCCTGGACCGCATTCGATTCTTCCTCGAGCCGCGCGCGAGCGAACGCCTCGGCACTGCGCTCGATGTGCTCGCGTTCGCGGGCAGCCTCGATCCGCTTCGCTTCCGTGGCGGCCCGCGCCGCGGCCTGCTCCGCCGCCGTGCGCTCGGCGCACTCGCGCGCGCGTGCGTGGGCGCGCAGCTCGTCTTCCGCGAGCAGCCGCTCGCGCTGCGCCTCCGCGGCCGCGGCGTCGGCGTGTGCACGGCGATTCGCCAGCTCGATCGCGCGCTTCTCGGCCGTGACGCGATCGCGCGCGATGCGCGCGGCCTGCTGGTCGTCGGCCTCGCGCTGGCGGGCGAGGACTTCCGCGCGCGCCTCAACCTCGGCGCGCTCGAGCGCCGCCGTGCGCAATTGATCTTCCGCCGCCTCGCGCCGGCGCGCTTCCTCGAGGGCGATCGCCTCGGCAGCCTGGCGCTCGCGCGCATGCTCCGCCGCGAGCGTTTCCGCGGCGAGGCGCTCGGCGGCCTGCGCCGACGCCGTCTTCTCCGCGGCTTCGCGCGCACGGGCGGCGTCGACCAGCGCCTGCTCGGACTGCGCGCGCCGGGCCGCGATCCCGGCGGCCTCGGCGTCGGCTTGCGCGCGCGCCTGCGCCGCGGCGTCCGCCTGGCGCTGGGCCGACAGCGCGTGCCGGGTCGCGCTCTCCGCGTCGGCTTCCGCCTGGGCGCGCTGGAGCGCGGCCGTGCGCTGCGCCTCTTCGATCGCCTCGCGCTCGGCGGCGGCCTGCGCCGCGACGAGCTGCGATGCGCTGCGTTCGGCGGCCCGCGCCGCGGCGAGCCGCTCCGCTTCCACGCGGGCGCCGGCGGCACAGGCCGCGTCGGCGTCTGCCTGTGCGCGCTCCGTCGCGGTGATGCGGGCCTGCTCCTCCGCGTCGGCACGGGCCTTCGCCGCGGTGCTCGCGCGCGCTTCCGCGGCTTGCCGTTCGCGCGCCAGGGCGTGGGCGCGCGCTTGCGCCTCCGCGCGTTCGGCGGCGGCGGCGCGTTGCGATTCTTCGGCCTGCGCGCGCCGCTGCACTTCGTCGAGGGCAGCGGCGTCGGCGGCGGCGCGTTCCGCGGCCTTCGCGAGTACCAGCTTCTCCGCTTCCGCCCGGGCCTGCGCGGCTTCGGCCGCGGCGCGCTCGGCACGCGCGCGCTGCCCGGCCGCGGCGGCGGCACGCTCGTCCGCCTCGGCGTGCGCGCGCGCAGCCGCTTGCGCCGCGTGCTCCGCCTGCTCCCGCTCGCGCGCGCCCGCCTCGGCGCGGGCTTCCGCCGCGGCCAGCCGCTCGGCCTGGCCGCGCAACGCGTCCTCCGCTTCGGCCTGGCGACGCGCGCGCTCCCGGGCACGCGCTTCCACGTCGGCGCGCTTGGACGCCGCGACCGCGAGGGTCTCGAACGCCACTTCCGCACGCGTGAGCGGCGGGCCAACCTCGCCCGAGATCAGGCGATCGGCTTCGAGGAGCTTGGCCTCGATGTCGTCGCGCCAGCCTTCCTCGCGCTCGTCGAGCATTTGCGCGGTGACGGCCGGCGGCGCCGGATCGGGCGCGGGTGGGCCGTTCCCGGGCTGCTCCCGCGCCGCGAGACGCGCCCTGGCCGCGTTCCTGAGCTGGTCATAGAGCTTGCTCACGGCTCGCGGGCGGGCACGGCGGGGAGCGAATGCAGCTCGTGGTCCAACCTGAACGTGACCACGGGCATGTGTGAATGGGCGTCGTGCTCGACCCGCTCCACGCCCGGGGTGAAGTGCCATGCGGCGAAGGCGGCGAGCGCGATGGCCCCCATCACCACGAGGGACATCACCGGACGGCTTCCCCGCAGCTCACGCGTCTTGCGCTGCGAGGTCGCGGTGGCGGCGCGCGCCTCGTCCGTGGAGCGCCGCGCTTGCTGCGCGCTGTTCTCGTGCGAGGCGCGTTCCTGCGCCGCCGCGAGCGCGCGTTCGGCCGCTTGCTGGCATGCGGTCGCGGCCTCGAGCGCCCGCGATTCCTTCTCGGCTTTCTCGCGCGCATGGGCGGCCGCGCTCTCCTCGGCATCGGCCTTCTCGCGCTCGATCGTGGCCCTGTGCTGCGCGTCGGCCCGGAGGCGATCGGCCGCGGCGGATTCCAGCGCCGCACGCTCGGCCGCGAGCTGCGCCGCCTCGCGTTCCGCTTCGGCGCGGGCACCCTGCGCCTGGGACGCCGCGGCTTCCGTTTCGGCTCGCATGCGGGCTTGTTCGTGCAGCTGGCGCTCGGCTTCGATTCGCTCGCGCAGGACGCCCTCGGCACGCGCCTCCTCGAGCGCGCGTTGCTCCGCGGCGTGAAGCGCGGCGGCCGCGGCCTGCGCTTGCGCCAGGGCGGCATCGCGTGCGGCCGATTCCTCCTGCGCGCGATCGCGCGCGGCCATCACGGCTTCTTCCTCGATGCGCGTGCGCTCATGCTCGGCGTGGGCTTGCGCTTGCGCCGCCTCGCGCGCCCGTTGCGCCGCCGCGCGTTGCGCGGACTCGGCCGCCATGCGCTGCTGTTCGACGGCGGCCAGGGCTTCCTCGGCGGCGGCGCGCTCGAGCGCCTGTTGCGCCGCGGCCTGCTCGAGATCCGCGCGGCGCTGCGCTTCGTGGGCCGCGACGCGCTCGGCATCGGCGCGGGATTGGGCCGCGGCGGTCGCCTGGCGCTCGGCCTGCAGGCGATCCTCGGCCGTGCGGGCGGCGTCGCGCTCGGCGGCGAGGCGGGCGTCGGCCAGGCGCTGCGCTTCGCGCTCGGTGCGCTCGCGCTCCTTGGCCGCGCGCAGCGCGCCGGCCGCTTCCTCGGCCGCATGGCGCGCTTTCTGGGCGGCCGCGGCCTCCGCATCGCTTCGCTCCTGCGCGGCGACCCGCGCGGCCTCCTCGGCCTGCTGGCGCTCGCGTTGCGCCGCGGCGGCCGCTTCCTCGGCGGCAGCGCGTGCCTGGGCCGCCTCGAGCGCCTTGCGGGCGCTCTCCGCGCGGCGCGTCGCATGCTCTGTATTCTTGCGGTCGGCATCGGCCCGGCCCTGGGCGGCCTGGGCGGCGTGGCGCTCGGACTCGACGCGCATGTCGAGCGCGCGCGAGGCCTCGCGGTCCTCGCGCTCGGCGGCCGCGTTTTCCTTCATCTGCTGCTGGTTGTGGGCGCGGCTGCGCTCGGACTCCGCGCGCTGCAGGGCGCGGGCGAGCAAGCCTCCCGCCTGCGGCTGCGCCTCGGCATCGGCCGCGCCTTCCTGCCGCGTGCCCTCCGCGCGCTGCATCGCGGCCTTCTTAAGCTGGTCGTAGAGCTTGCTCACGGCAGGTTCGGTCGTCCCTCATGAGAAAAAACCCCCTCGTGAGAGAATACAGAACGTGCCGGAAACAAGAAATGAAACTGGTGCCCGGAAGAGGACTCGAACCTCCACGGTTTTACCCGCCAGTACCTGAAACTGGTGCGTCTACCAATTCCGCCATCCGGGCAGCGGAGAACGAATAATTTTACCGAGTGAATCGACGATTGTCCAACAAATCCAAGGAACTGCGCACTTACGCTGTTGAAATCCCCTCGCGGGATGCCGTGCTCGAGGCGCTGGAGGAGGCAGGCGTCCCGCTGCCGGAGGAAGAGCTGATCCAGCGCCTGCAGGTCACCGACCCGCAGCAGCGCGAGGGTATCGAGCGGCGCATCGCCGCGATGGAACGCGAGGGCCAGATCCTGCGCAACCGCCGCGGGCACCTGCTGATCCCGGACAAGGCGGGGCTTATAAAGGGCAAGGTGATCGGCCATCCCGACGGCTTCGGCTTCCTGCAGCCCGAGGACGGCCGCGACGATCTCTTCCTGGGGCCCAAGGAGATGCACAAGGTGCTGCACGGAGACATCGTGCTCGCGCGCGTCGTCGGCATGGATCGCCGTGGACGGCTCGAGGGCGGGATCGCCGAGGTGCTCGAGCGGGCCAACCAGAAGGTCGTGGGACGCCTCTTCATCGAGAACGATGTCGCCTTCGTCATCGCCGAGAACAAGCGCATCAGCCAGGACATCCTGATCAAGCCCGAGAGCCTCGACGGCGCGAAGGAAGGGCAGGTCGTCGTGGCCGAGATCCTGCTGCAGCCCACGAAGCACGCCGAGCCGGTGGGGCGAGTGGTGGAGATCCTCGGCAACTATGCCGATCCCGGCATGGAGATCGAGATCGCGCTGCGCAAGCACGACCTGCCGCACGAGTGGCCGGCCGACGTGGAGGCCGCGGCGAAGAAGATCGGCCAGAAGCTCGCGATGAAGGACCTCAAGGGCCGCAAGGACCTGAGGGAGCTCGCGTTCGTCACCATCGACGGCGAGACGGCGAGGGATTTCGACGACGCGGTGTACGCCGAGCCGATCGGGAGCAAGGGCAGGAAAGGCGCCGGCGGTTTCCGCCTGTGGGTCGCGATCGCCGACGTGAGCCATTACGTGAAGCCGGAAGATCCGCTCGACCGCGAGGCGTACAACCGCGGCAACTCGGTCTATTTCCCGCGCCGCGTGATCCCGATGCTGCCCGAGGAGCTCTCCAACGAGCTCTGCTCGCTCAAGCCCGAGGTCGACCGGCTCGTCATGGTGTGCGAGATGGAGGTGGGTCCGTCGGGCGTGGTGAAGGACTACGACTTCTACGCGGCCGTGATCCATTCGCACGCGCGCCTCACGTACACGCGCGTGGCCGCCGTGCTCGAGGGGCGCGAGGCCGACCCGCCGGTCGCCGCGGACCTGGTACCCCACTTGGAGACGCTCAACCGCGTTTTCCATGCCCTGCTGGGCCAGCGCGAGAAGCGCGGCGCGATCGATTTCGAGACGATCGAGACGCAGATGATCTTCGATGCGAACGGCAAGATCGAGAAGATCGTACCGGTGCAGCGCAACGACGCGCACAAGCTGATCGAGGAATGCATGCTCGCGGCGAACGTGTGCGCCTCCGACTTCCTCGAGAAGAACAAGCAGCCGACGCTCTACCGCGTGCACGAGGGGCCGACGCCGGAGAAGCTCGAATCGCTGCGCGAGATGCTCAAGGACTATGGCCTCACGCTGGGCGGCGGCGAGGAGCCGAAGGCCAAGGACTACCAGGAGCTCCTGAAGCGCATCAAGGGCAAGCCCTTCGCCGGCATCCTGCAGACGGTGATGCTGCGCTCGCTCTCGCAGGCGGTCTACACGCCGGAGAACGTCGGCCACTTCGGCCTCGCCTACGACGCCTACGCGCACTTCACGTCGCCCATCCGGCGTTATCCGGATCTCCTCGTGCACCGCGGCATCAAGGCGGTGCTCGCGGGGAGCCGCTACGACGCGGGCGACCTGCACGCCATCGGGCGGCATTGCTCCGAGACCGAGCGGCGCGCGGACGATGCGACGCGCGACGTCGAGGCCTGGCTCAAGAGCTACTTCATGCAGGATCACGTGAACGAGGAGTTCGACGGCACGATCAGCGGTGTCACGTCGTTCGGCCTCTTCGTGACGCTGGACGACCTGTTCGTGGATGGCCTGGTGCACATCTCGGACCTCGGCCAGGACTACTTCAAGTTCGACCAGCAGCGCCACCTGCTCAAGGGCGAGCGGAGCAACGTGCGCTACCAGCTGGGCGGGCGCGTGCGGGTGAGGGTCGTGCGCGTGAACCTGGAGCAGGCGAAGATCGATTTCGTGCTGGTGGAGGGCAAGCGGTCGGCGGATGAACGGCACGAGGACGAGAAGCCGCCGGTGCGCGGGCCGGCCGGAAGGGGAGACAAGAAGAAGAAGGGCAAGAAGCCGTGAAGACCCTCACCGGCTTCCATGCAGTGACCAGCCGCCTCAGGCAGCGGCCCGAGACGATCCGCGAGATCTACATCGACGCGGAGCGCAATGACGCGCGCGCGAAGGACCTGAAGCGCACCGCCTCGGGCGCGAACGTGCGCGTCATTCCGGTCGACACCAAGCGCCTCGACGGCATGGCGGGCGGCACGCGCCACCAGGGCGTCGTGGCCCAGGCCGAGCCGCTCAAGATCCCGCAATTCATCGACGACGTGCTCGAGGGCTTGAACGAGCAGCCGCTTCTGCTGATTCTCGACGGCGTGCAGGACCCGCACAACCTGGGGGCCTGCCTGCGCGTGGCGGATGGCGCGGGAGCCCATGCGGTGCTCGCGCCCAAGGATCGCAGCGTGGGACTGACCACGGCGGCGATCAAGGTGTCTTCGGGTGCGTCGGAGTCGGTGCCTTATATCGTGGTCACGAACCTCGCGCGCACGATGCGGGACTTGAAGGACCGCGGCATCTGGCTCATCGGCGCCGACGACTCGGCGACGGAGTCGATCTACAAGGCGAAGCTGGACGGACCTTTAGGCCTGGTCCTCGGCGCGGAAGGCGAGGGCTTGCGCCGGCTCACGAAGGAGAGCTGCGACGGCCTCGTGAGCATCCCGATGATGGGCTCGGTCGAGAGCCTCAACGTATCGGTCGCGAGCGGCATCTGCCTGTACGAGGCGCGGCGGCGCCGACTGGCTTAGCAACATCGCGGGCCGATGCGGCTTGGCTCGGCACGGAAGTTGGGAGCATGATGCCGGCGCCGGGCACCCGTCCGGCGCCCATCTTCCGCCCGGAGACAAGAATGAAACGCCTCGATCCGCGATTGGCCCTGCTTGCCGCTGTCCTGCTCTTGCCGCTGGCGGCCCAAGCCCAGTCCTTCCGCACGTACGTCGCCTCTTACGGAAACGACGGGAACGTCGGGTGCACCGTGTCCGCCCCATGCCGCCTGCTTCCTGCGGCGCTCTCCGCCGTGCTCGACGGCGGAGAAGTCTGGATCCTCGATTCCGCGAATTACAACAGCGGCACCGTGAACATCATGAAGTCGGTCTCGATCCTGGCCGTGCCAGGCCAGGTTGCGAGCATCGTGGCGGTCGCCGGCAATCCCGCCTTCAACATCGCGACGGCCAACGTGAAGGTCGCGTTGCGCAACCTCGTCATCCCGAACAACGCGAACAACCCGGGCACCTACGGCATCCTCATGAGTGCCGGCTCGTTGCTTTCCATCGAAGATTGCCTCTTCGCGAACCTGCCCATGCACGGCGTGTACGTGCACGACACGACGGCGAGAGTGCAGATCAAGAATACGGTGATGCGAAATATCGACGGTTATGCCGTACGGGCCGAGAACGGCCCGAATGTGGTCATTTCGAACTCGCAGTTCCTCACGTCGGCCGGCATCGTCGCGGCCGGAATCGCCGCTCCCACGACGACGACGGTGAGCGTTTCAGATTCGAACATTTCCAATGGCAGCGAGGGAGTCTTTGCCTACACGACCGTCGCCGGGGCGCTTGCCCAGATATTTGCGACGCGGAACACGTTCCACGGCACGTACTCCCCGCTCGACAGCGAGACGAACGGCACCGGGATGGCCGCGATTTACGCCGGCAACAACATGATCGACGGCAGTCACTACGGCTGGCAAGTCGTCGGGACAGGCTCCTCGATCGTGACGTACGGCAACAACCAGTTCTCCGGAAATTTCGTGAACGCGGGATCGATGACTTTGAACTCCCTGCAGTAGGGCTGCGGGCCATCCTTGGCCAGCTATGTCGCTTTCTATGGCGTGGACACGAATCCCAACGGCGCGGGCCTGCCCCGTCCGGCGACCGCCCCATCGCGGTTGGCTTGAACATGCATGTGGCGCATGATGAGTGCCCCTGACGACGCGCCGCGCCGGCGTGTCCTCCCAGGCGAAGGAGACCGACATGCCCAAGTTCGTCTCGTGCGCCCTCGCCCTCCTCACATCCTTCCTCGCGCTATGCGCTCCTGCCCACGCGCAGCTCTTTTGCGCGTACCTCGCCGCAAACACGACGGGGGCCATCACGGTGGTGGGCGGTACCTGACGGCAGGTCATCCAAGCCGATTTCTTCACCCCCGGTGGAGTCGATGGAGAGGAGGTCAAGCTCATGAAAGGCACCGTCTCGCGCTTCATCGTGCCCGCGGTCGCAGGGCTTGTCGTGTCCGTGGGTGCGTATGCCCAGGCATTCCGGACTTATGTCGCGTCTTATGGCTCTGCGGCCAATCCGTGCACGGTGTCGCAGCCGTGTCGGCTGGTCTCGGACGCCCTCCCGGCGACGCTCGACGGGGGCGAGATCTGGATCCTCGACTCCGCCAACTTCAACAGCGGCACCCTGAACATCAACAAGTCCGTCACCATCATGGCAATCCCGGGCCAGATGGGCAGCATCGTCGCGGCAGCCGGCGGGCCGGCCATCACCATTGCCACCGCGTTCGTGAACGTGCGGCTACGCAACCTGCTTATCGTCGACAACGCGAACAACCATGGCACGGACGGCATCGACGTGGCCGCGAATGTTTCGCTCACCGTCGACGATTGCGTCATGCGGGTGCAGGGCGACGCCGTCGTGGCCAACGGCTCGAACGCTACAGCATTGGTCATGAACAGTCGCATCCTCGGCGCAAATTACGGTGTGCATGCCAAGGGTGGGGCGAGCGTCGAAGTCGTGCGCACCGACTTCGCGAACGTCTTCAACTATGGCGTGTACGTCGACGCAAGCACCGCGGCCACCTCCACCATCGCGACGATTAGGGACAGCTCGTTCAGCAAGGTCTATAGCGGCGCCGTGCTCTGGTCGCAAGTCGCCGGCGCCGACGGACGGCTCTCCATGACCGGATCGTCCGTTTCCTCCGCGACCTGGGGCATCTATGTCAGGCAGGACGCAGGAACGGCCGTCGCGACCGCCGGCGGCAACACTTTCGGCGCGCTGACCTATGGGATGGTGCAAGCAAGCGGGACGATGGAGTCGTTCGGCAACAACATGAGCCGCGCTCCCAATTTTGGCGTGATCACCACCGTCGGGCAAAATTGAGGGCGACTGGCGCCCCGATGATCGGTCGGTGGAAACCCTGAACATGTTCGCTCGCGAGCGGGATCTGCCTTTACGAGGCGCGGCGACGACGCATGGCCTAGGCCGCTGCGCGGATTGAAGGAAATCCCCAAACGGCGCATGATGCGGCCGCCGCGCTACCGGCCGCATCCACCAACACCTTGGGGAGATGAAGATGACCTGCACGCTCACGCGCCTGCTGCTCGTCGTTGCCGCGTCGCTCCTGCTGCCGGTCACCGCCAGCGCACAGGCGTTCCGGACCTATCTCGCGTCGTATGGAAATGACGCCAACCCATGCACCGTCTCGCTGCCTTGCCGCCTGTTGCCCGCGGCGCTCGTGGCCGTAGCCAACAACGGCGAGATCTGGATGCTCGATTCCGCGAACTTCAACTCAGGCACGGTCAACGTGGCCAAGAACGTGATCATCCAGGCCATCCCCGGTCAGGTCGGCAGCATCGTACCGGTCGCCGGCAACCCCGCCATGACGATCGCTGCTGGCAAGGTCGTCACGCTGCGGAATGTTTCCATGGTGACGAACGCCAACAGTCCAGGCAGCGACGCGATCCAGATGTCGACAGGAAGGCTCAGCGTCGAGGACTCCGTGCTTCAGTCGAGCTCCAACGGAATCGTCATCAACGGGACCGGAGCCGCCTCGGTTCGCAACACCACGTTCCGGGGCGGCAGCTACGGGATCTTCGCCGCCGAGGGGGCGACCGTAAGCGTTTCGGGTTGCAATTTCGCGGGCATCAGCATCGCGGCGATCTATGCGACCGCGGCGAGCGCGATCACCACCGACGTGACCGTACGCAATTCCGACTTTGCCAACAACGCGTTTACGGCGGTCTGGTCGTACGTCAGCACGGCCTCGGCGGTAGCGCGCATCACCGTGGCCAATTCCAGCTTCGGCGGAAATGGTTATGGCGTCGTCTCGTCGATGGACAACGCCGGATCCGCTATCGCATCCGTGGGAAGCAGCGTGATCGCAGGCAACGGGATCGGGCTGTACCAGCGCGGCATGGGCGCTGTTACCGAGGTCATGGGCGATAACGTGATCCGCAACAATGTGACCCTCTCGTCAGGGACGATCACCACGGCAAGCAGGATGTAGGGGGCGAGGAGCAACCATGAAACGGCACGCCACCCGCATCCTTGCGTTCGCTTCGTTGCTGGCACTTTCTTGGCTGGCCCAGGCCCAGGCCTTCCGGGCTTATCTCGCCTCGTACGGAAGCGATGCCAACCCGTGCACGGTCGCGCAGCCCTGCCGCCTGCTGCCCGCGGCACTCAACGCCGTGCTGGATGGCGGCGAGATCTGGATCCTCGATTCCGCGAACTACAACGCGGCGACCGTCGACATCGCCAAGTCCGTCTCGATCCTGGCGATTCCCGGGCAGACGGCCAGCGTCGTTTCCGTGGCCGGCAACCCCGCGATCACGATATCGACGGCCGGCGTGAGCGTCGCCCTTCACAACATGGTGATCACGCAGAACGTGGGCAACCCGGGACTGCATGGCATCGTGATGACGAATGGCTCGGCGCTCACAGTCGAGGACTCGCTTTTCGCCAACATCACCGGCGCCGGCATCAAGGTCACCGGCATCCCGGCCCGGGTTTACGTGAAGGACACCACGATGCGCAACATGGGCACCGCGGTGGATGCGCAAGACGGGCCGACGGTCGCCATCAGCCATTCGCAGTTCATCGCCACCGCCGGGCTGAACGTGTACTCGTATGCAGGGACCACGAGGATGGATGTCACGGACTCGGTGATCGCAGGCGGCGGTGGCTTTGGTGTCTCGGTCAATACGGCACTGGCCGGAGGCGTTGCCACGGCGACGGTCACCCGCACCACCATCTCCGGCGTTTACTCGTCGGGCCTCCACTGCTCGACCAACAACGTCGGGACGGCGACCCTTTACGTCGTCAACAGCACGTCGACCGGAAATGGCTACGGGTACGACCAGAGCGGGACCTGCGTCCTGCGAACGCTCGGCAACAACTTCATCGGCGGCAACACGGCCGACAACGGCACGCTGACGAGCCAGCCGCTGCGGTAACTCCGAAGATTCCGCACCTCGCCTGCTGAAGATTACGGCGGCAGGCCGCAGACAAACGCCCGCACGCGGCGCATCATGCGCTCGCCCTGGATGCGTCACGCCCTCCACCAGGTTGAGGAGAAACCATGAATCCTCTCGCCTGCCGCGTACGATTCGTACCGGCATCAGCTTGCGCCATCGCCCTCGCTGTGCTCGCCTGCATGCCCGCGAATGCCCAGGTCTTCCGGACCTATCTCGCGTCATACGGCAGCGATACCAATCCGTGCACGGTGGCGATGCCCTGCCGCCTGTTGCCGGCGGCTCTCAACGCGGTGCTGGACGGCGGCGAGGTCTGGATCCTCGATTCGGCGAACTTCAACGCGGGCACGGTCAACATCGCGAAGTCCGTCTCGATCGTCGCGATACCGAGCCAGCTTGCGAGCGTGCTGGCCGTCGGCAACACGCCGGCGATCAACGTGGCGACCGCGGGAGTGACGGTCGGGCTGCGAAATCTCATGATCGCGAAGAACGCGGGCAATCCGGGACCCAACGGCGTCGAGGTGAGCAATGCGGCCGCGCTCTCGGTGGAGGACTGCCTCTTCGCGAACCTCGGCGGGTATGGCATCTACGTGCACGACACGGGCGCCGTCATCCACGTGAAGAACACCACCTTCCGCAACGTCCTGAACGGGGCGATCTTCGCGGTGAACGGGCCCACCGTCGGCGTCGAGCGCTCGCGGTTCATCGCGACCGGCGGCCTCATTGCGTATGGCACCGCCGCGAGCACCACGACCACCCTGAACATCGCCGATTCCACGATCGAGGGCGGCTATGGCGTCGACGCGTTCACGCAGGTCGCGAGCGCCGTCTCGCGTGCCTTCGTCACGCGCTCGACGATCCAGGGAAACTCCTATGCGTTGCTCGCGGAGACCGCCAATGCCGGCACGGCGTCCGTGACGGTCAGCGGGAGCTCCGTGGTCGGCAACGGCAACGGCTTCTACCAGGCAGGCACGGGATCGACGATGAGGAGCCTGGGCAACAACAACTTCTCGGGCAACAACGCAACGACGGGGACGCTCACGCCCTCGACGCTTCAATAGGAGCATGACGATGAAACGACTCATGCTGCTCGCCGTCTTCCTGCTCGCCGCATCGGCCGCGCAGGCGCAGGTCTTCCGCGCATACCTGGCCTCCTATGGCAACGACACGAACCCCTGTTCGATCACCGCGCCTTGCCGCCTGCTTCCCGCGGCGCTGAACGCGGTGCAGGACGGCGGCGAGGTGTGGATGCTCGACTCGGCGAATTTCAATTCGGGCACCGTGGCCATCTCGAAATCCGTCTCGATCCTTGCTGTTCCGGGCCAACTCGCGAGCATCGTCACGCTCGCGGGCGCTCCGGCGCTGGCGCTCCCGCAGGCGAACGTGAAGGTCGCCTTGCGCAACCTGCTCATCGCCGACAACGCGAACAACCCGGGCGTGCAAGGCATCTACATCACGGCCAACGTCACGCTCTCGATCGAGGATTGCATCTTCGCGAACCTGGCATACGAGGCGATCTACGCGGACGTGTACAACGTCGTGAACACGAGCAGCATCCACATCAAGAACACGGTCTTCCGCAATGTCGGCGGCATTCGCGGCAACATCTACTGGGTCGCCGTGCGCGCGGGCAACGGGCCGACGGTGAGCATCATGAGCTCCCAGTTCCTGACGACGGGCGGAGTGCTGGGGTATAGCAACATGGCTGGCGCGACGACCACCGTCAATGTGACCGACTCGTACATGTCGGACGGCTTCCATGGCGTATTCACGCCCACGTATGGGGCGGGGGCGGTCGCGCGCTCCTTCGTGACACGCACCACGCTGCACAACCTCATGTACCCGCTCACCGCCCAGACGAGCCCCTCCGGCGCGGGCACCGCGACCATCACCGTGAGCGACAGCGCCTCGCTCGGCAACTACTACGCTTATTGGATGGACGGCGCGGGGGCGACGATCCGCAGCCTCGGCAACAACAGCATCAGCGATAACGCCCACTCGATCGGCGCACTCACGCTCCAGCCTCTCCAGTAGCAAGCACTTCGCAAGGAGATCGCCATGCCCAGCCTCCTGTCGCGCATCGTCCTCGTCCTGGCGTGCGCTCTCCTGCCGCCCGGCGCCCATGCGCAGGCCTTCCGCGCGTACATCGCGTCCTACGGCGTGGACACCAATCCATGCACCGTGGCCGCGCCGTGCCGCCTGCTGCCGGCAGCGCTCGCGGCCGTTCACGACGGCGGCGAGATCTGGATGCTCGACTCGGCGAACTTCAACTCCGGCACGGTCAACGTGACGAAGAACGTGAAGATCCTGGCCATCCCGGGACAGATCGGCAGCGTCGCTCCGGTGGCCGCCAATCCGGCGATGGTCATCGCCCCGGGCCTCACGGTGAGCCTGCGCAACATGACCGTGATGACCAATGCGAACAATCCCGGAACCGACGGTATCCGGATGACGACGGGCTCCCTCTCGGTCGAAGATTCCGTGTTCGAAGTGAACGTGCCCGGGCAGTTCTATTCCGGGATCCTGGTAACTGGAACCGGCGTCCTGTCGGTCCATGGCTCGGTCTTCAGGAACGGGGCATACGGAGTGTTCCTGCAAGGAGGTGCCCAGGCCGACATCTGGGCGTCCAGGTTCTTCAACTTCCAGCAGGCCGGCGTATACGTGTTCGGGAGCGTCGCCGGCACGACCAGCAGTGCGAACGTGCGCGACAGCTCCTTTTCCGGCGGAGCCGTCGGCGCGATGGCGGAAGGGCAAGTTTCAGGGTCCATCGCCCGCTTGGCCGTCACCGGTTGCAGCTTTTCGAACGCGCAATACGGCGTTGCTTCGCAGACCTCCGTGAGCGGCGCCGTCACCACTGTCACCGTGGCCAGCAGCACCATCACGTACATGTCCCAGAGCGGCGTCTTCAATCTGGGGGCCGGCACGTCGACCCTCGAGAGCCAGGGCAACAACACCGTGCGGGGGAATGTCTTTGGTCCCAACAACGGATCCGTCACCACGATCTCAGGTTTCTGAACGAGGCGATCGCATTCCACTTACAGGAGAACAACAATGAAGCGTTTCGCAGGGGCCGCGTCGCTGTTCGCCGCGGCATCCCTCATGCTGCCTCTTGCCGCGCATGCCCTGTCGTTCCGCACGTACCTCGCGTCGTATGGCAACGACGGCAATCCCTGCACGGTCGCGGCGCCTTGCCGGCTCATCCCGGCGGCGCTTGCGCAGGTGCTGGATGGCGGCGAGATCTGGATGCTGGACTCGGCCAACTTCAATGGTGGCACGGTCGTCATCAACAAAAGCGTCTCGATCCTGGCGATTCCGGGACAGATCGGAAGCATCGCCGCGGTGGGCAGCGTTCCGGCAATCGTCGTAAGCCCCGGCATGACGGTCTTGCTTCGAAACGTGAGCATCGCGACGAACGCCAACAATCCCGGCACCGATGGAATCCAGATGACCACGGGATCGCTCGTGGTCGAGGACTCGGCCTTCGGGATCGGAGGCGCCGCAAGGGCGATCGATCTCACCGGTCTCGGCTCGCTCGCCGTGACGAACGTGAGCTTCCATGACGGCACGCAGGGAATCCACGTTGCCGGCGGTGGCACGGCGACGATCGCGAACTCCACCTTCCTCAACCTCACGGACGTCGCGGTCTACGCCGATGGAAGCGTGGCTTCCACGACGACGGAAGTGAGCGTGTCGAATTGCCGCTTCGGCAGCGTCAACATCGGGGCCCTGGCGTCGAGCGCCGGCGGTGCGCTGAGGCTTTTCGTCACCGGCTCCTCGTTCAGCGGGGGCATGTACGGCATCGGTTCGCAGGTGACCGCCGGAAGTCCCGTTGTCGTTACGACGGTTGGTACCAGCTCGATCTTCAACATGAGCATCGCCGGGATGTTCCAGGCCGGGACCGCCGTCCTCGAGACGCAGAACAACAACCTGGTCCGAGGCAACGCGCTCAATTCGTCGGGGACGCTGGCCTTGTCGGGCTCCCTGTGAAGCGAAAAACCAACGAGGAGACAAAAGTGAAAGGCACGTTGATCCGCTTCGTATTGCTTCTCGCTGCATCGCTGGTGGCTCCGCTCTGCGCTCACGCCACAGGCGTATTCCGGGCGTATCTCGCCTCGTACGGCAGCGACGCGAATCCCGGCTGCAGTGTGTCGGCGCCGTGCCGCCTGCTCCCCGCCGCGCTGGCGGCCGTTGCGGACGGTGGCGAGGTCTGGATGCTCGACTCCGCGAACTACAACGCCGGAACGGTCAGCGTGAGCAAGAGTGTCAGCGTCCTTGCGCTGCCGGGCCAGGTTGGAAGCATCGTGGCAGTCGCCGGCGGTGCGGCGCTGAACATCGGTGGCGGCCTCAACGTCGTATTGCGCAACCTCGTGATCGTGAACAACGCGGCGAACCCTGGCACCGATGGCATCGTGGTCAGCGGATCGTCCACGGTCACGGTGGAGCAATCGGTCATCTCGGTTCCGAACGGCACGGCCATCAGCATGGCCGCCGGCGGGGTGCTGTCGGTGGACCACACATCGATCCGCGACAGTAACAACGGCGTACGCGGGGCGGGCAATGCGGTGGTGGACATATCCCACACGAAATTCGCGAACATACCGATCTACGCGGTGTGGCTGGATGGCAGCACGGCAAGCACCACGGTGAAGGCCGGGGTGACGGACTCCACGTTCTCCAATGTCCACATCGCCCTGTTTTGCTGGACACAGGCGGGGACCGCTACGACCCGCGGGACCATGACCCGGAGCACCGTCAGCAACTCGGTCTATGGCGTCGCGAGCGACGTCGCGGCCATGGGCGGCATAGCCGAATGCAGCGCCGGGATGAGCATGCTGGACGGCGTCGACACGCCGTTCCAACAAAGCGGGGGGACGACCGGTACGCAGGGGAACAACCTCGTGCGCAACGGTGGACCCAACGGCGGGACCCTCACGAACGTCGGTTCGATGTAATCGGTTCCGAACGTACCGTCGTTCGAAATCAATCCACCAAAGGAAAACAACGATGAAACGCTGGACCGTCCCTGTGGCCGCCCTCATCGCGGCCGTCATCCTGAGCCCGGCCGTCCATGCCCAGGCGTTCCGCACGTACCTCGCCTCCTACGGCATGGACACCAACCCCTGCAGCGTGAGCGCGCCATGCCGCCTGCTGCCCGCCGCCCTCAACGCGGTCCTCGACAAGGGCGAAATCTGGATCCTCGATTCGGCGAACTTCAACGCGGGACAGGTCGACATCTCGAAGAACGTCTCGATCCTGGCCATTCCCGGCGCCACCGCGAGCATCGTCTCGGCGGGAAATTTCCCGGCGGTCACCATCTCGACCGCGGGGCTCAAGGTGTCGATGCGCAACGTGGTCATCGCGAACAACGCCAACAACCCCGGCACCTATGGCATCCAGCTCAACGCGAACTCGGAGCTCTCGCTCGAGGAATGCGTGTTCTCCAACATGGTTTTCGACGCCGTCAACGTCAACGCCGGCAAGGCGAACGTGCGCAACTCGATGTTCCGCGAGAACGGAAACTTCGCGGTCTCCGCGTACAACGGCGCCTCGGTGAACATCTCCGGCTCCGAGATCTTCGGCGGGTACGGCGGCGTCGATGCGCAGAACAGCACGGCGGCGACCACCACGTTCATCAACGTGGCGGATTCGACGATCGCGAACCAGAGCCAGTTCGGTGCGCATGCGGTGACCGGGGCATCGACGGCGGCATCGAGGGTCATGCTGACCCGCAGCACGGTGTATGGCGTGGGGTCGGGCGCGACGCACGCCGGGCTCTATGCGAACAGCCTTACGGGGACTCCGGTCATCATGGTCGCCAACAGCGCCGTGAACGGGAACTACATCAACTTCAGCCAGCAGAACAACGGCGTGATCCGCACGCTGGGGAACAACTACATCGGGGACGGCCTCGCCGGGGACACCGGTACGTTGACGTCCTTCGCGCCGAGATGAATGCGCATGCGCGATACGAACGACCAAACAGGAGCGCCATGAGGAGCTCGTAACCACTCAAGGAGGCCTCGATGAACCGATTCGTTGCGGAATTGCTGCTCGTTACCGCGTCAACCCTGCTGGCGGGCTTTGCCCATGCCCAATCGTTCCGGACTTATCTGTCCTCGAGCGGCAGCGACGCCAATCCGTGCACCGTGACGCAGCCATGCAGGCTCCTCCCCGCGGCGCTCGCCGCCGTGGCGAACGGGGGCGAAGTCTGGATGCTCGACTCGGCCAATTACAACGCTGGCAACGTGAACGTCGCCAAGTCGGTCACCATCATGGCGGTGCCCGGTGCGGTCGGCAGCATCGTCGCCGTGGGCGGCATGCCTGCGATGACCATCAATACGTCGGTGAAGGTGGCATTGCGCAACGTCGTGATCGTCGGCAATGCCGTGAATCCCGGGACCGACGGGATCGACGTCAGTTTCGCGCCCATGCTTTCGATCGAGGACTGCGTTTTCGCGAACCTGCCGGGGACCGGAATCTACGCGCTCTATGGCGGTGCGCTGGTGCACGTGAAGAACACGACGTTCCGGAACATCGTGTCGTACGCGGTCTGGGCGGAGAACGGACCCGTCGTGAACATCAGCCACAGCCAACTGCTGAGCACCGGCGGCATCTATTCCCTCGGCACGAATGCGACCGTCACCACGATCAACGTCACGGACACCGAGATCGACGGCGCGCCCGGCTCGACCGCGGTCGGGGCCTACACGATCGCGGCGGGGGCGGTCGCGAATGTCTTCATCACGCGCAGCTCCATTCGCAACTCGGGCTCGGGCCTCAACAGCCAGACCAGCGGCGCCGGCACCGGCAACGCGCTGATCACCGTGAGCTATTCGACGGTGACGGGCAATGGCTACGGCGTCTATCAGTTCGGGACGGGTTCGGCGGTGAAGTCGCTCGGCAACAATCACATCGTCGACAACACGAACGCGGATGTCGGCAGCCTCACGACGGCTTTGCTGCGTTGAGCTATGGGGGCGGCGCGCAATATGGCGCCGCCCTTGCCGTCTCGCCGCCATCATTCCACACCAACAGAGGACACGAGAATGACAAAGACGCTCCTGCGCCTCATCGTGCTCGTCACTGCGTTCCTGTGCGTGCCGCTTGCCGCGAATGCCCAGGCGTTTCGCGCCTACCTGGCTTCATACGGAAACGACGCGAACCCATGCACCGTGGGCGCGCCTTGCCGGCTGCTGCCGGCGGCCCTGAACGCCATCGTCCCGGGTGGCGAGGTGTGGATGCTCGACTCCGCGAACTACAACGCCGGAACCGTCACGATCACGACGAACGCCAACATCATGGCCGTCCCCGGCCAGGTCGGCAGCATCGTGGCGGTCGCCGGCTCGCCCGCGGTCATCATCGGCGCGGGCCTGTCTGTTTCGTTCAAGAACGTCTACATCACGAATAACGCCAACAACCCCGGTACCGACGGTATCCAGATGACCACGGGGACCCTGAGCGTGCAGGACTCCGTATTCGCGGTGTCCTCGAACGGCATTTTCGCCAATGGCGCCGCCAACGTCTCCGTGCACCAATCGATGTTCCGCGGCGGCTTCCGCGGCATCTTCGTTCAGGACGGCGCCAAGGCCGACGTCTCGAGCTCGAAGTTCGCGAGCGTCGGCTATTCGCTGGTAGCGTTCGCGGCGGGAACAGCGACGACGACCACGCTGAACATTCGCGACTGCGCGATCACGGGGGGCACGACCGGCGTCGTTTCGGCCGGTGAGCTGTCTGGCGCCACGGTCCGCGTCACCGTGCACAACAGCACCGTGAGCAACGCCAGTTATGCCTTCCTCGCCGGAGGGGACGTAAGCGGCTCGACGGCCGTCCTGAGTGTCGCGAACAGTGCCGCGACCTTGTCCGGTGTCGGCATGTACCAGTACGGCGCTGGCGCCGTGCTCGAGTCCCTGGGAAACAACCTTGTGCGCGGGAATGGCACCAACATCAGCGGCGTCGTGACCACCGTCTCGGGCTCTTGAACCAGCCAACTGGCCGGGGTGGCCGCCTCTGAGCGGCCCTTTCCTTTTTCGACCGAAAGCGCAAGATGCGACCTCCCCGGGCCATTCCGGCACCGGCTCAACGAGGGAGTCCGCGTGAAACGTACCGCTTGCACAGCATTCGCATTGCTTGCCGCATTCCTGGTGCCGGCCGCAGCGCAGGCCCAGTCCTTTCGCGCCTACGTTTCGGTGAACGGCAACGACGCGAACCCTTGCACGGTGGCGGCGCCGTGCCGGCTCCTGCCCGCGGCCCTCGCTGCCGTCGCATCGAACGGCGAGATCTGGATGCTCGACTCGGCCAATTACAACTCCGGCGCGGTGGCCATCACGAAGAATGTGGCGATCCTCGCGATCCCGGGCGCGGTGGGCAGCCTGGTCGCGGTGAACGGGGCTCCGGCGCTCACCATCACGGGCGTGAACGTGAAGCTGCGCAACGTGGTCATCGCCAACAATGCGACGAATGCCGGCAGTGACGGGATCCAGATCAGCGGCGGATCGCTCGACGTGGCCGAATCGCAGGTTTCAGCCCTGATCAACGGAATCACCGCCACCAATGCGACCGTGCGCGTGCACCATTCGGTCTTCCGCGACTCCAGCAACGGGATCGTATCGTTCGGCAACTCCAGCGTGGAGGTGTGGAACTCGCGGTTCACCGCCATGGGCACCGCCGGCGTGTGGGGGCGCGCCGACGCCGCGTCCGCCGCCGGCAAGGTCTCGGTCAGCGACTCTTCGTTCGCGAACGTGCCCTTCGGCGTCATCGCGAACGCCGAGAACGCGACCGCGACGATGAAGGCCATGGTCTCGAGGAGCACATTCGCTGTCGGGGTCACCGCCATATCCGTCCAGAACGTCGCCGGAACGGGCGCGCGCGCCACGGTTTCCGGATCGACCTTCTCGAACCACAGCGCGGCGTTGTCCAACTTCGGCGGCGCGATCCTGGAATCCGCGGGCAACAACACCGCGGGAAGCACCAATACAACGGCCATCTCCGGCACCGCGACGAACATCGGAAGGTTCTGATCGCCGCCGTCCCGCGGGCGCCGGAACCTCGGCAGGCAATCGCCGTCGAATCCGGCGCTGTGAAGTCATCCTCGGCGCGCGATCGACCGCAGGGTCATCGACGACACACTCGGTGACCAGGCGCCCTACGCCCCTCTGGGATAATCCCTTCATGAAATCCATCCGCGCAGCCCGCATCGTCCGACTTTCCGTCATCGCCTTCATTGCCGTCGCCCTTCTGCCGGCCACCGTCAACGCGCAGGAGCCGTCGAGAACAGCGCAGCAGTCCACGACCGCCCCGGATCGAAAATCGCAATCGCAGCCCGCGGGTCAACCCGCCTCGACGGCGACCCCCGTGCCGCCCACGCCCGGCGAGACGCCGCCCACGAGCCCGCCCGGCACTTCCCCCAGCCAGCCGCCGCAGTCGACCCCCAAGGCGCCCCCCAAAGGCACGCCGCCCGCGAAGCCCCAGGAGGCGCCGCAGTCGGGCGCCGCGCAGCCCGAACCCTCGCCCGGCGCGGGAAGCTTCCAGCCCGGCGCTCGCGTCATCACGCCCACCAGCAACGTGAAGCGCACGCCCATACCCAACGCGCCGAAGCTGGGCAACGCGATCCCCGTCAGCGTGATCAGGAAAGTGCACGTCGTCGAGGGCATCACCGAGTACCGCCTCCCGAACGGCCTCAAGGTGCTGCTCTTCCCCGACGGCGCCAAGCCCACCGTCACGGTGAACGTCACCTACCTGGTCGGCAGCCGCTTCGAGAACTACGGCGAGACCGGCATGGCGCACTTGCTCGAGCACCTCATGTTCAAGGGCACGCCGAGCCATCCCCACATCGACCAGGAGTTCAACAAGCGTGGCGTGCGCTACAACGGCTCGACGTGGCTCGACCGCACCAACTACTTCGAGATCTTCCAGGCCAACCCCGGCAACGTCGACTGGGCCATCGGACTCGAGGCCGACCGCATGGTGAACTCGTACATCGCCCGCAGCGACCTCGACACCGAGATGACGGTCGTGCGCAACGAGTACGAGAGCGGCGAGAACTCGCCCTTCAGCGTGATGATGAAGCGCATGCAGAGCGTCGCCTTCGACTGGCACGCCTACGGCCGCGCCACCATCGGCGCCCGCAGCGACATCGAGAACGTCGACATCCCGCACCTGCAGCACTTCTACCAGCTCTACTACCAGCCGGACAACGCCGTGCTCCTCATTGCCGGCAAGTTCGATCCGAAGCGCGCGCTGGAACAGATCGCGAAGACCTTCGGCCGCATCCCGAAGCCCACGCGGACGCTGCCCAAGCTGTGGACCGTGGAGCCCACGCAGGACGGCGACCGCGAGTTCACCGTGCGCCGCAAGGGCGACATCCAGATCGTGGGCGCGGCCTACAAGGTGCCGTCCAACATCCACAACGATTCGGATCCGCTCGCCTTCGCCAACCTCATCCTCGGCGCCGTCCCCACGGGGCGCCTGCAGAAGGCGCTCGTCGACACGGGGCTCGCCGCCCAGGTCTTCGGCTATCCGTTGATGGGCCACGATCCGGGCCTGCAGATCTTCGGCGCGGTGGTCCCGCCCGGCAAGCCGGTCAAGCCCGTGCGCGACGAGCTGATCAAGGTGGTCGAGAGCTTCGGCGACACGCCGCCCACCCAGGCGGAGATGGAGCGCACCCGCACGCAGCTCGCCAACGAGATCGAGAAGACGCTGGACGATCCCGAATCCCTCGGCGTGCAGCTCTCCGAGTACATCTCGCTCGGCGACTGGCGCCTCTTCTTCCTCGCGCGCGACGACCTCGACAAGATCACCGCCGCCGAGGTCGCGCGCGTCTCGAAGGCCTACTTCCGCCGCGACGACCGCACCGTGGGTTACTTCCTGCCCACCGACGATCCGCAGCGCGCCGAGATCCCCGCCAATCCGCCGCTCGAGGAAGTCATGAAGGACTTCCATCCGAAGGCCGAGGCGATGACCGGCGAGGCGTTCGATCCGTCGCAGGACAACATCGACCAGCGCACGAAGATCATCCAGGTCGGCAACGTGAAGGTCGCGCTGCTCAGGAAGAAGAACCGCGGCGAGGCCGTGAACTTCACCGTGTCGCTGCACCTGGGCAACGAGCAGGCGCTCTTCGGGCAGCGGCAGAACTACTCGAACGCGGCGCGCATGCTGATGCGCGGCACGACGAAGTACACGCGCTCGCAGCTCTCCGACGAGTTCGACCGGCTCAAGATCGCCGGACGCGTGGGCGGTCCCGGCGGATCGTTCCAGACCACGGGCGCCAACCTGCCGGCCGCGATCCGGCTCGTGGCGCACGTGCTGCGCGAGCCCGCGTTCCCCGCGAACGAGTTCGAGCAGTTGAAGACCCAGGCCATCACGTCGATCACCGCGCAGCTCTCGGAGCCCACCGCCCTCGCGGCCGACGTGATCAATGACCACTTCAACATCTATCCGCAGGGCGACTGGCGCTACGTGCCGAGCCTGCACGAGGCGCTGGACGAGGTGAAGGCCTCGAAGCTCGAGGACGCGAAGCGCTTCCACGACCGCTTCTACGGCGCCGCGCCGGCCGAGATCGCGATCGTCGGCGATTTCGACGAGGCGGCCGCGACCGAGGCCATCAAGCAGGCGTTTGCCGACTGGAAGCCCCAAGTGCCGTTCAAGCGCGTCGAGATGGAGTACCAGGACGTGGCGCCCATCGAGAAATCGATCGAGACGCCGGACAAGGAGAACGCGGTCTTCCTCGCGCGCCAGAACGTCGAGATGCGCGACGACGATCCCGACTATCCGGCGCTCTATCTCGCGGACTACATCGTGGGCGGCGGCGCGGGATTCGACTCGCGCCTCACCGCGCGCATCCGCCAGAAGGAAGGTCTCTCGTACGGCGTGGGCTCGGACCTCTCCGTGGGCTCGCTCGATCGCGCCGGCTCGTGGACGGCGTACGCGATCACGGCGCCGCAGAACATGGCGAAGGTCGAGGCCGCCTTCCGCGACGAGATGCAGCTTGCGCTGCGCGGGGGATTCACCGACGCGGAAGTGCAGGGCGCCAAGTCCGGCATCCTGCAGCAGCGTGCGCAGAATCGCGCGCAGGACGGCACGCTCGCGGGCGCATGGGCGGCCAACCTCTACCTCGGCCGAACCTTCGAGTTCAGCAAGGACTTCGAGCGCAAGCTCCTGGCCGTCAAGACCGCGGACGTGAACGCGGCCCTGCGCAAGTACATCGATCCGGCGAAGCTCACCATCGTGAAGGCGGGCGATTTCGCGAAGAAGCGCTAAGACGTTGTAGCTGAACGTTTCCGCTGCAACATCTGGCCCGTCCGGGCCATGGGATGTGACCCATGTCACACCCCACCTGCGTAAAACTCGGGGGCGGCTCGCAAAGGGCCGCCCCTATCATTTCCCCTACCCATGATCCGATACCTCGCGGGCGTCGCCGCCCTCATCGCATCCCTCGCCGCCGCGGCCGCGCCGCAGCTCGTCGTGCCATACACGGGCCCGGTCGTGAAGAGCGAGAAGGCGAAGCCCTTCAAGTCCACCGGCTCGCGCATCACGTTCAACGCGCTCGCGCTGGCGAACCTGGTCCCGGGCCAGGAAGTGGAGCTCACGCTCCCCGACGGCACGAAGCACGCGATCGTCTTCGACTATCGCGAGGACAAGGCGGGCGGCATCACGAGCTGGATCGGCCATTACAAGGGCGCCACGCCGGTGCTGCGCACGATCATCACCACGGGCCCCGGCGGCAGCTTCGGCCGCATCGCGACGCCGGACAACGAGTACTCGATCATGCCGGGCAGCGGCTTCGACTGGCTCGTCGACATGAAGGCGGAGAAGCCGTTCCTGCCGCCGATCCGGCTCGAGCACGACGAGCACCGGCCCCCGCGCACGAACGCCAAGTCGGGCCTCGTGCCGCAAGCCTATGAGCCCGGCACCACGCAGCTCGTGCCCGGCGTGAACAGTCCCGCGATCGCACAGTCGACCGCCGCCGTCTCCGCGCCGACGCCCGGCGCCATCGTCGACATCCTGATGGTGTACACGTCGGGGCTCGCGGCCGACCTGGGCCCAGCCCTCCAGACGCGCTTCCAGCAACTCATCGCGAGCGCCAACACGATGTTCGCCGACAGCGGCGTCGCGGTGACGATGCGCGTGGTGGGCTCCGTGCAGGTGAATTACACCGATGACGAGAGCGTGAGCGACAGTGTCGGCGCGCTCTACGACATCACGCCCGGCTCCGGATCCGTGAATGCGGCCTTCGGCAACGTCGAGACCCTGCGCACGCAATATGGCGCCGACATGGTCACGCTGCTGCGTGACGGCTACAGCAACGGCGGCGACGGCGTCGCCTGGGTCGGCGGCGCGACGCTCAATCCGGCGTACATGTACTCGGTGATGACCGGTTGCACCATGAGCTGCGACTGGGTATGGGTGCACGAGCTCGGCCACAACTTCGGCAACGCGCACGACCGCGCGACCAATGCGTGGGAGAACGGCGGCACCAATGTGGCGGGCGCGTTCCCCTATTCGTTCGGCTATTACCACTGCGACGGCGGCCAGCTCGCGCTCAGCTGCGCGGCGTTCAGCGGCGGATGCACCGGCGGCGAGCCCGAGTGCAGCTCGCCCGGCGGCAACGACTTCTCCGACATCATGGCGTATTTCCAGGGCTCGACCCTGAAGAACATGGTGTTCTCGAACCCGGCGCTCGATTGCCAGGGTTCGACCGGGCCGGGCGTGGCGTGCGGCTCCGCGGCCGGCAACGCGGACCAGGCCAACGCCGCGCTCACCATCAACAACAACCGGCTGCAGATGGCGGCGCTGTATCCGTCGAAGGTGGGCAATCCGACGACTACGATGCTCGTGACGTCGCTACCCACCTCGACCGTCGGGCAGGGCGTGACCTTCACCGCGACGGTGGCGAGCGGCTCCGGCACGCCGGCGGGGAGCGTCGCCTTCAGCGCCGACGGCACGACCCCGGCCGGCTGCGGCAGCGTGAGCCTCGATGGCACGGGGCAGGCCGCCTGCTCGACCTCGGCACTCGCGGCCGGCACGCACGCCATCGTCGCGCAGTACGGCGGCACCACCAGCTTCCTCGCGAGTGCGTCGGCCGCACTCACGCAGACGGTGAACGCGAAGCCTTCCACGACGACGGCGCTCGCGACCTCGGTGAACCCATCGAGCGGCGGCCAGTCGGTCACCTTCACGGCGACGATCGGAAGCGGCACCGCGGGCACCTTCACCGGCAGCATGGCGTTCCTCGCGGACGGCGCCGCGATCGCGGGTTGCGGCGCGGTTTCCGTGAACGGTTCCACGGTGACCTGCACGACTTCGACACTCGGCGCGGGCGACCATTCGATCGTCGCCCAGTACTCCGGCAACGCGTCGTACTCGGGCAGCAACTCGTCCACGCTCGTGCAGTCGGTGCGCCTCGCCTCGAGCGTGGCGCTCGCGACCTCCGTGACCCCGGCCAACACGCGCCAGCCCGTGGTCTTCACGGCCACGGTGAGCGGCGGCGGCGCTGCGCCCGGCGGCACGGTCGTGTTCAAGGACGGCGCCTCGGTGATCAACGGTTGCGCCGCGGCATCGGTCTTCAACAACGTCGCGAAATGCACGACCAGCGCGCTCGTGGCCGGATCCCATTCGATCACCGCGGCCTTCGCAGGCGACATCACGTACTTCGCCTCGAGTTCTTCCGCCCTGTCGCAGTCGATCTCCGCGACGGTGCAGCCGCCGCCCGCGGGAGGCGCCAAGCGCCTCGACTTCAACGGCGACGGCAAGTCCGACATCGTGTGGCAGGGCGCGGACGGCAGCGTGAGCCTGTGGCTCATGGACGGCACCTCGATCGCCGCGCGCGGCGGCGTATTCGGGCCTTCCGCGGGCGCGGTCACGCGGGCCGGCGACTTCAACGGCGACGGCAAGGTGGACTTCGTGCGCCAGCTCGCCGACGGCTCGACCACGATCACCTACATGAACGGGCTCGACGTCATCGCCGGCGGTCCCACGCTGCGCGGCCCGTCGAGCTCGAAGCTCATCAACGTGGGCGACTTCAACGGCGACGGGATCACGGACCTTCTCTGGCGCAACGCCGACAAGTCCGTCGAGATGTGGCTCATGAGCGCCACGCAGGCCCCGACCATCGCGACCATCATGCCCGCGGGCACCGGCTGGACCGTCTCCAAGGTCGGCGACTTCAACGGCGACGGCAACGACGACATCATCTGGGGCAACACCGACGGCAGCAACTCGCTGTGGCTCATGAACGGAACCGCGCAGCTCACGCGCGGGCCGCTGCTGCCGGCCGGCAGCCCATGGCGCGCGGCCTGGGTCGGCGACTTCAACCACGACGGCCGGGACGACATCGCCTGGGTCAACGTCCTCGACGGCAGCGTCTCGATGTGGCTCATGAACGGCCTCGCGACCCTGCAGCGCGGCCCGCTCCTCGGCGGCAACAGCGGGCAAGCGCTCGCACTCGTCGGCGACTTCAATGGCGACGGCAACGCGGACCTCGTCTGGCGCGGCGCCGATGGCAGCGTGAGCCTCTGGCTCATGAACGGCCTGGGCGTCATGTCGCAGTCGACGCTCTTCGGCGCCGGCGCGCCGTGGACACCCTCGCAGGCCACGGACGCCAACGGCGACGGCAAGGCCGATTTCCTCTGGACGAAGACGGACGGCACCGTGGGCCTCTGGCTCATGAACGGCGCGGCCACGCTCGACCACCGCACGGTGATGAACGCCACCACCGCGTGGAGTATCGCGACGACGGTCGAGCAGAACCGCTGATCGCCCGGCTTTCGTCCGGCCGTCCACCATTCGGATGATGACGCCGCGGGCGCAAGCTTCGACAATGGCTCCATGCCGCGCATTACATGGGGTTTCGTCGTCCGCCTGGTGCTCGCGATCGCGGTGGCGGTGGTCGCTTCCCGCGCGATGACCTGATCGCTAGGCGAGGCCGCGCAGGCAGGCGATGAGCCGCACGAGCTGCGCCTGGCGGCGGCAGCCGGTCTTGGCGAAGATCGCGTCCAGGTGAGTCTTGGCGGTGCTGCGCGTGATCTCGACGCGGCTCGCCGCCTCGACCAGCGAGGCGCCGTCGGCGAGCGCCTCGGTGAGCCGCGCCTCGGCCTGCGTGAGCTTGAAGAGCTTGCGCAGGCATTCCACTTCCGCTCCGAGCGTGCCCGTGTCCACGAGCCAGGCGATCGCGACGGGGCCGTCGGGCAATCCCGCATTCAGCAACGCGCGTCCCACCGGCACGATGCGCATGGCGACCGGCGTGCGCTCGGCTCCGCGGTAGAACACGATCGGTCCCGGCGAGCCGTCCCGCAGGCCGGCGGTGGCACCCCGGTGCGTGATGCTCCACGCGAGGCCCTTCTGCAGGGCGGTGCGCATGGCGCCGGAAACGCCGACGAGGTGGCCATTGCGCACGGCGAGCGCATCGGGGCTTGCCTTGAGGATCTCGAGCGCGGCGGGATTGTGGTCGACGATGGCGCCCTGCGGCCCGAGCGCGAGATAGGCGTCGGGGAGCCGCGCTATGGCCTGCGACAGCGCGCCGTAGCGGCCCAGGCTCGCGCGGACGCGGGCCTGGATGCGCGTGTTGCGGGTGAGGTGCGGCGTGAGCAGCTGTGCCAGTTTCTTGACGTCTTCGATCGCCTTGCCCCTCGCCCCACTCGCCGTGGGGTGCGCGCATGATCCAAGGCCGCGCGCGCCGTGTCATCCACCATTTGGCGGAAGGGTCAGATCGAGCTCGCCGAGAGGATCAACCGCACGAGGTCGGATTGGCCGGTGGCGCCGGTCTTGGCGAAGACCGAGAGCAGCTGCGAGCGCACCGTGCTCATCTTCACGTTGAGCTCGCGCGCGCAGTCCTCCGTCGAGCGGCCGCTCACGATCAACGCGGCGATGCGCGCCTCGGCGGGCGTGAGGTCGAAGGTCGTGGAGAGCAGGAACGGATCGATGTCGAGCGCGGCGCCCGGCTCGAAGAGCGTGAAGAGGGCTTGCGGCGTGCGCCCGAAGCTGCCCAGCGTCGCCTCGGGCCGCAGGGCGAGGAGGGTGGCGGCGACGTTCGCGCCCTCGCGGCGGCGCAGCCGGAAGGAACGGCGATCGACGGGATGGCTCGCGTCGCCGGGCGCGCCCAGCGGCTCCAGCACCAGGTCCTGCAGCGCGAGGGTGAGCTCATGGTCGCTCTCGGTATCGCGGCACGCGAGGCACCCGTCGATCTCCAGGACCAGGTCGCCCCGCCGCAGCAGCTCGGCGGCATTGGCATTGCGATAACCGATGTGCCGCTGGTGATCGACGAGGATCATCGGCTGGCGCATGCGCGAGAGCAGCTCCTCGCCCACGGATTGCCGCACGGCACGCTGGCCGAGCGCGTCCTGGATCTCGAGCGCCCGCGCGAAGTGCTCGGCGATGCGGAGGAACGCTTCCTTGCCGGCCGCGTCGAGCGGCGGGCGGCCGGCCTTGCCCACGTGCCCGAGCAGCACCGTCATCGTCTCGTCGTCGCGCAGCTTGGTGCCGAAGAGGTAACGCCCGTCCAGCCGCGGGTCCACGCGGTGGTAATGGCGCAGGAACTCGACGGGAGCCGGGGGCGGCGCGCTGCCCGCCTCGAACGAGAAGGCCATGGCACCCGTGAGCTTGTTAACACCGAGCAGCTGCACCGCCCAGGCGTCGAATATCTCCGCGACGCGCGAGACCGGTTCAAGCCACGGGCCCAGGCCGCTGCCGGCCCGGTAGATCGACTCCACGATCGCGTCCAGGTGCGGCGCGAGGAGATCGACGATCTCCGAAGGCAACGGCTTCTCCACCTGCTTTAGTTTTGCGGCCAATATAAATGTTAATTATGGGGACAGGCAACTTTTTGATGGTCCCTCCACCGTTTGGTGGATGAAGCGCGGGACTAATAAGTGCAATCTGGTGGCTCCTCTTGCTCCCCGGACTCGTCCGGGGTTTTTTTTGGGCGGAGCGGGGCGAGGGTGGCGTCGGTTAAAATCCCGGCTGTCCCCATCGCCGGAGAGCCTGTTGGCCGCCACCCGCAACTACTCGACCCGACGCCGCGTCCTCGTGACCGGCGGCGCGGGCTTCATCGGCTCGCACCTGTGCGAGCGCCTGCTGGACCAGGGCTGCGACGTGCTCTGCGTGGACAACTTCTTCACCGGCACCAAGGACAACATCGCCCACCTGCTGGGCAACCCGCACTTCGAGCTGCAGCGCCACGACGTGACCTTCCCGCTCTTCGTCGAGGTGGACGAGATCTACAACCTGGCGTGTCCCGCCGCGCCGATCCACTACCAGTACGACCCGGTGCAGACCACGAAGACGAGCGTGCACGGCGCGATCAACATGCTGGGCCTCGCCAAGCGCGTGAAGGCGAAGATCCTGCAGGCGTCGACCTCGGAGGTGTACGGCGACCCGCAGGTCCACCCGCAGGTCGAGAGCTACTGGGGGCACGTGAACCCGATCGGCCCGCGCTCGTGCTACGACGAGGGCAAGCGCTGCGCGGAGACGCTCTTCTTCGACTACCACCGCCAGCACGGCGTGCGCATCAAGGTGCCGCGCATCTTCAACACCTACGGTCCGCGCATGCACCCCAACGACGGGCGGGTCGTGTCGAACTTCATCGTGCAGGCGCTGCGCGGCGACGACATCACCATCTACGGCGACGGCCAGCAGACGCGCTCCTTCTGCTTCGTGGACGACCTGGTCGAAGCGCTGCTGCGGTTCATGGCGACGGACGACGGCGTGACCGGCCCGATGAACTGCGGCAACCCGCGCGAGTTCACGATGCTGCAGCTCGCGCAGATGGTGATCGAGCAGACGGGATCGAAGTCGAAGATCGTGCACAAGCCGCTGCCGCCCGACGATCCCAAGCAGCGCCGCCCCGACATCTCGCTCGCCAAGGCGAAGCTCGACTGGGAGCCGCTGACACCGCTCGAGATGGGATTGCGCAAGACGATCGCGTACTTCAAGGACCGCTCCAGCCGGCCATTCTAGCGGTACCGCCCGTTCGGGCAGTACCTCCCTGCGGGTGAGCGCGGGCGTCTCCACCACCTTGTGGAGAAACCGATGAGGGATTCCCCTGATACCGCATTTCGTTGCAGGATGGGTCCGACGCCTCGGCGCGACAGCTAAAGCCGGGTGACGCATGGCGCGTTACCTCCGCCCATCGGGCCCTTAGGGAGATTCTCAGGACATGAACCACAAGACCACGGCCGCGAGGCTCGTCCTCGCGTGCCTTGCCGCCGCGCTCCTGCCTGTCGCCGCCCTGGCACAGGTCACGCCGCCCAACTTCACGCTGCCGTTTCAGGTCTGGCACAAGGGCACGCCCGCCGTGCCGGCCTCGACCACGGGCTCCACGTGGTACGTCAACGGGACCACCGGCAACGACGCCAACACGGGCGCCGCGGGCTCTCCCTTCAAGACCATCAACAAGGCGATCTCGAAGCTCGCCGCGGGCGACACCATCCTGATCCACGGCGGCCTCTACCGCGAGCAGATCGACCTCGGCAGCGCCCCCAACGGCACGGCGGCGAAGCCCATCACCATCGGCTCGTTCGGCGACGGCGAGGTGATCATCGACGGCTCGGCCAAGGTCACGGGCTGGACGCGGGTCACCGACGTCACGAGCCTCACGCAGTGGAAGGCGAACATCGGCTTCACCGCGATCGCGGTCGTCGTGAACGAGGTGCCGTTGAGGCAGGTGACGCAATCCGAGACGACGAGCGCTCCGCCGCAGGGCCGCGCGGGAGTGACGGACAACAGCGGGAAGTTCTGGGTCAACTACAGCACCAGCCCGAAGATGATCGTCGCGGACTTCGGCACGACGCTGGGGCCCACGGGGGACCCGAACACGGCCGACATCGTGGTCCCGAACAACGTGGGCGACGCGGGCTTCACCATCTTCACCGCGGGCAACAGCTACTACACCTTCAAGGGCCTCACGGTCCGCGGCAGCGGCTCCAACGGGATCTACATCTACCAGGGCAGCAACGTCACGGTCGATTCCTGCGACGTCAAGTTCAACGGCAAGGCGGCGATCTTCGCCGACCACGGCTCGAACCAGCATGTGCTCATGAGCCATGCCTACCAGAACGTGATGATCAACTGGCCGCGCGGCAACAACGGCAACGCCGAGGCGGGGGGCGGCTGGCCGGGCAACATCGTGTTCCAGACGAGCCTGAACCCGGTCGCGCGCGGGAACGTCGCGCACATGAACGGCGGCGAGGGCATCATCACGTACGGCACCGAGACCGGCTTCACCAGCGGCGGCGCGCTCTTCGAGCAGAACGTGTCGTACGACAACTGGTCGGTGCAGATGTACTTCGACAACCAGGTCAACGACATCTCGCGTCAGAACTACCTCTTCTCCCACGAGACGGATTTCGCCGATTACATCTACGTGGGCGGCAGCTCCTATCCGTTCAACGACATGGACAAGGGCAGCGTCTGCATCATGCTGGCCGACGAGGAGAACTCGAGCAGCTATCCGTCCGGCGCCGCCGCCAACCTCTCCGGCACGCAGGTGTACAACAACGTCATCGCCGGCTGCCGCATCGGCGTGCGCGACTACTCCGAGGGTGCGCACGCGATCCCGCAGCACGGGCTCAAGAACACGCTGATCGCCAACAACACCATCATCATGCCGTTCAACGACGTGTCCGGCCGGGCCACGATCGGCATTTACATGCAGAACAACGGCACCAGGAACACCGGCTCGTACATCCAGAACAACATCGTGTATGGCTACAACTCCGATGCGCTCATCGAGTACGAGGGCACGGGGGTCATCCCGGGCGTGTCGATCGACTACAACCGCTACTTCAGCACGGCGAGCCTGCCGTTCGCGGAGAGCGATGGCTCCGACGCGATGACCTTCACGTCATGGAAGAGCGCCATCGCGGCGGACACCCACAGCTCGTTCGGCGACCCGCTGCTCGTCGACGTGACCGCCTTCCGCGGCCTGGCGGCGGTGTTCTGGGACTTCAGCAACGCGCGCATCCGCAGCACGTCCCCGGCGATCGCCGCCGGCTCCGCGGCGAACGGGGCGCCGACGACGGACTTCGCGTCGATGACGCGTCCCACTCCGCCCTCGATCGGAGCGTTCGAGCCCGCCACGTTTCCCACGACGAGCACGCTCGTCTCGTCCTTCAACCCGTCCACCCAGGGTCAATCCATCACCTTCACCGCGACCGTGAGCTCGGCGCTGGCGACGGGCAGCTACACGTTCCTCGACGGCGCCACGGCGATCTGCGCCGCCGTCGCGATCGCCGCACAGCAGGCGCAGTGCACCACCTCCGCGCTGTCGGTGGGTCCGCATTCGATCACCGCGCAGTATTCCGGTGACGGCACGTACCTGCTGAGCGTCTCGGCGCCGGTCGTGCAGACCGTCACCGCGGTGCCGGTGGCGCTCCACAAGGTGGACTTCGACGGCGACGGCAACGCCGACCTGGTCTTCGAGGATGCCGACGGCTCCGTGGAGATCTGGCTCATGAACGGCGTCGCGGTCAAGGCCAGCGCCAAGATCACGCCGTCGGCTCCGGGCCACATCATTCCGACGACCGGCGACTTCAACGGCGACCTCAAGGCCGACCTGCTGTTCCAGCGCAACGACGGCTCGGTGGAGATGTGGATCATGAACGGCACCACCGTCACCTCCACCACCGTCATCATGCCGATCTCGCACGGCTGGGTCGTCGCCGGCGTGGGCGACTTCGACGCCGACGGCAAGTCGGACATCCTGTGGAAGAACGCCGACGGAACGGTCGGCCTCTGGCTCATGAACGGCGGCACGATCAAGCAGCGCACGTCCATCATCGGGGCGGGGGCGGTGAGCGAGCCCGTGCACGTCGGCGACTTCAACGGCGACGGCAAGGCCGACATCCTCTGGCGCAGCCGCTACGACGGCAGCGGCTACATGTGGGTGATGAACGGGCTCACGCCCGTCGACCGCGGCCTGATCATGCCGGCGGGCTCGTGGACCGTCCTGCAGGTGGCGGACTTCAACCACGATGGCCGCAGCGACATCGTCTGGCAGAACACCGACGGCACCGTCTCGATCTGGACCATGAACGGCCGGACCATCGTGACGCATGCGCCGGTGTTGGGGGCGAATGCGCTGTGGACCGTGACCAACGTGGGCGACCTGGACGGCGACGGCAACGCCGACCTGATGTGGCTCTCGCGCGACGGCTCGGTCGGCACGTGGCTCATGAACGGCATCGCGACCGTGTCGAAGAAGACGCAGTTCGTGGGCGCCACCGGGTGGTCCATCGGCGCCGTGGCCGATGTGAACAACGACGGCAAGGCGGACCTGGTCTGGAGCAACACCAACGGCCAGGTGGACATCTGGCTCATGAACGGGCTCAACAGCAGCTCGGCCGCGACGTTACTGCCGTCGGGCTCCACCAGCCACGTGGTGAACCTGCGCTACCACCAGTGAGGGCGGACCGGCCGGGCGTGGCGCCTGCGCCGGTTCCTTCGCCGCCTCGCGGGCGCGCGCCTGCGCCATGGCGTAGTGGCGCGCCACGAGGCCGGCGAGGGCCCAGAAGCTGACCATCACCTCGCCGTTGCTGATGCGGCTGCCGAAGAGGTCCGCGCAGATCACGCCGAGCACGCCCAGGCCCAGCGCGTCGCCGTAGAGGCGCGACGTGTCGCCGGGGAGCTTGCCCACCTGGCGCGCGAGCCCCCAGAGACCCGCGAGAAGCCACAGGAAGGCGATGAGGCCGAGCACGCCGCACTCCGTGAGGATGAGCACGAACCCGTTGTGCGCATCGAACCCCTTGTACTGGGGCAGGTGGCTGCCGATCGAGCGCTTGAAGTGGTTGAGGCCGATGCCGCCGGGATGCTCGGCGAGCAGCTCCATCGCCGCCTGCCAGAGCAGGAACCGGCTCTCGGTGCTGTTGTCCAGCTGCTCCTCGCCCCCGGCATCCGCGTGCTCCGTCATCTCGATGCGCTGCATCACGGTGTCCGGCATCCATACCTCGTACGTCGATGCCAGGACCAGCAGGAGCACGACCGCGATCATGCTGCGGCGCACGCCGATGAAGGTGAAGAGCGCGGCGACGGTGACGTACGCCTGGCGCGAGTAGGTGTAGAACGTCGCGAAGACGCCGAGGAAGATGCACAGCACGCTGCCGAGGCGCAGCAGGGGGCGCGAGCGCGCGAGCAACGCCGTGGTGAGCGCGACGGGCAGCATGATGATGAAGTAGCCCGCCGCCATGTTGGCCGCGAAGACGTTGATCCCGAAGGGGCCGGTGACGCGGCGATTGGGATTGAAGTTGGCGATGCCGTAGTCGAGCGCCTGGCGCACGCCCTGCAGCGAGATGAGGAAGAGGGTCAGGATCAGCGCGCCGTACATCACGCGGATGCTGCGCTCGTCGCGCGGCGCGTGGTAGAAGACGAAATAGAGCGAGATGAAGAAGAGCTGGTTCTCGAGGAACGTCACGTCGTCCATGAAGGTGGACGAGTCGTAGAACTGGCCGAGCGCGAAGGGCAGCACGAGTGCCGCGAAGAAAAAGAAGAAGAAGCGGCCGCGCA
Organism: Usitatibacter sp.; assembly: GCA_035656735.1. Classification (GTDB taxonomy): domain Bacteria; phylum Pseudomonadota; class Gammaproteobacteria; order Burkholderiales; family Usitatibacteraceae; genus Usitatibacter. The sequence goes on along the minus strand of DASRRY010000023.1, from coordinate 41,295 downwards.
GGGGCGTCGGCGCGGGCGCCTTCTCGTGGCGGGTGAGGATGATCAGCAGCAGGATGCCGACGGCCAGGTTCGCGCCGTTCACGCCCTTCACCGGCAGGGTGAGCTCGTAGTGCCCGTTGTACGGCAGGTAGACGAGCGCCGCGGCGAAGATGAAGTCGGTGAACCTCATGGCGCCGTGGGCTGCGGCGCTCGCGCGCCACCCGTGCGCGTGGGTTCGGCTGGCGCGACCGGCTGGTCGAGGAAGGCGCGCGCCCACGACTCGTGGGTGAGCACGAGCCACAGCAGCTCGCCGTGGTCGTCGACGCCCCGGCCGTGTGCATCGAGGCAGGCGCGCACGGCGCCCGCGTCGAAGACGCCGCGCTCCCGGAAGGCGCGGTCCGCGACCAGGTCTTCCATGACGGGGCGCAGCTCGCCGCGAAACCACTCGGCGAGCGGAATGCCGAAGCCCTGCTTGCGCTTGGCGAGCGCCTCGGGCGGCAGCAGCTTCGCCGCGACCCGGCGCAGCAGGACCTTCGATGCGGCGCCCTCGCGCTTCAGCCGGAAGGGAAGCCGCGCGCAGAACTCGAGCAGCACGTGGTCCAGCAGCGGCGCGCGCGCCTCGAGCGAGTTCGCCATCGTCATGCGGTCGACCTTGACCAGCACGTCGTCCACGAGGTAGGTGCCGACGTCGCCCGCCACCATCGCCTCGACGGGCTGCGCCATGCCGGCGCGGTCGAATCCCGCCCGGATGCGTGCGAACGGATCGCGCCGCGCGAGGTGCGGTGCGAGGACCGATGCGGCGTCGCGCGGCGTGGAGAGCGCCACGCTCGCGAGATAGCGGTCGGGCCACGGCAGCGCCATGCGCTCGCCCATGCGCCGCAGGCGGTTGCCCAGGTGTCCCGGCACGAGCCGCCCCGCACCGCGCAGCGCCGCGGGCGCCAGGCCCGCCGTGCCGCGCGCGAGCGCCTCCAGGCGCAGCTGGCGCCCATAGCGCTCGTAGCCCGCGAAGGCCTCGTCGCCGCCGTCGCCGGAGAGCACCATCTTGACGCGCCCCGCGGCGAGGCGCGAGACCAGGAACGTCGGAATCGCGGAGGAATCCGCGAAAGGCTCGTCGCAGTGCCATGCGAGCGTGTGGAGCATCCGCACGGCGTCGGCCTCCACCAAGAGCTCGTGGTGTTCCGCGCCGATGTGGCGCGCGATGCGCCGGGCATCGGGCAGCTCGTCGTAGGCGGCCTCGCGAAAGCCGATCGTGAATGCCTGCACCGGCGAGGACATGTGCCGCGCCATGAGCGCCGCGACGACGCTCGAATCGAGGCCGCCGCTCAAGAACGCGCCGAAGGGCACGTCGCTCACCAGCCGCAGCCGCACCGCCTCGTCGAGATGCGCGATGAGTCGCTCGGCCAGCGTCGCGTCGTCGTCGGTCCACTTGGGGCCATACTCGAGCGCCCAGTAGCGGTGAAGCGACACGTGGCCATCCTGCAGCACGAGGTAGTGGGCCGGCGGCAGCTTCTCCACGTCCTCGTAGATCGTGCCCGGGCACGGCACGTAGCCCAGCGAGAAGTACTCGCGGATCGCCTGCCCGCTCACGCGCGGGGTGAAGCCCGGAACCGCGAAGAAGCACTTGAGCTCCGAGGCGAACGCGAGCGCGCCACCGATGCGGCCGTAGTAGAGGGGCTTCTTGCCGAGGCGATCGCGCGCGAGGACGAGGCGCTGGCGCTTCTCGTCGAGGATGGCGATGGCGAACATGCCGCGCAGCCGCGCGAAGACGGCCTCGCCGTATTCCTCGTACCCGTGCACGATGCACTCGGTGTCGCTCGCCGTCGCGAAGCGGTGGCCCCGTGCCACGAGGTCGCGGCGCAGCTCGGCGAAGTTGTAGATCTCCCCGTTCAGGACGACCCAGACCGAGCCATCCTCGTTGGCGATGGGCTGGTGGCCGCCCGCCAGGTCGATGATCGAAAGCCGCCGCATGCCGACCTGCGCGCGCCGCGTGACCCGGACGCCCTGGTCGTCGGGGCCGCGGTGCACGATGAGCCGGCACATCGCATCCGTGATCCCGGGCGCCGGGAGCGGGTCGGGGCCCAGCGACGCGATGCCCGCGATGCCGCACATGGCCGGCGCCTACGCGGCCTGCGCGGCGGCGAGCGGCCCGGCCGGCTCGAGCCCGTAAAGCGAGAGCAGCCGGCCGGTGACGGCGTCGAGCGAGGCGAGCGACTCGACGCGATCGCGCGCCGCAAGCCCCATGCGCCGCAGGTCCGCGTCGGGCATCGCCGAAACCGCCCGCAGCGCGCGCTCGAGGCCGGCGCCGTCGCCGGGCTCGAAGAGCCAGCCGTGCGCGGCCTCGACGAAATCCTCGGTGCCGCTCACGCGGCTGCCGACCACCGGCAGCTCCGCCGCCATGTATTCGAGGAGCGCGTTCGACAGGCCCTCGCCGTGCGAGGGGAGGATCGCGAAGTCCGCGGTGGAGAGCAGGTCGCCCACGTCGGCGCGGTGGCCGGCGAAGACCACCTGCGAGGCGATGCCGAGCTCGCGTGCGCGCGCGCCGAGCTCGTCGCGCAACGGGCCCTCGCCCACCAGCAGCAGGCACGCCCTCGGGTCGAAGGCGCGGGCCCAGGCGTCGAGCAGCAGAAAGAGCGCCTTTTCCGGAGACAGGCGCCCCACGAAGATGCCGACCCGCGGGGCGTCGCCGCACAGCTCACCCCGCAACGCGGCATTCCGGGAGCGCCGTGCGAAGCGCGCGGTGTCCACGCCGTTGGGCAGCAGGGCGACCTGCGCGGGCCCGAAGCCGCGGTCGACGAGGAGCCTGCTGATGCGCGTGCTCGTGGCCTGCATGCGCGTCGCGCGCCGCAGGGCCCAGCGCCGCAGCCGGACCGAGAGCCGTGGGCGCGGGTCGAGGATTCCCCCGTGGATCTCGTGCACGCCGGTGATCTTCACGAACACCGGCTTGCCCAGCAGGCGGCCCACGACGGTGCTCGTCGCGGCCATGTTGTGCGCGATGTGGGCGTGGATCGCCGAATAGCGGCCGCGCCATGCCACGAGGAGCGCCGCGAGGCGGGCGAGCAGCACGATGCCGCCCAGCACGCGCGTGCGCGGATAGGGGATGCGGACGACCTCGAAGTGCTCGATCGTCTCGCGCAACGCCTGCGGGCCCTCGGCCACGCGCGGCACCACGACGACGATGCGAAGCCCGCGCGCCGCGAGGCAGCGTGCGAGGGTGAAGACCTGGCTTTCCGCGCCGCCCCCGCCTTCGCGGGGAAAGGTCGCCTCGAGCACCAGCAGGACGCAGGGCCGGGTATCAGTCATGGGATCGGACGGGAGCGGGCGACGGCTGCCACAGGTGGACGTCGCCATTGGACAGGAATTCGCGCGCGGCGAGAAGCACGTACAGGTTGAGCGACACGAAGGCGCCGGCGAGCGACACCGCTTTCCAGCGCGTCGTCGCGGGAAATGCCTTCGCGCAGGCGGCGCACCCGTAAGCCGCCGCTTGCAGGACGAACAGCGCCGCGAACGCCGGGTGTGCCGGCGCGAGCACGAGGTTGGAGGCGAACGCCGCGGCGAGGAAGAGCGGCCCGCCAAGCCGCAGCACCTTGTGCGAGAAGAGCTCGAAGGCCACGGGGTTCTGCCACGGCACGAGCAGCCAGGGGTGCGCGCGCAACAGCTGGAAATTGCCCGCGAGGGTGCGTACCTTGCGCGAGCGCTCGCGCGCCGGGTCGGCGGCGAGCGGCTCGTAGGCGATGGCGCCCTCCTCGAAGACGATGCGCTGCCCCAGGCGCGCGGCGTTGAGCGGGATCAGCATGTCGTCCAGCACGGTGCTCGCCGGGATGGGTTGGAAGCGCTCGCGCCGCAGCGCGTAGAGCGCGCCCGTCACGCCGACCAGCGAGCCGCCCCGGCTCTCGAGGCGGCGCAGCGCCTGCTCGAAGCGCAGGTACGCATCGATGCCCTGCGCGAACCCGCACGCGCCCTCCACGCGGGTCACGAGCTTTCCGCTCACCGCGGCGACCGCCGGATCGGCCATGTTCTCCATGAGGCGGCGTACCGCGAGGGGGTCCAGCGCCTGGCGCACGTCGGTGAACACGATGAAGGGCTCGCTCGTCGCGCCGACGGCGTCCACGAGGCAGGCGGCCTTGCCGCGCCGCGCCTCGAAGCGGAGCAGGCGCACCCGCGGGTCGCCCAGCGCCGCCACGAGCGCATCGCTGCCGTCGCTCGAGCCGTCGGAGGCGACCACGACCCGCAGCCGGTCCGGCGGATAGTCCTGGGCGAGGCACGACTGCACCTTGCGCACCACGTCGCGTGCGCCGTCGTGCATCGCGATGACGATGACGACAGGCGGCTCGAAGCGCGCCTTGTGCACGGGCCGCGGGCGCAGCCGCGCGCGCAGCCACAACAACAGCGGATAGCCCGCGAAGGTATAAGCGAGCGCGCCGAGCGACAGCGCGAAGACGGCGACCCAGGCGCTCACGCCGGCCTCCCGGAAGCCCGCGCCCGCGCGAGGCGGCCGCGCGCCTGCCAGGCCCATGCGAGCGCGCGCAGCCAGGCGCGGTCGCGGTAGAGCGTGGACCACCAGAGGCTGCGCTCGGCGTTCGCGAGCGACCGCTTGTAGCGCGCGTCCCCCGCGAGGAAGTCGTACTCGCGCAGGCCTTGCCGGCGGTATTCCTCGACCGCCATGCGATGGCAGACGAGCCCGGGCTTGAAGCGCGCGTCCTCCTCGAAGGCGAAGCCCGATTGGAATGAATAGGCCTTGCCGCGATGCACGAAGTTGTAGAGGTAGCCGAGCTCGAAGTCGCCCGCGGTGACGCGCAGGAAATCGAGGGTGCCGGCAGCGGCGAGGCGCGGCACCATGCGGCGGTGGAAGTCGCCGCGCAGGGCGTTGGCGAACGAGCCCTGGATGCCCTTCGCCTCCCAGCGCCGGTTGTGCAGTGGCGCCATGCGCTCGAGGAAGGACAGGGCGTCGGCGGCGCCGCTCGCGCGCTGCAGCACGAGCGGTCCGGAGCGCTGCTCGTAGAGCTTCACGCTGCGCCGCACCTGGCTCCCGGTGTTGCCGCCGAGCACCTTGTCGTAGGGCGCGTCGCCGAGGAGCGCGAGGTCGAGGTAAGGGGCCGGCCGCTCGTCGCGGCGCGCGAAGGCCGCGGGCAGGGCGCGCGTGCCGTCGTCGAGCACCGAGCCCTTCGCGTAGCCCGCGAGCACCAGGCACTCCCAGCCTCGCGCCGCGATGAGATCGGCGAAGTCCGCGGCGACCGCGGCACGGTGCGGGGGCAGGGTGAGGATGTCGTTGTACTCGAGGAGCGGCGGGCGCTCGGAGTCCTCGGCGGTGGCGTTCAGGTAGATGCACCTCAGCGGCAGCAGCGCCTTGCGCACGATGCCGCGAACGACGAGCACGCCGGCGATCACCCGGCCTTCATGCTCCCAGCGCACCCAGTCGCCGCGGAAGCGCGCGCCATAGGTCTCGAGCCACGATTGCATCCACCACGGCGAGAGGAAGATCGCCGCGTCCGGCACGGATGCGAAGAGCGGCCCCCACCAGTCCGGCAGCACGGGCTCGCCGTGCCACGCCTCGACGCGCCGGACGACGTCAGGGGCCATCGATGAACTCGCCATGCCAGAGCTCGAGCATCAGCAGCCGGTAGATCTCGCTCGAGTAGTCCCACGCGCCCTTCTCGTGGCGATCGAGGAGCTCGCGCACGAAGGCGGGCCGCACGTAGCCGCGTCCGAGCGCGCGCTGGGAGAGCACGGTATCGCGCACCAGCTCGCGCATGCCGCCGTCGCCCCGCAGCCACACCGACACGGGCATGCCGAAGCCCTTCTTCTTCTTGCGCAGGATGCGCTCGGGCAGGATCCCCGCCATGGCGCGCTTGAAGAGCCAGCGCTTCTCGAGGCCGCGCACCTTGTCGCGTTCGGGCAGGCGCCCGGTGAACTCCACCAGCGGCCGGTCGAGATAGGGAAAGACCGCCTCGATGCCCGCCAGCCGCGCGGTGCGGTTCACCTTGACCAGGTCGCTGTCCGCGATGGTGAGCCGCAGGTCCACGTACAGGATGCGGTCGAGGTCGCCGCCGCCCTCGGGCAGCCGGTAGAGCTCGCGCGCGAGCTCGAGCGAGGCATCGCGCGAGACGGCGTCGCGGAAGCCGGGCTCGAGCAGCGCCTCGAAGTGGTCCGAGGCGAAGGACGTGTCGGCGTAGAAGCGGTCGGGATTCGGCATGCGTCCGCGCGCTTCCATCCTGCGCAGGCGATTCGCCAGGTGCAGGCCGCCGAAGGGTGCCAGCGCCGCCGAGATTCCGCGTCCCAGCGCGTGCACCGCGCGCGGCGCGCGGTGGTACCACCCGAAGACCTGGTCCTTCGCGTAGCGCTCGTTGCCGCCGAAGATCTCGTCGCCGCCGTCGCCCGCGATGAGGACCCGCTTGCCCGAGGCGCGGGCGAGCCGCGCACAGTAGTAGGAGCCGATCGCCGACGGGTTGCCGAACGGCTCGTCGAACGCGCGAACGAGGTCCGGGATCGCCGCGAGCGCGTCCTTCTCGCTCACGTCGCGCGTGTGGTTCGCGAGCCCGTAGGCGTGCGCGGCGAGGAGCGCGTACTCGCGCTCGTCGAACTCCTGCTCGCCGAACCCGATGGAGAACGTGTCGAAGGGCGCCTTCGTGGCGAATTTCGAGAGGATGCCCGCGATGCTCGAGCTGTCGGTGCCGCCGCTGAGATACGTGCCCCATTCCGTGTCGCTCGCGGGCAGGTAGTCCACCACGCTCGCGATCATCCGCTCGCGCAGCGCCTGCGCCCGCGCGGACTCGCTTCCCCCCAAGTCCCCGGTGTAGCGCGGCGAGCACGGTCCCGCGGCGACGCGGCCCGGCGGCCAGTGCAGCTCCGCGTCGGGTCCGAGCTTGGCCACGCCCCTCACCGGCGAGAAGGGCGAGGGCACGAAGGCGAAGTTGAGGTAGTGATAGAGCGCGGCGGGGTCGATCTCCGGGCGCGACCCGAGCGATGAAAGCAGCAGGCCCAGGTCCGTCGAGCACACCAGGCGCTCCGCCGTCGCGTGGTAATGCAGCGGATACGTGCGGAAGCCGTCGGTGGTCGCGCGCACCGTGCGGGCCGCCGTATCCCACGCGACGAGCAGGTAGCGCCCGCGCAGGGCCTGCGCCGGGGCCCTCCCGGCGATGAAATCCCGCAGCGCCTCCCGCGCATTCTTCTCGCGCACCCCCGGTGCGCCGCCCTTCTCGGGGGCCCGCACGAGCGCCATGCCGCCCTGGACGCCATCGGCTTCCCACCACGCGTCGCCGTTCAGCGAGAGGCGGATGCCGGGAGCCACCTGCACGTCCCGGGGGAGCCCGCACTCCACGCGCCACGCCCCACGCCCGGGGGCGGGCGGCAGCGGCCGGGCCGGGTCGCGCATGACGACGAGGAGAAAATCGCCCACGGCGGTATCCAGGTTCACGCGGTCCATGCCGGCTCCGCGCAGCGCAGGTAGTGGTTCTCCATGGCGTGCACCATCGCGTCGATCGAGTAGCGTTCGAGGGCCCGTGCGCGCGCCGTGCGTCCCATGCGCATGCGCAGCGGTGCGTCGGCGGCCAGCGCGGCGATCGCCGCGGCGAGCCCCGCGTCGTCGTCGCTCGCGAAGAGCGAGCCGGTCACGCCGGGCTCGACCAGCTCGCCGTTGCCGCCCACGTCGGATGCGACCACGGGACGGCCCGTCATCATCGCCTCGAGGATCACGTTCGAGAGTCCCTCGCGCAACGACGGCAGCACGACCGCGTCCGCGCTCGCCATGAGGCCGGGGATGTCGTCGCGCTCACCCAGCATCTGCACGCGCTCGCCGAGTTCGAGCGAATCGATCATTCCCTGCAGGTGCCCGCGCAACGGGCCGCCGCCCGCGATGCGAAGGCGCGCGTCCACGCCCAGCGCGGGCAGGCGGCGCATGGCGCGCAGCAGCACGGGCACGTTCTTCTGCTCGACGAGGCGCCCGGCGAAGAGCAGCTCGAGGGGACCGGTGGCCGCACGCGCGGCAGCCGCCGGCATCTCCGCCACGCCGTTGTAGACCACGTCCACCGCGCCGCCGGGCAGCTTCATGCGGGTCCGCGCGTACTCGCCGCCCATGCGCGAGTTGGCGATGACGCGCGCCGAGCGCAGCGCCGTCCAGCGCTTGAGGCGCCATTGCGTGCGCGAGTACCAGTCGTACTTGTTGCGCACCGACGTGATGAGCGCCGGCCGCTGGCGCGAGGCGAGGCAGGCGTGGCCGACGGCGCCCCAGAGCTCGGCGGTGAACGCGAAGCAGTGCATCACGTCGAAGCGGCCCGTGCGCAGCAGCCGCACCAGGTCGCGCACGAAGCGAGGCTCGATGCGCCGCGTCTTCGGCACGTGCGCCACCGGCACGCCGGCCGCGTCGAGCTGGTCGGCGAGGAACGAGCGATTGCGGAAGAAGGCGACGGTCGGCGCGAAGCGCTGGCGGTCTAGGCCGCGCGCCAGGTGCACGATCTGGCGCTGCGTGCCGCCGACCTCGAGCTCGTCGGTGAGCAGGAGCAGGCGCAGGGGCTCACGCGGCGGCACGTTCCATCGCCCTTCGCAGCTTGGCCGCCTCGTGGCGGATGTCGAAATCGCGCTCGACGGCGCCGCGCGCCCGCTTCGCGAGCTTCGCGCCATAAACCGGGTCGCGCAGCAGCCGCTGCAGGCAGTCGGCGAGGCCCACGGCATCGCCGGGCGGCGCGAGGAGCCCGGTCTCGCCGTCGCGCACGAGCTCCGGGATGCCGGAGACGGTGGTGGAGACGACCGGCACGCCGCAGGCCATCGCCTCCATGAGCGCCACCGGAATGCCGTCGCGGTCGCCGCGCTCGGTCACGACCGACGGCAGCGCGAAGACACCGGCGTGGCGCATCATCTGGCGCACGTCCTCCTGCGGCCGCACGCCCAGCATGCGCACCTGGCTCGCGAGCCCGTGGGACGCGATGCGCTCGCGCAGCTCGCCGCCGAGCGGCCCGCTGCCCACGATGTCGCACGTGAAGTCGATGCCGCGCTCGCGCAGCACCGCGCACGCGTCCACGAGGTGCGGGAAGCCCTTGATCGCGTCGAGCCGGCCCACCGCGAGGATGCGCCGCGGGTCGCGCCCTTCCGCCTCGAAGGGGAAGAGCGACGGGCTGATGCCGCAGTGGACGATGCGCATGCGCGCCGCCGCGGGCGCGCCCAGGCGCTCGCCCACGAAGCGCCGGTTGAACTCGGAGATGGCGACGCAGAAGGCGCTCTCCTCGACCTTCCAAGCGAGCAGGTGGTCCTCGAGGAAGATGTCGTGCGCGTGGGCGGTGAAGCTGAAGGGCACGCCCAGCCGGCGCGAGAGCAGCAGCGCGGCGGTCGACGGATAGGTCGCGAAGTGCGCATGGATGTGGTCCGGCGCCCACGCGCGCACATCGGGCAGCGTCGCGAGGGTGCGGGCCCAGGCGACGACGCTCTTGGCGAGCGCTTCCGGATGGCGCCAGAGGCCGGCGACGATGCGCGCCAGGTCGGCGACCTCCTCGAGGGGCGAGACCAGGAGCGCGCCCAGGGCGCCGAGGGCGGTGCCGATCCCGCGCGGCGGATACACGGTCTGCTCCAGCAACGCGGCGGCGTCGGACTGCACCAGCGGCTCGCTCGGCGCGCGCAGCGAGAGGATGCGCACGTCGGCGCCCGAGCGCATCATCTCCGCGATCTCGCGGACGATGAACGTCTCCGACCAGCACGGGAAAAGGGAGACCACGTAGAGCACGCGCATGGGGTTCCTTGCCTTCAATGGGGATGCGGCGGCTGCGCGGGGGCGAGCAGCGCGCGGCGCAATTCGTCGTAGCGGTGGTTGCCGAGGAGGCGCTTGGCCGTCGCCAGCACGGCGTGGCGCGTGCGCATGCGCGCGAGCTCCCATTCGTCCTGGTCGATCCAGCGCTGGAAGCGGGCGAGCTCGACGCCGGCCGTGACCGCGAGGCGCGGGATGCGCCAGGGCGGCCCTGCGGCATCCCACAGACCGTCGCGGGAGCAGCAGAGGGCCGTGTAGCCCGCCTCGCGCGCGATCTCGGTGATGCGCGGTGCGAGCCGGCCGCCGGGCGGCGCGAAGAGGGTGACCGGCGCGCCGACCCCGTCCTCGATGCGGGCCTTCGAGTCGCGCAGCTCCGCGCGCACCTCGCCTTCCGCGAGCCCATCGAGGTAGCGATGGGTGTCGCCGTGCGACTGGATCGAGTGTCCGGCCTGCGCCATCGCGCGAAGGGTGGGCCAGTCGAGGAAGCCCGGGCGGCCGACGTTCGAGGGATTCACGAAGAAGTCGGCGCTGCCTCCCGCGAGGGCGATCCACTCGGCCGCGCGAGCATTGGATTCGTGGCCGTCGTCGAAGGTGAGCGCGACGCGTGCGCTGGCATCCGGTGCATCGAGGATCGAGCGCACGCTCGCCGGCTTCATGCCGCGCGCGCCGATGCACCGGACGTGCTGCAGGAAGCGATGGCGCGTCACGGCGTAGTGCGGATCGGCGCCGGAGCGTGCGTCGACGCTGTCGGCGACCGTGTGATACATGAGCACCGTGATCGCGCTCATCGCGTGCGCGCCATGAGGGCGGCGAGCTCGCCCGCTCCCGAGTCCCAGTTGTGCAGGCGGCGCAGGGCGAGGCGATCGGTCTCGGGGCGGTTCACGCCCTCGATCGTGCTGAACGAGAGGCCGAAGCCGTGCTTCGCGAGGGTCGCGCGGGTGCGCCCATCGAAATCCGAGGCGCGTCCGTTGGGATAGGCGAACGTCTTCGGATAGCGGCCGGTCTCGCCCTCGATGCGATCGCGGCACGTGCGGATCTCGTGGTCGAGGCCGCCATCCTTCACGCGGGACAGGATCGGGTGGGTGTGGCTGTGGCCGCCGAAGCACGTGTTCTCCGTGCAGGCGCGGACGTCCTCCCACGAGAGCATCTGCCGGCCGAGAACCGACTCCGGATCGGCCGCGCAGAGGCGGTCGAGCAGCGACTCGAGCCAGCGCCGGCGGTCGTCGTCCTCGGCGTCCTTGAGCCGCTCCTTGGCCGCGCGCACGAAGGCGCGCCGCTCCGCTTCCGTCTCGAGCAGGACGGCGGCGTCGGGCTGCCACGGCGGCACGACCTCCGTCGCCTTCGAGCTCCGCACGGCCCATTCGAGCTGCTCGGTCCAGAGCAGGCCGCCGCGATCCATGAACTGCGTCGCGAGGAAGACCGCGGCCGGGATGCCCAGCTCCTGCAGGATGGGCCATGCGCGCGTGCGGAAGTCGCGATAGCCGTCGTCGAAGGTGACGACCACCGGGGGCTTGCCGCGCCGCGCGTACTGCGTCGCGCGCAGGACGTCTTCCGGCCACACGGGCGTGCAATGGTCGCGCAGCCACTCCATCTGGCGGCGGAAATTGTCCACCGAGACGCCGCCGAAGAAATCGCCCGGCGCGCTGATGCGGTGGTACATCAGCACGTAGACCCCGCGCGGACGCAGCGGCGCGCAGAGCCTCCAGCCGGCACGCGAGGCGAGGAACCGCTTGAGGGCCGCCTTCATGCCGTCGGCTCCTGCGCGCCAGGCGCGAGCCCGCGCGATTTCCATGCGCTCCAGGCGCCGGCGGCCGCGCGCATCGCGAGCTCGCGGGCGGGACGGTCGAAGGCCAGCACGAGCAGCCCGTATGCGACCACGCCGACCACGATCTTCGCGCCCACGTCGAGCCAGCGCGACCCGAGCGAGACCTGCATCACGATGCCGTACATCGCGACGGCGAGGACCGCGAACTTGAGCAGGTCGGCGAACGGGAAGCGCAGGGGCAGGAAGCGCCCGCCGATGCGCCAGGCGGCCGCGGTGAGGAAGACGTAGCTCGCGAGCGTCGCGGCGGCCGACCCGAGGATGCCCATGCGCGGCACGAGCACGAGGTTGAGCGCGATGTTGCCGATGGCCGCGATGACCACGAACGGCACGATGAGATGGTTGCGCTTCTGCAGGTACATGCCCGCGCTGAAGAAGGGCGCGCCGCCGTCGATGCACAACGCGGCCACGACCAGGGGGATCACGGCGCGCGAGGTGCTGTACCGGTCGCTCGCGAGCAGCGTGAGGATGTCGCCGCCCACCGCCGTCATGCCCGCCAGGACCGCCGCGCTGAGCATGAGGTACATGCGCAGCGAGCGCTCGACGAAGCGGGCCGTCGGCTCGCGCCCGTGCTCCTCGTAGAGCCGCGCATAGATCGGTGTGAGCGCCTGCGCGATGGAGGTGAAGAGCACGACGCGCACGTAGTCGGAGAAGTTGTACGCCGCCGAGTAGAGTCCCACCGCCTCGGGTCCCAGCAGCGACTGCAGCACGTAGCGGTCGCCCAGGTTCAGCACGATGCCCGCGATCTCGAAGGCGATCATGGGGGCGCCGAAGACCACCATGTCGCGGAAGGTGCCCGCCGAGAAGCGGCCGTCCGTCGACGGGTGCCGGCGCAGCAGGTAGATGGACAGCGCGACGACGCTCGTCGCCTCGACGATGTACGTCGCCGCATAGAAGCCGTCCAGGCCCGGCGCGACCGTGAAGATGAGGAGCAGGACCAGGCCCAGCGTGAGGTACTTGCGCACGACGAGGTACGCGTTCAGCAGGACGCTGCGTTGCTGCGCGCGCAGCACGTTCGAGATGGCGCTGTCGGCGACGCGCACGAGGACCAGGCCCGAGAGCGGCATGAGCAGCGTAGCGACCCGCGTGTCGTGCCACCAGGCCACCGGGACGAACCACGCCATGAGGATCCAGCCCGCGGTCGCCGCGAGTCCCGTGGCGCCCATGCCGATGAGCACGGTGCCCACGAACTTCGATTCGGAGAGCGGCCGCCGCGCCGCGAGGGTCTCGGCGTGGAAGCGCGCGATCGATTGCTGCACGCCGAGCTTGCCGAGGCCGGTCCAGAGCAGCAGCAGCGAGCCGATCAGGTTGAGCGTCCCGTACTCGGCCACCGAGAACGCATGGGTGAGGATGGGAAAGGAGATGAGGCTCGCGAGTGTGACGAGCAGGCTGCCGGCCGTGTAGTGCGACGAATGCACCACCAGGCGCCACAGGAACGGCGCGCCCCGGCGGGGAGCGGCGGGGGAGGGCATCGTCACCGGACCCGGGCCGTTTCTTCCTGCGCGCGCATCCAGTCGACGAAACGCTTGAAGAGGCTCAACGTCGCCTGGTTGCCGCGCTCGACGCGGGCGATCGACTCCTGCAGCCCGCGCACGTCCGCTTCCAGGTGGCGCAGCGTAGCCTCCGCGTCCGGATCGAGCGCGGCTTCCTCGGTGCGGCGCGGCGCGCGCGCGCGGGACCCGATGTCGACGACGCCGGCCCGGGTCCCCGTGGCGCCCGGTGCGGCCGCCCCGCGATCGCTCGCGCGCCGCCGCGGCGCGTCCGCCGGCGCGGTCTCGTAGAAGATCTCGGCAGCGACCTCGCGCACGTTGTCCTCCGAGATCACGCGCCGCTCGCCGATGAAGCCGGCGAGGAGCGCGCGGTCGAAGAGCAGGTTGATGCGCCGCGGCACGCCGCAGGTCGCCTCGTGCGCCGCCACGAAGGCGCCGGCGGTAATGGTCGGGCAATTGGTCCAGCCCGCGAGGCGCAGCCGGTGCTCGACGTAGGCCCGCGTCTCGTCCAGGTCCATGGGGCCGATGTGGCATGCGGCGATCACGCGCTGGCGCATCTGGCTCATGTCGGCGCCCTGCAGCATCTGGCGGAACTCGGGCTGGCCCACGAGGAAGCTCTGCAGCAGCGCATCGGTGCCGAGCTGGAAGTTGGAGAGCATGCGCAGCTCCTCGACCGCGCGATTCGTGAGGTTCTGCGCCTCGTCCACGATGAGCACGCAACGCTTGCCGTCGCGCGCATGGCTCGCGAGCACCGCCTCGATCGACATGAGCAGGTTCGCCTTGTCGGTCGCCTCGCGCGTCCTCACGCCGAATGCCGCGCCGACGAGCCGCAGCAGGTCGTCGGCATCCACCTGCGTGGTGACGATGTTGGCGGCCACCACGCGGTCGGAATCGAGGTTGTTGAGCAGGCTGCGCACGACGGTGGTCTTGCCCGCGCCGATCTCGCCCGTGACGACGATGAATCCCTCGCTCTGGTGCAGGCCGTACTCGACGAACGCCATCGCGCGCCGGTGCTGGCTGCTGTTGAAGTAGAAGCGGGGATCGGGATTGAGCTGGAAGGGCTTCCCGGTGAGTCCGTAGAATTTTTCGTACATGGTCAGAGTTGGATGGTGATCATCCCGAAGATCGCATTCTCGGAAAAGGAGCCGAACGTGGTGCTCCCGGTGAAGAGCAGCCGCCGCAACCCGAGGGACAGGATCGCGTGGGGACCCAGCGTGCTGCGCACCGAGGCGGTCGCCTGGCGCTCGAGCGAGGTGAGCTGCGAGATGTCCAGCGACTTGTTGTCCAGGCGCGCGGCCTCGAGGGTGAAGGTCGTGAGCGGCGTCAGGCGATGCGCCCATTGCACCGAGTAACGGACCTGGCGCAGGTTCTCCTCGCCCAGGCTCACGGGCGTCGGGAAGAGAGCCGGTCCGCGCACGCGCTGGCGCCGGCGATCGGCGCGAAACGTCACCGTGTCGCGGATGCCGAGCAGCGCGGCCGCGATCTCGTCCTCCTGGTACTCGAGGGGGCGCGAGGTGATGTAGCCGCTGGAGAGCGGCGCCGCGCCCCCGATCGCCGCCTGCTCGAGCTGGCCGCGCGCGGCCGCCTCGCGCTGCAGCCGGTCGGGAATCGCCGACGTGAGCAGGTCGGTCATGAGCTGCAGCGTGGCGCTCGAGGCGCCGTTCGCGAGCACGTTGGGCAGCACGGTCAGGTCGCGCAGGCTGGCGACGCGCCACGCGGTCTTGGGCGAGCGCCACTGGAATTGCACGTCGTGGAAGTCGCCATAGAAGCGCCGCTCCCACACCGCCGCGAGCTGCGTGCGCGGACCCGGGTTCCAGTCGAGGCCCACGCCGCGGCTGGTGCCCGATTCGCGCTCGCCCGTGAGCGAGAGGAAATCGGTGGTGTCGTGCCCGACGATGGCGCTCACGCGCACGTGGTAGGCGACTTCGGCGAGGAAGCTCGCGCGCAGCCGCTCGTCGCGCGCCGACGGCTCGCCTTGGGGCCGCACATCCCAGGCGCGCCCCTCGAGGATCCAGCCCAGCCGCGTGGAAGGCGACGGGTTGCGCACGCGCAGGTCGACCTCGACCGAATTCACCGGCGGCACGCCGTCGGCATCCGTGCGCAGGGCGGAGGCGATGACCTTGGCCTGGTAGGACGCGGCATCGCCGAGGTAGCCGCGCACGTACGGCGCGGCCTGCGCGAGCCGCGTTTCCACGCGATTGCCGCTGCCGTTGGGCCGGTCCGGCGTGGACGTCGGCCCGAACGGGCTCAGGCTCTGCTGCGAGACCTGCACGTTGCCGTCGAGGAACGCGATGCGGTTCGGCGACGAGAGCGTGGCGCGGGCATCGACGTCGCCCTGGGTGCTGTTGCGATACGAGGCGCTGGTGTAGCGCAGCACGTGCCAATGCGCGTCCACGAAGAAGTCGAGCAAGGAACCGTGGCCCTGCGCGCGCACGCCGGGAACCAGCTCGTTGATCCACCCCGGGCGCGACGCCGCGTCGGGCTGCAGCGGCGGGTTGTCGGACCACGTCGTGCCGATGCCGAGCATGGGCACGATCTCCACGGCCGGGCACGCCTGTGCCCCGAGCAGGAGCCCGGCGAGCACGACCGTCACGCCGGTGCCGCGCCGCTTCATCCGTCCTGCCCGTAGCCGTAGCCGTAGCCATAGCCGTGCATGCCGCGGCCGCGCGGGCTCAGCTTGTTCAGCAGCATCAGCCGCACCGAGCAGTCCTCGATCATCGGCAGCGCGCGCTTCACGTCGCCCACCGGCGTCGAGCCCGCGCTCACCACGAAGACCACCTGTCCCATGTGGCGGGCGAGCGCCGCGGCCTCCGTGGTGTAGAGCAGCGGCGGCGAGTCGAACACCACGATGCGCTCGGGATAGCGCGATCCCAGCTCGTGCACGAGCGCCGACATCGCGTCGCTCGACAGCATCTCGTTCGCGCGCGGATGGGGACGGCCGCTCGTCATGAACTCGAGCTTGTCCACGTTGGTCGGGCTCGAGAGCTGCACGACGTCGAGCTCGGGGTGCATCAGCTTGTCGAGCAGGCCGGCGCCGGCGGCGACGCCCAGCAGTCCGGGCACCGAGGGACGCGCCACGTCCGCGTCGACCAGCAGGACCTTGTGGTCGAGCTCCATGGCGATGCTCATCGCGAGGTTCACGGCGGCGAAGGTCTTGCCCTCGCCCGGAACGGAGCTCGTGACCATGATGAGGTTGCCGTGCGGCAGCAGCGGCGAGCGGTCCGGCGCCGCGTTCGCGAGCAGCGTGCGCTTGATCATGCGGAACTCCGCGGCCACGCGGGACTGCGGCACCTCCGGAGTGATGAAGCCGGTCGCCCCCAGGCGTGCGAGGTCGATGCGCAGGACGGGCCGGGTGTCCTTCGCCGGCGGCCGCGGCGGCGGCTGCGGCGCGCGCTGCTGGCTCTGCTCGGGCCCCTCCGGCGCCGGGCGTGCGACCACGCTGGGGCGCCGCGGCGCCGCGGGCTCCGGCGGCTCGATCCCCGCCTTCCTGAGTTGCTCCAGCCGAACCGCGGCCTGCTCGATCAATCCCATCGCTCGCTCCTAGACATGCTGTGCCGTGACCAGCTGGACGGCCACGAGGGCCACGGCGTAGACCACGACCAGCGCGCTCATCGCGGCGCCGGCGCGGTAGACCGAATGGCGGAATTCGCGCCGCGTGCCCTCGCTTTCGAGCGCGGTGACGGTGCCGACCACCGGCAGGCCGGTCGCCTCGCGCAGGCCGTGGGCGTCGTGGAACGCGGGCCTCCACTCCTGCGCCAGGTACATGGCGCCGAAGCCGCAGGCGAGCGCGAAGATCAGCGCCAGGGGAAGCAGGACGTGCCGCTTGGGCGACACCGGAAGGGGTGTGACCCGCGGCGGGTCGACCATGCGGAAATCGTTCACGCCCGCGACCGTCTGCATCTCGCCGGACATGCTCGCGGACTCGCGGCGCGTGACCAGGCTCTCGTAGTTCTTCTTGTTGACGTCGTAGTCGCGGTTCAACTGCGCGTACTCGGCCTCGAGCTGCGGCACCAGCGCCGCCGAGGCCTTGAGCTTCTCGTAGCGCTCGTTGTACTCGGCCACGCGCATCGAGAGCGCCGCGACGGAGGCCTCGGTCTGCGCGAGCGAGACCTTGAGCTGCTCGGAGGCGCGCAGGCCCGTGGAGCTCGTCGCGGCCGGGTCGGGCCCCGGGGCGCGCTTCGGGAGGGAGGCCACGACCTTGCGCCGCTGCTCCTCGAGGTCGCGGATCACCATCTTGGCCCCCACCACGTCGGGATGGTTCTCCGTATCCTTCTGCAGCAGCGTGTCGAGGTTGCGGCGCATGGCGTCGAGGCGGGCGTCGATGTCGGCGAGCATCGTGTTGGCCTGCTGCCCCCCGGGCAGCGTCGGGACCGACTCGTCCGCCGCGAGCTGCCGGCGGTACGCGTCGCGCGAGCGCTCCGCCTCGCGCAGCTCGAGGCGCGCCTGCTCGAGCTGGCGCGAGGCCTCGGACATGCGCTGGAAATAGTCGTGCCCGTCGCCGGGCGAGACGCCGAGGTAGCGCAGGCGGAACTCCTTCAGCCGGTTCTCGGCCTCCTGCAGCTTGTGGTCGTAGTTGGCGACCTGCTCGTCGATGAAGCGCTTGGCGGTCTCCGTATCCTCGCTCTTGCCCCCGCGGCTGGAGTCGATGAAGAGCTGCGCCAGGAGCGCGATCACCTGCTTCGCGCGCGCGGCATCGACGTCGCGGAAGCTCAGCGTGTAGATGCTGTCGCGTCCGCCGCCCTTGAACTCGAGGGACTTGGTGACCGAGTCGATCACGCGCTCGCGCTCGTCGTGGTCCTTCGCGCTCGCGTCCAGGCCGACCTGCGCCACCAGGCGCTCCACGTTCGGGCGGCTGATCACGACGTGGCTCAGCATCTGGATGCGCTGGTCCTCGTTCGGCTGCACCGTGAGACCCGTCATGAGCGGCTTGAGGATCGAGTCGGTGTTCACGAAGATGCGCGCCGAAGCCTCGTAGCGCGAGGGGATCGCGAGGAGGACGACGAGCGCGAGCGCGCCGACTCCCCACGCGACCGCGAGGCCGAGGTAGCGGAAGCGCCACATGCCGGCACTGACGATCGTGGCCTTCCTGACGGCTTCGTTCATGGAGCCTTCCTAGAACCAGCTTTGCGGAATGATCACCACGTCGCCCGGCAGCACGTCGACGTTGGCGGTCACGTCGCCGCGCTTGAGGAGGTCGCGGATGCGCACGGAGTACTGGGCGTTGCCTTGCGACGTGCGCAGGATCGTGGCGGCGTTGCCGTCGGCGAAGTCCGTCGTGCCGCCGACCGCGATCATCACGTCGAGGAGCGTCATGTCCTGCTTGTACGGCAGCACCTGCGGGTGCGCCGCCTCGCCCACCACGCGGATCTGCTCGCTGTAGGGGCCGACGAAGCCGTTCACCACGACGCTCACCACCGGCTCGCGGATGTACTTGGCGAGCGCCTTCTCGATGTCGCGCGCGAGCGTGGTCGGGTCCTTGCCCATGGCGGGCAGGTCCTCGACCAGCGGTGCCGCGATGCGGCCGTCGGGCCGCACCGGCACAATCATCGAGAGCTCCGGGTTGCGGAACACGACGATCTGCACCATGTCGCCCGGGCCGATGCGGTAGTGATAGTCGGCGGAGGCGGCGTGCGCGGGCGCGGGCGGGTGCGAGGCGCACGCGGCGAGCGTCAGGACGGCGAGGCAGGCGAGGAGGCGGATCACGTTCATGGTGGGGGCTCCGGGGGGTCTAACTGCGCGTCGCGGCAGGGCTGCCGCGCACCAGCGCTTTCTTGATCAGGGAGACGAACGCAGCGGGCAGCATGATCTTCGCGGCGACGCGGGACACCTCGCGCGGCCGCGGGCCATAGCACAGGCTGCGGGCGAGGAGGGCGGCCGCCCGCGGGCGTCCCGAAGCGATGCTCGCCTCGGACGACTCCACGAAGGCGCGCGCGTAGCGCTCGCGGAAGGCGCGCGCGTGCCTCCGGGCGAGCGGCGGATCGTCGCGCTTGAGCTTGTCCAGCACGGCGACGGTATCGAGCGGCATGCGGCCGTGGCTCGCGTTGTGCGAGAGCTGCGACGGCCCGCGCCGGTAGCGCAGCAGCGGTGCGTCGATGTAGGCGAAGTCGCCCAGCCGCGCCAGTCGCAGCAGGTGGTCGTACTCGGAGCCGTAGCGCAGCGACTCGTCGAACGTGCCGGCCCGCTCCCAAGCGCCGCGCCGCAGGAGGATCGTCGGCGGATGGACGAAGTTGCCGTGGACCAGGCGCTCGTACGCATGGCCCAGGAGCACCCGGCGCGGCGTGCCGTCGAGCTCGACGGGCGCGGACTCCTCGTCGTACAGGGAGTCCACGGTTTGCGCCAGGCGCACGGCACGGTAGTAGGCCGCGATGTGCGACGCGTCGAAGTCCGGCTCGTCGTCGTGGAACGCGCTGAAGTCCGTGGAGGCCAGCACCGCGCGCGGATGGGCGCGCAGCACGTCGAGCTCGAGGGCGATGCGCTGCGGATGCATCAGGTCGTCCGCGTCCATCCAGGCGATGAAGTCGCCGCTCGCGTGGCGCATCGCGGCGTTGCGCGCGGAGGCGACTCCGCCGTTGGGCTTGCGGATGGCCTTCACGCCGGGCAGCCGCGAGATGCGGTCCCACGTGCCGTCGGTGGATCCGTCATCGACCACGATCACCTCGCAATCGCGATGGCTCTGGGCGCGGCAGCTGTCGACGGCCGCGACGACCGTGCCCTCCGAGTTGTAGGCCGGCATCACGATGGAGACGGTGGTCTTGTGCGTCACGGCCCCGAAGAGGCCGAGGCCCAACTCCGGGTCGATCACGCCGAAGAGGGCGAGCAGGATCACGCCGGCGAGCGTGACCAGCGCCACGATCGCGGGCCTTCGAGCCCGCGCGATGGACTGGATGATTTTCATGGCAGGGATCCGTGTGTGGGTTCATTTATGTGTTTATCGGCCGGTCACGGCGGGACCGCCGCGCACGAGCGCTTTCTTGAGCAGCGAGACGAACGAAGCGGGCAGCATGATCTTGGCGGCGATGCGGGAGACGTCGCGAGGCGGTGGACCGAAGGGCAGGCTGCGCGCGAGAAACGCCGCGGCGCGCGCGCGGTCCGAGGCGATGGTCATCTCGGAGGACTCGAGGAAGGCGTGCGCGTAGCGCTCGCGGAAGGCGCGCGCGTGGCGCCGGGCGAGCGGCGGATCGTCGCGCTTGAGCTTGTCCAGCACCGCCACGGTGTCGAGCGGCATGCGGCCATGGCTCGAGTCGTGGGAGAGCTGCGACGGGCCGCGGCGGTAGCGCAGCATGGGCGCGTCGATGTAGGCGAAGAACCCGAGCCGCGCCACGCGCAGCAGGTGGTCGTACTCGCAGCCGTAGCGCAGGGACTCGTCGAGCGGGCCGGCGCGCTCCCACGCGACGCGCCGCAGGAGCACCGTCCCGAAGTGCACGAAGTTGCCGCGCACGAGGCGCTCGTACGCCAGGCCCAGGAGCACCGGGCGGGCGCGGCCGTCGACCTCGACCGGGCTCGACACGTGGTCATAGAGCGAGTCCACGGAGCCGGCCCTCTGCACGGCCCGGTAATAGGCGGCGATGTGCGAGGCCTCGAAGTCGGGCTCGCCGTCGTGGAAGGCGCTGAAGTCGGTGGAGACGAGCGCCGCGCGCGGATGCGTGCGCAGCACGTCCACCTCGACCGCGATGCGGTCGGGATGCATCAGGTCGTCGGCATCCATCCAGGCGATGAACTCGCCGCTCGCCTCGTGCATCGCGGCGTTGCGCGCGGACGCGACGCCGCCGTTGGCCTTGCGGATCGCCTTCACCCCGGGCAGCCGCGAGATGCGCTCCCAGGTGCCGTCGGTGGATCCGTCGTCCACGACGACCACCTCGCAGTCGCGATGGGTCTGGGCGAGGCAGCTGTCGATCGCATCCAGCACCGTGCGCTCGGCGTTGTACGCCGGCATCACGATCGAGACCCGCGCGCGCCGGATGGACCTGAGGTGGATGGTCTTCATTGCGCCACCGGTTGCGGGCGCGGGCGCAGCCAGCCGCGCATCGGCCGCTCCACGTAGCGATGGAGCATGTACGCCGCCACCAGGCTCGTGGCGACGTAGACCACGAACAGCAGGTGCGTGACCTCGGTGAACGTGGCGCCGAACAGGATGAGGATCGGGTAATGCAGGCAGAAGATCGGGTACGACATGTCCGCGGAGAACGTGCAGAGCTGCCGCGACCAGCGGCCGGAGAGGCTCGTGTGGCGTCCCGCGAGGATCACCAGCATCGGCACCGCGATCACGGTGGCGGCGAGCCAGTAGTAGACATGGCCGCGGAAGTGGGGGACCGAGAGCATCGCGACCGCGCCGGCGACGATGAGCCCGCCATGCAGGCGCGGCACGCGCTTGAGCCACGGCTGCAGCTGGAAGATCACGACGCCCGCGAAGAACGCGAACGTCACGCGCGGGAATCCGCCCACGATGTTGCGCGTGCTCCAGCCGGGCGCCTCGCCCATGGACTCGATGGAGAGCATCCAGATGCACGCGACGACCATGAGGATCGCGGGAGCGAGGCGCGAGCGGCGGATCACGAGCGCGTAGATGCCGTTGGCGAAGAGCGCGAAGAAAAGGGACCAGTACGGGCCGTTCAGCGGGAAGATCGGTCCCGTGATCCGGGTGTGGAAGAGCTGCAGGTAATTGGAGTTGAGGTACGGCATGTACAGCGTGTTGAGGAAAGCCGCCTCCTCGATGCCCGCCCAGGAAAGATCGGTCGCGCCGACCGTGTGGCTCACCGCGAGCGCCACCACGCCGATCGCGATGCCCATGAGGAACATCGGGTAGAGCCGGTGGAGCCGCAGGCGCAAGTACTCGCGCAGCGGCATGCCGGCCACCAGCCGCTCGTGGTACGCGTGCGCGATGACGAAGCCGCCCAGGCAGAAGAAGAAGTCCACCGCGATCGACGCGGACGCGAACGTCTCGTGCATGCCGCTCACCGACGTGAAGTGATGCACCACGATGATCACCGCCGCGAGGCCGCGCAGGCCGTCGAGGAGCAGGTAGCGGGAATCGGCGTCGCGAGCGGGCGTTCGTGTCATGCGCGGATGCTCCCGTGCGCCAGCCGCCGCCTGAGCGGCTCGTCGAACCGGGTGAGCAGCAGGTGCGAGGCCACCAGCACCACGGCGACGTAGATGCCGAGCTCGAGCGCGTAGGCCGGGGCTCCGAGGACGAAGCCACCGAAGAGCGCCACGAGCAGCGGGTAATGCAGGCAGTACATCGGATACGAGAGGCGTCCCCAGTAGTCGCACCACGCGCGGGCGCGCGGCGCGGCGGAGAGGTTGCAGCTGGCGGCGGCGGCGACCAGCGGCGGCACCGCGAAGAGCGCCGTCACGATCCAGTAGGCGCTGGAGGAGTGGTGCGGAATGGCCACCAACGCGGCCACCGCGAGCGCGAGCGCGAAGGCGTCGACGGCGCTCCACGTGCGTCGTGCCCGGTGCACCCGATACAGCAGCACGCCCATGAAGAAGCCATAGGCCGTGCGCCAGATGCCGCCCACGAAGGTGGCCCCGGACCAGCCCGGCTCCGTGCCGTACACGGACCACGCGAGCACCATCCCGATGCCGAGGAGCGTGACCATCACGGCGAGCGCCGCCGTCGAGATGCGCGCCACGAGCACGTACCCGGCATTCGCCACGAGCTCGAAGAAGAGCGACCAGGCCGGGTTGTTGAAGGGAAAGAGGGCGCCGGCGATGACCGTCGCCTGGACCGGGATGGCGGCGCCGTTCGGGTAAGGCAGGTAGACCGCGTTGGCGAGCATCGCGCGGCCGAAGCCGAAGGGCGCGAGGGCGTCCCGGGCGCCGGGGTCCATCGCGTAGATCGCCACGACGCCGAGCACGAACCCCGCGAGGTACATCGGATAGAGGCGCATGAGGCGGCGGCCCATGAAGGCCCCCAGCGCCATGCCGTTGCGCAGCTTCTCCTCGTAGGCGGCCGCGATCACGAAGCCGCTCAGGCAGAAGAAGAAGTCGACGGCGAGGCCGGCGGAGGCGAAGAACTCGCGATGTCCGCTGGTCGCGCTGAAGTGGTGGATCACCACGGAGAGGGCGAGGACGCCGCGCAGCCCGTCGAGCAGGACGTAGCGATCCGCCTGCGTCCGGGCGAGGGAGGCAGGAGAGGGGATCGCCGCATCGGCGCGGGCGGTGGCGAGCGTCATCGGCGCGGAACCCTAGAGCCGCCACACGTCGACGCCCAGCGCGCGCAAGGCCTGCGCGTCGGCGCAGGCCTTCACGTCGGCGAAGACGCCGCCGGGCATGAGCTTGGCCGCCAGCTCCTCCGCGGACCGTGCCGCGATCTCGCGGTGCGACACCGCGCAGACCATGGCCGATGCGACCGGCAGCTCCTCCCACGTGCACAAGTCGATGCCGTACTCGTGGCGCGTGTCGACGGGATCGGCCACGGGGTCGTGCACGAAGACCTCGGCGCCGAAGGAGCGCAGCTCGCGCACCACGTCCACCACGCGCGAGTTGCGGATGTCCGGGCAGTTCTCCTTGAACGTCATGCCCAGCACGATCACGGGCTTGCGCAGCACCGACAGGCCGCGAAGCATCATGCGCTTGACCGTCTGCTCGGCCACGTACTTGCCCATCGAGTCGTTGATGCGCCGGCCCGACAGGATCACCTGCGGGTGGTATCCCAGCGTCTCGGCCTTGTACGTGAGGTAGTACGGGTCCACGCCGATGCAGTGGCCGCCCACGAGCCCGGGCCGGAACTGGAGGAAGTTCCACTTCGTGCCCGCCGCCTGCAGCACCTCCTGCGTGTCGATGCCGATCTCGTGGAAGATGATCGACAGCTCGTTCACGAGCGCGATGTTGAGGTCGCGCTGCGTGTTCTCGATGACCTTGGCGGCCTCGGCGACCTTGATCGACGAGGCGCGATGGATGCCGGCGGTGACGACCGCGCCATAGAGGTGCGCCACGCGCTCGAGCGTCTGCGGCGTGTCGCCCGCGACCACCTTCACGATGCGCGCGAGGGTGTGCTCGCGATCGCCCGGGTTGATGCGCTCCGGCGAGTAGCCCACGAAGAAATCGTCTTTCCACTTGAGCCCCGAATGCTTCTCGAGGCAGGGCACGCAGACCTCCTCGGTCGCGCCCGGATACACCGTGGACTCGTAGACGACGGTCGCCCCCTTGCGCAGGTTGCGGCCGACGAATTCGGAGGCGCCGAGGAGCGGCCCGAAGTCGGGGTTGTGCGCGGCGTCCACCGGCGTGGGCACGGCGACCACGATCATGTCGGCCTGGCGCAGCTCGTGCTCGTGATCCGTCACGTGCAGCCAGCGCGCGGCGGCGAACTGCTCGCGCGAGATCTCGCCGGTCGGGTCGTCGCCGCGGCGGTAGGACGCGACCTTCCGGCTCGAGATGTCGAAGCCGATGGTCCGGAAATGGCGGCCGAATTCCACCGCGAGCGGCAGCCCGACGTAGCCCAGCCCCACCACGGCCACGGTCGGTCCCGGCGGCGGCGCCTCCGCGCGGACGGGAGTGCCGCGGGTCGCGGCGTCGATGTCGTGATCGAGCAGGTCCATCGGATTACCTTTCGGGAAATGCGGCGCGGGGCAGCGCCCGCCCGGGTTGCGTCGTCCGCGCGAGACCGGGCACACTCGCGGCTGCGCGCTTCATCGGGCGACCTGATTGCGTTACCTGGACCGGTTCTTCATCGCGGCGACCTTTGCCGTGTGCGCGGGAACGAGCCTGCTGATGTTCGCGGGGCCCGAGCACGTCGCCGTGCTGGCCGACCTCCAGTACGTGCCCTGGTACGCGTTCCTCGTGCCGGCGCTGGCATCCATGCTCCCGGCGCTGCGCCTGGGCTCGCGCTGGCTCGCGATGTCCGCCGCGAGCGTGCTGCTCGTGCCGCTGGTCCTGATGGACCTCACGCTCGCGAGCGGCGAGCGGGGCGAGCACACGGTGCGCGTGATGACCTTCAACGTGAAGGACTACGAGACGCTGCGCAGTGCCGACGGCGCCGCGCGCCTGGTCGCGGAAGTGCTGCGCTACGACCCGGACATCCTCGTGCTGCAGGACTCCGAGGACTTCTACGACCGCATCCACGACGACAAGCTCTTCCCCGGCCGCTACCTCTTCACGGCCGACGAGTACGCGATCGTGAGCCGGCATCCCCTCCAGGATTGCCGCCACCGGCGCGTGCCGGTCCCCGGCAAGTCGCTCTACCACATCGTGTGCCGCGTGAAGTCCCCCGACTGGCAGCTCGACGTGCACGTGGTGCACCTCGTGAGCCCGCGCCTGGGGCTCACGGCGTGGCGCTATGGGCCGATCCGCGGCGTGCACGACTGGGACAGCAACGTGGAAGCGCGCATGGCCCAGACCCGCGTGCTCGCCGACTTCGTGGCGTCCTCGCCGCGTCCGGCCATCGTCGCGGGCGACCTGAACGCGCCGCCGCACTCGCTCATCCTGCGCATCCTGCGCGAAGCGGGCTTTCGCGACGCCTACGCCGCCGCGGGCCACGGATTCGGGTTCACCTACGGCCACGAGCTGCCCGGCGGCTTGTCCTTCCTGCGGCTCGACCACGTGCTGGTGGACGACTCGATCGGCGTGGCCGACTGCTTCGTGGGGCCGCCCGGCGTCTCGCCGCACCGCCCCGTCATCGCGGACCTGGTGCTGCGCCCGGACAGGAAATGACCACCACGACGCCGTAGGCATTCGCATCGGCGCCTTACCGGGATCCGACGCGGAAGAGGACGACCTCGACCGTGCGCAGCATCACCATCAGGTCGAAGACCAGGCTGTGGTGCTTCACGTAATAGAGGTCGTAGCCCAGCTTCTCCCTCGCGTCGGCCTCGCTCGAGCCGTAGGGAAAGCGGACCTGGGCCCAGCCGGTGATGCCCGGCTTCACGAAGTGGCGCTCGTTGTAGAACGGGATCTTCTTCGCGAGGGAGCCCACGAACTCGGGACGCTCCGGCCGCGGGCCGACGAAGCTCATGTCGCCCAGGAGCACGTTGATGACCTGGGGAATCTCGTCGATGCGGGTCTTGCGCATGAAGGCGCCGAAGCGCGTGGTGCGCGGGTCGTCGCGCGTGGCCCAGACCGCGCCCCTCGACTCGGCGTCGACGCCCATGCTGCGGAACTTGACGATGCGGAACGGCCTGCCGTTCTGGCCAGTGCGCACCTGGCGGTAGAAGACCGGGCCGCGGTCCTCGAGCCAGATGATCGCCGCCGCGGCGAGCGTGATGGGCAGCGACAGCACGAGGACGGAGAGGGCGGCGGCGACGTCCAGGATGCGCTTGCCGCTCGCGCGCAGCATGTCGCAGCGGAAGCCCTCGGAGAAGATGAGCCAGCTCGGCCGCGCGAGCTCGACGTTCACGTGGCCGCTCTCGTGCTCGAGGAAGTCCACGATGTCGCGCACGCGCACGCCGCGCATGCGGCACTCGCGCAGGAATTCCGTCGGGAAACCGTTGCGCCGGTCGTCCATGGCGACGACGATCTCCTCGATCCGGTACGCCCCGATGCACGAGTGGAGCTGCGAGCGCTCGGTGATGTGGATCGACTGGCCGACGTGGACCTCCTCGTCGCAGCAACGCACGTATCCCATGACGCGGAAGCCGCGCTGGTCGGCGCGGCGCCGCAGGCGCGTGGCGATCGCCGCGGCCTCGCGGCCGGCGCCCCACACGAGCACGCGGCGCTTGAAGACGTCGTCGTCGACGGCCCGCGCGAAGGCGTAGCGCACGCCGAGCAGGCCGAGCGCGGCGACGGGCGCCATGAAGAGCATCACGCCGCGGCCGACAAAGAGCGCCGGGACGGCGTAGAAGAGGCACGCGAAGAGCCCCTCGGCGATGGCGAGGGCGGTGAAGACGCGCGCGGCCACGTCGGTGAAGCCGATCCGCTGGCGCAGCTGGTAGAGGCCCATCGCGGCGAGCGAGACGGCGATCACCAGGATCGCGAGCGCCGCGCGCGGCCAGAGCCGCCCGACCGCGAGCTCGAGGGCGTCCACGTTCCACGCCTGGAAGCGAACCGCGAGCGCCGCATAGAAGGCGGCCGCCACGACGAGCGCCTCGAGGGCGCCGAGCGCGAAGATGCGGTGGTAATGGCCCAGGAAGAAGCGCGCGGGGCGCAACACGCCCGTCTGCATGCGGTGCGCATAGGCCGCGGCCCGTGCCGGGTCCGGCGCGTACGTGCGCCGGACGCGCGGCGGTGGCAGCACCCGGTCGATCGTCGCCTCGTCCAGCACGATGGCGCCGCGCTGGCTCGACGCCTTCCTCACTCCCCGCCGGGCCCTCGCCGCGATGACCGGAATGTCGGTCTCGTCGGCGACGGCGACGTTAAGTCCCCGCCCCTCTCCCATGGCGCGTCTCCCAAGGCACCTGCGTTTCGGGCGCCGCGTCCCATTCGCGGCGCACGCACGGCTACGGAGCCTCGCGAGCGGAGGGTCTAGTGGAGGGTGTGCGCCCTGCCAGGCCTTGCTTCCGATCCCAATGGTTCCGTCGCAGCGATTCTTTTGCGGTCCCACGCACGCTGCGTGTGCGACTACGGGACCGCTTGTGATGTCACTCCGTCGAGTGCTTAGGAGTTGGTTGTGGCATTACGGACCTGAGAGCCTTTACTAAAGCCCGCCTCTCGACGACGCGGGCTCATAGTGAACCAGTTCACAGCTAAGGAACATCCTTCAGCTTGAGGAGAGCCGCCTCCACAACGTGGTGTAGCGGCTTAGCGCTGCTCCCCTAGAAGATGGAGAGGGGCAGGATGAGGCGCGCGAGGTGCACCTGGCTGCCCGTTCCCGTCTTGCGGTAGATGGAGACGAGGTGCGTGCGCACGGTGCTCACCTTCACCTGCAGCATGTCGGCGCACTCCTGGGGCGTCCTCCCCTCGCCGATCTCGCGCGCGATGCGCGCCTCGGCGGGCGTCAGGTTGAAGACACGGCAGAGCTCGCGCGCGTCCGTCGTGCTGGCCTCGCGGTCGGCCACGGCGAGGAGAAGGATGTCGGTGCGGTGGCGCTCGGCGAGCTTATGGCTCTGGTACAGCCCGGTCAGGGCGCCGGGCATCACCGCCCCCGAAGTTGTCCTCAGGGTGACAATTGCCCGGTTCATGTCGCCGCCGTTCACGTGGCGCAGCTCGCGGTCGAGGAGCTGCTGGCTGTCCTCGTCGACGCAGGCGAGCTGGCCCTTGAAGCGATAGATGCAGTCCGCGCGTTCGAGGATGCGCACTGCGGGTGCGTTCGCGTGGAGCAGCACGCGATTGGGGTGCAGCAGGAGCAGCGGTGCCCGCATGGAATCGACCATCCCGCGAAATGCGGAGGTCAAGGGCGCCTCATCTCCCGGGGTTCGGGCCGGCATTTTGTTAGCCTTCACGGTTGTGCGCGACTACGTTGGCAAGGTCGCCCCTCCACGAGCAGCCTCCACTACCTGGTGGAGATGCAAGCGATGCCCGCCTGATTATTTATGCACTGCATGAGCCGCGGACGCAAAGCATTAGCGCACGAACCATCTTCCTCCTGCAACCTAAGGGATTACCGGGGTAACGGCGGTTGGGTGAAAGTGTGATGTGCTTAACAGATGGCAGTCATGCTTCGCCGCGATCGAAGCGCCGGTGGAAGCGTCGATCGACGCACGCGACATCGTGCCGGATGCTGAACCGCGCTTCGCGTCGCGGCATCGTCAAGCTTATGTAGACGATAGGGATACCTCGCAAAATCGATGGCGGTGGAGTAACGTCGCGCTCGCAGCTGCAATTCCGTTTCACCACACAGTAGTCAAGAACAATTAAGCCGGGGAGGCAGAGCAGCCATGAAGACGCGTTCGTCCGGGGTGCAACCGAAGGTCGCCCGGCTCTATCACTTCGAGCCGGCAACCCTGCGCAACATCGAGTACCTGTCCAACGTGTTCGGCGGCAAGGAGAAGGCGGTCGCGGCCGCCATCGAGATCGCGAGCCGCACGTTGCGCGGAGAAGATTCGGAGTTGCGAATTACCCTGAAGTAGCAAGTCCCATCGGGAGCTGCGGCACGAAGACGAACGCCCGCCGGCGCTCCCTTGTCCTTGGAACCGTCGCGGCTGCCGCCCACTGGGCGGCCGGCTGCGTCGCGTCGCGCGCGGATCGGATGCGCGGCGGCGCCGCTCAGCCGCCTTCCGCGGTAAAATCGTGGTGCTTTACTTCGGCTGCACGTGCTGCCTTACGCTCGATCCAGCCCGCGATACGCCGCCAGTGCTGCGCGAACATGCGGGCACCTTCGATCCGCGCCGGACGTTATATCGAGCCAGCGCCACCGGGCGCGGCGATGCCGCGCGGCGCGCTTCACCCCGTTGCGCGGATTTCCGCCTTGCGATTTAGCAAACCTTCGACACGTATCGTACGCAGAATGTGTATTCCACTTAACAATCTCCATTTTCCGGAACCATTTTCGCGCATGCGGGCCTGACAAAAAGGGGTTAAAGTTGCAAGTGCAGTACCGAAAACCAACTTCAAACAGACCTAAGCTAATACACGCGAGAGGAAACGAGATGAGCACATCCGCCAAGACGAACGGCAAGTCC
This sequence comes from Usitatibacter sp., assembly GCA_035656735.1. Lineage (GTDB taxonomy): Bacteria > Pseudomonadota > Gammaproteobacteria > Burkholderiales > Usitatibacteraceae > Usitatibacter. The sequence continues at coordinate 11,787 of DASRRY010000023.1, read as the reverse complement.
AGGGCCGGCGGCCGCAAGGTCGCACGCCTTTATCATTTCGAGCCGGCAACGGTGCAGAACATAGAGTTCCTGGCGACGCTGTTCGGCGGCAAGGAGAAGGGCATCGCGGCCGCGGTCGAGATCGCCGCGAAGACCCTCAAGGGCGAGAAGTCGGAGCTGCTGATCAGCCTGAAGTAAGTGCGCCAGCGGGGTCGCCTCGCGGCAACGTGAGGCGCGCCTCCAGTCCCCCGCCGTCCCGGCCCAGAAGGTCCAGACGGCCTCCGTGAAGCCGGGCGATCCGCTCGGCGATCGCGAGACCCAAACCCGCACCCGCAGCCCCACCCCGGCCGTCGTCCGCGCGCCGGAAGGGCTCCTTTACGCGTTGCAGCGACGCCTCCGGGATGCCCGGCCCGCGGTCGAGCACCGAGAGCTGAACCTCCCTGGGATAAGCGACGCAGCGGACCGTGATGTCGCCCGCGCCGTGGCGGATCGCGTTGTTCAGCAAGTTTGTTGCAAGCCTTTGCAGGGCGATGGGGCGCAGCATCAGCGCCGGCACGTCCGCCAGCTCCAGGCGCACGTGCTGCGCGTCCCGTTCCACCCGCTCCGCGCACGCGGCGGCCAGCTCGGCCAGGCTCACGGGCGAGGGCGCCTCGTCGGCCTCGGTGCCGGCGAAGTCGATGAACTGGTCGAGGATCGCGCGCATGTCCTCCAGGTCCGCCATCATCTCGCGGTGCATCTCGGGGTCGACCCGCTCGCGCGCCATCTCGAGGTCCAGGCGCAGGTGGCCCAGGGGTGTCCGCAGGTCGTGCGAGATGCCGGCGAGGAAGGTCGCGCGGTCGCGCTCGGCTTTCCGGAGCGCCTCGCGCATGCGGTTGAACTCGCGCGCCACGGAGCGGAATTCGCGCGGCCCGGTCTCCTCGAGGGGCGGCGGATCCTCGCCGCGGGCGACACCCTCCGCCACGCTCGCCACGCGCCGCAGGGGGCTCCCGATGCCGCGCATGATGAGATAAGCAGCCAGGAAGGAGAGTGCCACCACCACCGCGGTCCAGGCCACGAAGGCGGTGTTGAGGTCCTGCTGCACGCGCCGGCGCGGGAAGCCCACCCAGTAGTCGGTCTCGCCGTGCATGGGCAGGCGCACCCAGAGCTGGTCGGGATCGCCATGCCGCAAATAAACATCGGTATCGCTGCCCAGCTCGGCGTGGAGGCGCTCGCGCAGCAATGCCACGATCGGACCCGCGCGTGGCGCGACTTGCATGCCGTCCTGACCCTGCACGGGAAGCATGCGGATGCCGTTGCGCTCGGCGACCTCCCTCAGGAACTGGACCTCCTCGCTCGCCGGCATCACGCGCAGCGCCGAGCCGATGGTCTTCAGGTGCGTCACGAAAGCCGCGACGCGGTTGATGGAGTCCGGGCGCGTCACGTAAGCCTGCAGCAGGAAGGCGGCACTCACCTCGGCCAGGACCAGGGCCACCAGGACAACCGCCAGCAGCTGCCAGAGGAGCGATCGTGCCTTCAACGGATGGGCTCGCCATCGGGCACGAAGGCGTACCCGTAGCCCCACACGGTCTGGATGAGGCGCGGGCGCTGGGCATCGTCGCCCAGCAGCCGGCGCAGGCGCGAGACCTGCACGTCGAGCGAGCGGTCGGTCGCCTCGATCTCGCGCCCGCGGGCGAGCTGCGACAGGCGGTCGCGCGAGATGGGCTCGCCGGGATGGAGTGCCAGGGCCTTGAGGAGCGAGAACTCCGCCCCCGTGAGCCCGATGAGCTTGCCTTCGCGGGTGAGGGCGCGCGTGGCGATGTTGAGCGTAAAGGCGCCGAAGCGCACGATGCGCGGCGCCTCGCCGGGGGCCTTGGCCGTGGGACGGCGGCGCAGCACCGCGTGGATGCGCGCCAGAAGCTCCCGCGGATTGAAGGGCTTGACCACGTAATCGTCGGCGCCCAGCTCCAGGCCCAGGATGCGGTCCACGTCGCCGCCCTTGGCAGTGAGCATGATGACCGGCGTCTCGTTGCCCGCCGCCCGCAGCCGCTTGCAGGCGGACATGCCGTCCTCGCCCGGCATCATCACGTCCAGCAGCACGAGGTCGAAGGGCGAGCGGCCGATCTCGCGATTCATCTGCTCGCTGCCCGCCACGGCGTCGACCTGGAAGCCTTCCTCGGACAGGTAGCGGGTGAGCGACTTGCGCAGGCGCGGGTCGTCGTCCACCAGGAGCACCTTCCTCGGGGCGGGCCGCGGGGCAGCGGGACGGGCGGGAGCGGGCTTCATGGGCCCAGTATAGGAGGCCGCCCGGGCGCCCGTTATGAACTTGTAAACAGTGTTTACAATTCGGTTACAGGCTTATAAACTGGCCGGGCAGTTGAGTTGAGGAACTCTTTGTACGGCGGTCCGGGGACGGAGCGCCGTTTTTTTATGGCGCTATTCGAAGCCGCGCGGATTGGACCTCTGCCAGCCCCAGGCATCCCGGCACATGTCCTCGATGCCGCGACGAGCCTTCCACCCCAGCAGGCGCTCGGCCAGCCGCGCATCGGCATAGCAGACGGCGGTATCGCCCGGGCGCCGAGCCACGATGCGCCGGCGCACGGGGACGGCGTTCACCCGCTCGAAGGTCTCCACGAGCTCGAGCACGCTTACGCCGCGCCCCGTGCCCAGGTTCACCGTCATGACGGTGCCGGGGGCGGCGTTCTCCAGGGCGGCCAGGGCGGCCACGTGGCCCTCGGCCAAGTCCATCACATGGATGTAGTCACGTACGCCCGTGCCGTCGGCGGTCGGATAGTCGTTTCCGAAGATGCGCAGCTCGTCCCTCAGGCCCACGGCGGTCTGGCAGACGTAAGGCATGAGGTTGTTGGGCGCGCCCTGGGGATGCTCGCCGATGAGCCCGCTCGGGTGGGCGCCCACGGGATTGAAGTATCGCAGGTTGATCACGCGCCATGAGGGATCGCGCCGGGCGAGCTGGGTGAGCATCACCTCGATGTCGAGCTTGTTCTGGCCATAGGGGCTCTGCGGCGAGGTGGCGGCTGATTCGTCGATCGGCATCTTCTCGGCCATGCCGTAGACGGTGGCCGAGGAGCTGAAGACGAACTTGCGGACCTTCGATGACTGCAAAGCCTCCAGCAGGACGCGCGTGCCTTCGACGTTGTTCGCGTGGTAGCGCTCGGGCTGCTCGACCGACTCGCCCACGGCCTTCAGGCCGGCCAGGTGAATGACGCTGTCGATGTCGCCGCGGGCCAAGAGCTTCTCGAGGCCCGCCTTGTCGCGGATATCGAGCTCGTAAGCCTCGATGGGGCGGCCCAGGATCTCGCCCACGCGCTCGAGCGAGCGGGGTGAGCTATTCACGTAGTTGTCGATCGCCACGGCCTCACGGCCGGCTTGGGCCAAGGCGCAGAGGATGTGGGTGCCGATGTACCCCGCGCCGCCGGTGAGGAGGGTTTTCAAGATCTGACCAGGAGGCTTACTAAGCCCTTGCAACCATCCTTGATCATGATGAGCGCCCGCTCGAAGTCCGCGACCTCGCCGCCGTAGGGGTCGGGCACGTCCTCGCCGTGGAACTGGTCGCCGTACTCGAGGAGCAGCTCGATCTTGGGCTTGGCACGCGTGGGGGCGATCTGGCGGAGGGCGGCCATGTTGCCGCGGTCCATGGCGAGGATCATGTCGTAGTGGTCGAAGTCGCCCGCCGAGATGCGGCGCGCAATGTGGCTCGTGATGTCGATGCCCTTGGCCTTGGCGACCTCGACCGCCATGGGGAAGGGCGGCTTGCCGACGTGGTAGTCGTGGGTGCCGGCGCTAGCGACCTCGAACTGCGACTCGGCGCCCTTGCGGCCGAGATAACGGCGCATCACGCCGGCCGCGGTGGGCGATCGGCAGATGTTGGCCGTGCAGACGAAGAGGATGGTGCGCATCGGGGTTGTCGCTCTCGGTGAGCCCCCGATTATCTCAGACGGAGACCGGCTGCTCCTCGTCTTCCGCAATGGCCGGCGCGAACATCCGCGTCTCGGCTTCGGTGAGCTTCGCGTGCTCGAGCTTCTTCCAGGCGCGCTGGATCCAGAAGTGGTAGGCGAAGAAGCCGAAGAAGAACGGGTAGAAGAGGACCGCCTCGGGCACGTTCAAACGCCAGCCGTAGTAGCCCACCGCGCCGAAGAGCGCTGAGAGGGCGACCAGGGTGCCCAGCGTCTGGCCGTGCGTAAACCCGCGGGCCAGCAGGTAATGGTGCAGGTGATGGCGGTCGGCGACGAAGGGGCTGCGGCCGGCGCGAACGCGCCGGCTCATGATCGAGACGCAGTCGGCCAACGGCAGGACGACCACCCAGAGCGCGGCGATAGGTGGGAAGGTCCGATCCAAGCCTTGAGTCAGGTCGATTGCGTACCAGCCGAGGGTAAAGCCGATCATGAGGCTGCCGGCGTCGCCCAGGAACACCTTGGCGTGCTTCTGCCAGGGGAAGCGCAGGTTGAAGAGCAGGAAACCGGCGATGGCGCCGCAGAAGATAAGAGCCGTGTCGAACTGGACCGTCAGGCCCGACGACTTAGCGACCAGGGCGTACCAGGCGAAGGCCACGAAGGAGATGGAGCCGGCAAGGCCGTCCATGCCGTCCATCATGTTGATGGAGTTCACCACGCCCACGACGGCGAAGACCGTCATGGGGATGATCAGGATGGAGAGGCCGATCGGGCGCCAGCCGAGGAGATCGCCCACGCTGCGCAGCTCGATGCCGGCGCCGAAAATCATGACGGCACAGGCGACGATCTGGATCGCGAATTTAAGCCGGGGCGAGATCTCCATGACGTCGTCCCAAAGGCCGATCGATATCACTAAAGAAATCGCAAAGAGAAGGTAGCTGGCCGTCAGCAGAATCCCGGCGAGGGCGCTTATCAAGAGCAGCGTGATAAAGATTGAAATGCCACCAACCAGCGGAATCGGCTGAGCGTGCGCCTTCCTACCGCCCGGGGAATCCAAGAGCGCTAATGCAGGTGCCACCTTGATGAATGAGCATGTGGCGAGCGCCGAGGTGGCAGTCGCAAAGGTAACGAGCAGAAGAGTGCTTGCCGCGTTCATCATTGTGGCAGGTGTTTTAGCGGAAGCAGTATGACCCGGTCGAGCGGGAATTGCGAGGGTACTAAGAGGTCAAATTTGCCTCGTCTTACATCTGCAACCCTGCACTAACACGCCGCCGTGGAGTGCACGTGGTTGTTGTCGTCGGTAGAATCCCAGCTTCGGCGCTTTAAACCGGATTTACGAATGGGTAGTAAGGGCGGGGCTCGGGCTTTCATCTATCCACAGCTTTCACGCTGGGATTTTGGCGTAGTCCGATTGTTTGGCCCTGGACTGGCAAATCTGCTTTTCCCGTGGGCCCGGGCCATTTGTGTGGCAGAGCGCGTAGGGCTGGGCGTTTTGTGGCCGACGTGGCCGCAGCTCAAGGTTGGGCCGCTTTTACGGCGTGAGCCCGATTCGCGGACCTATGCGAATCTATTTGCTCCAACAGCGCGGTACATTACGGGATTCCGAAAGCTGAAACTCCTTTCGTCCGCAAGGCGGGTTCAACTCGGCCAGTCGAACATTTCGATGCCGAGTTTAAGAGGGCCCGATCTTGTGGTAGTGGATGGCCTTGACGGCTGGTTCGAACCTCTTGCCAGGTCGCATGCCCTCGTAAGGTCCGAGTTGATCGCCATAACTCGTCCCGCCATATTAAAAAGCGTCGATTTTTCCTCGAGGGCAAAGATCGGAGTCCACGTCAGATTGGGAGACTTCGCGACTTCGTACAAGTCGGATCGCCCGGCACAATATTTCAATACGCGCATTGATCTCGCTTGGTACGCCGATGTTGTCGTCCAAATCCGAAAAGCAGTTGGCCCGTTGCCGCTCGAGATCTACTCAGACGGCCAAGATGATGAGCTGAAGCCCCTCCTCCAGTTGCCAAGCGCGTCGCGAGTCAACACAGGGACAAGTCTGGGCGACATGCTTTCGCTTTCCAGCGCCGGCGTGATTATCGGTTCTAGGTCGAGTTTCAGCATGTGGGCGGCATTTCTCGCAAACGGTATTTCCTTTTGGTATCCAGGAAAGGAGACTCAAATCTTCGCCAGTGGCAGCCAGGAGTTCGTTGTGGAGAGGCCCGAAACCTACGATATGCCGGCGCAACGGATCGTTGATTCAATCGCTGCTCATGGCTCGTAAGAAAGTTTCAATATCCCACTGGATCGGCCGCCAGGCGGTCGGCCTTGCTCCATGGATTGTTGAGCCGGCGAAGCTTCTGCTGAAAAGACCATGGCTGCCGTTCAGCTCTGCCTATCAGTTTTTGGTCGGCGTTCGAAAGTACAAGCGTACGTTTCGTGCATTAGGGGACGCCGGCGCTAAATCACCAACGGTACTGCCATTATCCATCCGGTTTTTACACCCTGTTTTATACGATCGCCATATGGAGGCTGGCTCGGTTGATCGCCATTACTTCCACCAAGATCTTTGGGCTGCACGGCGAGTATTCAGGTCCGGTGCGGAAGAGCACTTCGATATTGGAAGTCGTTTGGACGGCTTCGTATCGCATTGCCTCGTTTTCTGCCGAGTTACCGTAATCGATGTGAGGCCATCAAGCTTATCAATAAGTGATCTTCGCATCATTCAAGGAGACGCCACCCGTAGTCTTCCTGTTGAAAGCTGCTCCATTCATTCTCTTAGTAGCTTGCATGCGATGGAGCATTTCGGTTTAGGCAGATATGGCGATCCCATTGACCCGGCCGCCATGACCAAGGCTGCCGCGCTAATGCAAGACTGTTTAGCGCCTGCCGGCAATCTGTACGTCAGTATGCCGATCGGTCTTGAGCGGCTTGAGTTTAATGCGCAGCGCGTTTTATCGCCCGATTCGGTCGTCGCCCTATTTGCTCCGATGGAGCTCGTTGAATTTTCCATGATTGATGACGCTGGCTGCTTCCGCGAAAAATGCGACATCGCGGTAGCGCGGACAGCGAGCTACGCGTGTGGGCTGTTCCATTTTCGGAAACCAAAGGGTTGAAGATTCGTCCCTTCGCCTCGACGGTAGCATTCGGTCTGTTGATTCAAGGATTTGGCGTCGCTTCTGGGTTAACTGCAGCGCGGGTTTTGTCACCGGCGGAAAGGGGCGAGTGGTCGGTCGTAACGCTAATACCGATGACGGTGGCCGCATTCTCGTTATGGGGATTTGAGGCCGAGGCCGCGCGTCATGTCGCAAGGTCGCCGCGAAGCGCCGGTACCGCGGTCGGGCAGGCAGCGCTCTTGTCCGCGGCGGTCGGGCTCATCTTGTCGGGATTCGCGGTAATCGCCGCAATTCTCTTTAGTAAATACAAGTCGGGAAGCATCGCGGCGACGCTAATTGTCTGTTTATCAATTCTGCCCTACGGATTCGGACAGCTGGTTCAGACTTCCATGCTGGCATCAGGCCGCATAACTCAGTTCAACGTGCTTCGTGCGACCTCACCCGCTAGCTATGCAGTGATTGTCGTGTCGCTCGCTCTATTAGGCGCGCTCACCGTCAATACGCTCGCAACGGCGCTGCTCGCTTCGTTCCTATTCTCCGCAGTAATGGCGTTCTGGGCCTTTCAGTACGCGGTGCAGCCGCTCAATTTCTCGTTGCCCAGTGCCAAGGAGGCTCAAGCGCTGTTCCGGCAGGCGACCCCAACGGCCGCTCTGTCGGTTCTGACGCAGTTCCATCACATTTTGGCGCCGTCGCTGGTGGCGGCGTTTTGCCCGTTGGATCAGATCGGCCAATTCGCGGTTGGAATGACCTTTTTGTCACCGGTCCAAGTTGCCGCTAACGCAGGTGCGAAGCTCCTCTTTAATAAGTTGGCTGATCCGACGTCGACCGCTGCTCAAATCAAATCGCTCATTGTTCTATCCGGTGCTGCCATGATTGGCGCATACGCGCTCGCGTTGGCATTGGCGCCACTTGTTATCAAATTTCTAATAGGCGGCAAGTTCGCTTTCGCCTTAGTTGTTATGGGCGCATTCGGAATGTGGGTAATAGCCGCAGGTCTGGTGACAATGTTTGAAGAGGCCGTACGCGCGACCGGTAATGCCTCAATTGCGGTAGGCGTCAGGGCGTGCGCTGCGACGGCATCGCTGCTCACGGTCGTGATTGTTGTGCGCTGGTTCCAACCGCTCTGGGCAATCGCGCTCGTGATGACGGTCATTACCGCAGTTGAATGCGGTGTGGTTTGGCGGCGGTTCGCAAAGATGCTCGTAAAGGAGAATGCAGGAAATGGAAGGTGAACTAACCTCGCTCGAACAGCGGTCAAGTACTTGGCATGCGCTGCTCTTGGCGCTAAGCGCCAGCGGATATGCCCTCATATCAGTACTTCCAGTCCTCTTTCAGGTCGATAGCCGCGTCGTCACAGTTCCCTACCGTTCTGCTTTCTTAATTGCGTCATGGATTTTTGTCTGGTTTTCACTGGTGCATCGACGCAGATTTGGGACTGGCCGGTACCTATATTTGCTCGCGGCATTTTGGGCGCTGTTCTTGACCAGGATGGTAGTCGACACTGTTTTTCTGGACGAGGCGATCGGCTTTACGCCTTATGACTATTGGACCTTTACGCTTGGAATTACGTTGCTTCCGTGCATTGCCTTTTTGGTCATCCCCAACTGGGCCACAATGGTGCTGGCCGCGGAAATGACCATCTTCGTTACGGTGGTCTCGGCAGCGGCAAACCTGTGGGTCGGTTGGGACGAATTTGTTGTATCGCGGATCGGAAGGTTTCAGACAGAGACGCTAAATCCCATCGCATTCGGGTATTTGGGCACAACACTCATTTCAACATCACTATACATATTGATGTGTGAGTGGCCAGGATATAGAGAGCGACTGCGTGCCCGTCCCTCTTTAGTTGCTCTGTTGTCCTTAGGCCAAATGCTTGTCGCCCCCATCGTTGGCGTAGCGGTCCTTTACGCGGCCGGCTCTCGAGGCCCCGTCATCGGCACGATGCTGTGCATCTTGGTTATCGCCTATTTTGCCCAAGTTAAGAGGGTCGGCAAGTTCGCGCGTATGTTCGTCCTGGCGGCTTGTGCCGCGGGCGCGCTCATTATGATTGAGCCAGTCTTGGACGAGGGGGGCGGCATACTTCTGGACAGGCTTGAGAGTATTGCTATTGCAGACAGTACTAACCTTTCCGACACCGAGCGGCTAGGGCTTTGGGCCGGGGCATGGGAGCAGTTCATTGAACATCCGTTCGTCGGTTCTGGCCTCGAGGAGAAGACCTTCCGCTTTTATCCTCACAACATGGTCTTGGAAAGTCTGATGGCGACCGGCGTGTTGGGCGGGGCGTTGTTTTTGGGAATCTTTGTGGCAGGCATGATTGCCGCAATACGATCGCTGCGCTGGCACGGTGCAGGGTGGATCGGCTTAATCGTTGTGGCCCAAACCGCTAACGCGATCTACACCGGCAGCGTTTGGGGAAGCCAGGTGTACTGGCACTACTTGATCGCAATCCTAGCTCTTAACTCTGTAATGTCTCGGGCGCGTACATCAAACCCGACGCAGCCGGCCTATCAGGCGGCGGCCCTCCTGGGGCCCCACAGCAGACTTCAATAGCAATGCCCCAAGACTAAATAATAAGGGCTCAAAATTAATGTGTGGAATCGTCGGATACGTCGGAGAGTGCGAAATAGATCGTGAGGCGCTCGATCGCGCGCGAGATCTATTGGTCCACCGTGGGCCAGACGATAAAGGGTCTGTTTTCGGAACGCATTTCGGCTTTGGGGTTAGACGGCTAGCCATTATTGACCTCTCCGACGCCGCGCATATGCCGATGAAGGATCAGCATACCGGGGTTACGCTCGTTTACAACGGGGAGATCTATAACCACATTGAGCTCAGAAATGAACTGATCACGCGCGGGCACACTTTTGCATCGAGGTCTGACTCGGAGGTATTGCTTCGCGCGTATATCGAGTGGGGATACGACTGCTTTCGCCGATTCAACGGGATGTGGGCTGTAGCAATCGCAGATCCGCGAAGCAGGACCGTACTGCTGTCACGCGACAGGCTTGGCGTCAAGCCGTTGTACTGCGCGGGCATAGCGAGTGGTGTGGTATTCGCGTCTGAACCCAAAGCAATCCTTTCTCTTCGACCAGAGTTCCGTAGGCCCGATGCTGCGGCAATAGGGAAGCTCATTGGTTTTAGCCGGCTCTATGACGACTCGCACACCTTCTATGAAGGCGTGCGCTCTGTACCCGCTGGAACGTACGCGCTACTAGATTGGGATAGTCCCAGCCTGAAACCTGCAGCGTATTGGTCGATAACAGAGTCAACACGCGGCAGTGTCGGCAAGAGTGATTGGCGTGAACTCTTTCAGGACTCGGTCAAATTGCGGCTGAGAAGTGACGTACCCGTAGGGCTGACGCTTTCGGGCGGGATCGATTCCACATCGATTCTTGCCGTTTGCACTGAACGCCTCGGGCGGCAACCGATTTGCTTCACGTCTAGATTTGAGGAGGATGAGACGTCTGCCGATCTTTCATGGGCCGTTCGAGCAGCGAAGCGCGCAAACGTTGAGCACATTGCAGTCGATGCTCCTAAAGAGAACTGGATCTCCTCGCTGCGAGAGATCGTCAAGATCATGGATGGGCCGGGATACTCGCCTGCGGTATACCCCCTATGGCTTCTTATGGGACGAGCTCGGGAGATGGGAGTAAAAGTCATCCTTGAGGGCCAAGGGGCCGACGAAACGTTTGGGGGTTACCCACAGCACCACGCCCTCGCGTTTCAGCATGCGATTAGCCGCGCAAACGCGTCTTCTGCTTATCGCCTATGGATATCTGGATCAGCAGCATACGGACCATTAACTTTCGCTCAGTGGATTCTCCGCGAGACTGTGCCGCAGTTATTTTCCTGGTATCAATTGCGATTTCGAGGGCCCAACCTACTACGCCGCAAGCTTCGCGATCAGGTTACAGGGGAGTCATCGTTTGAGTTAACTCCTGGTCAATCAGTGGCGTCTCGTATGGCCGATGACTTGACCAAGCGGGTTCTACCCGGACTTCTTCAATATGGAGATGCCGTGAGCATGGCCCAGTCCGTCGAAGCGCGGCAGCCATATTTGGATTACCGCCTTATCGAAGCCGCCTTTTCTCTTCTTGGCGACTTTGGGTACTTCAGTCGCGAGTACAAGCGGCCTCTGAAGCAGCTTCTCCGGGACAGCGGTTATTCGGACCTCGCAGCTCGCGAGGACAAAAGCGGGTACGCAACCCCTGTCGCGGCATGGTTACGCGAAGGAGGAGGAGCGATTCCAAAGCGGCTATTGCTTTCACCGAACTCGAGGATTCTCGAATTTTGTGAGCGCCCACGCGTGCAGGAGTTAATCGAAAAAGTGCAGCGATCACCAGATTTCGCCGCTCCTATTTTATACAAAGTGATCGCCGCTGAACTGTGGCTCCAAGAATGCATATCGTGAACTTTGCACCGATCGTAATCCTTCTGTACAAAAGGCCTAAACACACAGAGGCGCTCCTAAAATCATTACAGAGATGTCCGGAATTTCTATCGAGCCAGGTGCATGTGTTCGTTGACGGCCCAAGAGTTTCGGCGGAGCAATCACTGGTTACGCAAACGATTGAGGTGACGGCCTCCATCCTGGGGCCACAATGCTCAATTTCGGCCGCTTCTCATAATCGCGGTCTCGCGCAGTCCGTAATAGCAGGCGTGTCAACGGTTCTCCAGTCACATGACAGGGTGATCGTCTTGGAAGACGACCTCAGAGTAAGCCCGTGCTTTTTGACGTTTATGAATCATTCGCTGGATCGGTACCAATCTGAAGAACGGGTCATGCAGGTCTCTGGCTATATGTACCCATTGAAGCA
>DASRRY010000022.1:0-1741 GCA_035656735.1 Usitatibacter sp. | reverse complement strand
CCTTCTTCATCATGACCGGAGTCGTCATCGCATCCAGAGCGCCGTGCTCGAGGGCGAGCTTCGTGGTGTGCGCGACGATCTGCGGAGAGAGGTCGTCGATGGCGCACTCAAGGACGCTCACGGTTTCGCGGGCAACAGTGTCGGCGCCTGCCGGAGCGACGGATTCGCCGATGCTGACGCGCAGGACGTTGGGGAAGCGCGCGGGATTCCGTGATCCGGCGCCGTAACCGATGTGCTCGAAGGCGGCGATGGGGCGGGTGAATTCGCAGCCGAGTGCGCGGAGCAGCGCGGCCCCAGTGGGGGTGACGAGCTCCATGGCGGGACCTTCGCTGTAGGTAGGGATGCCGCGCAGCAGCGACGCCGTGGCGGGCGCGGGCACGGGAAAACGGCCGTGCGCGCAGTCGACATAGCCGCTACCGACGTTTACCGGCGAACAGTACCAGCGGTCGACATGGAGTGAGGTGAGACCGACGGCGGCGCAGGTGATGTCGACGATGGCATCGACGGCGCCGACTTCGTGGAAGTGCACCTGATCGAGAGGGACATTGTGGATGGCGGCTTCCGCCTGGCCCAGGAGTTCGAAGGCACGGAGCGCAAGTGCGCGCGCATCGGATGGCAGCGGCGCGTGGTTCAGGATTTCGCGGATCACCGGCAGGGTACGGCCGTGCTGGTGCGTAGGACGCGGTGTGTGTTCGTGGTCATGCGAGTGTTCGTGATCATGATGATGGTGATCGTGATCATGACTATTCGGATGGTCGTGCGGCGCGTCCGCGTCGTGGCCATCCACGAGCACGCGCGCTTTTCGCGCGCTGATGCCACTTCGATCTACGGAATCAAAGACAAGGGTTGCGCCGAGGTTGAGAGACGCGGTGGTTTGCTGGAGGAGCGCGGACGAGACGCCAGCGTCGACGAGGGCGCCGAGCAGCATGTCTCCACTGAGCCCGGCGAAGCATTCGAGATAGCCAATGCGCATGGTTGATTCTCTCTGATGCACCGAAAGCTGCTATTTGCCGTTGCCGGTGAGGACGGTGAGCGGCAGCACTTCGTTCATGGAGCCGGAGCGGTAGCCCTCGCAGTCGATAGCAGCGTACTGGAAGCCGGCGGCGCGGACGGCGGCGCCAATGCGCTGGAAGGTCTCGCGGTTGAGGGCGGCGTCCATTTCCTCCGGTGCAATTTCGATGCGGGCGACAGCGCCGTGGTGGCGGACGCGGAAGCGGCGCAGACCGAGTTCGGCGAGCGCATCTTCGGCACGTTCTACTTGTTCAAGCACCTCGGGGGTGACGCGGCGGCCATATTCGATGCGCGAGGAGAGGCACGCGGATGCGGGCTTGTCCCAGACGTCGAGCGCAGAGGCGCGGGCGAGGGTGCGGACGTCGTCCTTAGTAAGTCCAGCGTCGGCCAGGGGCGCAAGCACGGCATGCTGTGCGGCGGCCTGCTGGCCGGGGCGGTAGTCGCGGGTGTCGTCGGCGTTGAGGCCATAGACAACGTGCGCCATGCCACGGGCAGTGCGCTCGCGCTCGAGGACGGTGAATAGCTCGTCTTTGCAGTGGAAGCAGCGGGTGGCGTCGTTGCGGGCGTAGTCCTCGCTGGCGAGCTCGCCGGTGACGACGGTGACGAGCGGAATGGATTGCGAGGCAGCGAAGGCGACGGCCTCGCGCAGGTGACGGCGCGAGAGCGAGGCGGAGTCCGCAAGGATGGCGAGCATGTTGCTGCCGAGCACGGTGTGGGCGGCGTGCGCGAG
>DASRRY010000021.1:0-154942 GCA_035656735.1 Usitatibacter sp. | reverse complement strand
TTCGTCGCTTTGGGTGGCGTCCCCACGGGGTACTTCGAGAACTTCGCTGGGTTCGACAACACGAGGCCGTTCAAGCGAGGCCTCGTGTTGGACGCCGGCCCAGCCCAGCTTCTCTCGGGCCGGCGGTCCGAAGCGCCTGGCTTTGGCGCTGAGGACGAATCGTCACCGCGCGCAGGCGGGGACGATTCGCAATCCCCCGTTGGTATATCACTTCAACGTGATATCATTGAAGTCTGATATGGCGCCCACGAGACCGCCTTCCGGTTGGGCAGTCGAACTGAGCGACGAATTCGACGCCGAGTTCGACAAACTCCCGGACGATGTCCAGGATGGTCTTCTTGCGGCAGCGAAGGCAGTCAGGTTGGCCGGCCCGAAAGCCGGAAGGCCGCACGTCGATACGCTCAAGGGAAGCATCGAAACATGAAGGAGCTGCGCTTCGAGGGGCAAAATGGTAACGAGGAGTGGCGCGCGGCCTTCGCCTTCGATCCCGAGCGCAGGGCTGTGATCCTGGTCGCTGGGGCGAAGCAGGGAATGAATCAGAAGCAGTTTTACAGGCGGTTGATCGCGGACGCAGACAAACGGTTCGACAAACATCTGAATGCCTTGAAGTCCCGGATTCGGGGCGGGAGCAAATGATGGGACGCAACATCGAGACGATCATCGCCGCGCTTCCCAAGGAGCGCCGTGCGCGGATCAACAAGACCGCCAGGAAAATGGCGGGCGAAATGGTCTCTCATGCAAATTCGCTCGCAGCGGTCCGAAAAGTGTTCAGCAAGACCCAGGTCGAAGTTGGCGAAGGCTTGGACCTTCCACAAAATGCGATTTCTCAGCTGGAGAAGCGAAAGGACTTGCGCATTTCGACCTTGGTTCGGTACGTGGGCGCATTGGGCGGCGAACTGGACCTGGTGATCCGTTTGAAGGACGGGTCGAAGGTCGTGCTGACCGGCATCGGTGGAGCAACCGCGAGGAACAGGAAGGTCGCACATAGCGCAAAGGGCGAACCCAAACGCGTGAAACCTCGCGGATCCAAGGACACCGCCCTTTCACGGCGATAACCGGGGTTCGAATCCCCGTGGGGCCGAAGACGCCGTAGGCGATGGCGTACGCGACTGGGACGACGCCGCTGCTATCATCGTCTGTTCGGCCGCGGCTTAACCGCGCGGTCCACTATGGAAGGTGGTTGCATGTACAAGCGTTGCCTCGTATTCGTGTTGAGCGCCCTGGTCGCCTCCGGCGCCCTGGCCCAGGGAAAGAAGCGCATCGAGCGCGCGGCGGACCTGCCGCGCTTCAGCTACAAGGTCGAGGGCAAGCTGGAGGATCTCGTGAGGGATCCGCAGGCCTTCAGCCGTTTCGCCGACGCGGTGCGCCGCGACGACGAGTCGGTGCTCGCCCAGTACGACATCGCGGACAAGGCGGCCGAGCGTGGCCTGCTGGGCGTGCTCGCGCGCATCGACTTCCTGGAGGGGCGCTACGCCGAGGCCGGGCACCGGGCGGAGGAGATCCGCGCGCTCGAGGAGAAGCCCGCTGACAAGCTGCTCTCGGGCATGACGCTTCTTGCCATGGTGGCGGCCGAGAAGAAGGTGGGCGACGTGACGTCCGAGGCCTACAAGGAGGAAGTCGCCCGCATCGTCTCGGCGCAGCTGGAACAGATGCCCTACGCGGTGATCGGCAACGACATCAAGGAAGCGAAGACGGGCTCGGAGATCATCGGCGAGACCCTGGTGTTGGGCGGCATCCGCGAGCGGCTGCAACCTGTGGTGGACAAGGCGGGCGGCGTGCTGAGCTCGGAGCTCGCACCGTCCATCATCGGCGCGCGCTACGCGCTGGTCGCACGGCTGCCCCTCAAAGACACGCTGGCGCGGACCTACACGGCCTACCTCGCCGCCCACAAGGTGGAGAAGCCCGACATCTGGGCCGCGCGCGACGCGACCCTGCCCGCGGGCAAGGGCTACAAGCCGGTGAACATCGCCGTATGGGACAGCGGCGTGGACACCTCCCTCTTTCCCGGCCGCGTGCGTCTCGACGCCTCCGGCAAGCCCGCCTTCCTCGCCTTCGACGTGCGCGAGAACCCCTCGACCAGCCCGCTCATGCCCATCCCGGAGGCGCTGCGCGGCCGCGTCGCGGAGCTCAAGTCGCGCATCAAGGGACTGTCCGACCTGCAATCGAACATCGACAGCCCCGAGGCGAGCGAGGTGAAGACGCTGCTCTCGAAGCTCAAGCCCGACGAGTATCGCGCCGTGGTCGAGCAGCTCGGGCTCGCGGGCAACTACATCCACGGCACCCACGTGGCCGGCATCGCCACGGCGGGCAATCCCTACGCGCGTCTCGTCAACGCCCGCATCGAGTTCGACTACCACCTGCTGCCCGACCCGTGCCCCAGCCGTGAGCTCGCCGACAAGAACGCGCGCAACGTCCAGGCCGACGTCGACTTCTTCAAGCGCGAAGGCGTGCGCGTCGTGAACATGAGCTGGGGCGGCACGGTGACGGATGAAGAGCGCCAGCTCGAGCTGTGCAATATCGGCAAGACCCCCGACGAGCGCAAGAAGATCGCCCGCGAGTACTTCGACATCCAGAAGAACGCGCTCGTCGCGGCCTTCAAGTCGGCGCCCGGCATCCTCTTCGTCGCCGCCGCCGGCAACTCCAACGAGAACTCGACCTTCGCCGAGGCCGTTCCCGCGGATATCGTGCTGCCCAACGTCCTCACGGTCGGGGCGGTCGACAAGGCCGGCGACGAGGCTTCGTTCACGAGCTACGGCCCGACGGTGAAGGTGCACGCCAACGGGTACCAGGTGGAAAGCTACCTCCCGGGCGGCGATCGCGTGGCGCTTTCGGGCACGTCGATGGCGTCCCCCCAGGTCACGGGACTCGCGGGCAAGATGCTCGCCGTGAACCCGAAGCTCACGCCGGAGCAGCTGATCGCGATCATCGAGAAGACCTCGGAGACGACGGCCGACGGCCGCCGGCACCTCATCGATCCGAAGAAGGCGGTGGCCGCCGCCGGGTCGGCGTGAGTCGCGCCATCGCGCACGGGCTTTCTTCTTGTGGTAAAATAAACAGAAATTCATGGATTTACGCGGATTTCCACGGGCAACGCGACAGCGTTTATGTACCCTCCAAATCCCCGTGGCGACGCCAACAAACGGAAACGCCGGCCGCGTGCCGGCGTTTTTCATTGCGCCCGTTTATTCAACCCAGAGGACAAGTGCAATGACCGAAATCCTTCAGTGCCTGAAAAGGCATGGCCAGCGTTTGGACCTCGAGATCGCCCAGGAGCTGCGCGTGCCTCTCGCGACCGTGAGGCAGCACCTCGCGGCCCTCGCCGAAAGCCGGGAGGCCATCGTGTGCAAGACCTTCCAGTTCGAAAAGGGGCGGCGGTTCGAGGCATGGCAAGGCCGCGTCTCGGGATTCGTCCCGCCGGCGGCGCCGGGCCGGAAGCCGAAATCGAAGCGGTAAGCCGTCAGCCCGGCTCGTGGAAGAGCTCGTACACCATCCCGCGCAGCCAGTGATGCGCCTCGTCGCGTTGGTAGCGTTCATGCCAGAACTGCGCGATCTCCAGCGGCTCGAAGGCAAATGGCAGCTCGACCGCGCGCACGTCGCGCCGACTTGCCAGGACTCGTGAGAGAGTCCTTGGTACGCACGCGACGAGGTCGGTGGTCGAGACGATCGCGGCCAGTCCCGATGAATGCCCGAGCTGCAGGACCACGCGGCGCTCATGGCCCTGTTGCCTACAGAGCTCGTCGATCCGCGCCTCGACGCGGACGTGGCTCCCGGAGGTCGGCGTGTAGATGACGTGATCGGCCGCGAAGAACTGCTTTGCCGACATGCGCGCGCGGATGTTCGGGTGGTCCTTTCGAACGAGCGCCACGTACGTCTCGAGGAAGAGCCGCTGCTGGTGGAAATCGGCGTGCAATCCCGAGAAGAGACCCAGCGCGAGATCGATCTGGCCGAGCTTCATCATCTGTTGCGCGACGTCGAGCGAAGGGCCGGCCGTGACGATGCGGATGCCCGGCCCCGCCTCGCGCAAGCGCGCCACGAGAGGGGGGATGAAGATGGCCTGCCCGACATCGCTCATGTAGAGGCGGAATGTCCGGGCCGCCGTCGCGGGATCGAAAGCGCGCCCGGCGTGGAGGGCCAGGTGCAGCGACGCGAAGCCTTCATCGATCAGGCCGGCGATCGCATCCGCCCGCGGCGTGGGCTCCATGCCCTCGGCCGACTTCACGAACAGCACGTCGTCTAGCAGGCCGCGCAGGCGCTTCAGCGCATTGCTCACGGACGGCTGCGTGATGTGCAGCGATTCGGCCGCGCGCGTCGTGCTGCGCGTGCGGTAGAGCACGTCGAACACGAGCAGCAGGTTCAGGTCGATCTTGCGCAGGTCCGTTTCGCGTCTCATGGATGGCATCGCCGGCTCATAGATGACGTGAATGATCGCATTCGAAGGAAGAATTTCACGGCGTGCCGCGACCGGCCTACCGTGGGCTCAGTCGCTGCCGCATTGTGCGCCAGCGGACCCTCCGACCCACCTCTCTCGAAAGGAGATTCGCCGTGAATACCGCAAAAGCGCCTGCCTCGATCGTCCTGGTCCATGGAGGCTTCGTGGACGGCTCCGGTTGGGAGGACGTGTATCGCATCCTCAGGAAGGACGGTTACGACGTCGCCATCGTGCAGCACGCGACGGCCTCGCTCGCCGACGATGTGGCCGCAACCCGCCGCGTGATCTCCCGGCAGAAGTCGCCGGTGATCCTCGTCGGCCACTCGTACGGCGGCGTGGTCATCACGCAGGCGGGAACCGATCCGGCCGTCGCGGGCCTGGTCTACATCGCCGCGTTCGCGCCCGATCGGGGCGAGTCCGTGGGCTCGCTCATCAAGGATCCCAGGCCCGGCGACCCGGTGCCGCCGATCGTGCCGCAACCCGATGGCTTCTTCCTCCTCGACGAGGCGAAATTCCCGGCGTCGTTCGCCGCCGACGTGGCGAAGGACAAGGCGGAATTCATGGCCGCCTCGCAGTTGCCATGGGGTGTCGCGGCGCTCAACGGCGCGGTGACGGAGCCGGCCTGGCGCAGCAAGCCGAGCTGGTACCTCGTGGCGACCGATGACCGCATGATCCCGCCGGCCGCACAGCGCTTCATGGCGCAACGCGCGGGAGCAGAGGTCGCCGAGAGCAAGGGCAGCCACTCCGTTTATGTGTCGCAGCCCCAGGCCGTGGCGCGACTGATCGAGCGTGCGGCCGAGGCGGTCGAATCGAAACGCGGCGTTCCGCTCACGATGCCGTGACGCGGCGCCGGAGAGCCGGCCGAGGTCCGGAAGGGGCCTTCGTGACCGGTGCGAGCCTCACGATCGAGGACGGGTTCAACGCCTGACCCCGGACAAGGATGTTTGGTCTGTCTAGCGCAGGCGCAACACCGATAGCTGCGCCGGGCGGCACTACGAAGGGCGGTGTCGCCCGCGCACGCGGCTCGAAAGGCTGGCGAGCTTTGCTCCGGCCACCAGGTCCACAAGGCCGGAAGCGCCGCCGAAGCCCCCTGGTTTGGTGACGAAGATCGCGCCGCTGAAGGGACCTTCCTCGAGAACGGCCAAGGGCGCACACGGCAGGACCTCAGGGCCCAGCATGACAAGACGCGATGCTCCGAGAGCCCGGCGCAGACACTCGGCGGTCGCACCACCGGTGGCCACGAACGCCGAAACGTTCCGCGGCAAGTCGTGGACTACCGTGGCGAGGAGTGTCTGCAATTCCGGCTCGAGGCCGGCATCGGGCCGATCGCCAGTGCGTGAATCGGCGTCCGCCGTATGTATCAAAACATCGCGCCCGCTCTTCAGCAAGTCGATGACACGGGCATGGCACCGGGATTCCGATCCTTCGTGCCATCGGACTGCAGCGACGCATCCACTCGCCAAGGCGAAGGCCACTTGAGCGCGCGCCGCGTCGCTGACCGAGCCGCAAATCGCAAGTACAGGTCCGGTGTCGCGCGCGCAGGCGGTCAGCAGGGCGTGAGCGACACCATAGGAGCTGGCAATGAAGCCAATGCCCGTCGCCAGGCCGCCCACCATCACATCATTGACGTGCGCGTCCGTAGCGGCGTCGCACACGAAGATGCCGTCGTCTTTCGAGCGGATCGCCTCCGCGACCGCCTCTATGCCGCGGCTGACCGTGTCCATGCCGATGCCATGTACAGCAATTCCGGCGGCGGAGAACTGATCTGCGATGCGCAGCGGGCCGGTGCCCGCAGCGTTGGACAGCGGTGCGTCGCCTGCCCATTGGATGCCTTCTACTGTCTTGCGCCCTTCGCGAGGCACTGCAGCGATCACCATTACGCGGCTCTCGCCGATGGCACGCATGATGGCTACGACGTCGCCGCCGATGTGGCCGCGTAGAAGCGAGTCGATCTTGCGCACGATGACGCGCGGCCGTAGCGCGGTGATGGCGCGGGCGGCACGCGCGTTTGCGACGGCCGATCGATCCGGGTCCAGGTTCCGCGAATCCGTATGCAGTACCAGGACGTCCCATGGCAGCGGCCGGCTGATTTCGACATCGCCGCAAAGGACTCCGGCAGCGAGCCCGTACCGCGCAAAATCGCCGGCGACGCCGCTCGCCCCCGTCAGGTCGTCCGCGATGACGCCGGCCAGCATCGTCACACCGCGGTACGCAGTCGCGCCAATTCCGCCGCGGTCGTGATGGCTCGGGCCATGACCGATTCGTCTGCGACACCCTTGCCCGCGATGTCGTATGCGGTGCCGTGGCCGGCGGTTGTGCGCAAGATCGGCGTGCCCGCGATGACGGTTACATAGCCGTACTTCTTGAGCGGAATCACGCCCTGATCGTGGTACATGCCGACGATGCCGTCGTACTTGCCGGCCTCGGCGGCGTGATAGAGACTGTCCGCCGGGAACGGTCCCGTCACGTCGATGCCATCGGCGGCGAGGCGTGTGATCACCGGAATCACATGCTCGATCTCCTCGTTGCCAAAGAGTCCTCCGTCGCCCGCGTGGGGATTCAGCCCCGCGACGGCGATACGCGGCATCGGGATCCGCCAGAGGTCGCGCAGCGCCTCATTGGCGATCCGGATCACGCTCTCGACGCGCTGTCGATCGACGAGTTGGATCGCTCGCAGCAACGAGACATGAGATGAGATCAGGAACACGCGCAGCCTGCCGCCCGTAAGCACGGTGAAGAAGCGTTCTGTGCCGCAAAGCTCCGCGAAGATCTCCGTTTGCCCGGGATATCGGTAGCCCGCGGCGTTCATCGACTCCTTGTTCGTGGGCGCTGACGCGATCGCATCGATCGTGCCGTCAAGTGCGAGGCGGCCCGCTGTGCGAATGTATTCGACGAACGCGGCGCCGCAACGCGCGTCGACCTTGCCCACGTGGAAATCCCCGGGCGCGAGATTTCGCGCATCGAGGACGTTAATGGTGCCAGGCGAGAACCGCGCATCGTCCACTCGGTCCACGGCATGCACCTTCATTGGTGAGGGCGCGAACCGTAGTGCTTCCTCGACGACCCGGGCATCGCCGATGACGATCGAGTCGCATGCATCCGACACGTCTTGGCGCGCGAGCGACTTGACCACGATCTCCGTGGCGATTCCCGCCGCGTCGCCCAGCGTGATGCCGATCAGGGGACGAGCCGTAAGATCTCGCGCACTCATGCGTCAGCCTCCGAGCCGAGGTGGCCGGGATTGAACAGACTGGAAGGGTCGAGCGCGCGCTTGAGGGCTTTCAATACGACGTGAGCGGATCCGAGCTCGGATGCCAGAGCGCCGGCCCGGGCGCGGCCGACGCCGTGATGATGGCTGATGGATCCGCCGAGGCTCGCTGTCGCCGACATGACCTCGTGCCACACGGCTTCGTAGCGGCGAATTGCATCGTCGGGGTCCTGGCCCTCCACGAAGAAGATGATGTAGAGGGCGGCTCCCGTGCCGTAGAAGTGGGAATAGTGGCCCATTGCGCGTGAGCATAGAGGCACGATGCGCCGCATGGATTCGCGATAAAGCGGCACCAACGCGGGCCAGAAAGCCGACACCTCGATCGCGTCGGCGAGTCGCGTGGCGCCCGCATTCCCGATGTCGAGCCAGCTCGCATCGAACCGATGCCTCTCCCAAGCGTCTCCGATCTCCGACCCGATTGCCCGCGCGCCATGGCGAACCGCGAGCTCCGCCAGGCAGTCGCGCTCGGCGTCCACCATCCTGGGCACTCCCTCGTGCCCCACGATCAGGAGCGGCGAGTCCTCCTGCGCACCAACGCGCGAGTAGAGCGATGCGGCTTCGGTCGCATCGTATAGCCTCAGCACCGCCGGCCGGATGTGGCAAGCGTACGCTTGGCGCACCATCTCCACCCCCGCGTCCAGCGTCGGAAATGCGTAGCCGCCGAACCAGCGCAACTCGGACATGCGAAATACGCGCATCGCGACCTTCGTCACTATTCCCAGCGTTCCCTCGGCGCCGATAAAGAGCTGCTTCAGGTCCGGCCCCGTGGCCGAGCGCACCGTCCGAGGCGTACGAACGATCTGGCTGTCGGCGAGGACAACATCGAGCCCCGCGACTAGCTCCTCGATGTTCCCGTACCGCCCGGAGAACGTCCCGCTCGAGCGCGTGGAGACCAGGCCGCCCATGGTCGCCAGAGGCATCGACTGCGGATAGTGACCGAGCGTGAAACCGCGTTCGTTGAGCCATTTCTCCACAGTCATGGCGATGGCTCCGGCTTCCACCTCGAGGAGTGCCGCATCGGGGTCAAAGCGGACAATGCGATCCATGGCGCGCAGATCGATCACAACGGGCTGCGTTCTCGAGATCACGGCACCGCAAACACCGGAGCCGGCGCCATATGGAATCACCGCCTTGCCAGCGGATCTCGCTGCGCGCACCGCTGCGGCCACGGCGGATTCGTCCGTCGGCCGCACAATACATGCGGGAAGATGAGCCGCCTCTTGGTTACCGCTCCATTTTGCGGCTGGTGGCCAGCGGTCACGCGCATGCGCCCGGCGCGCAACCTCCGACCCGTCGACCGCATCCGTCCCCAGCGCCTCGGCGAGTGATGTTGCTAGCGATGTGAGCATCGTTTCAATTTCCTGTCGCGATTTCAAAAAAATCAGTCATGGCGTGCGCAGCAACTCGAGCCGGGTTTGCGACAGCGCCCGAAGGGCACCCCGGGCGAGCCCGCGATCGCAAACCCACCCGTCCACATCTTCGAGGCCGCACACCGTGAGAAGGCTGGTCCGGCCCCACTTCGAGCCGTCGGCCACCACGTAGGTCCGACGCGCCCTCTTCAGCAAGGCTCGCTTGACCTCGAGGCCCACCGCACTGCTATTGGTAAATCCGTGCTCGGCGTCCACACCTGTGACGCCGAGGAAAAAGATGTCCACGTTGAGGCGGGCGATCTCGCGAACCGCGTCGGGACCGAAGGTTCCGAGCGTTTCCGGAGAAACTTCGCCGCCCACGAGGTAAGCGGAGATTCCCGGCGCGCTCGCGAGCTCCGCCGCGACGTTGACAGCGTGAGTCGCGACGCGGATGTCGATTTGCTCCCTTACGCAACGCGCCGCCAAAGCGCGTGCGACCTCGACGGCCGTACTCCCCGTGTCGAGGTACACGCTTTCCGAGCGCCGGACCAGCGAGGCCGCTAGCTGCCCGATCTTGCGTTTTTCCGCTCGGGCCTGTCGATGACGCAACCAATAACCCGGATCCGATCCCGTGGCTCTCGTAAGCACAGCGCCGCCGTGGACGCGCTTGAGCGAGCCTCGCTCTTCGAGCTCCTCGAGGTCTCGGCGCAGCGTCATCGTCGATACGCCGAGGCCGTCGGCCAATTCGGCGACGCGCGCGCGCCCGCTCTCGGCAAGACGGTCGAGAATGGCTTGGTGCCGCGAGATCTTGAGGTCGGCGGACAAGATTTGACTTTGATCGAATTTGAATCTAGCCTACCAGAAACGAACAAAAAGCAACAGCGCGGCCCAGGTTTTCCGACCTGAATGTGCACGGTCCGCGATCACACAACGAGGAGATCGCTTAATGAGCAGGTCCATGGCATCCGCCGCCGCGGCGTGCGTCGAGACAAAAGGTGGGTGCGAGCGGCATGGCCGGCGCACACCGGCATCATCGATAGATCGGAGGCACGTTTCATGAGGAAGAGGACGCTGCTCATCAGTGCGACGCTCGCCGCCGGCCTGCTCGCTACCGGGATCTCCACCGCCCGGGCAGAGCCGGACGACACGCTGATTCGAATGATCGTCGGCTTTCCCCCCGGACAAGCCGTTGACTTGATTGCACGCGTCCTGGCAGACCAGCTCGGGCACGAGCTCAATAAGACAATCGTGGTGGAAAACAAGCCGGGCCAGGGCGGGAGCCTGGCGCTCGGCCTCGTCGCGCGCGCCCCCGCCGACGGTACGGTCATTACGTTGTCATCGCTGGCTGCTTTCGCGATCAATCCAGTCCTGTACAAGAGCGCCGTGTCTTACGACGCGCTTAAGGACTTCGCGCCGATCGGGCTTGTGGCTGACATCCCCACGGTGCTAGTGACCGGGGCTCAGTCAGGTATCACCAGCTTTCCCGACCTGTTGAGCAAGGCCAGGGCGTCCCCGGGCAGTCTTACGCATTCGTCTTCCGGAAACGGAACCGTGTCGCACCTCGGCATGGTGCAGCTGAAGCGCCGCGCCGGCGTGGACATCGTGCACGTGCCATATAAAGGCAGCGCGCCGGCTATGACCGATGTCGTGGCAGGTCGGGTACAGGTGGGCCTCGATTCCGTCGCGGCGACGAAGCCGCTCGTCGAGGGCAAGCGGCTGGTGGTGCTGGCAGCGGCTTCGCCCGACCGGCTACCTTCCTTTCCGAATGTGCCAACTTTGCAGGAGCTCGGCTTTCCCGGACTGGTGGTCTCAGCCTGGACGGCTCTCGCGGTCCCGGCTGCGACGCCCACGGACGTTCGCGCGCATTTATCTTCCGCTCTGCACAAGGTCGTTAGCTCACCCGAGTTCGCGGCGAAGCTCGCCCCTCTGGGCGTTATTCCGCGGCCAAGCTCGGCTGAAGAGTTTGGCGCGTTCCTGCGTAGCGAAGTTACACGCTGGCAGGCGGTTGTGGCGGAATCTGGACTTAAGGTCGAGTGAAGGACGTACGCAGTACCCTGCGCGGACACGGAGGAGCTGATCTTGAAGCCGGCGAATACTCTTTTCATCTTCTCCGACGAGCACGATGCCAGATACATGGGCTGCTCCGGCAACTCGTTCATCCGGACGCCGAATCTGGACCGACTCGCTGCCTCCGGCACCCGCTTCGCCAACGCATGGACTTCCTCTCCCATCTGCGTGCCTGCACGCGCCAGCGTCGCCACCGGGTTGTACGCTTACCAGAACGGCTACTGGGATAACGCGATCGCCTACGACGGCAAGCATCCCAGCTGGGGGCATTCGTTGCGCCGGAAGGGGATGCGCGCAGAGTCGATCGGGAAACTGCATTTCCGCAACGCAGCGGACGATACCGGTTTCGACCGACAACATGCGCCGATGCACATCGCAGATGGGATAGGTCTCATCTGGGCTTCGGTCCGCGACCCGCTGCCCCAATACGGCCGTCGCTCCACGATCTTCGATGAGCTGGGCCCGGGAATGTCCAGCTATAACCGCTACGACCTCGATATCACGCAGATGGCAGCCGAATGGTTGGAGGAGCGAGCCCGCGCGCCCGATGAGCAACCCTGGCACCTTACCTTGGGTTACGTTGCGCCGCACATGCCGTTCGTAGTGCCTCAGCGGTACCTGGACCTCTATCCGCGGGAGAAGGTGCCCTTACCTTCGAAGCTCTTGCCGTCCCAAGGCCATCATCGCCATCCATGGGTGGAGCAGCTCGCACGGCACTGGGATCACGACGCGGCACTCGGCACGGATGAACGCCGCCGTATGGCGGTTGCCTGCTATTTCGGTTTACTCAGCTTTGTCGACGAGCAGGTCGGCATCCTTGTCGAAACGCTGCGGCGCACCGGTCTGTTGGCCGACACCCGCGTGATCTACAGTACTGATCACGGCGACAACCTCGGAACGCGCGGGCTGTGGAACAAGAGCACCCTATATCGTGAGTCGACATGCATTCCGCTAATCGTCAGCGGGCAAGGCGTGCCTGCGGGCAAGGTCAGTCGGACCAATGTCAGTCTGGTCGATTTGTATCCCACGTTCCTGCGGGGCATGGGCGTACCCTTCGATGAGCGGGAGAAGGCCCTGCCGGGCAGATCTCTCTATGAGATCGCATCGCAGCCGGACGACGAAGAGCGATTCGGATTCAGTGAGTACCACGCCCTAGGCTCTCCATCAGGCGCGTACATGCTGACCCAGGGACGCTACAAGTACCACTACTACGTGGGATATGAGCCGGAACTGTTCGACCTCTCGAGCGATCCGGAGGAACTGCACAACCTGGCCGCTGATGCTCACATGAAGGGGGTGCTCGACTCCTTCGAGCGCGCGCTGCGCTCGCGGCTGGATCCGGAACTCGTCGATCGAAGGGCCAAGGACGACCAAAACGCGCTGGTAGAGCGATACGGGGGCGCCGAGGCTGTCCGCACGATGGGGAACCAGGCTGCGACGGCGACGCCGGACAAGTACCGCATGACGTGACGACAGCGTCAGGGAGCGTGGGAGAAGACGCACCTCGACATCGCGGGAACGGCGTCGAAGAGCGGTGAGGAGCATCCCCAGCGGAGCCCAGTTGCTCGACCTAGTAGATCTTCTCGCAACGCTCGAGCAGCCGGGCGTCACCGATCTGGCGGGCCGCGGCAGGAAACGCCTGGGTCGGGCCGCGCCAGCGCAGCTCTTCCACGTTCGCGAACAAGGGCGCATCGGTCCTCAGCGTGGCGAGATTCTTGAAGAGCAGCGCGCGCTCGCGGTCCTTGCCGAGAACCGCGGAGGGGAAATCCTCGAGGGCGCCGTACTGCGAGATGAGCCGCGCGGCGCCCACGCGTCCGACGCCTTCGATCCCCGGATAGCCGTCCGCCGAGTCTCCGACCAATGCAAGGAAGTCGGGAATGCGCTCGGGGTCCACGCCGAACTTGGCGCGGACACCCGCCGCGTCGAGGATCGTCTTCGCCCGGCGCAGCACCTGGACCACGCGATCCTCCCGCACGCATTGCGCGAGGTCCTTGTCCGGCGTCCAAATGCAGATCTGCTGGACGTGCTTGTCAGTGGCGGCGATGTGCGCGGCCGACGCGAGCGCATCGTCGGCCTCGAGCTCGACCATCGGCCAGACCGCCACGCCCATGGCATCGAGAGCCTCTTCGAGCGGGACGAATTGCGCGCGCAATGCGGGCTCGATTCCCTCACCGGTCTTGTAGCCCGGCCAGAGCGGGTTGCGAAACGACTCGATGACGTGATCGGTCGCGACGCCCACGTGGGTCGCGCCCTTCTCGATCATCTCGAGGATCGAGTGCAGCACGCCGGCCACGGCCCCGAAGGGCGCAGCCCCCGCTTTCTCGAAGCGCCGCCGCCCGTGGAACTGGCGGAAGAGCTCGTACGTCCCGTCGATCAGGTGGATGGAGAGCGGTACTTTCAAGGGCTGGGATGGTACGCTTCGCGAAGTTGACGAGGAGGGGCTCA
This sequence comes from Usitatibacter sp., assembly GCA_035656735.1. Classification (GTDB taxonomy): domain Bacteria; phylum Pseudomonadota; class Gammaproteobacteria; order Burkholderiales; family Usitatibacteraceae; genus Usitatibacter. Next base: position 141,384 of record DASRRY010000021.1, on the reverse strand, counting down.
TGCGCACGCAACTACTGATCGTCGCAACCTTGCTCACGGCGGCCGCTCCGGCCACGTTCGCCACGAACGCCCCCGCGGAGCCCTGTTCGCTGCTCCCCGCCGCCGAGGTGAGCAAGGCATTGGGGCAGGCAGTCGCGGCACCACAACCCAAGGTCGCGCCGCGCCCCTACAAGGATACGGCGCAGGGCACGAACTGCCTGTACAAATCGGCCAGCGGTCGCGAATCGGTCGTCTTCATCATCTACTTCGACTCGTCGCCGGCCCAGTCGAAGGATCTCTTCAAGCGGCTGGCTGCTTTCTACGGCGAAAATACCGCGGCGCCCGGCGTGGGAGACGAGGCGTACATCGACTCCCACCACGCGCTCCACGCGCGCAAGGGTAATGTCCGCTTCTACCTCGAGGCGAACGGGGTCAACTCTCGCACCCGGGAGAAGACGCTCACGAACCTCGGCGCCGGGGTTGCCGGGCGGCTCTGAGTCCCGAACGTCACCGCCTTCGGCCCTTCTCTTCCCTCGGCCCCGGACGAGGTTGCCGCGAAATCCACAGCGCCAGGTCCCACGCGTTACGGATGCCGACGACGATCAGCAGAACGCTCGTTGCGCCGATACCGAACAGTCCCAGGTCGCCATGCCACGCGAGGCAGGCGCTCGACACCAGCAGCGACGCGAAGCAAAGGTACGGCATGCCCACGAACCAGACCCAGTCGAGGTTCGACAGGCCGTTGGCCCTCCAGCGCTGGTGCGCGCGCGTCCACGTCGTGAAGACGATACCGCCCAGGCCTGCGGCCCCGACAGCGCCGGCGAGAATCAGTCTCGGTATCTCCGGTGCAAGCATGAGCGCTGAAATCACCAGAACGTAGGTGAAGTGCGCCGCGACCGGGCTTACGAATGCCCGTACGCCGGTGCTCTTGTGACGAGAGAGGACGTGAGGACCGAGCGACACGATCACGAAGAGAAGGCCCGTGAGCGTGGTCGCACCCGTGCCGACCACGAGATAGAAGTCGTGCCACGCTTCGAGCTGCTCGTGGAGGGGATCCGGCATCGGGCCATCAACCAGTCAAAGATTCTGCGGCTTGAATTTCTCGCGCAGGCTGATCGTGCGGCCGGCGACCATGAATTCACCACGGCCCCGATAATGAAGTGTACGCGGGTGCCTGGGCGACGCCGCTACGTGGGCCTTGACCACCTCCCAGATGAATAGCCCGTATTTCCGGATGAGGCGCGCATCGGCAAGGCGGCACTCGAAGCTGGCGTAGCATTCGCCGATCAGGGGCGCGGCGACTTTCTCCGCGGCCACGGGGGTGAGGCCGAACTTCTTGAACTTGTCCACCCTGTCGCCCGTGCTGTTGCCGATGCCCACCACCTGGTTCACCAGCTCGAAGGTCGGAACGTTGATCACGCACTCCTTCGAGCCGCGAATCATCCTGAAGCTATGGTCGCCGTCCCAGATGTAGCAGGCGAAGAGGGCGGGTGAGAACTGCATCATCATGTGCCAGCCCATGGTCATGATGTTGGTCTTCCCCTGCCATGACGAGCTCACCAGCACGACCGGCCCCGTCTCCAGGTGCCGGCGAATCTGGTCCAGCGGATAGTCCTCCTTGCGATAGAGCCTCGGCGCTTTCACGGTCTTCGCGGTCATCCGTTGGCCGGTGCCTCCTGGCGATCTCGTTCGAGCTGGATCAGGTTGAGGGTGGGCAAGGGCCCGCCCGGGAACTGCTGCAGTTTGCCACCGACGGCAAGACTGCCGAGGTCGATCACGGCAAAGCCGGCTTTCTCGAGCATCGCAGTCACCGTCGCCTTGGCGTCCGCATCGTCGCCCGACACGAACAGCACTCGATGTCCCCCGGCGACATTCGGGTCCGCTGCCAGCATCGCGCGCAGGAGCGTGTTCGCGGTCTTGACCACGCGCGCGCCCGATGCGATGGAGGCGACGACCTCGCTCGAGTTACGGCCACCGAGGTCGGCCAGTTGGAATCCAGGCTGCACCACGGGGTTGGTGGCATCGATCAGGATGCGACCGTTCCAGTCCGGCAACGAGGAGAGGGCGGTGCGAACTTCCGGCCAGGGGACCGAGAGAAAGACCACGTCGGCGGACGCGGCCTGCTCCCGCGTCCCCGCCTTGACGTGCGCGCCGAGCCGGCTCACGGCTTCCCCAAGCGAGTCGGGACCGCGGCTGTTGCTGAGAATGACGTCGAATCCGGCTTTCGCCATCTGGCTCGCGAACGCCTGCCCGATGCCGCCGGCGCCGATGATTCCGATCTTCACGAGAGCACTCCTTCGAGGTGGATCGATTTTCCGGGATTCCTAGGCCTTTGCCGGTTCCTTGGCCTTGGGCTGGACCTTCGCCTCGTGGGGTGCGTTGAGAAGTTGCTGTTCCCAGAGAAGGCTGGTGCCGACATTACCCATGTGTTCCACGAGCATCTCGGCGTATGCGGGAACGGTCGACTCGCGCGCCCAGTCGCGTTGCAGCTCGGCGGCAAAGACGGTCCACGTGAGGGGGACCGCTCCCGCCTGCACCATGCGCTGCACCGCCACCTCGTGCGCCTCCAGGCTGACACCGCCCGATGCGTCGGTGACGATATAAACCTCGTAGCCTTCTCCCAGCGCATGGATGACCGGCATGGCGAGGCAGATCTCCGTCCAGAGCGCGGCCATCACGATCTTCTTCCGGCCGGACTTCTTCACCCAGTCGACGACGCGCTTGTCCTCCCACGTATTGATGAACGTGCGGTCGATCGGCTTCTGGTCCGGAAACACCGCCTGGAGCTGCTTCAGGAGATAGCCGCCGCGATCCTCCACGACCGTGGTGAGCAGCGTGGGCACGCTGAAGGCCTTCGCGGATTTCGCCAGGCCGACGACGTTGTTGACGACGGTCTGCGTGTCGTGGCTGCGCAGCCCGGCGAATTGAAAGGGCTGGTGATCGATCAGGATCAGGACGCAATTGTCCGGCGTCAGCATGGCGCCAAGTCCGGTCCTGGGATTGGATGGATTCATCTTTCTTTCCTCTCGTTGAAGGCGATGGTCATGGAGCCTTGGCCGGCCCCTGGAATTCGAATCCGCCGATCGTCATCCCGCCGTCGACGACCAGCATCTCGCCGAACACATAGCTGGCCTCTGGTGAACAGAGCCACACGGCGGCAGCGGCGACTTCGCGGGCGGAGCCTCCGCGCTTGGCCGGGATTGCCGACAACGCGAGCTTTGCGAACGCGGGGTTCTGCGCGCTGTTCGCGGCCACCATCGGCGTCTCGGTCCAGCCGGGCGCCAGCGCGTTGATGCGAATATTGTTCGCGGCGTTCTCCATGGCGGCGACTTTCGTGAGCCCCTGGATGCCGTGCTTCGATGCGGCATAGGCGCACATGCCTCCAGGCCCTGTCAAGGCGGCGACAGAGGCGGTGTTGCAGATCACCCCGCCGCCGGCGCGCTTCATCAGCGGCAGCTCGTACTTCATTCCCAGGAAGACGCTCTTCAGGTTGATGCGCAGGACATCGTCGAAGTCGCTCGTCGGATAATCCTCGATGCGGTGCGCGCCCCCGGTCACGCCGGCATTGTTGAACGCCACATCGAGACGGCCGGACTCCTCCGCTATTCGAGCCATCAGGCCCGCGACCTCCTGCTCTTCGGACACGTCTCTCTCGTCGGCATACGCGGTCCCTCCCTCTTCCAGGATGAGCGACTGCGTCTCCAGCAGGATCTGCTGATGCCGTCCCACGCAGTAGACGATGGCGCCGCGGCGTGCGAAGGCCCGCGCGGCCTCCCGGCCGATACCCGATCCGGCACCGGTGACCAGCACGACGCGGCCTTGAAAATCGTTCGGCAACCTGGCTATTCCCCGCACGTCCGAATGCGCATGTCGTCACGCTAACGCGTCCGGCGAGCGAGAAATCGCCTGTCCGTGCCAATCGATCGACTCGAAGCGCCAGTCGACGCCCCGCGGGCCTGTGGCCTTCTACCCGGGGACCCGCAGTTCGCGGTACTGGCGAGGGGTCAGCCCGAGTTGGCTGCGGAACACTCGCGCGAAGTGAGAAGCGTCGAGGAAGCCCGCGCGCCGTCCGATCTCGGCGGTCGTCACATGCGAGAACGAGCGCGAGTCCAGCATTCTCTTCGCGACTTCCATGCGGGCATCCATCAGCTTCTTGCCGAACGTCTGGCCGAACGAAGCGAGAATGCGGTGCACGGTCCGCGCCGAAACGCCCGTGGTCGCCGCGATGTCGCTGGCGGTGAGCTCCAGCTCCGCGCAGCGATCTTCTATGCATCGCAGGATGCGAGCGTATTGCAGGGGATACGTTGGAGCGCCCTGCGCAGCGCAACCGGGAGTCTCCGATGCCGCGAGCGCGAGAAGGGCTCCGACCTGGTCCGCCATCACCTTCGCAGCAACCGGTGGACGAACCGCGACCTCGGGAGGAATTGCCGAGACGTAGCTCGAGAGGACTTTCCCCCAGCCCGATTCGCAGGAGATCACCTGGCCTACCAGTTGCCTGGGTTCAGCGATCCAGCCCTGCACCCATTCGGTCGGAAGCCGCACATTCAACGCGTGGCAATCGGTCGGCCAGTGGGCGGAATATTCGTAGCGCGTGTCCGCGAGGACCAGGTCGCCGGGACGAAGGTGCAACGTCGATTCCCTGAGCGAGAGCTTCCAGGGACAGCGCGCCAGGACCAGGTGATATGCGTGCTCCTTGGTGGCCGCGATATGGCTGCGCGTCCGGCGCGAGTCCTGCTGCGACCCGCTCATGGCCGAGACCGAAAGGCCAGCGAGCTCCGCGGTCGTGATCCTGGCGCGAAAGTCGCTGCGCTCCTGGCTGGAAGCGGTGACGTTCATGAGGTGCTCGCAAAGATGGCCGACGTAGCTGTCGAGCCGTTGAGTGACCGGTACCTGGTCGGTCGACCACTCGAAGTATTCGCCGGCCTTCTCTTGCCGTGCGTACGGTGGATCTTCCTTCGGTAAAGCCTTCGACCGCATGAGCCGATCTCCTCGCCATAACGGGTATCGAGAGAAACCACCGCCGAAGTGATGATGGGCCAGGCGCGCCCCTGTGGGAAGCGAGCTGCCGTGACATGGCGTTTCCGCCGGCGATCCGCAGTACCATGGCCGCTGGCGCCCCAGGGCGAGGTAACCGATGACCGCGGCGCAGCGCGAGCCGACGTTGTGGAGTCCCTTCCGCCATCGCGCGTTCGCCGTCGTGTGGACCGCGACCGTGGTCTCGAACATCGGCGCGTGGATGTACAACGCGGCATCGGCGTGGCTCATGACGAATCTCAGCCCCGATCCGCTGATGGTCTCGCTGGTCCAGGTCGCCTCGAGCCTGCCCATCTTCCTCTTCGCGTTGCCCGCGGGCGCGCTCGCCGACATCGTCGACAGGCGGCGCTTTCTCCTGGTCGCCGAAATTTCGATCACGGCCGTCTCGTTGGCATTCGCCGCGCTCGTCGCGATCGATGCCATCACGCCCTGGTCGCTCCTCGTCTTCGCGGTGCTGATCGGCATCGGCGGCGCCGTCACGGCGCCGCCTTACCAGTCGATCGTTCCCCTTCTCGTTCCGCGCGAGGACCTGGCGCCCGCCGTGGCCGCGAACAGCGTGGGCATCAACATCAGCCGCGCGGTAGGGCCCGCCCTCGGAGGCGTGGTGACCGCCGCGGCCGGCATCGCGGCGCCTTTCTGGATCAACGGCGCGAGCAACCTCGCGAGCGTCGCGGCGCTCTGGTGGTGGAAGCCGCCGAAGGAGCCGGAGCGCCGGCTGCCCGCCGAGCGCGTCTGGAGCGCCATGCGTAGCGGCATTCGCTACGCCCGGCACAACCCGGCCCTGCGATCGACCCTGGTGCGCGCCGTCGCCTTCTTCCTCTTCGCGAGCAGCTATTGGGCGCTGCTGCCCCTGGTGGCGCGCAATCAAGTGGCGGGCGGCGCGGACCTTTATGGCGTCCTGCTGGGCGCCATCGGTGCCGGTGCGATCGCCGGTGCGTTCGCGCTTCCCGCCGCGAGGAAGAGGCTCGGTCCCGATGGTCTCGTCGCGTGCGGCTCCGTCGGCACTGCGTTGGCGATCATTCTCTACGGCGTCGCGCGCGATGCGGGGGTGGCACTGGCCGCGAGCGTGATCGCGGGCGTGTCATGGATCGCCACGCTGTCGACGCTCAACGTCTCCGCGCAAGTGGCATTGCCGGGATGGGTACGCTCCCGGGGCCTCGCCATCTACGTGACCGTGTTCTTCGGCGCCTTGACGCTTGGAAGCGTCCTGTGGGGCCAGGCCGCGCGTATCGCAGGCCTGCCGCTCGCCCATTTCCTCGCGGCGGCCGGCGCATTGATCGCCATTCCGCTCACCTGGCGCTGGAAGCTGCAGAAGGGCATCGGCGTCGACCTCACCCCATCGTCGCATTGGCCTGCACCGGTGGTGTCGACCGAGATCGACGACGATAGCGGCCCGGTGATGGTCAACGTGGAATATCGCGTGGCTGCGCCGCACCGAAACGCGTTCCTCGAAGCGATCGAACACCAGGCGGCGGAACGACAGCGCGACGGCGCATACTGGTGGGGCGTGTTCGAGGACGTCGCACGACCCGGCACCTTCGTGGAAAGTTTTCACCTCGAGTCGTGGACGGAGCACTTGCGACAGCACGATCGTGTGACGCGAGCCGATCGCGAGGTAGAGAAGCGCGTACGCCGCTACGCGATGGAAGATCCCCAGGTGCGGCACTTCATTGCGCCGGGCAAACCCGCGGAGGAGACCATGCCGCAACCCAAGCATCCGCAACCGCCGCCCATCGAGTCGACCCGGCTGCCGGATCATTCCAACCCCCAGGATCCCGAGCATCTGGATTGGCTGATCGACGAGGGCTCCGACGAGAGCTTCCCGGCGAGCGATCCTTCCGAGGCGACGATGCCGCATCCGCGACCCGAGAAGCCCAAGCCGTGAGCGTCATCAGGCCGAAGCCTTCATCCACTCCCGTGGCGACCGCGACGTCACCGTCCTGAACGCGCGGGAGAGCGCGGGTGCGCTCGCGTAGCCCACCTCCTCGGCCACGTGCTTGAGCGGCCGCCCCTTGCGCAGCAGGTCCTGCGCGACGGTGATGCGCCAGGCCGCGAGATAGGCGCCGGGCGTGAGGCCCACCACGTCGCGGAAATGGCTGGCGAAGCGGCTGCGCGACATGCCGGCCTTCGAGCCGAGTTCCTCGAGCGTCCACGCGTGCGACGGCTTCTCGTGCATGGCGACGATGGCGCGGGCGAGCCCCGCATGGGCGAGGCCGGCGAGCATCCCGCTGCTCGTGCGGCCTTCGACCATCGCGAAGCGAAGGATCTGGATGATGACGACCTCGAAGAGGCGGTTGATGGCCGCCTGGCGGCCACAGTTCCTGCCGAACGCCTCGGCGAACAGGAGCCGCAGCGCGGGCTCGAGGTTTTCGATCGCGCGCAGCGGCACCACGAAGAAGGGCGGCAGCGCCTGCACGATCGGATTGGCCGCGCCCGCCCCGAAGCGAACCGACGCGCACACGAGGTCCGCGCCGCTCTTCGGATGCGTCGCGAACGCATGGGACCTGGGCCCGGGATAGAAGATCGCGGCGGGCTCCTCCACGACGACCGGCTTGCCCTTGCCGTTATGGATGGTGAGCGGGCCGCGCCGCACCAGGTGCAGGAAGCCGCGTCCCTCCTGCGCGTCGAATTGGTGGGTCCCGCAGAGGACGCCGCTATGGAAGAGCCGCGCCTCCAGGGAGAAACGCTGCAGGAGTGCATCGAGACGGTCGAGGGCCATTGGCGAGACGAAAAGGTAAGTAATCGAGTGGCATGGATACCTATCGTATCACTCGCGCGCCTATCGTTCACTTGTGCCACGCACATCCCCCAACGACACGGAGAACGACATGCCCAACATCAAGCCCCTCGATCCCGCCCAGGCCACCGGCGACACGGCCAAGGCGCTGGACAGCGTGAAGGCGAAGCTCGGAGCGATCCCGAACCTGATCGCGACGATCGCGCAGGCGCCCGCCGCGCTGCAGTTCTACCTCAAGGCGAACGAGGGCGTCGCCGCCGGTCGTTTCACGGCGAAGCAGCGCGAGCTCATCGCGATAGGCGTGGCGGACGCGAACGCGTGCGCGTATTGCCTCTCCGCCCACACCGCCATCGGCGGCATGGTCGGTCTCCAGCCCACGGATCTCGAGGCTGCCCGCGACGGCCACGCGGCGAATCCGCGCGACGCGGCGCTCATCACGCTGGCCCGGCGAATCGTCCTGGCGCGCGGCCACCTCGACGCAGCCGATCTCACGCGGGCGCGGAACGACGGCCTTTCGGACGCGGACATCCTCGAGACGATCGCGTTGGTCGCGCTCAACGTCTTCACCAACTACGTGAACCACATCGCCGGGACGGAGATCGACTTTCCGCCGGTCGCGTTGCGGAAAGCCGCGTAACCCGCGGTAGGATGCCGTATCCCCGTCCGCCGGGAGGCAAGCCATGAGCGCCGATTCGATCCTGTTCAACGGCCGCGTGACCACGCTCGCGCCGGATCCGCGCGAGGCCTCGGCGGTCGCGCTGCGCGAGGGGCGGGTGCTCGCGGTGGGCGCGGATGCGGAAGTGATGCGACACGCGGGAACGGGCACGCGGCGCATCGACCTCGACGGCCGGCGCGTGATACCCGGCCTCGTCGACAGCCATACCCACGTGATCCGCGGCGGACTCAGCTACAACCTGGAGCTGCGCTGGGACGGCGTGCGCTCGCTCGCCGTCGCGATGGAGATGCTGAAGGCGCAGGTCGCGCGCACCCCGCCGCCGCAGTGGGTTCGCGTCGTGGGCGGCTTCACCGAGCGCCAGTTCGGGGAGGGCCGGCTGCCCACGCTCGCGGAGCTGAATGCCGTGGCGCCGGACACGCCGGTGTTCATCCTGCACCTCTACGATCGCGCATTGCTCAATGCCGCGGCGCTGCGCGCCTGCGGATACACGCGTGATACGCCGCAGCCGCCCGGCGGCGAGATCGAGCGCGATCGCGCGGGCAATCCGACGGGCCTGCTCATCGCCCGGCCCAATGCGACGATTCTCTACGCGACTCTCGGCCGCGGCCCGAAGCTGCCGCCGGAGTACCAGGACAACTCCACGCGCCACTTCCTGCGCGAATTGAACCGGCTCGGCGTCACCGGCGTGATCGACGCGGGCGGCGGTGCCCAGCGCTATCCCGAGGATTACGACGTCATCGAAGCCCTGCATCGCGCGGGCGATCTCAGCGTGCGCGTGGCATACAACCTCTTCACGCAGCGGCCCGCCGCCGAGCTCGACGATTTCTCACGCTGGTCGGCCGCACTGGCGCCGGGACAGGGCGACGACACGTATCGGCTCAATGGCGCCGGAGAGATGCTCGTCTACTCGGCCGCGGACTTCGAGGATTTTCGCGAGCCCCGTCCCGAGCTGCCGCCGGACATGGAGCGCGACCTGGAGAAAGTCGTGCGTGTGCTCGCCGAGCGCCGCTGGCCCTTCCGCATGCATGCGACGTACGACGAGACGATCGGCCGCGCGCTGGACGCCTTCGAATCGGTCCAGCGCGAGCATCCGCTCGAGGGCCTGCACTGGTTCTTCGACCATGCGGAGACCGTCTCCTCGCGCAACCTGGAGCGCATCGCGCGCCTCGGCGGCGGCATTGCGATCCAGCACCGCATGGCGTTCCAGGGCGAGTACTTCATGGAGCGCTATGGCAGCATGGCCGCCGAATCGACGCCGCCCGTGAAGCGCATGCTCGACATGGGATTGCCGGTCGCGGCGGGCACCGATGCCACGCGCGTCGCTTCGTACAATCCCTGGATCTGCCTCGCGTGGCTCGTGAGCGGAAAGACGGTGGCGGGATCGCCGATGTATCCGCGCGGGAACTGTCTCGACCGTGAGACCGCCCTGCGGCTCTGGACCGAGCGCGCCGCGTGGTTTTCGCGCGAGGAGGGCAAGAGGGGACGGCTGCGCGAAGGCGAGCTGGCCGACATGGCGGTCCTCTCCGACGACTACTTCGCCGTGGCGGAAGACGACATCGCGGCGATCACCTCGGTGCTGACGATCCTGGGCGGCAAGGTGGTGCATGGAAGCGGCGACTTCGCGGATCTCGCGCCGCCGCTGCCGCCCCCGATGCCGGACTGGTCTCCGGTGCGGGCCTTCGGCGGGTACCAGCATGCCCACACTGGCGCTGCATTGGGCGCGCGTGCGCCGAGCGTGGCCCATCGCTGCGCCCTCCATGCGCGGCCTCACGTGGGAGCGACGCACGCCGATTCGTCACACCACGGCTTCTGGGGCGCGATGGGATGCGGCTGCTGGGCTTTCTGAGCACGGCCCCATGCGCAGATCCCTCGAAGAAACGCTTCCCGCGCTGTTGCTGGTGCTCACGGCCACCACCGGCCTGGTGGATGCCGTGAGCTACCTGGCCCTGGGCCACGTCTTCACCGCGAACATGACGGGGAACGTCGTCTTCCTCGGCTTCGCCCTGGGCGGCGTGTCGCAGCTGTCGATTCCCTTGTCGTTGACGGCGCTGCTCGCATTCGTCGCGGGCGCGGTCGCCGGCGGTGGTATGGCCGCGCGCATCGGAGCGAAGAAGGCGTGGACCGGCGGCGCGTTCCTCTCCGAGGCGCTCTTGCTCGCGTGCGCGGCAGCCGCGGCCTGGGGCCTGCGCGCGGACTCCGGCGCGGAGTCGTACCGGCTCTATGCGATCGTGGCGCTCATGGCGGCCGCGATGGGCATCCGCAATGCGGCCGTGCGCAAGCTCGCGGTCCCGAACCTCACTACCACCGTGCTCACGCTCACGCTCGCGGGCATCGGCGCCGACTCGTCGCTCGCCGGCGGCAAGAATCCGGGCCTCGGGACGCGCATCGCCTCGGTCGTGCTGATGTTCCTGGGCGCGCTCGTCGGCGCGGTTCTGCTGCGGTATTCCGTTGCGCTGCCGATCCTGCTGGCCGCCGTAGCCGCGGCCGTTTGCGGGCTCGTCGTGCTCGCGAGCACGGAGATGCCGGCGTCGATCCCACCGGAACGGCACGCCTGAAGAGTACGGTCCGTCAGTTCAGATTCGCGACGTATTGCGCGAGGTCGGCGATGTCCTCGTCGGTGAGATTGTGCGCCACGCTCGTCATGCTGCCGCCATCGTTGTGGCGGTGCCCCGAACGGAAGTCCTCGAGCTGCTTCGTGACGTATTGGGGCCATTGCCCGGCCACGCGCGGGATCTCGTTCTGCCCCACGAAGTCGCCGAGGTGGCACATGGTGCAAAGGTTCGTATCCGCGATCTTGTGGCCGGCCTGGACGCGCGCGGCGTCGGGCGTGAACGCGAGCGGCGCCTGCTTCTGCGCGGCGAAGTAGTTGCCGAGGGCGATCGCCTGGTCGCGCGTGAGCGTGCGGGCGACCGCGGACATGACCGCTCCCGTCCGGCGTCCCGCCTGGTAATCCATCAGCTCGTTGTAGATGTAGCGCCAGTCCTGGCCCGCGAGGACGGGGTACACCGGGTTCTGCGAGTTGCCGTTCGGCCCGTGGCATGCGAAGCACTGCTGGGCGAGTTGCGCGGTCGTCGTGTCGTCCTGCGCGTGGGCCGACAGCGCCGCGGCTTGCAGGGCGAACATCAATCCGAGTCCGATTCGCTTCATGGACGCATCTCCGCGCGGTATTCGATCAACCGATTACAGGCGCGCCGCGTATCGCCGCGATTTCGCGCCGGGGCGCGGGTGCTTCAGTGGAAACGGGAGAGGGAGAACATGTCGGATGAAACGCGCGCCGCCCGGGTCGAAGCGGATACGCAAGGGCCGCGCGCCAACCTGTTCCATACGAACATCGCGAGGAGCGCCAGATGAGAGTCGGATTCATTGGATTGGGCAGCATGGGACGCGGCATGGCGGCGAGCCTGCTGCGTGCGGGGCACGAGGTCACCGTGTACAACCGCACGCGCCGCAAGGCCGAGACGCTCGTCGTGGAAGGGGCGCACCTCGCGGAGAGCGTCGCCGATGCTTGCCGAAGCGAGGTCGTGATGACCATGCTCTCCGACGATGCCGCGGCCGAAAGCGTGGCACTGGGTGCCGAGGGCATCGTGCGCCACCTGGACAAGGGCGCGCTGCACATCTCCTCGAGCACCATCAGCGTGGGCCTTTCCGAGCGCCTGGCACGCGCGCACGAAGGCGCGGGTCAACGCTACATCGCCGCGACCGTCTTCGGGCGCCCGGACGTGGCCGCCGCGGGACGCCTGCTCGTGGTCGCCGCCGGCCCGCATGCCGACGTCGAGCGCGCGCGGCCGCTGCTCGATGCCATCGGCCGCCAGACCGCCGCGGTCTCCGAGCGTGCGCCAGCGGCGAACCTGGTCAAGCTCGCCGGCAACTTCCTCATCGCCTCCATGATCGAATCGATCGGGGAGGCGATGGCGCTCGTCGAGCGCGGCGGGATCGAGCGGCAGAAATTCGCCGGCATCGTCTCGTCGCTCTTCGACGGGCCGCCGTACCGCACGTATTCGTCGATCATCGCGGCCGGCCGCTTCGATCCGCCGGGCTTCGCCGCGCCCCTCGGTGCCAAGGACATCCGCCTGGCGCTCGCGGCCGCGGGCGATCTCGGGCTTCGCATGCCCGTCGCGCAGCTGCTGCGCGAGCGCTTCTCGCAACTCCTGGAGCAGGGCGGCGAGCAGCTCGACTGGTCGGCCATCTCGCGGATCGCGGCGCTCGACGCGGATCCCCAACCCGTTCGCGCCGCGGCCGGCGGCTCGAACGTGCATTGAACATCCGGCATCGCGAAAGGAAACCATGGAACGGATCGTTCTCGGAGAATCGGGCGTCACCGCCTCGCGCATCGGCCTCGGCACGTGGGCGATCGGCGGCTGGATGTGGGGCGGGAGCGACGAGGCCGAATCCATCGCGACCATCCGCTCGGCGGTCGAGCGCGGCATCACGCTCATCGATACCGCGCCGGTGTACGGGTTCGGCCATTCCGAAGAGATCGTGGGCAAGGCGCTCGCCGGCGGACTGCGCGAAAAGGTGATCATCGCGACCAAGGCCGGGCTCGGCTGGAAGGACGGCGGCGTCTTCCGCGACTCGCGTCCCGAAAGCATCCGGCGGGAGGTGGAGGCGTCGCTCGAGCGGCTGCGCACCGACGTGATCGACCTCTACCAGGTGCACTGGCCCGATCTCGAGACGGACATCGCCGAGACCGCGCGCGCTCTCGACGACCTGCGGCGCGCCGGCAAGATCCGCGCGGTCGGCGTGAGCAACTACACGACAGCGCAGATGGACATCTTCCGGGCGTACGCCCAGCTCGACACCGTGCAGCCTCCGTACAACCTCTTCGAGCGCGAGATCGAGGCCGACGTGCTGCCTTATGCGAAGCGGGCCGGCCTGGCGGTGCTGAGCTACGGAGCGCTTTGCCGCGGGCTCCTGAGCGGCCGCATGACGCCGTCGACGAAATTCGAGGGCGACGACTTGCGCAAGGTGGATCCCAAGTTCCAGCCGCCGCGCTTCGAGCGCTACCTCGGTGCGGTGAACGAGCTTTCGACGTTCGCCCGCGAGCGGTACGGCAAGTCGGTCCTCGCGCTGGCCCTTCGCTGGGTGCTCGACCAGGGGCCGACCGTGGCGCTCTGGGGTGCGCGGCATCCACGCCAGCTCGATCCCGTGGGCGAGATCGACGGCTGGCACCTGGACGATGCCGCCCGCCGCGGCATCGAGGCGATCCTCGAGCGCTGGGTGCCCGACGCCGTGCCGCCGACGTTCATGGCGCCGCCCGAGAGGCGGCCACGCGACCCGAGGGTCGCGAACGGTTGAGCGCCACCCTTTCCTCATTGCAGCAATCCGCCATTTACCAGGAGACAGCATGGCCGCCATTCCGAGCCCGCATTTCACGAGCACCCTCGACCTGAGCCTGCGCATCGGCGCTGAAAGCATCGCCGCCGGCAAGCGTGAGACCACGCCGGTCATCAATCCCAGCACCGGGCGCGCCATCGCGCAGGTCCCGGTCGCCACGGAGGAGGACGCGCAGGCGGCACTCGAGGCCGCGCGCCGCGCGCAGCCCGCATGGGCCGCGCTTCCGCCCACCGAGCGCGCCGCGTGCCTGCGCCGCGTCGCACAGCTCGTGCGCGCCGACCAGGATCGCCTGGCCCACATCATCTCGCTCGAGGAGGGCAAGCCGCTGCGCGAGTCGCGCTTCGAGGTCGAGGGCTGGACAGCGGGCTTTTTCGACTATTTCGCCGACTTCGCGCGCGCCGCGCACGGCGAGCTGCTTCCATCGGACAACCGCGGCGAGGAGGTCGCGATCCGCAAGGTGCCCTACGGCGTCTGCGTGGGCATCACGCCCTGGAACTTCCCGTCGGCGATGGTGGGGCGCAAGGTGGCGCCGGCGCTCATGGCCGGCAACACGATCGTCATCAAGCCCAGCTCGACCACGCCGCTATCGGCTCTCGCGCTCGCGGAAATCTTCGATCGCTCCGGGCTGCCCGCCGGCGTGGTTACGGTGCTCACCGGACCCGGCGGCAAGCTGGGCGATGCGCTGGTGCGCAATCCGATCACGCAGCTCGCGACGCTCACGGGATCGGTCGGCGCCGGGCGCCAGGTCATGGCGGCGGCCGCGGAGACCGGTGCCGCCGTGTCGCTCGAGCTGGGTGGAAAGGCACCATTCATCGTGATGGATGACGCGGACATCGAGGTCGCCGCACGGCATGCGCTCACCGCGCGCTTCCAGAACAATGGGCAGGTCTGCACGTGCAACGAGCGCACGTATGTGCATCGCCGCGTCTTCGAGCAGTTCGTCACCCGCTACGTGACGCTCGCGCGCCAGCTCAAGGTCGGGGACCCGCTCGACGAGCGAACGGACCTGGGACCGAAAGTCACGCGTGAGGAGCTCGAGAAGGTGGAACGCATGGTGGCCCGCGCGCGCGAGCAGGGCGCGGAAGTGCTGACGGGCGGCCGGCGCGCGGCGGTCGCGGGCTTCACCGGCGGCTTCTGGTACGAGCCCACGGTGCTCGTCGGCGTGAGCAACGACATGGAGATCATGCAGGACGAGATCTTCGGGCCGGTCTCGCCCATCATGGCATTCGACGATTTCGACGAGGCGCTGGCGCTCGCCAACGACAGCAGGTTCGGGCTCTCCGCCTACCTGTTCAGCAGCGACGCACGGACCATCCAGCGCTTCGCGCAGGAGTGCGAGTTCGGCGAGCTCTACGTCAACAAGATCGGCCCCGAGCAGCTGAACGGCTACCACGCGGGCTTCCGCGCGAGCGGCCTGCTCGGCGACGATGGCGTGCACGGCCTCGAAAAGTATTCGCGGCGCCGCACCGTCTATTCGAGCTGGCGCGCGAAGAGCGCGGCCGAGCTCATGCCGGCCGCCAACGATTGAACCGTGAGTCCGCGACGAGGCCGCGCCGCTCGCCGCGGCTGCCCCGCCCGTAACCGGGTCGGGGCCGGATCACATCCAGGCGCCTTGCGCCCCGGGCCTGCGAATCTCGTTCACGGTGTTGTGATCGAACGCCGCCGGTGCGCCGTGCGGGGGGCTCGCCTGTTCCTGGAGAGGCGCCGTCCCGACCGGATCTTCGGAACCCATCACGCTCGCGATGTAGCCCAGGAGGAGCAGCGCGAGCAATCCCAGAAATGCGACCAGGAACGGGGCGACCTGTTGCAGCGCATCCTGGCGGGAGTCCATGCCGCCCGCCTAACGCGTCGCCTCGAACAGGAACCAGGTGCGCCGCTCGGCCTCGTCGATCCACACCTCGAGCAGGCTCGCGGTCGCGACGTCGCGGTGCTCCTCGCAGAGCGAATGCATCGCGCGCATCGCCTGCGTGATGGCGAGGTTATCCTCGCGCAGCTCCGCGAGCATGTCCGGTGGCGTCACATATTCCGCATCGTTGTCGAGCACGCGCTGCAGCCGCGCGACATGGCCGATCGACTTGATCGTGGGCCCGCCGAGCTTGCGCACGCGCTCGGCGATCGCGTCGGTGGTCGCGAAGACCTGGTCTGCCTGCTCGTCGAGCAGCAGGTGGTAATCGCGGAAGTGCGGTCCGGAGACGTGCCAATGGAAGTTCTTGGTCTTGAGGTAGAGCGCGAAGAAGTCGGCGAGCAGGCGGTTGAGCCCGCCGCCGATGTCGCGCGCCGCGTTGCCGCCCAGCGCGTTGGGTGTCTTCAGCGCGGCGTTGCGCCGGTCCTTCAATTGCACGTCCGTCATGGATGTCTCCGGATGGGTTCAAGGATGGGAAGGGGCATCGCCCATTAGAGACGGCCCCGGTTTCCACGCCGTTTCGCCGCTTTGCAGGGCCGCGTCGGATGAAACGGGTTGCGGCCGAAACCCCGCCGCCGCGTGCAGAAGCCGAACCAAAAACCCGGGGCGGTGTAATACGTCATGCGCCTCCTCATCGCCGACGAACACGAGCTCGTGGCCCACGCGCTCGGCCGCCTGCTCCGGGACGAGCCCGACATGCAGGTGGTTGGGCATGCGCGGACCGGCCGTCAAGTGATGGAGTTGATGCTGTCGGCCGAGACCGGAACCGCGCACGTCGTGCGGGCATTGCGCGCGGGCGCGTCGGGCTACCTGCCGAAGAGCGCGAGCGTCGCGGAGCTGCGGCGGGCGATCCGCGAGGTGCATGCAGGCCGGCGCCATATCCACCCTTCGCTCGCCGATAGCGTGCTCAAGGCACTGGTCGCGCCCGGATACGACGATCCGTTGTCGTTGTTGAGCACCCGCGAGCGCCAGGTCCTGCAGTTGCTCGCGGAAGGCCATGCTTATGACGAGATCGCCCGGATTCTCTCGCTCTCGCGCAAGACCGTCGAGACGTACCGGGCCCGCATGCTGGGCAAGCTGGATGTGAAGGACTTCGCCTCGCTCGTCCGCTTCGCGATCCGCCACGGGATCATCCCGCTCGAGTGAGAGGGCTGTAGGGGAAATCCCGACTGCAGGTGTCCCTGTCGTACGGACACCCTTGGCGCGTTCCTGCCGGGATAATCCCTTACGTACGCCACAACAATATATGAGCGGCTGGCGCTTCCCGCCGCTGCCGCCGCGAACAACTGCGCTTCTCCCCTCGTCCTTGCAGGAGTTTGCGGCAATGTCTTCCAGTACCTGGCCTCTCGATCCGGCGGCGCTCGTCGACCTTTGCGCGGGCGATGCACGCCTGGAACGCGCGCTCCTGGTCCATTTCATCGCCGCCAGCCACGCGGATGTGCGCACATTGCACGCCGCGGCCGGGAGCGCGGATTGGGAGCTCGCCACCCGCGCCGCCCACCGTCTGTCCGGCAGCAGCAAGCTCATCGGCGCCTGCGCGCTCGCCGAGGTGTGCCTCCACGTCGAGTCGAGCGCCCGGCGGCGCGAGGCGGTGGCCGTCGTGCGGGCCCTGGACGCCGTCGATGCGGGACTGCGCGATGTCGAGCTCTTCATTCGCGACAGGCTGGGCCCCTAGGAGCGGCAAGCCGGCGTCGTGTCGCCTGAAACGAGGCGCGCGGCTCCTGCAATCGCCACGAAAGGCGGCGCGGGTCTCATTGAAGAAAGGCAGCCCATCCCCAGCGGAGGTTTCGATGGATCCACTCATGCAATTCGGACACCGTGCCGGCGACGGCACCGCGGCGGCGCCGCCCAACACGCGCCTCGCCGCGCTCGGCTTCCGTCCCGCGTTCCTCGACTGGGGCACGATGGCGATCCATCGCGCCCGCTTCGGCGACGGGCGCCTTGCCCCGTACCATGCGCTCGAGGGACTGCCCGACGCGTTGATCGAGCTGCGCGCACCCTCCGGCCGTGTCGCCCTGCTCAAGCCCTCGGTCGTGATCGGCTACGAACGCGGCGGATATTTTTACACGCGCCGCTCGGCGGCCCACGCGTGCGAGCAGTGGGTGCTTTGAAGCCGCGCCCGACAGGGCGCGCGGCGCGTGGCCGCGGCGCGCGCCGGGCGGGTCAGTACGAGAGGCGCAGGCGGGAAGCGCTCGCGACGCGCCCGCTCGAGTCGAACCTCACGTCGTAGATGGAGCGCATGCCCGACGTGTCGACGTAGTTGTACGTCCAGTCGACGTGATCGCCGGTCGTCTTGCTGGACGCGGGCGCGCCGGCAACCTCGCGCACCTCATCCGCGGTCATTCCAGCCTTGATCCCGTGCTCGAGCACGCCGTCACCCAGGCGCATGGGCGTGGACATCGCGGCGAACGCGGCGACAGGGGCGAGGAGGGCGGCGCCGAGCGCCAGGTTGGCAAGGGGCTTCTTCATGGCATTCCTTTCGGTGGGGGTCCGGATGGACCTTCGGCCATTGCATCGTGACAGCGCTTCCCGCCTGTTTCGCTCCAGCTGCCGCCGCGTTTCGGACGAAGCGGAAGCCACGCGCTTCGATCGCGGCGAGGAGACGGAGGGGCTCAGCCCTTTTCCTGCGAAAACCAGGCGGAGCGCACGACGTTCTCGAGCAGCGCGATGGCGATGGTGGCCACGAATGCGGCGCCCGTCGCGGCGTCGCCCAGCCATGGAGTGCTTGCCATGAAGCCCATGACGGCGAGGATCAGCGCGACGCAGATCGCGAGCGTGCCGTCGTCGATGAAGAGTCCCGCGATCGTGGCGGCCGCCCGGCCCGGCATGCTCATCGCCGCGCAGCCCATCGCGCGAGCCGCGTGCCCGCGAAGGCGGTCGCGAGCAGCACGGCCACGAGCATCACGAGGGCCGCCTCGCCATGGGGCCAGCGGATGCCCACGCCCTCGCCGAACCAGAACATTCCGAACGCGCTCACGAGCGTGCCCACGGCGAGCTTCAGGGCATTCTCCGGCACGCGCGAGAGCGGCCGGTGCAGGATCGCGCCCAGCGCTACGACGGCGGCGCAGGCGGCGATCGCGCCCATGGATGCGGGGATCAGCAGGCCGCCCGCGGCGCCGACACCGATCACGATCACCACGACCTCGAGGCCTTCGAGCAGCACGACCTTGAAGACGCCGAGGGCGGCAACCACATCGATGCGCGAGCCCGCCGCAGCGTCGCCCTGGAGCGCCGTCCGTTCGCGCGCGTAGAGCGCGTCCTCGTCGCGCATGGCGATGACGCCCGCGTAGCGCAGGATCGCCTTGCGCATCCAGCGGATGCCGAAGAGCAGGAGCAGCGTGCCCGTGACGACCTGGAGCGCTTCGAGCGGGGCCGCGGCGAGCGCCGGACCGAGCAACGCCACGATGGCCGCAAGGGTGGCGAGACCGCACGCGGCGCCGGCGAGCGTCGATTTCCAGCCGCGCGTGATGCCGGCGGCGAGCACGACGGTCATCGCTTCCACGGCCTCCACCGAAGAAGCGAGGAAGCTCGTGGTGACCACCGGGGCGAAATGCAGCAGATTCATGCTTGCGGCGTCTCTTCGGCGGGGGCGGGTGCATCGCCGGTCCGCTCGATCCACCCGCCGCCGAGCGCGCGGTAGAGGTCGACGCGGTTCGTGAGGCGCTGCAGGCGAGCCTGCACCAGGGCGTTCTGGGCGGTATAGAGCGTCGTCTGTGCGGTGAGCACGCTCAGGTAATCGTCGATGCCACCCTCGAAGAGCATCGTCGAGAGGTCGAGGGATTTCTGCTCCGCCGCGACGTAGCGCTCGAGCGCGCCGACCTGCTCGTCGTAGGTCCCGCGCGCGGCGAGGCCGTTCGCCACTTCCTGGAACGCGACCTGGATCGCCTTCTCGTACTGCGCGACGCCGATGTTCTTGCGGATCTTCGCGACGTCGAGCTCGGCGCGCAGCTGCCCGCCATGGAAGATCGGCAGGGTGATCGACGGAACGAAGCTCCAGGCGAGCGCCGGACCCTTGAAGAGTCCCGAGAGCGCGGCGCTTTCGGCTCCGTAACCGCCGGTGAGGCCGATGGAGGGAAAGAAGGCCGCACGCGCCGCACCGATGTTCGCGTTCGCCGCGCGCAGCGTGGCCTCGGCCTCCATGATGTCGGGACGGCGCGCCAGCAGGTCGGAGGGCAGGCCCGCGGGCACGTCGGCGAGGATCGCCTGTGCGCCGAGGGGGCGGCCGGGCGGCAGGTCGCCCGGCAGCGGCTCGCCCACGAGCAGCACCAGCGCGTTCTCGTCCTGCGCGCGCTGGCGCACCTGGGCCGCGTAGTCCGCCTTCGCCTGCTCGAGCACGCCCTCCGCCTGCCTCACCGTGAGCTCGCTTCCGATGCCCCCATCGAATTGCGCCTTGTTGAGGTCGTAGGACTTCTGCGCGGTCGTGAGCGTCGCGCGCGTCACGGCGAGCGCATCGTCGTTGGCGAGCAGGGTGAGGTACTCGTCGGCGACCTGCGAGACGAGCAGGATCTGCGCGGCCTTGCGCGCCTGCGCCGTCGCGAAGAACTGCTGCAGCGCCTGGTCGTCGAGGCTGCGCAGGCGGCCGAAGAAGTCGAGCTCCCACGAGAGGCTCGCGCCGGCCGAATAGTAGTTCTGCTGGACGGACCTGCCCGTCGACGCGACCGTGCCGGGCGTGCGGGAGGCGATGTGCGAGGCGGAAGCATCCACCTGCGGCAGGACCTGGGCGTGCTGGATGCGGTATTGGGCGCGCGCCTGCTCTACATTCAGCACGGCGACGCGAAGGTCGCGGTTGTTCGCGAGCGCGATCTCCACGAGCCGCTGCAGCCTCGGGTCCTCGAGGAAGTCCTTCCAGCCCAGGTCGGCGGCCGGCGTCGCGCTCTCCGCGCCGTGGCCGTACGCGGCTCCGCCGGGATACGCGCCCGCCACGGGGAGGGCGGGACGGTCGTAGCGCGGCTCGAGCGAGCACGCGCCGAGGAGCATCGCCATGCAGGCCCATGCGATGAAGTCGCGAGCCTTCATTCGGCGCCCCCCGGTTCGGGTGCGGGCGGCAAGGCCGGTGCCGGCAGGGCGCCCGCCCTGGCCGCCTTGCGCGCGCGGCGCCCGAACAGCTTCTCGGTGATCACGATGAAGAACATCGGCACGAGGATGGGCGCCAGGAAGGTCGCGGTCAGCATGCCGCCGATCACGCCGCGTCCCACCGCGTTCTCGCTGGCGCTCCCGGCGCCGTTCGCGATCGCGAGCGGCAGCACGCCGAGCACGAAGGCGAGCGAGGTCATGAGGATGGGCCGCAGCCGGATCTTCGCCGCCTCCAGCGCCGCCTCGAGCGCGGGACGACCGGCGGCCTCGAGGTCGCGCGCGAACTCGACGATCAGGATCGCGTTCTTCGCCGAAAGCCCGATGGTCGTGAGGAGGCCCACCTGGAAGAAGACGTCGTTCTCCAGCTTGAGGCCGGTCGCGGCGAGCACCGCGCCGAGGATGCCGAGCGGCACCACCATCACGACCGACAGCGGCACGCTCCAGCTCTCGTACAGCGCGGCGAGCGCCAGGAACACGACCAGGAGCGACAGCGCGTAGATGTACTTGGCCTGGGAGCCGGACTGGCGCTCCTGCAACGACACGCCGGTCCATTCGTAGCCGAATTGCGGCAGCTTCTGCATGAGCTTCTCCATCTCCGCCATGGCTTCACCCGTGCTGTGCCCGGGCGCGGCCTGTCCCTGGATCTCGTACGAGGAAACGCCGTTGAAGCGCTCGAGCTTGGGCGACCCCCAGGTCCAGTGGCCGGTCGCGAAGGCGCTGAACTGGACCATCGTTCCCTTGGCGTTGCGCACATAAAGCTGGCCCAGGTCCTCGGGATTCATGCGGAAGGGCGCATCGGCCTGCACGTACACCCGCTTGATGCGCGCGTCGGTATCGAGGAAATTGTTGACGTACTTCGATCCCCACGCGGTGGAGAACGTCTGGTCCACGTCGGAGAGGTTGACGCCGAGCGCGGAGGCCTTCTCGCGATCGATGTCGATCTTGTACGTCGCGGTGTCGGCGAGCCCGTTCGCGCGCACCACGGCCAGGATGGGGTCGTCGTGCGCGGCGGCGATCAACTGGTCGCGCGCCTTCACGAGCGCATCGTGGCCTAGTCCTGAGCGGTCCTCGAGCTCGAAGTCGAAGCCGGACGAGGTGCCCAGGCCGGGCACGGCGGGCGGCGCCACCGGGACCACGAGGGCATCCGGGTACGACGCGAAATGCCGGCCGATGCGGCCCAGCACGGCCTGCGCGCCAAGCTGCGCGCCCGTGCGCTGCGACCAGTCGCGGAAATGCAGGAAGAGCAGGCCCTGGTTCTGCGCGCGTCCCGCGAAATTCGTCCCGGCGACCTCGAAGGTGGCGTCGATCGCCTTGCCTTCCTGGTCGCGCACGTACTTCCCGATATCCTCGAGCACGCCCATCGTGTGCTCGAGCGTGCTCCCGGGCGGCGTCTGCACGATCGCGTACGCCACGCCCTGGTCCTCCTGGGGCAGGAAGGCGGTCGGCAGGCGCAGGAAGAGGAATGCGAGCGCCACGCACAGCAGGCCGAAGACCACGAGCCAGCGCACGTAGCGCCGCGTGACGCCGCCCACGGCGCCCATGTACCGATCGCGCATCGCCTCGAAGCCGCGATTGAACGCGCCGAAGAATCCGCGCGTCTTCATCGGGTGGTCGCGATCCACCGGCTTGAGGAACAGCGTGCACAGTGCCGGCGTGAGCGAGAGCGCCACGAAAACCGAGAGCGCCATCGCCGAGACGATGGTCAACGAGAACTGGCGGTAGATCGCGCCGACCGACCCCGGGGAGAAGGCGGCCGGCACGAAAACCGCGGCGAGCACGACCGCCACACCCATGAGCGCGCCGCTGATCTGGCCCATCGCCTTCACCGTCGCGTCGTGCGGCGAGAGTCCTTCCTCGCTCATGACGCGTTCCACGTTCTCGACCACCACGATGGCATCGTCCACGAGAAGGCCGATGGCGAGCACCATGCCGAACATCGAGAGCGTGTTGATGGTGAAGCCGGCGGCGGCGAGGATGCCGAATGTGCCGAGGAGCACGACCGGCACGGCGACCGTGGGGATGAGCGTGGCCCTCAGGTTCTGCAGGAAGAGGTACATCACGAGGAAGACGAGCACCACGCCCTCGATGAGGGTCTTCACCACCTCGTGGATGGAGAGGCTCACGAACGGCGTGGTGTCGTACGGATAGACGACCTCGAGGCCGTGCGGGAACGAGGGCCTCAGCTCCTCGATCTTTGCGCGCACCGCGGCCGCGGTCTTCAACGCGTTGCTGCCGGGCGCCGGCTGGACCGCGATGCCGGAGGCGAGGTTGCCGTTGTAGCGCGAGTCGATGAAGTACGTCTCGGCGCCCCGCACCACGCGCGCCACGTCGCGCACGCGCACCTGCGAGCCGTCGGTGTTGACCTTCAGCAGGATGTTCCCGAACTCCTCGGGCGTGCGCAGCAGCGTCGCTTCGGTGATCGTCGCCGTGAGGCTCTGGCCGCTCGCGGCCGGCGTGCCGCCGAGCTGGCCGCCGGCCACCTGCACGTTCTGCGCGGTGACCGCGTTGGACACGTCGAGCGGGGTGAGCCCGTAATTGTTGAGCTTGGACAGGTCGAGCCAGATGCGCATGGCGTACTGCGTTCCGTACACGCTCGCGAAGCCCACGCCGTCGAGGCGGCTCACCGGATCGAAGAGGTGCGAGTAGATGTAGTTCGAGATGTCGTACTTCGACATGCTGTTGTCGGTCGAGATGAAGCCGGCCGCGAGGAGCAGTCCCGTGCTCGACTTGGTCACCCGCACGCCGGCCTGCTGCACCGATTGGGGCAGGAGCGGGGTGGCGAGCTGCAGCTTGTTCTGCGTCTGCACCTGCGCGATGTCGGGATTGGTTCCCGGCGCGAACGTGACGGTGAGGGTGGCGGTGCCCGAGTCGTCGGAGTTCGACGAGATGTAGAGCAGGTGGTCGAGGCCCGACAGCTGCTGCTCGATCACCTGGATCACGGTGTTCTCGACCGTCTGCGCCGAGGCGCCGGCGTAGTTCGCCGTGATCTGGATCGACGGCGGCGCGATCTCGGGATACTGCGCGACCGGCATGGTGAAGATCGCGAGCGCTCCCGCGAGGCTCACCAGGATCGCGATCACGATCGCGAAGATGGGCCGGTTGATGAAGAACTTGGCCATGGCGCGATCAGCCGTTGGACGCGACGCGCGCCGCGGCCTTCGCTTCGCTCGCCTGGACCAGCGCCCCCGGCTTCACCTTCTGCACGCCCTCGACGATCACGCGGTCGCCATCCCGCAGTCCGCTCTCGACGATCCAGTCGGGGCCGTGCGTGCCGCGCACCTGCAGCGGGCGCAGCGCCACCTTGTTGTCGGGTCCGACCACCAGCGCCGTGGCCTGGCCCGACGGGTCGTGGGCGACGCCCGCCTGCGGCACCACGAAGACGTTGTCCGCCTGTCCCTCGTCGATCGCGGCGTGCACGAACATGCCGGGCAACAACGTGGCGTCGGGGTTGGGCATCACCGCGCGCAGCGTGACGGCGCCGGTGGTCGGGTCCACGGTGATGTCGGAGAACTGCAGGTGCCCCTTCTGCGGATAGGCGCGCCCGTCCTCGAGGGTGAGGGTCACGCTCGCCTGGCCCGGGCCGTTCAGCTTGAGCCGTCCCGTGGCCGCGTCGCGGCGCAGCTGCAGGCCCTGCACGCTCGATTGCGTGAGGTCCACATAGATGGGATCGATCTGCTGGATGGTGGTGAGGAGTGTCGCGGCGCTCGCCTGCACGTAGGCGCCTTGCGTCACCTGCGAGATGCCGCTGCGTCCGGTGATGGGCGATGTCACGGCGGTGTAGCCCAGGTTGATCTCGGCGGTGCGCACCGCGGCCTCGCCCGTCGCCACGTCGGCTTCGGCCTGGCCCTGGGACGACACGGCGTTGTCGTACGCCTGCCTGCTCACGGCGTTCGCGGCGACGAGGGGCTTGTAGCGCTCGACCTGCGCCTGGAGGGCGCCGAGGTTGGCCCGCGCCTTCTGCAGCGATGCCTGCGCGCTCTGCAGTTGCGCCTGGTATGGTGCCGGGTCGATCAGGTACAGGCGCTGGCCCGCCTTCACGGCGCTGCCCTCGACGTAGCCGCGTGCGAGGACGATGCCGTCGACCCGGGCCCGCACCTGCGCCACGAGGTGAGGCGACGTGCGGCCCGGAAGCTCGATCGCCACGGGAACGCTGGCGGGGTGCACCGTCACGACGGACACGTTCTGCGGCGGCGGCGCCGTCGCGACGCCTTCGGCTCGGCTGGTGCACCCGGCCACCACGACCAACGCCGTGGCAAGCACGGGCCCGGCGTACAGGCTCGATTTCATGGAAGCTCCCTGTCCTGGAATGCTTCCATTACGCGGCGCGGCGATTTCGGCTGCGTTTCCCCGGGTTTCGAAATGGCGTCGGATGAAACCGACTCGCGGCGTGGAAAGCGCGTGGCGCCAGCCTCGCGCTGCCGCTCAGTGCGTCGCGCCGACCGCGAGCTGGCGCGCGAGCGCTTCGGCGAGATCGCGTTGCGCAACCGGCTTCAACAGCACCTCGCGTACGCCGGCCTGCGCCGCGATCTCGCGGAAGCCCTCCTCGGCATGGCCTGTCACGATGAGGATGGGGATATCGCTGCGTGCACGCCGCACGCGCGCCGCGAGCGCGGTACCCGAGAGCTCGGGCATCGCCTCATCGGTGAGGATCGCGTCGTACGCCGAGGGTTGCGCCTCGAACGCTGCAAGCGCCGCCTTCGGGTCCGCGAACGGCTCGGGCTCGTAGCCCAGGCGTTGCAGCAGCTCCGACATCATCGCGAGGAGCGGCATCTCGTCGTCGACGAGCAGCACCCGCTCGCCCGCGCCTCTCGGCGTGGCGCGCTCCGTGCCCTTCTCCGCGAGCGGTACCTCGGAGATACGCGGCAGGTAGATCTCGAACGCCGTGCCCGCGCGCGGCTGGCTCGAGACGGCGATGCCGCCGCCCGAATCGACCACGATGCCGAACACGAGCGCGAGACCGAGTCCCGTGCCGCGGCCCGTTTCCTTCGTCGTGAAGAAGGGCTCGAAGATATGCGCGAGCGTCGTCTCGTCCATGCCGACGCCGGTGTCCCTCACGGTGAGGCGCACATAGTCCCCGGGAGCGAGATCCGCATGCGGCAGGGCGAGCGGATGCGTGAGGGTCAACGCCTCGAGCGACAGCCGGAGCGTTCCACCCTCGGGCATCGCCTGGATCGCGTTGGTGCACAGGTTCATCACGACCTGGTGCAGCTGCGTCGCATCGCCCGAGGTCACCATGGGCGTGGGCGGCGCGGCGCATTCCACCACGATGCCGCGCGGGATCGAGCCGCGCACCACGTCGAGCGTCTCCCGCGCGATGCGTCCCAGGTCGACGGCCTTGCGCGCCACGCGATGGGTGCGGCTGTACGTGAGGATCTGCTCGACGAGGTCGCGTGCGCGCCGCGCCGCGCTCAGCAGCTTGGCGGCGTAGCGGTGGTGGGTCGACCCCTCGGGCAGGTCCTCCAGCAGCATCTCGGCGTAGCCGCTGATGCCGCCGAGGATGTTGTTGAAGTCGTGCGCGATCCCGCCCGCCAGCCGTCCGACCGCCTCCATCTTCTCGGCCTGCCGCAGCCGCTGCTGCAGGCGATGCTCGTTGAGCCGCGCGAGCCGCTCCGTCGCCTCGCGCCGCGTGAGCTCGCGCGCCGCGAGCCAGACGAGCAGCACCATGAGGAGCGACGTGACCACGGTGCGCACCGTGACGCGCAAGGCCTCCTCGCGCCACGGCGCGAGGACCTGGTCCTCCTTCGCCCCGACCACCACGACGAGGGGCGACTGCGGGACGGGCGCGGAGGACAGGAGCAGGCGGGATGCGTCCACCAGGTCGGGATTCCAGCCGGAGAAGCGGTAATCCGGCGCGTGCAGGCGCTCCGCGACCCGCGAAGCGTCGTTCACCGCGTAAAGCTCGGGACGCGGCGGGATGCGCGTCACGAGATGCCCGTCGCGATTCCACAAGCTGATGAACCCCGCCTGTCCCAGGTCGAGCGAGCGGTAGAGCCGGTCGACATACTCGATGTCGATGATGGCCGCCACGACGCCGGCGAAGGCTCCGTGGGAGTCCGTCAGGCGCTCGGAGAGCGCGAAGGACCAGCGATGGCGGATGCGGCCCATGAAGGGCTCGCTCACGAACGCCCCTTCGATCCGCTCATCGCGCTGGCGCCGGAAATACTGGCGGTCCGACACATCCATGTCGAGCACCGACCTCTCGTCCGTGCTCAGCATGATGTGCCCCCTGCGGTCGAGGACGAGGAGGGCGCGGACGCGAGGGAACCCCGAGATGCGGTCGCGCAGCCGCTGGGATCGCACCATCGGGTCTCCCATGCCGTCTCGATCGAGCTCGATCGCCGCCTGGTGCAGCAGGAGCGTGACCGCCTCCAGCGATCGCGCGGTCTGGTCGGCCAGGAGCGAGCTGAGGTTGCTGAAATCGCGCAGCGCCGCCCTCTCCACGAGGCCCCGGCTGTTGCGCAGGTCCCACGCCGCGGACAGGATGTTGATGCTCACGATGAGCGCCCCCAGGCCGAACAGGAGGTTGCGCAGCGGGAGGCGCGGCAGGGGCTGGGTCATGGGGCTATGATAGGTCTGCTCGGCCCCGCGTATTTCATCCGAAACGAAGCCCGGCGCGGGGGGCTACTTTGGCGTCATGAGCCTCGAAATCGACATGACCGCAACCGACGCACCGCTCGTCGAGACACAAGAGCCGCGCGTGCTCGTGGTGGACGACGATCCCCTCATCCGCGAGATGGTCTCGGACTACCTCGCCAAGCACGACGTGCGCGTCTCTGCGGCCGCGGACGGGCGCGGCATGCAGGAAATCCTGGCCGCCGAGGTCGTGGACCTCATCGTGCTGGACCTGAAGCTCAAGACCGAGGACGGCATGAACGTCGCGCGCCGCCTGCGCGAGGATTCGGCCATCCCCATCATCATGCTCACCGGCCGCACCGACGAGGCCGATCGCGTGATGGGCCTCGAGCTCGGAGCCGACGACTACATCACCAAGCCCTTCAGCCCGCGCGAGCTGCTGGCGCGCATTCGCACGGTCCTGCGCCGTCGCCACACCGAGGTGCGGCAGGGGCGGCCCGAGGGCATTCGCGCCTACCGTTTCGACGGCTGGGAGCTCAACCTCAATACCCGGCGCCTGGCCGCGCCCGACGGCCGCACGCTGCAGCTGAGCAAGGGCGAGTTCAACCTCCTCGTGGTCCTGCTGGGCGCGCCCCACCGGATCCTCACGCGCGACCAGATCCTGGACCTCTCGCGACTGCACAACGACGAGGTCTATAGCCGCGCCGTGGACCTCCAGATCATGCGGCTGCGCCGCAAGATCGAGACCGACCCCGCGAGCCCGAAGTACATCAGGACGGAGCGCGGCAACGGCTACGTCTTCAGCGTGGGCGTCGAGACCATCTACTGATCGGCGCATTTCCGGCGAAACGCGCCGATGCGCCGGCGAAACCGGCGCGGTACAGGCGCGGCGCGTAATGGCAAGGCGTCGATCCGACGCGCCATGACGAGGAAACGCTGATGAACACGCTGCAAAGGAAGGTCACGCTCGGCGCGATCGCGATCGCCGCCGCCCTCTCCCTGAACGCCCGCGCGGACCAGAGCTCCTGGTTCGAATGCGAGCGCGGGATCACCGACGGGAACACCCCGAATTGCCTCGACGCCCTGGCATCGAAGCCGGCGGCCGCGCCCACGGCAGCCGCGACGGTTCGCACCGACGTGAAGGAAGTGTTCGGGGCCGCCACTCCACGCGCCGACGAGAGCGCCTTCTACGCATGCGAGCGCGAGGTCACCGACGGCTTCACGCCCGCGTGCACGATCGCCGGGCCCGTGGGCTCTTCGCCCCAGGCGCTCGACGCGAGCGTCGAGTGATCGGCCGGCCATGAACCCGCTGCGCACCGCAGTCGCC
Organism: Usitatibacter sp.; assembly: GCA_035656735.1. Taxonomy (GTDB): domain Bacteria; phylum Pseudomonadota; class Gammaproteobacteria; order Burkholderiales; family Usitatibacteraceae; genus Usitatibacter. Next base: position 112,748 of record DASRRY010000021.1, on the reverse strand, counting down.
ATGCTCGCCATTCCCATGCTCATGCTGGCCCGGGACGCGGCGGCCGCCGATGACGCGATGGGAGAGGGGCGCACCACGCCGCCGGCCGTGACGGCGGCGACTTCGCCCACTCCCGAAGCGGATCGCGCGGAAGCCATGTTCATGGACCACGCGAGGTCGGAAATCTCGTCGCAGGCCGGCACGCCCGGCCTTCTTCCACTGCCCGGGGCCGGCCTCGATCTCGGATCCGGCCCGTGTGCGCTCGATTGCACGAGCGCGCGTCTCGCGAGCCCGGGCGGCGAGCCGGAACCGCGATCGGGACATCCCTGGATCGATCGCGGCCAGCTCAGGTACCGCTACTGATCACTTTCCTCGCAACGATGTGACGCCGGTGACATCTCCCTGGGGATCGAAGCTCACGTCGTATTCGGCGTGCTCGCCCCACGGGTCGTACGTATCGTAGATCCACACGCGGTTGCCCGCGGCGTCGGGACCGGCCACGGTGTACGCCCGGCCGACGTCGGCACGCACCTGGTCCTCGGATTCGCCGCGTTGAACCGCGGCCAGGCGCTCGGCCTGTTCGCTGGTGGAGACCGGCGCGGGCAGCGAGTTGCAAGCGGCGAGCCCGCCTGCGGGAACGAGCAACAGCAAGAGTCGATGCAGCGACATGGAAGCGCTCCTTGATGGATGGGCTTCCAGTTGACGGCATGGAGGTATGCGTTTCGCTTCCCTGGCGCGGCCGCATGTTCCAGGTGGAATCGTCCGCAACCCCGCGCGCGCAGAATCTGTTCTTTCGCATCCGTGGAGCCGCGTGATGAAGGCAGCTATCGTAGGTGCGGGAGCCGTTGGAGCCGCGTGTCTCTTCGCGATGGCGATGCGCGGCTCCGCGGACGAGATCGTGCTGGTCAACCGTAATCGGGCGAAGGCCCGCGGCGTGGTGACCGACCTGCAGTACGGCGTGGCGCTCGGACCGCGCGTGGCGATCCGCGATGGCACCTATGGTGATTTGCACGGCGCGCACGTCGTCGTCATCACCGCGGGCTTGAACGAGAAGGAGGGCGGCGCCACGAGCCGCGACGATCCCGCGGGCCGCCTCAGGCTGCTCGCGGCCAACGCATCGGTCTATCGCGATATCGTGCCGCGCATCGTCGAGGCGGCCCCGGAGGCGGTCCTGCTCGTGGTGACGGATCCGCCCGATGCACTCGCGGACTTCGCGCGCGCGCTCGCGCCCCGGAGCCGCGTGCTGAGCTCGGGCACGTTCCTCGATTCCCTGCGCCTGCGCTTCCACATCGGCGCCAGGCTCGGCATCGATGCGCGCTCGGTGGAGGCGCTTGTGGTGGGCGAGCACGGCACGTCTCAGGTCTACGCCTGGTCGGGCGCGCGTATCGGTGGCGCGCCCGTCGTGCCGAGCCTCTTGCCGCGCGGGCAGGACGGCGAGAGCTTCAAGCGCGAGATCGAGGAAACCGTGCGCTTCGCGAACATCAGCATCATCGAGGGCACAGGCGCCAGCCAGCTCGGCATCGGCATCGCCACTGCCCGCATCGTCGAGGCGATGACGGGCGACGAGGGGATCGTCATTCCGATCGGGTCGTACCAGCGCAAATACGGCGTGACGCTCTCGCTCCCGTCGCGCCTCGGCCGCGACGGGGTGAGCGAGGTGCTGCTGCCCGACCTCGACGAGGCGGAGCTCGCCGCGCTCGATGCGAGCGCGCAGGCGCTGCGTCGCGCCCGGGAGGCCATCACGCCGGGCGCCGGATGAGCCGACGAGAGGCTGCCAAAACTGTCCACCGAATCTGTGAATAACCCGGTGCGAAACCGCAAGATGTCCAGCGCTGGCGGGGACTTGGGGCTGCTGCTCAAATATCGGGCAGGGCGGCCGCGATCACGCAATCGCGATGGCCGGATCGTAGCGGCGCCACTTTGCGGTTTCGCGACAGATCCGGTGGGGATGCGGGCTGCTTTGTGGCAGGATTTCGAATCCCCGCGCGCCTTGGCGCAACCTCGGGAATTCCGCGAGAGCCCATGCCGCCCGACCACCCCTCCGAGCTCGACGAACTGAGCGCCCATCTCGAGCAGGCGCAGCGCCTGCTCTCGCGGCATCGGCTGGTCGCGGCGATGGTGAGCCGGCAGGAATCGCCCAAGCACAAGCTGGTCGACTCGCTCGTCCAGCGGGAAAACCTCGGCCAGCTCGCCAAGCTGCTCAACGGGCTGGATGACGCCGAGGTCGCGCAGATCCTCGAGGCCTTGCCGCAGGAGGACCGCCTGCTCGCGTGGGAGCAGATCCGGCCCGATCGCCTGGACCGCATCCTGCTGCTCGTCACGGACGACGTGCGCGAGGAGCTCGTGAACGCCTCGGGCCACCAGAGCGAGAAAGCCTCGGTCGCCGTCTTCGACCTGCACGAGGGGCGGCTGCGCCAGCTCAAGATCACGAGCAAGGCGCAGCTCGCGAACGTGAAGCCCATCTGGGTGGACCTGGTATCGCCGTCGGCGGAGGCGCGCCACTGGGTGGGCGAGCACTTCGGCGTCGACCTGCCCGATCCCGCCGGCCTGGGCGACATCGAGGCGAGCGCGCGTTTCTTCGTCGAGGAAAACGGCGAGATCCACCTCCATTCCGACTTCCTCCTCGACTCGGAGGAGACGACGCGCAGCGTGGCCGTCGCATTCATCCTCTACCACGACATCCTTTTCTCGGTGCGCATGGAGGAATTACCGACGTTCCGCCTGCAGCGGCTGCGTGCGAGCAGCCAGCCCGGCTACGTGAACGAAGGCAAGGACGTGCTGCTCGACCTCTATGCGGCGGACGTCGAGTACTCGGCCGACTCCCTCGAGGAGGTGTATCGCGACCTCGAGTCGATCGGCAAGCGCGTGCTCGATCCCAACGTGACCGACGACGCGGCGGCGCGAATCCTCGCGGCCATGACGCGCGCGGAGGACCTGAACGGGCGCATCCGGCGCAACGTCCTCGACACGCGCCGGGCGCTGTCGTTCCTGTCGCGCAGCAAGCTGCTGAGCCCGGCACAGGAGGAGCAGACGCGCCAGATCCTGCGCGACATCGAGTCGCTCGACGGGCACACGACGTTCCTCTTCGGCAAGGTCAACTTCCTCATGGACGCGACCGTGGGCTTCATCAACATCAACCAGAACAAGCGCGTCTCGAAGCTCACCGCGGTCGGGATCGTGTTCGTCCCGGTGAACATCCTGGCCGGCATCGGCGGGATGTCGGAATTCTCGGCGATGGCCGAGAAGCTGCATATTCCCGCGGCCATCGCCTATGCCGCGTTCATCGTCGGCTCCGCGCTCGTGGGGTGGGGGACCTACGTGGCGCTCATGCGCTCGGAATCGCGCCGCGCCCGGCGCAGGGTCGAGGCGGGCGACGAGCCCCGGCTGCCGTAGCGGCTCACGCGGCGGCGCGGCCCGCGAGGAAATGCGCGAGCAGCGCCACGGGACGCCCCGTCGCGCCCTTGTCCGCGCCGCTCTTCGACGCCGTTCCGGCGATGTCCAGGTGCACCCACGGCAGGCCCTTGGTGAATCGCGAGAGGAAGCATGCCGCGGTGATGGCGCCACCGGCGTCGGGGCCGATGTTCGGGAAATCCGCGAAGTTCGACTTGAGCGCGTCCTGGTACTCGTCCCAGAGCGGCATGCGCCAGGCGCGATCCCACGCGCGTTCGCCGGCCTCGAGGACCTCGCGCGCAAGCGCATCGCTGCTGGAGAAGACGCCGGTGGCGACGTGGCCGAGCGCCGTCACGATCTCGCCCGTCAGCGTCGCGACGTCGACCAGGGCCGCCGGCTCGTACCTCTTCGCGTAGGTGAGGGCATCGCAGAGGACGAGCCGGCCCTCGGAGTCGGTGTCGAGGATTTCCACGGTCTGGCCGGACATCGTGGTCACCACGTCGCCCGGCTTGATCGCGTTGCCGCCGGGCATGTTCTCCGTGGCCGGGATGATGCCGACGACGTTGAGCGGCAGCTCCATGAGCGCGGCCGCGCGCAGCGCGCCGAACACGCTCGCCGCGCCGCACATGTCGAACTTCATCTCGTCCATCTCGAACGCGGGCTTGATCGAGATGCCGCCCGCGTCGAACGTGATGCCCTTGCCGACGAGCACGACCGGCCGCGCTTCGCGCCCGCCGCCGCGGTGTTCCATGACGATGAGCTTCGGCGGCTGGGGGCTGCCGCGCGCGACCGCGAGGAATGCGTTCATGCCGCACTGCTCGATGTCCTTGCGCTCGAGGATCTTCACCCTGAAGCCGTGGCGCTTGCCGGCTTCGCGTGCCTGGTCGGCCAGGTACGTGGGCGTGCATACGTTGCCCGGCAGGTTGCCGAGATCCCGGGCGAGGGTCACGCCCTCGGCGATCGCCGCAGCGCGGGCGATCGCGGCCTCAGCGGCGGATACCTCCGAGCGATCCGCAACCAGGAAGACCACCTTCTTCAGCGCGGGCCTCGCCTTCGGCGGCCTGCTCTTCAGCGCGTCGAAGCGATACAGGCCCTCCCTGACGGCCAGCACCGCCTGCTCGATCTTCCAGGCGCCATCGCGGTCGTTCACCGGGAGCTCGTGGAGCCACATCGTCGCCTCCGCGGCGCCCGTCGTGCGCAGCGCCTTGATCGCCGCGCAGAGGGCCGCGCGGTAGCGACACTCGACGAATTCGCGCTCGCGCCCCAGGCCCACGAGAAGAATCCGCTCGGAGGCCAGCTTCGGCAGATTGTGGAGGACGAGGGTCGTGCCGAGCTCGCCCTCGAAGTCACCGCGCTTGAGGACGCCATCGAGCGCCTTGCGCGATGCGCCATCGAGCTCCCGCGCGGAGGGCGAGAGCTTGCGCGCCTCGTACACCCCGACCACGGTGCATCCGGTGCGCAGCTTGGCGGGGCTGCCGACCCTTACACTGAATTCCATGCGGCGCCGCTCCTGCGCTCCGCGATGCGCCGCGCGAACACGCCGACGATCTCGCGGTAGAGCGCCTCGCCCAGCACCTGGTCCTCGTTGCCCGCGTCGATGTTCGGATTGCAGTTGACCTCGATCAGGTAGCAGCGGTCCGCCACCTGCTTCAGGTCCACCCCGTAGAGGCCGCGGCCGATGAGGTTGGCAGCGCGCACCGCCATGTCGATCACGGGCTCGGGCGCCTCGCCCACCGACATCGCGACCGTCTTTCCCTCGATCAGCCGCTGTCCTTCGGCGACCTGGTTCACCTTCCAGTGGCCCGGCGCCATGAAGTACTTGGCGACGAAGAGCGGGCGGTGATCGTAGACGCCCACGCGCCAGTCGAAGGCGCTCGGCAGCCACTCCTGGGCCACGATGAGCTCCGACACCTTGAAGAAGCGCTCCGCTTCATGCCGCAGGTCGCCTTCCGTCTCGATCTTCACCACGTCGAGGCCGAAGCCGCTGTCGGGAAGCTTCAGCACGCACGGCAGTCCCAGCGTGGGGATCACCTGGTCGACGTTGTCGCGGTGAACGATGAGCGTCAGCGGCTGGACGATGCGATGCCGGTTCATCAGCTCGTGCATGTACACCTTGTTCAGGCACTTGAGGATGGACCCGGGATCGTCGATGACCGGCATGCCGAGCGCTTCGGCCCGGCGCACGAACTCGTAGGTGAACCCGCTCACCTCGGGGCTCGCCCGGTTGAACAGGGCATCGAACTCCGGCAGCCGCTCGAGCGCATCGGGACCGATGAGCTCGGCCTCGAGTCCGACCACGGGCGCGGTGCGCACCAGCCGCTCAAGCGCTTCCTCGTTGGACGGCTTGTGCGGTTCCTTCGCGTCCCACAGGATCGCCAGCCGCGGCTTGCCCGTCCGCGGGCGCTGCGGCGCCGGCGTGGGCGTCGCGGCCACGAACGCCTTCGCCGCCTCCAGCAGGCATGCGCGGTGCTGTGGCGGAATGTCGCCGACGCCGATGGCCTCGATCGCATCCAGGCGCCAGCGTCCCCCGGACCGGTGAAACAGCGCGCGCAGCAACGGCGCGCGCACTCTGGCGAACAGCTGCTCGGCGAGGAGCGGGTGGCGATTCGCCGGATCCTTCCCGAGGTAGGCGTCGAGCTCGAAGCGGTCGCTCTCGTCGTGGTCGAGCGTCTTGTGCACTAGCGGTTCGAGCTCGGCCGCGAGCGCCCGCACATATGCCTCGGACTTCAGGTCCTCGACGGTCTTGACTTCGGGAAGGGGACTCTGGCCACGGGCCTCGGCGAGGAGCGACACGTAGTACCCGCGTCCCTGGTAGCGGCCCGTGCGGCAGAGGTTGAGCACGCGCACGCCGGGCTCCTGGCCGCTCTCGGGCTCCGCCAGGTACCGGCGCGCGGTGAGGATGGCGGCACCCCGGATCTCGAACGGCCACTCCTGCTTGTGCTCGGTCACGATGAGGGCATTCATCGCTCCCATTTTGCGTCGCCGTGCGCACGCGCGCAGTCGGCGGGGGTCCACGCGCCTTGTCAGGCAAGGACGGCAGGCCTCGCGCGTCTCACCCCCCGCTCGCCACCGCCTCCGCCGGGCTCGGCTTCTTTTCCTCCTTCGCCACCGAAAGGGTGAGGCCGCTGGCACTCGCCGGCTCGCCGCGCTTGCTCCTCAGCTTGATGGCGAGGCGCAACTCGTTCGTCGAATCGGCGTTGCGCAGCGCCTCCTCGTAGCTGATGTGCCCCTGGTCGTAGAGCTCGAGCAGGGCGTGGTCGAACGTCTGCATGCCGAGCTCGCGCGACTTGGCCATGATGCCCTTGATCTCGCCGAACTCGCCCTTGAAGATGCGCTCCGCGATCGTCGGCGTGTTGAGCAGGATCTCGATCGCCGCCTTTCGCCCCTTGCCGTTCTCGGTGCGCACGAGGCGCTGCGAGACGATGGCGCGCAGGTTGGCCGAGAGGTCCATCAAGAGCTGGTTGCGCCGCTCCTCGGAGAAGAAATTGATGATGCGCTCGATGGTCTGGTTCGCGCTGTTCGCGTGGAGCGTGCCGAGGCAGAGGTGGCCCGTCTCGGCGAATGCGATCGCGTGCTCCATCGTCTCGGGATCGCGGATCTCGCCGATCAGGATGACGTCGGGCGCCTGGCGCAGCGTGTTCTTGAGCGCGTGATGCCACGAATGCGTGTCGACGCCCACCTCGCGGTGCGTGATGAGCGACATCTGCGACTGGTGCACGTACTCGACCGGGTCTTCCACCGTGATGATGTGGCCGGCGCTCGTGCGATTGCGATGGTCGATCAGCGCGGCGAGCGTCGTCGACTTGCCGGATCCCGTGCCGCCGACGACCAGGACGAGACCGCGCTTGTGCATGATCACGTCCCTCAGCACCGCGGGCAGCCCCAGCTCGTCGAAGTTCGGGATCTTCGCCGCGATCGTGCGGATGACCATGCCGACCTGCCGCTGCTGCACGAAGACGTTCACGCGAAAGCGCGAGAGGGCCGGAATGGAGATGGCGAAGTTGCACTCCAGATCCTTCTCGAATTCCGCGCGCTGCTCGTCGTTCATGATCGAGTACGCCAGCTCGCGCGTCACGTCGCCCGTGAGCTTCGATTGCGCGAGCGGCTGCATCGTGCCGTGCGCCTTCATGCTCGGGGGGAAGTCGTGTGCGATGAAGAGATCGGAGCCGCCCTGCTGGCTCATCGCCGCGAGCAGCTTGTGCATGTAGGCCTGGGCCTGTTCGGGATTCAGGGACATGGCCCATACATAACATCGCCGATGCGGCGCTCTCAAGCATTGTCAACGAGCGTTGACACATGGCCGGGCTTGAAAGGCGGATGAAACAGTCGTTTACCAAGTCCGGCGCGCCGCGGCGCTAGGATCTGGCATGGAACCTGGACCCCTGGATAATGGCCGGCGCGGCACGCTCTCGCGGCGCGCGCTTCTCGTCTCGCTCGTCGCGGTGACGGCGACTCTCTGTGCCGTCCATCGCCACGATGCAATTGTTGACAGTGTCCCGAAACTCTCTCCGATATCTTCTCTCGCGTTCCGGGCACAAGACGAACAACAAGCCGCCTCCGAGCGCATGGGTGACCGAAGACGACGATAGAGCGTGTTTCCAGCCCGGATTGCGCATTGGCGGCGAGCCCGCGGAACTCTCGCCAACAACTCAATCAGGGAAGGACGATTCATGAACAAGAAGACGACATTGCGCCTCGAGTGCGCTGCTGCGGCCTTGATGGCGGCCGCCGCGCTGAATGCCCACGCGGGAACCGCCACGGCGAACCTCACCGTGTCGGCCACCATCTCGCCGAACTGCACGATAACCACGTCGTCCGTCGCGTTCGGCGCCTATGACCCGATCGCGGCGAACAGCTCCACGGCGCTCGACAACACGGGCACGGTGAGCACGACCTGCACGTCGGGCTCGTCGCCGACGATCACGCTCGACCAGGGCGCGAACCCCGCCTCGGGCTCGACCGCTTCCACGCCGCTGCGCCAGATGAAGAGCGGCTCGAATGTGCTCGGTTATCAGCTCTACAGTGACAGCACCCGCAGCACGGTCTGGGCGGATACGGGCGTCGCCACGCCTGCCGCGGATGGCACGTTGCAGGCGAATACCGTTTACGGCCGCATCGCGGGCGGCCAGAACCAGCCGGTCGGAAGCTACTCGGATACGGTGGTGGCGACGGTCACGTTCTGATGTCCCGGCGAGTACTTCGTCCCGTTGTGCTCGCATGCGTTCTCGGGCCCATGGCGGTCGCCCAGGCGACCGCCGGCTCGTTTTCCGTGAATCCCGTGCGCGCGTCGTTGTCGGCGACGCGGAGGGTCGAGGCACTCACGCTCTACAACTCGGGCACCGAAGCAGCGGTCGTGCAATTGGAGGTGCGCGCATGGAGCCAGGAGCGAGGGCGCGACGTGCTGGCCCCGACCCGCGAGATCCTGGCGACGCCACCCATCTTCACGATCGCGCCCGGCGCGAGGCAGGTGATCCGGGTGGGCGCGCGCGGGCCGGCTTCGGTCACGCAGGAGCTCGCATACCGCCTCTTCCTGCAGGAAGTGCCGCCGCCACCGAAGCCCGGTTTCGAGGGCCTGCGCATGGCGCTTCGCTTGAGCATCCCGGTATTCATCGCGCCTCCTGGGGCGGCGCCCAGGCTGGATTGGCATGCGGCCGCCGAGCCCGGGGGGCGGGTGCGCATCGACGTGGGCAACCTGGGAAACGCGCACGTGCAGATCGCGAATATGGCGCTCGCGCAAGGCGGCAAGCCGGTGACGGGGAAGCAGCAGGTTGCGGCTTATGTCCTCGCGAGGCAGTCGCGCGAGTGGGTCCTGGAACCGTCGGCGCCGATCGCCCCCGGGGCGCCGCTGCACCTCTCGGCCGAAACGGACAACGGGCCGGTCGAGGCGGACGTCGCGCTCGAAACGCGCTGAGCCCGAGGGTGCGCGATGCGATTCACCGCAGCGTTCGCCGCATGCCTCGCGGCTCTCGTCATGCCGGCATGCCGCGCGGCGAACGCCATTGACGTGACGGTCGACGCGGCGCGCGACAAGGCGGAAATTTTCTTCGACGCGGCGCGGCCGTTCCGCTTCAGCCTCCTTTCCTTCCACAACCCCGAGCGCGCGCTCCTCGACCTGGAAGGCGTCGGGATCGACGCGCACCTGGAGGAAATCGCCCGGGCGATCCGGGCGCAGGTGGCGGCGCCGCGCGTGCACGGCATATCCGTTCATCGGTCCGGCGCGCATTCGGTCCGCATCGAGTTCGCCTTCGATGAAGAGGTCGAGCCGGCGGTGAGCGCGCATCGCGTCAAGGGTGGCCATTACCGGCTGGCACTCCTTCTCCAGCCGGCGACTGCAGGCCCCGCACCCCCTTCAGCACCCCTTTCACCGGCGCCAGGGCCGTTCGAGGAAGCGCTTGCCGACGTCACGGTCAACGGGCAACCGCCCCGCTCGGCCGTCCTGCTGGAGCGGGCCGATGGCAAGGTGCTCATCAGTGAGGCGGATCTCGCTTCGTGGCGCCTGCGGCCGCCGAGCGCGCCCGCGCAGCGCAAGGACGGCCTTCGCTACTTTCCGCTCGATACGGTACGCGGGCTGTCGTATCGATTCGACCGCTCCACGCAGAGCCTGTCCGTCGAGGCGTCACCCGGTTCCTTCGAGACCACTCGATTGATGGGTGCCGTGGCCGGGTTCAGCAAGCCGTCACCGCCGCCGCCCGGTGCTTACGCCAATTACGACGTCTTCTTCCAGGGAGAGCGCGGCAGCACGACCGGCAGCGCGATGCTCGACCTCGGCGCCTTCGGCCGATGGGGCGCCGGCGACACGGATTTCATCGGGCGTCGCGACCCGGCGCAAACGCGCGTCACGCGGCTCGAGTCGACGTGGCGCTACGACCGTCCCGAGTCGCTCGAGACCTGGCGCCTTGGGGATTCGACCACGCGGGCGGGGGCGTGGGGACGCTCCGTGCGCGTGGGCGGCGTGCAGTGGTCCACCAACTTCGCGACGCAGCCCGCCTTCGTGCCGTTTCCGCTGCCCGGCCTTTCCGGCCAGGCCGTCGTGCCCTCGACCGTGGATCTCTTCGTGAACAATGCCCTGAGCCTGCGCCGCGACGTTCCCGCCGGTCCCTTCAGCATCTCGGATCTTCCCGTCGTGACGGGAAGCGGTGAAGCCCGGATCGTCGTGCGCGACGCGCTGGGCCGCGAACAGGTGGTCTCGCAGCCGTACTACGTGAGCCCGAGCCTGCTCAAGCAGGGGCTGCACGATTATTCGTACGAAGCCGGGTTCGTGCGGCGCAACTTCGGATTGGCGAGCAACGACTACGGCGAGGCGGCTGCCGTCGCGACGCACCGGTTCGGATTGACCGACCGGACGACGCTCGAGGCGCGCGCCGAAGTGCTGCGCCATCGCACGGCGATCGGTGGCAGCGCTTCGGCGCTGCTGGGCGGAGCGGGCGTGCTGACCGCATCCGCCGCGGTGAGCCACGGAAGCCTCGGCACCGGCGCGCTGGCCGCGGTCGGCTTCGCGCACGAGGGCCGGCTCTTCAGCCTGGGCGGCTCGGCGCAGTATGCAACGGACCATTTCACCCAGATGGGCCTGGAGGCCTACGGGGCCGCTCCGCGCGTGCTCGCAAATGGCTTCGCCGGACTCTCGCTCGGGGCGCGCGGCTCGCTCAGCGTCGCCTATGCGGGACAGGAGTTCCGCGACCGGCCACCGATACGGCTGCTCTCGGCGAGTTACGGCAAGACGATCGAGGGGCTCGGCTTCGCGAGCATTTCCGTGATGCAAAGCCTGGCCACCCCGCGTGGCACATCGGTCGCGCTGACCATCACGCGTCCGCTCGACGCGAGCACGGCTGCGAGTGCCGGCGCGAGGCGGGAGTCGGGCGGGACGAACGGAAGCGTCGAGGTGCAGCGAAGCCTTCCCGTGGGTCCCGGCTGGGGCTACCACGTGCTCGCGGAGACGGGTCGGTCGGCGCGCGACGAGGCGGGGCTGGCCGTGCAGAACAACGTCGGTACGTACACGGCCGAGGCGACGCGGTCCCGGGGCTCGACGGCCTATCGCGCGAGCGCATCGGGTGGGCTCGCCTTCCTGGGCGGCAGCGTCTTCGCGAGCCGCCGCATGGCCGACAGCTTCGCCGTGGTGCAAGTGCCGGGCTTTGCGGGCGTGCGGGTCTATGCCGACAACCAGCTCGTCGGCCGGACCTCGTCGAGCGGAAACATGCTCGTGCCGCGGCTGCTGCCCTACGTCAAGACGGCGGTGCGCATCGAGCCCGCCGACCTGCCCCTCGACACGGTGCTCGACTCGGCACAGCTGGAGGCGGTGCCGTACCAGGGCAGCGCCCTGTTGCTGCGCTTCCCGGTGAAGCGATCGAGCGGCGCGACCTTCAAGGTCCTTCTCGACGATGGCAAGCCGGTGCCCGCGGGCGCGATCGCGCGGCTCGGAAGCGAAGCGGGCGAGTTTCCCGTCGCCCTGCAGGGGGAGGTTTACATGACGGGGCTCTCGACCGGCGCGAACCAGGTCAGTGTCGCGTGGCACGGCCGCTCTTGCGCTTTCACCGTTTCGCTGGCCGCGGGCGATGATCCCTTGCCTGATCTCGGCGAGTTCCGCTGCCGCGGCGTCGCGCGATGAAGCGGGCCGGCGCGATCTTTTTCCTGGTGTCGATCCTGCGCGTCGTGCCGTCCGCGGCTGCCCAGTGCAACGTGGGCGCGCAGGGGGTTGCGTTCGGCACGTACGACGTATTCAGCAGCCAGGGCGTGGACAGCACGGGAAACATCGCCGTGACGTGCGACGTTTCGACTCCCTACGCCATCGCCATGAGCCCGGGGCAGGGAACGTATGCCCTTCGTTCCATGGCGAGCGGGACCTACCGGTTGGGCTACAACCTCTTCACCGATGCGTCGCGAGCGACGGTCTGGGGCGACGGCACCGGCGGCTCGAGCACCGTTTCCGGATCCACGGCGGCCGCGAACTACACGGTGTTCGGACGAATCCCCGCGCGCCAGAACGCGCATGTCGGCGCATATGCCGATAGCGTGACGATCACGTTGACCTTCTGACCGCCTGCGTTGGCAATTGATGACAAGTGCGCGAGGGCCGGCGCGCTGCATGCGACAAAAGTTTACAGGCGAGCGGGGCGAGATGTGCCTTGCATCACATCGCCGACCCGCGTAGCGCCGGGTTCCGGGGAGCTGGCGGATGCACGAGCCCTTCGAGCACGTGACGGGCCTCGTGGTCGTAGAGCGACTCACCGTAGATCATGTGATGTCGCGCCTCGTTTTCGGAGTACCGGGAGACCACGACGCACCCGAGCGCACAAGACGTTCCCTCGGATGCGGCGCGGCCCTGAAGATCCATGCAGAGGCCCGGAACCCGCGAGGCGTCGACCTGTCGCCAGACGACCTTCTCGCATACGGGGGATGCGGGATCGGGCGTCCAGAGGTATCCGGCGATCCTGTAGGTCGGGTGCGCACAACCCTGGATGGATAGGCACGCGGCGATCGCCGCGAGAGCGCGCGCGGCGGATGGATTCTTCAATCGAAAGCCCTCCGGGTGACAAGGGCTCTCAATCTATGAGGCGAGTCTCGCTGTTTCAGTAAAGCAGTGTTACGTCCGGCCGCGCGAGACGCGCGCCCGGTTAAATCCTGTCAACCCGGACCGATCGCTCCCCTGCGCGCCGGCGTGCGCGTGCTCATGTCGCTGCGCGCCCATCTGCCTGCGACAGGACGCCATAGACCGCCTCGCGCACGCCGGTCCACTCGCGGTTGAAGCTCTCGTGCGCCTCGCGCAGCGCGGTCCAGTCCTCGCACCGCGCCAGGCGCTCCATGCGCGCGCAGGTGTCCGCGAGCGAGAGGGCGCCGATCATCGCGCTGCGGCCGTTCAGGAGGTGGGCGATCTGCCGCACTTCAGCGAGCGCTTGCGCGTCGAACGCCTTGTCGAGCGAGGAGGCCGCCTCCCGGGTGAGGTGCACGAACAACTCGAGGATCTCGTATTGAACGAGCGCATCGCCGCCCGAGATGGACGCGAGCGTGCTGTGGCACAGGACCGGCATCTCACGCACGGGCCGCTCCATCGCCCGTGGCGCTCGTCCAGCGATGCATCACGTCGCGCAGCCTTCCGAGATCCGCCGGCTTGGACACGTGGTCGTCCATGCCCGCGGCATGGCACGCGTCGATGTCCTCGCGGAACACGCGCCCCGTGAATGCGATCACGGGCATGCGCGCGAGGCCCTCGCGGCCCTCGCGGGCGCGCACGAGCCGCGTGAACTGGTATCCGTCGAGCCCCGGCATGTTGCAGTCGACGAGCGCCGCCGCGAAGGAGCCGCCGCGGCAGCGCGCGAGCGCCTCGTGGGCCGATGCCGCCGTCTCCGGCGCGTAACCGAGGATGGCGAGCTGGCGCTCGAGCACGATCCGGGTCACGGCGTCGTCGTCGACGACCAGGACCTTGGGCCGGCCCTGGACGGCGGTCGCGGTGCGGGCAAACGCGGCATCCCGCTTCGCGCCCCCGGCATGCGCGGCGCGCTCGAGCGGCAGCACGAGCCGTACCAGCGTGCCGCGGCCGGGATCGCTCTCCAGGCCGAGCGATCCGCCCATCAACTCGGCGAGGCGGCGGCAGATCGTGAGGCCGAGCCCGCTGCCGTGGTTGCGCGAAGCGGGATCGCCCGCCTGGGTATAGGGCGCGAAGAGGCGCGCCTGCTCGGCGGCCGCGATGCCGGGGCCCGTGTCGCTCACCTCGAACGCGACGGTGTCCTTGCCGGGGCCGCGGGCGAGCAGCTTGATCGCCATGACGATCTCGCCGTGGTCGGTGAACTTGATCGCGTTGCTCGCGAGGTTCGCGAGGATCTGCTGCACGCGCACGTCGTCCACCAGGTAATGGTCGTGGAGCGCGGGATCGACCGATCGCTCCAGGCGCAACCCCTTGTTCGCGGCGAGCGCGGCGTAGAGGTCGGCCACCCGCCCGGCGATGCACTCGAGCGGCGCGGGCGCCATGCGCAGCTCGAGCTTGCCGGCCTCGATGCGCGACCAGTCGAGCACGTCGTCGATGATGCGCAGCAGCGCGATGCTCGATTCGCGGATGATGCCGACGGCCTGGTGCTGTTCCGCCGCCAGGTCCGCGAGGGAAAGGAGCTCGATCATGCCGAGCACCCCGGTCATCGGCGTGCGGATCTCGTGGCTCATCGCGGCGAGGAAGAGGCTCTTCGCCCGGCTCGCCTCCTCGGCGCGCTCCTTGGAGCGCACGAGCTCGGCTTCGAGCTCGCGCCGTACGGTGACGTCGGACCAGTATCCATGCCAAAGCACGCTTCCGTCCGGTTCGGCGCGCGGCTTCGCCGAACTCAGGATCCAGCGCACACGCCCGCCCGCATCCCGGATGCGGTATTGATGCTCGAAGGGGCGCAGCGTCATGCTGGCGTCCTGCACCGTGTGCAGCACCCTGCCGCGATCCTCATCCACCACGTTGGCGAAGACGGAGCGCGCATCGCGCATCGCCTCCTCGCGCGAGACTCCGCGCACCTCCCTCGAATTCTCGCTCACGAACTCGTAGCGCAAGCGCCCGTCGCCGTAACGCCGCAGCCTGAACACGGCGGCGGGGACGCTTTCCGTGACGTCGTGCAGCCACGATTCGGCGCGCGCGCGGCCGCGCGCCTCGAGCATGAAGGTCCAGCAGAGCGCGAACGCGACGAGGCCCAGCGCGATCGCAAGCGCGTCGATCTCGCGGTTGGCGTAATACACGGCGCACGCGACGGCCGTGACCAGTGCGTAGAGCAGGTATCGTATGTGGCCCAAGCGAAATAGCGGCGACATTCCAGGACACGGGTGGAAGGAATGCAACGCGATTCTTCGCGGGCCGCGGCGGACGAGCCGGGCGGCCAGATCGTTCTTGGAGCGTGCACGCCATTTTGCGCAATGCGCGAACCGGAGGATGTCCGGGGCGCTGCGACACCGCGCGTCAGGAATTTCCCGACATGCCGGAGCGGCGCCTCATGGCGGGGTACTCGTCGCCGAGGGGAAGCCGGACCTCCAGGCGCGTGCCGCCGCCCTCGCGCGCCCCGACCCCGAACGTGCCGCCCAGCGCCGCCACGCGCTCCCGCGTGGTCACGAGCCCCAGGCCCGACGATGCCTCGCCCGGCGCGCCGGCGACCCCGATGCCGATGCCATCGTCCTCGATGCGCACGACGAGCTGCTCGGCGGTGCTCGACAGGCGCACCGCGGCATGGCGTGCGCCGGCGTGCTTCGCGACGTTCATCAGCCCTTCCTGCACGATGCGGAAGAGCGGCGTGGCCCATTCCGGCGGCACGCGCAGCGAGTCGTCCGCATGGAACGACGTTTCCACGCCGGTCCGGCGTTGGAACGTGGTCGCGTAGCGCGCGACGGCCGGAACGAAGCCCAGCTCCTCGAGCGCGGAAGGCCGCAGGTCGCCCAGGATGTTCACCACCGATTCCGTGGCGCGCTGCACCAGCCGGATCGAGTCGTCGAGCCGGTGATGCGTGTGCGCATCGGCCGCAGGGATGCGCGAGCGAATCGTCTCGAGGTTCATCGCCGTCGCGGTGAGAAGCTGGCCGATGCGGTCGTGGATCTCGGTGGCGAGCCGGCGCTGGCCCACCTCCTGCAGGTCCACGAGCTTGCGCGACGTGGCGCGCAACTGCTCCATCGTCTCCCGCAGCTCCGTGATGTCCGTGGTGTACCCGACGGCTCGGGCAGGGGCGTCCCCCCGGGCACGTGCGCAGTAGCCCACGCTGCGGAAATGCCGTACGCCGCCGTCGGGGAGCGCCACGCGATGCTCGACGTCGTAGAAACGCAGGTCGCTCATCGCGGAATCCAGGGCCACGCGAAAGCGGGTGCGGTCGGCGGGATGCACGAGCGTGAGCCACGCCTCGAGCGACGGCGTGAACGATCCGGGCGCCTGGCCATGCAGGCGGTAGAGCTCCTCCGACCAGGTCATGCGGCCCGCCGTCATTTGCCAGCTTCCGGTCCGGGAAAGGCGCTCGGCCTCCGCGAAACGCCATTGCTGCTCGACCAGCTCCCGCTCGACGTTCTTCGAGCCCGTCTGGTCGTACCACATGGCGAGCAGGCAGGTCTCGCCCTCGAGCTGCATCGGCTGCACGTAAGTCACCAGGTCGAGACGGCGCCCGTCGCGCGCCTGGGCCGCCATCTCGAATCCGTCGAGGCGGTCCTGGGCCGCGATGATTCCGTTCGCCTCGTCGCGCTCCGCCGGATCGAGCCACATCCCGATGTCCGCGCTGGTGCGTCCCAGGACGTCGCCGCGGGCATAGCCCAGCTTGCGCACGAACGCGTCGTTCACTTCCACGAAGCGGTCATCCTGGCGGCGCTTGATCGCGACCATGAGCGGCGAGGTCGCGATGACGGTGGTGAAGCGGTCGCGGGCGGTCCGCACCTCGCGTTCCAGGGCCGCGCGCTCCGCGGACGCCTCGGCGGCCTTCGCTTGGGCGACGTCGAGCTGATGCTGGCGCTGCAGCAGCTCGTGCTGCAGCTGCGCGCGCTGGGCCTCGAGCGCAAGGCGCGATTCGCCGCGGGATGCGTCCTCGAGCACCTGCCAGCGCTGTCCCAGGCGTGCGATGACGGTGTCGTGGCGCCGGGCGATCTCGAAGACATCGGCCGCGCGGCGATCGTCGATCGGGTAGGCGCAGAGGAACAGCAGCGGCTGCCCGTGAATCACGTTATCGAGCTCGGCCTCGTATTCGGCGAAGCTCTCCCAGTTGCGGCTGTCGAGCCAGGCCTCGTCGCCGCAGCCGCGCACGCCGGCAAAGCCCGCGTCGAGCGCGTCGGCCAGCTTGCGCTTCCACAACGCGATCGTGCGCGCGCGATCGAAATGGTCGACATCGCCATAGGCCTGGGTCACGTCGAGAAACTCGAGCGCGCCCGACGCGACGTGCCGCTCGTAGTCCGGGATGCCGCTGCGCAGCGCCGCGCTCAGGCGCTCGGCCCCCACGTGTGGAGACGCGAGCATGATGCAACGCTCGTGCTGCTCGAGGCCGGCCTTGAAGAACGGGGGCAGCACGTCGAGCAGGTCCTCGACCGCCTGGTAGAACATGCAGAGGTGTGTGCCCCACGGCAGCTCGGGAATCGCCGTGAGACCCGTCCTGCGAGGTGAATTGTCCATGCGGGCCTCCCCGGGGCCGGTGCGCTCAGTCGAGCGGGGCGATGCCGTGGCGGATCGCGAAGCGCAGCAGGCCCGCGAGGTCGCGCACGTCGAGCTTGTCCATCATGCGCGCACGGTACGTCTCGACGGTCTTGGGCGAGAGCGAGAGCCGCGCCGCGATGTCCGCGTTGGTGCTGCCCTCGGCCAGCAACTGCAGCACCTGCCGTTCCCGCGAGCTCAGCAGCGACAGGGGATCGCCGGAGCCGGGACGATCGTCCATGAGGCTGTCGAGCACTTCCTCGCGCACGTCGTCCTGCAAGTAGCGCCGGCCCGCGTACACCTCGCGGATTGCACGGATGACTTCCTTCGCCGCCGACTTCTTCGCGACGTATCCGGAGGCGCCGGCCCGCAGCGCCCGCACGATGAAATGGATTTCGGACTCCATCGAGAGGATCAGCACCCGCGTCTGCGGCAGCCGCTCGCGGATCATGTACGCCGCCTCGATGCCGTTCAGCTCGCCCATGCGGTAATCCATGAGCACGACGTCGGGCCGCGTCCTCACCGCCGCGGGCACGGCGTCGCGAGCCTGCGTCACGCAGGCCACGACCGTGATGTCCGGCTCGTCCTCGAGCAGGTTGCGCAATCCCTCGGCGACGACGGGGTGGTCGTCCGCGATGAGAACCGTGATCATGGAGTTTCGACTTCCTGCGCGGCGCTTCGTTCGGCAGCTTGCAACGAGGGTCATTCGAGGGGCGAAAGCCCGTTCCGGATCGCGAACCGCACCAGCGAAGGCAGGTCCCGGATCGCGAGCTTCTTCATGAGGCGCGCCCGATAGGTCTCCACCGTGCGCGCGGACAGGCACAGGAGTTGGGCGATCTGTGCATTCGTTCGACCGATGGAAAGGAGCTGGAGGATCTGCCTCTCGCGCGGGCTCAGCGTCGTCACGGGATCGCCGCGCCCGCGTCCGGCGAGCTCGCCGAGGACATCCCCTTCGACGCGCCGGTCGAGGTAACGCCGGCCGGCGTAGGCGGCGCGAATCGCGCGCACGAGCTCGTCGCAGCTCGCCTGCTTGGTGACGTAGCCGCACGCCCCGGCGCAGATCGCGCGCGCGACATGATGCGCCTCCGACTCCTGCGACAGCATCACGACGCGCACCGTGGGCAAGCGTTGCAGGACCAGCCGCGTGGCCTCGATGCCGTCGAGATCCGGCATGCGGTAGTCCATGAGAACGACGTCAGGACGGTACTTGAGCGTGCCTTCCACGGCGTGGCTGCCGGTCGGGGCGAACCCGAGCACTTCGATGTCCCCCTGTCGTGCGAGCAGGCAGCCCAGGCCCTGCGCGACCACGACGTGGCCGTCGGCGATGAGGACACGGATCATGGAGAGCCGCCGAGTCGGGAGCGAACAGGCGCGCGAGGCACCCGGTGCCGCGGAAGCGCCGCTAGGCCGCCTCCGCGCCGTACTCGGCTTTGCGGCTTTCGAGGCGGTATCCGGTTTGGTACACGGACGCGAGACGGACGCCGTGGCGCCCGTCGAGCTCGAGGATCTGCCTGAGGCGGCAGATGTGCGTGTCCAGCGTGCGCGTATCCAGGCCGCCCTTGTGATGCCAGAGCTCGTCGTACAGCTGGGCGCGGGAGACGACGGTGTCGCAGCGCCGGAACAGGTAGAGCGCGAGCTTCGCGAGCCGCGGCGCGAGCTGCACCCGCTTTCCCTGCAGGAGGATCGATTCCTCGTGCGGGTCCAGAGTGTACGCGCCGACGGTCCACACCCCCTTCTTGCGCGATCCGAACACGCCCGCACGGCGGCCAAGCGCCTCGATCCTCGCGACGAACTCGAATCGGCGCAACGGCTTCACCACGTAGTCATCGGCACCGAGCTGGAAGATCGCCGCGGCCTCGAACTCGCCCCCGCAGCTCGTGGCGAACACGACCGGAACATCCAGCTCCCGCTGGCGAATCCAGTTGAGCACGTCCTGGCCCGAGACGTTCGGCACGTTCCAATCCAGGACCACCAGGTCGAACGTATCGCGCTCCAGGCTCCTGATGGCTCCGCCGCCGTCGGGCACGCCGACGACGACATGACCATTCGAGGCCAGCCATTTTGCGACGACCTCGCGCTGTATCGCGTCGTCCTCCATGTACAGCACGCGCATTTTCGCGCCTCCGCGCACCGCTCGGGTGGCATGTGTGGACAAAAGCAATTAGACGCCGCGGCCCGAAGGCCTAGCAATGGCCGGAAACAATCCTTTGCATTTCGACCCCGTGGCCCGTTCGGACCCCGGAAGCGTGCCTCCCGGCGGAATGAAACAAAGGTTGACCGCGGGATCGCGCGTCGTGCCTTAGCATCGACGCAACCTTCATGGGATTCACGGCCCGTCCTGACCGATCCGCAGCCGACCATGCCGCACATCGCTCTTTGCCACAGCAACAGGCAGCCGCCCGGGATTCCATCGCGGAAGGACGAGGTGGCGGGTGCGCTCGCGCGCGGCGAGCTCGAGCTGGCCTACCAGCCGATCTACCGGCTCGCGACGGGCCAGCTCACGAAGATGGAGGCGCTCCTGCGCTGGCGGCGCGGCGATCCGCCCGTGCCGCCCGACCAGTTCGTGCCGTGGATGGAAGACCTGGGCGTGATCCACGCCGTGGGCAAATGGGTCATCGAGCACGCGTGCGAGCAGGCAAGCCGTTGGAACGCGCAGGGGCGAGGCGCCAAGGTGTGCTTCAACGTTTCGCCTCGCCAGCTGGAGGCGGACGACTTCCCGCGGTTCGTGCGGGAGTGCCTCGAGCGCACGCAATGCGCGCCGGCATGGGTCGAGCTCGAGATCACCGAGCACTGCTTCATCCGCGACTTCGCCCGGACCCGGGCCGCGCTGTCGGAGTTGTCGCGCATCGGGCTCACCATCGCCCTCGACGACTTTGGCCGCGGCTATTCGTCGCTCGGGTGCCTGGCGGATCTCCCGGTGCAATCCATCAAGCTGGATCGGGCCCTCGTGGCCGGAGTGCACGCCGAGCCGCGCCGCGCGGTGATCGTGGCAGGCGTCATGGACCTGTGCCGCGCGCTGGGTCTCGAGGTGACGGCGGAAGGCGTGGAGCACCCGGCCGAGGCGGCATTCCTCGAAAGATTCGATCGCATCGACGTGCAGGGATTCCTCTTCGGCCGTCCGGCGCCCGCCGCGCTCCTGCCGGGGAAAGCGTGGATTCGCGAAGTGCTCTTCGACGAGGAAATCCAGGCGTGATGGACGCCATCGGCCTCAGGCGCTGGCTCATGCGGCGCATGGCGCGGGACGACGGCTTCGGTCGCCGCCGCTCGATCCTCGTCGTGTGCACGGCGAACGTTTGCCGCTCGGCGATGGCGGAAGTGGTCCTGCGCAAGGCGACGTGGCGGGCGGGACTGGATTTCGACATCGACTCGGCCGCCACGCACGAGTACATGATCGGCATGCCACCGGCGCCCCTGGCCGTGGCGGCCGCGAAGCGCCGCGGATACAACCTCACGGGGCTGGTATCGCGGCGCGTGCGGGGCCACGACTTCCGCTATTTCGACTTGATTCTCGCCGTCTCGCGCCCCAGCCTGGAGTGGCTGCGGACCTTCGCTCCGCATCGCTGTGGACGCAAGATCCGCATGCTGACCGATTACAGTTACCTCTATCGCCGGCAGGACATCCCGGACCCGTACGGCGGCGGCCTGGGCGGCTTCGAGACGGCCCTCGACATGATCGAGGACGCCTGCCAGGGCGTGGTGCGCTCCTTCGTCGCCGCGGGCGCCGACTCTTCGGCGGCGGCAGGTCCGTACGAGGCGAGTTTCGCTGAATGACGGAACGGTTACGGCCTCTTCGCGTCCCGCATCGCGGCAAGGGTCGATCGCACGCCTTGCGCATAAGGCGTCTTGCGCAACGGACCGATCAGCTTTTCCAGAGCGCGATCGTCCATGATGACCGGCTCGGTCATCAGGTGGTGCATCTCGACCAGCTCGCGCATGAAGGCGTTGAAGAGCCCCATCAGCCGCAGCGATAGCTTGCCCACCACGCGATAACGCAGCCGGCGACCGGCCTGGCGCTCGATTTCCCCGATCAGCGCGCGCTGCGTCGTGACGCCCGCGCCGGCGAAGTGCCAGGTGCGGCCATAGGCGCCCGCCGTGTCCGCGAGCTTGACGGCCACGGGCCCCACGTCCGGGACGAAGGCGAACTCATGGGGCCGATCGATCGGGCCCACCAGGTTCGCGGTCCCGCCCCGGATGGCCGCGGTGAATGCGCCGTGCAAGTAGCTCGCCTCGACGCCCGGGCCGTAGAAATCGGGCAGGCGAAGGACGCTCCCCTGGATTTGGCCCGCGGCGTCGGCCGCCATCAGCAGGTCCTCCTGGGCCTTGCGCATGCGCCCCTTGAAGGTGTGCGGTTCGCGCGGATGGTCCTCCCGCACCGGATCCGTTTGCGCGCGTCCATAGGGATAAACCGTGCCGACCAGGACGAATCGCGCGACGCGCTCCGCGATCGCTCCATCCAGCGTCGCTTGCATCAATCGGGGGTGCAGCTCGAATTGCCAGTAGTTCACGCCCACGAGATAGAAGATCGTGTCGATGCCGCGCGCCGCGGCGCGGACCGACCGCGGATCGGCCGGATCCCACGTGACGATCTCGGCCAACGGATCGGCGCCGAAGGCTTCCTCCAGCGCCTTGCGCGAGCGGCCGACGACACGATAGGGGCGTCCTTGGTGGCGCAGCGCCGTGGCGATGGACCGGCCGATCGCGCCGGCCGCCCCGAAGAGTGCGATGCGAGCGGTCATGGCGAAGTCCCCCAGGCCGGCGCTGTCCGCGCAGGGCTCGCACCTTCGGGCCTCTGCGCGCGCCGCCGACGCAGCCAGAGGAGGAGCAGCATGATGAGCGTGCCGCCCGGCACGAGCAGTTCGACCAGCGCGTACGGTCCCACGCTGCCGAGCCAGGCACCCAGGGGCGCCAGCCTGCATTCCGCTTCCATCGTCTTCTCCTTCTCGAACGGGATGGACGCGAGTGTAGGGCGGCGGTCATTCAAATGAAATTGACGAATATGGCACAGAAGATATACATTTTTGAATGGCCGCGAACATCGCCTGGGAGCTCTACCGCTCCTTTCTCGCCGTCCTGCAGCAAGGCTCGCTCTCGGGAGCGGCCCGTGCGCTGGGGATCGCGCAGCCCACCGTCGGGCGCCACGTGGCGAGTCTCGAGAAGGCGCTGCGCCTCGCCCTGTTCACGCGCTCGCAGGCGGGGTTCATGCCGACCGGGGCCGCGCTCACCCTGAGAGTGCATGCGGAGGAAATGGCGAGCACCGCCGCGGCCCTCGAGCGCGCGGCGGCGCGCCATGGCGAAGGCGTCCGCGGCGTGGTGCGCGTGACGGCGAGCGAGATCGTCGCCGTCGAGGTGCTGCCGCCGGCCCTGGCCGAGTTGCACGAGCGCTACCCGGATCTCAAGATCGAGCTGGTTCCGAGCAACCAGGTGCAGAACGTCCTGCAACGCGAGGCCGACATCGCCGTGCGCATGGGGCGTCCGCGGCAGGAGCACCTGATCGCGAAGCACGTCGGGGACGTCGAGATCGGGCTCTATGCCAGCCGCGGCTACATCGAAAGGCACGGCCGCCCGGGGAGCGTCGCGGAGTTGACGGCGCATGCACTCGTGGGATTCGACGTGGCGAGCCCGTTCGTGCGCAGCGCGGCCAAGGCGTTCCCGGCGTTCAACCGCGAAGCGTTCGCATTCCGGACCGACAACGACGTCGCCCAGTTGGCGCTGATTCGCGCCGGCGCCGGGATCGGGGTGTGCCAGGTCGCGTTGGCGAAGCGAGGCGAGGCGCTCGTTCGCGTCCTGCCGAAGCACGTCGCGTGGCGGCTCGAGACCTGGATCATCATGCACGAGGACCTGCGCAACAGCTCCCCCTGTCGTGCCACGTTCGACGCGTTGGCGAGGGCCCTCGCCCCGCACGCCCGACAGCGCGAAGCGCCGCGGTCAGGAGGAATCGCTCACTGAGGGGTCGTGCCGACGCCCGAGGATCTGGCGCAGGCGCATTTGCGCCGCGACGAAGACCTCCGTCATGGCGCGGAGCAGGTCCGCCGATTGATGCGCCGGGCTCGTGCGCAGGTCCGCGTGCGTGAGCGTCACGGCCGCGACGGAGATTTCCGCGCCCGTGGTCACGCGGCCGATGCGGCAATCGGGAGGAAGGCGGTCGAGGTCCGATGGCAGCCATGTCGCCGCGTACTGGCGAACGATCTCCACCAGCTCCTCCTCGGTCTGCGCCCGGTGGATGCGCGGAAACCAGCGGCCAGAATCATGCATCGCGGACCCCCTTCGACACCTGGCTGTGCAAGAGCGACTGTGGCCTTTGCTTCGACTCCGTGATTGCGTCGCGTGATGTCGGTTTGATGAGCCGCGCACGCATGCGGTTTCCCTTCCGCATGCTCTGTCCGGAGCGTCGCCATGGCGCGACAAGCGACGCCGTTTCTCGCGCGAAAGACCGGCACAAGGGCGCCCGGGGCGATGTCCCTCAATACATCTTGTACGGCAGGAACTTTCCGTTCAGGGTGATCGTCACGCGGTCGCCCCTGGGGTCGGCCTCGCGCACGATGTCCATCCTGAAGTCGATCGCGCTCATGATGCCGTCGCCGAACTCCTCGTGGATCAGCTCCTTGATCGTCGTGCCGTACACGTTGACGATCTCGTAGAGGCGATAGATCAGCGGATCGGCCGGCACCGCGGTCGCGAGCGATCCCTTGTACGGCACGACCTGCAGGATGGCGACCGCTTCGTCGGGGAGCTCGAAGATGTGCGCGATCGTCGCGGCCTGCCCCGCGGTGAGCGTCATTTGCCCGAGGCACGCGGCGGTGGTCCACTCCTTCGACTGCTCGATCGCGGCGGCAACGTCCGCCCACTTGATGGCCCTGCGGATCTTCGCCGCGACGATGAGACGGGTGACATCCTCGCGCGTCATCGGATAGGCGCTCGCGGCGCGGGTGAGGGCGGAGGCTTCGGCTTCGGAGCTCTTCATGGTCGTATCCCGGTGGTGGATGGAGGAGCCACCGCCGAAGCGAGATCCGTACCAACGACTAGAAGTCCTTGCCCTCCGGGAGATCGCCCCGCTCGAAACGGAAGAGGTCGAAGAGATCCCCGATCGCCGGCATGTTGCCGGGCACGTATGCGTCCACCCCGCCCGTGGGATTGGGCAGGTTGTCCCGGCTGCGCGGCGAAAGCGTCGTGCCGAGGTTCCAGTTGCGCTCGATGAACTTCACGAAGGACGAGTGCTCCGCGTACACGTGGCTCACGCGCCCGCCCCTGGAGAACGGGGACACGGCGATCATCGGAATGCGCGGGCCGGTGCCGAACAAATCCACGGGCTGGATGAAGCCGGAGTCATAGAAGCCGCCGCTCTCGTCGACCGTCACGAAGATCGCGGTTTCACTCCAGAGCGACGCATTCGCCCGCGTCCGGTCGATCACGTTCTTCACGAAGGCTTCGTAGAGCGACCACTTGGAATATCCCGGGTGGCCGTCGGTCAAGCCGTCGGGCTTCACGTATGCGACCGCCGGCAACGTGCCGTTCGCGAGGTCCGCGAAGAGGTCGGTCACGTCGCGCATGTGGCCCGCGACCAGCGCGGGGTACGCCGCCTGGTATTCGAACGGGTTGCACACGTCGCAGTAGCTGCCGTCGAAGTAGCCGCCGCTGCCCTCGGCGTCGAAGCCGCCGCCGTAGTACTTCCACGGGATGCCGGCAGCGGTGAGCACGTCGCCGATGCTGCGCTGGCGCGTCGGCGGAACCACGTTACCCGTGTTGGCCGAGCCCTTCGCGGCGAACGCGGGCGTCACGTTGGCCGCCTGGTAGTACTCCCCCGGGCCGCAGCGCGCATCGACGGGATAGGGCAGCGCATCGAGGTACGCGCGGATCGCGCCGGCGCCGGGATGGGAGCCGTCATCGCAGCCGAACCAGCTGCCGTGATGCATGTAGTAGTCGAGCGTGCCTTCCTGCGGCGTGGGATCGTTCAGGCGCGAGACGGGCGGCGTGGCCGGGTTTCCCGCGGCGTCGCTAAAGAAGACCTGGTCGGCGAAGCCGAGCGCGAGGCTGTTGGGACCCGTGCCTCCCATCACCGGCTGGTGATAGTTGTCGCTCATCGTGTACGTGTCGGCGAGGAACCTCAGGTAAGGCGCATCACCCTGCTGCATGTTGAAGAACGCCATGCCCTGGCCGGTGTCGTGCGGCGTCTCGCCCGGCCGCGTTCCGTAAGTCGTCGTCACCGCCGGATGCAGGTCGTGCAGGCAGCCGGTCGGGTTCCCGGGCGAGACGTGCTCGGCGTCGATCGCGCAATCCATTTGCTGGTACATCTCGAAGAACTGGTGCATCGTGTCGCCGGTGAATGCGTCGTAAGGCATCGCCGGGCCGGTGAGCTGGAACGGCCCGGGCGGCAGCGCGTTCACGCTCGCGATGCGCGTGTCCGGCCCGAGCGTGTAGGGAAGCCCCGAGCCACCCGTGCCGAAGAGGAATTGGCTCTCGGGCGTTATCGCCGGGTCGCCGCCCGGGATGGCGAGGACCGCCGTATAAGGCGACGTGGCGCCCACGCCGAGCAGGTCCGGCGCGGGTAGCGTCTCGTAGAGCCGCTTGCTCGCGCCTCCCGCGCCGATGAAGAACCGGCCTTCGTTGGGCGGCGCGACGAGGCGGTACTGCTGCGCGCGTGCGAAGGCCGGGCCGGGCGAGCCGTCGGCACGCACGATGCCCTGCGAAAGGAGGTTCAGGACCTTCTCTCCGGGCGCCGGCACGTAGGTCGCGAACAGGTGGTCGAAGCTGCGATTCTCGCCGACGATCACGATGACATGGCGGATCGGCGTGGTGCTGGCGGCGGGCTCGCTCGCGCCGAAGCGGGTATCGGGCCCATGGGGCGGCATCGCAAGCGCCGACGTGGCGCACAGGCACGCGAGGCCGCCGCCCGCCAGGCGGCGTCCATTCCTCTTGCTCAAGTCTCCTCCGTCGTGGTGCGTTATATGCACGTTGCCCACGTATGGGGCACTCTGCCAGAGCGCATTGCCGCCGTCGAGTGTCCCCGGCTTCCCCGCGGGTCGTTTGCGCTGGAGCAAGAGAATGCGCGCGGCTCGCGTGCACCGAACGCAGGCATCGCGCACGAAACTGGTGCCCGCGCCGCGCGTGCAAGGCCGAAGCGATGCCCTCGAGCGCCCGATCGAAGCCGCGCGCGGCGCTTGGTCCGCTTCTTGCCTTTGAGTGCGCGGTTCCGTCGAACCGGCTCGCCGCACGCGCGAGCGTCACTCTCGGGGAAAACGATCAATGGCCTACCTGGTGCCTTCGGAATTCGTGGTGAAGATGGTGGACGCGGGCGAATCCAAGATCTTCATGTCCACGCGCGACACGCTGGTGCGCGCCTACATGGCGGGCGCGATCCTCGCCCTCGCCGCGTGGTTCGCGGTCACGATCAACGTGAACACCGGCCAGCCGCTGCTGGGCGCGGTCCTGTTTCCCGTGGGCTTCTGCATGCTCTACCTGCTGGGCTTCGATCTCCTCACCGGCGTCTTCGTGCTCGCACCGCTGGCACTCTGGGACAAGCGCCCCGGCGTGACGCTGAAAGGCGTGCTGCGCAACTGGGGCCTGGTCTTCGCGGGCAATTTCGCCGGCGCCTTCACGGTCGCCGTGCTGATGGCGGTCTACGTGACCTATGGCTACTCCACCGAACCCAACGCGGTGGGCAAGGCGATCAGCGCGATCGGCGAGAACCGCACGCTGGGTTACGCGAAATACGGCGCGGCCGGGATGCTCACGCTCTTCGTGCGCGGCATGCTGTGCAACTGGATGGTGTCCACCGGCGTGGTCGGCGCGATGATCTCCACCCACGTGAGCGGCAAGGTGATCGCGATGTGGATGCCGATCATGCTGTTCTTCTACATGGTGTTCGAGCACTCGGTGGTGAACATGTTCCTGTTCCCGTCGGGCCTGCTCCTGGGCGCGCATTACACGTGGATGGACTACTTCCTCTGGAACGAGATCCCCACCGTGCTCGGCAACCTCGTCGGCGGCCTCGCGTTCACCGGGCTCACGCTCTACGCGACGCACGTGAAGACGCTGCCCCGGCGCGAGGCGATCCGGCGCGTGGCGTGAAGCAGGCCGCATGCTCACGGTCCGGATAGGACAGCATTCGGATCGCGGGCGGAAGGAGGTCAACCAGGACTTCCACGGCGCGACGATTCCCGAGGGGCCGCCACTCTCCTCGAAGGGGGTGGCGGTGGCGCTCGCCGATGGCATCGGCTCGAGCGCCGTGAGCCGGGCCGCCGCGGAGGTGGCGGTGCGGGCCCTGCTCGAGGACTACTACTGCACCTCGGAGGCGTGGTCCGTCCGCAAGTCCGTCGAATGCGTGCTGGCCGCGACCAACGCGTGGCTGCACTCCCGCACGCAGCAAAGCCCCTTCCGCAACGACATGGACCGCGGCTACGTATGCACGCTGAGCGCGGTCGTGCTGAAGGGCACCACCGCGCACGTGTTCCACGTCGGCGATTCGCGGGTGTACCGCCTGCAGGGCGGCGTGCTCGAGCCGCTCACGCTGGAACATCGCGTGTGGATCTCCCGCGAGGAGAGTTATCTCGCCCGCGCCATGGGGTTCAACGCGCAGGTCGAGATCGACTATCACGCGCTGCCGGCGGAGGAGGGCGACATATTCGTCCTCGCGACCGACGGCGTGCACGAGCACATCGCCGCGCGCGACGTGATCGCCGCCGTTGACAGCGCAGCCGATGATCTCGACGCCGCGGCACGGGCGATCGCCGCGAAGGCGCTGGACCAGGGCAGCGACGACAACCTCACCGTGCAGGTCGTGCGCATCGAGTCGCTGCCCGAGCGCGAAAGCCATGGACTGCACGAGCGCCTCATGCACCTGCCGGCGCCGCCGATCCTCGCGCCGCGCGAGGTGATCGACGGCTGGCGCATCGTGCGCGAGATCCACGGCAGCCCGCGCAGCCACATCTACCTGGCCGTCGACACCCGCACCGGCGCGGCGGCCGTCATCAAGACGCCGTCCATCGACCGGCGGGAGGACGCCGGCTACCTCGAGCGCTTCCTGATGGAGGAGTGGGTCGCGCGCCGCATCGACAGCGCGCACGTGCTCAAGCCCGTGGAACCCGCACGGGAGCGCACCTGCCAGTACGTCGTCAGCGAATACGTCGATGGGCAGACGCTCGCGCAATGGATGATCGATCATCCGCGGCCCGACCTGGATAGCGTGCGCCGCATCGTGGAGCAGGTCGCCCGCGGCCTGCAGGCGATGCACCGCCTGGAGATGCTGCACCAGGACCTTCGCCCCGAGAACATCATGATCGATGGCCACGGCACCGTGAAGATCATCGACTTCGGCGCGGTGAGCGTCGCGGGCCTGAGCGAGATGCGCGGCGCTCCGGAAAGCGAAGGCGTCCTCGGCACGGAGCAGTACACCGCCCCCGAGTATTTCCTGGGTGAGGCAGGCACGCCGCAGTCCGATCTTTTCTCGCTCGGGGTGATCGCCTACCAGATGCTCTCGGGACGCCTTCCCTACGGCGCGGATGTACCCAGGAGCCGCACCCGCAAGGCGCAGGCGAAGCTGCGTTATCGCAGCGTGCTCGGCGGCGACCGCGACGTACCGGCCTGGATCGACGAAGTGTTGCGTCGCGCGCTGCATCCGTCGCCGCAAAAGCGCTACGAGGCGCTCTCTGAATTCGTCCACGACCTGCGCCATCCCAACCCGCGGCTCACCGGGCGTCCCGCGACGCTGCCCCTGATCGAGCGCGACGAGCTGCGTTTCTGGAAGGTGGTTTCGGCGATGCTGGCCCTGGCCCTCTTCCTAATGGTTTTCGTCCACTTCGGCCACTAGCCAAGGAGGGGATTGGCTTTTTGGCCGCTACTGTGCTTACATTCGGCACCCCCCGGTCACAATCCTCCAAAACGCAACAGCCGGGAACTATCCGACGTTCCAATTAAACGGGAGGAACACCCCATGAAGTCATCGCGCGCAACAGCATTCCGCATCCTGTTGTCCGTCGCCGCCGGCGCCCTTGCCGCCTCGACCCTGGTCCGCGCCGCGGACGTGGTCGACGGGCTGGTCGACGAGACGCCGCAACGCTGGTTTGTCGAGCTTTCCAACGCACCCACGGCCGACGGCGGCAACGCCAGCGCGGTCGCGAACGATCACGCCAACTTCAAGAGCCAGGCCGCGGCCGCCGGGCTTCGCTACTCGGTCCGGTACTCGTATTCAAGTCTTTTCAATGGCTTCTCGATCAAGATCGCCAAGGGCGATGTCGCCAAGCTGAGCGTGATGCCGGGCGTGAAGAGCATCCACCCGGTGAGGGACGTGCCTATGCCCATGACGACCCCGGGCGATGCGGCGGACCAGCAGGACTGGCTCTCGATGACCGGCGCCGATACCGTGCAGAACGAGCTCGGGCTCAAGGGCGACGGCATCACGGTCGCGGTCATGGACACCGGCGTCGACTACAAGCATCCCGACCTCGGCGGCTGCTTCGGCCCGGCCTGCAAGGTGACGAAGGGCTACGACCTCGTCGGCGACGCCTTCAACAACACGACGATCCCGACTCCCACGCCGGACAACGACCCGATGGACTGCGCGGGCCACGGCACGCACGTCTCGGGCATCCTCGCCGCCGACGGGCACGGGCAGGTGGGCCATGTCACCGGTGTCGCGCCGCACGTGAAGCTGCACATGTATCGCGTCTTCGGTTGCACCGGCTCGACCAGCGACGACATCATGCTGTCCGCGATGGAGATGATCCTGGCCGACGGCGCCGACGTGCTCAGCATGTCGATCGGTTCCGACTACGACGATTGGTCCGAGTCGCCCACCGCCGCCGGCAGCGATCGCCTGGCGCGCAAGGGGATCGTCGTCGTCGCTGCCGCCGGCAACGCGGGCTCCGCCGCCGGCACCTACGTGACCGGCTCGCCATCGACCGGCACGCGCGTGATCTCGGTCGCGAGCTTCGAGAACCTCTCGGTCAAGCTTCCGTCGTTCACGGTGAATGGAACCTCCTACGGCTACTTCTCCGCCGTCGGCGCACCGCCGGCGCCGACGACGGGTGGCGGCTCGCTCAAGGCCGCGCCCGACACGATCGGTTGCGTCGCACCGCCCGCGAACTACTACAGCGGCACGATCGCGCTGATCAAGCGCGGCACGTGCACGTTCAACGCCAAGGCCGCGCTTGCGCAGGCTGCCGGGGCGAGCGCCGTCGTGCTCTACAACAACACCACGGGCTTCATCAACCCGACGGTGGTGGGACCGCCCACGATCGTCGTCCCGGTCGTCGCCATCACGCTCGCCGACGGCAACACGATCGCGGGCCAGCTCCCGGCGGCGCTCACCTGGACCGACCAGCTGATCAATTCGCCGAACCCGACCGCCGGCCTCGTGAGCACGTTCAGCTCCTTCGGACCGACCGCCGAGCTCGACTTCAAGCCGGACATCGGCGCCCCTGGCGGCAACATCTATTCGACGTATCCGCTGGCGCTTGGCGGCTACGCCACGCTGAGCGGCACCTCGATGGCGACGCCGCACATCGCGGGCTCGGTCGCCTTGCTGCTCCAGGCGCGTCCGCACTTGCCCGCCAACGGCGTGCGTGACCTGCTGCAGAACAACGCCGTGCCGGCGAACTGGAACGGCAGCCCGGGACTCGGGTTCCTCGACAATGTGAACGTGCAAGGCGCGGGCCTCGCGCACATCGACCGCACCATCCTCAACACGGTGTCGGTCGCACCCGGCAAGATCGCCATCGGCGATGCGTCGGGCGGGCCGCTCACGCAGACGCTCACGTTCACGAACAAGGGCTCGAGCGCGGTGACCTACAACCTGTCGCACACCGCGGCTCTCACCACCGGCCCGAACCAGCTCGCCGCGGTCTCGGAGTTCCTGGCGCCCGCGAGCGTCTCGTTCTCCGCGCCGTCGGTGACGGTACCCGCGGGTGGTTCCGCTTCGGTGACCGCGACCATCACGGCCCCGGCGACGTCCGCCGCCCCGAGCCTGTCGAACTACGGCGGCTACCTGTTGGCGACACCGGTGACGCCCGGGCTGACGGTGCGGGTGCCGTACATGGGTCTCTCGGGCAACTACCAGGACCTGAACGTGCTGAGCCTCCGGTCGAGCGGATTCCCGCGCCTCACGCACGGAGACTTCACGGCCGTCACCGATGGAGCCGTCTTCAACCTGACCAATGGGGATCTTCCGACGATCATCCTGCAGATGGCCAGCTCCGCCCGTAACCTGTCGGCCGAGGTGTATGCGGCCTCGGGCTCCACGCTCGGCAGGGATTGGCACAAGGCGTTCTCCTTCGACTACGTGCCGCGCAACACGTCGTCGAGCGGGGTCTACGGCTTCACGTTCGATGGGACCACGTTCAACGGAAACAAGATCAACACGCTGCCCCCGGGCAAGTACGTGCTCGTATTGACGGCCTTGCAGCCGCTGGGAGATGCGTCGAACCCGGCCAGCGTCGAGACGTGGCAGTCGCCGGTCTTCGAGATCCAGCGTTGAGCGCGCGCCGCCCCGCGTGAGCGGGGCGTGACATCAAGGCAGACGGCCCACGCACGTGGGCCGTTTGCTTTTGGTAAGCTCGGTGTGAAATGCCGACTCCAACGATCCCAGCGATTCATCGCGCGATGTGCCGCGCATTCGCCGCCGCCCTGGTCGGCGTGGCGATCCTGGCACCCGCGGCGTATGCGGCGGAGCACAAGGTGCTCGCGCTGCCGCTCGTGAATGGCGCCCTTCACGACCCCGGCCAAACCGTGCGCGTGAAGCAGGGCGACGAGGTGGAGCTGCGCTGGTCGAGCGACCGGCCGCTGGCGCTGCACCTGCACGGTTACGACATCGAGTCCAGGGTCGCGCCCGGCAAGCCCGCCGTCATGTCGTTCAAGGCCACGATCCCGGGGCGCTTCCCGGTGGAGGTGCACGGACAACACGGGGCCGCCCACCGCGCGGTGATGTATCTCGAGGTTTATCCGTAGCTCCGTGCCCGTGATTCTTCCGCCGGCGCGGCGCGCGTTCCACGCCGCCCGCGTCCTCGTCGCATCCGCGCTGCTGGCGCGCGCGCCCGCGGCGATGGCGCACGGCTTCGGACAACGCTTCGACCTGCCCTTGCCGCTCTGGCTGTGGCTCACGG
Source organism: Usitatibacter sp. (assembly GCA_035656735.1). Lineage (GTDB taxonomy): Bacteria > Pseudomonadota > Gammaproteobacteria > Burkholderiales > Usitatibacteraceae > Usitatibacter. The sequence goes on along the minus strand of DASRRY010000021.1, from coordinate 80,180 downwards.
GCGCAGGCGCGACGATCGTCGTCACTTTCCTGCTCATCGCGGTGTTCGTGCGCGAATCGCACCCCTTGCAGCGCTATCCGCGCTTCGACCTGCTGCGGTGGCCGCCGGCGCGATGGGTCGTCAACCGCGGCATGGCCGCCTTCCTGCGCATCGTGGCCGCGCTGCTGTTCGTCGTGACCCTCCTGGCCGGGCTCCTCGGCAATCCGGATCCCTACTCCAACCTCATCACGACGATGGTGTGGGTGGTGTGGTGGGTCGGGGTGGCCTTCTTCTGCGCCTTGATCGGGGATCTCTGGAGCGTCATCAATCCGTGGAGCACGCTGTTCGCCGCGGCCGAGCGCGCCTTTGCCGCGATGAGCGGACGGCGCCTTTCGCTCGCGCTCCGATACCCCGGCTGGCTCGGCGCATGGCCTGCGGTGCTGGTCTTCCTGGGGTTCGCCTGGGCCGAGCTGATCTGGCCCGAAAAGAATGTTCCCGATCGCCTCGCGGCCGTGCTGCTCGGCTACAGCATCTGCACATGGCTCGGCATGTTCGTCTTCGGGCGCGAAGCATGGCTTCGTCATGCCGAGGCGTTCACCCTCGCGTTCGGCGTGCTGTCGCGGTTCGCCCCGCTCGAATTCGTGGAGCGCGCGGACGGGACGCCATCGCTCTACCTGCGCCCTTTCGGCGCCGGCCTCGTGAGCGAGCGCCCGGTGTCGTGGTCGTTCATGGTGTTCGTGATCCTGATGCTCGCCACGGTGACCTTCGATGGCTTCCAGGAGACGGCCCTCATGCAGCGCATCGACACGTTCACGCAGACGTCGCATGTGGTGGCGAGCGCGCTGTTCGACCTGTCGGAGCTGGGCCTCGAGGAGTCGCTGGTCACGCATACGCTCACCCTCGTCGCCTTCGTCATCGCGTTCGTCGCGATCTTCTGGATCGTGAACGGGATCTCGTTGCGCGGGGCGCGCGCACGGGCCGGGGAGGCGCGAGCCTCGACCCACTTCGTCGCGTGCTCCTTCGTGCTCACGCTGGTCCCGATCGCGGTGGCCTATCACCTGTCGCACTATTTCTCGCTGCTGCTCACGGCCGGCCAGTTCGTGATCCCGCTCGCATCCGACCCGTTCGGCTGGGGATGGAACCTGTTCGGCACCGCGGGCTACAAGGTGAACCTCGCCATCGTGAGCCCGTACGTGTTCTGGTACAGCGCCGTGGCGATCATCGTGCTGGGGCACGTCGTGGCGGTGTTCCTCGCGCACGGCGTCGCGGTGCGCCTCTTCGGCCGGCAGGCCCTGGTGCGGGAGGTGCCGATGGTGGTGCTGATGGTGGGCTACACCTGCCTCAGCCTCTGGATCCTCGCGCAACCGATCGTGGGTTGATCGCCGTCACTTCGCCGGCGCCGCACCGGTCGCGCGCGCCTTCTGCGACTGCGCCTGGAACTTCGCGTCGTTGGTGGACCAGTGCATGTGCACGATGCGGAAGAGGCCCGAGTTGCGGCGCAGGATCATGGTCTCGAGCGTGGTGAGGTCGACCGGAGTCCCGTCGGGCTGCTTTCCCGTCACGCGGTACGTCGTGAGGACCCAGCGGATATCGCCTTCGCCGCCGACGCGCCGCGTCTGGATGGTCCAGGTCGAGATGGCGGCCGCGTCGATATCGAGGGGCAGGTGCTGGAAGGCGTACGCCTCGGCCGTCGGATCGACCACGCCGAACTCGAACACGACGAGCTCGCGGTCGAGCAGCGACAGGGCCGCCGCGGTGTCCTTGTCCTTGAGCGCCCGGTGGAAGGCGTCGACGGCGTCCGCGGGAATGCGGGCGCCCTGGGCGAACGCGCTGGTACAAGCGAGCGCGCAAGCGATCGCCGCCAACGCGCGGCCGAGCCGCGCGATCGCCGTGCGCTGCGCCCGCGCCGCGCCTTCAGGCACCGGTTCCCGACGCCGGGGGCGGCGCCGCGGGAGGCGTTGCGAACATGGAGGCGCCATTGGCATCGATCGATTCGATCACGAAGACGTCGTTCGCCGCGAGGCCTTGCACGGGGCCGGTCTCCGCGTTCACGCGGATCTCGGTTCCGCTGTTGCCGGCGATCCGAAAGACCGTGCCGAAACGCTTGCCGGAGAGAACCGTCATGCGCCAGCCGCGCAGGTCATCCGTCTTGAGGGGGAAGTTGCGCGGTCCGACGGGCGCGCAGGTGAAGCCGTACACCTTGCCTTGCGCATCGGCCGGTGCGAGCGCCGTGACCTTGCCGGTGTAACGGCGCAACGTCGGGTCCGGCGCCATCGGCTCGTGGCCGACGCGATGCAGGAACGCTCGGTCGGGCTGCCCCGGAAGCGCGGGGCTGAAATGCGCACCGGCTTGCGCGCCCAAGGCCGCGCAGCCGAGCACGAGCCAGGACGCGATGAGTGCGGCGGGCGTCGTCATCCGGCACCCGACTGCGGATCGGCGAGGAGCCGGGCGAGCTCGACCGCATTGCGCACGCCCATCTTGCGCAGCAGCGCGGACCGATGGACCTCGACGGTGCGCATGCTGATGCCGAGCTCGTCCGCGATGACCTTGTTGTACTTGCCCGCCAACACGCGCGCCATCACCTCCCGGTCGCGCTGCGTGAGGTCACCCAGCTTCTCCTTCACGGAAGCATGCCGCGTGCGCAACTCGACGCGCCGCGCTTCCTCCTCCAGGCACGCGACGACGCGATCGACCAGCGCGTTGCCGTCGAACGGCTTCTCGATGAAGTCCGCGGCGCCCTTGCGCAGCGCGCTCACCGCGATCGGCACGCTGCCATGGCCGCTCAGGAAGATGATCGGCAGCTGGATCCCGGCCGCGATGAGGCGGTCCTGCAGGTCCATGCCGCTCAGGCCTTCCATGCGGATGTCGAGCACGAGGCAGCCCGCGGAGCCGTCATGGTCGCCCGGGAAGCGCTCGAGGAAGTCGTCGGCCGAGCGATAGACCGAGGTCGGTACGCCGCGCGAATCGAACAGCCATGCGAGCGCGTCGCGGATGGCGACGTCGTCATCGACGATGTGGACGGTGCGCTCCACGTTCACGCCGCGTCCACCGGCAACGAGAAGGAGAAGACGCTGCCGCCGGGGCCGTTCTGCTCGAACCACAGCTTGCCCGAATGCAGCTCCACGATCGAGCGGCAGATGTTGAGGCCCATGCCCAGGCCGGCCGCCTTCGTGGTGAAGAACGGCGAGAAGAGCTTGCGGGCGACCTCGGGCGCCACGCCACAGCCGTGGTCCGCGACCGACACGGTGACCTTGCCGTCGCGCGCCTGCGTGCGCACCTCGAGCTCGCGGCTTTGCGCCGGCACGTCGGCCATCGCCTCGATGCCGTTGCGCGCGAGATTCAGCACGACCTGCTCGAGCAGCACGCTGTCGCCGTTGAGCACCGGCAATTCCGCGGCCAGCTCGAGGCGGATGCGCGCGCCGTGCCGGTCCGCCTCGGCGTCGAGGATGGACACCGCGCCGGCGGCGATCCGGTTCAGGTCGCACTCGGCGCGGTGCGGCTCGCGCCGCGACATGAACGCGTGGATGCGGTGCACGATGTTGCCCGCGCGCGTGGCCTGCGCGGCCGTCACTTCGAGGACCTCGGTGAGCTCCTTCTCGGTGAGGCGTCCGCCGCGGATGCGGTTGATCGCCCCGACGAGGTAGCTGTTGATGGCGGCGAGCGGCTGGTTGAGCTCGTGCGCGAGGGAGCTCGCCATTTCGCCCATGGCGACCAGCTTCGAGGTCATCTGCAGCTTTTCGGCGTGGCGTCGCGAGAGCTCCTGCGCGCGCTTGCGCTCGCTCACGTCCAGCACCGATTCCATCCAGCCGGTCTGGCGATTCTGGGCGTCGATGAGCGGTGCCACCTGCACCAGCACGTCGAGGCGGGAGCCGGTGCGGGTGTGGATCTGCGTCTCGTTGCGGTCGCGCGCCGCGTCCGCGATGCCCGGCTGCGGCTTCGAGAAGGGATACGGGGGACGGCATCCGATGAGCTCCGTGGCGGCATAGCCGGTCATGCGGCAGAACGCCGGATTCACGTACGAGATGGTGCCATCGAGGTCGCGCACGACGAGACCCGTCAGCATCGAGTGTTCCATCGCCTGGCGGAACGCGTGATGCGCGAGGAGCTCCTTTTCCGCGGCGATGCGTTGCTTCATGTCGCGCCGCAGCGCGAGCAGGCTCCATAGCGTGGCGAGTGAAAGACCGACGATGCCGACGAGGAACAGCGTGCGGGTGATGCCGCTCGCCGGCGGATAGGCCACCGCGCGCAGCGACAGGCCCGCCGGCACCGTGAGGGGAATCTCGTAGGACATCATCGACTCGTCGGTGCCGATGTTCGACTTCTGCGCGACGACGCGTCCGCCGGCATCGAGCACCATGAGGTTGTAGCGCTCGGCGTACCACCACGGCACCATGTGCCGCATCATCGCGGCGAGCGAGAACTCGCCCACCACCTGCCCCGCCAGCGCTCCATTGAGGAAGATCGGCACGTAGAGCGCGAAACGCGGGTCGCCGTCGGGCGCGCGGTACAGTGTCGAGTAGACCGGCTTGCCCGAGCGCAGCGCGGCCTTGCTCGCGCCGCGCGTCGCCGCGAGCGCGTCGGGGGCGGGCCTGCCGTGCTCGTCGACCGACACCGGGTAGACCAGCGTGGTCGCGCCCGCGGAATCGACCAGCGCGACCTGCACGAGCTCGGGATTGTTCACCTGCAGGTGCCGGACGCGATCCTCGAACTCCGCGGGACCCAGCTTGCGCTCGACCGTTTCCTGGCCCAGCGCGTCGAGCGAGATCTCGTCGCTTTCCACGTGGAAGCGGAAGTTCTGCTCGACCCAGAGGAAATCGGCGGTGAGCTTGCGCCGCTGCTCCTCGCGGTCCCAGTAGTGGGACAGCACCACCCATACGGCGAGCAGCGCCATGACCAGGATCAGCGCGATGTTGGCGGCGACATAGCCGGGTCCCGGCTCCGAGAGCCGGGCGGGCCAGACGAACTCGCGTGCGGCGACCAGCGACAAGTGCGTTTCCTCCGCTTCAGGGCCTGAAGCCCGCGTCCTTGTATGCCATGTCGAGGATATCGCGTCCGATGTGCGCCGGGTTCGTCCGGTGCACCACCATCAGCGCGCGCTTCCACGCCGCTTTCTCCTCGGCGCTGAGCGCGATCACTTGCGTCAGGCCCGAGGCGCGAATCGCCGCGAGCGCGTCGTCGTTCTCCTTCTTGGCGATATCGTTCGCGTAATTCGTGGCGTCCTTCATCGCCCCCTCGAGCGTGGCGCGGATGTCGGCCGGCAACCGGTCCCAGAAGCGCTTGTTGACGATGACCGCATACTCGATCACTCCGTGCTCCGTGAGCGTGTAGTACTTCTGCACCTGGTACATGTTCTGCGTATAGAAGTTGGAGGGCGGGTTCTCCACGGCGTTGATCACGCCCTTCCTGAGCGCCGGATACACCTCCGTCAACGCCATCATCTGCGGCACGGCGCCCAGCGCGCGCATCTCGGCGTCGAGCACCCTCGACGACTGGATGCGCGTGCGCAGGCCCTTCATGTCCTCGGGCCGGTGCAGCGGCCGGTCGGCGCTCATGTCCTTGAAGCCGTTGTCCCAGAACGCGAGCCCGACGATGCCCTTCGCCTTCAGCTTGTCGAACAGGAACTGCCCCACGGCTCCCTGGCACACGGCGTGAAGGTCGGCGTAGGACCTGAAGAGGTAAGGCAGGTCGAACAGCTCGAATTCCGGCACGCCGATGGGCCCGAACTTGGAAACCGACGGGGCCAGCATCTGCACGGAGCCCAGTTGCAACGCCTCCATCTCCTCGCCGTCGCTCAGGAGCGAGCTGTTGGGATAGACCTGCACGCGAACCCGGCCGCCGGTGCGCTCCTCCGCGAGCTTCTTGAAGTACAGGGACGCCTTCCCCTTGGGCGTGTCGACCGCCACGACGTGGCTGAACTTGATGACGATAACGGGCTGTTGCGCCGACGTGGCGAACGACAACATGCCGAGCGCGCAAAGCGCCACGAACACGGTACGAAGCATAGCGCCGCAGCTTACGCCCACTCATTTGACGCCCTCAAGGTCCGAAACCACAATGTGGAAAACCGAGGGTTGCGCCTCGCCGCAGCCGGAGCTTTACTCGCCCGGGACGAGAGAGCGGCCCAACGCTCCGGATGACACTCGAGGAGAGCAGTTCGCATGACGGTGCTTCGGCTCTGCACGGACCGCCGCAGGCAATGCGCGAGCGTGCTTGTCGCCTTCGCATGTGCGTGCTTCCTGGCGGGCTGCGGGATCGGCGAGCCGGGCGCAGATGCCGCAGCGCGCGCCAGCGCGCCCGTACGGGAGCACCTCGCGTCGAAACCCCATGGGATTCCAACGGCTTACGGTGCCGGCTCCGATGCTGGCGCGCCGGGGGCCTTCGTCAAGACATCCCTGGCCACGGGGTCTGCGGGAGAAGAGGACACAGCCGACCTCGAGTTGCTCGGCACCATGACGGGCAGCGGTGACCGCTTCGCGGTGATCCGAACGGACCACGGGACGCTGACGGTGCACGAAGGCGACGCCGTCGGCGACGCGAGGATCGTAGCCATCCGCGCGGATGCCGTAGAGATGCACGCCGAGCGCAGCGGCCGCCACCGCGTCCTGCGCCTGGACGCGCCGGGCGCGCATGCGCAAGACCTGTCCGCCACGGACGCGGCGCCGGACCCCGGAGCCGTCATCCAGCGCGTGAACACCGACCAGTCTCTCCCCGAGCACCCGGTGCACGGGCCGACCGCGTCGTTGCCGGCAGGCGTGAGGCAGGTCGGGCATTGAAGACGTCGCGTGCGGCGGGGTTGCCGTGCGTATTGGGGAAGCACTGAAACCAATGAGGAGGATGGCAGTGAATCTAAAGCGCACGGCATTCGGAGTACGTTGGCAGATGGCAGGCGCAGCGCTCGCGGCGGGCGTGCTGGGATCGCTCGTTTCCACGGGTGCCGGTGCGGCAACGGCATGCGTGCCGGGCCCGAACGACCGGCCCGAGGTCATCCAGGGCGCCGCCACCGCGGCGGAGCGCAACGTGGCGGGGGGCTACCAGGGCGCATGGTGCGGCTCGCGGCTCGTCGGCGGGAACGAGCTGTTCGATCGTGGCAGCTACGGCAATACGGCGATCATCGGGAAGTGCATCTATTCGAGCATGCGCGATCCGTCGGACCTGACCGCGGCGACCACGGGCACGGCGGTCGTCGACAACAGCGTCCCGTCGAATCCGCAGGTGGTCGGCATGCTGCGCACGCCCGCGATGATCCGGGCCTACTCGACGCTCTACATCAAGCAGGGCAAGCTCGTCGGCGCGTTCAAGGACTTCGGCCCGAACGGCACCAATCCGCTCGACATCTACGATGTTTCGGGCGACTGCATGCACCCGACGCTGCTCTCGAGCATCGCGAACGTGGGTGGCGGCAACCATGACGGGTGGGTCACGAACGACGCGAAGACCTACTACGGCATCCCGTTCGGCGGCGTGCGCCTCCTGTCCGGTTCGGGCAATACGCTCAACCCGGCGCGCATCGACATGCACGTGACCGACCTGTCGGATGCGACGAATCCGAAGACGATGTTCACGTGGAACCGCCTGCAGCTGCCGGCGGAGATCCAGGCGCTGGCGACGCGGCCCCTCGCGGCGACCAACTTCCACGACGTGAGCTCGAACCGCGACGGGACGCGCCTCTACATGGCGCTCTATGGCGGCAACAACTCGCTGGGCGGCAACAACAACAACCCGATCCCCGAGCAGAACCAGCGCTGCAGCAACGGCATGCTGATCCTCGACTCGAGCGAGATCCAGAACCGCGTGCCGAACGGCAAGCTCAAGTTCGTGAGCTTCACCTCGTGGTGCGACCAGCAGATCGATCCCGACTTCGGCGACGGCTCGACCGCCTCGGCGCACGCGACCGAGTACATCGTCCACGAGAACGGCAAGGAATATGTCCTCACCACGGACGAGTCGGGCGGCGGGCTCGAGGGGAGTGCGGCCGGCGTGTGCGCGCAGCGCACGTACGCGCGCATGATCGACATCACCGACGAGACGCATCCGCAGGTGGTCGGCACGTTCAAGCCGGACGTGAACAAGCCGGAGAACTGCTCCTCCAACCTCGCCAACGACACCGACGGCGGCATGGTGCACTACATCGGCATGGACGATCGCTTCCATGCACGAGTGGTCTTCTACGCCGCGGCCAATTCGGGGGTGCGCGTCGTGGATTGGCGCGATCCGGCGAACCCGAAGGAGATCGCCTACTACCACGCGGCGAACGATGTGAAGACCGCGGCGGGCGCGACCGACTTCACCCGGCCCGACATCCAGTACGACCCGAGCAACTGCCTGATCTACACCGGCTGGAACCAGGGCGGGCTCAAGACGCTCGAGCTGACGAACCCGGAATACAACTCGTGCATGCATCGCGCCGGCTCCGGCGGCGGCTTCCTGCTCGACGGCAAGGGCCAGAAGAAGGCGCAGGTCGACCTGCTCGCGCAACGCGTCGGCAGCGGCGACATGATGGGCAAGTTCTCGCTCTCCGACCGGCAGACCGGTGACAAGCTCAGCATCGACAAGCTCACGATGGTCGGCAGCGTGCGCGACGCCTGCGGCAGCGTTCCGTCCCAGAGCTTCGCATCGATGCAGTTCGAGGGCACCGGCACGTACAACGGGGCGCCGGCGAGCTTCCGCGTCTGCCTGCAGCAGAACGCGAACGGTGCGCAGGCGGCCACGCCCGACCTGCTGCACGTCTCGTGCACGAGCGGCTGTTCCTACTCGGCGGATGGCGCCGTGCAGGGCAGCCTGAAGGTGAACCAGCAGTAAAACGCCCCGGGGCGTAGCCGGACGGTGGCCGATCGCCGCAGGGCGCTCGGCCACTTTCTTTCGTACCCGCGGCACCGCATGGCGTAGTCTCCCGAAACTCGACCATGAAGGCCGAGCCCACCCACCAGAGAGGAGAATCACGAATGGCGCTCGATCGATGGATACTCCCGGTACTCGCTATCCTTGCCCCCCTGTCGGCGGCGGCGAGCCGCTGCGACGACGTCCTGAAGCGGATCGGATCCAGCCTCGCCGACGTGAACTGCTTCGAAAGCACGGACCTCACGACGAACAACGCCCTGACAACGCCTCCGGACAATTCGATCGCGTCCCTGCCTGCCTTCGCGTTTACTCCGACCACGGACCGTTCGGTGATCGCACCGAGCGCCGGCCACCGTACGCCGATCTCGCACGCGGTACCCGGGGTGCAGATCGACGCGCGGATCGCCTCGGATCCGACCGGGCAGGGACGCTTCCTGCTGCGGCTCCCGAATGACTGGAATGGCAGGCTGGTGGTCGCGGGCGCCTCGGGCACGCGCAGCGAGTTCAACGGCGATTTCGCGTGGAGCGACTATGTCGTCCAGCAAGGCTACGCGTATGCCTCGCAGAACAAGGGCGTGCTCAACTTGATGCTCGCAGGAGTGAGTGCGACGCCGACCGGTCCGCTGGATTGCCGGCTCAATCCCGACTCGCCCGTGTGGGTGCGCTTCTACGATAACGGCGATGCGCAGCCCTTCACGCGTTGGGCGCAGTACATGGTCCTCGGGGCGCAGATCGCGCGCGAGGGCGTGAAGGGCGCTTACGGCGACTGGCCGAAGTACACCTACGCGGTCGGCACGTCGAACGGCGGCTACCAGGTGCGCCGCGCGGTCGAGCTCGCACCGAAGCTCTTCGACGGCGGCGTCGATTGGGAAGGCACGTTCGTCGACGAGGCCGGGCCGAACATCCTCACGGACCTGCCGCCGGCCATCCTCAACTTCCCCGACTACAGGGCGTCGGGCTTCAACCCGGCGAGCACGGCGGCGAAGAACATCCTGCTCGCGGGCTATCCGCCGGACATCGTCTCGGGCGCCACGTCGATGTGGGGACTGTACTCGGGGCAGTTCTGGGAAGTCACGCAATGCCAGTGGCAGAAGCGGCTCGATCCCACGTATGACACGTACACTTCGGGAACCGGCACGTACAACTACACCGAGAGGCTGGCGGTGTCGAACGTAGGCCAGAACATGGCCAGCTTTGCCACGACGGGCGTGATCCAGGCCCCGCTCGTGACGGTCGCCGGCACGATGGATGCGCTGCTTCCGATCAACCACCATGCGCGGGCTTATGCACGCAACGTGGCCGCGGCGCACGACCTGTTGCCGAAGGGTGCCGAATATCACCTGTACGAGGTGCAGAACGGCAACCACATCGAGACGTACAAGGACTCCCTGCCGCAGCTCGAGCTCATCATGCCGCACGCCCAGCACGCGTTCGACGTGATGGTGCAGCACGTCGAGAACGGGCTTCCGCTGCCGCCCGACCAATGCATCCCGCGGGGTGGTGCCATCGCGGCCGCGCCGTCGCATCCGGGGCACTGCGCAAACCTCTTCGAGCCCTGATCACCGCGAGCGCCGAAACGGGCTGGCTTCGGCCAGCCCTTTTTCTTGCGCGCATTGGTCCATGTGGAGCACGACGCCCTCGCGCGAGCCATGCTCAAATCAGGCCATGCGCTAAACGGAGTCATGCATGCGGGCGGAACGAGAAGCGGAAGCGGCGGCGATCCTCGCGGAGCGCTGCATGGAGGCCCGTGCGCACCTGAGAGCCGAGATGGAGCGCGCAGGCCTGCGCCAATGCGACGGGTGGGAGATCGCCGAATCGGTTCGCCACGCCGGCGGCAAGAGCGAGCTCATCATGCGTCCGCTGCACATGCGCTTGCCGACGCCCCCCGACATCGAGTGCGTCGTCTCCATCGAGAAGAGCAGCGCGGAGGTCGATTCGGAGTGCGAGCCGTAGCCGCGCCGCCGTAGCACGCGGGCAGAACTGACCGGAGGCGGACGGCTCCAAGGCGTGATCGGTCCCATGACCGCCACGCCGGGAGCGGCATGATCAACGACCTCTGGTACAAGAACGCCGTCATCTACAGCCTCAACGTCGGCACGTACATGGACTCCAACGCCGACGGCATCGGCGACTTCCAGGGGCTCATGCGGCGGCTCGATTACCTGCACGGGCTCGGCGTCACCGCGATCTGGCTGATGCCGTTCCAGAATTCGCCGTGCAAGGACGACGGCTACGACATCTCCGACTACTACACTGTCGACCCGCGCTACGGCACGCTGGGTGACTTCGTCGAGTTCACGCACGGAGCGAAGCAGCGCGGCATGCGGGTGCTGATCGACCTCGTGGTGAACCACACGTCGAACGAGCATCCCTGGTTCCAGGACGCCCGGCGCGATCCGGACTCGAAGTACCGCGACTGGTACGTATGGTCGAAGGCGAAGCCGGCGCAGGCGAACCAGGGCATGGTCTTCCCGGGCGTGCAGAAGAGCACGTGGAGCTACGACAAGGAAGCCAGGGCGTACTACTTCCACCGCTTCTACGACTTCCAGCCCGACCTCGACACCTCCAATCCCCACGTGCAGGCGGAGATCCTGAAGATCATGGGCTTCTGGATCCAGCTCGGCGTCTCGGGCTTTCGCATGGACGCCGTGCCCTTCGTCATCTCCACCAAGGGCGCGGACGTGAAGAAGCCGCGCGAGCAGTACGACATGCTGCGGGGCCTGCGCGAATTCCTGCAGTGGCGCCAGGGGGACTCGATCATCCTCGCCGAGGCCAACGTGATGCCCGACACCGACATGGAGTATTTCGGCGAGGAGGGCGAGCGCATGCAGATGATGTTCAATTTCCAGGTGAACCAGAACCTGTTCTATGCGCTCGCCGCCGCCGACAGCGGCCCCCTCGCGCGGGCGCTCGAGAAGACGAAGACGCGACCGGCGACCGCGCAGTGGGGACAGTTCCTGCGCAACCACGACGAGCTCGACCTCGGGCGCCTCACCGATTCGCAGCGCGAGGCGGTCTTCGAGGCCTTCGGCCCCGACAAGTCGATGCAGCTCTACGGCCGCGGCATCCGCCGGCGGCTGGCGCCGATGCTCAAGGGCGATCGCCGCCACATCGAGATGGCGTACAGCCTCATGTTCACGCTGCCCGGCACGCCCGTCGTGCGCTACGGCGATGAGCTCGCCATGGGCGACGACCTCGCATTGCCCGAGCGCAATTGCGCGCGCACGCCGATGCAGTGGTCCACGGAGCCGCACGCCGGATTCACCAAGGCCGACAAGCCGATGCTGCCGGTGATCGACAAGGGCCCCTACGGCTTCGAGCACGTGAACGCGGCAAGGCAGCGCTGGGATCCGAACTCGATGCTCAACTGGACCGAGCGCCTCATCCGCATGCGCAAGGAGGTGCCGGAGATCGGCTGGGGCGATTTCGAGATCCTCGACACCGGCACTCCCGCGGTCTTCGCGATGCGCTACGACTGGCGCAACAACTCGGTGCTCTTCGTGCACAACCTCGATCCCAAGCCGCGCGAGATCTCGTTCAAGACCGGCGTGAAGGGGCAAGCGGGTGACCTGCTCGTGAACCTCCTCACCGACGACCACAGCCGCGCTGTCAAGCGCGGACGCCATGACGTGCTGCTCGAGGCCTACGGCTACCGGTGGTATCGCGTGGGCGGGCTGGATTACCTCCTCAAGCGCAGCGAGGTCGACCGCGACTTCGCGTGAGGCAGCGCCTTCTCGACCTGGGCCTGCGCGGCCTGGCATTCGGGCCCGGTCAAGCGCTCGGCCAGGGCGTCGATGAACACGCGCGTCTTCGTGGGCATGAGCCGCCGGCCCGGGAACACCGCCCATGCGCTGACCGGCGCAGGTCGCCATTCCGGCAACACGCACACGAGCTCCTTGCGCTGAACATGCGGCAGCGCGAAATGGTCGTTCGCCATCGCGATGCCCGCGCCCTCGAGCGCCATGCGCATGAGAAGCTCGGGCGAGTTCGCGAGCGCCCGCACGGGCGGCAGGTCTTCCCAGCGCTCGTGATCCCGGTGCAGCACCCACGGCATCGCCGCGCCGGTGCGCGAGAGGACGTGCAGCGTCCCGTGCTGCAACAGGTCGTCCGGCTTCGAAGGCGTGCCGTGCTTCTTCAGGTAGGCCGGCGACGCGTAGAGGCCGAGCGTGAAGCAGGCGATGCGCCGCGCGGAGAGCGTCGCATCGTCGCGCAGGTCGCCCATGCGGATCGCGACGTCGAAGTTCTCGCCGATCAGGTCCACGAAGCGCGCGGAGAGATCGATCTCGAGGGTGATCGCCGGATACCTGAGCGCGAATTCGGCGAGCATCGGCACCAGCACCAGGTTGCCGAGATCGCCCGGCATCGTGACGCGAAGGCGTCCGCTCGGAAGGACCTGGCGGTTCTGCGCGAGCGAGGACGCGGCCTCGACGTCCTCCACGACGTGCCGCGCATGCTCGAGCACCGATTGGCCGAAATCCGTGACGGTGAGCTTGCGCGTGGTGCGCGTGAGGAGGCGCTCGCCGAGCTGCGACTCGAGCGCGCTCACGCGGCGCGAGACGGTGGACTTGGGCAGCCCGAGCTTCTCGGCCGCGCGCGAGAAGCTGCCGAGGTCGGCCACGCGCGCGAAGAGGAGCAGGTCGTTCGGCTCGATCTGGGGAGGTCGCATGGCCCGTTTCCATTGTTCCGCTGAAGGAACAATGATATCCATTTCGAGGGCTTCTGGGTCCACCCGGGAAACAATACATTGTCTCCATGCAGTCCGAAATCCAACCGATGGGGGCAACGATGAAGATTCTCCAGGTCAATTCCAGCGCGCGGGGCGGCGCCTCGCAATCCACGCGGCTCGCGAGCCGGATCGTCGAGCGCGTTCTCGAAACGGCGCCCGGCGCGCGGGTCAGCGTGCGCGACGTGGCGACGCTGCCGCACCCGGTGCTCGACGAAACCGCCCTCGGCGCGCTCTTCACGCCGGCCGAGAAGCGCACGCCGGAGCAGGCCGCCCGGGTCGCGCTCGACGACGCGCTGATCGAGCAAGTGCGGGAGGCCGACGTGGTCGTCCTCGGCGTGCCGATGTACAACTTCGGCGTGCCGGCGCAGTTCAAGAACTGGATCGACGCCATCTCGCGCTCCGGCGTCACCTTCCGCTACACCGAGAAGGGGCCCGAGGGCCTGCTCAAGGGCAAGAAGGTCTATGTGGCACTCGCCCGCGGCGGTCTCTACCGCAACACGCCGGCCGATACGCAGGTACCCTATCTGAAGACCGTGCTGGGCTTTCTCGGCATGACGGACTTGAGCTTCGTCTACGCCGAAGGCCTCAACATGGGCGACGAGGCGCAGCGCCAGGGATTGGCGGCCGCCCACGAGCAGATCGACGAGCTGGTCGCGGCCTGAGGCCGCGCTCTCGAGGCAACGAGGAGAAAAGGCAATGACGACGACCACGCTGGACACGATCACGCACGGCCGCACGGTCGAGACCGTGATCGCGGGCCAGCCCACCTCCGACGGCGCGGGCGTCAAGCTCACGCGCGTCCTCACGCAGGACCTGCAACGGCGGCTCGACCCGTTCCTCATGCTGGACGCGTTCGGCACCGACGACCCGAAGGACTACATCGCGGGCTTCCCCGACCATCCGCACCGCGGCTTCGAGACGGTGACCTACATGATCGCGGGCCAGATGCGCCATCGCGACAGCGCCGGCCACGACGGCCTGCTGCAGAACGGCGGCGTGCAATGGATGACGGCCGGCCGCGGCGTCGTGCACTCGGAGCTGCCCGAGCAGGCGGAGGGCCGCATGGAAGGCTTCCAGCTCTGGCTCAACCTGCCGGCGCAGGACAAGATGCGCGCCCCCTGGTATCGCGATTTCCAGGCGGCGGACATCCCGGAAGTCACGACGCCCGAAGGCGTGAAGGTGCGCGTCATCGCCGGCGAGTCCCACGGCGTGAAGGGCGCGATGGAGCGCGAGGTGACCGACCCGCTCTATCTCGATCTCGAGCTGCCGGCGGGCGCGACGTTCGCACAGCCGATCTCCGCGGACCACAACGCGTTCGTGTACGTGTATCGCGGCGCGCTGGAGATCGAAGGCACCGAGGTGCCCGTGCAGCGCATGGCGATCCTGAAGAACGCCGCGGACCGCGACGGTGTGGTGCTGCGCGCGACGAAGCCCACGCGGGCGTTGCTCATCGCGGGCAAGCCGCTGCGCGAGCCGATCGCGCAGTACGGCCCGTTCGTCATGAACGACCAGGCGCAGATCGTGCAGGCGATCCAGGACTACCAGGCGGGTCGCTTCACGTCGCGCTGAGGCAACGCCGCGGAAGCGCCGGACGCGTTTCCGCCGCGGCGTGGATCCGCCGCGCCGATCCAGCCCGTGCCTGCGCGCTCGATGTACCCCTGTCCCGAAAGCAGCGGCTCGACGGCGATGGGCTGGCCGCGCGTGCGCAGCGCTGCCGCGAGCCCTGCCATGCCGGTGTCCTCCTCGAGCACGATCTTGCCGGCATCGGCGGTGGTCACGTGGCCCTGTGCCACGGCGAAGGCGGGCGTCGCCTGGTTCGCGAGGATCTCGATCCAGCCTTGCGCCACGTAGTCCGGAATGCGCCCGCCGCCCGCCGACCCACCGGCGGCGACGGGATGTCCCTGCGCATCGAACACGATGGCCGGCGCCATCGACGTGAAGGGCCGCTTGTGCGGTGCCATCGCGTTGGCGACGCTCGCGCCATTGCGCGGGGCGGCCGAGAAGTTCACCAGCACGTCGTTCAGGATGAAGCCATCCACCATGAGACCCGATCCGAAGCCCAGGTTGATGGTGGTCGTCATTGCCACGATGTCTCCCGCGGCATCCGCCACAGTGAGCTGGCTCGTGCCGCCCATGGACGAATCGTGCTCCGGCTCGCGCCGCGCGATGCCCGCGCCCGGGGGCCGCCCGGCCACCACGGAGCGCGCGTGCTCCGCGTCGATGGAGGCCGCGCGTTCGCGCACGTAGGCGGGATCGACCAGGCCGTTCACGGGCACCGTCACGAAGCCCGGATCGCCCACGTACATCGAGCGATCGGCTCGCGCGAGCTTGCCGGACTCGATGAAGAGATGCACGAAGGCCGCGTCGTGGAAATCGAAGCGCCCGCCGGCGCGCGCCTCCATCATCTGCAGCACCTGCAGCAGGTAGATGCCTCCGTACGAAGGGGGCGGGACGGTGCACACGCGATAGGCCAGGAACGGCCCGCACACCGGCTCGCGCTCGAGCGCGTGGTACTGGCGCAGGTCCTCGGCGGTCATCAAGGAGCGCAGCGTCCCGCCCTGGGCCGCTTGCACGATGCGCTCGGCGCCGCCCTCGGCGAGGAGGCCGCGCGCGCCGCCCGCGGCAATGCGGCGCAGCGTGGCCGCGTATTCGGGATTGCGCACGCGCGCGCCGATCGGCAGGGGTTTCCCGTGCTCGTCGAAGTAAAGGCGCAGCCCCGGATATTCCGCGAGCGTGATGCCGTCCAGCAGCATGATGCGATGCAGGTATTCGGTCAGCGCGAATCCATGTTCAGCCGTCTCGATCGCCGGCTCGAAGAGCACGTTCCACGGCAGCTTTCCGTAGCGCCCGTGGACCATCTCCAGCACCGCCATCGTTCCGGGGATGCCGACCGAGCGCCCGCCGTGGCGCACGGCCGACGGTGGCAGCAGGCGCCCGTCCGTATCAGTGCGCAGGCTGGCCGTGGTCTTTCCCGGCGCGGCCGCGAGCCCGTCGAACGACGTGAGCTTCGCGGATGCGGCGTCCCAGTAAAGGATCTCCGTTCCGCCCGCGACGCCCGACATCTGCGGCTCGACCAGTCCCAGCATCGCCTGCGCGGCGACGATGGCGTCGATGGCATTGCCGCCGCGCGCCAGCATCTGGAGCGCCGCCTGGGTCGCGAGCGGATGCGCGGTCTGGGCGATGACGGCCGTGGGCGCTTGCGACGCGGGCGCGCGTGCCTCGTGCGGTGGCGGCGCGGTGCAAGCGGATGCGAGGAGGAGGACGAGCGCCGCGGCTGCGAGTCGGTTCATGGGGTTCCCGGGGATGCGCTCGTTATACTGCGAGCACGACGAACCAGTATAACGAGCGCACAGTGCCGGCTTTCGATGCGATCGTGATCGGCGCGGGCGCGGCCGGAATGATGTGCGCCGCGACCGCCGGCGAGCGCGGCCGGCGCGTGCTCCTCATCGACCACTACCCAAAGGTCGGCGAGAAGATCCGCATCTCGGGCGGGGGGCGCTGCAACTTCACGAACGTCCACGCGACGCATCGCAATTACCTCTCGCAGAACCCCGACTTCTGCCGCTCGGCGCTCGCACGCTACACGCCGCGCGACTTCGTGGCGCTCATCGAGCGCCACGGCATCAAGTGGCACGAGAAGACGCTGGGCCAGCTCTTCTGCGACGAGAGCTCCACGCAGGTGATCGAGATGCTGCGCGCCGAGTGCGCGGGCGGCGGTGTGGAGTGGTGGCAGCCCTGCGAGGTGCGGGAGGTGCGCCAGGCCTCCGGCGGCTTCGAGATCGACACGGAGCGCGGAATGGCGAGCGCACCGTCGCTGGTCATCGCGACGGGCGGGCTCACCGTGCCCAAGATCGGCGCGACGCCCTTTGCGTACCGCATCGCCGAGCAGTTCGGCCTGGCGATCGTCCCGCCGCGTGCCGCGCTGGTGCCCCTGAGCTTCCACCCCGAGTTCCTCGCGCGCTACGGCGATCTCGCCGGCGTCTCGATCGACGCGGAAGTGTCCTGTGCCGGCGGCCGCTTCCGCGAGTCCCTGCTCTTCACGCATCGCGGCCTGTCGGGACCCTCGATCCTGCAGGCGTCGTCGTATTGGCAGCAGGCCTACCGCGACGAGCCCATCCGCATCAACCTGCTCCCGGGCTTCAACGTGCGCGAATGGCTCGCGGCCGAGCGGCGATCGCGCGCGCTCGCCTCGACCGTGCTCGCCGAGCGCCTGCCGAGGCGCTTCGCCCAGCTGTGGGCCGGGGCGCACAAGCTCGACGTTCCCATGGCGCAGCTCTCCGACCGGGCACTCGAGCAGGCGGCGCGCGACCTCACCGACTGGGAAATCCAGCCTACCGGCACGCTCGGCTACAACAAGGCCGAGGTCACGCTGGGCGGCGTGGACACGCGCGGCCTGTCCTCGAAGACCATGGAAGCCGCCGCCGTGAAAGGCCTCTATTTCATCGGCGAGGGCGTCGATGTGACAGGCCATCTCGGCGGCTTCAACTTCCAGTGGGCCTGGGCTTCGGCCTTCGCGGCGGGAAACGCGGCCTGACCGCTGTCCTCCAAGGTTACCGGTGTAAGGCGAAAGGTGATTCGGCTCACAGCCGCGGGGGCGGCGCATATCTAGGTTCGCGCATGTACCCCGGGGCCGAGCGCCTCCCACAACGACAAGAGCCCATGAGCCAGCCCGCCATCAAGCTGACACCGGCGCGGGGTTTCGCCGATCCCCTGCGCCTCGCCGAGCGCGCTGTCCTGGCGTGCCCCGGCCTCGCGCTCACGGCGGTGGTTTCCATCGCGGCGACCTACTTCTCCGACCGGTTCAAGCTGAGCGCCATGGTGTTCGCGCTGCTGCTCGGCATGGCCTTCAACTTCATCGCCGACGCCCGGTTCCGTCCCGGCATCGAGATGGCCTCGCGCGCGGTCCTTCGCGCCGGCGTCGCACTCCTCGGGCTGCGCATCACGCTGGCTGAGGTCGCGACGCTCGGCTGGAGCGCCATCGCGCTCGCGGCGGGCGGCATCGTGCTCACGATGGCGATGGGCGTGGCGCTTGCGCGGGCACTTCGCCTCGGCGACCGCTTCGGGCTGCTGAGCGGCGGCGCGGTCTCGATCTGCGGCGCATCGGCCACGCTCGCCATCAATGCGGTGCTGCCGAAGGATGGCGACTCCGATCGCGATGCGACGTTCGTCGTGGCCGCGGTGACGGGCCTCTCCACGCTCGCGATGTTCCTCTACCCGTTGGTCGCCGGCCTCGCGGGCCTCGACGACCGCGCGGCGGGCATCTTCTTCGGCGGCACGCCCATGCTTCCCTGGTTCGCGGCCGCCTTCGCGGCGCTCATGATCCTGGCGAGCTTCGGCTGGATCCCGGCGCGCGCGATGGAGGCGGGCGGCGGTGTGTCGAAGTGGTTCCTCGCGATCGCCATGGCGGGCATCGGGATGAAGACCTCGCTGCGCGGCCTGGTCGCGGTGGGCCCGCGCGCGATGCTGCTGGTGCTGGCCGAGACCGCCTTCATCGCGTTGCTCGTCCTCGGCGCGATCTGCGGCGTTGCCCGCCAGGCCGCTTCAGCGCCGCGTGAGCGGCGCGAGCACCGCGCGAGCCCGCGCCTGCAGCGCGCGGTAGCCGCGCTCCCACTCGCCGGCCCGCGGCGTCGTTCCCGCCAGCTCGCGCACGAGCTTGTGCAGGGTGTCCAGCTCGGCCAGCGCCTCGGCCATCGCCGAGTCGTGCTCCGCCGCCGGGATGTATTCGCGCTTCTCGTCGCGGCAGATGCCCACGCACGGCTGCGGGTCGTCGATGCGCCCGCAGCCCACGCATTGCCATACCTTGATGCGGCTGACGTCTTCGGGTTGCATCGCTCGACCTTAGCCGGCGCGGCGACGAACGGACTTGATCCTTCGCAACCACGCGGCCCGGGCGTCATGGGAGAGTGGGGGACATGCGTCCCCAGATCGTCCCGACTTCCGGCGCGACCGCGCGCGTCCCGCAATTGCTTTCCCACGTTCCGATGTTTCGCGACGTCGGCAGCGAGGAACTGGCCCGCATCGCGCTGGGCACGACGCAGGTCCATTGCGACCGCGGCGAGGCGCTCTTCCGGCGCGGCGACGCCTGCCGCGGCTTCCACATCGTCGTGTATGGGCAGGTGAAGCTCGTGATCCCGGCGCCGGATGCAGCCGAGAAGGTCGTGGAGATCCTCGGTGCGGGACGCTCGTTCGGCGAGGCGGTCATGTTCGCCGACCGACCCTATGTCGTTTCCGCCGTGGCGTTGGCCGATTCGCTCCTGCTGCACGTGTCGAAGGACACGCTCGAGGCCGAGCTCGAGCGCGACCCGGCGCTGGCGCGCCGCATGATCGCCGGGCTCTCGATGCGCCTGCACATGGTGGTGAAGGACCTGGAATCGGTCACGCTGCATTCCGCGCAGCAGCGCGTGATCGGCTATGTCGCACGACTCGATCCCGACGGAGCCGCGGGCCGCGTGACGCTGCCCGCGCAGAAATCGATCGTCGCCTCGCGCCTCAACCTCACGCCCGAATACTTCTCGCGCATCCTGCACGAGCTGGCGGCCGACGGGCTCATTCGCATCGACGGCCGGGATATCGAGATCCTGGACGCGGAACGGCTCTTCGCGCCGTCCTGATTCAGGCGGCCACGGCTTCGCTCCCTGCCGCCGGCAGGATGCCGGTCAACAGGTAATCGACCAGCTCGCGCACGGGGCGGATGGCCGATCCGAAGGGCAGGCGCTCGGAGCCGCGGAAGAAAAGTCCCTTCTTCACGTCCCCGTGCACGGCGTATGCGAGCCGCGTCGCGATGCAGAACTGGCCGATGGATGCGATGCCGTCGCGCAGCCCGCACACCGCGAGGCATTCCGCGCCGGGAACGCAGCGCCGCGGGTCGGCCTTCGCGTGGGACTGCAGCGCCTTCTCGCGCCCGAGATAGTTGCGCAGCCACGGCGTCAGCACGGCGCGGGCCGGAAGCCCGGCCACGCTCATGAAGGTGACGATGTCCTCGGGACGGGCGCCGGCGAGCACGCGCTTGAACGCCTCGTGCGCGTCGCCTTCGGTGGTCACCGCGAAGGGCGTGCCGAGCTGCACCGCCGAGGCGCCCAGCCGGAGCGCTTCCTTCACTTGCTCGTGCGAATGGATGCCGCCCGCGGCGATGAGCGGGATGCGCTCGCGCTCGAGCCCGAGCTCGCCCAGCACCGCATGAATGCCCTCGAACACCGCCGCGACGTCGTAACGGCGATCGCCCACCTCGTCCAGGCGCGTGGCGCCGAGGTGGCCACCCGCGAATCCGGGATGCTCGATGACGATCGCATCGGGCAGGCGGTTCTTGCGCATCCACTTGCGCAGCACGACCGACACGCCGCGCGCCTCCGAGAGGATCGGGACGAGCGCCACGTCGGGAAAGTCGCGCGTGAGGTCGGGCAGGTCGAAGGGCAGGCCCGCGCCCGCGACGATCGCGTGCGCGCCCGATTCGCAAGCCTGGCGCACGTAGCTCGCGTACGCGCTCACCGCCTTCATCACGTTGACCGCGACGGCGCCCTGGCCCGCGGCGAGCGCGAGGGCGGCACGGATCTCGCGGTCGAGCGCCGCGCGGTTGTGACCGTCGATGAGCGGCTTGTCGCGCGTGCCGCGGCCCGCTTCGAGCAGGTCGGGATGGTGCTGGCGCAGCTCGACGCTGGAGATCGTGCCCATGGCGCCGAGGCTCGCCACGTGCCCCGCGAGCCGGTGGGCGGAAACGCCGACGCCCATGCCGCCCTGGACCACGGGCAGGAGGGTGCGGCCACGCAATGACCACGCGGGAAGGACAGGCGGCATCGAGGTGAAGCGTGCGCCATCGCGGCCGCGCCGGGAGGTTTATCCCGCCAAAGCTTGAACTGGATCAATTGCGCGGCGCCAGCGGTGGCCCCGCGCCGCGAGAATGAACGCGAAGCGCATGACCTCGCGCAAGGCCACGCGCCGAAAGCTGCATATCGTGTGCATCTATGGAGAACAAAATGAAACCGAACCGGAAGCTGTGGACCTGGCTGGGCGTGGTCTTCATCCTGTCCTTCGCCGCCCTGCTTTATATCGGCCGCGAGATCTACCTCGCTGCGCCGCCCATGGCCACGGTGCGCGTCGCCGACGGGCCCGTCCTCTATACCGCCGGCGAAGTGCAGGAAGGCCAGCGCGCCTGGCTCGCCGCCGGCGGCCAGCAGCTCGGCACCGTATGGGGCCACGGCAGCTACGTGGCACCCGACTGGTCGGCGGACTGGCTGCACCGCGAGGCGAGCGCCTATCGCGAGATCAAGTCGCAGGCGATGTACGGCGAGCCGGCCGATCGCCTGAGCACCTCCCGGCGCGCCTCCGTGGACGCCATCGTGCGCGAGGACATGCGCCGCAATACCTACGATCCCGGCACCAACACCGTGATCATCTCGCCGCAACGCGCGCAGGCCATCGCCGAGGTCCAGGCGCACTTCACGGACCTCTTCGGCGACGCGCCGGCCCTGGACGGGCTGCGCGAGCGCTATGCGATGACCGCGAACGCGTTGCCGCGCGCCGAGGATCGCAAGGCGCTCTCCGCGTTCTTCTTCTGGTCGGCGTGGTCCGCTTCGACCGACCGCCCGGCCCAGCAAGGACTCTCGTACACCAGCAACTGGCCGCATGAGCCGCTCGTGGGCAACACGCTCACCGGCAGCGCGGCGATGTGGACCGTCGCGAGCGTGATCCTCCTCATCGCGGGCATCGCCACCATGGTCTGGTACCACGGCGCGCATCCCGAGACGCCGGATCCGGCCGTGCCGCAGCGCGACCCGCTCGTGAACGCGGTGGCCACGCCGTCCATGAAGGCCACGCGCAAGTACTTCTTCGTGGTGATCGGCCTGCTGCTGTTGCAGGTCGGCATGGGCGCGATCACCGCCCACTACGCGGTGGAGGGGAATTCGTTCTTCGGCATCCCGCTCGCGGAGGTGCTGCCGTATACGACGAGCCGCACGATCCACACGCAGGTGGGCGTCTTCTGGATCGCGACCGCGTGGCTCGCTACCGGGCTCTACATCGCGCCGCTGCTCTCCGGGCGCGAGCCCAAGCTCCAGAAGCTCGGCGTGGACGTGCTCTTCTACGCGCTGCTCGTCATCGTGGTGGGCTCGATCGCCTTCGGCTGGATCGGGACGCTCAAGCGCGCGGGCTTCGACTACACGTTCTGGCTCGGCAACCAGGGACTCGAGTACACCAGCATGGGCCGCGCGTGGCAGATCCTGCTCTTCGTGGGCCTGCTCTTCTGGCTGCTGCTGCTAGGGCGCGGGCTCTGGCCGGCGCTGAAGAAGCCGTCGGAGACGCGCGGGCTGGTGGCGATGGTGTTCCTGTCGGCCACGTGCATCGGCGGCTTCTACTCCGCCTCGCTCTCCTGGGGGCAGCACACGCACTACGCGATGGTCGAATACTGGAGGTGGTGGCTCGTGCACCTCTGGGTCGAGGGCTTCTTCGAGGTCTTCGCGACCGCCGTCATCGCGCTCATCTTCACGCGCCTGGGCCTCGTGGCCGCGGCGAGCGCCAACCGCGCCATCGTTATGGAGACGATCGTCTTCCTGCTGGGTGGTATCCTGGGCACGCTGCACCACCTGTACTGGACCGGGACGCCGACATCCGTCATCGCCGTGGGCGCCGTGTTCTCCGCGCTCGAGGTCGTGCCGCTGTCGCTCATCGGGGTCGAGGCGTTCAGGAACTACCAGCGCAGCAGCGCCGCGCCGTGGGTGCAGGCCTATCGCTGGCCGATCCTCTGCTTCGTCGCCGTGGGCTTCTGGAACGCGGTGGGCGCCGGGCTGCTCGGCTTCGCCATCAACCCGCCCGCGTCGCTCTACTACGTGCAGGGACTCAACATGACCCCCGCGCACGGGCACGCGGCGCTCTTCGGCGTGTACGGGATGCTCGGCATCGGGCTCATGCTCTTCTGCCTGCGCGGCCTCTACGAGAAGAGCCGCCACGCCGATCGCGCGCTCGCACCGGCGTTCTGGGGACTCAACATCGGCCTCGCGATGATGGTGTTCCTGTCGCTGCTGCCCGCCGGCATCTACCAGGCCTGGTACAGCTACACGCAAGGCCTCTGGTATGCGCGCAGCGCCGGCATCGTCCACTCGGGCGTGATGGAGACGCTCGTGTGGCTGCGGGTCCCAGGCGACATCGTGTTCTCCCTGGGCGTGGTGGCACTCGGCGTCTATGCCGTGAAGCTTCTCGTCGGGCGCGGAAAGCGCGCGGCGCAAGCGGGCGGCGCCGGGCAACCGCACGGGGCGGACTGAAGGCGGTGCGGCTCACGACCTTCACCGATTACAGCCTGCGCGTCCTCATGTACGTGGCGACGGCGCCCGAGGGCCGCGCCACGATCGGCGAGATCGCCCGCGCGTTCGGCATCTCCGAGCATCACCTGGTGAAGGTGGCGCACCGGCTGGGACGCGCCGGCGCGCTCGTCAACACGCGGGGCCGCGGCGGCGGCGTGCGGCTCGCCGTATCGCCCGCGATGATCCGGCTCGGCGCCGTGGTGCGCGCAACCGAGGGCCATGACGTTCCTGCCGAGTGCTTCGAGGCCGGTGCGAACACCTGCGTCATCGCGCGCGGTTGCGCATTGCGCAAGGTGCTGGCCGAGGCGGTCGACGGATTCTACGAGGTGCTCGACCGCTACACGGTTGCCGATCTCGTGAAGAGCGGTTCCCCCGCCATCGTGGCGCTGCACCGCAGCGCGGCATGAAGTTCGACTTTCCTTTCGCGTACTGCGGCGACCCGGAGCTCGGCGAGTGCATCGCCGGCGCGCTGCGCCGCGTGGTCGATCCCGAAATGGCCATCGGCATCGTGGACCTCGGGCTCGTCTACGGCGTGGAGGCGCGCAGCGATGAAGTTCGCGTGCGCATCACCATGACTTCCGCGGCCTGCCCGGTGACCGAGCTCATCGTGGAGGACATCGTCGCGGAGGTCGGCGCGGCGCTCGGTGAGGAGGCGATCATCCGGGTCGACGTCTGCTGGGATCCGCCGTGGGGACCTGAACGCATGAGTGCCCGCGCGCGACGCGTGCTCGACGCGCCGTGAGCGCGCTCTCGAGCCTGCGCCGCCTTGCGCCCCTATTGGCCGTCGTGTCCCTCGCGGCCGGCATCGGCGGCGGCCTTGCCCGCCTGGGGGTCTCGCCGGCGCCGACGATCGCCATCTCGCATCACGCCGTACTGATGGTCGCGGGCTTTCTCGGCACCGTCATCTCGCTCGAGCGGGCGATCGCCTGGGGACGCGCCGCCGGCTATGCCGCGCCCGCATCGAGCGCGGCCGCGGGCACGATGCTGCTCGCGGGATGGACGGCCGCGGCGTCGGCCTTCTGGATCGTCGCCGCGTGCTTCCTGCTCCTGACGAGCGTGGCACTCGTGCGACGCCAACCGATGATCCACACCGTCCTGCTGGCGATCGCAGCGGCGCTCTGGCTCGCGGGCCAGAGCGCCTTCGCCGCCGGCGCCTCGAGCGGCGTCCCGGAAGCATGGTTCGGCTTCCTCGTCCTCACGATCGCGGCGGAACGGCTGGAGCTCACGCGGCTGCTGCCGCCCCGGCGCCTGGCCGCGGCCACTTTCCGCCCCGTGGTGGCGCTGCTCATCGCCGCCGTGGGCGCGAGCTTCGTGGACCCGCTCTCAGGCGCGCTCGCCTTCGGCTCCGCGCTCATCGGATTGGCCGTGTGGCTGGGATGCTTCGACGTGGCGCGGCGCACGGTGCATGCGTCCGGCCTCGCGCGCTTCACCGCGCTGGCGCTGCTCGCGGGATATGCCTGGCTCGCGGTGGGTGGCGCGGCGTGGATCGCGCTCGCGCTCGGGGCGAGCGCCGCGCGCGATCTCGCGCTCCACGCGATCGCGTTGGGCTTCGTCTTCTCCATGGTGCTGGGACACGCGCCGATCGTCGTCCCCGCCATCGCACGCGCGCAGCTTCGCTTCAATGCCGGCCTCTACTTGCCGCTCGTGCTCCTGCATGGCTCGCTCCTTCTGCGCGTGACGCTCGGCGCGCGCTCCCCCGAATGGCGCGGCGCGGCCGGAGCGCTCAACGCGCTCGCGATCGCCGCCTTTGCCGGGATGCTGCTCCGCGCGCTCGAACGGCGTACGGCGGCGGGCATCATGATGGATCCCCCGGACATCGCGTCTTCCCGCTCGTGATGCAGATCGAAGAATCGCCGCGCCCGGCCGCCGGCGGATGGGCGCTGTGGAGCCTCGGCTTCCGCCCGTTCTATCTCGCGGCGAGCGTCTTCGCCGCGCTCTCCGTGCTGCTGTGGGCATGCGAATACGCCGGCTGGCTGCCCGGCAGTTACATGCAGACGCCGTTCCGGCATGCGCACGAGATGCTCTTCGGGTACACGCTGGCCGTGCTCGCCGGTTTCCTCTTCACGGCGGTGCGCAACTGGACCTCCCGACCCACGCCCACGGGCGGCACGCTCGCCGCGATCGTCGCCTTGTGGATCGCGGGACGCCTGATGGTGCTCACGCCCTTCGACGTCGCATCGGCCTTCGTGAACGCGGCGTTTCCGCTCGCGGTCGCGATCGGCATCGGCATCCCCCTCGTGCGCTCGGGCAATCGCCGCAACTACTTCTTCGTCGTGCTGCTCGTGGCGCTCGCGGCAATCGAGCTCCTGGTGCACGCGTCGGAGCTGGGCTGGATGAAGCTGCCCGAGACCTGGGGGCTGCAGCTGGGACTGGACCTGGTCCTCTTCATCGTGGTGGTCATGGCCGGGCGGATCGTGCCGATGTTCACCAACAACGGCGTGCCCGGCGCTGTCGCCACGCGCAATCCCATCGTGGAGCGACTGGCGATGGGCAGCGTGCTTGCGCTCGTCGCCGCCGATCTCGCGGGCATCGAAGGATCCCTCTTCATCACCCTGCTCGCGGTAAGTGCCGCGGTGCATGCGGTGCGTTGGCTCCTCTGGCGACCCTGGCGCACGCTGCGCGCGCCGCTCGTCTGGATCCTGCACCTCGCGTATGCCTGGGTACCGGTCTATCTCGTGCTGCGCATCTTCGCGATCGAGGGCAGCGTGGCGCCGCCGTGGGCGATCCACGCCCTCACCATTGGCGTGATCGGCGGCATGACGCTCGGGATGATGACCCGCACCGCGCGGGGCCACACGGGCCAGCCGCTGGTGGCGGGGGCCGCGGAGGTCGCGATGTACGTCCTCGTCCAGCTCGCGGCCGTGGTTCGCGTGTTCGGTCCGCTCTTCGCGGGCGCGGCGTACGTGACGACCGTCGCGGTCGCGGCGCTGCTCTGGGCGAGCGCGTTCGCGCTTTATGCGCTACGTTATGCGCCGCTGCTGGCGCGTCCGCGAGCCGACGGCCGCCCCGGCTGAGGGTGGGATCAAACCCTTGTCGCGTCAAGGGTTTATGCTGCGGGCGCGGGCGACGGTCGATGCCGCCTTGAATTCTCCGGCGCGCGCCCGGTCTGTACCGGTGTCTCAGTTCCAAGACCAAGAATGGCCGACCCCCTCATCGCCTGTCCCGAGTGCGACACGCTCCAGCGCGAGATCCCGCTCCCACGCGGGGGGCACGCGGAGTGCTGCCATTGCGGCGAGATGCTGTACCGGAGCGCACGCGGCGGACTGAGCCACATCGTCGCGCTCAGCATCGCGGCGCTGATCCTGTTCCTCATCGCGAACGCATTGCCGATCGCGGCGCTCGACCTCGGCGCCGCCGGCTACGCCGAGACGACTCTCGCGGGCACCGTCGCCGCCGTGCGCGACCAGGGCCGGTTCCTCGTCGCGCTCATGATCCTCTGGACCGGCATCGTGGCGCCCGCGCTGGAGATCGGTGCCATGGTGTACATGACGGTCCCGTTGTGGCTGGGCCACTGCCCCGAGTACCTCTCGGTCGCGTTCCGGATCGCGCCCATGGCGCGGGTGTGGTCGCTGATGGACGTCTTCATGCTCGCGGTGGCCGTGGCGCTGGTGAAGCTGGGGGACCTCGCGACGGTGTCGCCCGGCCCCGCGCTGTGGGCCTTCGGCGCGCTCATCGTGGTCCTCACGCTCATCGGCACCCTCTTCGATCCGCGCGAGATCTGGCTGCACGCCGAGGCGAACAAGGCCGGGCGCATGGTCGCCGAGGCGCGGCAGTGACGGCGCTCACCGCGCGCGAGGCGGGTCTCGTCGCGTGCCTCGCCTGCCATCTCGTGTCGCGGCCGGCGCAGCCCCGCGCCTCGATGCGATGCCCGCGTTGCCGCGCGCCGCTGCACTCGCGCAAGCCCCGCGCCCTCGGCCGCACGTGGGCCTTCCTCATCGCGGCGTTCATCCTCTACATCCCGGCAAACGTGCTGCCGGTGATGGACTCGAACTCGCTCTTCATGTCCTCGAGCGACACGATCCTCTCGGGCGTGAGGTACCTGTGGAAGAGCGGCTCGCCGGTGACCGCCTCGATCATCTTCTTCGCGAGCATCCTCGAGCCGATGCTCAAGCTGGTCGGCCTCACCGCGCTCGCCCTCTCGGTGCAGCACTGCGGGCTGCGCATCCCCGCGCGGCGCGGCGCGCAGATCTATCGCATGATCCACGTCGTCGGGCGCTGGTCGATGACGGACCTCTTCGCGGCGGGCATCCTCGCGGCGCTGGTGCAGAGCCCGACCCTGGCCGAGATCACCGTCGGCCCCGGGGCACTCGCCTTCGGCCTCGTGGTGGTGCTCACCATGCTCGCCTCATTGAGCTTCGACCCGCGCTGCCTCTACGACACGGAAAGGGCGGACTGTGGCTGAGGAGCGCCCGCCGGGAGACGTGCCGGAGGCGGTCGTGCGGCGCGGCCCGCGCTGGCCGTCGTGGCTCATCTGGCTCGTGCCGATCGTGGCGCTCACCTTCGGCGCGTACCTCGGCCTGCGCGCGCTCGCCGAGCGGGGACCGACCATCGAGATCACGTTCAAGACGGCCGAGGGCATCGAGGCGCGCAAGACCAAGATCCGCTACCGCAACGTCGACGTGGGCGAGGTGAGGGCGATCCGGCTCTCGAAGGACCGGCGCTCGGCGGTCGTCACCGCGCAGATGACGCGCGAGGCGAGCGACCTGCTGGGAGAGGACACGAAGTTCTGGATCGTGCGCCCGCGCGTCTCGGGCGGCAGCGTGAGCGGGCTCAGCACGCTGCTCGCGGGCTCGTACATCGGCATGGACGCGGGCAAGTCCGAGAACACGAAGCGCGAGTTCGTGGGGCTCGAGCAGCCGGCCATCGTGACGAGCGACGTGCCGGGGCGCACCTTCGTGCTGCGCGCCGACGACCTCGGGTCGCTCGACGTGGGATCCCCCATCTACTTTCGCCATATCCAGGCGGGGCAGGTCGCGAAGTACGAGCTCGCGCCCGACGGCCGGGCAGTGGTGCTGCGCATCTTCGTGAACGCCCCCTACGACCAGATGGTCCGGCGCAACACGCGCTTCTGGCACGCGGAGGGTGTCGACATCGACGTGAGCGCGGCCGGGGTCAAGGTCGACACGCAGTCGATCGCCTCGATCCTGATCGGCGGCCTCGCGTTCCAGGCGCCGCCCGACGAGCCCGAAGGACCGGCCGTCGAGGCGGATACGACGTTCCGCCTTTTCGCCAATCGCGGCCAGGCGATGAAGCCGCCGGAAAGCGGCCTCCTGTTCACGCTGCTCTTCAACGAGTCGGTGAGGAACCTCGCGCCGGGCGCGCCCGTCGACTTCCGCGGCGTGGTGATCGGCGAGGTGAAGTCCATCGGCATCGAGTACGACCCGGTGAAGAAGCGCGCCTTCGTGCCCGTCGTCGCGCGCATCGACATCGAGCGGCTGCGCCAGCGCCGGGCAGGCAGCGGCGGCGAGCCGCCCCGGCTCGACCCGAAGATGTTCGTCGATCGCATGGTGGAGCGCGGCTTGCGCGCGCAGGTGCGCACCGCGAGCCTCGTCACGAGCCAGCTCTACATCGCGCTGGATTTCTTCCCCGACGCGCCCAAGGCGAAGGTGGACTGGACGCGCACGCCGCCGGAGTTGCCGACGCTCACGGGCTCGCTCCAGGAGCTCACGGTGACGATCGGCAACATCGCGAAGAAGCTCGACAAGGTGCCCTTCGACCAGATCGGCAACAACCTGAACGCCACGCTCAAGAGCGCGAACGCGGTGCTCGACGAGCTCGAGCGCGAGACGGTGCCCGAGCTCAAGGGCACGCTCGAGGAGGCGCGCAGGACGCTCGACCAGGTCGGCAAGGCCGCGGGTTCGGTGCAGCAGATGGCGGCGCCGGACGCGCCGCTGCAGCAGAACCTGGGTGGCACGCTGGACGAGGTCTCGCGCGCGGCGGCCTCGTTCCGCGCGCTCGCCGACTATCTCGAGCGCCATCCGGAATCGCTGCTGCGCGGCAAGAAGAAGGACGCCCCATGAAGGCCATTCCCCTCGCGCTCTTCGCCGTGCTCGGCGCATGCGCCACCGCTTCCGCGCCGGAGCAGGACTACACCTTGAGCGTCGAGACGTCCGCTTCGCCCGTGCGCTCGCTGCCCGACGTCTCCATCGCGGTGGGCGCCGCGCGCATTCCCGAGATGTACGACCGGCCGCAGCTCGTGGTGCGCGCATCGGAGAACCGCGTGCGGCTGCTCGAGCAGCAACGCTGGGCCGAGCCGCTCAAGTCCGGCATTCCCCGGGTCGTCGCGGCGGATCTCGGCCGGCTGCTCGGCACGACGCACACGACGTCGTACCCCACCGCGGAGGCGAGCGACACGGGCTATCGCGTGGCGCTCGAGGTCCAGCGGTTCGATGCCACCCCGGGGCAGGGCGTCGACGTCGACATCGCCTGGCGCATTCATCGGTTGCCCGGCGGGCCGGTGCGCGATGGCCGCACCTCGACGCACGAGGCGGCGAGCGGCGAGTACGAGGCGCTCGTCGCGGCCCAGAGCCGGGCGCTGGCGACGGTGAGCCGCGACATCGCGCAGGCGATCGCCGCCTCGCAAGGATCGTGAAGGCCAGGCACGGCGCCGGGTCACTACAATGGCGGCCATGAAAACGCTCCTCAACCTGCTCTTGCCCGCCGCGCTGTGTGCGTGCGCCAGCGCAAGCCCGCCGGGCGACGCGGCGTCCGCGAGCGCCTATACCGATCGCGATCGCGACGAGCTCGGCCTCGCGATGTACGTGATGCCCGGGACTTTCGTGACGATCAACGAGTCGCGCGTGGTCGGCGGCACGGGTGACCACGTGCGCATCCGCCATGCGCGCTTCTGGAGCGAGCGCCGGGACGAGGGCTGGATCTACGCCGAGTACGCGCCCATGGACGACGATGCGCATCCGTTCCGCCAGCGCATCTATCGCGTGCGGCCGGTGCACGGATCCAACGGCGTGGTGATGGACGCGTTCGCCGTGCCCGATGCCGCGAGCCATGCGGGCGAATGGCGCCAGGCGAAGCCGTTCGCAGGCCTCTCGCCCGCGTCGCTCCACGAGCTGGCGGGCTGCCGCATGCGCATCGAGCGGCAGATGGAGATGGTGCTGGGCGGCGGCACGGCCGGAAATGCCTGCCATGGAGGCATGCCCGCGGTCGACCACGAGCGCTGGGAATTCCAGTTCACCTCGTCGTCCATGCGCACGTGGGAGCGCGGCTTGGACGCCACGGGAAAGCCGGTCTCTGGGCCGGACGGCGCATGGGAGATGCGGCGCATTTCGCAGCAGCCCCAGTAAGCCTTTGATTTTAATGGGCACTGGTTTCAGCTGTCATTTTGCAGCTACGAAGCCATGGGCTAAAATGGACACCTCTGTCGTTGCGGCTGGACACGGGGTGTCGGATGAAGCGCAGTGCCTCCTGGTGGATTTTCGCTACAGCGTTCGCGGCGTTCGGCCTCGCCCGGCCTGCGCTCGCCGACATCTTCTCGTTCAAGGACGAGAAGGGCGTGATGCATTTCACCAACATGCCCGACGACAAGCGCTACAAGCTCGTGCGCCGCGAGGCGGGTGTCGCACCCACCGCGTCGCAGCTTGCCTTCGGCGGCCCGGTGTACATGCCCAGTGCCGCCGACATCGCCCGCTACTCCGCGATCATCGATACTGCCGCTCGCGCCCATGGGGTCGATTCGGCGCTCGTGCACGCGGTGATCTCCGCGGAGTCGGGGTATAACAAGTCCGCGGTGTCGCGCACCGGTGCGCGCGGCCTGATGCAGCTCATGCCCGCGACCGCCGAGCGCTACGGCGTGCAGAACATCATGGATCCGACCGAGAACATCGTGGCGGGCGTCAAGTACCTGCGCGACCTGCTGCAGATGTTCCAGGGCAATCTCGAGCTCACCGTCGCGGCCTACAATGCCGGCGAGAACGCGGTGATCCGCGCCGGCAACCGCGTGCCGCCCTATGCGGAGACGATGGGATACGTGCCGAAGGTGCTCGCGTTCTACCACAAGTTCCAGCAGCGCCATTCGAGCTGAAGGTCATTGGGCACAGCTCGCGGCCGCGAGGCTGCCTGCTGTGCCTGCGTTACAAAAAAAGCCCCGCGATCGCGGGGCTTTTTTTCATGGGGTCCCCGTCGGGGGATCAAGCCGGGATGTCGGGAACCAGCTGCCTCTGCAGCATGAAAATCTGGTCCTTCAGCATGAGCTTGCGTTTCTTCAGGCGCTTCAGCTGCAGCTCGTCGTGGAAGGGATTCAGTTCCAGCGCCTCGATGGCGCGGTCCAGGTCCCGGTGCTCGAGGTTGAGCTCGCCGATGCGCCGCTTGATCTCGTCGGTACTCTCCAGAGTCGTCGGCATCGCGCTACCTCCTGATCCAAAAAACATACTCCGAGGGCCCGGCTTTGGCTAGTGCGCATCCCTGCCGGGTTGCGGTTGCGTGGACGGGGCGGATCGGGTCAAATGGCGCCTCGGTGCCATCGCGTACTTGCGGGAAATGGCGCTGCAAAACAAGGGTTTATCACGGCCCATGAATTTCCGGCGCAGCGATTTCGATGTCACCAACCGGATCAACACGACCGATCCGGTGTGCGTGAAGCTCGAGGTGGAGCGAATCTACCGCTCACTCTACTCGCGCCCGCGTCCCGTGATCCTGGGACAAGCCTTCGACGACATGGTGCGCCTCTATCGTGGCGAGTTTCCGGGTTACCTGCATTGCGACACCGGATACCACGACCTCCAGCACGCGCTCGAGGTGACGCTCGCGATGGCGCGGCTTCTCGACGGCTACGAGCGCTCGCGCGGCGACGGCCCGGCCATGGAGGAGCGGCTCTTCCAGCTCGGCGTCATCTGCGCGCTCTTCCACGACATGGGGTACATCCGGAAGGCCAACGACAAGGTGCATCGCAACGGCGCCGAGTACACGCGCACCCATGTCTCGCGCGGCGCACGGTTCCTGCGCGAATACCTGCCGACGATCGGCATGCCGGATCACGCGGATGTCGCGGGCCAGATCGTGCACTTCACCGGATACGAGAAGCCCGTGGCGTCCATTCGCGTGCCCCACCCGATCTTCCGCCTGGTGGGCAGCCTGCTCGGGTCCGCGGACATCATCGCGCAGATGTCGGACCGCTGTTACCTCGAGAAATGCCGCGACCGGCTCTATCCCGAGTTCGTCGCGGGCGGCATCGCGCGCGTCAATACCGAGGGCGGCGAGCAGGTCGTCTTCGCGTCCGCCGAGGACCTCCTGCGCAAGACGCCGTCCTTCTACCAGAACGCGACCCGGCGCCTCGAGCAGGAGCTGGGCGGCGCCTACAACTTCGCCGGCAAGCACTTCGGCGGCAGCAATCTCTACATGGACGCCGTGAAGCAGAACATCCGCTTCGTCGAGCAGGCGAGCGGCGAGGGCGAGGGCGAGATCGTCCTGCGCCGCCAGCCTCCCGCGACCTGCCACTGATTTCAATCAGTTCACGACGGCGCGGGTTTCCTTCACGACCTTGCCCCAGCGGTCGTACTCGGTCTTGAGGAGCGCGCCGAACTGCTCGGGCGTGCTGGTCGCGACGTCGACGCCGGCGGAGCTCATCAGCTTGCGCGCCGCGGGCTCGGCCAGGACTTTCGTGATGGCGCTGTTCAGCTTGTCCACGATGTCGCGCGGCGTGTTGGGAGGGGCGAGGAGTCCCAGCCAGATCGTCGCGTTGTAGCCCTTCACGCCCGCTTCATCGAGCGTCGGCACGTCGGGCATCTCGCCGTAGCGCCTCGAGGTGGAGACCGCCAGCGCCTTGAGGCGCCCGGCCTTCACGTTGGAGAGCGCATTGGGCACGCCCACGAAGCTCACCGGGACCTGCCCGCCGAGGACGTCGTTCATCGCCTGCGAGCTGCCGCGATAGGGCACGTGGTTCAAAGGCGCGCCCGCCATGCTGCAGAAGAGCGCGCCCACCAGGTGCTGCGAGCTGCCGTTCCCGGACGAGGCGTAATCGATGGAGTTCGGCTTCGCCTTCGCCGCGGCGATGAGCTCCTGCACGCTGTTCACCGGCAGCTTCTTCGTATTCACCACGAGCACGTAGGGACCTTCGGCCAGCTTCATCACCGGCGTGAAGTCCTTGAGCGCGTCGTACGGCACCGACTTGTAGAGGTGGGGGCTGATCACGTGGGTGGTCGAGACCATCACCAGCGTGTAGCCGTCGGGCGCCGCCTTGGCGACGTCCGCGGTGCCGATGGTGGACCCCGCGCCGGGCTTGTTCTCGATGACGATGGGTTGGCCGAGGACGGGCTGCAGCTCCTTCTGCAGGATGCGCGCGGCCACGTCCGTGAAGCCGCCGGCGCCGAACGGCACGATGATCTTGATGGGACGCTCGGGGTAGGCCGCGTGGGCCGCGAACGTCGTGGTGACTGCCGCGATGGCGAGAGCGATTCGTGGGTTCATGCTCGATAGAGGGGTTCGGGTTGCGTGAAGAACGAGTGGAGGATGTGGTACACGAGGTAGTAATTCTTCTGCTGGAAGCTCGCGTGCGAGATGCCCGCCATCACCGAGAAGGTCTTGTCGGCGTTCGGCAGGCGCTTGAAGAACTCGATGAGGTCGTCGAAGCCGGCGATGCCGTCGTACTCGCCACGCATGACGATCGTCGGGTTCACGATCTTCGCCGGGTCCACGAGCGGCAGCTTCGAGCACATTTTGACGTAGGTGCCGGTGGGCATCGAGTCGTCGAGCGCGAGGATCGCGTCGGCGAACGCTTCGATGGTCCGCTCCTCGGCGGTGCCCGGATGGTCGCGATTGAAGATGCTGTGCACGAAGGCCCGATCGATCGGCCGGCGGTGCATCGCCTGGAACTGCGCGAGCTTCTTCTTGCGCTCGGCGAGCGTGGGACTTCCTTCGCCGGTCCAGACGAAGGCGTCGAGGGCCAGGCGATCGACGCGGCCGGGATGGCGCTGCGCGAAGAGCGCGGCCTTGAGCGCGCCGGAGGAGATGCCGTACATGTGCATCTTCTTCACGCCCGTCGCCTTCATCACGTACTCGGTGCCCGCCGCGAGGTCGTCGGCGCCGTTGGAGATGTCGTTGTTCTGCGGCCGGCGCTTGTCCGAGCGGCCGTATCCCTCGTTGTCCATGGTCCACGTATCGAAGCCGCGCGCCGCGAAGTACTCCATCGCCGAGGAATCCGGCCTTCCCGGCACGTGCAGGTCGAAGGTGGGTTGCGACGCCATCGACGATCCGTGCACGAAGAAGATCGTGCCGCGCTTCTGCACCCCTGCCGGGGGCTTCCGGTTCCAGAGGAAGAGCCTGATGTCTGCCTTTTTCGTCCAGTGCTCGGTGCCGCCGGTCCAGCTCGTCGTCGACTGCGCTGCCATCTGCCTTTTCTCCAATGCGGAACGTGGTTCGGTATAAAGCTTTGCAGTGTAAGCTAAGCGCCCATCAACTTTCGCAATGCCTGTGACAGAACCCATTCCGCACGGCGTCGTGGACGGTCCGGATTCCCTCACCGCGATCGTGCTCAAGGCCATGTCGCGCACGCCCGACGCCCGCCTGAAGGCGGTGATGGAAAGCCTCGTGCGCCACCTGCACGCCTTCGTGCGCGAGGCGCGGCCCACCGAGGAGGAGTTCGAGCGCGGCGTCGACTTTCTCGTGCGCCTCGGCCAGTCCACGGGGCCGGAGAAGAACGAGGTGATCCTCGCCTCGGACCTGCTCGGCGTCTCGACGCTCGTGATGCTGCTGAACAATGCGACCGGCCGCGGCGAGACCGACGCCGCGCTGCTGGGTCCCTTCTGGCGCGGCGACTCGCCCGCGTGCAAGGCCGGCGACTCGATCGCGCGCGGCGCGAAGGGCGGCGAGCCGCTCGAGGTGCACGGCGAGGTCATCGACATCGCGGGAGCGCCCGTCGCGCGGGCCACGGTCGATGTCTGGCAGGCATCGCCCGTCGGTCTCTACGAGAACCAGGACCCGGAGCAGCCGGACCACAACCTGCGTGGGCGCTTCGAGACCGACGCCGCCGGCCGCTTCCATTTCCGCAGCGTGAAGCCGGCGGGCTATCCGGTGCCCGTCGATGGCCCCTGCGGCGAGCTGCTGCGCGCGCAGCAGCGCCATCCGTATCGCCCCGCCCACATCCATTTCATGATCTCGCGCGAGGGCTGCAAGACGCTCATCACGCAGGTCTTCGACAACCGCGACAACCACATCGAAAGCGACGTCGTGTTCGGTGTCACGCCCGCGCTCTCCGGCGATTTCCGCAGGCAGCCGGACGGCACGTGGCGCCTCGACTACCGCTTCACGCTGCAGCCGGGCACGCGCCGCATCCCCAGGCCTCCATTGCCATGATTTCCGATTTCCAGCCGCTCGAAAGGCTCGACGGCCGCGCGGTGCTCATCGCCGGCGCGTTGGGCGCCGTGGGCCGCGCGACCGCCCAGCGCTTCGCCCGCCTCGGCGCCCGCGTCGTGGCGCTGCACCGCAAGCCCCGCGACGAGGCGGCCGCGTTCCTGCGCGAGCTCGACGACGGCGAGCATTTCGACGTCGAGGCCTCGATCACCGATTCCGCATCCCTCGCCCGCGCCGCCGATGTCGTGCGCGCGCGCCTGGGGCGCGTTGACGTGCTCGTGAACACCGCCGGCTTCACGAAGCCCGTGCCGATGGCCAATCTCGAGGGCCTCACCGACGAGCTCATCGACTCGATCTTCCAGTCGAACTGGCGCGGCGTCTTCGCGACGATTCGCGCGTTCCATCCGCTGCTCAAGGCGAGCGGCGACGGCCTCATCGTGAACGTGTCGTCGATCGCCGCCTTCACCGGCACCGGCAGCAACCTCGCGTACGCCGCGTCGAAGGCGGCGCTGGACCTCATGGGCAAGTCGCTCGCGCGCGCGCTGGCCCCGGAGGTCCGCGTGCTCACCATTTCGCCCGGTGTCGTGGACTCGGCCTTCGTGCCGGGGCGCGCCGCCGATTTCAACACCCAGGCCGCCGCCGCCACGCCGCTCAAGCGCATCGGAACGCCTGACGACGTCGCCGCCGCCATCGAGGCCTGCGCGACCACGCTTCGCTTCGCCACCGGCGAGGTGATCGTGGTCGACGGCGGGCGCGCGCTCTAGGAACGCCATGATCAACCCGAAGACCTTCATCACGTGCGCGGTCACGGGCAACCTGACCAAGCCCGAGCAGACGCCGCACCTGCCCATCACGCCGGAGCACATCGCGAACGAATGCCTCGCCGCTGCCGGCGAAGGCGCGGCCGCGGTGCACATCCATGTGCGCGATCCGAAGACGGGCCGCCCGTCGATGGACGTGAACCTCTATCGCGACGTGATGGAGCGCGTGCGCACGAAGGCGCCGCAGCTCATCATCAACCTCACGACCGGTCCCGGCGGGCGCTACGTGCCGAGCGTGGACGATCCCAAGATCCATGCGGCGGGCACCACGCTGTTGCCGCCGCTCGAGCGCGTGAAGCACGTGGTCGAGCTCAAGCCCGACGTCTGCTCCCTCGACCTCAACACGATGAACTCCGGACCCGACGTGGTGATCAATACGCCCGCCAACGTGCGCAAGATGGCGAAGGCGATCAACGACGCGGGCGTGCTGCCCGAGCTCGAGGTCTTCGACAGCGGCGACATGCACCTCGCGGCCGACCTGCTCGCCGACGGCACGCTCGGGTCGCCGCCGCTCTACACCATCGTGATGGGTGTCAAGTACGGCTTCGCGAGCACGCCCGAGACGCTTTTCTACGCGCGCGGATTGCTGACACCGGGCGCGCGCTGGAGCGCCTTCGGCATCGGCCGCGCGGAGTTTCCCATGCTCGCGCAGACGTGGCTCCTGGGCGGGCACGTGCGCGTGGGCCTCGAGGACAACATCTATCTGTCGAAGGGCGTGCTCGCGAAGTCCAACGCGGAGCTGGTCGCCAAGGCGCGGCGCATGCTCGAGGACCTCGGGGCATCGGTCGCGAGTCCCGCGGAGGCGCGCGGCATCCTGGGCCTCGCCGCGCGCTGATGGCGAAGGTGCTCGACATCGCGGCCCAGGCGCCCTCGGCCGATGCGATCCGCGTGGAGCTCGTGGACTTCGGCTCCAACCGGCCGAGCGACGGCGACGTGGTGATCGAAGTGCATGCCGCGGGCATCAATCCCAGCGATGCGAAGGCGATGCTCGGCCTCATGCCGAGCGCGGTCTTCCCGCGCACCCCCGGCCGTGATTACGCGGGTGTCGTCATCGGGGGGCCGAAGGACCTGCTCGGGCTCGAGGTGTACGGCTCGGGCGGCGACATCGGCATTTCCCGCAACGGCTCCCACGGCGAGCGCCTCGTGCTGCCCGCCGCGGCCATCCGCCGCAAGCCGAAAAATCTCACCATGGCGCAGGCCGGGACGGTGGGCGTGCCCTTCGTGACGGCTTACGAGGGGCTGCGCAGGGCGGGATTGAAAGGGGACCCGGGCCTTCGCCGGGGTGGCGACGATGCGATGCCGGCGAAGGCGGTCGCGGTCGCCGTCTTCGGCGCGAGCGGCAAGGTGGGCCAGGCCGTCGTCCAGCTCGCCACCCGCGCCGGGGCGAAAGTCTTCGCGGTCGACCGCCGCGCCGATGCGCCGCGCGGCTTCGCGTCGGGCGCGGTCCGTTACATCGATGCGAGCCGCGAGAAGGCGCCGGAAGTGATTCGCGGCGAGACCGGAAACGCGGGCGCCAACATCGTCTTCAACACCGTGGGCAGCCCGTATTTCGCCGAGGCGAACGCCGGCATGGCCAAGCGCGGCACGCAGGTCTTCATCGCGACCGTCGAGCGCGCCGTGCCGTTCGACATCTTCGCGTTCTATCGCGGCATGCACACGTATGCCGGCGTCGATTCGCTCGCGCTCACGGCGGTCGACTGCGCGCCGGTCTTCGAGGCGCTCACGCCAGGGTTCGAGGACGGGACGCTCCAGCCCTTCGCCGCGGATGCCGCGGACGGCTTCGCGCTCGCCGACGCCGCGGCCGCGTACCAGCGCGTGCTCACCGGCAGCACCCATCGCCTCTTCTTCGCGCCGCGGAGCGCCCGATGAACGTGACTGCTGCTCGCCATGCCGTTCGCATGACCATCCTGGAGGAGGAGAAACGCACATGAAAGCCCTTGCCCGCATGGCCGTCCTGGCCGCGATCGCGTTCGCCACGGGCGCGCTCGCGCAGTCGGGATATCCGGACCATCCGATCCGCTTCGTCGTACCGTTCACCGCCGGCAGCGGCACCGACATCGTCGCGCGCACGGTGGGCGAGCACATGTCGCGCACGCTCGGGCAACCGATCGTGATCGAGAATCGTCCCGGCGCCGGCGGCACGGTCGGCGCCGCGGCGGTCGCGAAGTCCGCGCCCGACGGCTACACGCTGCTGGTGCATTCGGCCGGGCACGTGGCGAACGCGGCGATCTACAAGGAGCTGCCGTACGACACGCTCAAGGACTTCGCGGGCGTCACGCCGCTGGCGAGCCTGCCCAACGTGCTCATCGTCGCGCCCGCCAAGGGCTACAAGAGCGTGAAGGACCTCGTCGCCAACGCGCAGCAGCATCCCGGCGCGCTGAATTACGGCAGCGCGGGAAACGGCAGCGCCACGCACATGAATGCCGAGATCTTCCGGCAGTCGGCGAAGTTCGACGCGCAGCACGTGCCGTACAAGGGCACGCCCGAGGCGATGACCGAAGTGATGACCGGGCGCATCGATTTCTACTTTGCCCCCCTGTCGTCGGCTCTGCCGCTCATCCAGGGCGGGCGCGTCCAGGCGCTCGCCGTGGGCACGGCCAAGCGCTCGCCGCTGCTGCCGGACGTGCCGACGACCCTCGAGGCGGGCTATCCCGGGTCCGACTACGTCTTCTGGGTCGCGCTCCTGGCACCGGCCGCGACGCCGCGCGCGATCGTGGACAAGCTGAACGCGGCGGCGTTGAAGGCGCTGGCCGATCCCGCGATCCACGAGAAGCTGCGCACGCTGGGCGCCGAGCCGATGCCCATGGCGCCCGCGGCTTTCGACGCGTTCCTGCGCGATGAGACCGCGCACATGGCGCAGGTCGTCAAGGCCGCCGGCATCAAGGCGCAGTGAGGGTGGCCATGAGGCGAATCCTGGCGGCCATCCTCGCGACGCTCGCCGCGGGCGGTGCCTGCGCGGCGCAGGCGCTCAACGTGATCCTCTTCCCCGGTGGCGCCAACTGGACGCTCTGGGTGGGACAGGAGAAGGGCCTTTTCGCGGCACAGGGTCTCGACGTGAAGCTCACCCCGACGCCCAGCTCGGCCTATCTCATGCAGAACCTGGACGCGGGCAAGTTCGACATCGCCTTCGCCGCGATCGACAACGTGATCGCATACCAGGAGGGCCAGGGCGAGGCCCCGCTCGCGAAGCCCGCGGAGTTCTTCGCGTTCGTGGGCCAGCAGCATGGGGGCGTGCGGCTTTACGCGCGTCCGGAGATCCACGCGATCGCCGACTTGAAGGGCAAGTCGCTTGCGGTGGACGCCGCGACGACGGGCTATGCGTTCGTGCTGCGCAAGCTGCTGCAGCAGGGCGGCCTCGGCGCGGGCGACTACAAGCTCGAGCGCCTGGGCGGCACGGGACAACGCGCGCAGGCGCTGATGGAGGGCAAGACCGACGCGACCATCATCACGTCGCCGCTCGACGTCGTGCCGGCCGCGAAAGGGATGCGCCGCCTCGCGAACGTGGTCGACGCGATCGGGCCCTACCAGGGCACCTGCGGCATCACGCGACGCTCATGGGCGCGCGAGAACACGCAGGCGCTCGTGGGATTCATCCGGGCTTATGTCGATGCGATGCAATGGCTCGCCGATCCCGCGCATCGCACGGAGGCCGTCGCGATCTATCGCAGGAACCTGCCGCAGGCGAGCGAGGAGGCGGCCGGAAAGGCATGGGACGCGCTCATGGGCGAGCGCGAGGGCCTGCAGAAGGATGGCCGCCTGGACCGCGCGGGCATCGAGACCGTGCTCGCGCTTCGAAGCGAATACGGCGAGCCACGCAAGACGCTCGGCACGCCGGAGCAATACATCGACGAATCGTATTACGACAAAGCCCGACACTAAGGGCCAAGGAGGAGGAGCAATGAGGGGCATCGCATTGGCGGCGGCGCTGGTCGCCGCGACGGCGTGGGCGCAGCATCCCGCCGAGCAGGGCAACATGGAGCTCTTGGGCTACAACGACCTGCAGGCGAGGAGCGCCTACCAGCCGGTGGTGCATCGCCAGGCAGACCGGTGGATCGCCTACATCGGCCACCACGGCGGCAAGTCGCTGAACCCGATCACCGGCAAGGAGGAATCGAACGGCACCTCGATCCTCGACGTGACCGACCCGCGCGCACCGAAGATGATCGCGCACATCCCGGGCGAGCCGGGCGAGGGCGAGTCGGGCGGCGCGCAGATGGTGCGGGTGTGCGACGGCGCGACGCTGCCCAGGGCGGACAAGTCGAAGGTGTACCTGCTGCGGCCGTTCGGCAACGCGGCCCATGAAATCTGGGATGTCACCGATCCGGCGAGGCCCGCGCTGCTCACCACGATCGCGAAGGTCAAGGGCACGCACAAGAGCTGGTGGGAGTGCGATACCGGCATCGCGTACCTCGTGTCGGGCCTCGACGGCTGGCGCGTGCGGCGCATGACCCAGGTGTACGACCTCTCGGACCCGGCGCATCCGCGCTTCATCCGCAACTTCGGGCTCGACGGCCAGCAGCCGGGTTCCACCGGCGAAGCGCCCGAGGAGCTGCACGGAATGATCTCCATGGGCCCCGAGCGCAACCGCATCTACTTCGGCTACGGCACGAACAAGCACGGCGTGCTGCAGATCGTCGATCGCAAGAAGCTGATCGAGGGCCCGGCGGATCCGACACCGGCGAACCTCGCCTACCCGGAAGTGAGTCGCATGTACCTGCCGGACACCAACGGCGCGCACACGACCTTCCCGGTGCTGGGCGTGCCGGTCGCGGAGTTCGCGAAGGACAAGGTGGGCTCGAAGCGCGACTTCGCGGTGATCGTCGACGAGTCCCTCGCGAGCGAATGCGCCGAGGCGCGGCAGATGGTGTGGATCGCCGACATCACTTCGGAGAGGCATCCGTTCAACGTGTCGAGCTGGACGGTGCCCGAGGCGAGCGGGAATTTCTGCTCGCGCGGAGGGCGCTTCGGCTCCCACTCGTCCAACGAGAACATGACGCCGATCTACTACAAGCGCATGGTGTTCATCGCGTTCTTCAACGCCGGCGTGCGCGCGCTCGATATCCGCGATCCCTACCACCCGAAAGAGGTCGCGTACTACATCCCCGCGACCACGGACAAGACCGACAAGCGCTGCGTCGGCAAGGGCGTCGAGCAGCATTGCAAGGTCGCGATCCAGACCAATAACGTGGACGTCGACGATCGCGGCTATATCTATATCGTCGACCGCGCCGACACGGGGCTGCACATCCTCCAGCTCACCGGCGACGCGAGGGCGGCGGCTAACTTCTGAAGCAACATGACTGTCCGCAGATAAACGCGGATAAGCGCAGATGAGTCCGTGGGTCATGAACCATCTGCGTTTATCCCGTTTATCTGCGGACCTTCTTGCCTTCCCTCCCTGGATCAGTCGTCCCCACCCCCGAACGCCAGGTTGTCGCC
The DNA here is from genome assembly GCA_035656735.1 of Usitatibacter sp. GTDB lineage: Bacteria > Pseudomonadota > Gammaproteobacteria > Burkholderiales > Usitatibacteraceae > Usitatibacter. The sequence goes on along the minus strand of DASRRY010000021.1, from coordinate 37,788 downwards.
GCGGCGGCGTCCGTAGTTCGGCGCGTTGCCGGCCTCGGGCGTCGTCATGCTGGCGGTCGTGTCGGTCGCCATGTCGGCCGCCGTGCCCGCCGCCTCCTGGATGCGCGGGGCGGCCTCCTGGCCGCGGCGGTACCAGTTGCGCACGACTTCGCCCGCGGTCTCGCGTCCGCCCAGGCCGAAGGCGAGGCCGAGCGCCAGCGCCGCCGCCCCCACCACCGCCATGAAGAGCGTGTTGACGAGTGTCTGCGCGATGCCGAGCTGGTTCACGGCGACCACGATGGCGAACGCCCAGACGGCGGCCTTCGCCACCCTGGCGAGCATGTCGGGATTGCGGAAGCCGGCTTCGGAGGTCGAGCCGCGCACGACACTCGCGAACGCATTGGCGGCGATGCCACCGATCACGAGCACGACCAGCGCCACGACCACGTTCGGCAGCCACAGCAGGAGCTGGCGCAGCACGTCGGAAACCGCGGGAAGCCCGAGCGCGTCGAACGCCACGACCAGCGTGATGAGCCGGACGAACCACTTCACGACCTCGGCCACGAAGCCGGAGGCATCGGTGTCGAGCCCCATGCGCTGCACGAAGTCGGAGAAGCCGGACCGCCGCGCCAGGTTGTTGAAGTGGATCGTGCGCAGGATCGCCCCGACCGCGCGCGCGAGGAGCGTCGCCACGAACCATCCGACGATGAGGATGATGGCGAAGCCGATGATCTTCGGGATGGCGGCGAAGAACAGCGCCATCGCCCCGGTCAACGACGCCATCAGGGCGTCGCCCCAGCCATTCACGGTGGTTGCCACGGGCATTGGGATTCTCCTGGGATGTTGAAAACTTTTCGCGAACAACGGCAAAGTAGTGCTGTCCGCCTTCGATGGACGCGCTTACGGCGCGCCCACGGATGGGCCATACTCCTGCTGCAAGAAGCGAGCCGGACGACACCATGAAGAGCCAAACGGACCTCCCCGCGGCGCTGCGGCGCTCGGTGCTCGAGCTGCACCGCGCGCTACGCGACGCCCAGCGCATCCGCTACGAGCGCGAGCACGGCCGCATCGAGACGAGCGGCCAGTTCCTCGGGATCATCCTGAACCACCCGGACTTCGAGTGGCTGCGCGAGCTCTCGGCGCTGATCGCGCAGCTCGATGAGTGGCTCGAAGGCGGCGACGAGGCGAGCGAGCAGGAATTCGAGGACCTGCTCTCCACGCTGCGCTCGATGATCCAGGCCGGCGGCGGCGGCAACGAGAAATTCAACAAGCCCTACTGGAAGCTCGTCGAGGAGGTCCCCGAGGCGCTGGTCGAGCATGTGAAGCTCTGGCGGCTCATCGGGCCGCAGAAGGCCAACGGGGGCGAGCCGCGGCCCAGCGTGACCTGAGCGTGCCACCGGGCGATCGGCGTCGGCATAATGGGCGCCGATGAGCCGAATCCCGCCGCACCCGCCCACCCACGTCCCGCCGGGTGCGGAGCTGGAAATTCCCTGGGACGGCCGGCGCGTGCGCATCGAGCACGCCTGGATCGAGGGCCCGTCCGGCGGGCCCCTCATCGTCTTCCTGCACGAGGGCCTCGGATGCGTCGCGATGTGGCGCGACTTTCCCGCCCGCCTTTGCGCCGCGGCGGGCGCCCGCGGGCTCCTCTACTCGCGTCCCGGCTACGGCCGCTCGAGCGGGCCGACCGAGCGGCAGCGCGACGTCGATTACCTGCACCGGCAGGCGTACGAGGTGCTGCCCGCGCTGCTCGATGCGCTCGGCGTGGCGCAGAAGCCGTGGCTTTTCGGCCATAGCGACGGCGGCAGCATCGGCCTGCTCTTCGCCGCACGCTTTCCGCAGCGCACGGCCGGACTCGTCGTCATGGCCCCGCACATCTTCGTGGAGGATGCGACCGTGCAGGGCGTGCGCTCCGCGGTCGAGGCCTACGAGGCTCGCGCGCAGCGCGCCCGCCTCGCCGGCTACCACGCGGATGCCGATGCGATGTTCCGCGCGTGGGCGAGCATCTGGCTCGACCCGCGCTTTCGCGGCTGGAACATCGAGCGCGAGATCGAGGCGATCCGCTGCCCCGTGCTGGCGATCCAGGGCCGCGACGACGAGTATGCGACGCTGGACCAGGTGCGCGGGATCGCGCGCCGCGTGCCGCGCACCCGCGTCGTCGAGCTTCCGGACTGCACGCATTCGCCACAACGCGAGCGGCCGGAAGCAGTGATCGAGGCCGTGGCCGCGTTCATGGAAGACAGCGCATGAGCCACGCGCCGCTCACGCGGGCGTTCCACTTCTTCCTCGCGACGCGGCTCCTCGGCACGCTCGCGAACCAGATGCTGCTGCTCGCGCTCGGCTGGCAGATGTACGACCTCACGGAGCGGCCGCTCGACCTGGGCCTGGTCGGCCTCTTCCAGTTCATGCCGAGCATCCTGCTCACCATTCCGGCGGGGCAGCTGGTGGACGTGATCGACCGCCGCCTCGTGCTCGCGATGAGCCTCGCGCTTCAATCGATCGTCGCGATCGTGCTCGCGTTCGGCAGCCACGGCGGATGGGTGAGCCGCGACCTCATCCTCGGGCTCGGGATCCTGCTGGGTGGTGCGCGCGCGCTGCAGGCGCCGGCGCTGCAGGCGCTCGTGCCCACGCTGGTTCCGGCGGACCAGCTCTCGCGCGCGATGGCGATGAGCAGCGCGGCGATGAAGTTCGCGGTGGTGGCGGGCCCGGCGATCGGCGGCTTCCTCTACGCCTCGGGCGCGTTCGTGGTCTACGCGGTGTGCTCCGGATTCTCCACGTTCTCGCTCGTGACGACCTTCATGATCCCCAGGACGCCGAAGCGCGCGCGCGAGCCGATGACGCTCGCGTCGATGTTCGCGGGATGGCACTACATCCGCACGCACCCGACCGTGCTCGGGGCGGTGTCGCTCGACCTCTTCGCCGTGCTCCTCGGCGGCGCCACGGCGCTCCTGCCGATCTACGCGCGCGACATCCTGGCGACGGGCCCCTGGGGACTCGGGCTCCTGCGCGCCGCGCCCGCCGTCGGCGCGCTCGTCGTGGGATTCGTCCTGGCGCGCGTGCCGATGGAGCGCCACGTCGGGCGGCGCATGTTCATCGCGGTCGGCATCTATGGCGTCTCCACGCTCATCTTCGCCTATTCGCGCGACTTCACGCTGTCGCTCGTGATGCTCGCGATCGGTGGCGCGGCGGACATGGTGAGCGTGGTCGTGCGCCAGACGCTCGTCCAGATACGCACGCCGGACGAGCTGCGCGGGCGCGTGAGCGGCGTGAATTCCACCTTCATCAGCGCGAGCAACCAGCTGGGCGAATTCCGCTCCGGCACCATGGCCCAGTTCCTCGGCGCGCCGGGCTCGGTGATCGTCGGCGCCATCGGCACGATCGCAACCGTCGGCATCTGGTCGAAGCTCTTCCCGGAGCTCGCCCGCCTCGACCGCTGGAAATAAATCGGGGTCAGAGGTGATTTATCATCGGGCGGCACCGTTCCAGAGTCTGATAAATCACCTCTGACCCCGATTTATTTCCATGACGATCAAGCCCGAGCAGCTGCGCAGCCACCGATGGTTCGGCCGCGAGAGCATGCGCACGTACAACCATCGCTCGCGAATGTCGCAGATGGGATTCACGCCCGCGGATTATCGCGGCAAGCCGGTGATCGCGATCCTCAACACGTGGAGCGACATCAATCCGTGCCACACGCACTTCAAGCAGCGCGTGGAGGAAGTGAAGCGCGGCGTGTGGCAGGCCGGCGGGTTCCCGCTCGAGATGCCGGCGATGTCGCTCGCCGAGCCGTTCCAGAAGCCGAGCCCGCTCATGTACCGCAACATGCTCGCGATGGAGGCCGAGGAGCTGCTGCGCTCCTATCCGTGCGATGGCGCGGTGCTGATGGGCGGCTGCGACAAGACGACGCCGGGTCTCGTCATGGGGGCGACGTCGATGGGCCTGCCGATGATCTATCTTCCGGCCGGCCCGATGCTGCGCGGCAACGCTTCGGGCAAGACGCTGGGCTCCGGCACCGACATGTTCAAGGGCTGGGAAGAGCTGCGCGCCGGCGCCATCACGCCCGACGAATGGGAAGACCTGCTCGGCGGCATCACGCGCTCGCCCGGGCATTGCGCGACGATGGGCACCGCTTCCACCATGACCAGCAGCGCCGAGGCGCTCGGCCTCACGCTCCCCGGCGCGGCCTCGATTCCCGCGCCCGACTCGCGCCACGCGCAGATGGCGAGCGCCACGGGACGCCGCATCGTCGAGATGGTGTGGGAGGACCTGCGCCCCTCGGCGATTCTCACCGCCGATGCCTTCGACAATGCGGTGACGACGGTCATGGCGCTCGGCGGCTCGACGAACGCGCTCGTGCATCTCGTGGCGATGGCCGGTCGCGCCGGCGTGGACCTCACGCTCGACCGCTTCGACGAGATCGCGGGACGCACGCCGCTCATCGCCAACATCCGTCCCGCGGGCAAGTACCTGATGGAGGATTTCTACTACGCCGGCGGACTGCGCGCGTTGCTCCATCGCATCGGCGAGCTGCTGCAGCGCGATGCGATGACGGTGAACGGCCGCACGCTCGGCGAGAACATCGCCGATGCGAAGGTGTTCGACGACGACGTGATCCTGCCGCGCGACGAGCCGCTCGTGCGTGAGAGGAGCCTCGCCATCCTGCGCGGCAACCTGTGTCCCGATGGCGCGGTGATCAAGCCCGCGGCGTGCGAGGCCCGCCTGCATCGGCACGTGGGGCCGGCGGTCGTCTTCGAGAACTACGCCGAGCTCGCCGCGCGCATCGACGATCCCGCGCTCGCGGTGACGGCCGACAGCGTGCTGGTGCTCAAGAACGCGGGTCCGCTCGGCGGTCCCGGCATGCCCGAGTGGGGCCAGCTGCCCATTCCGAAGAAGCTCCTGCGCGAAGGCGTGCGCGACATGGTGCGCATCTCGGATGCCCGCATGAGCGGCACGAGCTTCGGTGCCTGCGTGCTGCACGTGGCGCCCGAGTCCTTCGTCGGCGGACCGCTCGCGCTCGTGCAGGGCGGCGACCGCATCTCGCTCGACATCCCCGCGCGTCGCCTGGACCTTCTCGTGGACGACGCCGAGCTCGAGCGCCGGCGCGCCGCCTGGCGGCCGCCTCCACCGCGTTACCTGCGCGGCTATGGCGCGCTCTTCGCGCAGCACGTGACGCAGGCCAACAAGGGCTGCGACTTCGCGTTCCTCTCGCGTCGCGAGGCGGTCGCAGAGCCCGACATTTACTGACCCATGAAATCGGGGACGCAGTCGGAATTCGCATGCTGAAATCGGGGACGCAGTCGGAATTCACGCGCGCCGCAAGCGCGGCGCCGGTGATCCGCCGCATGCGCGTCGTTCCCGTCGCGGGCCACGATTCGATGCTGCTCAACCTCAGCGGCGCCCACGGGCCGTTCTTCACGCGCAACGTGGTGCTGCTCGAGGACAGCTCGGGCCGGACCGGTGCGGGCGAGGTTCCCGGCGGCGAGAAGATCCGCGCCACGCTCGAGGAAGCGAGGGCGCTGGTCGAGGGCCAGTCGATCGCGCGCGTGAACGCGGTGCTCGCCTCGATGGGCGGGCGCTTCGGCGATCGCGACGCGGGCGGCCGCGGCCAGCAGACGTTCGACCTGCGCACCACGATCCATGCGTTGACCGCGGTCGAGGCGGCGATGCTCGATCTCTCCGGGCAGTTTCTCGGGGTGCCCGTGGCCGAGCTCCTGGGCGAAGGCCAGCAGCGCGAGCGCGTCGCCGTGCTGGGTTATCTCTTCTACGTCGGCGACCGGAAGCGCACCGACCTGCCTTATCGCGGCGAGCCGGAAGCGCCCGACGCGTGGTCGCGCCTGCGCCACGAGCCCGCCCTCGATGCCGCGGCCATCGTGCGTCTCGCGGAGGCCGCGCGCGAGCGCTACGGCTTCGACGACTTCAAGCTGAAGGGCGGCGTGCTCGCCGGCGAGGCCGAGATCGACGCCGTTCGCGCGCTCCACGAGCGCTTCCCGCAGGCCCGCATCACGCTCGATCCCAACGGCGGCTGGCTGCTCGCCGACGCGATCCGGCTCTGCCGCGACATGGGCGGCGTCATGGCGTATGCGGAGGACCCGTGCGGCGCGGAGCAGGGATTCTCGGGACGCGAGGTGCTGGCGGAATTCCGCCGCGCGACCGGCTTGCCCACGGCGACCAACATGGTCGCGACCGACTGGCGCCAGCTCGTGCACGCGCTGCAGCTGCAGGCGGTCGATATTCCGCTCGCGGATCCGCACTTCTGGACGATGCAGGGCTCCGTGCGGGTGGCGCAGACCTGCCGCGACTGGGGCCTCACCTGGGGCTCGCATTCCAACAACCATTTCGACATCTCGCTCGCGATGTTCACGCACGTCGCGGCGGCAGCGCCGGGACGCGTGACCGCCATCGACACGCACTGGATCTGGCAGGACGGCCAGCGCCTCACGCGGGAACCTCTACGCATCGAGCACGGAAGCATCGACGTGCCGCGCAGGCCCGGCCTCGGGATCGAGATCGACGAGCAGGCGCTCGAGCGCGGGCATGCGTTGTATCGCGAGCACGGCCTGGGCGCGCGCGACGACGCGGCCGCGATGCAGTACCTGATACCCGGCTGGAAGTTCGATCCGAAGCGCCCCTGCCTGGTGCCGTGATCCGCGCGTGGAATTCGGCGGCGCGGCGGGAATCGGCAGGGCAATTCCGACTGCGTCCCCGATTTCAGCACGCGAATTCCGACTGCGTCCCCGATTTCAGGTTTCAGACCTCGAGCTTGTATCCCACGCCGTAGACGGAGCGGATGAGGTCGGTGCCCGGGCGGGCGGCCTCGAGCTTGCGGCGCAGGTTCTTCACGTGGCTGTCGACGGTGCGGTCGGAGACGACGCGGTGGTCCTCGTAGAGCGTGTCGAGCAGCTGGGCGCGCGGGAAGATGCGCCCGGGCCGCGAGGCGAGCGTCTTGAGCAGGCGAAACTCCACGGGCGTGAGGTCGAGGCGGTGGCCATCGAGCGTCGCCTGGTAGCGCTCCTCGTCGAGCGCCACGCCGCTCGCCGCGTCCGCGGCGCGGCGGCCGCGCCGGAGCACCGCCTTCACGCGCGCCACCACCTCGCGCGGGCTGAACGGCTTGCACACATAGTCGTCGGCGCCGAGCTCGAGGCCCACGAGGCGATCGACCTCCTCGACGCGGGCGGTCACCATCACCACCGGGATGTCGGCGATGCGCCGCACGTCGGCGAAGACCTCGAGCCCGCGCCGCCCGGGGAGCATCAGGTCGAGCAGGATCACGTCGGGACGGCGCTCCTGCACCGCGCCGATCACGTCGAGGCCGTTGTCGACGATGCGCACGTCGAAGCCCGACGCGGTGAGGTAATCGGAGAGCAGGCGTGCCAGCTTCGGCTCGTCCTCGACCACCAGGGCGTGCAGCTCTTCGCTCATGCGGTCCTTTCCGCGAGGGGAATGCGCACCTCGACGCGCAAGCCGCCGAGGCCGGAGGCGAGCGCCGTGATGGAGCCGCCGTGCGCCTCGACCACGCTGCGGCAGATGGCGAGCCCGAGGCCCGAGCCCCCCTGTTCCCGGTTGCGCGACGACTCGACGCGGAAGAACCGCTCGAAGAGCCGCGGCAGCAGGTCGGCCGGCACGCCCGGGCCCGAATCCTCGACCACGAGCAGCGCCTTGTTGCCCTCGCGCCTGAGCGCGACCGCCACGCGCGCGCCCTCGTGCGTATAGCGCGCGGCATTCTCCAGCAGGTTCGCGACGACCCGCGACAACCGCGTTTCGTCCGCCCGCACGATCGTCGCCGGCGCGAGCTCGGCCTCGACCGCGATCGAGCGCGCGGCGAAGCGGTCCTGGAACGCGTGCAGCGTCTCGGCGACGCTCTTGCCCAGGTCGATGTTCTCGAAGCGATAGGCGAGGCCGCCCACGTCGGCGAGCGAGAGGTCGTGCAGGTCGGCCACGAGCTGGCTCAGCGTGCCCACCTCGGCCTGCAGCGATTGCAGCATCGCGGGGGTGAACGGCCGCACGCCGTCCTCCAGCGCCTCGAGCTCGCCCTTCAGCACCGCGAGCGGCGTGCGCAGCTCGTGGGAGACGTCCGCCATGAAGTTGCGCCGCCCCGACTCGTGCTTCTCGAGCGCGTTGCCGAGGCGGTTGAAGTCGTCCACCAGCGCGCCCAGCTCGTCGCTGCGGGTCGATTCCACTCGCGTCCGGTAGTCGCCGTCCGCGAGGCGCCGCGTGGCACCTGCGAGGCGCTTCACGGGCGAGAGCAGCCCGCGCGCGAGGAGCCCCGCGACCACGGCGGAGAGCACCGTCGCCAGCAGCGCCACGGACCATCCCGCCCACGCCTGGCGCTCGCGAAAGCGCTCGTCCACGACGTCGATCACCGTGTGATGCACGGGTGCCGCGAGCCATCCGACGGTCTGGCCGTTCGACTCGATCGGATGACGCCGCAGCTCGGCCGCCGGATCGACCGGTCCCACGACGGCCTTCCCGTTGTTGTCCAGCACCACGGCGGGAGGAGGGCGGTCGAAGCGCGGCCCGCCAGCGCCCGGTCCACGCGCGCCCGCGGCGCCCGGTCCACGCGCGCCCGCGGCCCCCGGTCCATGACCGCCGCGGCTCCCCGGGCCGCCGCGCCCGCGCTCGCCGGGCTGCGGCCGCACCGACTGGTTGAGCTGCACCCACAGCGAATCGTTGCCGCGCAGGAAGTCCCAGCCCTGGTTCTCGTCGTAGGCGGTGGCCAGCACCTTCGCGAGCCGCGTGAGGCGCATGTCCTCGCGCTCATGCAGGTAGCTCTCGAAGCCGCTTTCGAACACGGCGCGCGCGCCCAGGCCGACCGCGAGCGCGGTCACGATGTTGGTCGCAAGGATGGCGATGAAGAGCTTGGAGGTGATGCCGAAACGCATGGCCTCCATTGTCCCGGAGTGCACGGCCGCGGTGCAACGCGCCGTGGCGGGCTTCCATGAAAGTTACGTTTCCCTCCACAATCGGGCCACATTCCGGTCGCAACATGGGCTCGTTCACACCCGTGGAGAGCCGCATGAATCCTCGCCGTCACGCCGCCGCGCTGTTCCTGGCCGCGTTGCCCCTGGGCGCCATGGCGCAGGATCGCCCCGCACGGCCCGACATCGCGAAGGTCATCGGCATCGATGCCGATCGCGCCGCGCAGGTGAAGACCATCCTCCGGGCCGCGCACGAGAAACGCCGCGCGGCGATGCAATCGATCCAGGCCGATACCGACGCCCAGCTCGCCACGGTGCTGAGCGCCGACGAGCTCGCGCGGCTCAAGGCCGCATTCCCGCATCCACCCGGGCCCGGCCGGGGTGCGCCGGGCACACCCTCCGTCACGCAGTAGTGGAAGGAGACCCTCGTAGGGGTCCTTGGGGCCGGCGCAACTGCCGGCCCTTTTTCTTGGCGGACCGGCGGCTCGCCACGCGCGTTCATTTCGTGCTCGATCCCCGCGCCACGCGCTGGAGCGACATCGAATCGCTCGACGCCATCTCGATCGCGCGCGCGCCGCGGCGCTTCGCCGGCGGGCGCAACTCGTGGATCGCGCAGTCGTTCCTGCGGCTGCGTCCCGCGCTCGAGGCGCGCGGCTTGAGGATCACCGCGGGGCCGGGCTTCGTGCCGGGCGCGATCTGCGTGGTGCACCGCGACGACCTCGATCGCTTCACGAGCGCGGCCCATGCGAGCTTCCTCGTGGCCGTGCGCGCGGACCGGGCGCCGGTCGAGGCGTGCGACCTCGCGATCGCGCAGAACGCGCTGGACCTGCGTCCCAACGAGCGCTACCTGCCCCTGTGGCCGCAGCCGGGACTCATCGCCCGCGACTCGACGCGCGGTGCCGGAGTGCGCACGCTCGCGTACTTCGGGCGCACGTCGTCCGCTCCGCCGTGGTTCCACGACGAGGCGTGGCGGCACGCGCTCGCGCGGCGCGGCGTGCGCTTCGAGATTCGCGAGCGCAACTGGCACGACTACCGGGACGTCGACGTGGCGCTCGCGGCGCGCGACGAAGCGCGCGCGGTGCTGGCGACGAAGCCCGCGACCAAGCTGTACAACGGCTGGCTCGCGCGCGTGCCGGTGCTGGCCCATCCCGAGCCGGCCTATGGCGCGCTGCGCCGCGATCCGCTCGACTTCCTCGAGACGCGGGAAGCGTGCGACGTGCTCGACGCGATCGAGCGCCTGCAGCGCGAGCCGCGCCTCTTCGCCGCGATGGTGGAGAACGGCATCCGGCGCGGCGGCGCGTTCAGCGTCGAGGCCGTGGCGCAACGCTGGCTTCGGCTCTTCGACGATCAAGTCCTGCCGGCCTTCGAGGCGTGGCGCGCCGACGGGCGCTCGCGCCGGGCGTGGTTCCTGCGCGCGATGCTGCGCCAGAAAGTCGGGAGCCGGCTCCATCGCCTCGCCGTGGACCTGCAGCGGAGCGGCTCGACCCGCGGCGCGGGGCCGCCGGCGAAAGTGACTTTCCACGGCACGCGCCCGATCGGATTGTCGTCCTCGGGCGACTGATTCCATTGGCTTTTTTTAGGATTTAGTGCACCATGGAGGTCCCGTTTTCGGGTTAACTATGGGCTACCCAGAACCTGGTATGTCCGCATGAAACGAATACTTGCCGGCAGCCTCGCGGCGCTCGCCGCCGCGTCCCTGCTGGCCCTCACCGCGCAAGCATCCCCGGTCGCCCCGAACCCGGTGTCCGACGACGCGCTGCGCGCCGAGCCGGAGGTGCAGCCGGCCTCCGCGCTGCCGGCGATCCTGCCGTCCACCCGTGTGCGGGCCGCCGAGCGCCACGCCGTCGTGCTCGACGCGCCGCCCGCGTCGGCCAAGCTCTACGACAGCGGCGCCCATGCCGGCACGCCGCTCAAGGTCGGCTTTGCGCGCGACGTGGCCGACCTGGCCGACGAGGCGTCGTTTCGCAAGCAGCTCGCGTGGGAATCCCTCGAGGATGGAGGGCATGTCGCGGCCGTGAGCGTGACCTCGCCGGGCGCCGCGGCCCTGCGCATGGGGCTCGTCGTGGGCGCGCTGCCCGAAGGTGCGAGGCTTCGCTTCTACGCGCCGGACCAGGCGCCCATCGACGTCGCCGCGAGCGACGTGCTCAAGTCGCTCGCGATCAATGCGGCCGCCGGAGCGACGGGCAATGCCGCGCGCACTTACTGGTCGCCGGTGGTCGAGGGCGACACCATCGCGCTCGAGATCGAGATCCCCGCGCATGTCGCCACCGCCGCGGTGCGCGTGTCGATGCCGACCGTCTCGCACCTGGAGACGAGCGCCGCCCGGTCGTTCGCGCTGCCGAAAGCGGCCGCCGCGGCCTGCGAGCTCGACGCGATGTGCTACACGAGCCAGTGGGGCAACGAGATCAACGCGGTCGCGCGCATCATCTTCACCGACAGCGGCTCGAGCTACGTCTGCTCGGGGACGCTGCTCGCCGACAAGGACACGTCGACCAACATTCCGTATTTCCTCACGGCGAACCACTGCGTCGACAGCCAGCTCGTCGCCTCGACCGTGCAGAGCTTCTGGTTCTACAACTCGACCTCATGCAACAGCGGCGCGCGCAGTCCGGCCAACACCGCCATCGCGCCGGGCGCGACACTGCTCTACGCGAGCGGCATCACCGACACGTCGTTCATGCGCCTCACGAGCGCGCCGCCCGCGGGCACCGGCTATGCCGGATGGAACGCGGCGGCATCGACCGGATTGGGCGCCTCGGTCACCGGGATCCACCACCCGCGCGGCGACCTCACCAAGATCAGCTTCGGCTCGATCGCGGCCTACTCCGTCTGCTCGCCGAGCGGCGGCAGCGGGACCAGCTTCACGTGCAACGGCGCGGGCAGCTCCGGGTCCACGCATTATTCGATCCGCTGGGCGAGCGGCGAGACGGAGGAGGGCAGCAGCGGCTCCGCGCTCTTCCTCGACAACGGGCACTACGTGATCGGGCAGCTCTACGGCGGCAACGGCTCCTGCGATTCGCCGGGCAACGACTGGTTCGGACGCTTCGACGTGGCGTACAACGCCGGCAACCTCGGCCAATGGCTCGCGAACACGCAGAGCTCCTCGGGCGTCGTGCCGACCTTCGATTATTCCGACCTCTGGTGGAACCCGTCGGAATCGGGCTGGGGGTTGAGCCTCGTGCAGCACCCGACGACGCATGCGCTCTACGGTGCGTGGTACGTCTATGACGCCGCGGGCACACCGACCTGGGTCGTCATGCCCGGCGGCGAGTGGACCACCGCCACGTCATTCAGCGGAGACCTCTACGCCACGACCGGACCGGATCCGCGGGGTCCCTTCAATCCTGCGCAGGTGACGCGCACGAAGGTCGGCAGCGCCCATCTCACGTTCTCCTCGAACGGCAGCGGCGTCCTGCAGTGGACCGCGTGGGGGACGAGCGGGGCGCGCTCGATCGTGCGCCAGCCGTTTGGTGCGGTCGATGCCGCCTCGGCCACGAACTACCAGGACCTGTGGTGGAACGCGTCCGAATCCGGCTGGGGCCTTTCCATCAACCAGCAATACCGCACCCTCTTCGCGGTCTGGTACGCCTATGGCGCCAATGGCCAGCCGACGTGGTACGTGATGCCGGGCGGCTCGTGGACGTCCTCGAATACCTATTCCGGCACCGTCTACCGCACGAGCTCGGCGCCCACGACCTTCCTCGAGGGCGGACCGTTCAATCCCGGCGCCGTGACGCGCACGGCCGTGGGCTCCATGGCGCTCACCTTCACGAGCAGCACGTCGGCGACGATGGGGTTCTCGATCGACGGCATGACGGGCACGAAGACCATCACGCGCCAGCCGTTCTAGCGGCGGCGCCCGCCTTCAACGCCAGTCGAGCTGCAGCCGCAGGCCCGCGAAGGTCACGCCGGAGTTGGGCTCCTTGATGCCGCCGTTGGATACGTGCTCCGCGCGCAGGCTCAGCGCGAACGGGATGCGCGCCGGCACGCGAAAGCCGACGGCGAGCTGCTCGCCGAACTGGAATGCGGTGCTCAATGGGCGGTTGTCGATGTGCGTGCGGGAGAGCAGGTGCGCGCCGATGCCCGCCTCGACGAAGGGCTGCACGCCCTGCCGTTCCCTCTGCGCCAGGCGCAGCGTCGGCATGAACGAGAAGTCCCCCAGGTGCTTGCCGAAGGGATGGGGATGCTCGGCGCTCCAATATGCCGCGCGCGCCACCCAGAAGCGGTCGAGCTGCCAGCCCCAATCGGGCCGGATGTCGAGCTTGCGGAACACGACGGTGCCGATGCCATAGGACTGGACGCCGTTGCCGCGTTCGGCGTCCAGCACGAGTGAGCCCGCGCCCGCGGGCAAGGCGGACGCCGCGCCGAGGGCGAGCGCGATCGATGCCGGCCAGCGCATCGGCCGTCAATGTCCCGCGTGATCACCGCCGGAGTTGATCCGGTTCGAGATCGTGCTGGCGACGCGCCCGTCGGGTCCGAAGGTGACCGAGTAGACGCAGAAGTATCCCCAGGTGTCGTAGTAGCGGTAGTCCCACGCTTCGGAGCTCGAGAGCGGGAAGCGCATCGTCTCGTCGGGCCGTCCGAGGAGCCGTGACACTTCCTGCTCCGGCATGCCACGCGCGACCTGCGCGAATATCGCGTCGCTGCGCGCGGGCGCCGCTGCGAAATAGGAATTCGGCGCGCGCGGATCGCTCGCGCAGGCGGCGAGCAGCGACGCCGCGAGGGCCGGCGTGAACGCGCCGGCAAGGCGTGTGAAAGCCATGGGGATCTCCTTCATGAACGGATGGACCGGCCGGGACGGCCGATGTTCACGGGCAGCAGGAGTCTAGCAAACCGCGTCCCGGCGCCGTTTCGCGATTACAGCTGCAACCGCGCCGGGCCGGCGGATTGTGCGCCAGTTCACAAGTCGATGCGCGCAGGTTGCCTATGCTTCCGCGGACAAGAATCGAAAACGGGAGGCTTCGATGGCGCAACGGCTTCTCGCCACGCTTGCCGTGGCGCTCGCGTCCTTTGGGGCGTGCGCGCAACAGGCCTATCCCGATGTGGCCTTCAGCGGCTTCGGCACGCTGGGCCTCGTCCAGACCGATACGAACGCCGGGCAATACGCGACCTCGGTGCTGCAGCCGCTCGGCGCCGACAAGGGCCTCGACTGGCGCACCGACTCGCTCATCGCCGGCCAGGTGAACGCGCGCTTCACGCGCTCGCTGTCCATCGTGGCGCAGGTCGTCGCGAACGAGACCGCCGACCACGATTTCATGCCGCACTTCGAATGGGCCTTCGCGCGCTACGCGATCACGCCCGATCTCGCCGTGCGCGGCGGCATCATGGCGGTGCCGGTCTTCATGCTGTCCGATTCGCGCCTGGTCGGAATCTCGTTCCCGTGGGTGCGGCCGCCGACGGCGGTGTACTCCCAGGCGCCGATCACGAATTTCCGCGGCGCCGACCTCACCTACCGCACGGCCTTCGGCGAGACGTCGTTCACCGTGCAGCCGTACTTCGGCGAGGCGCCGACGGATGTGCCGCTCAACGCGGGCGGCGTCGTGCGCTCCCACCTCGATCGCGTCGCCGGGCTCGGCGTGCGCGCGGAACGCGGCCCCTGGAGCGCGCGCGTGGGCTGGTTCCAGAGCCGGTTCACCTATCGTTCGCCCACGACGCAAGCGCTGGCGACATCGCTGCACGATGCGGCCGCGGCGTTGCCGGGCACGCTCGGGCTGGCCAACGACATCTCGTCGATCGACAAGCGGCTCACCTTCGCGAGCGTCGGCGTGGCCTGCGACGGCGAGCGAGCCTTCTTCCAGGCCGAGTACGGGCGGCGCAAGTCGGAGACGTTCCTCGCGAGCACCGACGCGTGGTACGCGACCCTCGGCTACCGCTTCGGCAACGTGATGCCGCACGTGACCGTGTCGGGCGTGGACGTGACCAGCCGCACGCGCCAGGACGTGATTCCGGCCAGCGGCCCGTTCGCCCCGCTGGCCGCGAGCGTCAACTCGCTTCTCTCCGGCCAGAACGTGAAGCAGGACACGGTGGCCGTCGGCGTGCGCTGGCAGTTCTCGAAGAACGCCGACCTCAAGCTGCAGTGGGACCACGTGCACCTGCCCGATGGGGCCGTGGGCAACTTCCATGGAACGCCGGGGTTCGCCGATTCGGTGAACGTGTACAGCGCCGCGATGGACTTCGTGTTCTGAGGGCGCCCGTGAGATTCCACCGCATCGCGCCCGTCGTCCTCGTCGCGCTCGCCGCGCTCCTCCCGGCCGTGTGCGCGGCGGAGCTCGTCGTGATCGTGAACCCGAAGAACAATGCGACGAAGCTCACGCCGCAACAGGTGGCGCTGATCTTCCTCGGCCGTGCCGGGTCCTTTCCCACCGGGGGCGCCGCCACCCCGCTCGACATCCGGGAAGGCAGTCCGCTGCGCGACGAGTTCTACGCCAGGGTCGCGGAAAAGAATCCGCGCGAGGTGAAGGCGTACTGGGCCAGGCTCATGTTCAGCGGCAACGGCTCGCCGCCGCGGGAGCTGCCGTCGGCCGCGGACGTGCGCCGCGCGGTCGCCGCCGATCCCACGGCGATCGGCTACATCGATCGCGCGACGCTCGACGCCTCGGTCAAGGAAATCCTCACGCTGCGCTGAAGCGGCTCGCCATTTCCATGTCCGGAAATGGCGGGCGGCGGCGGGCAATGCCGTCCATCATCGTCCCGACGCAACCGACCTTCGAGGACGAGATGAACTTCCGGATCCGCGGGCTCGACCCGCAACCCTTCGCGGCCTTTTTCGCGATGACCGATGCCCAGCTCGCCGCGCGGCGCGCGAGCCGCCAGGTGGTGGATGCCGAGGGCGCCTATCCCTGCCGCGTGACGCTCGCCGACGCGCCGCCGGGCACGCCGGTCATCCTGCTCAACTACGAGCACCAGGCGGGCGACACGCCCTACCGCAGCAGCCACGCGATCTTCGTGAGCCCCGCGCGCGAGGCGTTCGACGCGGTGGGCGCGGTGCCCCCCGCGCTGCGCGCGCGGTTGCTCTCGATCCGGGCGTTCGATGCGAACGACCTGATGGTCGACGCCGACGTGGTCGAGGGGCGCGATGCGGAGCGCCTCATCGCACGCCTGCTGGAGCGCGAGGACGTGTCGTACCTGCACGCGCATTTCGCGCGGCGCGGCTGCTTCGCGGCCCGGATCGACCGGGCGTTCTGAGAAGCAGCGCGCCGCACGGGGCGCGAACGCCGGACGCGCGCTACTTCGCGGCCGAAGCCTCGGAGTCCTTGACCGGAATCGCCTGGGGCGCGGGCGGCGCTGCCGTCGCCGCGTTGGCGGGACCCTTGCAAGCGATGGGATTGGAGATCACGTTCGGGTAGTCGTAGGCCGCACCCGTGCCGATGTCGACGCCCGCGCCGATGACGCCGCCGAAGAGGATGTTGCCGAAGGCCATGCCCTTGGTGCTGCTGGCCACGCTGCTGGTGGCGCTCATGTAGCCCTCCTTGGAGCAGGTCACCATGAGGTCGCCGTACGCGCGGTGCACCGTCACCGAGCCGGGCGATTTCACGTACCACGTGCCCTTGCTGTTGGTGAGGGTGCAGCTGGCACCCTCGCATTCGGGGGTGTTGACGCTCAAGGGCTGGTTGTGCCCGGACACGATCGAGGCGCAGCCGGACGAAATGGCCAGGACGACGGCCGCGAGGACGATACGAAGTGTGCGCATTGTTCTTTCTGGTCGGAGTTGGGACGGAATTCCCGCTCTTCGGCGGGAGAAGGGGCATCGGCCCGCGCGATATTAGTTTCGTGCTTATTGTTCGTTGCTGATCCCGTGTGCCGTGCCCCGCGCATTATGGCGTCGAGTTAAGCCCTTGGCTAGTCCTGCTTAACCAAGGCGCCCGTGACGCTGCGGCTGCGCCGCCTTGCGCAGCGCCGGCGGCCTGCCGGTGCTGCCCCTCACCACCAGCTCCACGTCGATCGCGCGCACCCGCGGCACGCGTCCGCCGCCGAGGCGGCCCAGGAGCCGCTCGGCCGCGATGCGTCCGATGTCGCTCGAGGGCACGTGGATGGTGGTGAGCCCGGGCGCGAATTCCGACGCGAGCTCGATGTCGTCGAAGCCCACGATGGAAAGCGCCTGCGGCACCGGCACGCCGCGCGCAGCGCATTCGATGAGGGCGCCCAGCGCGATGAGGTCGTTGCCGCAGACGAGGGCGCTGAAGGAATCGCGGCCGAAGCGCTCCCAAAGCGTGGCCAGTCCCTCGCGGCCGCCGCGCAGCGAGAACGGCGTCTCGACCACGCGAGCGTCGGGAAGCGGGATGTTCCGGGCGGCCAGCGCATCGCGCACCCCGGCCACGCGGTCGCGCGCGCGATCGTTGTGCCCGAGCTCCCCGGAGAGCACGGCAAAGCGCCGGTGGCCGAGGTCGAGCAGGTGGCGTGCGCAAACGGCGCTCGCCTCGCGGTTGTCGAACCCGACGCAGTGGTGGAAGCGTCCCCGGTCGAGCGTCCAGAGGAGCTCGTAGGGGAGCGACGCCCGTGCGATCGCCTGGAAGACCTCCGGCGGATGGTCCATGCCGACGAGGACCAGGCCGTCGACGCCGCGCTCGATGAGCGCGCGCGTGGCGGCCGCCTCCATCACGGGATCGTACTCGTCGCTCGCCAGCAGCAGCGTGTGCGAGGCGCGGGCCAGCTCGCGCGCGAGGGCCTGGGTCGCGGACGCGAAGATCGGGTTGTCGATCGTGGGCAGCACCGCGCCGATGGTGCGCGAGCGGCGCGAGGCCAATGCGCGGGCGGCGCCATGGGGCACGTAGCCGAGCGTCTGCGCGGCGTCCTCCACGCGCTGCCGCGTCGCGGGCAGGACCAGCCCGGGCGAGCCCAGGGCGCGCGAGGCCGTCGCCAGCGAGACGCCCGCGGCGCGTGCCACGTCCTGCAGCCGTACGGGCCTCTTCATTGCGCACGAGAATACCGCTCGGTGAAAGCGCTTGCAACGGGTAATGTCTCCCGCCTTGACGCGGGCGAGTTCGCGCTGTTACCGTGGCGGGTGAAAGCGCTTTCACGAGGTGCTCCCGATGGCCATCGAATTCCTGAAGCGGGCGGCGAAATCCCCCGAGACCGAGAGCGGCGCCGCGCGGCGCGTCGCCGAGGAGATGCTGGCCGAGATCGACCGGCGCGGCGACGCGGCGGTGCGCGAGTACGCCGCGAAGCTCGACCATTGGACGGGCGACATCGTCATGACGCCGGAGGCGATCGAGCGGCGCGTGCGCGATATCCCGGACGATGTGAAGCGGGACATCCGGTTTGCGACGGAGCGCGTGCGCCGCTTCGCCGAGGCGCAGCGCGAATCGACGCGCGAGTTCTCGATCGAGGTGAATCCCGGGCTCGTCGCGGGACAGCGGCTCATTCCGGTGAACGTGGCCGGCTGCTACGTGCCCACCGGGCGCTATGCCCATATCGCGTCGGCCTACATGGCGATCGCGACGGCGAAGGCCGCCGGCGTGCCGTTCGTGGTCGCGTGCTCGACGCCATTCCGCGGCGAAGGAATCCATCCCCACGTGCTCTTCGCCATGAAGGCCGCGGGTGCGGACACCATCATGACCCTGGGCGGCGTGCAGGCCATCGCCTCGATGGCCAACGGGCTCTTCACCGGGAAGCCCGCGGACATCATCGTGGGCCCCGGCAACAAGTTCGTGGCGGAGGCCAAGCGCATGCTCTTCGGCCGGGTGGGCATCGACGTGTTCGCGGGGCCCTCGGAAGTGGCGATCATCGCCGACGATTCGGCCGATCCCCACATCGTGGCTTCGGACCTCGTGGGGCAGGCCGAGCACGGACACGAATCGCCGGCATGGCTCATGACCACGTCGCGCGGGCTCGCGCAGGAGGCGATGCGCCTCGTGCCGGAGTACATCGGGAAGCTGCCGCCCACGGCGCGCGACGCGGCGGGGGCGGCGTGGCGCGATTATGGCGAGGTGGTGTTCTCCGAGTCCCTCGAGGAGATCGCGCAGGCGTCGGACCGCTATGCTCCCGAGCATCTCGAGGTCCACGCCCGCGACCTCGACTGGTGGCTCGCGCGCCTCACGTGCTACGGCTCGCTTTTCCTGGGCGAGGAGACGACGGTGGCCTTCGGCGACAAGACCTCGGGCCCGAACCACATCCTGCCCACCAAGGGCGCCGCGCGCTATTCCGGCGGACTGTCGGTGCACAAGTTCCTGAAGACCGTGACGTGGCAGCGCATGACGCGGGACGCCAATCGCGACATCGCCCAGGTCACGGCGCGCATCTCGCGGCTCGAGGGCATGGAGGCCCACGCGCGCACCGCCGACGACCGGCTCGCGAAGTACTTCCCCGGCGAGCGGTTCGACATCGGCACGCCGGTGGAGGGCTGACCCGGTGCCCGTGAAGGAGCTCTTCGACCTCGGCGGACGCGTGGCCGTGGTGACGGGCGCGAGCTCCGGGCTCGGGCGCAGCATCTCCGTGGCACTCGCCTCGGCGGGTGCGGCGGTGATCCTCGTCGCGCGGCGCGCGGCGGAGCTGGCCGACGTGCGGTCCGAAATCGAGGGCGCGGGCGGGCGCGCCGAAGCGCTCGCCGCCGATCTCGCCGATCGCGCGGCGCTGCGCGAATGCGCGCGGCAAGCCTCGCGCCCGTTCGGCACTCCGGATATCCTCGTGTCCGCGGCAGGCGTCAACCCGCGCAAGCCGATCCTCGACGTGACCGACGAAGACTGGGACGCCACGATGCGCATCAACCTCGACGCGCCGTTCTTCCTCGCGCAGGCGCTCGCCCCCGGCATGATCGGGCGCGGCTGGGGCCGCATCATCAACGTGGCGTCGCTGCAGTCGGTGCGCGCGTTCATGAACGGCGCGCCCTACGGCGCCTCGAAGGGCGGCCTCATGCAGCTCACGCGCGCGCAGGCCGAGGCCTGGTCGCGCCACGGCGTGAACGCCAACGCGATCGCGCCCGGGTTCTTCGCGACCCCGCTCACGGCGGCGCTCGCGGGCGACGCGCAGCGCTGGTCGCAGCTCGCCGACCGCACGTTCGCCAAGCGCAACGGCGAGCCCGGGGACCTGTGGGGCACGGTGCTCTTCCTCGCGAGCCGCGCCTCCGACTACGTGACCGGCCAGACGCTCTTCGTCGACGGCGGGTTCACCGCGGGCTGAGATGAAGGCGCTCGTCTATACCGGCACGAAGCGGATGTCCTATCGCGACGAGCCGGCTCCCGCGTGCGGCGCCGGCGAGGTGCTGATCCGGGTCGATGCCGTCGGCATCTGCGGCTCCGACATGCACGCGTATCACGGGCACGATCCGCGGCGCGTGCCGCCGCTCATCCTCGGCCACGAGCTCGCGGGCGAGATCCTCGACGGGCCGGGAAAGGGACAGCGAGTCACGGTCAACCCGCTCATCACCTGCGGCCACTGCGAGTATTGCGTGCAGGGCCGCAACAACCTGTGCTCGAACCGCACCATGATCGGCATGACGCGCGCGGGCGGCTTCGCGGAGCTGGTCACCACGGCGTCATCGAGCGTGATCGAGCTTCCGGAAGGCATGTCCTCGCGCGCCGCGGCGCTGACCGAGCCCGCGGCGACCGCCCTCCATGCGCTCAATACCGCGACGCGCTTGCTCGCGCGCCCGATCCCCGAGTGCCGCGTCCTCGTGATCGGCGGCGGCGCGATCGGGCTCCTCGCCGCGTTGCTGCTGGCCCACTACGGATGCCGCCATGTACGGATCGCGGAGACCAATCCGTTGCGCCGCACGTCGGCCGAGCGTGCAGGCGCCGGGGAGACGTTCGATCCCGCGATGCAGGCGCCGGCCGCGAATTCGGTCGAGCTCGTCATCGACGCCGTCGGCATGAAGGCCACGCGCGCGATGGCGCTCGCGGCGGTGAAGCCGGGCGGCGTCTTCGTGCATGTGGGTCTCGGGGACTGGGCCTCGGAGATCGACATGCGCAAGCTCACGCTCGCCGAGATCACGCTGGCGGGGGTCTACACGTACTCGACGGCCGACCTGCGCGCGGCGGCCGTGGCGCTCCACGAGGGCGCCTTCGGCGACCTGGCATGGGTCGAGGAGCGGCCGCTCTCCGAAGGCGACCGCGCGTTCCAGGATCTCGACCAGGGGCGCACGCCCGCGGCGAAGATCCTGCTGAGGCCCGCGTGAGCACGATCGTGTTCGACCGCGTGGGCCGGCGCTTCCGCCGCGACGGCCGCGAATTTCCCGCGCTCGAGGACGTCTCGTTCGAGGTGCGCTCGAGGGAATTCGTGGCGATCGTGGGCCCGTCGGGATGCGGCAAGACGACGTGCCTGCGGTTGGCGGCGGGCCTGGAGTTTCCCACCTCGGGGACGGTGACCGTGGGCGGCAATCCGGTGAAGGGGCCCGGTCCCGACCGCTCGGTCGTCTTCCAGCAGTTCGCGCTCTTCCCGTGGAAGACGGTGACCGAGAACATCGACTTCGGATTGCGCGCGGCGCACGTGCCCGCCGCGGAGCGCAAGGCACGCATCGGCCGCTACATCGAGCTCATGGGGCTGCAGGGCTACGAGAGCGCGTTCCCGCACCAGCTCTCCGGCGGCATGCAGCAACGCGTGGCGATCGCGCGAAGCTACGTGCTCGACCCCGACGTGCTGCTCATGGACGAGCCGTTCGGCGCGCTCGACGCCCAGACGCGGGTCGTCATGCAGGAGGAGCTCATCAAGCTCTCGCGCGTGAGCCCGCGCACGGTGCTCTTCATCACCCACGCGGTGGAGGAGGCGGTGTACCTTGCCGATCGCGTCGTGGTGATGAGCCGCCGCCCCGGCAAGGTCGGCGAGATCATCGACGTCGCCGGGGTGCGCAAGCGCGAGAGCTGGGACCGGCACGAACGCATCGAGGACGTGATGGACGAGGAGTCGTTCGTCCATCTGCGCACCCGGATCTGGCGCCTCCTGCGCGAGCAGCAGGCGCTGAACGCGAACTGAAGCAGCTTCACGTCGTTCCACAACAGGAGGAGTCCATGAAGAAGACGGCTCGCACGATGCTGGCGCTGGCGTCGCTCACGCTCGGCGCCACGGTGGTCCAGGCGCAAACGGAAATCAAGGTGAGCTACCAGCCCGCGCTCTACTGGTCGCTGCCGTACTACGTGGCTACGGAGAAGGGCTGGTGGGCGAAAGTGGGCCTCAAGCCGACGTTCTCGACTTTCCCCGCGGGCGTGCCGCAGATCGCGGCCTCGGCCTCGGGCTCCTGGGACGTGGGCGGCACGGGCTCGGTGCCCGCGGAGCTGGGCGCCGCGCGCTACAACCTCCTCACCATCGGCCTCACCAACGACGAGTCGGCCGGCAACGCGCTCATGGCGACGAAGGACAAGGCCGCCGCCTTCGAGAAGAACCCCGCGTCGATCAAGGGGCAGACCATCGCCCTCACCGCCAACTCCACCGGCGACTACGCGGTGCAGAAGTGCCTCGCCAAGTCGGGGCTCAAGAAGGCCGACGTCACCATGAAGAGCATGGGGCAGGCGGAGGTGATCTCGGCCATGTCCTCGAACAACGTGGAGCTGGGCGGCCTCTGGGCGCCCAACATCTACACGCTGGAGGAGAAGGCCGGCGCGAAGGTGATCTGCTCCGGGAAGGAGGCGGGCGTTGTGATTCCCGGCGCGCTCGTGGTTCGCGCCGAGTACGCCAAGGAGCATCCGCAGGAGGTCGCGAAATACCTCGCCGTGTACCTGCACGCGCAGAAGTGGATGAACGCGCACCGGCCGGAGGCGATCGCGATGATGAAGAAGTTCTACGAGGTCGGGGGCGTCACCATCTCGGAGGCGTCGATGCAGAAGGAGTTCGACACGCGTCCGGTGTTCGACCTCGAGCAGCACCTGAAGATCATGGACCGCTCGCACGGGCCGTCGAAGGTGGACCAGTGGATGACGCAGATCCAGGAATTCCTGAAGAGCGTGGGCACGATCCAGAAGGTGCAGCCGGCGTCGGAGTACGTGACCGACAAGTACATGAAGATGGTCGCGGCGGACCCGAAGCTCAAGGCTTTCGCCGACAGCAGCGCGGACTGACGGCGCGGCATTCGTGGGAGGCGGGCAGGGGGCGCTTTCGAGGCTCGCGGCCGGCGCGGCGACGTTCGCCGGGCTGGCCGTGGCCTGGTATCTCGCCACGTCCGTCACGCACCTCATCCCGGCGATCTACTTCCCGACGCCGGGCGAGGTGTGGGATGCGCTGCGCCAGATCGTGGTCGATGGCTACGCCGACGGACGGCTGCACCAGCACTTCCTCCACAGCAGCCTGCTGGTGCTGATGGGATTCGCCGCGGCGGTCGCCATCGGCGTTCCGCTCGGCATGTGGATGGGCTGGAGCTGGCGCGCCGAGGCGTTCGTGAACCCGGTGTTCCTGCTGATCCGTCCGATCCCGCCGCTCGCGTGGATTCCGCTCGCGATCGTATGGCTCGGCCTGGGCGACGCGGCGAAGGTGCTCGTGATCTGGTTCGCCGCCTTCGTCCCCGCCGTCATCAACAGCTACACCGGCGTGCGCACCATCGAGCCCCATCTCATCGAGGCGGCGAGCTCGCTCGGTGTGCGCGGGCCGAAGTTCGTGCGCGAGGTGCTCGTGCCCGGGGCGCTGCCGCTCATCTTCACCGGGCTCAGGCTTTCGCTCCAGGCGTGCTGGACCACGCTCGTGGCGGGCGAGCTCATCGGCGCGATCGTCGGGCTCGGCCACGTGCTCTACCAGGCCGGGCTCGACATCTACCCGGCGATGATCGTGGTGGGCATGCTTTCGGTCGCGGTCGCGGGTGGCGTCATGACGCTCATCCTCGGCTGGATCGAAACGCGCGCGATGCCGTGGAGGTCCGCGTGAGGTTGCGCGAGCGGATGACGACGGGGGAGCTGTTGCTGTGGGGCCTGGCGGGGCTCGCGACGTTCTTCGGCATCTGGAGCCTCGCCTCCGTCGCGGGGCTCGCGCCCGCCGAGTTCCTGCCGCCGCCATGGACCGTCGCGCGAAAGTTCGTCGAGCTCACGCACCAGCCGTTCGTGGGCTACACGCTGCAACAGCACCTCTTGTCCTCGTTCGTCCGGTTCGGCCTGGGCTTCGGCCTGGCGGTCGCGATCGGCGTGCCGCTGGGCCTCGCGATGGGGTGGTTCCGCGTGCTCGACCTGGTGGTGGCACCACTCTTCGACGCTTTGCGCTTCGTGGCGCCCATCGCGTGGGTGCCCTTCGCGGCGCTCTGGTTCGGCACGGGCATCGGCGGGCCGGTCCTGGTGATCTTCACGGGAGCGTTTCCGCCGTGCGTCATCAACACCTATCGCGGTGCGCGCTACGTCGAGCCCCACCTCATCGAGGCGGCGCGCACGCTGGGCGCGCGCAACTGGCAGATCATGACGGAGGTGCTGCTGCCGGCATCGATTCCCTCCATCGTCGCGGGACTGCGGGTGAGCGCCGGGCTCGCGTGGCAGTCATTGGTCGGCGCCGAGCTCATCGTCGCCTCGAGCGGGATCGGCTATCTGCTCGTGAAGGGCCAAGCGAGCATCAGCACGTCGATCGTCATGTCGGGGATGATCGCGATCGGCATCGTGGGCTTCGCGATCGACGCGTTGCTGCAGCGCCTGCAGTCGCGGCTGCAAAGGCGGCGCGGGCGATGACTCGCCAGGACCCGGAGCTGGGGCAGAAATTCGGTTCGGAGCTCTCAGCCCAGGTCCGTCTGGCCGATCGAGTGGAATTGCAGCGCCGCGAGGCTGGAGTAGATGCCGCCCAGCGCGACCAGCGACGCATGCGTGCCGGTCTCCACGATGCGGCCCTCGTCCATCACGATGATGCGGTCGGAGCGCTGCACGGTCGCGAGCCGGTGCGCGATGACGAGCGTGGTGCGCCCCGCCATCGCGGCTTCGAGCGCGCCTTGCACCAGGCGCTCCGATTCGGCGTCGAGCGCGCTGGTCGCCTCGTCGAGCAGCAGCAGCGGCGGGTTCTTCAGCAGGGCGCGTGCGATCGCGATGCGCTGGCGCTGCCCCCCTGAGAGCCGCACGCCGCGCTCGCCCAGGAAGGATCCATAGCCCTCCGGCAGCCTCTCGATGAATTCGTCGGCCGCGGCCATCCTCGCGCAGGCGATGATCTCCTCGTCGGTCGCATCGACGCGCCCATAGCGGATGTTCTCCATGGCGCTGGCGGCGAAGATCACCGTGTCCTGCGGCACGATGCCGATCGCATCGCGCAGCGCGTGCAGGTCGAGCCGGCGGATGTCGACGCCGTCGAGCGCGATCGAGCCTTCCTGGGGATCGTAGAAGCGCAGCAGCAACTGGAAGAGCGTGGTCTTGCCGGCGCCGGATGGTCCGACCACGGCCACGGTCTCGCCGGGCTGCACCGCGAGGGAAAGCCGCGACAGCGCCGGCGACTGCGGACGCGACGGATAGTTGAAGGTCAAGTCGGTCAGCACGAGCGCAGCCCCGTTCTTCGTCCGCTGTGGAGGCACGAGCGGGTTCGCGGGCGACTGGATGGGCGAGCGCACCGCCATGAGCTCCATCAGGCGCTCGGTCGCACCCGCGGCTCGTTGCGCCTCGCCCAGCACCTCGCTGAGCGCTCCCACGGCGCCCGCCACGATGACGGAATAAAGGATGAACTGACCCAGGTCCCCGCCGGTCATGGTGCCCCGCATGACGGCGTGCGCACCCAGCCACAGAACGAAGACGATCGCCCCGAACACCAGCGATATGGCGACGAGTGTCAGCAGGGAGCGCGCCCGGATGCGGCGTGTCGCGGTGCCGAACGCGCGCTCGACGGAGGCGCGGAAGCGCTCCGCCTCGATGGTCTCGTGCGTGAAGGCCTGCACGGTCGGCATCGCGTTGAGGATCTCTCCCGCCATGGCGGAGGCATCGGCGATGCGGTCCTGCGAGTCGCGCGACAGCCTGCGCACGCGGCGCCCGAACAGGATGATCGGCAGCACCACCACGACGAGCAACACGATGATGATCGACGAGAGCTTCACGCTCGTGACGAACATCATCGCCAGGCCGCCGGCGAAGAGCAGCGCGTTGCGCAACGCCATCGAGATGCTGGTGCCGACGACCGACTGGATGAGCGTCGTGTCGGTCGTCAGGCGCGAGAGCACCTCGCCGCTGCGCGTGACCTCGAAGAACTGCGGGCTTTGCGTGACGACATGGCTGTAGACGGCGTTGCGGATGTCCGCGGTGACGCGCTCCCCCAGCCAGGAGACCGTATAGAACCGCGCCGCGGTCGCGACGGCGAGCACGCTCGCCACGGCGAAGAGCGCGAGGAAATAGAGATCGACGTGCCGGATGCTCTTCGAGCCGGCGGCCCCGAAGCCCAGGTCGATCATCTGCTTGAACGCATACGGGATCGCGAGCGTGGCGCTGGCGGCCACCACGAGGGCCACGCCCGCCATCAGGAACCGGGGTTTGTAGGGAACCAGGAAGGGAATCAGGCCCTTCAGGATTGCGAGGCCGCCCTTCCTGCGTTCTTCTGCGCTGCTCTTTGGCGGTGGCATCCTCCCAGTGTGACCGATTTCCGGCGGGCGCCGTCATCCGGGCGGACCGGCACGCCTGCGCGTTGCCGATTCCCGTCCCTGGCGTAAAGTAACCCGCAATTTCCCAGCTCGAGGAGCGGCGATGTTCAAGGGTTTCGTGCTCGGCGTTCTTGCCGCGGTCGTCGCCGCATTGCTCGGCGGCTACCTGATATTGCGTGCCGGCATCGTCCCGGCAAACGCCGACGCGACGCCCGGCGCAATCGAGACGTGGGCCGCCCGGACGTCGCTGCACGCGACGCTCAAGCGCGAAGCGCCCGATCGGCCCAACCCGGTCGCTCTCACGGACGACAACTTGTTGGCCGGCATCCGCTTGTACGGCGAGCACTGCGCGATCTGCCACGGCACCGCGGCCGGAGACGCTTCGGCATCGCCGGTCGCCAAGGGGCTGTACCCGCGCCCTCCGCAGCTTGCAACCGAGGGCGTGGAGGACGATCCCGAGAGCGAATCCTTCTGGAAGATCCAGCATGGCATCCGCTGGACCGGCATGCCGTCGTGGAAGGGCACATTGAGCGACCAGGAGATCTGGACGCTCGCGCTGTTCCTCAAGCACATGGACAAGCTTCCGCCGGCGCCGGAGCAGGCATGGCGAATGGTCAACAACAAGAGCTGAGTTTCTACGGCATGGAAGGCGTGGGCGGGCCGGCCGGCCGCGATAGCCGCACCGCCACCGCCACGATCATCCCCACGCCGACAGCGAGGGCCGTGAGCTTGACGAAGCCGCCGACCCACGGCACGCGAACCAGGACCGCTAGCGCCAGCATGGCGAGCGCCGCCGCCACGGCGTGCCATGCCGTTCGCGCCGCCATCTCCGGCTTCACGCGGTCGAGCAGCATGCCCCCGACAACGACAGCGACCCACACGTATCCGAGGAGCAGGAGCATCGCGTAGCCGATCAGCGCAAGGATGCCGATGGGAATGCCGATGATCGTGATCATCATCAGCACGGACGCGATCGGCAGCGTGATCAATGCGAGTAACCCGACGAGCGCCGTGATCCACGGGCGCTCACGCAGCTCGAGCGCCAGGCGTTGCGAGGCGCCCGGCATCGCGGCGGCAATGATTCCCGCGAGCAGGATGAGGCCCACGCTCCAGACCCATCCATGCATGAAGCGCTCGACGGCGGTTTTCTCGCGATGCCGGGGCCAGCCGCCGCGCTCGTGCTCGATGCCGCCCGTGACCTGTGCCGCCGGATCGCGACGCAACTCGCCGCCATGGAACCGGAGCGGGCCGTCGATGCGGGCTTTCGGCGCGAGCTCGAGCGTCCCCGCGGCAATGGATGCGCCTCCAGCCACGGGCCCGTCGATGCGAACGTTTCCGCCCGCTGCGCGCAACCGGCCGTTGATCGTGCCTTCGACCGCGACGTTGCCGCCCGCGATCGAGACATCGCCCGAGACGACCGCGCCGGGACCCAGCTTCACGTTGCCGCCGGCGATCTTCACGCTGCCGTTCACCGGCGCGTCGACGGTCACGTCGCCGGCCAGCACGCGCAACGGGCCGTCCACGGCCTCGGTGATCCTCACCTCGCCGCCGATCTGGACGTGGGGCGTAGTGGCCCCTTCCGGGTCGGCGAATGCGCCGCCGGCGCAGGCGATGCACGCCAACAGAAGCAGGATCCGGCAGGCCGCGACCATGTGCAGCTCCTGGTTGTCGTTTTGATGGTGCTACTTTAGGGACCGCCGGCGAGCGTTGCGAGGGGAAGGCGACGAAATGCAGGAAACGGGGGGCGAAGCGATGCGATCGACCGGTCGCCTACCGCGTTCCTTCCCAGCGGACGAGGAAGTCATGAACCGACGCCGGGTCCATCGCGCGCATGTTCTCGAACTCGCCCGCCCTTTGCGCATGGACGACGCGCCCATTCGGCTCGAGCACGGCGAGGGCAGGCACACCCTTCTCGAGCGGGATCCCGTATCGCTTCGCGACGTCGAAGTTCGTCGCGATGCCGGTCTCGCCCACGTTCACGTGCACGATCACGAATCGCCGCGCCAGGAGGGCCGCGTTTTCCGGCTTCCGAAGGTTCACGTCGAGCACCTTGCAATCGGTGCACCAATCGCCTCCAAAGTCGACGAGGACGCGCTTGCCTTCGAGCCGCGCCTGCTTCACGGCTGCAGAGATGTCCGCGACAGCTCGAGCCGGATCGGGATAGATCTTCGCGGCGGCCGCGGCGAGCGGGAGGGCGAGGCACAAGATGAGGAAAGTCTTCCTTAACATCGCGCGATCCTTGTCGTCGGCGAGAATCGATGGCGCCCCGAACACGAATCGAACGTGCGACCTGCCCCTTAGGAGGGGGCTGCTCTATCCACTGAGCTACCGGGGCGCTGCGGGGGAATTATCTCATGCAGCGCTCGGGCAGAAGGACCTGCCGCTTCTGTTAGCGGCCTCGCGGCCTTTGTCGACTCGGGGCGACGGCGACAAGATTGGTGACCAGCGTCCTTGCCAACCATTCCTGGTATTGATCCGGCGTCCAGCCTCCTTCCTGCACCAGCATGCGGTAGATGTCTCGGCTGGTATACATCCAGAGAATGCGTCGCGCCTCCTCCTTCGAGAGGTCGGGATTTGCCTTTGCGTCCGCGAAGAGCCGGTCGATGCGGTCCTCCTGCATCTCGAGTCTTAGCGTCTCGAACTCCTGCTCGATCTTTCTAAGCGCTGGGGAGAATGCAGATAGCCCCCGCATCAATCCAAGGTCGGTGCTCTCCCCTTCGTAGATCCGCCTGGCAACCTCCGCGGTCAGCGTGATCAGCCGGATCGGGTCGGTCACACCGGAAAGCGCCGCATGCGCCGCCTGAAACGCCGGCCCGAACAAGGCTGTGGTCATCAACGCTCGCAGGATGCCTTCCTTCGACTTATACAAGGCATACACAGTGGGGACCGAGACGTTCGCCCTGATGGCGATCTTCGAGATCGTCACGCGATCAATACCCGAGCGTGTGAACATATCCTTTGCTGCCTTGAGCACGCGAGCCTTGGTTGCGTCGGCCGCCTGATCCCGAACGGGCGAGGAATACCGCCGCCTCCCATCGACTTTCATATTCGATATAGTACGCTATATCGGATACGAGGTAGAGTCGAGACAGAAAGGACAATCCAAATGACATTTCAGGCGTATCTCGACAACATCGAGGCGAAGACGGGCAAAGGACCGGACGAGTTTCGCCGCCTCGCGGAAGCGAAACGATTTACGGAGGAGGGCAGGCTCAGGAATGGCGTCAAGGCGGGAGAGATCGTTCAGTGGCTCAAGGACGATTTCGGCTTGGGGCGTGGCCACGCCATGGCGATCGTCGCCGTCCTGAAAGGCGCCTCGCCTTCGGCCAAGTCGAAGGGGAAGAATGCATCGGGGGGGCCCCGATCATGACCGGCGAAACGTCGATTGGCTTGCCAAAGTGGCAACGTCCGGTCGGAATCTGCCTGAGCGTCCTCGTGGTCCTGTTCATGCTGATGGACGCCACAATGAAGCTTCTTCAGGCACCCGCCGTAATGGAGGCGACATCACGGATTGGATGGTCCGCGGGCAGCACAATCCCTCTTGGATTGGTGCTACTTGCCTGCACGGCACTATATGCCTGGCCGAGGACGGCACTGCTGGGCGCCGTACTTCTGACTGCCTATCTCGGTGGCAAGGTAGCGGCTCACGCAAGGATAGGAAGCCCGCTCCTCAGCCATGTGCTCTTCGGTACCTACGTAGGAGGCGTCCTCTGGGCCGGCCTCTTGCTGCGTGAGGCCAGGCTTCGCGAGCTCCTTCCGTTTCGTCGACGGGCGAGGGAGTAAGCGCCGAGCGCAAATGGTGAGGGGCGGCGGCGCCAGCCGGCCGAACCAGCGCTCGCAAGGAGGCTTGCAAAGTTCGACGATTCGAGTAATATCGAATCATGGACTCCAGGCTCGCCGTCACGTCGCTCGCCGCGCTCGCGCAGGAGTCGCGGCTCCTCATCTACCGCATGCTCGTCGAGGCAGGGCCGACCGGCCTCGCCGTGAGCGAGATCGGCGCGTCGTTGCATGTCGCGCCGGCCACGCTGTCCTTCCACCTCAAGGAATTGGCCCATGCGGACCTCGTGAGATCGAGGCAGGAAGGGCGCTTCGTCTACTACTCGGCCAACTACGAGCGCATGAACGGCCTGCTCGCCTACCTCAGCGAAAACTGCTGCGCGCGCGATGGTGTCGACTGCGGCAGCGGATGCAAGCCCACCCGTCGCGCCCGGCGCGGCATCTCGAAGACAGGAGCATCGAAATGAAGCGATTCCACGTGCACGTCGCCGTGCCCGACCTCAAGCAAGGCATCCGGTTCTACTCGACGATGTTCGGCGCGGAGCCGAGCGTCGTGAAGGACGACTACGCGAAGTGGATGCTCGAGGATCCGCGCGTGAATTTCGCGATCTCGCAGCGCGGCGAGGCGGCCGGCATCAACCACCTCGGCTTCCAGGTCGATGACGCGTCGGAGCTGGACGAGATCCATGCGAGGCTGCAGGCCGCGGATGCGGGCGTCACGGAAGAGAAGAACGTGTCCTGCTGCTATGCGCGGTCCGACAAGTACTGGGTCACCGATCCGGCGGGTGTGCCGTGGGAATCGTTCCACAGCCTGGGCACCGTGCCGTTCTACCACGGCGAGACGAAGCAGGCCGCGAAAGGCCAGTGCTGCGCGCCTGCCGTCCAGGCGGACAAGGTGCAGAAGGCAAGCTGTTGCGGCTGATCGTGAACGACAAGACCTACAACATCCTCTTCCTCTGCACCGGCAACTCGGCCCGCTCCATCATGGCCGAGGTGATGATGAACCACCTCGGCCGGGGCCGCTTTCGCGCCTTCTCGGCGGGCAGCCACCCCAATGGGAGCGTCAATCCCTGGGCGCTCAAGGCGCTCCAGTCCGCGGGCATGCCGACGTCCGACTTGAGCAGCAAGAGCTGGGACGATTTCGCGCGGCCCGGCGCGCCCGCATTCGATTTCATCATCACGGTCTGCGACAACGCGGCGAAAGAGGCTTGCCCCGTGTGGCCCGGGAAGCCCACGACCGCGCATTGGGGTGTCGCCGACCCGGCCGCGGTCGAGGGCGAGGACGAGAAGAAGAGGGCGGCCTTCAGGGAAGCGATGAATGTGCTGCGTCGCCGCATCGAGCTCCTGGTCGCCTTGCCGCTCGGGAAGCTCGATCGCCTCTCCATGCAGCAGAGCCTGCGGCAAATCGGTGAGCGCTAGCGCCCGCGGCGTGCCCGTGGCGGCCATGAGCCGCTTCGAGCGTTACCTCACGGCCTGGGTCGCGCTTTGCATCGTGGCCGGGGTCGCCTTCGGGCAAGCGGCGCCCGGAATCGCGCAGGCCATCGGGCAAATGGAGATCGCCCGCGTGAACCTCCCGATCGGCCTGCTCATCTGGATCATGATCGTCCCGATGCTGATGAAGGTCGACTTCGGCGCGTTGCACGAGGTGAGGAACCACGTGCGCGGGATCGGCGTGACGCTCTTCGTGAACTGGCTGGTGAAGCCGTTCACCATGGCGTTCCTCGCGTGGCTTTTCCTGAGGCATCTCTTCGCGCGGTGGCTGCCTGCCGAGCAGGTCGACAGCTACATCGCGGGGCTGATCCTGCTTGCCGCGGCGCCCTGCACCGCGATGGTCTTCGTATGGAGCCGCCTCTCGAATGGCGATCCGCTCTTCACGCTCTCGCAGGTGGCCCTGAACGACACGATCATGATCTTTGCATTCGCGCCCATCGTGGGGCTGCTGCTGGGCATCTCGAGCATCACCGTGCCGTGGCAAACGCTGCTGACCTCGGTCGTGCTCTACATCGCGATCCCGGTCGTCCTCGCGCAAGTTCTCAGGCGCCTGCTGCTGGCCAAGGGCGAGACGGCGTTCGAGCGCGCCGGGCGCGCGCTCGCGCGGTGGTCCATCGTGGCGTTGCTCGCGACGCTGGTGCTGCTGTTCGCTTTCCAGGGCGAAGCGATCCTGCGACAGCCTGCCGTGATCGCGCTCCTCGCCGTCCCGATCCTGCTGCAGGTCTTCTTCAACGCGTCCCTGGCCTATGGGCTCAACCGCGCGTTGGGCGAGAAGCACTCGATCGCATGCCCGTCGGCCCTTATCGGCGCCAGCAATTTCTTCGAGCTCGCCGTCGCGGCCGCGATCAGCCTCTTCGGCATCGGGTCGGGCGCGGCGCTGGCCACGGTCGTGGGCGTCCTGATCGAGGTGCCGGTGATGCTGCTCGTCGTGCGCATCGTGAATCGCACGCGCGACTGGTATACGGGGAGCGGGGACGCCGTGCGCGAAGCGTGATCGCGCCGCGTCAGGCCGTCGATTCGCGCGCCTCGCCCGCATCCAGCGACTTCTCGAAGGCGCTGATGTGCGAGAGGCGGATGGACGCCTTCGAGAAGAAATGGGCCAGGCGATGGATGAGAGCCGCGACCTCGTCCTCCCTGCTGCATTCGTGGCGGATGAGGTCGAAGGCGTAGGAAGAGATGTCTTCGCCGTCGACGATCTTCGCGGGCGGACGGCACCCGGCCGGGAGGGCGTTCATCTCGAACGGCGTGAACGTCGCCAGGAAGTCCCGTGCGGCACCGACCACTTCGGCCACGCTCTCCGCGTCCTCGAGCCGACTCAGCCACGTCGTGGCGGTCATATGGGGTTCACTCGGATGAAGCGACATGCCGGAATGCTCTCGATTAGCGAGCCGCAAGTGTCCCAGCCGGAGTGGGGTCCGTGTATGTCGGCGCCGTCCTACTTTGCGCAAATATATCGCGGTGTTTTGCCCACCGGTCCATTCAGCGCGCGGCCGCGAGCTCCTTCAGGGTGAATGTGTAGCTCGCCTTGTCCATCGGCTTGTGGCATCCGAGGCATTCGGCCTGGTTCACGCCGGCGCGCGGCTCCTTCGCCGCGGTGAACACGGCGTAGTTCCAGTTCTCGTTGCGCAGCATTTCCGGAATGCCGTCGCCCCATCCGGCGTCGCGTGCCATCGCGGTGTAGGCGACCAGCTTGTCGGGCGCGAAGAAGCCGTCGGCGCCGCGTACGGGCTCGCCCTGCGCGTCCAGCTTGGCGGAATGCACTTCCGCGAGAATCACGGAGCCGTCCGGCAGCGGCTGGCCCGCCTTCGCCGCCTTCACCGCCTGCTCGTTCGCGAAGTAGTAGCGCACCTGCTTGGTCTGGGGGAAGTCGATCGTGTGGTACTTGGTGAAGCTCGACGCGTATCCCTCGGGGAAGCGCACGCTCGACTTCGCCACGTTCGCGAGGAGCTGCGACTTCGCGGCGGTCGGTGCCCCAGGCAGGGAGGCGAAGTAAGCCGCGACGTTCGCGATCTCTTCCGCGGAGAGCTGCGACGCCATGGCATTCATGATGGGGTTCTTGCGTGTGCCGTCCTTCAACGCCTTGAGCTGCGCCTCGATGTAGCCGGCGCGTTGCGCGGCGAGGTTCGGGATGGCGTCGCTCACGCTCACGCCGTTGGCGCCGTGGCATGCGGCGCACACGGTCGCGACCTTCGCGCGTCCCGCCTCGATGTCGGCGGCCAGGGCGGCGGGTGCGGCGACAACGACCACTGCGGCGGCGATGCGCATGGAACGGTTCATGTTGCCTCCCGGGAGATGGACCACCGTCATGTAGGGCGGCGATTGTCGCATGGGCCGGGCGCGGGCGTATCCTTCGCCTCCATGAAAACCCCGCGCTTTCCCCAGCTCCAGCTCGAGGAGCTCAATGCGAACCAGCGCCCGCTGGGCGACCAGGTGATGAAGGTCTCCAGCGTCGGCATCGGCGGCCCGTACAACCCGCTCCTGCGCAGTCCCGTCCTCGGCCAGCGCATGTTCGACCTGCTGCATTACCTGCGCTGGGAAACGTCGGTGCCGCTGCACCTGAACGAGATGGCCATCCTCATCGTGGGACGCCAGTGGCGCTCGCAGGTCGAGTGGTTCGCGCACGCGCCGATCGCGATCAAGGCCGGGCTTTCGCCGGACATCGTGGCTCAGCTCAAGAAGGACCAGCGGCCCTGCGCCATGAAACCGGAAGAGGAGGCGGTCTACGATTTCGTGACCCAGCTCACGCGTGAGCATGCGGTGTCCGATGCGACCTTCGAGCGCGCGAAGCGGCTCCTCGGCGGCGAGCAACAGGTGGTCGACCTCACCGCGGTCGCCGGAACCTACATCTGCGTCGCGATGCTGCTCGCCATGGCCGAGCAGGACGTGCCGCCCGGGAAGGAGCCGCCGTTCAAGCCCGGGGAGCCCTGAGGGCGGCCCCGTACGCAACGGCGTTACAATCCCCGCACCACTCAAGGAGGTCTCCCATGCTTCGCCGCCAATTCCTGGCCGCAGCCCTCGCGGCCGCGCTGCCGCTTGCGCCCGCCTTCGCGCAATCGCCCATCGTCATCAAGTTCAGCCATGTCGTCGCCGAGAACACGCCCAAGGGCAAGGCGGCGCTCAAGTTCAAGGAGCTCGCCGAGTCGCGCACCAAGGGCAAGGTGAAGGTCGAGGTCTACCCGAACAGCACGCTCTACAAGGACAACGAGGAGATCAACGCGCTCACGCTGGGCTCCGTGCAGATGCTGGCGCCTTCGCTCGCGAAGTTCGGGCCGCTCGGCGTGCGCGAGTTCGAGGTGTTCGACCTGCCGTATCTCTTCGACAGCTACGACGAGCTGCACAAGGTGACCGAGGGCCCGGTCGGCAAGCAGATGTTCCAGAAGCTCGAGTCCAAGGGCATCATCGGGCTCGCCTACTGGGACAACGGCTTCAAGGACATGAGCGCCAACAGGCCGCTGCAGAAGGTCTCCGATTTCCGCGGCCTCAAGATGCGCATCCAGTCCTCGAAGGTGCTCGACGAGCAGATGCGCGCCCTGGGCGCGATCCCGCAGGTGATGGCGTTCTCGGAGGTGTACCAGGCGCTGCAGACGGGCGTCGTCGACGGCACGGAGAACCCGCCTTCGAATCTCTACACGCAGAAGATGTACGAGGTGCAGAAGTACCTCACGCTCTCGAACCACGGCTATCTCGGCTACGCGGTGATCGTGAACAAGAAGTTCTGGGACGCGCTGCCCGCCGACGTGCGCAAGGCGCTCGACGGCGCCATGGCGGATGCGACCAAGTATGCGAACGACATCGCCAAGAAGGAGAACGACGACGCGCTCGAGGCCGTGCGCAAGAGCGGGAAGACCACGATCCAGGAGCTGTCGCCCGATGCGAAGCGCGAGTGGAAGAAGGTCCTGATCAAGGTGCACAAGGAGGCCGAGGGGCGCGTGGGCAAGGACACCATCCAGTCGATCTACAAGGCGACCGGCTTCGACCCCGCGAAGCTCTGAGGACCGCCCGATGCTGAAGGTGCTCGACCGGCTCGAGGAGTTCCTCATCGCCTTCCTCATCGCGGGGGCCACGCTGCTCATCTTCGTGGCGGTCGGGCATCGATACGCGCTGGACCTCAGCGCCAAGTTCCACTTCGACGCGATCTACGACGCGCTCTTCAAGATCAACCTCGCGTGGGCGCAGGAGCTTTGCATCTACATGTTCGTGTGGATGGCGAAGTTCGGCGCCGCCTACGGTGTCCGCACCGGCATCCACGTGGGCGTGGACGTCCTGGTGAACAAGCTGCCGCCGCGCTGGCGGCTGGTGTCGATCCTGTTCGGCCTCCTCGCCGGCGCCTTCTTCACCGGCGTCGTGGGAACCATGGGCGCCAAGTTCGTGTTCGACATGGCGCACACCGACCAGACGTCGCCCGACCTCGAGGCGCCCATGTGGATCGTGTACCTCGCGATCCCGCTCGGCTCCTACCTCATGTGCTTCCGCTTCCTGCAGGTGGCGTGGGGCTTCTGGCGCACGGGCGAGCTGCCGCACCATGACGCGGCACACGTCGAGGGCGTGGAGGAGGCGGGCGGCATCGCGCCGGCCACCGCGCCCGTGGGAGCGATGCGATGAGCGGCGCCACGGTCACCTACGTTCCGATGACGACGCAACGCGCGACGATGACCGTCGTCATCATCGCGGTGGTGCTGCTCGGCATCGCGGCCCTGGGCAACGCGGGCATCATCTTCGCGCTGCTGGTCGCGCTGATGCTCACCGGGATGCCGATCTCCATCGCGCTCGGCCTCACGGTCCTCACGTTCCTCTTCACGATGACGAACGTGCCGATCGAGTCGGTGGGCCTCAAGCTCTTCACCGGCATCGAGAAGTTCGAGATCATGGCGGTGCCGTTCTTCATCCTGGCCGGCAATTTCCTCACGCACGGCGGCGTGGCGCGGCGGATGATCGACTTCGCGACGTCGGTCGTGGGCCACCTGCATGGGGGCCTCGCGCTCGCGGGCATCGTCGCCTGCGCGATGTTCGCGCTGGTCTGCGGCTCGAGCGTCGCGACCGTCGTGGCGATCGGCTCGATCGTGCTCCCCGAGATGGTGCGCAACGGCTACCCGATGCGCTTCGGTGCCGGCGTGATCACGGTCGCAGGCTCGCTCGGCATCCTCATGCTGCCGTCGATCCCGAAGGTGATCTACGCGGTGGCGACGAACACGTCGATCGGGGCGCTCTTCGTGGCGGGGCTTTTCCCCGGCATCCTGCTAACGTTCATGCTCTGCACGGTGACGTGGTGGATCGCGCGCAAGAACGACTATCCGCGCATGCAGCGCCGCACCTGGCGCGAGCGCTGGATCGCGTTCCGGCGCAGCGTCTGGGGCCTGATGCTGGTCGTGATCATCATCGGCGGCATCTATTCGGGCATCTTCACCGCGACGGAAGCGGCGGCGATGGCGGCGATCTATTCCTTCTTCGTGTCCGTGTTCGTGTACAAGGACCTGAAGATGCGCGACGTGCCGAAGGTGCTGCTGAACAGCGCCAACATGTCGGCGATGCTGCTCTACATCATCACGAACGCGGTGCTCTTCTCGTTCATCCTCACCAACGAGAACATCCCGAACACGCTCGCGCACTGGTTCCTGGGCGAGAACCTGGGGTGGGTCGGCTTCCTGCTCATCGCCAACCTCATGCTGCTGGTGGCGGGCAACTTCATGGAGCCCTCGTCCTGCATCCTCATCATGGCGCCGATCCTCTATCCGGCCGCCGTGAGCCTGGGGATCAACCCGGTGCACCTGGGCATCCTCATCGACGCCAACATGGAAGTGGGCCTCTGCCATCCGCCGGTCGGTCTCAACCTTTATGTCGCCTCCGGCATCTCGAAGCTCGGCATCACGGAGCTCACGAAGGCGGTGATGCCGTGGCTCCTCACCATGCTCGTGTTCCTGGCGATCGTGACCTACTGGCCGGAGCTCTCGCTCTGGCTGCCTCGCGCGATGAAGATGCTGTAGGGGCGGTGTAATATTCCTCCTCCAAGAAGAGGAGGAATGCCGTGAAACCGTTGTCCATGCTTGCCGCCCTGGCGGCTTCGCTCTCCCTTTCCGTCCTGGCGCAGGTACCCGCAGGCTATCCCGCCGACTACGCGCAAACCGTCGCGGCCGCGAAGAAGGAAGGCAAGGTCGTGATCTACAGCGCGCTCGACACCAAGGCGGCGCAACCGCTCAT
>DASRRY010000020.1:0-236943 GCA_035656735.1 Usitatibacter sp. | reverse complement strand
CTCGTGGCTCGCGCGCATCGATCCCGACGTCCGCCGCGGGGTCCTCTATTTCCACGTGGCCTTCAACGTGGCGCTGGCCCTCCTCTTCCTCTGGCTCACCGGGCGCGTGGCGCAGCTGGTCGAGCGCATGATCCCGCTCGCCGCGGAGCGCGTGCCGCAGACCGAACCGCGCTTCCTGGACCCGGCCGCCATCTCCACTCCCGCGCTCGCGCTCGCCAACGCCGCGCGCGAGACGCTGCGCATCGGCGACACCATCGAGCAGATGCTGCACGGCATGAACGAGGTGGTCGCGACCAACGACGAGTCGAAGGTCGCCGCGATGATCCGCCTCGACGACGACGTGGACCGCCTGTACACGGCGGTGAAGCTCTATCTCTCGCGGATCAGCCGCGAGGCGCTCGACGAACGCGACAGCCGGCGCTGGGCCGAGATCATGAGCTTCACGATCAACCTGGAGCACGTGGGCGACCTGCTGGAGCATATCCTCCAGGACCTGCGCGACAAGAAGATCGCGCATCGCCTCTCGTTCTCGGACGCGGGCATGCGCGAGATCGCCGAGCTGCACGAGCGCCTGGTGGCGAACCTGCGCCTGGGCATGTCGGTGTTCCTCAACGGCGACGTGAAGAGCGCCCAGCAGCTGCTCGCGGAGAAGGAGCGCTTTCGCGACCTCGAGCGCCAGTACCACGACACGCACCTCGACCGCCTGTCGGGCCAGTCGGTGCAGTCGATCGAGACGAGCTCGCTGCACCTGGACATCATCAGCGACATGCGGCGCATCAACTCGTTCTTCTGCAGCACGGCGTACCCGGTGCTCGAGCAGGCGGGCAAGCTGCGTCGCAGCCGCCTCGTGGACACCACCGGCATCTACAAGGCGCGGCCCGACCTGGGCGGCGATGTCGCGCAGCCGCGCTGACCCCCGGCCGAACTGGCCGCGCCGCGCCCGGTCGAACGGGCCATTCCCGCATGGAGGCTCCATGGCAAAGCCGAGGGACGAGGGCGTGGCGGCCGCGATCCGGCGCCTGGCCCCCGACAAGGTGAAGGTCGCCGTCGCGGACATCGATGGCGTCCTGCGCGGCAAGTACCTGCACCCCGACAAGTTCTTTTCCGCGCTCGAGGGCGGCTTCGGCTTCTGCGACGTGGTGCTCGGCTGGGACTCCGGCGACCAACCCTACGACAACGCGCAGCTCACGGGCTGGCACACCGGGTACCCCGACGCGATGGTGCGCCTCGACCTCGCGACGTACCGCAACGTCCCCTGGGACGGGGACGTGCCCTTCTTCCTCGGCGATTTCGTGAATGCCGACGGCTCGCCCCATCCCGCCTGCCCCCGCCAGACGCTCAAGCGCGTGCTCGGGCGCGCGCGCGCGATGGGGTTCGAGGCGATGATCGGCGCCGAGTACGAGTTCTTCAACTTCCGCGAGACGCCCGCCACGTGGGCCGCGAAGAACGGCCAGCCGCCGGAGCCGATCACGCCGGGCATGTTCGGCTACTCGCTCCTGCGCATGAACGCGAACCGCGAGTACTTCAACGCGCTCATGGACGAGTGCAAGCGCTTCCGCGTGCCCATCGAGGGCCTGCACACCGAGACCGGGCCCGGCGTGTCCGAGGCGGCGATCCAGTTCACCGGAGCGCTCGAGGCCGCCGATCGCGCGTTGCTCTTCAAGGCCTCGGCCAAGGAGATCGGCGCGCGCTTCGGCATCATGCCGAGCTTCATGGCGAAGTGGAGCGAGCGCTACCCCGGCTGCTCGGGGCACCTGCACCAGAGCCTCACCGACGGGCGGAAGAACCTCTTCCACGACCCGAAGGGCCGCCACGGCGGATTGTCGAAGCTCTTCGAGAGCTACCTCGCGGGACAGCTCGCCTACTTGCTGGAGCTGGCACCGATGTACTGGCCCACCGTGAACTCGTACAAGCGGCTCGTCGATGGATTCTGGGCGCCGGTCAAGCCCACGTGGGGCGTGGACAACCGCACGGCCTCGTTCCGCGTGCTGGTGGGCTCACCCAAGTCGACGCGCCTCGAGACGCGCTGCCCCGGCGCCGACATGAATCCCTACCTCGCG
The DNA here is from genome assembly GCA_035656735.1 of Usitatibacter sp. Lineage (GTDB taxonomy): Bacteria > Pseudomonadota > Gammaproteobacteria > Burkholderiales > Usitatibacteraceae > Usitatibacter. The sequence continues at coordinate 234,883 of DASRRY010000020.1, read as the reverse complement.
ACGGCGGCCGTGCTCGCCGCAGGCCTCGCGGGCATCGAGCGCAAGTTGAAGCTCGGCACGCCGCCCATCACCGGGACCAACCAGGGCGCCGACGACATCGCGCGTGCGCCGCGCACGCTCATGGAGACGACGCGCATCTTCCGCGACTCGCGATTCGCGCGGGACTGGTTCGGCGATGCGTTCGTCGAGCACTTCGCCGCCACGCGGGACTGGGAATGGCGCCAGTCCCTCGACGCCGTGACCGACTGGGAGCGGCGGCGCTACTTCGAGATCATCTGAGGACGCGATGACGATCCACCGGTTCTCCTTTCCCACCGCGATCCATTTCGGCGCGTGCGCCCGCAAGCTCGTGCGCGACCACCTGGCCGAACGGGGCCTGCGCCGTCCGCTGCTCGTGACGGACCGGGGTCTCGCGAAGCTGCCGGTCCTCGAGGAATTTCGCGGCACGCTGGGCGACCTGGCGAGCGAGCTCTATGCCGGCGTCTTCGGCAACCCGACGCGCGACCAGGTCGCCGCGGGCGTGACGGCCTATCGCGACCACCAGGCGGACGCCGTGATCGGCTTCGGCGGCGGCGCGGCCCTCGATGTCGCCAAGGCCGTCGCCCTCATGGCGGTGCACGAGGGCGACGTCATGGAGTACGCGTGGGACCACCCGAAGGTGCGCCCGATCCGCCGTGAGCTGCCCTACTTCGTCGCATTGCCCACGACGAGCGGCACCGGCAGCGAGGTCGGGCGCTCGGCGGTCATCTCCGATGAAGCGACGCACGTGAAGAAGGTGATCTTCAACCCCGCGCTCCTCGCGCGGGCGGTGTTCGCCGATCCCGAGCTCACGCTCGACCTGCCCGCCGCGGTCACGGCCGCCACCGGCATGGATGCCCTCACGCACAACGTCGAGAGCTATCTCTCGCCCGCGTACCACCCGCTCTGCGACGGCGTTGCGCTCGAGGGCGCGCGCATCGCCGCGCACGCCTTGCCCACCGCCGTCGAGCAGCCGCGGAGCCTCGCCGCGCGCTCCGACATGATGATGGCGTCGATGATGGGCGCGATCGCGTTCCAGAAGGACCTCGGCGCGGTGCATTCCTGCGCCCATGCGCTCGGCACCGTGGTGGACATGCACCATGGGCTCGCCAACGGGATCATGATCGACCACGTGATGCGCTTCAACGCGGACGCGTGCGGTGCCCGGCTGGCGGAGCTCGCCCGCGTGTGCGGCGCGGGAAGCACCGCCGCCGACTTCATCGCGTGGCTCACCGCGCTCAAGCGCCGCATCGGCATTCCCGAGCGTCTCGGCGCGAAGGGTGTCACGCGCGAGCACGTGCCGCACCTGGCCGAGATCGCGGTGAACGACACCTGCCACCAGACCAACCCGAAGCGCTGCACCCGCGCGGACTTCGAGCGGATCTTCGAGCAGGCGATATGACCCTTACCCCGAGCCTTTGCCCGGGCAGAGGGAGCAGTGTCCCGCGATGCGCTCGGCGATCCGCGGCAGCAGCGGCAGCGGCAGGTCGTGCCCCATGCCATGCACGATCTCGAGCGCCACGTCGCCGCCACCCGCGCGGATCGCCTGCGCCGTCGCCTCGCCGCACGCGGGCTTGAGAAGCGGGTCCTCGTCGCCATGCAGCACGAGCGCCGGGACGCGGATGCGCCCGACGATCGGCGTGCGGTCGCCGCTCGCCACGATCGCCATCAGCTGGCGCGCCGCTCCGGAAGGATGGTTGCCGCGCCGCACGTGACGCTCGCAGAGCGCGCGCAGCCACGCCGGCTCCGGCGGATGGGTGCGGCTGCCGATTTCCGTGAGCACGCTCCCCATGCGCCGCACCGCTCCCTCGAAATCCCCGGGCGCCGCCGGTGGCTGCAGCAGCGCACGCCGCGCGCGCGCCGACGGCCCCGGAAGCTTGCGGTTGCCTGTCGTCGACATGATCGAGGTGAGGCTCGAGACGCGCGCGGGCGAACGCGCCGCGAGATTCTGCGCGATCATGCCGCCCATCGACGCGCCCACCAGGTGCGCGCTCGCGATGCCGAGCGCATCCAGCAGCGCCTCGGTATCGCGCGCCATGTCGTCGATGAGATAGGGCGCGTGGAGCGGCAGGTGGAGGAAATGCTTCATCGCGGCGAGCGGGATGTTCGGCGTCCCCAGGCGCTCCAGGATCGTGGAGCGGCCGCAGTCGCGGTTGTCGAAGCGGATCACGCGAAAGCCGGCCCCGGCGAGCATCGTGCAGAGCTCGTCGGGCCAGAGCAGCATGTTGGCGCCCAGCCCCATGACGAGGACGATCGCGGGTCGCGACGCGTCGCCGAGCGCCTCGTAGTCGAGCGTGACGCCGTTCGCCTCAACGGCCGGCATGCCGGATTGCGCGCTGCACCATGGAGCGAATCTACCGGAATCCCTCGGCCCGCGCGCGGTCGGTTATAGTGGGCAGACCCCCGGAGCGATCGCATGGAACCCCTGAGAATCGGCGTCTCGGCCCGCCTGCTCTATCCCGATCCCGCACGGCCCTTCCTGCCGACGAAGTCCATCCAGTACCTCGAGCAATCGGTGGCGAACTGGATCATGTCCGCGGAAGTGCTCGCCTTCATGATTCCCGAGATGACCCTCGCGTCGCGCCACCTGCACAAGGCGCTGCGCGCGCGCCACTACGTCGATGCGCTCGACGGCCTGCTGCTCCAGGGCGGCGCCGACATGTCGCCGAAAAGCTACGGCGAGACGCCGCTCAACCCGTTGTGGGCCGGCGACGAGGTGCGCGACGCGTACGAGATCGAGCTCTTCAACGAGTTCGTGACCCAGGGCAAGCCGGTGCTCGGCATCTGCCGCGGCCACCAGGTCATCAACGTGGCGCTCGGCGGCACCCTCTACCAGGACATCGCGACGCAGTGCCCGGACAAGGGCGTGCACCGCGACGAGAAGAAGTACGACCAGCATTTCCACGAGATGCGCATGCTGGCGGATTCCTGGCTGGGACAGATCTATCCGGGCATGGGCGCCTGCCGCGTGAACTCGATCCACCACCAGGGCATCAAGACGCTGGGCGAGGGACTGGTCCCCGAGGCCGTGAGCGATGACGGCATCACGGAGGCCGTGCGCTGGGAAGGCCACAGCTTCGTGGTCGGGGTGCAGTGGCATCCGGAGTTCATGGATCCCGCCGACCCCTCGGTCTTCGACAGCCGTCCGCTGCTGCGCGCGTTCGTGAACGCGTGCGAGGAGCGGCGCAAGACGGGCAAGGCACGCCCGGTCATGGCGGCGAAGGCCGCTTGAAGCTCAAGGTCGTCAACCCCGCGACCGCGGCACCCCTTGCGGCGCTCGAGTGCGACGACGCGCGCTCGATCAAGGCGAAATACCTGCGCGCCCGCAACGCGCAGCCGGCCTGGGCGGCCTCGGGACTGCGCAAGCGCCTCGCCGCGATGCGGCGCTTCCGCGACCTCGTGGCCGCGCAGGCCGAGCCGCTCGCGCGCGTGCTGACGGGCGAGGTCGGCAAGCCCATCGCCCAGGCGCGCAACGAGCTGAAGGGCGTGCTGCCGCGCCTCGACTTCTTCCTCGAGAACACCGCCAGGACGCTCAGGGCCGAGAAGGTCTTCACCGATGCCGCGGGCGCGCTCGAGGAGCGCATCACCCACGAGCCGCTGGGCGTGGTCGCCAACATCTCCGCGTGGAACTATCCGTGGTTCGTCGGGGCCAATGTCTTCGTGCCGGCGCTTCTCGCGGGCAACGCCGTGCTCTACAAGCCCTCTGAATTCGCTTCCCTCACGGGGCTCGAGATCGCGCGGCTGCTGCACGCGGCGGGAGTTCCCGAGGAAGTGTTCGCGCCGGTGATCGGCGGCGGCGACGCGGGCGCGGCGCTCCTCGCGCAGCGCGTCGATGGCGTCTTCTTCACCGGCTCCGTCGCGACCGGGCGGCGCATCGCGCAGGCGCTGCGCGGGCGCATGGTGAAGCTGCAGCTCGAGCTGGGCGGCAAGGATCCGGTGTACGTCTGCGACGACGTCGCCGTGCGCAAGGCCGCGGCCGGCATCGCCGACGGCGCCTTCTACAACACGGGCCAGAGCTGCTGCTCGGTGGAGCGCATCTACGTGCACGAGAAGGTCTTCGAGCCGTTCATCGAGGCCTTCGTGGCCGAGGTGAAGGGATTCGTGGTCGGCGACCCGATGGACGACCGCACCTACATCGGCCCCCTCACGCGCGGTGCGCAGGTGAAAGTGCTGGAGGAGCAGGTGAAGGACGCGAAGCGCAAGGGCGCCCGCGTGCTCGCCGGCGGGGCGCGCGTGGCCGGCAAGGGCCAGTGGTTCCAGCCCACCGTGCTCGCCGGCGTGGACCACTCGATGGCGGTGATGCGCGAGGAGAGCTTCGGCCCCGTCATCGGCCTCATGCCCGTGCGCGACGACGCCGAGGCCGTGCGGTTGATGAACGACACGGACTACGGCCTCACCGCGGGCGTTTACACACCCGACCGCGCCCGCGCCGAGCGCATCCTCGCCCAGGTGCACAGCGGCTCCGTCTACTGGAATTGCTGCGACCGCGTGAGCCCGCGCCTGCCGTGGTCCGGCGTCGGCGACTCCGGCATCGGCGTCACGCTCTCCACGTACGGCATCGAAGCGTTCACGCGCCCGAAGGCGTGGCATCTCAGGGGAGGCGGGCAATCATGAAGAGGATGGCCTTCGCGACGCTGCTGGCCGCGACCGCCCTCGCGGCGGCGGCGCAGCCGCGCGACGAGGAACGGCACGAGGACGGGCGCGACCCGTACCGCCGCGGTTACGAGGAAGGGTTCGAGCGCGGCTACCGCAAGGGCCTCGAGGAGGGCGAGAAGCGGGCGCGCGCCGAAGCGCCCCCACCGGTGGCGCCCGCTCCCGTGCGCGGCCCGATCCGCGTGAGCGGCGCCGTCTACGGCACGTCGTCCCGGCACTGCGACGCGACGCGCACGGTCGCGCGGCGCGCGAACGGGAAGCTCTCCTATTCCTTCGAAGTCACCAACGATCTCTGCGGCGATCCCGCGCACGGCGACCGCAAGTCGCTCGACGTGACGTATCGCTGCGGCGACGTGCTGAAGAGCACCTCGGCGAACGAGCACCGCACGGTCTATCTCGACTGCCGCTCCTGAGCGTCCCGCGCGCGCTCCAGCAGCCGGGTCATCCGTGCGTAGTGGCTGCCGGGCCAGTAGACGCGCCCGCAAACAGGGCAACGCCTGAACGCGTCGTACATCGCGACGATCGCCCTGGGCACCGTGGCCGGAAGGCCGTCGCGCGCGAGGTCCTCGAGGGGCGCATTGCACTCGCGACAACGGGTGAAGGGGCGCATCGCGGTCTCGAGCTGGAGTGCCGCGATGACCTCGGCAAGCTGCACGTCCGCCGCGTCGGCGCGCACGTAATAGCCGCGTTCGACGCCACGGCGCCGCAGCAGTCCCTTGTCGCGCGTGAGAATGGTGCGCCGGCTCGCGGCGGAGCACGCGGCGATCGCCGCGTCGCCGGCGCGCGCGTCGAAGAGCACGTCGAAGCCCGCCATGCGCAGGTGGCGCGCAAGCTTGCCCAGGTTCGCGTCGGCGATGAAGCGTGGATCGCGCAGGGCGCGCGGACGCAGGCGCTGCAGCGCGCCCACGTCGAGCCGCTCGAACATGGGGTACACCGCCACCCGCTCGCCTCCGCGAAGCGCATGGTCGAAGCCGACGGAGACGCCGTCCACCAGCACCAGGTCGACCTCCGGATGGGGCACGCCGACCGACTCGATCGCATCCTTCACCGGGCGCGACCGGTCGATCGGCACCGCGATATCGCGCTTGCGCGACGCGGCCGGCAGGAAGTCGTTCAGCTCCTCGTAGAAGCGGAACGTCGCGACGGGACGCTCGGGGGGCATGGTTTAGTATGTGCCCATGTCGAACGCGCGCGTCGGATTCATCGGTCTGGGGTTGATGGGCCATGGCATGGCGAAGAACCTCGCCGCCAAGGGCTTCCCGCTCACCGTGAAGGTGAACCGCGACCGCTCGAGGCTCGCCGACATCGTGGCGCTCGGCGCTCGCGAAGCCACGACGAACGCGGGCGCCGGCCGCGATGCGGACGTGGTCGTGCTCTGCGTGAACGGCTCGCCGCAAGTGGAAGACGTCGTGTACGGCGAGGCCGGCCTGCTCGAGTCCGCGCGCAAGGGCCTCGTGGTGGTGGATACCTCGACCTCGGAGCCCGGATCCACGCGGCGGGTGCGCGACGCGTTCGCCGCGCGCGGGACGGCCTTCATCGACGCGCCGCTCGCCCGCACGCCGAAGGAGGCCGAGGAAGGCCGCCTCAACGCGATGGTGGGCGCGGACGCCGCGGACCTCGAGCGCATCCGCCCCGTGCTCGCCGCGTTCTGCGAGAACATCTTCCACGTGGGACCGCCGGGCGCGGGCCACACGCTCAAGCTGGTGAACAACTTCATGGCCCTCACCATCGCGGCGAGCATCGCCGAGGCGTTCGCCGTGGCGTCCCGGGCGGGCGTCGAGCTGGACCAGCTGGTCGAGGTCGTGTCGCAGGGGGCGCTGAATTCCGGCCTCTTCCAGATGATCGGCCGCGGCGCCGTGCAGGGTGACCTCACGCGCATGAAGTTCTCCATCGCCAACGCCGCCAAGGACATGCGCTACTACACGCACCTCGCGGAGTCGCTGCCCGTCGCGTCGTTCATCGGCGAGGCGGTGCACCAGTCGTTCGAGCAGGCCGTCGCGATGGGCCTCGGCGACCGGCTGGTGGCGTCGCTCCTGGAAGCGCAGGAGCGGCTCAACGGCATCGCGATCGTGCCGCGCTGATGCCGCTCGCCGGCAAGACCGCCGTCGTCACGGGAGCCGCCGGCACGCTCGGGCTCGCGGCCGCGCGCGCGCTCCTCGAGCAGCATGCCCACGTGGCGCTCGTGGACCAGGACGCGCTGCGGCTGGACAACCTCTCGCGCTTCCTGCGCGGCACGGTCATGGCGATCGCCTCCGACGTGACGGATCCGGCGGCGGTGCGGGAAGCGATCGGCCGCATCGAGGGCACCGCGGGCCCGATCGACATCCTCGTGAACGCGGCCTCCATCGCCTCGACCGAGCGCAGCGATGCGCTCACCGAGGTGGAGTGGCGCCGCATCCTCGCCGTCAACGTCGAGGGCGCATTCTCCTGGTCGCGCGCAGTGCTGCCCGGCATGAAGCGCCGCGGCTGGGGCCGCATCGTGAACGTCGGGAGCGTCGCCGCCAAGGCGCCGCTGGGCGACGCGGGTCCGGCGTACACCGTATCCAAGGCGGCGCTCGAGGCCCTCACCTTCGCGCTGGCACGCGAGGCCGCGCCCCATGGCGTCACCGTGAATGCGGTCGCGCCCGCCTTCGTGAAGAGCCGCGAGCTCGAGGAGATGCACGAGGCGCAGCGCCGCCAGCTGCTGGCGCTGGTCCCGGTCGGGCGCTTCTGCGAGCCCGAGGAATTCGGCCACGCCGTCGCATTCCTCGTCTCGCCGCTCGCCGGCTTCGTCACGGGCGAAGTGCTCGACGTGAACGGCGGCCTGCACATGGATTGACGCCATTCCTACATGGGAATCGGATTCGTCCAAATGCATCGGTTTGCTGCTCCACGGGATGATTCGCCATACGGGCAATCCCGAAGGAGGAACACATGAACCTGCCGGACTTCAAGAGCCTGCCTTCCGACCAGGAAGGCCGCGTCGGCTACATCCTGCTGTGGCTGCTGGGTGTGCCGATCCCGGTGCTCTTCCTGTTCTACCTGCTGCGCGGCTGCACCTAAGGCCGAACCTGCTGTTTGTAGGAGCCGTCCGACGCCTTTATCAGAGGCGTCGGAGCCGGCCTTTTCCCGCACGGCTTACAGACTCGCCTCCGCGCCGCCCACGAACATGTCGTCAGCGGCGGCGCGAGCCTCACGTGCCGCCCCCGACAACCAACCGGGAGGCGACATGAAGCGTGCAACCTTCGTGGCATTGGGCACCGGCGCCCTCATCGGCAGCGCGGCTGCCATCGGGATCGGCACGAGCGACGCGGCCAGTCCCGCAAGCCTGAGCAGGACGCAATACCAGGACGCGCTCGCGCGCGCCGTGGCGGGACGCGGCAACGCCCTCGCGCGTTGCGAATCCGTGGACGCGGCGCATCGCGAGATCTGCCGCACCGAAGCCGGCGCCGAGGCGACGATCGCGGTCGCCGACATCGAGGAGCGTTATCGGCAGGATGCGAGCTCCGCGCGCGATGCGCAGCGCGCCCGCATCGACGCGCGCTACCAGGTCGCGCGCGCGCGTTGCCAGGCGCTCGCGGGCTTCCAGAAAGACACATGCCTCATCTCGGCGCACGCGGCGCGCGGCCGTGCGTTGCTGCAGGCCCACGCACCGTACGAGATCCGCTAGGACTTCAGTGGATCGCCTCGGCACGGGCACCGCGCCCGTGCCGCGCACGTTCCTCGATGAGGAAGCGCAGGAGTTCGCCTTCCTCGAGCGCCGGGCGGCAGTAGTAGCCCTGGAACTCGTCGCAGCCTTCCTGGCGCAGCAGGTCGAACTGCTGCTGGTGCTCGACCCCCTCGGCCACCACGCTCATCCGCAGGCTGTGGGCCATCGCGATCACCGCGCGCGTGATGGCGAGGTCGTCGCTGTTGTGCGGCAGGTCGCGCACGAAGCTGCGGTCCACCTTGAGCCGGTCGATCGGGAAGCGCTTGAGATAGCCGAGCGACGAATGGCCCGTGCCGAAGTCGTCGATCGACAGCCGCACCCCCATGGCGCGCAGCGCGTGCATGATGGCGACGGCCCGCTCGGGATCGCGCATCACCATGCTCTCCGTGATCTCGAGCTCGATCATGCTGGGCGAGACGCCGGTCGTGCGCAGGATCGTCGCGAGCTCGCGCACGAGCTCGGGCTCGTGGAACTGGCTGGCCGAGAGGTTGACCGCGATCGGCAGGTTGATGCCGTGCTCCTGCCACTGGCGCGCGCGCTCGCAGACGCGTCGCAACGTCCAGTAGCCGATGGGAATGATGAGGCCCGTCTCCTCGGCGATCGAGATGAACTTGTCGGGCAGCAGCAGGCCGCGCGCCGGGTGCCGCCACCGGATCAGCGCCTCGAGGCCCGAGACGCGGCCGTCGCCGAAGTCGATCTTGGGCTGGTAGAACACCTCGATCTCGTTGCGCTCGACCGCGTGCTTGAGCGCGGCTTCCAGGGACAACCGCTCCTGCGACAGCTTGTTGAGCTCCGCGGCGTAGAAGCAGTGGCGGTTGCGGCCCTGCTCCTTGGCGCGATACATCGCGATGTCGGCGTTCGAGAGGAGCGTCTGGGCGTCTTCGCCGTCGGCGGGGTAGGTGCAGATGCCGATCGAGGCCGAGAGCACGAGCTCCTGCCCGTCCACGACGAAGGGCGCACCGAATCCCTCGAGCACCTTGGCGGCGATGTCCGCGAGGTGCGTGGTGTCGCCGTACGCCTCGACGAGCAGCACGAATTCGTCCCCGCCCAATCGCGCGACCAGGTCGCTCGCGCGCACGGACGCCATGAGCCGCCGGGACGCCTCCTGCAGCACGCGATCGCCCACGGCGTGGCCCAGCGTGTCGTTGATGTTCTTGAAGCGGTCCAGGTCCATGAAGAAGAGGCCGAGCGAGCGGCCGTGGCGCTTCGCCTGCTCGATCGCGTGGATCAGCTCCTCGTTGAAGAGCGCGCGGTTGGGCAAGGCGGTCAGCGTGTCGTGCGTCGCCATCTTCTGGATCGTCGAGAGCGCCGAGGACAGCTCCTCGTTGGTGCGCCTCAGGCGCATGCGCAGCCCGCTGATGCGCCCGCCGAGCACCACGAACGGCGGCAGCACGAACGCGAGCGCGAGCCAGCGGTAGGCCTCGGTCCACACGTTCACCTGCTGCGGCTTGAGCCACATGAGGCCGTTGATCACGGCCGCGTAGCCCGCCAGCACGATGCCCGCGGCGGTGATGAACTCGCGCGTGGAGAAGCGGAACGTGCCGAACGTGAGCACCACGAGGCAGATCATGAGCGCCACGCTGCGCTCCTGCTCGAAGTGGAACGAGGCGACCATCACGAGCGCGATCCCGCAGACGACCTGCAGCCAGGTGAGGCTGGGATCGGCGAAGCGCTCGTTGAGGCGCGTGCGGAAAAGGACGTAGATCGCGCCGTTCACCGCCGCCATGAGCAGCGCGGTTTCCGCCGCATGGGTGAGCGAGACCAGCCCCAGCGCCGCGCCGATGAAGAGCAGCGGGACGCACGCGGCATAAGCCGCCACCGCGAGGAAGAAGCGGCGGACGCGCACCGCATGTTTCGTGTTGTCGCCGGAAATGCGGGAAGGAACTGTCACTCGGCCGGCCGCTTTTTTATGGTTGCGCCGATTATCCGGCATATCGTGGAGATGCCGAGTGAACTGGTTCACAGCCGCGAGGACGCGCGATTACCCCTGTAATCGCGCGTCCCGCCGCGCGCTCACGGCCTGCGCGTCACCGAATGCAGCACGCCCAGCGCACAGGTGAAGACGAGGACCGCACCCGACTGGTGGATCGCGGCGATGGGGATGGGCACGCGCAGGAGGAGCGTCGTGATGCCCGCGGCGACCTGGGCCGCGACCGCCAGCACCAGCACGTCGCTCCAGATTCGCGCGCGCTCCGACGCCCCCGCGCGCGGCAGCCGCATCCAGAGCGCCAGCGCGGTGAGCACGATGAGCCCGGCGAGCACGCGGTGCACGAATTGCACCGTCGCCATGTTGTAGACGAAGTTGCGCCACCACGGCGCGAGCGAAAGGATCTCCGGCGGCACCCAGTGCCCGTTCATCCTGGGGTACGTGTTGTAGGCGAGCCCCGCATGGATCGCCGCGACCAGCGCGCCGGTGAGCACCATCACGAACACGAGCGCGGCCAGGAAGCCCGCGTGAATGCGCGCGCCCCTCGACGCTGTCATGCCGCGCGGCTCGATGAGGCCGAGCGCCACCCAGAGCATCGATCCATAGATCAGGAGTGCCATGCCGAGGTGCGACGCGAGGCGCAGCGACGCCACTCGGGGCTCGTCGACCAGCCCGCTCTTCACCATGTACCAGCCCACGGCGCCCTGCAGCGCGCCGAGCGCGAAGATGCCGGCGAGCTTCCAGGCGAGCGGGCCGCGCACGCGGCCGCGGGCCACGAAGTAAGCGAGCGGCACGAAGAACACGACGCCCACGAGGCGGCCGAGCAGCCGGTGGAAGTACTCCCACCAGAAGATGCCCTTGAAGCCGGAGAGCGTCATGTCGCGGTTGCGCACGCGGAATTCCGGCGTGGCCTGGTACTTGTGGAAGGCCTCGGCCCACTGCGCATCGTCGAGCGGGGGCAGCGTGCCGACGATGGGCTGCCATTCGACGATGGAAAGCCCCGAGTGCGTGAGGCGCGTGATGCCGCCCACCACCACCATGGCGAACACCAGTGCGCAGCAGGCGAGCAGCCACGCCGCAACGGCGCGGTCCTGGGAGGAAACGGGGGATTGCGGCATCGGAGGCGCGATTTTACCGCGCCCCCGGGTGCCGCGGCTTCAGGCGCCTAGGCGGTCTGGCGCTGCGAGGACTTGGACTTGTCCAGGCACTGGTTCGCGAAATCCCAGTTGAGCAGCTTCTCGATCACGGCCGTGGTGAAGTCGGGCCGGCGATTCTGGTAGTCGAGGTAATACGCGTGCTCCCAGACGTCGATCGTCAGGATCGGCGTGGCGCCCGAGGTCATCGGGTTGCCAGCGTTCGATGTCGAGACGATGTCGAGCTTGCCATTCTTCTCGACGAGCCACGCCCAGCCGCTGCCGAATGTCGCGACCGCGGTGTCGAGCAGCTTCTTCTTGAAGGCGTCGTAGCCGCCGCAGTCCGACTCGATGCGCTGCGCGATGTTGCCGGTGGGCTTGCCGCCCCCGCCCTTCTTCAGGCAATTCCAGAAGAACGTGTGGTTCCAGGTCTGCGCGGCGTTGTTGAAGATCTTCCTGTTGTCGTCGCCCTGCGCCGTCTCCTTCACGACCTGCTCGAGCGGCATGTCCGCGAAGCGCGTGCCGGCCACGAGGCCATTCAGGTTCGTCACGTACGCGCGGTGGTGCTTGCCGTAATGGAACTCGATCGTGCGCGCGGAGATGACGGGATCGAGGGCTGCCTGGTCCCAGGGCAGCGGCGGAAGCTGGAACGGACCCGAGGTGTCGGCCATTGAAGTCTCCAGGAGGGTGAACCACAAAGCATAGCAGGACGGGCACCGCCCGCCCTGTCTCCGAAGTGCCGACATGCCTGTAGGAAGCGTCCGACGTCCCTATCAGAATAAATCGCGGCCGCGCTTCCTTTCCGCCGACAGAAGCGCATCCGCAACGGCACGAATATGCGAGGGTGCGCAGGAACGCCCGCGCACGAGTCCGTAATTTCCGTCAATCAAGTGACGCCATGAATTGGGACCGCATCGAGGGGAACTGGAAGCACCTGAAGGGCAGGCTTCGCGAGACCTGGGGAAAGCTTACGGACGACGAGTTCGAGAAGATCGCCGGGAACCGGGAACAGCTCGTCGGCCGCCTCCAGCAATCCTACGGGGTCGCACGCGACGAGGCCGAGAAGCAGGTCGACGCTTTCCAGTCCCGCTGCGAACGCGACCGGTGGGTCCAGTGACTGGAATCGCATAAGGAGCCCTAACGATGAAAATGACCACTCTTTACGCCGCCCTGTCCGGGGCCTTCCTGCTCGGTGCGGCGGCACTTGTCCCGGCCCAGATGACCGGCGCGACCTCGGGAACCGCCGCCACCGGCACCACGGCGAACACCGGCACCGCGCATTCCGCCGCCCGCTCCGAGAAGAAGGCGGCGAAGAACGAGTACAAGGCCGAGGAGGACCGCATCGAGGCCGACTACAAGGCCGCCAAGGAAAAGTGCAAGTCCATGAGCGGCAACGCCAAGGACGTGTGCGAGAAGGAAGCCAAGGGCCAGGAGAAGGTCGCCAAGGCCGAGGCGAAGGCGAAGGACAAGCCGAGCGCGAATTCGGAATACGAGGTCGCGAAGGCCAAGGCCGACGCGGAGTACGACGTCGCGAAGGAAAAGTGCGAGGACCAGAAGGGCAAGGAAAAGAGCGCGTGCAAGAAGCAGGCGAAGGCCGACCACGAGAGGGCCATGGCCGACGCGAAGAGCAAGCGCAAGAACGTCGCGTCCAACTCGGGCAAGGCCGCGCATGGCACCACGGGCAGCATGGGCTCGATGGGCACGGGCGCCTCGGGCACGAGCAGCACGCAAGGCACATCGGGCAAGTAACCCGCCCCGCCGGAGGCTTCATGAGAGCCGCCATGCACCAGGGGCCGGTCTTCGGATCGGCCCTTTTCGTTCCGGCGCAGCGCCGGTCACCGGGCACGCGAGCGAAGGCGGCGCCCGTCGACGCCCCGCGCGCCCATCTGGAGCGCCGGCCGATCGGCCTGGGCCGGCGCGCCATCCTCGTCACGAATCCCGCTGTCAGGGTGCGGGCGCGCGCGCTGCGGATGAAGCTGGTGGCGCGACGTGCGGCCCGCCGCACGCCGCTCTATGCGGGCTTCCTCGCCGCGCTGCTCTTCAGCGCCGCCGCCTTCAGCCTGAGCTTCGCGGTGGACACGCCGCGCACGCTGATGTCGCGCGCGGACTACGTGCTCGCACGCCAGGCGATCGAGTCGCAAGTGCGCGCCGCACTGGGGCGCTGCCGCGCGGTCGAGGCCGCGGCGCGCGGCGTGTGCCGGGCGCAAGCGCGTGCCGACGAGCGAGTGCAGAAGGCGCAGCTCAATGCCCGCTATCACGGCACGGTCGCGGCGGCGGCGGACGTGCGCCTCGCCCGCGCGAAGGCGAGCTTCGACGTGGCGCGGGCGCGCTGCAACGTGCTGGGATCCTCCGAGCGGCTGCAGTGCCTGCAATCCGCGCGTGCATCCGAGACGCGGATGATCGCGTCCGCGCGACCGGCGGCTACCTGAAGCTGTAGCGCAGCACCAGCCGGTCGTGGCGCAGCGAGATGCCTTCGGCGGCCATTCCGTCGAAGCTCGGCATGTAGCGCCGCGCGCCGCGATAGAGCAGGCGTCCCTCGGTCATCCCGGAGCAGAATTCGACGGGCCGGCAGCCGGACTGCGCGAGGGCGAAGTCCCGTTCGCCGTGCGCGGGCCGCACCACGAGCGCGTCGGCGGAAACGGTGGGCATGGCGCCGCGCGCGATCGGCTCCGCGGACTCGGCACGGGCGGTGGCCGCCTTGCCATGCATCGACAAGTCCAGGCCGTCGGCGGCCACGGCGAACGCCGCTCCGTACGAAGCGCAGGCTGCGGCGAACCACTGCGTAGCGCGCATGATCTTCCCCATGCCGATGCCTTGGGTAGCGATCCCATGATCGTCCCGATCGGGCATACGCGCCAGTGGAATCGACCACCGGCGCGATGCGGCAGATGACCGGCTGCGTCTCCGGCAACCGACACGGGTTTCAGTGCGAATGGTCACAAGACGGAAAAAACCCACGGGAGCGCAGGCGCAGCTCGATGCGCTCGCGAAGCGGGCGGCGAAGTGCACCAACTGCCCGCTCTACGAGCATGCGACGCAGACGGTCTTCGGCGAAGGCAGCGTCAATGCGCGTCTCATGATCGTGGGCGAGCAACCCGGCGACATGGAAGACCGCGAGGGGCATCCGTTCGTGGGACCGGCCGGCCGCATCCTCGACCAGGCGCTGCAAGAGGCCGGCATCCCGCGTGAGCTCGCCTACGTGACCAACGTGGTGAAGCACTTCAAGTGGGAGCCGCGTGGCAAGCGGCGCATGCACAAGACTCCGGCGCAGCGCGAGATCGACGCATGCTTCCAGTGGCTGGAAGGCGAGATGGAGGTAGTGAAGCCGCGCGCGATCGTGGCCCTCGGCGCCACGGCCGCGAAGGCGTTGCTCGGAGCGCGCTTCCGCATCAGCACCGAGCGCGGCCGCGTGCAATCGCGCGAGGGGCTGCCCGATGTGGTCCCGACTTGGCATCCGTCGTACCTGCTGCGGCTCAAGGACCGGCCCGGTGGAGACGAGGCCCGTGCCGAGTTTGTCTCCGACCTGCGCACGGCTGCGCAATATCTCGTGCCAGACGATTCCGGCAGATGATTCAGCGGCGCGGCGACAGCGCCCTCCGGATGGGCTGGTCATGATGTCTCCAACAAGAGACAACAACACCATCCCCAAAGGAGACGTCGCACATGAGAATGCACAGCTTCGCCCAGGCGCGGGCGCTCTCGCGAGAATTCTTCCCGACCTGGTCCCGCCGCGCGCGCGCGCGTTGGGTGCTCGCGCGCATCCGCGCACAGCAACCGAAGGTCCCGATTTCCGCGGGTTGGAGCCACGACCTGCGCGCCTACTGGTACCAACGCACGTCGCGTGCGTGAAAACGAATGCCCCGGGTCGCGCCGGGGCGTTCGGCTGTCGTCGGGGTTAGCCGGCGGCTTGTTCGCTAGCGACGCTCCGACCGGTACTTGAGGCGGAAGGTGCGCGGCGTGATGCCCACGTGCTTGTGGAAGACGCCCGTGAAGTGCGCCTGCGTCTGGTAGCCGACGCTCGATGCCACCTGGACCAGCGAGAGCTCGGAATTGCCCAGCAGGTTCTTCGCCTGGTCCATGCGCTGGGCGGTGATGTACACGTGGGGCGGCTGTCCGGTCGCCTGCTTGAACATCCGCGCGAAGTGATAGGGGCTCATGTGCACCACCTGCGCCAGCTCGCGCACGTGGATGGCCTCGGCGAGATGCTGCTCGATGTGGTCGAGCACGCGCTGGAGCTTGTGGGGCGCGAGGCCCGAGAACGCGCTCGTGCGGCCGTCGCGCCGGTCGTAGTTCGCCGCGACGTGGATCGCGATGACGCTCGCCAGCGATTCGAGGTACGACTGCGTGGGCGCGCGTTGCGAGCAGAACCCGCCGCGCAGCACATTGCCCACTCCGCGCAGGAACGGGTCCGACGCGCCGAAGCGCTCGACCAGCTCGCGCGGGCCGCCGAAAGCCTCCTGCACCCGGCTCGCGAAGTAGCCGGGGTCCAGGCTGATCACGATCAGGTCGGCGGGACCCTGGCAGGCAAGCCGGAAGCTGCGCCGCGGCGGCACCACGCAGACCTGCGGGCTGCGCACGATGGCGCGCTGGGCACGCCCGTCCGCGCCCTGGTACATCACGTGGAAGAGCCCTTCCCCGGGCATCAGGATCTCCACGCGATCGGGCATGGGTTGCAGCGGCGTCTCGTCGAGCCGCGCCAGGTAGGTCACCTTGAGCGCGCCGCAGGTCGCGCTGCGCGGCGCGTGGGTGCCGGCGATGGCCGCGTCCTCGATCTCCAGCAATTGGTGCGCTGCTTCTGTCGCGAGTCGGTCCACGGGCCAGGCCTTGTCGGAGTTGTGCTGGGAACCCAGCGTAGAAGCCCCTCTCCCGCAACGATATTCACCTTTGGTGTAACCCGCAGCTTCCTGCCAAGGGACGCCCCCGGCCCGGCCGCCACCGCAAGTATCTGAAATTTCAGCGGGACGAGCCGAGGCCGAGCCTCTCGACCATGCGCACCATCTCGGGGAGCGAGCGGGCGCCCAGCTTCTGCATGACATGGCGCCGGTGCACCTTGACGGTGATCTCGCTGATGCCGAGGGCCGCCGCCACCTGCTTGTTCAGCATGCCGCGCACGATCGGGGCCAGCACCTCCCGTTCCCGCGCCGTGAGGCTTTCGTAGCGCTGCCGCAGCTGGATCATCTCGCGGCGCCGTTCGCCCTGCTCGCGGTCGCGCTCGAGCGAGAGGCGGATCGCCGCGACCAGCTCCTCCTCCAGGAACGGCTTCTGCAGGAACTCGACGGCGCCGCCCTTCATGGCACGCACCGACATGGGCACGTCGCCGTGCCCCGTGATGAAGATGATCGGGATGCCGCGCCCGCGCGCTGCCAGCTCGCGCTGCAGCTCGAGTCCGCTCAAGCCGGGCAGGCGCACGTCGAGCACCAGGCAGGAGGGCCGCTCGTCGAGCGGGCACGCGAGGAATTCGTCGGCCGACGCGAAGGTCACCACTTCCAGGCCGATGGACCGCAACAGGCTGGAAAGCGCCTCGCGCACCGAGGCATCGTCGTCGACCACGTAGACGATATGGGCGTCGGGCGTCATGGCGTATCGGCCGGGCGGGGCAGCGTGACGATGAATCGCGTGAGGCCGTTGGGCGTGCGCTGCGCGAGCAGGCGCCCGCCGTGCTCCTCGACGATGGAACGCGCGACCGCGAGCCCGAGCCCGAGCCTTCCCGGCTTGGTGCTGAAGAGCGGCTCGAACAGGCGCCGCGGCGCGTCGGCGCCGAAGCCGCGCCCGGTGTCGTCGACCTCCATGCCCAGCTCCGTCGCATCCGCTGCGGCCGGCCAGACCCGGACGGTCACGTGGCGCTCCGACGGCGGCACCTCGAGGCACGCCTCGAGGGCGTTGGTGACCAGGTGGGCGAGCGCCTGGCGCAGCGCGCCGCGCCGCCCCACGAAGTGCGGGGCGTCAGGGGGCTTGTCCACGTGGAGCGTGACCTGCGCACCCGATGCGGCGGCCGCCGCCGCCTGCATCGTGTCGCTCGCGAGGTCGTTGAGCGAGACCGGCTCCCGGGGCCCGAGGCTGCGCGAGAGGGATGCGCGCATCCCGCCGATCACGTCGCTCGCGCGACGCGCGTCGCGCACGATGCGCTCCGCCGCCGAGCGCGCCTCGTCGATGTTCGACGGGGCCGCACCCAGCCAGCGGATGCACGCGTTCGCGTTGGCCGCGATCGCCGCGAGGGGCTGGTTCACCTCGTGCGCGATGTGGGCCACCAGCTCGGCCATCGCATTCACGTAGGCGTCGCGCTGCGCCTGCTCCGCATCGTCGGGGCCGTGAGCTTCTTGCAGGTTCACTTCGTCCGTCACCTGGAGGGGATCGCGTGGCACGGCGCGCCCACGGGCGGAAGACTGCAGCGCCGGAGCCGCAGTTCGCCCCGTGGCGCCGCGGCGGGACAGTCCCGCGCTCGGGCGCGAATGCAATACGCCCAAGTATAGCCGCGGGGACGCGCGCCGGCGCGCCCCCGCGCAGGCTTCAGCGACGCAGGCAGCTGCTCATGAAAGAGCGCCGGTCGTCGCCTTTCAGCTCCTTCTCCTTCGCCTCGTGCGCACAGCGCCGCATGCGGTCCTGCTGCGATTCCTCGGCATGGCGCGGCGCATGCTCCGGTACCACGCCCTCCGCCTTGGGCTCGTCCTGCGGCGTCCCCGTCGCCTCGGCGCCGGCGCCCGGCGCGAACGCCAGGGCTGCTACGACGCACGCGGCAAGGCACATCAGCTTCGTCTTCACGGTCTCCCTCACTCGGTTCGTTGAACGAAAAAAACAGCACGACCATGACACCGCGAAGGGGCGCGCCACGCGAGTGGAAATCCCCTGAAAGAAAACCCGGAATCGCACTCGCGCGCAACTTGCCTTCCGCGCGCGTCCTACAAGGCGGTGGGCCCATTCCTATCGCGCATTGAGGCGAACGTCGCATGCGATTTCAGGCTTATGCCCATGGTGCCGGCCGCACCGCGGGGAGAGACTGGTCTCGTAGAACGCCGCGAACGATGCGGCGGGACCGAAGCGCACGAGGAGCCGTCGATGAAACCCTTCATGAGCGAGAAGCAGCTGCAGGCCGAGAACGTCGCCTATGCCGGCACCGGTGGCCGCAGCGAGGCCAACCGCGAGCTGGGTTTCCGCCCGGCGTTCCTCGACTTCGAGACGCAGAAGATCTATCCCGCGCGCTTCGCCGATGGGCGCCTGGCGCCCTTCCACCTGCTCGACGGCCTGCCGGACGAGGTGGTGGTCGATCGCTCGCCCGCCGGGCGCGTCGTCGCCGCGAAGGCCACGCTCATCTCGGGATTCGTGCGCAACGGCTTCTTCTACACTCGTGCGGCCGCGACGCGCGCCGCGCGCGAGTGGGCCAGCGCGGAAGAGTGACCCGCGGCATTGCGGCCGCGTCATGCGCGGTCCGCCGTGAGCCGGAACGGGACGGGCCGGCCCCGTGTCAGACGGTTGCGGCCCCGGTGGCCGCTTCCGCCCATGGAGGCCCGAAGTGAAATCGCATCGACTGCAGGCCCTGGCCCTCATCGTCCTCGGCGCGTGGCTCTTCGTCTCGCCGCTCTTCCTGTCGGGATACGAATCGCGCTCCAGCGCCGCGGCGGATAACGCCTACATCATCGGATTGCTCGTGCTGTCGCTCGGCGCGGCCGCGTTCCTCAACGCCCGCCGCTTCGAGGAGTGGGTGGACCTGGCGCTCGGCATCAACCACCGCGCCGGGCCGCCGCACGGTTCCGTCGGCTAAAGACTCCGCGTCCCCGATTGAAGCTGCGCACCCGGGAGCTGCTGCGCAATCCCCTCGTCATCGCCATCGGCGCGAGCCTCGTCGTGGCGATGCTGCTCATGCTGCTGTGGACGGCCACGCCGCTGCGTGAGCACCTCACGCCGGAGAACGCGAGCGAGTGGGTCGCCTCGATCGCATCGAGATGGTGGGCACCGTGGCTGCTCCTGCTGCTGCTCGTCCTCACCAACCTCATCGTGTTTCCGCGTCCGCTGCTCACGATCGCCGCCGTGGTCGCCTTCGGCCCCTGGAAGGGATTCGCGCTCTCCATGGCCGGCGCGGAGATCGCCACCTTCATCGGCTACTACGTGGGAAGGCGCTGCCCGCGCGCGACGATCGAGCGTTGGGCGGGACCTACACTCACGCGCATGGCACCGCTGCTGCATCGCAACGGGCTGGTCACGATGTCGATGCTGCGGTTGCTGCCGATCGGACCTCACGTCCTGGGCAGCGTGGCCGCCGGCGCGCTGCGCATCCGCGTGTGGCAGGTCTTCGCGGGGACGTTCATCGGCATGGCGCCGGGGCTCATCGGCACGACGCTGGTGGGCGAGCAGCTCGCCAACGGCATCACGAGCGGAGCCCACATCAACCACTGGATCCTCTGGGGCAGCGTGATGGCGATCGTCGTGCTGATCGCCCTCACGAAGCTCTGGTATTCGCGCCTCTCGGGGCGGGCGCCTAGCCCGTCGTGACGGAGACCAGCGATTGCCCGTTTTCGCAGCGTGTGGCGGCGGATGGCTGGCGCGTCACCAGCCGTTTCTCGAGATAGGTGACGATGTGCCCGTTGCAGGCGTCGTAGCGCGAGGCCGCCCAGTTGCACACGAGCTTGTCCGACTCGTCGACGAGGCGGTCCTTCCAGCAGTAGAGCGTATTCGACGCCTGCGCGCCCGCGGGCGCGGCGCCGTAGGGCGCGACGGACACGCACGCCGCGACGATGACGAGGCCCACGGATACGGCGATGAGGGGTTCGCGCATGGAGCTCTTTCGGGAATGACGACGGAGCACCGTAGCCTGCCGCGCGCCCGAATGCTGTTACATCTCTTTTCCGCCATCACGAAACCGCACGCCGCGCGATCAGGCGGCGACGAGCTTCCAGCGCCGCAGGGCGATGAGCCTGAGCTTGCGGCACTCGCGTTCCTCGAGGCTTGACGCCTGCCCCCGCAACGCCGCGTCGAAGGCGCGCATCGCCTCGGGCGACCGCGCCGATTCGAGCTGTTCCTTCAGCACGTAGAAGGCGCGCGAGAACTCGCCCTGCAGCTCGTGGATCACCGGGAACGACATGCGGTGCACGGCCGACGGCCCCAGGCGGACCACCGCCGCGCGATGCTCGCTGGTCGGATAGCCCTTGTGGCCGGCGAATCCGTAGCCGGGATATTCGCCATCGAGCGCGACCATCATGCGGTCGCGTTCCGTCTTCGCGATGATCGAGGCGGCCGCGATGGTGAAGTTGATGCCGTCGCCCTTGTTGAAGGCGTTCTGCGGCACGTCGACGCCGGGCACGGTGCGCGCGTCGACGAGCAGGTGCTGCGGCATGCGCGGCAGCGCCTCCACCGCGCGGCGCATCGCGAGGAGCGACGCATGGTAGATGTTCACGCGGTCGATGTCCTCGACCGTCGCGATGCCGACGCCGATACCGGACGCGTTCGCGCGGATCTCGAGCGCGAGGCGCTCCCGCGCCGTCGCATCGAGCTTCTTCGAGTCGTCGATCCCGGCGATCTCGGTGCCGGGCGGGAACATCACCGCGGCCGCGACCACGGGACCGGCGAGGGGCGCCACGCCCGCCTCGTCGACGCCCGCGATATCGCGCACGCCCGACTTCCACAGCACGAGCTCGAAGTGGCGCATGGCGTCCAGCCGCAGGCGCTCCTGGCGCTCGCGGTCGTAGCGCTTGCGCAGCGCCGCGTGCAGGCGCTTCACGCCCTGGCGCGGATCACGCTGCAGGCGCGCGAGGATCTGGGCCGGCACCGGCTCGGCGCTCTCCAGGTAGCGTTTGCGGATGTCCTCGACGGATAGCTCTTCGACGCGGGCCATGGCGATGCTCGGTGGAAAAGAAAAAAGCCAGTCCGGGGACTGGCTCTCGACGGCGCGGCCCGGAATGAACAGTCGACCGCTCGGGTCGTGTTGTTGTGTTCCGGGCGCGTTCTGCGCAAATTCTAGCATGGGGTGCGCACGTGCCCGGCATGTGTGCCAGCACGCCAGGATGCTGGCGGCCCGGGACCCGCGGCGCGGCTAGCCCTCGGCGCGCGGTTCCGGCGCCGATGCGCGGATCAGCTCCGCCACGTTGCGGGCGCTCATCTTGGCGAGCACCCGTGCCTTGTGGACCTCGACCGTGCGCGCGCTGATGCCGAGCCGCGCCGCCACCTCGAGATTGGTGAGCCCTTCCACCAGCAGGGCCAGGACCTCGCGCTCGCGATCCGTGAGGGTCGCCAGCCGCTCGGACTGGCGCGCGCGCGTCTCGCGCTCGAGCAGGCGCTCGCGCTCCCGCTCGAAAGCGGCGCTGACGGCCGCGACCGGGCCGCGGTCGTCGAACGGCTTCTCGAGGAAATCCACCGCGTTGGCGCGAAAGGCGGTGCGCGCCGCGTGCACGTCGCCGTGGGCCGTGATGATGACCACCGGCATGTCGATTCCGCGCTCCGCCATCGTCGCCTGCAGCTCGAGCCCGTCCATTCCCGGCATGCGCAGGTCCGCCAGCACGCAGCCGCACCACTCGGGCTTCCACGCGGCGAGGAAATCCTCCGCGCAGGCGAACATCGCCGTGCGATAGCCGTGCAGGCTGAGGAGCAGCGAGAGCGAGTCGCGCACCGCCGCATCGTCATCGACGACATGCACGACCAGGCGTGCCTCGAGCTCATCCATGGCGCGGCACCCGCGGCAAAGTGAAGCAGAAAAGACCGCAGCGCCGCCCCGGCTCGACCCACAGCTCGCCGCCGTGCGCCTCGACGATCGCGCGGCTGATGGCGAGTCCCATGCCCATGCCGCTCGCCCGCGTGGTCTCGAAAGGCTCGAAGATGCGTGCGACGTCTTCGGCGGCGACACCCGGCCCGCTGTCGCGCACGCTGACGCGCACGAACTCGCGCTGCGCCTTCGCCTCGACGTCGACGCGGCCGGGGCGCTGGGCACTGGCCGCCTCCACCGCGTTGGAAAGGAGGTTGCGCAGCACCACCTCCAGCTGGCGCTGGTCGGCGCGCACGCGGAAATCCTCCGCCACCTGCCACGCGACCGTGATGCCGCGCGGCGCCGCGCGCTCCTCCTCGGCTGCGACCACGCTCGCGAGCGTCGCCTGCAGATCGACGACCTCGAGGCGCAGGATGCCCTCGCGGAAGAAGTCGCGCAGGCGCCGCACCACGTCGGCCGCGCGCCCCGCCTCCCCCACGAGCTTGGCGAGTGTCTCGTCGAGCAGCATCGCGTTCTCGCGCGGCGCCTGGGCGAGGATCTGGCCGGCGCGCGCATAGCTCGAGAGCGCCGCCAGGGGCTGGTTCAGCTCGTGCGCGAGGGCGGAGGCCATCTCGCCCGCGGCCGCCATGCGCAGCGACCGCCTGAGGTCTCCCTCCGTGCGGCGCAGCTCGTCCACCGTGGCGCCGAGGAAGAGCGCGGTGATCGCGAGCGCGATGAGAAGCGCCTCGAGCTCGAAGAGCGTGAGCACCTGGTAGCCCGACAGCTCGTCGCTCGCGATGATCACCGCCTGGATCACGAGCGTCGTGAGCATCGCCCCGCCCAGCCCGTAACGCGCGGCGACCGCGATGAGCGGAAGGAAAAGCACGTAGAAGATCTTGGTCTGCTGTTCGGGCGGGCTCGCGACGACGAGCGCCAGCGTGAGCGCGATCGCGAGCGCGTGCGCGAACGTCTCGCGCCGCGCGAGCAGGCGCAGGAGCTCCACGCGGCGCTCGCGCACCGTCATCATGAGGACCAGCGGCAGCGTGACGAGGATGCCCGCGGTATCGCCCACCCAGAAGCGAAGGATCGCTTCGGAAGGCATGAGTACTTCGCGCCCCGACAGCACCAGCACGCCGACGTAGGCGGCCGCCATGGCGAGGGCGCCGAGCGCGATCACGATGACGAGCCGCGCGATGTCCCGGTGGGAGACCAGGCGGAACGAGACGCCTGCGCGCCCGCGCAGCACCGATGCGATCGCGCCGTAACCGCCGGTGAGCAGCAGGGCGGTCACGAACGTGCCCGCCATGCCGGCCGGTGCGCCGCGCACGAACCACTCGGCGGCGATCACCGCGACCAGGACGACCGGTGCCCAGCGCCAACCGCGCACGCTGAGCAGCGCGATGGCGAGCGCGGGCTCCGGATTCCACGGCGTGATGTTGTAGCGCTGCATCGGATGGATGTAGCTCACCCAGTCGAGCGCGAGGTAGGCCGCGACGAAGCCCAGGCTCTGGGCGAAAGCGACGAGAGGCGCGCGCGCGACGCCGCGCACGGCGGCAGGCGGAATGCGATCGGCGTTCACGATCATGGTCCCATTGTCACATGGTGCGCCGCCGTTGCAGGAGCCGATTGCACGTTGCAATCGGTGGCATGCACCCGCGATGACGCGGCTGGCGCATGCTGGTTCTGCGCGTGAGGAGGAGGAGGCGGCCGTCGCGCACGGCCGGGAGGGGGCCGCCACGAAGCGGCCCTCTTCCTTTGCGGCGTGAGGGGTGACCCGTACGCGAGCGGACGAATTTTATTGCGGCTCGCAAGGGGTTACGGTGGGGCCATGGACACGACGACCCTCGCATTCGCGCCGGCGCGCGAGACCCAGCCCCTCGCCCTCACCCGCAAGCGCTATTTCCTGCACGGGCTGCTACCCCAGCTGATCGCTTTCGAGGCGTGCATTCGCCATGGCAGCGTGACACAGGCCGCACGCGAGCTTCGCCTCGCGCAGCCGACCGTCTCCTGCATGCTGCGCAAGCTGTCGATCACGTTCGGCGGGCCGCTCACGACGCGCCGGGCCGGACGCATCGAGCCCACGGCGCGCGGCGAGGAAGTGCTCGAGCTCAGCGGCAACATGCTCGCCGTGCTCGACCACTTCGATTCGCGCGAGCGCTCGCCGGCGCGCATCGGCGCCGGCGTCCCGCTTCCCGTCCTCTAGCCGTCAGCCCGGCTTTAGCTCCGGCTCATCTCGGCGCGGATGGCGTTGTCGAGGTTTTGCACCCATCCGTTGTAGTTGCTGTGGATGCTGCCGTTGGCCTCGTTCAGGTTCTGGCTCGACTTGTACACGATGGAATAGGTCTTCGCGGTGTACGGCACGAGCACCACGGCCTGGTGCGCGCGGATGTTGAGCGTGCCCTCGAGCTTGCCGGGCCCCGCGTCGGCGAAGCGCCAGCCGAGCGCCGCACCCGCGGTCATGATGGCGGAACGGACCTGTGCCGCGCTCATGGCCTTGCCGCTGGCCGTGGCCACGGGCGCTTCGTTCACGTTGTAGATCGCCGAGGTGCGCGCGCATCCCGCCAGCATGGAGGCGGAAAGGCAGGCGATGGCGAGGGCGGCGTGGATCTTGTTCATTGCTTAGGACTCCCTGTTGGTCGGATAGGGCGGCGCACGTGGCTCGCGCGCCGCGGGGCTAAAGCGTAGCCGCATGCGGCACCGGAAACAATCCCGCCCTCGCCCTTCGCGCATCACCCCGTGCGCCGCAGCCCCAGGCTCGTCCTGAGCTCGTCGATCTTGCGGTGCAGTGGCTGGATCGAAGCTCATGATGAAGTCGCGTCGGCGAAGCGTGCGACGGCATCGGCCGCGCGCTCTCCCAAGGCTCATCTTGGCGAATCACGAGTCCTGCGTTTTTTGCGAGGTATTGCGTAAATCGGCCGCAACGATCGCGAAAAGCGAGACAGTGCGCACACGCCGGGCTTAGCGTGGGAACGCACGACCCATGGCGCGCAACGACGGCTCAACAGCCGAAACAACGCCCCATCTGTCGCGATCCGCGGCACGCGCACAACCGGAAAAACAAGGCGCGGCTTGGACGCTCCCTTCCGGTATCCCCGGCGCATGCCGCACTCCTCCGATGCAAGGCAAGCGGGAGATCGTGATGAAGAAACCCCACGCAGTCCTCCTGGGCGGCACGCTCGCCATCGCCGTGGCAAGCGCGCTGTCCTTCCTGTCGCAGGCCGACCCCCCCGGGCGGCCCAAGGCGCCGACGTTCCAGGTGGTGGCCTGGCCGAAGATGCCCTTGCCCAACGCCGGAGACTACGGCACTCCGCTCGTGGTGAGCACCTCCACCGGCAAGGCGAAGCCCTGGTCGACCGGGGAAGTGGCCGGCACCTGCATCGACGCGCGCGACCACGTGTTCATCGTGACGCGCGGCAACCTCGTCAACTCGCCGGAAACGCTCGACTCCGTCCCGGCCGCGCCGGTCATCGAGTTCGATCCCGAGGGCAACGTCGTGAACGCCTGGGGCGACCGCAACGTGCTGCCGAACGGCATCCACGGCTGCTTCGTCGACTACCAGGACAACATCTGGATCGCGGGCAACGGCGACGGCATCGTGCAGAAGTACACGCACGACGGCCAGCACCTGCTGCTGCAGATCGGCACGCGCGGCGTCTGCGACAACCCGCCCGCGAACACCTGCGCCAACTCGGGCGCCAACGCCGCGGCCAACCAGAGCAAGACCCTGCTGAACGAGCCGGCGAACATGTTCGTCGACCCGAATCCGGACCCGGTGAACGGCAAGCGCGGCAGCGTCTACATCGCGGACGGCTATGGCAACCATCGCGTCGTGGTGTTCGACGCCCAGGGCACGTGGCTGCGCCAGTGGGGCGGCGTGGCCACCACCGTCAACAACCCGCTCACGGACTCGCTCGGCAACTTCGCGTCGGGCGATGGCGGCCACCCGCACTGCGTCGTCGGCGCCAATGACGGCACGCTCTACGTATGCGACCGCGCCGACGACCGCATCTACCAGTTCAGCAAGACGGGCGCGCTGATCCGCACCATCGCGGTCGTCCCGGGCACGGGGGTCACCCAGGGGATCGGTGGCGCCGCGGCACTGGGCACGGCGGGATCGGCCTGGGACCTGGTCTTCACCAACGACGGGCTCCAGGCCTTCATGCTCGAGGCCGACGGCGGCAACGAGCAGATGCACGTGATGGACCGGATCATGGGATCGATCCTCGCGTCGTTCGGCGCGCCGGGATTGCAGGCCGGCCAGTTCACGTTCCTGCACTCGGTGGCCCTCGACTCGAAGGGCAACCTCTACACGGGCGAAACCATCAACGGCCGACGCGTGCAGAAGTTCGTCCCGACCGAGTGCAACAACGGCAACGGCCACGGCAACGGCAACGGCAATTGCTAGCGGCGGCACGCGAAGCAGGGCCGGGGAGGCACCCTCCTTCCCGGCGTTTTTCCGGCGAGGTGCGACATGAATGCAAGCGGGCTGCGGCGATGGCTGTCCCGGGCGGCGGCGGTTTTCCTCATGGCGCCGGCCACGGCGCCGGGCCACGAGTTCAAGCTCGATGCGACGATGAGCGCATTCGTGAAGGTGGAGGGCGGCGAGACGCACCTCGTGGTGCGCGCTCCGCTCTATCTCTTCAAGTCCGCGCGCTTTCCCGTGAGCAACATCGAGATCGACGTGCCGGCATCGCAGGAAGCCCTCGCACGCTCGCTCACGGCGTTGCGCGGCAATATCCAGCTCTTCGAAGAGGGACAGCGGCTCACCGCGCAGGCCGGGAGCGCGCGCCTGTCGCTACCCTCCGACCGCTCGTTCGAGAGCTATGCGCCGGCCGTGCGCCATGTCGCGCAGCCCGTGCCCGCCGACACCCGGATCGTCATCGACCAGGGTTATGTCGACGCGCACTTCGTGTACGCGCTGCACGCCCGGGCACCGGAGCTCTCGATCCGCACGACCGCGGCGCCGGAGCTCGGCGACTATCTCAAGCTGGCGATCCGCTTCATGCCGGCCGAAGGCGCGGAGCGTGCCATGGTGGTTACATCCGCGAGCGGTACGGTCGCGCTGAACCCCGGCTGGTGGCACGCCGCGTCGGGCTTCATCGGCATGGGCATGACGCACATCCTCACCGGCGCCGACCACCTGCTCTTCCTGCTGTGCCTCATCATCCCGCTGCGGGGCTGGCGCGCGGTCCTTGCGATCGTGACGGCGTTCACCGTCGCGCACTCGTTCACGCTGATCGGCTCCGCGTTCCACCTCGCGCCCGCCGGCGCCTGGTTCCCGCCCTTCGTGGAGACCGCGATCGCCGCCTCCATCGTGTACATGGCGCTCGAGAACATCATGGGGGTGAAGCTCGGCCGGCGCATCCTCCTGACCGGGCTCTTCGGCCTCGTCCACGGCTTCGGCTTCTCCTACGGACTGCAGGAAAACCTCCAGTTCGCCGGCACTCACCTCATCGTGTCGCTTTTCGCGTTCAACGTCGGCATCGAGCTGGGCCAGCTCCTCGCGCTCGCCTTCATGTTGCCGGCGCTCGTCGTCGTGCGGCGCTATGTCCTTCCGGGCCGGGTCGGCATGGTCATCCTGTCGGCGGTCGTGGCGCAGACCGGCTGGCAGTGGATGATGGAGCGCGGGGCGGACATCGCGAAGGCGCCGTGGCCCCATGCGACGGCGGCGGGGCTGGCCGTGCTCACGTTGTGGATCTCGGGCATCGTGCTCGCCGCCCTCGCGCTGAACGCCGCGGCCGCGAAGATCGGCGCGGCACCGGCCGCCGACACCGATTCGATGCCGGAGGGCCGCGCCGATTGAGTTTGCGCGGGGCGCGATTTGAGACGTACAGTACGTGCGTCCACCGGCATGGGAGGCCGGCATGCCCCGTTCCGCCGCATCGCCCGAAGAGCTGAACGCCGACACGGTGGCGCGGCTCCTCGCCGCCGCACAGCGCCGCCCCCAACTCGCGGACATCCCCTGGCACGACGACGAGGCCACCTTCGACGCCGCGCAGGTGCTGCGCGATGGCGCCGCGCGCCTGCGGACCGCGCCGGCCCGGCCCGGCCCTGCCCCCGCCCCGCTCGACACGGTGCGCCACCGCATTCGCGATCGCTACATCAGCGTGCGCTTCGCCGGGCTCGCGCGCGGCGCGGCGGACCTCGAGAACCCGACGCGCGTGATCAAGGCCGCGTGGCTGGTCTACGAGGACGGCGAGGCCGAGGCCGCGCTCGAGCTGCTGCGCCTCGCGATCGAGCAGAACGACTCCGAGATCACGCTGCGCCTGGCGGAGCTCGACCTCTCCTGCCGTGCGCGCGACGGCGAGCGCTTCGGCCGCGCCGCGCAAGGCTTTCGCGAGCATTTTCCGGACAGTCCCGAGTGGCCTGAGGTCGCGCGAGTGGGCCGGCGGCTGGCCCCGGGGGATTCGCTCTTCGCGCCGTCCGCGGGCAAGGGCGCCGATGACGGTCCGGAGCTTCCGCGCTGGATCCAGTCGCCGTGGGAAGCGGCGCCGGCCGTGGATGCGGTGGAGTTCCACCGCGCGATGACGGCCGAGGCCCATCGTGGCCATTAGCGTGCCGAGCCTATCGGGCACCGACGCCCGCACCGCCTACGAGGCGGAGTACGACGCCGTCTTTCACTCGCTTCCCGACACGCCGCCCCGCGTGCTCGCGCAGCTCTTCGTGCGGCTCGACGCCCGGCTCGATGCCGGCATGACGGACGCGAAGACCGCGATGCTGGTGCCGTCGCTGCTCACCAGCGACGAGGACCTGGCGCTCGGCCGCTGGATCCACCGGCAGCACGCCGACCTCGCGCGCCTGGGATGCGAGATCATCGTGGCGGCCCAGGGCGACACCCAGGTGGACGACGCCATGGCACTGCGGCTCGTCGCCCTTTCGCTCATGCATCTCGGCGAGGCCGTGAAATGGGAGCTCATCGCCGGGCGTGCCCGCGGCTGCGATTACGCGGCGCTGCACGAGCTGGTGCGCCTCGCCCTGGAGCGCGGCTGGCTCCATAGCCCGTGCACCGTCGTGATGGACCGGACCGAGCGCCAGGCCATGGTCGATGCGCTCTACTTTCGCGCCCTGCTCCTCGACCGCTTCGCGAACGGCAGCCTGTCGCGGCAGCAGGTGGATGTGCTCGACGCCTTCCTCTGGGAGTGGACGCCCTGGCTCATGGCGTTGCGCGAGCCGGCGGGCGCCGTCATGCGCGCCGACCTCGGCTCCGACCACGGCCTGCGCTACGGCGTGCGCCGGCAGGGCGGGCCGTGCCTCTACCTTTCGATCGCCGCGCTCGAGACGCAGCGCCAGGCGGTGATCCAGGCGTTCCACGCCGGGCGCGTCGTGCCGGCACGCGGGCGCGCCGCGGAGATCCGCCTCGAGGCGCACGTCGCCGTGCTGGAGCAACTGCGCCGCACGTTCGTGGGGGACGACCGGCGCGCGCCGCGCGAGCCGGCGGAGATGTTGACCGTCGAGGCCTTTGTCGGCCTGTCGGACATCGCCCATGCCCTCGCGCTGGATGCGCTGCGCGCCGGCGACGAGCCCACGGCCGTGGCCGCACCGCGCGACAAGTTCGACCAGATCTACGAGCAGCCGCGGCGCTGGATCGACGTGGTCGACGCGAGCGATTCCGGCTGGCTGCTCGAGGCGCATGGCGGCGCGGCCGCGGGCCTGGTGGTCGGCGAGCTGGTGGCGCTGCGCTTCCAGCCAGGCGCCGCCTGCCTCCTCGCCTGCGTCGTGCGATGCGTGCGCCGTGCCGACGAGGATATCGTCGACGTGGGCCTGGAGCGGCTCTCGCATCGCAACCTGCCGATGCGCACGTGCCTGCTGCGCACCGACTCGGGCGATGCCGGGACGTACATCTACATTCCGGGCGAGGACCCCTCGGGCCGGCACGACGCCTTCGTGGTCCCGTACCGGCTGCTCGAGTCGGGCGAGCGTTTCCTGGTGAAGCACGGCGGGCGCGACTTCGCGCTCGCATTCAACCGGGTGCGCCGGCGCGGCCGCGGCTGGGCGTTGGCCGGCTACGAGATGGTCGACGCCTCCGCGTGGGACATCATCGTCGCGTGACGCGCGCGGGCAAGGTCACTCGTCGAGCTTGATGTTGCGCTCGGTCACGAGCTGCTTCATGCGCGCGACCTCGCCCTTGATCTGCGCCGTGAACTCCGCCGGCGAGTTGCCCACCGGATGGGCGCCGACCTTCTCGAGCGCCGCGCGCAGGGCCGGGTCCGCCATCGCCTTCTGCATCGCCGCGGTGACGCGCGCCCGGACGTCCTGCGGCACCTTCGCGGGCGCGATGAGGCCGTACCACGCCTCGTCGGTGAAGCCCTTCATCCCCGCCTCCTCCATCGTCATCACGTCGTAGCCCGGGATGCGGTGCGGCGAGATCACGCCGATCATGCGCATCCTGCCCGTGTCGATCATGCCCTTCGAGGACGGGAACTGGTCGAAGATCATGTCGACGTTGCCGGCGATCACGTCGGTCATGCCGGGGCCCGAGCCCTTGTACGGCACGTGCACGAGCTTAACTCCCGCGTAGGCCTGGAACGACTCGCCCAGCATGTGGTTGATGCTGCCGACTCCCGATGTCGCGAAGGAGTACTTTCCGGGGCTCGCCTTGAGCAGCGCGATGAACTCCTTCAGGTCCTTCGCCTTGATCGTCGGCCCGACGGAGATCACGTTCGGCATCGCCGCGATGTTCGTGATCGGCGCGAACGTGTCCAGCGTGTATTCGGGCTTCGACTTGGTCGCGAGGTAGACGATCATCGTGCTCACCGTGCCGATGCCGAGCGTGTACCCGTCGGGCGCGGCGCGTGCGACCTGCATCGTGCCGATGGCGCCGGCGGCCCCGCCGACGTTCTCGACGACCACCGTCTGGCCCAGCTCCTTGCCCAGCTGCTGGGCGGCGAGGCGCCCGATGATGTCGGTGCTGCCCCCGGCCGCGAACGGCACGACGAGCTTGATCGCGTGATCGGGATATTCCGCGCAGGCGCCGCCCGCGATCGCGAGCGACGAGACGGCGGCGAGAACTGCCTTCCAGTATTTCATGGTGCCTCCTCCATTATTGGTGTTCGGTTCCTTCGAAACCTCATGCCGGCAGGTTATCAGCTTCGAACTTCAAGTTCTTTCCCTTGGCCGGAACCCGTGGTTAAGCTCGGCCGACATTCTACTGTCGTGCCGAGGAGTTTCCCATGAGCAGTGTCGCCGATCCGCGCCATGCGGGCGAAGGTTCGCAGCCTGCGCCGCGCGCGGGCTGGAAGGAGGTCTACCTGCGCGAGGACTGGTGGGCCATCTGGCTCGGCGTGGGTATCGTGCTCGTCGCCTGGCTCTTCTTCGTGAACGGCTCCAGCATCAAGTGGATCGCCGTGACGCCCAGGAAATGGCATGCGTTCGCGCAGCTCGCGGCCGACTTCCGCGAGCACGCCGTGCAATATGCCGCGCAGTTCGCGCTCTGGCTCGCCGTCTTCTGCGCGAGCATGCGCGCCATGGGACACCGCCTGGGCGAATTCATCCCCGCGTTCGCCTTCATCTACCTGCTCTCGATCGTGGTGTTCGCGATCGGCGCCTGGGACCAGGCGTCGTACTACAACCTGGAGCCGCCGCTGGTGGCGCTCGTGGCCGGCCTCGCGATCTCGAACGTGGCCGGATTGCCGCGCTGGATGGATACGGGCTTCCGCGTCGAGTATTACGTGAAGACCGGCATCGTGCTGCTGGGCGCCACGCTGCCGTTCACGCTCATCGTCTGGGCCGGACCGGTCGCCATCGCCCAGGCGTCGATCGTGTCGATCGTGACGTTCCTCGTGATCTACTTCACCGCGAAGAAGCTCGGCCTCGACCGCCGGCTGGCGGCGACGCTCGGCGCGGGCGGCGCGGTATGCGGGGTGTCCGCGGCCATCGCGATCGCGGGCGCCGTGGGCGCGAAGAAGGAGCACGGCCCCATCGCCATCACCCTCGTCATCGGCTGGGCCATCGTGATGATCTTCGCGCTGCCGCTGGCCTCGCGCGCCCTCGGGCTTCCCGCGGGCGTCGCCGGTGCCTGGATCGGCACCTCGGAGTTCGCGGATGCCGCCGGCTTCGCCGCGGCGCAGGCCTACGGAAACCTGGCGGGCCACGTGCCCGGGATCACCGGAACGCTCGAGGACTCGGTGCGCGCCTTCACGCTCATGAAAGTCGTCGGCCGCGACGTGTGGATCGGCATCTGGGCCTTCGTGCTCGCGATCGTCGCGACCACGCGCTGGGAAGCCGGCAGCGGCCGCGCCCCCGATGCGGGCGAGATCTGGCGGCGCTTCCCGAAGTTCGTGATCGGGTTCGCCATCGCCTCGCTCTTCCTCACGGTCGTCGCGGCGGGGTACACCCAGGCGGAGTTCAACAAAACCGTGGCGCCGGCTCTCGTGGCACCCGTCAAGGACCTGAGGACGTGGGCCTTCATCTTCTGCTTCCTGAGCATCGGGCTCACGACGCGCTTCCGCGAGCTCGCGCGCGCCGGCTCGAAGCCGTTCCTCGCGTTCACGACCGGCGTCGTGGTGAACGTGGCGCTGGGCTTCGTGCTCTCGGTCATCGTGTTCGGCGCGTACTGGTCGGGGCTCGGGCATTGAGCCGCGCCGCGGACAAGGCGCCGGTGCGCACGTGCCGCACGTGCGCGCATTTCCGCAACGACCCGCGCCACCTGGAGGCGGCGTTCCCGGGCTGGAACGCGATGGGCTCGGCGTGGGGCTCCACGCGCTCCGATGACGGACTTTGCGAGCTGCGCGCCCTCTATCTGTCGGCCGAGGGAAGTTGCGAGCGCCACTCCAGCTGCGGGCAACCCGCGCCCGCGTAAGTCAACGCGCCGAAGCGGGGGTCGCCTCCGCGCCGTCGCCGATGCGCTCGCCGCTCGGGCGGAAGAGCACGCGCCGCAGGAAGTTCTTGCTGTCGGCCTCCGCCTGCAGCGCTGCGATCCGGGCCGCCTCGCGATAACCCAGTGACGGGCTGCTTTCCACGCGCAGGACGTGCGTCGCGGGATCGACGCTCACGGTGTCACGCAGCAGCTTGCGCAGGAGGTACATCGCGTACAGGTTGTCGTAGTCCTCGTAGGCGCGCTCGTCGTTGCGGAAATCGAGGGAGATCGCCGAAGGAAAGCGGTTGGGCAGCTTGCCGAAGGCGACGGCGTCCTCGTCGTGCGGGTCGACGTACGCGGAGCCGGGATGCTTGCGGTAAAGCACGGCGTGCATGGCGTATCCGCGCGCATCGAGCTCGCGCAGGATCTGCATCGCCATCTCGGAGGGCGTGTTCGCATTGAGCGCCGCCTTGGCCTTGCGCACGGAAAGCAATGGCGCGGCGCGGATCTCGAGGGCCGGGTAGCCTGCGCCGAAGCGGAAGGCGGATCCGATCGTCTTCGCGCAATTGAGGTCGGTGTAGCCGTAGACCACCTCGCCGCGCTGGTACTCGGTATCGCGCGAGCGGGCGAGGAAGTCGCGATTCATCCGCTCGAGGTAGGCCGCGATCGCGGCGCGCTCTTGCGGCGGCACGCCCTGCACGCGGATGCCGACCACCGTTCTCTTGTAGACCTCGCCGTAGTCGAGCCCGAACGACGCCTTCGGGCCGAGGGAGGACGACGTGCCGTACAGGTATTGCATTTTTGGAATCGAAAGGATGAGCGGGCTCGCCAGGAAGTCGCGCTCGTGCTTCTCGTCCCGGTCGGCGTAGAAGTTCGCCGAGTGCACCCGCTCTTCTCCCGATGCCTCGTCACGCAGGCCGAGCGCCAGGTGCCCGGCGGACCCGCCCTTCGACGTGCCGAAGCTCAGCATCAGCTCGAGCGTGGCGCCATCGGCGGCGAGCTGCGTCGAGGTTTCGGCGACCTTGGTGGGCTCCGGTCCTCCCGGCATGGCGAACGGTGCGCAGTGCGCGGACCCACAGAGGATCAACGCGGCGACGGTCGCGAGAAGGCGTTCCATCCCGCGAAGGCTACGCGCGCCGCGTGCGAATCACGATGGCACCTTGGTGCGTCGTCGGCACCCCGCAGCGAGAAAAAAAAGGCCTGCCGCACAGCAGGCCCTCCAGTCTCCTCCGCCTTTCGCGGCTAGTTGCCCTGGTCGTGCGGCACCGTGACGACGGCGGTCTTGACCGTCGACATGTTGGTCTGCGGATCGGTGCACTGGACGCTCACGCTGTAATTGCGCCCGCTGCCCTTGCCGCTGCGCGTGGCGCGCAACGCGACCGCGAGCGGCCCCGTGACCTGGTAGTCCGACGCCGTGGCGCCATCGTCACCGCTCACGCCGGTCACGCTGCACTGCAGGTTGCAGGTGTACGGCGCATCGACCGTGATCGCCTCGTCGACCATCTTGCCGGTCGGGGGCCAGATCGAGGCCTGCGTCGCGGACACGCCCGAGAGCTGCGCCAGCGGCACCGAGTAGGCCGGCGCCACGCCGCCCGAGGGTGCAGGCACGCCGCGCGACAGTCCGAGCGTGCGCAGGCGGGCGAGCTCGCCATTGCCGTCCTCGCACAGCAGCAGCCGGCTTTGCACCGTCGTGTTGATGGCGGCGATGAGCTTTCCGTCGTACGCATCGAACGTGGGATAGCGCTCCTGAACCGCCGGACGCGGGTCCGCGGCGGCGACGCGATCGGCGGCCGTCGTCTTGAACGGGATCACCTGGCCCGTGAGCGCGCAGTCCTCGTTGGTCGCGAAGCCCGCGCGGCGCAGGCCCCATCCGGTATACGTCGCGACCGGCACCTGCACGTCGAGCGTGCGCACGCCGGAGATGTCGTTGCCGTCCGCGTCGGTCTTCGGCACCAGGATGGTGTACGCCTCGCCCGGGATCGGCATGTTGGGCAGCACGGCCTTGTCGAGCTCGTCCACGTTGTTGTACCAGCCGGTGAAGGTCACGCCCGGGATCATGGGGAAGTTCTGGGCGTGGGTCACGGGATCGATCGTGCGGACCGCCGTGCCGTTGTCGACGCGCGCATAGTGGCTGGCGGGCGGTGCGACGTCCGCGCTGACCCAGTCGTCCAGCATGATGCCGATGTCGCGCACGTACGGCGCCCACGCGTTCGGGTTCTGCGGCTGCTGGCACGGGCTCGGAGCGGTGGTCGAGCCCACGCTGCCGCCCGGGCCGTGCTGCGTGCTGCCGATCGAATACACGCGCACGTTGTCCGGCAGCGTGATGTCGTGCGGCATGGCGCCGTTGCCCGGCCCCTCGGTCGTGATGAGCGAGACGGGCTTGAGATACGGCTCGTTCCCGCCGTCGGTATGCGCGATCTTCGGGCACGTATTGCTCGCGAGGCAGCGCTTGAGGATGCCGTCGGTATTGCCCGTGAACACGTTCGTGCGCACGCCGTAGCTGAACGGGAACTCCATCTTCGCCGACAGGTGACGCTGGTAGCTGCGGCCCGTGGCGTTCGCATCGCCGAAGCGGTCGTTCGCCGCGATCGCGTGGGCACCGGAGATGTGCGGACTCACGCCGTCGAACACCATCTTGCCGCTCTCGTCCGCGTTGAATCCCCAGTAGAGGAAGCCCTTGAGGTAGCGGCCGCTCTCGGAGTCTCCGCGTCCCATCGCGTACTGGATGGCGCCGGCCACCGGATTCTGCGCCGACGTGTCGTGCTTGAGGAACGAGATCAGGTCGCGCGTCGCGGCGAACCCCAGGCCTTCCACGATCGGATCCTGCGCCGGGAACACGAATTCGAATGCCGCGCCGGCGTCGTACGTCGAGAGGAACGGGTCGGTGCGGTTGATCCTCACCGTCCGGTTGTCGACGAACGACCATACCGAAGTGGGCACCGTCACGCGGTCGACATGGGGCAGGCCGGTGAACATCGTGTGGTTGTGCACGACCATGTACGACCTGGCCGGGTCGACCGAATTGGCGGCGAACGGCAGCGTGAACGTCTGGCTCGTGGTGACGTTCGTGTTGTCGAAGATCTGCTCGACGATCATGTTGGAGACGATCGGCGAGCCGTCCGCATTCTTCGCGACCGGAAGCTGGGCCGAGAGCGTATTCGGGTTCACCGTCGCGGGGTCGGTGCCGAGGACCTTGTTGTCCTCCCAGCCCGACCAGACGATGGTGTAGCCCCGGCGCATGAGCAGGCCGCTGCCCACCTGGCTCGCGTCGCTGTTCGCGTTCGCGCTGGGGGTTGCCACTCCCGCGCCGTTGAAGGTGGCCCACGATCCCTTGTTGCCGCGGTTCACGACGTCGTAGAAGATCTTGCCGCTGCCCTTCGAGGGATCGATGGGCTTGATGATCACGACATCGGTCGAATACTGGACGTGGCCGTTCGCGTTGCGCGGCGCGCCATTGATGTCGGTGATGAGCGCATTGCCCGGCACGTTCGGGTCGACCTCGCCATAGGCGCGCGCGGTGATCTTCTCGTATTGCCCCACGCCGGGAAACGACGTGCCGCCGAAGGTCGGCGATTCCACCCGCGTCACCATGAGCTTCGTGATCGCCGCCTCGCTCCCGGGCGCCGCGAAAGCCGCCACGCTGGCCGCGGCGACCGCGCACGCCACCTGCTTCATGCGGAACCGCTGGCCCGCACCGCCTCTTGCCCTTCCCGAAACGTTTTTCATCGCCCCTCCTCCTCCTCGGTATTCAACGATTGAAGCGGCGCGTCCCCGGCGGCATCCAGCGCGAGGCCGGCCGACCACGATTCAAAACATCAGTGGAATCCCTCGTTGTCCTGCGCGGACCTGCTTCCGCGCGTGCGGTCCTGGTCACCGGCCGCAAATCTTGGGGCCATCCTTCCACCGGAAGTGTCAACTGTCAACAGGCTATCGCGTCCCCTGCCGGAAGGCGCCTTGCCGAGCTCCGACGCTTCGCGCCCCGCGGCCTCCACGTACTGCGGACTGGTCAGGCGCGGATGCTATTGGTACACTCCGCGCATTGTCAACAGTTGGCAGGCGGACGACATGGAAGGTTTGCTGGCGCGCCCCGATCCCGAGAACCTCTCGCTGCTGCAGGAGCATTCGCTCACGTCCGTGCTCCAGGCGGAGCTCGAGCGCCTGATCTTCGAGGGGCGCATCAAGGTCGGCGAGCGCATCAACGAGAGCACGCTCGCGGCGCAGTTCAAGACCAGCCGGGGACCGCTGCGCGAGGCGTTGCGCGCGCTGGGGGAGCAGGGTCTCATCGAGTTCGAGCGCAACCGCGGCGCCTTCGTGCGCCAGGTGAGCCTCGAGGAAGCGGAGGAGCTCTACGACCTCCGCGCCGCGCTCGACGACGAGGTGGGCCGCAAGGTCGCGGGCCGCCTGAATCGCGCGCAGCTGGGCGCGCTCGAGAAGCTCGTGATCTCGATGGACGGCGACATCCGCCACCACGACATCAAGAGCTACTACGCGAACAACCTGCGCTTCCACGACGCGCTGCTGGACTACGCCGGCAACCGCCAGTTGGCCGACGTGTACCGCCGAGTCGTGAAGGGGCTGCACCTCTTCCGCCTGCGCGGCCTCTACTCCGACGGTGCGGCGGAAATGTCGAACGCGGAGCATGCGCTCGTGCTCAAGGCGGTGCAGGTGGGAGACGCTGAAGCCGCGGGGCATGCGATGCGCGGCCATATCGAGGCGGCACGGCTGCGCATGCGGCGCGCGGTGAAGGCCGCGACGCAGGAGTCCCCCAAGAAGCGCAAGGCTCCGGTCGCGTCCTAGCGGCTTCCGGAGTAGAACGTCCGTGCACGCGTGTCGCGTGCGTCCCGTCGTCCATCCAACGCAGGCAAGAGGGGGAAACCAATGAGAGTGCGCTCGTCATCCGCCGCAAGGAAGGTCACGCCGCTGGCCCTGGCGATCTCGATGCTCTACGGCCTGCCGGCCGCGGCCGACAGCTGCTCGAATCTCCTGGGCGCGCAGCTGCCGAACACCACGATCAACATCGCGCAGGCGTACGCCGCCGGCGCGACCGTCACCGGCACCACCAAGGCCCCGGTCCCGCTCTGCCGCGTGGCGGGCACGATCAAGCCCGGCGCCGGCTCCAACGTGCATTTCGAAGTGTGGATCCCGACCGACGGCAACTGGAACGGCAAATACCAGCAGGTGGGCAATGGCGGCTTCGCGGGCTCCGTCCAGTTCGCCGCGGTGGCGAATGCCGCTTCGCGCGGCTATGCCGCGGCCAGCACCGACGACGGCACCGCCGGGCCGCCGCGCGGCGCACCCGCCTTCATCAACAATCCGGACGTCCTGCTCGACTACGGATATCGTGCGGTCAAGGCGACGGGCGACAACTCGAAGGCGCTGATCCACATGTTCACCGGGCAGGCGCCCAGCCGTTCGTATTTCGTGGGCTGCTCCGACGGCGGGCGCGAAGCGTTGCAGGAAGCGCAGCGCTATCCGGAGGATTTCGACGGAATCATCGTGGGATCGCCGGTCAACGACCAGGTCGGCGAGTTCGGCTCGTCATACCTGTACGACATGCAGGCGACGCTGGCCGGGCCGCAGACCAACGGCGTTCCGGACGCGTACATCCCCGCGAGCAAGCTGCCGCTGCTCACCAACGCGGTGCTGGCGCAGTGCGCCGGGCACGACGGCGGCCTCTCGAGCGATGCCTTCCTCATGGATCCGCGCGAATGCCGCTTCGATCCGTCCGTGGTGCAGTGCAAGCGCGGCCAGGATCCCGCGACGTGCCTGACGCCGGCGCAAGTGCAGGCGGCGCAGAAGCTCTACGACGGTCCGCACGACCATGGCGTCCTGTTGTTCCCGGGCCTCGAGCCCGGCGGCGAGGCGCCCGCGGGCGGCTGGCAGTCGTGGATCACCGGCAGCTCTCCCGCGAGTCCCGGAAGCCAGTACGGCCTGGGCCTCGGCTTCACGTGCTCCCTCATGCAAGGCCTCGTCACCTGCGACTACCTGAGCGCGGACGTGGTGTCGCAGGACAACCTGGCCCGCGCGCTGACGCAGCCGATCACGAGCGCGGTGAACCCGGACTTGGGGACCTTCCGCGCCCGCGGCGGCAAGATGATCCAGTACGCCGGATGGTCGGATGCGGCGATCTCCCCGGAGAATGGCCTCAACTATTACCGGAAGGTCACGCACACGATCCAGGACCCGAGCGACTTCTATCGCGTCTTCATGGTGCCGGGGATGGCTCACTGCAGTGGTGGCGCGGGTCCCAACGCGTTCGGCAACGGCACGTCGAACGGACCGGTGATCGACGCGCAGCATGACCTGGTGAAGGCGCTCGAGCGCTGGGTGGAGCAGGGCGTGGCCCCCGATTACTTCGTCGCCACGCATTACGTGAACAACGACGCCACCCAGGCCATCCAGTTCCAGCGGCCGCTCTGTCCGTATCCGCAGCGTGCCGAGTACGCCGGCGGCGATCCGAACGCCGCCACGAGCTTCGCCTGCGTCGCGCGCAACGACCCGTACGATCCGCGCAACATGGGACCGCAGCGCGCGTACAAGGAAGGCAACTGAGGTGCCGGGGCGCACGCGATGTGCGCCCCTCCTGAACGCTATGCCGGAGCTGCCGCGCGCTGCCTCACGGGCGACGCGCCGGCCTGCCGGCGCCAGGCCGAAGGCGAGAGCCCGACCAGGCGCTTGAACGCCTTGGCGAACGCGGCTTCGGAGTCGTAGCCCACCTCCAGCGCGATCGAAGCGACGGTCGCGTTGGTATTGCGCAGCCGCGCCGACGCCACCTGCATGCGCCAGTCCGCGAGGTACTGCATGGGCGGCTGGCCGATGATTTCCGCGAAGCGCTCGTGCAGGGCCGAGCGCGACAGGCCCACGCGGCGGCCCAGCTCCTCCACGGTCCAGGCGAAGGACGGCTCGTCGTGCATCAGCGCGAGCGCCCTTCCCACGAAGCGGTCGCGCAATCCCGCGAGCCAGCCATGGCTGCCCTCGGTGAGCGTATCCACGTAACGCCTGACGGCGTCCACGAACATCATCTCGCTCATGCGCTCGAGCATCGCCTCGCCGCCGGGGCGCTTGTCGCTCGATTCGGAGACGGCCTGGCGCATGAACTCGCCGATCCACGGCTGGGTGTCCACGGCGCGCAGGTGCAGCAGCCGTGGGAGCGTCGCGATGAGCGGGTTGAAGGGCTTGAGGTCGCAGCCGAGGAATCCGCACACGAGTCGCGTGTCGCCGGATTGCTCGACCTGCCCTGCGTCGGGCGATTGCGCGCCCAGGTGCAGCGTGAACGGCAACTGGTTGTGCGTAGGGTCGGGCATGTGCACGACGCCGCGCAGG
Organism: Usitatibacter sp.; assembly: GCA_035656735.1. GTDB lineage: Bacteria > Pseudomonadota > Gammaproteobacteria > Burkholderiales > Usitatibacteraceae > Usitatibacter. The sequence continues at coordinate 194,680 of DASRRY010000020.1, read as the reverse complement.
TCCGGCGCGCTCGAGATCACGTGCGCATCGCCATGGGGCAGCATGATCACGTCCCCCGTCTCCAGGCGCACCGGCGGTTCGCCCACGATCGCGCCCCAGCACCGCCCATGGGTGATCACGTGGTACTCCATCACGTGCTCGGAGCTGGGCATGACGGCGGCGGCCACCGCGCGTGACGGCGGCGCCTCGGCGGCCCATGTGCGGGTCCCGTTCACGTAATAGAACAGCGCCCCGCGCAGTCGCACGTTGCGCAGCACGTCGGAGAGGATGTCTTGGCTCATGGTCGCGGACGAGCGGACAAGTCTGGAAGACTCCGGGCGCGGCCGCAAGGGCGCGCCGCGAATCGAGGACACATGGACAAGCCGCGGGGATTCCCGGCAGGGCGGGCCGGCGCCGATGCTCGCGATACTGGATGCGTTCGCCGATCGTGGCGAGCTTTCACTTTCCAGGAGAAACAGCATGACGACGACTGAACTCGCCCCCGACTTCACCGCCATCAAGGCGAAGCAGCAGGCGACATGGGCCAGCGGCGATTTCGCCGTGATCGGAACGACGCTGCAGATCGTGGGCGAATCCCTCGCCGAGGCGGTCGACGTGCGCACGGACGAGCGCGTGCTCGACGTCGCGGCGGGCAACGGCAACGCGACGCTCGCCGCGGCACGGCGCTTCGCGCAGGTCACCTCCACCGACTACGTGCCCTCGCTGCTCGACAAGGGCCGCGCGCGCGCCAAGGCCGAGGGACTCAAGGTGCGGTTCGAGGTGGCCGATGCGGAGGCGCTGCCCTTCGTCGACGCCAGCTTCGACGTGGTCCTGTCCACCTTCGGCGCGATGTTCACGCCCGACCACACGCGCCCGGCGCGCGAGATGCTGCGCGTGCTGCGCGCGGGCGGGCGCATCGGCCTCGCCAACTGGACGCCCGAGGGATTCATCGGCCAGCTCTTCAGGGTGATCGGGGCGTACCTGCCGCCGCCGGCGGGGCTCAAGTCACCCGCCTTGTGGGGGACGGAGCCGCACATCGTCTCGCTCTTCGGTCCCCGGGCCGCGGACATCCGCTGCGTGCGCAGGAACTTCAACTTCCGCTACCGCTCGAGCGCGCACTGGATCCAGGTGTTCCGCGACTTCTACGGGCCGACGCACAAGGCGTTCGCGGCGCTCGATGCCGTCAAGCAGGCAGCCCTGGAGCGCGACATCACCGCGCTGCTCGAGCGCCTGAATGTCGCGGGAAGCAGCTCGCTCGTCGTGCCCGGCGAGTACCTCGAAGTCGTGATCGTGAAGCGCTAGCCACGTCGCTCGACGCCGGCGCCGCCGCTCAGCGCAGGAAGCCGCCGATGACGCCGTTCAGGAACGCGGCGTCCTCGGCGCGCGTATCGGTCGCGGCGCGGTGCCCGGCCGTCGAGGGAATCTCGACCCGGCGCGCGTGGGGAATCTTTCCCGCCATGTCGTGCGAGGCCTGCGCGGGATTGTAGAGATCGAGCGGCGGCGCGATGAGGAGCGTCGGCACCGCGATCGCACGCAAGGCGCCGTCGGTGTCGCCGCCGAAACCGGACGAGGTGCCGAGGTCGTGCGCATCATAGGCGCGCGACTGGCAAGCCCAGTCGAACGGATCGGGACCATGCTCCACCAGGCGGCTCTCCAGCGCGTCGATTTCATCCAGGAGCGCGGCGGCGTCCGGGAAGCGCTCGGCCGCCGCGGGCGTCGAGGACACCAGGAGCTGCGTCAACGGCGCCCAGAGCCTCATCGCGCTCGCACGCTCACGCGGCCGCGTGAACGCCGCGTCCTCGAACAGCGCGCGCCGCCCGAGCTCGTTCATGAGCTGCGACCAGCGGGCCGTGCGCGCCATGGCCGTCATGGCGACGATGCGAGCGGCTTTCCCGGGGAAGCTCACGGCCCATTGCAGCGCCTGCATGCCGCCCATGGAGGCGCCGATGACCGCGTGCAGGCGGGAGATGCCGAGGAGCTCGAGCAGGCGGCGCTGGCTCTCCACCATGTCGCGAATCGCCAGGGCGGGGAATCGCACGCCGGGCTGCGACGTCGAGTTCGAGGGAGAGCTCGACAGGCCGTTGCCGAGCGCATCGATGGCGACGACGTGGAAGCGGCGCGTGTCGAGCGCCCTTCCCTCGCCGATGAGGAAGTCGAGCCGGTGATGGGTGCTGCCGATCGCGCAGCAGACGAGCACCGAGTTGTCGCCGGCCTCGTTGCGCTCTCCGTGCTCGACCCAGACCATCCGGCAATCCCGCAGGATGTCGCCGCTTTCGAGGGGCAGGTCGCCGATCAGGGCCTCGCGATGGGGCCGGTCGATCCATCCGGGCGCGAGCGGCGGGTGGCGCATCAGGCGAGCGAGACCACGGTGCGCACGCCCTCCCCGCGGCGCATCGCGTCGAACCCGTCGTTGATGCGCTCGAGCGGCAGCCGCGCGGTGACGAGCTCGTCGAGCCGCAGCTTGCCCTCGAGGTAGAGCCGGGCCAGCCACGGAAAGTCCCGGGCCGGCCGCGCGCCTCCATAGGACGAGCGCGTGATGCGCTTTTCGCCCATGAGGGAGCCGAACCGGAACGCCACCTGCCGGTCGACCTGGACCTTGCCGAGGATCACGACCTGCCCGCCCGGCCGCGCGATCTCGATCGCGAGCTGCATGGCGCTCTCGGCGCCCGCGCTTTCGAAGACGGCGTCGGCGCCGCGCCCCCGGGTGAGCGACCTCACGACGTCGACCGCGTTGGCGTCCGCGGGAATGGCATGCGTCGCCCCGAACTCGCGCGCGCGGTCGAGTCGCGCGGCGTCCCGGTCGATCGCGACGATCGAACCGGCACGCGCGATCACGGCGCCCTGCACCGCATTGAGTCCCACGGCGCCGCAGCCCACCACTGCGATGCAGCTGCCGGGCTCGGGACGGGTGAGCCGCGCCACGGCGCCCACGCCCGTCATGACGCCGCACCCGATGACGCAAGCGCGATCGAGCGGCATCTCGGGCGGAATGGTGACCGCCCCGGCCTCCGGCAGCATCGAGTACTCGGCATGGGACGACACCACGCCGAAATGATGCAGCGGCTCGCCGCGAAGCGTGAGCCGGGTGGACCCGTCGAGCATGCGGCCCGCGGGCTGGTGACGCCGGAACGGCTCGCAGAGCACGGGCTGGTCGTGCTCGCAGTAGAAGCAGTGGCCGCAGCTCGGATTCCACGAGGCGATCACGGAATCACCCGGCCGCACCGACGTGACGCCGCGGCCCACGGCCTCAACCACCCCAGCGCCTTCGTGGCCGAGGACGATCGGGCGCGGGTAGGCGATCTGTCCCTCCATCACCTCGAGGTCGGTGTGGCAGAGGCCGCTCGCGTGGTTGCGAACGAGCACCTCGCCAGGTCCCGGCGCAGGAAGCTCGACTTCCTCGATCGCGAGCCGGCGCTCGCCGGCATGGAGCACCGCGGCGCGAAACCGCACGTCAGGCGGGCAATTCGTTGCGTGGCGTGCCCTGGTAGAGCACGGCGAGCTTGCGATCGATGGCGCCGGCGTGCGCGCGCAGCTCCGCCTCCCCGAGGTCGCGGGACGGTCGCGGCTCCGCATCGAAATGCCCGAATGCGTCCACGCCGCGCACGAGCATCGCGGAGTCCCGGCCTTTCGTCTGGCGCACGCGCGTCGGCATGTAGCGGATCGCGAGCCCGATGCGGCGATCGCTCGAGTGATTCGGCGCCGAGCCATGGACCAGGCGGATGTGATGCAGCGACATCTCGCCGGGCTCCAGCATCATGCTGACCGCCTTCGACTCGTCGACCTCCACCGCGATTTCCTGCCCGCGCGTGAGCATGTTGTTCTCGGCGAACGTATCGACGTGGGGAATGTGCGAGTCGAGGTGCGATCCCGCGACGACCTTCATGCAGCCGCTCTGGAGGTTGCTCGGCGTGAGCGCCACCCACGCGGTCACCACTTCCTCCGGATCGAGCCCCCAGTACGCCGCGTCCTGGTGCCAGGAGACGAATCCCGGGCTCGCCGCCTCCTTGATGAAGAAGTTGGTCGTCCAGCACAGGATGTCCGGGCCCAGGACATCCTCCACCGCGTCGAGGATCGCGGGATGGTGCACGATCCGGTCGGCCCACGTGAAGAGCAGGTGGCTCTTCACGCGCCATTTGCCTTGCAGCGGTCCGCCCGATGCCGCCTCGTGCGATTGCAGGCTCGCGCGCAGGGCGGCGGCGTCGGCGGCGGAGAACACGCGCACCGGGAAGTGGTAGCCGTCGCGGCGATACGCGTCGACTTGGGAACGGGTCAGGGTTTTCATTTCGTGGTGCTCCTCAGTCGCGCGGGATGCCCGCCGTTTCGATGACTTTCTTCCACCGCTCCACCTCGCGCTTCGTGTGGGCGGCGAGCGCCTCGGGGCCGCGTTCGTCGGCGGGAACCAGGACATAGCCTTGCTCCACGAGCCGGGCGGTGAATGCCGCATCGGCCATCGCCTCGTTGAAGCGCGCGACGAGCCAGCGAATCGCTTCCGGGGGAGCGCCGTGCGGGGCATAGATGCCGTACCAGGTCGCCGCCTCGAAGCCCGTGAGCCCGGACTCGTCCAGCGTCGGCACCGCGGGCATCTGCGGAATGCGCTTGGGGGATGTGACGGCGAAGGCCAAGACGGCATTGCCTTTCACCTGCGGCATCGCCGTGTTCGACTGGTCGAACATGCAATCGACGCGCCCGCCGATGATGTCGGTGAGCGCTGGCGCGTTCCCCTTGTACGGAACGTGCACGACCGTCGCCCCGGCGGCCGTGGCGAAGAGCGCGGCGACCAGGTGCCCGGCCGAGCCCACGCCGGCATTCGCGAAGGTCACCTTGCCGGGATTCGCGCGGGCGTACGCCATGAGGGATGCGATGTCGCCCATGGGACGGCCCTTGCCGCATTCGAGGACCATGGGCGTATCGGGAAAGCGCACGACGGCGTCGAAGTCCCTGACCGGATCGTAGGCGAGATTCCTGTAGAGGCTGGGCGCCGCGGCCATGTAGCCGACATGGCCCATGAGGAACGTGTATCCGTCGGGCTTCGACTTGGCGACCTTGGCCGCGCCGACGGTGCCGCCCGCCCCGGGGACGTTCTCGACCACGATCGATTGCGGCTCGCCCCTCGACATGCGCTCCGCGAACTGCCGGGCGAGCGTATCGGTCGCCCCGCCCGGCGCGAACGGCACGACCCAGGTGATCGAGTGATCCGGATACGCCGCCCGCGCGGCGAGTCCCGTGGCCGCCAGAGCCGCCGCGGCCACCAGTGCTGCCTTGAACATCGCTTTCATCCTCTTGCTCCTCCTGTTATCGCCTTCAGGTCGAAAGGCTGAAGTGCGGCGTCGATTGCATGTGCGCCACGATCGCGGCGCCTCCGTTGGAGATGTTGCGGGTCACGGCCGCCTCGACGCTGCGAGCGGTGCCCGATTCGAGCTGCGCGAGGAGGTGCGCATGTTCCGCGACGGCCTCGCCCATGCGGCCCAGCGGGAAATCCTCGAGGGGTCGCGTGAGGATGAGCCGGTCGAACATGTTCGCGAGCAGCGCCGCGAGGTGCGGGTTTCCCGCCTGCTCGGCGATGCGCACGTGGAAGGCCTTGTCCACGAGCATGCCCAGGCGGCGGCGATCGCCGCCGCCGCCGAGCAGGTTCGCGTAGATGCGGTGCAGCGCACGCAATTCCTGCAGGAACGGGCGCGATCGCTTGAGGAAGGCCTCGCGCGCGACGAACGATTCGATGCACCGGCGCGCCTCGTACAGGTGCGCGATCTCGGCGGCCTCCATGCGCCGCACGATGAAGCCGCGGTTGGGCAGCGCCGCGACGAGGCCCTCGGTCTCGAGCAGCCGCAGCGCCTCGCGCACCGGCGTGCGGCTCGCGCCGATGTGCGCGGCGATGTCGTCCATCGGGATCTTCTGGCCCGGCATCACGCGGTGCCCGAGGACGAGGCGGGCAAGATACCCGGCGGCGCGCTCGAGCGTGCCCGCCTCGGGTGCGCCGGCCAGTCCACGCGGGAGGAAACGATCGAGGCGCCTGAAGTCCTCGGGCGGGAGTGCCAGCGGCATGCGGATCATGGATACAAAACTATATACAGTTTTTGGCGCCATGGCGCCGGGATCGGGAAAAACAGGGGCCTAACCGCCGCCCGGCCTGGAGGCGGCCCTCACGTCCGCGATGGTGCCGGAAGCGGCCTTCGCTCCCGCGCCGTAGACCTTCCAATCCGCGAGGGACATCGTCTCGTCGAAGACGGGACCCGGGCGCGTGCGAAGCTTGCCGCCGAGGATCATGTCGACCGGTCCGGACTTGTTGCCGAGGGGGTCGGTCGCCTCGCCCGTGAGGTGAAGGTCATACGTCACGACGTCGTCCTTCGACCTCGCGACGTGGCCGGAAGCACGCCATGGCGCGGCGATGTGGCCGGAAGCGCTCGGCGTGCCATATCGAATGCCGGTCTTCGCCTCGTTGAAGTCGATCGCGCGATCGCCCGTGACGGAGTCGGGACCACCGGGCAGCGTCCGCGCGAGCAGCCCGAGCACCAGGCGCATCGTGAGCACCGGCCCGTCGAGGGCATCGATCTCGTGGCCGGGCACCACGTCGAGATCCTTCACGACCAGCGTGCGGCCGGCGACCATGCCGACCGTTCCGCGCGTGACCTTGTCCTCCATCACCTGGTCGACATCGACGCGAATGTCGTTCCTGGCGCGGTCGAGCTGGAAGTGCCATGCCGCGTGATCGGGCTGCCCGGGAAAGCGCAGCGCCAGCTCGATCGACGTATAGCGTGACCATGCCGAAACGTCGTCGCATTCGTTGCCGCAAGCCGCGGGCGCGGCCGCTCGCGCCCACGCCGCTGCGGCGAGCATCACGCCGGCGCCGATGAACGCGCGCCTGCCAGCCGGCCCGTGCCTCGATCTCATGGTGGCGATTCTAGCCCCCGCCGGTTCGCAGGGCGATAACGCATGGCGAATAACCTCATGACGCGATTGACACCGCCGGAACCGCGGCGAATAGTCGGTGACCCCATTCCGTCTCTACGGATCGCCTGTCGCCGTAGGGATCCCAAAGGACGAGCAGGCACTCGGCAATGCCCTCCTCCACACGATGGACGAGGGCTTGCGCAAGTCGAACGGGGAGTACAACGATGAACAAGAACGCAGCAGTTCTCGCAGCGGCCGCGGGCTTCGCGTCCATCCTTGCCAGCACCGCAGCCATCGCGGCGACCGAATGCAACGGTCCTCCGCTCACCGGCACGTACAACAACGGCGTGGTGGTCAATGCCGGCGATTTTTGCGTCCTCGGCGGCGCGACCGTGCGCGGCGGCGTGCGCGTCAATCCGGGCGGCGTATTGATCACGTGCGGGTCCACGATCAACGGCGGGATCGTCGCGAACGGCGCGCTGAATCTCATCCTGGGCGCCGGCGCGGACGAGGAAGTGCCGCCGGTGAATTTCGTGTGCCCCGGCAACGTCATCCGTGGCGGCGTGCAGGTCAGCAATACCGGTCCGGGCATCCTGGCACCCGCGCCTTCCATCTCCCTCGAGCGCGCCCATGTCGAAGGCGACGTGCTTCTGCTCGGCAATGCCGGTCCCATCATGGTCTCCGACAACGTCATCCACGGCAGCCTCGTCTGCAGCAACAACAGGTTCGTGGTCGGCGACGAGGGCAACGAGAGCACCATCACCGGCGCCGTGCAATGCGAGTTTGACGACGAGTAGTCCGCCATGACGCGCATTGCGCTGCCGCACCGAACCGGCAAGGGCCTGCTTGCGCTCGCCTTCCTCGCATTGCCGGCGCTTCCGGCGCCCGCGAGCGACGAACTCGATGCCCAGGTCGCGGCCGCCCTGGTCCACGCCGGATTCACCGGCACGATCCAGTCGCAGTTCGTGCCGCTGCTCGGACGACCGGTCAACCCGCAGCTTGCCGACCTCGGCCGGTTGCTGTGGTTCGACCGGTCCGGCGGGCTCCACGACGACAACACGTGCGGCGGCTGCCATTCGCCGAGCCGTGCTTTCGGCGACACGCAGTCCATGGCGATCGGCATCCAGAACAACAACATCGTCGGTCCGGATCGCAAGGGTCCGCGCAACCAGAGGCGCACGCCGTTCGCCTCGAATACGCCCTTCTATCCCAACATGATGTGGAACGGCCGCTTCGCCGTGACCTCGGGCGATCCCTTCGATAATTCGCTCGGCTTCGTGTTTCCCTTCCCCGAGGGAACGACACGCTTCCCGGCGAACGATCCGATCGTCACGCACCTCTCGATCGCGCAGGCGCACATGCCGCCGACCGAGCTCGTCGAGGTAGCCGGCTTCACCTGCACGGCGGGGACGATCGGGCCGGAGTTCGACCCGTTCGATGACGGCATGGGAGCCTGCCTGCCCGCGGCCGACGCGACCGGCACGCGAAACGACCCGATCCGCGCCGTCGTGCTGCAGCGGCTGAACGGCACACCGGAGTACCGGCGTCTTTTCGGGGCGCTCTTTCCAGCGGTGGCCGCGGGCGCCCCCATCGATTTCTCGATGTTCGCGCGCGCCATCGCCGAGTTCGAGTTCACGCTCATCTTCGCCGACGCACCCGTCGACCGGTTCGCGCGCGGCGACCGCAAGGCGATGAGCGAGCAGCAGAAGCGGGGAGCGCTCGTCTTCTTCGGCAAGGGACAGTGCGTCCAGTGCCACGCGGTGTCCGGCGAGTCGAACGAGATGTTCAGCGACTTCAGGATGCACGTGATCGGAGTGCCACAGATCGCACCTGCGTTCGGCGTGGGACGCGGCAACGTGATCTTCGACGGCCCCAACCGCGACGAGGACTTCGGCCTCGAGCAGGTCACGGGCAACGCGGCCGATCGCTACAAGTTCCGCAGCTCACCCTTGCGCAACGCGGCGCTCCAGCGCGGGTTCTTCCACAACGGGGCGATGACGCGCATCGAGGACGCGATCCGCCACCACCTCGACGTGTTCGCCTCGGCGCGGAGCTACGATGCGAAGAAGGCCGGCGTGGACGCGGACCTGCGCCTGCGGCTGGGACCGATCGAGCCGGTCCTCGCGCGCGTCGATCCCCTGCTGCGGGCACCGATCGCGCTCACGGGCGGGGAATTCGAGGCGCTCGTGGCTTTCGTTCGCGATGCGCTGCTGGATGAGCGCGCGGGGAGGAAGAACCTTTGCCCGCTGGCGCCGGCGAGCGTGCCGAGCGGTTACCCGACCCTCGTCTTCGAGGAGTGCAACTAGGCCTTGAACCACCTCATGACGCCGTTCATGCCGTTCTGCAGGAAGAGATAGCCGCCGACGCCGAGCCCCACCAGCCCGGCGAGCGAGGCGGTGAGCGCGAGGGGCGTCGCGCTCTCGTGGCCCTGCACGTGAACGGACACCGCCCCGGTCAACGTGAAGCGTTGCATGACCGCCGACACGGTCGTGGGCAGGTACTGGGTGGTCAGCATGAAGATGCTCTCGAGGACGATGCCGAGCACGAGCGCCACGAGGAGCCAGAACGTCGGCTCCCACCACGACTCGACGGCATGCGACCACGCCTGGCGTGAGCGCAGGTCGCGCCAGGGAACCATCGCGATCGCGAAGATGAGCACCGGCAAGCCGAGCAGCACCACGAGGCTCACGGCGGGGTAGGTGATTTCCGCGGCCGGTGTCCTCAACTTGAGCTGGAGCGCCGCGACATCGACGCAGGCCGGACATTGCTCGGCCAGGACGAGCCGGTCCAGTGCCAGGGCCACGACCAACCATCCGAGGACCACCAGAAGCGCGATACTGAGTCTTCGCATGCGTGAGCTCCCTCCGGGGGTTCGCCTCGAAGGTAAGTTACGCCGGAGCCCTCGCGCGCACTGTGACGCACGGCACAAAACGGCGCATCCCCCGCGCGCGGCCTTCAGCGGACATCGAAAGCATCCACGACGACATAGGAACCGTCGGTGTTCGTGACCTGGATCATCAGCGTGTGCGCACCGGTGGCGAGGCCGTCCGCCCTGAAGATGGTCATCTGGTATCCCTCGACCGGATAGGTCTGGCTGAGCCTCACTTCCTTCTGGAAAACGCCGTCCAGCGTGATGTTGGCCACGCCTCCGGCGCTTCCCTTCTCGCAACCGATCCAGCTCACCGACGTTCCCGTGAAGGCGAAGCTCGCCGTGGCACCCGGCTGGTTGGATGTGGACGTCACGCCCTCGCTCCAGACGCGCGCATTGTTGTCGTGGGTCCATTGGCCGACGTAGGTGACCGAGGGATCGGAATCCTCGTAGCGCCTTCCCGGCGTGATGATGTCGAACGCGTCGACGACGACCCGGGCGGCGCTCGAGGCGGCGTTCTTGCGCCCCGTCGATGTGACGGTCAACGTGTGGTTCGCATCGGCGAGTCCCGTGGCCGTGAAGACGACCGGCTGGTACAGCGAGGCCGCCGAATACGCGTCCACCTCGCTCACCGTGCCGCCATCGACCTGGACGTCGAGGATGCCGGCATCGGGTCCGCGATAGCCGATCAGGTTGATGCCGGTTCCGCGGAACGGCAGCGTCAGCGTCGCACCCGCCGCCTGGGTCTCTTGCGCCGTGACGGGGAGCTCCGGCAGGTTCGAGACGCCGCTGCCACTCCACGGGAAATCCTCGCTCGACTTGGTCCAGCCCGCGCTGAATTTCGCGTCGGGATTCGTGTCCTGCCAATGCGAAATCGTCGTGTCGGGCTGCACGTCGAATGCATCCACGACGACCTGGTTTCCTTCCGCCTGGGAATTCTGGCGGCCGGTGACCTGCACGGTCAGCGTGTGCTGGCCCGCGCCCAGGTCGCTGATGGTGACCACCTGCGTGTGGATCTCGTCGGCGGGACGCGCGAAGAGGTCGACTTCCTTCGACGGCCCGGAGTCGACGCGCACGAGCGCGATCCCCATGCCCCGGCCACGGCTGCCGATCCAGCGGATGGAAGTGCCGGTGAACGTGACCGAGGCGGTCGCGCCTGCCACGTTGCTCTGCACCGCGGCGCCCGCGCTCCATCCGCGGCTGGCGTCGCTCTTCGTCCACGTGCCCGCCAACGCGACGGCCGCATCGGATTCCTCGACGCGCTTGCCGGGGCCGGGAAAGGCCGGACCGCTGGGCGGGATCGGCGGGGTCGAAGGGCTGGCCGCCGCACTGTTGCCGCCGCCTCCCCCACCGCCGCCGCAGGACGCGAGCAGTCCCGCGAGGAACATGGCAATGACCAGGTAAAGATGACGCTTCATGGAGGACCTCTGGGTTCCGGTGCAAGGCCATCCTAATCAGGCCATCGCTACGCCGCCGTCGGACAACATGAGCGCCCGGCGTAGGACCGCGTCGCTTCCAGTTGCCGTATGCCGCCCGCGCAAGGCCAGATGCCGTCAGCCCTTGATGAACGCCAGCAGGTCCGGATTGATCACCTCGGCATGGGTGGTCAACATGCCGTGTGAAAACCCGGGGTAGATCTTCAGCGTGCCGTTCTTGAGCAGCTTCGCCTGAAGCACCGCCGCATTGGCATACGGCACGACCTGGTCGTCATCACCTTGCAGCACGAGGGTGGGAACCGTGATCGCTTTCAGGTCTTCCGTCTGGTCGGTCTCGGAGAAGGCCTTGATGCCTTGATAGTGCGCAAGCGCGCCGCCCATCATGCCCTGGCGCCACCAGTTCCGGATGACACCCTGCGAGACCTCCGCTCCCGGGCGGTTGAAACCGTAGAAGGGACCGGACGCTACATCGAGATAGAACTGCGCGCGGTTCCTGGCGAGCGCCTCGCGAAAGCCGTCGAATACCGCGATCGGCGTGCCCCCGGTGTTCTTCCCGGTCTTGACCATCAGGGGCGGAACCGCGCTGACCAGGACCGCCTTGGCGACGCGGCCCTGCGGCTCGCCGAACCTCGCGACGTAACGCGCGACCTCACCGCCGCCGGTGGAATGGCCGATGTGGACGGCATTCCGCAGGTCGAGATGCTGTACCACGGCCGAAGCGTCGGCTGCGTAATGATCCATGTCGTTCCCGGAGGCCGCCTGCGTGGAACGACCATGCCCGCGCCGGTCGTGGGCGACCACGCGATAGCCGTGAGCGCCGAAGAAGAGCATCTGGTTGTCCCAATCGTCGGCGGAGAGAGGCCAGCCGTGATGGAACACGATCGGCTGTGCGTCCCGGGGACCCCAGTCCTTGTAGAAAATCTCGATGCCGTCCTGGGTCTTGATGTAGCCGCTGCTCATGCGTGTTTCTCCTTTTGAGGTCTGTATCGACGCCTGTGCCTGGGCGAACGTCGCCGCGGGAACCATGGCGGTGGCCGCCGCGCCTGCGACGCCGGCGAAGAGGAAGTGGCGGCGGTTGATTTGCGAGTTCATGGTGGGTGGTCCTTTGAGATGCGCGCGAGCGCGAAGGTTCAATCAATCGTCTGCGATTCAATCGCGTACGATTTATAGACTGGCATGGTGCGCGCACCCATGTCAAGCGTTTACGATCTAATCGTGTAAAATAAGATCGTGAACGACTGGAGTATGTGCCATGGCCAAGCAGAGCCGAAAGTCAGCCAATCCCTTGAATCTGGATTCTTTTCTGTGTTTCGCGGTGTATTCCGCGGGCCACGCGTTCAACCGCGTCTACAAGGCCCTGCTGGACGAGCTGGGCCTGACTTACCCCCAGTACCTCCTGCTGGTGGCGCTCTGGGAGCAGGACGACCAAACGGTGGGCATGCTGGGCGAGAAACTGTTCCTCGAATCGAGCACCTTGACCCCACTGATCAAGCGTCTCGAGTCGATGGGATTGCTCGCGCGTTCTCGGGATCCGCTCGATGAGCGCCAGGTTCGGGTTCGGCTGACGGCTCGGGGACGCGCGTTGCGGGAGAAGGCGCTCGAGATTCCGCCCTGCGTCCTGGCAGCCTCCGGTCTCAAGCCCGAAGACCTGCGAAGGCTGACCTCGGAGCTCGCCGCGCTGCGCAGCGTCCTGGAGAACTACAAGCCCGATGCAGGACGACGGCCTGAGCGCTAGCGCCGAGAGGATGCCCGAAATGGGCCTGGTTCGTCCGAGGCCCATCGCGCGAACCCGATCGGGTCGGCCAAGCGGGGCACTACATGCGCCAAAGTTGTCCGGACGCGAGACGCACCTGCTCTCCCCCCGAGAGGCCGGGATCGGTCGAGTAGACGAAGGACCGGTTGCCGCCGCCCCTGAAATTCACGCGCACCTCCCAGACGTTCCTGCCATACACGAGACGCGTGCCCACCCAGGTGACGGTGCCGCACGTGTCACAGCCGTATCTCGAGGCGGATGGCCTGGTCTCGCTGCGCTGCGAAATGGTCTCGACCGCGGGCCTTGCCTCGGCTCGCTCGATTTCGGCCGCGCGTCTCGTCTGGGCCAACTTCACCTCCGCCAGCTTCGTCTCGGCGAGCGTTTCGGCGAGCTTCGCTTCCGCAGCCCTCATCTCGACGGCACGCTGGGCCTCCGCGAGCTTCGTTTCCGCAGCCTTCATCTCCGCGGCACGTTGGGCGTCCGCAAGCTTCGTTTCCGCGGCCTTGATCTCCGCGGCGCGTTGGGCCTCGGCGAGTTTCGTTTCCGCCGCCTTCATCTCAGCCGCGCGGCGGGTCTCCGCGAGCTTCGCTTCCGCAGCCTTCCTCTCGGCCGCGCGCTGGATCCCCGCGAGCTTCGCTTGCGCGGTCCTCATCTCGGCAGCCCGCTTCGTTTCGGCCAGCTTGGCGTCCGCCGCCTTCATCTCCGCGGCGCGCTTCGTTTCCGCCAGCTTCGCTTCCGCGGCCTTCAACTCGGCCGCGCGCTTCGTTTCGGCGAGCTTCGCTTCCGCGGCCTTGGTCTCGGCGGCCCGCTTGGTCTCGGCGAGCTTCGCTTCCGCGGCCTTCGTCTCGGCGGCGCGCTTCGCTTCCGCGCGCCGGGGCTCGGGATCCTTGGCCTCGGCGAACCTCACCGCGGCCGACCTCGGTTGGATGCGCTTCACTCCACCGGCCTTCGTCCCGGCGACCTTCGCCCCGGCAGGTTTCCACTCGAAACGCTTTGCCTCCAGCACGCTCGATGCAACCGGCTTCGCCTCGAACGCCGCCTTCGGCTCGGCCGACCGCAACGCGACGTGCCTGAAGTCAGCGCGCCTGGTCTCGATCGAGCCCTGGGCGATACGGTTCGCCGCTAGCTTGATTTCCACGCGCTTCGTCTTGCCATGCCGCAGTTCCGCGACCCATACCTCCGCGATTCTGGCCTCGACCGGCTTGGGCTTGACCGCTTTCGTCTCCGCGAGCTTCGCTTCGACGTGCAACGGTTCGGTCGTCGCCTCCACGAGCGCGTGCGCACGGACGGGCCTCGCTTCGACGAGCTCGATGCGCGGCGGCTTGGGTTCGAGAAGCTCGGCGCGGCGCGGCTTGGTTTCGACGAGCTCGGTGCGGGGCGGCCTGATTTCCACCGGCTTTACCGTCGCCGGCTTGATTTCGCTCCGGCGCGCAACGGCGAGCGGGGTTCCAGCGGACCGCCCCTCGCCCGGTTGCACCTTTGCTCGAGTGCTGTCGTTCGAGGTCGACGCAGCGGGCTTCGGCAAGAGCACCAAGGTCTCGCCCCGCAAAGGCGATTCGCGCGGCACGGTGACGGGTGGACTCTGTGCGGTTGGAGCTGCGGCCGGCGCCGTTCCAGCGGGCTCGGCTTCGGAAGGCAAAGCCGCGAGCGGCGGCGACCCGGCCGTGGCGGCTTCGGTGGTCATTGCCGCGAGCGGCCCAGCGGTCGCGGTTTCGGTGCTCGCTGGTGCGGGCGCCGGCTCCGGGGTCCGGGCTTCGGTGGTCACTGCTGCGAGCCCCGTTGCAGCGGATCCGGCTCCAGTCGTCTGCAATTGAGGGGCAGGCGCTTCGAACGGGGCCGGTACGACAGGTACGCGCCTTGCTTGTCCGCCGCCAGACTTCGGCCGCACCGACTCGCCGGGCGGTACCGTAGCCGCTACCCTCTGCAGGTAGAACGGGGCCTTTGTATAAGCCACCATGCCGAACAGCGCGGCACCCGCCAACGCCATCGCGATGCCAGCCACGAGGAGTGCCGCGTGCGCATCATGCCCTCGAGGTTTCCCGTCGACTCTCCCCATAAGTCCTCCCCAGGACGGATGCGGCGTTCTCATGACAATGCACGAGCGGGCTTTCCGTTGACACGGTACGCCTTGCGGTCCGGCGAAACAACATGCGACACGAATATGTGGCGAGCGCCAAGTCGGATCTCCACAATCCGCCAATGAAAAAGGGCTCACCGATTGGTAAGCCCTTGGGGAATTTGGCGCGCCCGGCAGGATTTGAACCCACGACCCCCTGGTTCGTAGCCAGGTACTCTATCCAACTGAGCTACGGGCGCGAAGAACAGGAATTATAACGGGTTTCTCTCCGGATCGCGATCCGCCGCGGCGTCCGCGGGCGTGCCCGGCAGCGGCAGCGACACTTCCCCCTGCGAGTGGAAGCGCGTGGCGCCCAGCAACGTTCCGCCGAGCTTGCCCTCGATCGCATAGTGGATGCGGCCGTCCGCGCCGTTGAAGATGCCGAGCGCCTGGCGTCCGAGGTCCATGAGCGAAACCGTGACGGGCAGCACGATGATCGCCTCGCCGTAGCGCGGTACGCTCCCGCGCTCGTCGCTCACGCCGCGCGCGACACCCTTGCCTTGAAGCGATACCTGCACGTCGATGCCGTCGTAGTCCAGCGCGATGCCGTTCGGGTTCTGCACGCGCAACCTCACGAGCATGCGCAGCTCCATCCCCTCGAAGGCGACCGAATCGATGTCCGCGAGCGTCACGCGGGGCGGGTCCATCGCCGGCAGGCTCGCGCAGGCGGACAACAGCACCGCAGACATCACTGCCAGACGCCTTATTCCCGCTCGGAATATACAAAGAAACATTGGCCATTTCCCTGGAATGAGCGCGGTCGCTATCCTGAAAGTATCCACCGAGGAATGACCGTCATGTCGAAGATCTACGTGATCCACGAGAACGATGCCTGGGTCGAGCCGCTGCGCGCCGCCTTCCAGGAGCAGGGCCTGCCCTTCGAGGAGTGGTTCCTGAGCGAGGGCGTGCTGGACCTGGAGTCCGTGCCGCCCGACGGCGTCTTCTACAACCGCATGAGCGCCTCGTCGCACACGCGCGACCATCGCTACGCCGCGGAGCTCACCGCCGGCGTGCTGCGCTGGCTCGAGCACCATGGGCGGCGCGTCGTGAACGACAGCCGCGCGCTGCGCCTGGAGATTTCCAAGGTCGAGCAGTACGAGACGCTCAAGGAATACGGGATCCGCACGCCGCGCACCGTCGCCGCGGTCGGGCGCAGGCACATCGTCCAGGCCGCGCTGCGCATGAAGGGTCCCTTCATCACCAAGCACAACCGCGCCGGCAAGGGCCTGGGCGTGAAGCTCTTCCAGGACGTGGCCGCGCTCGAGGCGCACGTCTCGAGTCCCGCGTTCGAGGATTCGGTGGACGGAATCACGCTCATCCAGGAGTACATCCGCGCGCCCGAGCCCTACATCACGCGCGTCGAGTTCGTGGGCGGTGAATTCCTCTACGCGGTGCGCGTCGACACTTCGCTCGGCTTCGAGCTCTGCCCCGCGGATGTGTGCCAGGTCGGCGACGCGTTCTGCCCCGTCGGTGAGCAGCCGGCGCCAAACGGCGCGCCGCGCTTCCGCATCGTGAAGGACTTCCGCAACGACGCGCTTATCGAGAAGTATCGCCGGCTCCTCGCGGACCATGGCGTGGGCATCGCGGGCATCGAGCACATCGTCGATGCCAAGGGCGAGATCTACACCTACGACATCAACACGAACACGAACTACAACGCCGATGCGGAGGCCGAAGCGGGCCTCCATGGCATGGAGAGCGTGGCCGCATACCTCGGACGCGAGCTCGCGCGCGTGCACAACGCCCCCCGCCCCGTGCGAGGCGAGAGGCGTGACGACCTGGCCGCGTAGCGCGGGCAGGCCCTAGCGCGAGCGCGCCGCGCGCTCGGACTTGCGGGTGCGCGCGGCTTTCCGCGCGGCGGCCGAGCGGTCGGCGGCACTTCGACGCCGGGCCACCGCATGCGCCTGGCGTGAGAGCGCCAGGTGGGACGCGGCGCGCCGCGGCATCTTCTTCAGGGCCTTCAGCACCGCGCGCGCACGGCGCTGGTGGGTCGTGCGCGCCGAGCCGCTGCGGCTCGCGGGCCGCTTCGCGGCGGAACGGCGGCGCGTGGAACTCGCCGGGCGCTTCGTCGACCGTGTGCTCGAAGCTCTCCGGGTCGGGCTCTTGCGGGAAGGCGACTTGCGCGCAGACGTCTTGCGGGAAGGCGACTTGCGCGCAGAGGCCTTGCGCGAAGAGGCCTTGCGGGCCGGCTTGCTCGCGGTCGACCTGCGCGACGCGGACTTCTTCGGCGACGACTTCGACGCGGGCCGGGCTCGCGACCTGGAGGCGGACTTCCGCGCCGGCCGCGACGACGAGCTCGACTTCTTCTTGCGGCTCGAGCGCTTGTCCGGGATGTCCACGCCCGCCTGGCGGGCCTCCGAGAGCCCGATCGCGATGGCTTGCCGCGCATTCTTCGCCCCGTGCTCGCCCTCGCGGATCTTGTCGATCTCGCGCTTCACGAATTCACCCGCCTGCGTGCTCGCGGATTTGCCTTCCCGCTTGTCGGCACGGGCGCGTTCGATGGTTTCCTTGTCCGGCATTTCGACTCCTCCTTCGGGGAACGGAATCTCGATGCGTGCAATAGCCATGCCGGATCAACGCAAGCGCTCGCTCTCTCTGCAGGGAGGGTTTCAGCGCTAGCGGGGAACAGAAAAAAATGCGGACGCGCCGGTAAAACTCACCAGCCGCCGAAGCGCTCCCACACCTCGATCGGCTCGCCCTCGCGCACGACGTTGTACTCGCCGTGCTGCGCCGCGGTGGCGCATGCATGGTTGGGCAGGACGCGAAGGCGCGAACCGATGGGAAAACGCGACACGTCGAGCGCCGTGCCGTCGCGCCGCGCGATGATGCCGTGTTCCTGGTTGGCGTCGGCCACGATGAGGCCGTCGATGGGTTGCCCCTCGACGTCGCAGACGACGCCGTAGCCCTGGTCCACCTTCTGCCGTGCGGTGCCGCGATCGCGCGAGAGCGACATCCAGCCCGCGTCGGTGATGACCCAGCCTTTCTCGCGCTGGTGGCCGATCACGGTGGCGAGCACGGAAAGCGCGATGTCGTCCACATCGCAAACGCCGAGCCCCGCCATGACCAGGTCCTGGAACATGTAGACGCCGGTGCGGACCTCGGTCACGCCCTCGAAGGATGCGGCGAACGTGGCCGTGGGCGTGGAGCCCACGCTCACCACCTCGCAGGGCCGGCCGTTCTCGCGCAAGCGCCGGGCGGCGTCGACGACGGCGCTTCGTTCGCGCTCGGCGACCGTCTTGATGGCCTCGGTCGTCTCGCAGTTGTACGAATCCCCCGCGTGCGTCATCACCCCCTGCAACGAGCCGCCGAGCGCTTCGGCAATCGCGAGCAGCCGCGCGTCGTCCGGCGGCACGCCGGCGCGATGGCCGTCGCTGTCGATCTCGATGAGCGTCGGGATGCGCACCCCGGAGCTCGCGACGGCGCGCGAAAGGACGGTCGCCGCCTCGACGCTGTCCACGATCGCGCCCATGCGCGCGCCACGCTTGATGAGGTCGACCACCCGCCTCAACTTCGCCGGCGCCATGCCGACGGCATAGAGGATGTCGCGGAAGCCATGGTCGAAGAAATACTCCGCCTCGCGCAGGGTCGAGACGGTGATGGCGCCGGCGGGCGCATCCAGCGCGATCTGCGTGACCTCCACGCTCTTGGCGGTCTTCACGTGGGGCCGCAGGGCCACGCCGTGCCCCAACACGATGGAGCGCATGCGGCGGCAATTGCGCTCGAGCTTCTTCGCGTCGAGCAGCAGGGCCGGCGTGTCGATGTGGTCGAGTTTGGGGGCCATGGGGGGAAAACTATAGCCGAGACGCGACCTGCTCGCGGAAATGGGCCCGGAACAGCGCCTCTCCCCCTTGGGCCGGGTGGCGCAGGTATCCGCCGCGTTGGAATTCCGGCCACTGGCCGAGGCCCTCCTCGGCGACCTTGCCCACGGCCAGGATGCGAAGCTCATGGGTGAAGCAGGCGAGCAGCGCCCGCAAAGGCTCGCGCCCGTGCTGCACCTCCGTCTTGCGCGGACGGCGATTGGACGTGACGGTGTCGCCATGGGGATGCCACGGAAACGCGTTCCACAGCACCACGTCGCGCGCGCAGCCGGCCCGCTCGAGCTCGTCCCAGATCACCGCCGCGCTGCGCTCGCGCATCGGCTTCTCCCTCGACACCGCGCTCGTGAGCTCGAGCGGCACCCGGGCCACCTGGTCGCGCTTGTGCACCAGCTCGACCTCGGAGCAAAACGCGATCCCGGTGAAGCGGCAGCCGCGATGGCTCGGCGCCTCGCCCAGCAGGAGGAAACGCGCGCTCTTCTCGCGCGCCTCGAGGTAGCGGCGCATGTTGTCGCGCCGGACCCCGGGGCTCGCGCGGCGCGGCGCCGCGTCGCGATCGTCGTGGTCGCGCCAGGGGTTGAAGACATGGGAAGGGTCGGGCGGCCCGGCCTGCAGCAGGGCGAGAAAGGCGTCGATGTGCGGCATGGAGCCGCTATTCTGCCCTCAGGACTGCTTCTTCTGCGCCCCGTGCGCGCGCGCTTCGGCCAACACCTTGCCGCAATCGGTGTCCTTGCCGGGGCCGTTCTCCAGCGTCGCGAGGACCGCCAGGGCGGGGTTGATGGCCGCGAGCCCGAGGGCAGCGGCGGCGCGCGCGGCGAGGGGCCCGGCCTTGGGCTTGGGCTTCGGCTGCCGCATCACGCCCTCGACGCGGATGGGCGTGCGCAGCGAGAGGATGCCCGGCTGCTTGGGATACGGATCGAGCTCCACGTCGACCTTCTCGTTCGCGAAATTCACGTCGCCGTGGACCTTGATCTCGGTGTTCTCGGTATCGAGCACGAACGAGCTCGCCTTGGCGTCGCCGTTCTGCACCGTGATGTCCGCGACACCGCAGCGCAAGCGCACCTTCTGGTTGTTCTTGCCCAGCAGCATGACGACCTCGCCCATCTGCAGCGGGATCAGCGCATCGAGCAGCGCCTTGATCTGGCCGCCGTCGATGGCCAGGGCGATCTTGCCATCGCTCGTCCCGAGCAGGTCCGCGACCGAGTCGCCGTGTCCGGAGAGCTGTGCGCGTCCATACAGGGTGCCCAGCGCATCCTGCATCGTCTGCGAGGTCGGGAACAGCGCGGCGAGATGCAGGCCCTGCACATCGGCCTGCATCTTGCCCGTCATGGGCTTCTGCTTGCCGTCGAGCGTGATGTCGGCGGTGATGTGGCCCTCGGCGATGCCGAACTTGAGCGGCTGCAGGTGCATCACGCCGTCCTTGAGCAGGAGGTGCGTCGAGAGCGCCGTGATGGGCAGCTGCCGGGGACGCTGGATGCGATTGGAGGCGAGCGTCACGTCGGCGTCCATCTTGCCCCACGCGTCCGTGCTGAACGGCTTGTCCGGCAGCAGCCGCTGTTCGACCTGGCGCTGCTCCTTCTGGGCCTGCTGCTCCGGGTTCTTCGGACTGCGCGCGCCCGGCGGCGCCCCGACCAGGGGGCCGAGGTCGCCGAAGTCGAGCAGCTTCGACTTGAGGTTCGCCTTCACCAGCGGCTGCTGCTTCCCCTTCTCGTAGGTGAAGGAGCCGCCGATGTCGCTCGCGCCGATGCGGCCTTCGAACGGGTCGAAGATCCAGTCGTTGCCCTTGTGCTGCAGGCGCCCGTTGAGCTTGTACGGCGGGGTCTCCGGCAGCGTCATGCCGCTCAGCTTGTCGAGGTCCTTCAGGTTCTGGCCCGCGAGCGTGAGGTCCAGGTCGAGCTGCGCCGCGTCGGTGGAAAAGGCGCCCTTCGCGGTGCCCTCGGTGCGTCCCACCTTCGCCTGGCCATCCACATGGATGAGCGACTCGTGCTGCGGGCTCAGATCCGGCACCGAGGCCTTCGCCTGCATCTCCTCGCCCCGGAACGTCCCCTTGGCGGTGGCGTCGAGGACGCCGTGCTCGCCCGCGCTGCCCTTCACCTCGACCTGCAGGTCGGTATTGTCGGGCTTGCTGCGAAAGACGATGTGGCCATCGCCCAGGTACACCATGCCG
Source organism: Usitatibacter sp. (assembly GCA_035656735.1). Lineage (GTDB taxonomy): Bacteria > Pseudomonadota > Gammaproteobacteria > Burkholderiales > Usitatibacteraceae > Usitatibacter. Next base: position 173,657 of record DASRRY010000020.1, on the reverse strand, counting down.
AGGAAAAGCCGGCTCTCGCCATGACCCTCGGGCGTGCCGAACTTCCACGTCGCGCGATCGCCATCCATCTCGAGCCCCGCCTGCGCACGGTTGGCCCCGAGATAGGGAATCACGACCCGGCCCGTGAAGAGCGGAGGGATCATGACGCGGGCGTACAGGCCATCCGCATCGACCAGCGCGGGCGTGGTCGCCCATTTCGGGTTGCCGATCTTCAGGTGCGCGAACACGATGCGCGGCGGCCATCCCCAGCCGAAGGAGATGCCGTCGATCTGCACCTCACGCTGCAACTGCCTGGACGCCCGCGCCTCGAGCCAGCGCTCGCCCCACTGCGTCTTCGCGGCGAGCACGAGCGTGCCCACCGCCAGGACGGGCAGGAGCACGATCACGAGGACCACGATCAGCGCGATGCGCGGCGGCCGGGACATGGGCGAGCAGAATTTCGCGTTGTCCCGCTACGAGTGCGGCAGGGCTGTGGCAGTTCCGGGTCGAGCGGGTAGCGAAATGCGCGATCCGCTGTAGGAAAACGCGAAGGCTAGGCGCGGCCGAGCACGGCGTTGACCGCCGTGACGAGCTGGCTCATCCGGAACGGCTTCGTGATGTAGCCGTCGGCGCCGAGCGCGAGGCCGCGGGCGACGTGATGTCCCTGGGAGCGGCCGGTCATCATCATCACCGGCAAGCCTTCGAAACGCGCGTTTCCGCGGATCTCCTCGAGGATCTCGAAACCGTCGGCGTCGGGGAGCTGCACGTCGAGCAGCATGACGTCCGGAAGGCCGCCGCTGCGCAGCTCGTTGCGCAGCTCCGCCAGGCTGCGCGCGAAGCGCATGCTGAATCCGGCGGTGCGCATGATCTCGCCGACGAGCTTGAGGAGGTCGGGATCGTCCTCGACGACGAGCAGCGAGTGCTTCATCCCGTCGCGAGGCTTCACCGGCTGCGCTCGATTGCGCACCAGGGTGGCTTCGAAACGGGGCACGAGGGTCATCCAGCGAGGATAGGCGTGCGACGCGCCTTATTCCGTGCGCTGCGTCACATTCGGCGATTACAGCGGTAAATCACCCGGCGCGGGCCTCTTGCGCGACGGCATCGAGGATTTCGCGCGAGAGGGCATCGTCGTCCACCCCGCGCGCGAGGACCATCGCGCCGACCCAGCTCGCATACGTCGTGATCGCCTTGCGGCGGCGCGCCTCCGCGCTCCGCGAGTGCATGAGGCCGGCGAGGAAATCGAAGACCCCGCGCAGCCCGGCGGTCAACGCCTGGCGCACGCCCGGACCCTGGCGGGCGGCATCGGCCCCGAGGGCCGCGAGAACGCATCCGCGCCCCGGATCGTCGCGGTGGCGCGTCGTGAGGTACAGGCGACCCAGCGCCTCCACGGCCCCGCCGCCTGCGGCCTGGGCCCTTTTTGCCCAGAGCTGCCGCGATTGCGTGATCGCGAGCGTGCACGCCTCCGCCATGAGGTCTTCCTTCGAGCCGAAGTGGCCATAGAAGCCGCCGTGGGTCAGGCCCGCCTCCTTCATCACGTCGGCGACGCCGATGCCTTCGAACCCCCGCTCGCGAAAGCGCCGCGCCGCCGCCTCCACGATGCGCTCCCGATTGCGCGCCGCCTCTTCCCGGCTCACCCTCATTGCCCCGTCCTCCCGCGATTCACCATGCTTGACATGATAAATGATGATCGTCATATAATGCAATCATGATACCCATCATGTAAAGGACCGGCCATGGAAGTGAAGACCCGCGCAGCCCTGTACCTCGACGACCTGGTGCCCGGCCAGCGCTATCTCTCCGGCTCCGTGCGCGTCGAGACGTCCGAGATCCATGAGTTCGCCCGGCGCTACGATCCGCAGCCGTTCCACCTCGACGAAGCCGCCGCGCGCGACTCGATGTTCCAGGGCCTGGCGGCGAGCGGATGGCATACCGCGGCGCTCACCATGCGCCTGCTCGTCGGCAGCGAGTTCAAGCCGGCGGGCGGCCTCATCGGCGCCGGCTGCGACGAGCTGCGCTGGCCGCGTCCCGTGCGCCCGGGCGACGAGCTGCGCGTGGAAAGCGAGATCCTCGAGGTGAGGGCGTCGCAGTCGCGCCCGACGCAGGGCATCGTGAAGATACGCGCGACCACGCTCAACCAGCACGGGGAGCCGGTCCAGGTCTTCGTCGGCAATCTCATCGTCCAGCGCCGCGCCTCGTGAACCGCACGGCGATCCTCGAGGGCCCGATCGCCCCGACCTTGCTCGGGCTCGCGGGCCCCGTGCTCGTGGTGCTCGCCGTGCAGACGCTCGTGGGTGTCGCCGAAACCTGGTTCGTGAGCTTCCTCGGCACGAGCGCGATCGCGGGCGTGGCCCTCGTGTTTCCGCTCTTCATGCTCATGACCATGATGTCCAACGGCGGCATGGGTGGCGGCGTGTCCTCCGCCATTGCCCGCGCGGTGGGCGCCGGGCGCACGCAGGATGCCGATGCGCTCACGTGGCACGCGCTCGTGATCGCGATCGCGTGCGGCGCTCTCTTCACCGCCGGCGCATGGATCGGCGGGCCGCGGCTCTACCGCGCGCTGGGCGCCGAGGGCGAGACCCTGCGCAACGCGCTGGCTTATTCGAACCTCGTCTTCGCCGCGGCGATTCCGGCGTGGATCGCGAACCTCCTCGCTTCCGCGTTGCGCGGCGCGGGCAATGTGCGGGTGCCGGCGATCGTCACTTCGATCGGCGCGCTCGCGACTCTCGTGCTGTCGCCGCTCCTGGTGCTCGGGTGGGGAGTGATCCCCGGACAAGGCGTCGCGGGCGCCGGCTACGCCATGATCGCGTTCAACGTCGCGGCCGCGCTGGCGCTCGCGCTCTTCCTGCGCCTGGACGCTTCGCCCGTTCGCCTGCGCCGGGTCCGCCTCGAAAGGCGCCTCTTCTCGCAGATCCTTCGCGTGGGCCTGCCCTCGGCGGCGGGCACCATCGTCTCCAATCTCACGGTCGTCGTGACGACGGCCTTCGTGGGCCCGTTCGGCCGCGACGCGATCGCCGGATATGGCCTCGCATCGCGCCTCGACTACCTCCTCATCCCGCTGCTCTTCGCGCTCGGCACGGCCGCCGTCACGATGGTCGGCACCAATGTAGGCGCGGGACATCATGCGCGCGCACGGCACATCGCGTGGACCGCGGCCGCGATCTCCTCCGCCGCCGTCGCGTGCATCGGCTTTGCCGCCGCCGCCTTTCCCCATGGGTGGATCGGCCTCTTCTCGCACGAGCCCGAGGTGCTGCGCGTGGGCGCGGCCTACCTGCGGCGCGTCGCGCCCTTCTACCCCTTCGTGGGACTGGGCATGGCGCTCTACTTCGCGAGCCAGGGCGCGGGCCGCATGGCGTGGCCTTTCTCGGCCAGTGTCGGCCGCCTTGCGGCGGTGGTCGCGTTCGGGGGCTGGTGGGTCGGGCCGCACCACGGCTCGCTCGTCGGCGTCTTCTGGATCGTGGCGGCCGCGCAGGTCCTCTTCGGTCTCGTGAACGCGATCGGCATGGCGTGGAGCGGACGAAGTGTTCCGGCTGAAATACAGCGCGTGCAAACGAGGCCGCGCGCTGAAGGATCGCAGCGTCCGGAGTGCGCGGCGTCACAGATTTCACCTGGCGCCACAACCGCGGTGACGACTGAAATGCGCTGACGCTGCGCGGTAATCATGGGGACGTGTGGCCGGCGCTGAATGGGCCCGTCGATTCCGCCGGAGGTGTTCCATGAAGCAGCGCCTCATGAATCCGCAGCGTCTCAAGCGCGAGAACGCGCAGCACGCCGCCACGGGCGGCGTGAGCGCCGGCAACCACTCGCTGGGATTCCGTCCCGCGTTCCTCGACTGCGACACCATGCAGATCTATCCGTCCACGTTCGCCGATGGACGCGCCGCACCCTTCCACGTCCTCGACGGCCTGCCGACCGAGGTGGTGATGGAGCGGGGAGCCGCCGGGCGCGTGCGCGCGGTGAAGCCCTCGATCATCTCCGGATTCGAGCGCGGCGGATTCTTCTACACGCGCAAGGCCGCGGCCCGCGCCTGCGAAGAGTGGCGTGTCAACACGGTGTCGTGAGGACCGGGTGCGACGCGCACTGTGCCGCGCGCTGGCGGTGGCCTTCGCCCTGGGCGGTTCGACACTCTCAATGGGACAGGCCTTTCGTCCCGCCGCCTACCTGCCGATCGCGGCGAGCGTCGTGCGCGTGGAGGCCGACCTCGAGCAAGGGCGCTTGTCCGTCGGCAGCGGCGTGACCGTCGCTCCCGCGGTCATCGCGACGAACTGCCACGTGGTGCGCGATGCGACTTCCATTCGTGTCGCGGGCGGCGGCGCGACCTGGTATATCGATGCGGAACGCGGCGACCTCAGGCGCGACGTCTGCTTCTTGCGGGCGCCCGGATGGATGGGGCGGCCCGTGATGCTGGCACGCGGTGATCACCCGGCGTTGGGATCCACGGTCGTGGCGCTCGGCTTCACGGCCGGTGCGGCGATCACGCCGCACGTGGGGACGGTCTCGGCGCTGCATGACTTCGACGGTGCCAGCGTGATCGAATCGAACGCGTCCTTCAACTCGGGCGCCAGCGGCGGCGGGCTCTTCGACGACGAGGGAACGATGGTGGGCCTGCTCGCGTTCCGGCGGCGCGATTCGACCACCAGCTACTACGCGCTTCCCGTGGAATGGGTTCGCGAGGCGATGGCGCGCGATGGCGATTGGAACGAGGTGCACCCGCTCTCCGGCCCCGCGGCGTTCTGGCAGGGCGACGAGTCGCAGCTGCCGGCCTTCATGCGGATCGACGCGGCGCGGTAGCGCGCGCGGGCGGTGGTGGCGAGGAAAAATTGGCGGAGAGAGAGGGATTCGAACCCTCGATACGGGTTTAAGCCCATATAACGCCTTAGCAGGGCGCCCCCTTCGGCCTCTCGGGCATCTCTCCGGCGAATCGCGATTATACCTTCTCCCTGACTGCCCTCCGCGGAACTGGTTCCGGCGGGAACCTCATTGCAGCTCGCTGCGCAGGAACGTGTACGTGAGCGTCCACATGTAGGCCTGCTGCGCGGGCGTGGAGCCGGCGCCATGGCCGCCCTCGACATCCTCGAAGTAGAGCACGTCGTGGCCCTGCGCCTTCATTTTCGCGACCATCTTGCGTGCATGGCCGGGATGGACGCGGTCGTCGCGCGTGGTCGTGGTGAAGAGAACGCGCGGATACTTCACGCCCTCCTTCACGTTCTGGTACGGCGAGTACTTGGAGATGAACGCCCAATCCTCCGGCTTGTCCGGATCACCGTACTCGCCGATCCACGACGCGCCCGCGAGCAGGTGGCTGTAGCGCTTCATGTCCAGCAGCGGCACCTGGCAGACGACCGCGCGGAAGAGGTCGGGACGCTGCACGAACGTGGCACCCACGAGCAACCCGCCGTTGCTGCCGCCCATGATGCCGAGGTGCCGGGGCGAGGTGACGCCGCGCTTGACCAGGTCCTCCGCCACCGCGATGAAATCATCGAACGAGCGTTGATGCCCCTCGCGCTGCGCGGCGTGGTGCCACTCGGGACCGAACTCGCCGCCGCCGCGGATGTTCGCCAGCACGAAGGCGCCGCCGTGCTCGAGCCACCCTGCGCCGATCGTGCCGCTATAGCTGGGCGTCATGGGAATCTCGAAGCCGCCGTAGCCGTAGAGCACGGTCGGCGTGGTGCCATCGGCCTTCAGGCCCTCGCGCATGACCACGTAGTACGGAACCCTCGTCCCGTCCTTCGACACGGCCTCGTGCTGCGTGACCGCGAGGCCCTTGGCGTCGAAGAAGGCGGGCAGCGACTTGAGCGCCTGCCGCTCGCCCCCCGGCTTCGCGAGATAGAGCGTGGTGGGCTGGATGAAACCGGCGACGGTCATCCAGTAGTCGTCGCTCGTGTCCGTGTCGAGCGGCCACGCATTCACCGCCGAGGCCTTCGGCACCGCGATCTCCCGGCTCACCCAGCGCGATCCGTCGCGCCGCACTTCCATGGCGCGGCCGTTCACGTGGTCGAGGATGTCGAGCAGCAGGCCATGCCGCGTGACCGAGTAACCGTGCAGGGCGACGCGCTCCGAAGGCTCGAAGATCGCCTCGAACTCGCGGCCTCCGGACAGGAAGCGGTCCAGGTCGATCGCGAGCAGCGAGCCGCCGGGGAATTCGCGGTCCGCCGGCTTCCACGCCGTCCTCAACTTCACGAAGAGAAATCCATGGGCCACCCCGAGCGTCGCATCCCGCGGCTTCTCCAGGCGGATCCAGTGCTCGTCTTCGCGCAGGAAGTCCTCGCTCTCGTAGAACGTGATCGCGCGATGGATCCCCTCGTAGCGGCGGCCCGGCTCGTGCACGACCCACGGCGTCGAGCCCACGTCGGCCACTTCGCCTTCGTGGACCGTCCTCGCGTGCTCGAGCGGCGTGCCGCGCCTCCATTCCTTCACGACGCGCGGATAGCCGGAGGTCGTGAGCGAGCCCGCGCCGAAATCCCGTGCGACGTAGATCGTATCCTTGTCGCGCCAGGCGACGTCCTGCTTCGATTCGGGCGAGAAGAAGCCGTCCTTCACGAAGCGCTTGTCAACCGCATCGAACTCGCGCACCTCGACCGCGTCGGCGCCTCCGCGCGAGAGCGAGACGAGGCACCTGCGGTAATCGGGGAAGAGGCAATCGGCGCCCTTCCACACCCACTTCACGTTTTCCTCGTCGGAGAGCTTGCCGATGTCGAGCACCACTTCCCAGGCGGGCTCCGGCTTGCGGTATTCCTCGAGCGTCGTGCGCCGCCAGATGCCGCGCGGATGCGCTTCGTCCTGCCAGAAGTTGTAGAGGAACCGACCCCGTTTCGCGGGATAGGGAATGCGCTCGCGCGAGTTGTAGATCGCGGTGAGCCGCTCGCGCAGCGCCTCGAACCCGGGTTTCGACTCGAGCTCCTTGCGGCTCTCGGCATCGCGTTCCTTCACCCACGCGAGCGGCTTCTCGCCGGTGACGTCCTCGAGCCAGGCATACGGGTCGTCGGTTGCGGGCGGTGGGGCGGCGTGCGAGAGGATGGCCATGGATGCGGTCGTGAGCGCGAGGACGGTCAGCAGGGCGGCATGCGGGAGGCCGCGATTCATGGCTTCATCTTTTCCTGCAGCGGCTCCTTCTCGAGCTCGAAGGTCTTGTGCAGCACGCGCACCGCGAGCTCCATGTACTTCTCGTCGACGACGACCGAGGTCTTGATCTCCGAGGTCGAGATCATCTGGATGTTGATGCCCTCCTGGGCGAGGGCGCCGAACATCCTCGATGCGATGCCCGCGTGCGTGCGCATGCCGATGCCCACGATCGAGACCTTGGCGATGCGGTCGTCGCCCACGATGCCGCGCGCGCCGATCGAGGCCTTCTTGCCCTGCAGGATCTCCATCGCCCGCTTGTACTCGCTGCGGTGCACGGTGAACGAGAAGTCCGTGAGGCCCTCGGTTGACGCGTTCTGGATGATCATGTCCACGTCGATGTTCGCATCGGCGATGGGCCCGAGAATGGAGAATGCGATGCCGGGCCGGTCGGGAACGCCGAGGACGGTGATCTTGGCTTCGTCGCGGTTGTGCGCGACGTTCGAAATGATGGCCTGTTCCATGCTGTCGTCTTCCTCGAACGTGATGAGCGTGCCCATGTCGGTGGAGTTCACGTCGGTGAACGACGAGAGCACGCGAAGCTTGACCTTGTACTTGCCCGCGAATTCCACCGAGCGGATCTGGAGCACCTTCGAGCCGAGGCTCGCCGCCTCGAGCATCTCCTCGAACGTGATCGTCGCCAGCCGGCGCGCGTCGGGCACGATGCGCGGATCGGCGGTGTAGACGCCGTCCACGTCGGTGTAGATCTGGCACTCGTCCGCGCCGAGCGCCGCGGCCATCGCCACACCGGTCGTATCGGAGCCGCCCCGGCCGAGCGTCGTGATGTTTCCCTTCTCGTCGATGCCCTGGAATCCCGCCACGATCACGACGTGGCCGCCCTGGAGGTCCGCGCGCACGTTCCGGTCCTCGATGCGCAGGATGCGCGCCTTGGCGTGCGCGCCGTCGGTCACGATCGGAACCTGCCAGCCGGTATAGCTCCTCGCCTTGACGCCGAGGCTCTGCAGGGCGAGGCTGAGGAGGCCGATGGAGACCTGCTCCCCGGTGGCCGCGATCACATCGAGCTCGCGCGCATTCGGCTCCGGGCTTAGCTCACGGGCGAGGGCGAGCAGGCGGTTGGTCTCGCCCGCCATCGCGGAGGGCACCACGACGAGCTGGTGGCCCTCGCGGGCGAAGCGCTGGATGCGGCGGGCGACCTCGCGGATGCGCTCGGGGCTGCCCATGGAGGTGCCGCCGTACTTCTGGACGATCAGGGACACGGGGGGTTGCAGCAGGGAAAAGGCGCTATTCTAGCGTGGCCAACGCCGCCTAAACGATGCCTACCCACCCGCGGCCCCGAAGCGTCGCCCTGATCGCGCTTGCCAGCGGGCTCGCGGCGACCCTGATCGCGTGGATCGCGACGGGCCACCAGGCCGACCGCGAGGCGCAGGCGGAATTCGCGAGCAAGGCCACCATCGCGACCAACGTGCTGGAGCGGCGCATCCAGCGTTATATCGACGTGGTGTCCTCCCTCGGCGCCCTCGCCTACCACGATCCGAACCTCAATCGCGCCGAGTTCCGGCGCTTCGTGGACGCGCTCGACTTTCCGCACCGCCTGCAGGGCCTGCAGGCCGTCGAGCTCGTGCGCCGCGTGCCCGAAGCCGCGCGCGCCGCGTTCGTCGCCCACGTGCGCGCCGACCGCTCCCTGTCCGCGCAAGGCAACCCCGGGTTCGACATCCGCCCGGCGGGCACGCGGGATGAGTACTGGGTGGTGGATTTCATCGAGCCGGAGAGCGGCAACGTGTCCGTGTTCGGCCTGGATATCCGCACGCGCCTGGCCGCCCTGGTCGCCGCGGAGCGCGCGCGCGACACGGGCGATGCCGCCGCCACGGGGCGCTATCGCCTGGCCCAGGAGCTCGGCGCGAGCTACGGCCTCGTCTTCTACGTACCGGTGTACGAGGTGCTCACGCCGCGCACGCTCGAGGAGCGGCGCGCCGCGCTGCGCGCGTTCGTGAACGTCGTCGTGCGCGTGGACGACATGCTGGCCGACATGCTCGCGCAGCCGGTCATGCAGGGACTGGGCATGCGCATCCACGACCTGGGCGCGGTCGACGCGCCGCCACCGCCGGGCGTCGAGACCACGGTCTTCTATGAGACGCCCGGGCGCTGGCAGCCGAACCACTCCTTCGTGTCCACGACGTGGCGCCGTGAGTACCGGCGCGCCGTGGTGGTGGCGGGCCGCCGCTGGGAGGTGGATTACATCTCCGAGCCGGCGGTCAACCCCTGGCTCTCGCGCCTGCCGCTGCTCGTGCTCGGGGCCGGGCTCGCGATGACGTTCCTGCTCTACGGCATGCTGCGCACCGCGTCGCGGGCACGCACCGAGGCCGTCGCCATCGCCGACCGTGCCACGCTCCAGCTGCGCACGCAGCTGTCCTTCACGCAGCAGCTCGTGGAAGCGATTCCGAACCCCGTGTTCTTCAAGGATGCGGGAGGGCGCTACATCGGCTGCAACCGCGCTTTCGAGGAATACATCGGGCTGCCCCGCGAGCAGATCGTGGGCAAGACCACCCACGAGCTCACCATCGAGGAACCCTCGGAGCGCTCGCAGTTCGCGGACCAGGAAGTGCTGCTGCGCCACGGCCCGCAGAGCTACGAGACCTCGGTCGTCTACGCGAAGGACGGCACGCGCCACGAGCTGATCCTCAACAAGGCCGCGTTCTACACGCCGAGCGGCGAGGTGGCGGGCGTGGTGGGCGTCTGCGTCGACATCACCGAGCGCAAGAAGCTCGAGGCCGACATGCGCGAGAGCAACGAGCGCCTGCGCGCGGTGATCCACGCGGCGCCCCTCGCCATCATCGCGCGCGACCTGGACGACGTGATCCGCATGTGGAACCCCGCCGCCGAGCGCATGTTCGGCTGGCGCGAGGACGAGGTGCTCGAGACGCGCACGCCCACGGTGCCCGAGGCGTTGCGCGACGAGGCGCGCGCGCTGCGGCGCCGCGCGCAGCAGGGCGAGACGATCCGGATCGAGGAGACGCGCCGCCAGCATCGCGATGGCCGCCTGATGGATGCGTCGGTTTCCATCGCACCGATCTACGGCGCCGACAACGTGGTCATCGGGACGATGGCGACCCTCGTCGACATCTCGCGCCGGAAGCAGGCCGAGCAGGCGCTGCGCGAAAGCGAGGCCCACCTGCGGCTCGCGATGGAAGCGGCGCAGATGGGCATGTGGTACTGGGAATCGCACACCGACCGCTTCGTGTACTCCGACGGCTTCGCGATCCTCTTCGGCCACGGCCCGAACGATCCGGCCGTCGACTACCGCGCCCTGCAGGAACGCCTGCATCCCGACGATCGCGAGCTCTTCGACGCGACGATGCGCCACGCGGTGAAGGAGGGCAGCGACTTCCAGGTCGACTACCGGGTGCTCTGGCCCGACGGGTCGGTGCACTGGGTGTCCAATCGCGGGCAGGTGCACCGCGGCGCCGACGGGCGCGCCGTGCGCGTGATCGGCGTCGGCATGGACATCACGGATCGCAAGCGCGCCGAGCAGCGCATCGCGCACATGGCGCACCACGATGCGCTCACGGGCCTGCCCAACCGCGCGCTCCTGCGCGACCGCATCCAGCAGGCGATCGCCCAGGCCCATCGCGGAGGCTCGCAGCTCGCCGTGCTCTTCATCGACCTCGACCGCTTCAAGAACATCAACGATTCCCTCGGCCACCAGCTCGGCGACCGGCTGCTGCAATCGGTGGCGAGCCGCATCCTGGTGTGCGTGCGCGAGGGCGACACCGTGGCGCGCGTGGGTGGCGACGAGTTCGTCATCGTGATCCCGGGCATCGGATCGCAGGCGGACGCCGCCGCGGTCGCCGCCAAGATCCTCGAGGTCCTGGGCTCGCCCTTCCACCTGCACGGCCAGGACCTGCACGCCAACGCGTCGATCGGCATCAGCGTCTATCCCGCCGACGGCACCGACGCCGAGACGCTCATGCGCAACGCCGACACCGCGATGTACCACGCGAAGGACTCCGGGCGCGCCAACTTCCAGTTCTTCACGCAGCACATGAACATCGCGGCGCAGCAGCGGCTCGCGATCGAGACGGCGCTGCGGCATGCCCTCGAGGCCGACGAGTTCGAGGTCCACTACCAGCCGCTCTTCGACCTGCGTGACCTCGCGATCACCGGCTTCGAGGCGCTCCTGCGCTGGAACACGGCCGACGGCGAGCAGCCGTCGACGCCGCACTTCATCGCCGCCGCCGAGGACTCCGGGCTCATCGTCCCGATCGGGGAATGGGTGCTGCGGGAGGCGATGACCCACGCGCGCGCATGGCAATCGGCGGGACGTCCGCTCATGCTGTCGGTGAACGTCTCGGCCACGCAGCTCGCGCGCCCCAACTTCGTCGAGCGCCTGCGCCGGCTGCTCGAGGAGACCGCCTTCGATCCGGCGCTGCTCGAGCTCGAGGTCACCGAGGGCGTGATCATCGAGGGCGCGGGAGACGCGCGCGAGGCGCTGGACCATATCGCGGCCCTTGGCGTGGGGGTCGCTATCGACGACTTCGGCACCGGCTATTCCGGCCTCGCCTATCTCAAGCGCCTGCCCATCGACACGGTGAAGATCGACCAGTCCTTCGTGCGCGACCTGACGGTCGATCCGGATGACGCGGCGATCGTGACGGCGATCGTCGCGATGTCCCAGAGCCTGGGCATCGACGTCGTCGCGGAAGGGGTCGAGACGGAGGAGCAGCTCGCGGAGTTGAAGCGCCTCGGCTGCCATCGCGCGCAGGGCTTCCTGCTCGCGCCCCCCATGGACGCGGCGGCGATCGCGCGGCTGCTGGAAGAGGCGACGATGGCGGCGGACTAAAGCGCCGCCGCCGGGCGGCACGCCGCCGCTATCGGGGCCCGAAGCTCAGGCCCTTCAGGTCCTCGGCGAAGGCGCTGCGCGACTGGGTCTGCCGCAGCGTCGTCACGAAGCGCACCTTCACCGCATCGTTGCCCGGCCACACGGTCTCGAGCCAGCTCATGCCGGCATCGCCGTGCCCGGTGTACGCATAGCGGTTGAGCTCCGCCGACACGGCGGCGAGCACGCCGCTCTCGTAGTAGTCCTCCCACTTGAGCTTGTCCGCGGTGCGGCCGTTCTTCAGCGCGGCGAGCTTCGCCTTGATCTCCTCGGTGCGCGCGCCGCGCCGCATCGTGCCGTACTCGGCGCAGCGCTCCCTGAGCCACGGATTGGCGGTCGCCGCGGGCAGCGTGCAGACGTGCGGCGGCTGCCCCGGCAGCTTCGAGACCATCAGGTCGGGCGCCAGCTGGAGCCGGCCGCGCGCCCCGACCTCCAGCACGAGCGCCGGGAAATAGGAATTGGCATACGGAGCGAACGCATTCGCGTACGCATCGTCGGCCGAGATCATGATGGGCACCTTGCGATTCGGCAGCTCGATGAAGTCCGTGCCGCCCACGGCGCCCGCCGAGTACACGGCGGTGCGCTTCACCTGCGGCTTGAGCCTGAGGATGTGGTGGGTCGTGCAGCAATGGGCGCCGCCGGTGTAGCTGGAGAAGTGCACGTCCGGCAGGCCGTCGCCATCGAGATCCCGTCCGATGGAATGGATCTTCCAGCTCGAGCCCGGCTCGCTCTCGCGCGGATTCGACTGCCACACGGGCTTGCCCTGCTTGAGGAGAGCGACGCGCTCCTGTCCGCTCGCCGCATCCTTCGCGCCGGCGGTGCGCGCCACGACGGCGTCGAATTCCTGGAACGACTTGACGTCCACGGCCTCGAGGCCCTGGGACTGCAACCAGGCCTGCGTGTCCTGCGCGTGGGCGAGCATGGGCAGCGCGAAAACGAGCGCGGCCGTGATGATGGCGTGAAAAATCCGCATTGGCCCTTCTCCCTGTGCCGTGCGCCAATGAGTCTTTTCGCGCTAACTTACCATGCGGCCCCGCCCGGGGGAGTGACGCATTTCACTTTCAGGGCAACGCGCCGCGCCGCCTGAGCGCCTTCACCATGACCGCCACGATCGCCACGTTCGCGACCAGGATGATCGCCGTGAGCACGCGGTGATGGTGCAGGATCAGGTGCCGCAGCTCGAACGGAATGTAGATCGCGCCGCTCGCCGCCGCGAACCACTCCGCCCACGTGCGCTGGCGCCACAATCCATAGGCTTCGGTGAACCGGATGAGCGCGTAGACGGCGGCGCCCAGCGCCAGCGGCGTGAGGCTCATGCCCTCGAAGCGGCTGGTCGCTTCCACGAAGATGTGCGGGAAACGGCTCGCCGGGTTCATGTGCAGGTGGCGGACCATCTCGTCGGCGTTGAACTGGACGTCGCGATGGAACGGCCGCAGCAGGTCGAAGCCCACCAGCAGCACGAGCGCCCCCTTGAACGCCTCGAAGATGGCCACGCCGCGCACCGCCGTGCGCGTGCTCGGCACGATGTGCGGGGGCGGCTTCGGGGTCTCGGTCTCGGCGGGGATCGTCATGGCGCGCCGCGGCGGTCGGCGGCGGTCGGATTATGCGACAACTCCCGGACCGGCGAATTCCGCGCACCTTTCGCCCACCTGACGGTCGAAGGAAGCGCAAGCGCACGCGCGTCGAACTGTGCTATTTTCCCCACCACTTTTGCCACAATAGTTTTGTCCCGGAGGAATCCATGCGCACCCTTTCCCTGCTCGCCGCCCTGCTGCTCGCCGCGGCCTGCGCCAGCCACGAAACCCAGGCGCCCTCGGCGTCGAACGACAGCAATGCCGGCCGCAACCCGGCTTCCACCGCGGGCAGTGGCACGGCGCAGCCCAGCAACTCTTCCGCGGTCAATGGCAATGCGACCGCCGACGCCGGTCCGCCCGGGGGCAGCGTCTACTTCGATTTCGATTCGAACGACGTGAAGACCGAGTTCCAGCCCGTCATCGAGTCGGAGACCCGCTACCTGTCCGCGCACCCGGGCGCGAAGCTGCGCATCGAGGGCAACTGCGACGAGCGCGGCAGCCGCGAGTACAACCTCGCGCTCGGCCAGCGGCGCGCCGAGGCGGTGAAGCACGTGATGACGGTGCTCGGAGCGAACGGCACGCACATCGAGACGGTGAGCTTCGGCGAGGAGAAGCCGGCCGCCGAGGGGCATGACGAGTCGGCGTGGGCCAGGAATCGGCGCGACGACTTCCGTTACGTCTCGCGCTGACGCCGTTCAGCCGGGGCGCGTGGCGCCGCTCGCGCGCGCCACGCGCTGCAGCGTGAGTCCCTGCACCAGCAGGCTGAAGACGACCACCGCGTAGGTCGCGGTGAGCAGCGTCGAGCGCAGCTCGCCGATCGGCAGCGACAGCACGAGCGCGATCGAGATGCCGCCCCGCAATCCGCCCCAGGTGAGCACCGTCACGGTGCCCTTGCCGAAGCGGCGGCTGCCTCCCAGGGCGCCCAGGATCGAGGCGACCGTCGCCCAGCGCGCGGCCAGGACCGCGGCGATCGCGGCGAGCGCGAGCCCCAGGTGGCTGTAGTCGAAGGCGACCACCAGGATCGCGAGCCCGATGAACATGAAGAGCACCGCGTTCAGCACCTCGTCCACGAAGGCCCAGAACGGATCCAGGTGCGACTGCGTGACCTTCGACATGCCGTAGCGCCGCCCGACGGTGCCGACGACGAGGCCCGCGGCGACGGTCGCGATCGGGCCGGAGACGTGGAATGCATCGGCGAGCGCGTAGCTGGATGAGGCGATGCCGAGGGTCAGGAAGATCTCGACCGGATAGTCGTCGACGGTGCGCAGCAGCATGAACCCGGCGCCCCCGACCAGCATGCCGAGGACTGCACCGCCCACGCCCTCGACGACGAAGCCCAGCGCGAAGGCGCCCACGGAGGCTTCCTGGCCGCCGACGGCGATTCCGAGCAACGCCGTGAACAGCACGATGCCCACCCCATCGTTCAGGAGCGATTCCCCGGACATGAGCGCCTCGAGCTCGGGCGATGCGCGCGCGCTGCGCAGGAGAGCGATCACCGCGATGGGGTCGGTCGGCGCGATGAGCGCCCCGAAGAGGAGCGCCTGCGCGAAGTCCAGCGGCACCTGCAGCAACCGGGCGGCGCCCCAGAGCAATCCGCCGGTCGCGAAGGCGGCGGCCAGGACGCCGACCGTCGCGAGCGCCGCGATCGCCCCTTCCTGTTGCCGCATGCGGTTGAAGTCCACGTGCAGCGCTCCGGCGAAGAGCAGGAAGGGCAGCATGCCGTCCATGAGCACCGCGCGGAAATCGACGTCGCGCGCGTTCTGCACCAGGGGCGTCACATCGAGGGGCGTCCATTCCATCATCACGAGCAGCACGAGCGAGCCGCAAAGCGCCATGCCCATGAGCGCGATCGTCGGCGGCTGCCGCAGGTAGCGGTGGTTGATGTACGTCGCGAGGGCCGCGAGCGTGAGGGTCGTCGCAAGGACGGCCGCCCAGTTCAACGCCGTCTTTCCGCGTATCGGGTCCGCATGGCGCCATGGTAGCGCCCCGCCGTGTAGGACGATTCCGACATCACTTATCGGGGAAGTCACACAGACAGCGGGGGCTGCCTTCGGCACCATTTCACTGCCCGCATCAGCGCCATTTTCGAACGACCGTGACGATCCACTCGATCCAGGGCCACGCTCCCGGCCCGCACATGACCGGGACCACCTGGCAACATCGCCTCGACGCCGCAAGGGCCGTCGAGGAGATCGTCGCTGCGGCGCGCGACTACCTCGCCGTCTTCGGCCCCCTCGAGCTGGTGGCGCTTCCCGAGGGTTGCAGGCCGCCTGCCCGGATCGTCGACGCCGAGGACATCGCGTCCTACGCGTTCGATCTCGTGCGTTTCGAGTGCGCGGAAGGCAGCGAGGCGGCCGAGATCCTTCATCGACTCGCGCGATTCTTCTCCCATGCCTCGATGCGCGCCGCGCAGATCACCGCGCGCCATACGCAGGACGACGACGGGCGGCAATCGGCATGAGCCTCCGGTCGTGACCGAGCTGCACGAGGCGCTCGTCCTCTGGACGCAGGCCCGCCAGGCCGCGGGACTCGCCGCGCGGCTGCTGGCGCCCTTCCTCGACCCTTCTTCCGAGCCCTTTCCGCCGCTCGCCTGAGCCGCAGCGGCCGGCGGTCATCTTCGGTCACGTTCTGCGACGGAGCGTTGCGCCGCGCGCCGTACCATGACGCGCAACGACCCGCCGAGAGCCGCCATGACCCGATTCGCGACGATGTGCGTGCTGTGCTCCCTTGCCCTCTGGGGGTGCGCCTCCGCGGACGTGGAGGGACCGCCGCACGCCGAGAAGCAGTACCGGACAGGCAGCAACATTCCCAAGCGCGAGGGCTCGCTGCCCGACGGCACCGAGACCGGCGCACCGGGCACCGGGGATACGCGCCTGGGCCCCCCGGGGATGCCGCGACCGTTGCCCGGCGGCCGCTGAGGGCGCGCCTACTTCTCCAGGCGGCGCTGCACGCGATTCGCGCGCTCGATGGCGAGCATCGCCTCGTCCTCGTCGCCGACGGCCGCCAGCAGCCCCTGCACGCGGCTGTAGGGCCATGCGAACTTGAACCGCTCGCGGATGCGCTTGCGCAGCCGCTCGACCACGTCTGTTGTCGCCATTTGTCGCCTCCCTGTGCCATCCGAGGGCCGCATCATACTCGTCGAAGGCGCGGACCCCGAAGCCCCGATTCTGCGCCGATGGCGCGAGGCGCACGCCGGACGATCGATGCATTAACACTTCGTTGCAATTTGCGCATGCCCGGATCGCGTCGGCTCGATAAAATTCCGTACCCCGATACGGTTGAGGACGACACCGTGCATCGATTCGTCAAATGGCGCTCCCAATTCCAGCTGGCGCAAACCGCCAAGGCCATTTCGGACCTGATCGCCGACTACCTGCAGGTGCTGCCTTCCACGGCCATTGCGCAGTTGCCCGGATCCTGCCAGGACGCACTGAAGGACCCGGACATCCAGGCTGCCGCGATCACCCTATTGCAGTGCGAGATGCGCCATCAAGGCACGCCGGAATCCCTGGAGCTTCTCCACGAGATCGCGCACACCTTCGCTGCCGCTTCGATCCGGCTCAGCCAGCTGGAAGGACGCGGGGAGCCGCTCGGGGCGACGTCTTCCGGCTAGGGCGCCGCGGCGACTCGTGGCTGGGGCATGCGCGAACATCGTGGACCCGCCAGATGTCTGCGGGACTCTTCGGAAAGGCCCTGCACCGACTATGTCGTCAGCTGTTCTCGATGTCGTGCAGCGCCGGCGGCCGCCAGCGCGCAAGCCTGTCTTCGATGAGCGTCATTACGTACTCCGCCACCAAGGCCACAACCATGATCACCACGATGGCCGCATACATGCCACCCGCGTCGAACGTGCCCTTCGCGATATTGATGAGGAGGCCGATGCCATGCCGCGCGCCGACGAATTCTCCAACGATCGCCCCGACAATCGCGAAGCCGAAGCTCACGTGCAGCGATGCGAAGATCCAGCTCATCGCTGACGGAACGACCACAGTCCGGGTGAGCTGCCAACCCCGCGCGCCGAGGATCCGTGCGTTGGCAAGCAGGTTGCGGTCCGCCTCGCGCACTCCCTGGAACGCATTTGAGAAGACCACGAAGAAGACCATGACGAAGGCCAACGCGACCTTGGACGCAAGCCCCAGACCGAAGAGCATGATGAAGATGGGCGCGAGGACCACGCGAGGCACCGAGTTGAAGACCTTGATGTAGACCGAAAAGATGTCGGCGAGCATCCGGTCGCGGCCTAGGGCGATGCCCGCGATGACTCCGGCGATGGATCCCGTGAAAAAGCCGAGCAGTGCCTCTTCCATCGTGACCCACAGGTGGTACCAGAGGGGTCCCTCCGACGTACCCTCCGTGATCCATGTCCAGAGCCGCGCCGCGATGTCTGTAGGCTTGGAGAAGAAGAACTCGTCGATCCACTGCATGCGAGCCGCGAATTCCCAGCCGCCGAGCAGCAGGACCAGGATCGCGATACGCCAGAAGTAGACGAGCTGGACGTGGCGCTTCTTGGCGCTCGCCGCGGCCGCCTCGACTTCAGCATCGGTGGGAACAGAACTCAACGCCGCTTGCGTGATCTGCATGTTGCTCACGCGGCCTCCGTCACGCGCGCCTCGTCACGAGACGCGCCCCGCAGAACTTCCGTCCTCAGGTCTTCCCAGATCGTCTTCGAGATCTTCAGGAAGCGCTCGTCGAACCGGATTTCGCTTGCCACGCGCGGCCTGGGGATATCCACTGGGTACACTGACTTCACGGTCGCCGGGCTCGAAGTAAGCACGTAGACCTTGTCGGCGAGGGCGATGGCCTCCTCCAGGTCGTGCGTCACGAATACCACGCACGCGCCCGAGTCTGCCCAGAGTTGCAGCAGCTCGTCGTGCATGAGCACCCGCGTCTGCACGTCCAGCGCCGAGAAAGGCTCGTCCATGAGCAGGATCTTCGGCTCGTTGATGAAGGTCTGGGCGAGCGACACGCGCTTGCGCATGCCGCCGGAGAGCTGGTGCGGGTACTTTTCCTCATGGCCGGAAAGGTTCACTCGCCCGAGCCACTTGTGCGCCATGTCGCGCGCTTTCTCGGTCCCGATCCCGCGATAAAGCGGACCCGCCATCACATTGTCGATCACGCTTTTCCACGGAAACAGCGCATCCGTCTGAAATGCGAAGCCGATCGACGGGTGGATATCCTGCACGGGGTTGCCCATGACGCGCACCTGCCCGGCCGATGGCTTCACCAGCCCGGTCACGAGGTTCAGCGTGGTGGACTTGCCGCAGCCGGTGGGGCCCACGACCGCCACGAATTCGCCCGGCATCACGGTCATGTTGAAGTCCTTCATCGCCGTCATCGATTTGCCGTCCGGCGACACGAACCGCCGGGTGACGTTGATGAGCTCGATGGCGGGTTGCGCGCGTTGGCTCATGGGCTTCCCTTTCCCTACTTGACGTTCTTCACGAATTCCGTGGTGTAGGTCTTCGCCAGGTCGATCTTCTTGCCCTTGACGTTCGGCGAGAACGTGCCCAGCACCTTCAGCACGGTCTCGGGGCCGTCGGCGGGCATCACGCCGTCCGGCGTGAACATCGCCTTGCTCGAGGCGAGTGCCTTTACGTACGCGTCCTTGTCGCCCACATAGAAGTCCGCGGGCATCTTCGCCGCGATGTCCTCCGCGCTGTGCGTGTTGATGTAGCGCAGGGTCTTCACGAACGCGTTGGCGAGCTTCTGCGCTGTTGCCTTGTTCTTCTGGGCCCAGTCAGTCATGACGTAGTAGGACGCCGCGGGATATGTGCCGCCCAGAACGGCCTTCGTCCCGTCGGCCGTGCGCATATCGACGAGAACGCGCGCCTGGCCCGTCTTGAGCAATCGCGAGATGGTGGGCTCGGTGGTCATGCCCGCCTGGATCTTGTCTTGCTGCATGGCGGCGATGAAGGTGGCACCGGCGCCCACAGGGACGGAAGTGAACTGCCCCAGCGGCACACCGTGCTTCACCATGAGGTACTGCGTGAGGAAATTGGTCGACGATCCGAGGCCGGTCACACCGAGGCTCTTGCCCTTCAGGTCTGCCATGGTCTTCACCTGGGGATACTTGGAAGACACCAGCTCCACTTCACCGGGCGCATGCGCGAACTGCACGATCGACTCGAGGTATTTGCCCTTGGCCTGGAGGTCGACACAGTGGTCGTAGAAGCCGACCACGCCCTGCACCTGCCCCGCTATCAGCTCCCCTTCGGCGTCGACCCCGGCCTCCTCGTTGAGCAGCGACACGTCGAGGCCCTCGTCCTTGAAGTAGCCGAGGCGTTCGGCGAGCTTCGCCGGGAGGTAAATGATCTTCTCGTAACCGCCGACGATGATGGTGACGTTGTCGGCAGCGTGCGCAGTGGCGACCGCTGCGAGTGCTAGCGTACACAGCGCTGACGAGATCAGGGTTTGTTTGAATTTCATCGTGAATCTCCTCCGATTCAGTGAGCAGACAGGACTTCGTATTGAAGGACGCCGGCTTTGGTGCCTCCCTTGCCGGCAACTGCGACGTACAGACGGTGGAGCTCCGGAACGAGGATTGCGGTCTTCGCGCCTTTATCGGACGGAACCCGCGCAACCTCCTCGTACTGGTCCGCGCCTTTCTGTTCGATGACGGACACGTAGTCGTCGCCCGCCAGGTAGATGCGGTGGTTGGCCCGGTCGACCACGAGCTCGTTGGTGCGCTGCGGCGCATCGAAGCTTGCGATGCTGCGGCCCGTGTCGGTGTCGAGCACGACGAACCTGAATGGCTTCCTCGTCACGAGGAACAGCCGCTTGTTGTGCTCGTCGAGGCCGATCGGCGCGTTATTCTTCCCCTCCTTGACCGGCCAGGTCTGCACGACCTTATGGCTCTTGCGGTCCACGACCGCGACATAGTCCTTGCCCGTTACATTGATGAAGGCGCGAGATCCCTTCTTCTCGAACGCGATCGCCTCGGTAAAGTCGGTGTCGAACTTGACCTGCGCCTTCTGGCGTCCAGTCGCCGCATCAACTACGGCCACCGTGGTATCGGGTAGCTTCCGGGCCGCATTCTTGCCGCCTGTCACGATCCAGAGGTCGCGGGTGCTCGGGTCCTGTCGCATCGTGTCGGCGCCCGGCGTGAGTTTGATCGTGTTCACGACCTTGAAGGTCTTCGCGTCCAGGACCTTCGTCATGCCCTCGCCGCTATTGCTTACGATCAGCCGATTCTTCTCTGGCAGGAAGAGTATGGAGTGCGGCTCCTCCAGCCCCGTGACTGTGCGTACGTGCTTGCCGCTCTTAAGTTCGAATACCTCTAGCGTCCCCTTGTCCTCGCCGGCGAGGAACAGGCGGTTGCCTTTCACGTCCGCCGCGAAGTGGTCGAAGTCGCCCTCGAAGCCGGGCACGTCGGTGCGCCCGATGAGCTTGAGCGGCGGCTCGGCCGCGACCGATACGACAGGGGTGAGCACGGAGACCAGCGCGAGGACAGAGACGATGCGGTAAAGCTTCGTTTTCATGGTTCGTTCGGGTTGTTCAGGGATCGAGTTCTTGGAGCGATTCGGCCGACGGAATGCGGCCCTGGATCTCTTCACGCAAAGCGAGCGCCTGCGCCAGCAACGCCTTGCGTTCGTCGCCCTCGTGAAATGCATATCCGACATTCATGGTTCCGATGACGCGGCCCTTCGCGTCGTGGAGCTGGAGGTCGACGCCGAAGCGCTTGCCACCGGAGTAAACCCCTGTCGCGGGTTCCTCGCTCTTGAAGATCCGGAGGTCGTCGGCGTCGGCCTTCTTGCCGTGGCGCCCGAACGTGGAACCCAGGACAACCAGTCCGTCCTCGCCTTTCACGGGCCCGCGCAGGGCGAGCACACCCACCTCGCGATGCTTCGCCGCGCTTTCGTTCACCAGCTTCTGGGCGTAGGTCTTCGTCGTCGCGGTCGCGACAAACGGATAGGGATCTGTCAGGTTTGAGGCGCTAAGGATGCGCCGCGCGAGCGCGTCGCGTATCTTGCCGGCGCGGCGCTCGAACGCTGAGTCGTCTTCACCGGCTCGATGCTTCCACACCAATCCGAGGGCGCCAACTGTCGTGTGCGCCGAGTCATAGATCGGCAGCTCGACCTCGAGGCGCTGGCCATCGTGGCTCAGCTCGACACGCGCCTTGCCACTCTGGATGACGCCCAGGTCGTCCTCGTCGCCCGGCTTGCCGATGCGGCCGATGTTGGAAGCAATGATGACGTTCTGGTCACTGCCGGGCGGCGTCACGTGCATGGCCGCAACGAGCAGGTCGCGGTCGGAGGCGACGATCGTGTCGACCAGCTCCTGCGCATAGGTCTTGCGCGCCAGGTCTCCTGCGCAGACGGCGGTCGAGGCCGCCAGCGAGGCGACGAGCAGCAGGACTTCGGAGCGAAACATGGGCACCGGCTTTGAACGCGATGCCCTAACTTACGCAGCCCTCCTTAATGCACCGTGAACCGATGCTGAACACCGGTTCAGGATCCGCCGGGCCCCGCGGATGCCGTACGAACGACCGAGAGCACGTAGTAGTTCCTGACGGTGTAATGCCGTCCCGGTATGACGCCGTCGACCATCAGGCTCGCCCAGTCCTGCGCGTCGACCACCGAGCACGTCAGGGCGCCATCGCCGAGCACCGCGTCGACCTTGCAATAGAACCAAGCGCCGTCTGCCGCGCGCGCCATACGCACGATGTCGCCGACTGATACCCGATTCACCCCGGAAGAGGCCTGCAGGGGACTCACGATCGGCGCTGGCTGCACTGCATCATCTTTGAACATGCGCCCGACTGTACGCGCTATGTTGCACCGCGACAAACGAGTCGTTTTGCCTCGATGACGCAACTGCTTTGGGTCATCGGCGCTTTGGGCGGGCTCAGGCGACGAAGCGACATTGGGATGCCGGCGTACGGGTGTCCATACTGCGGCCGCGGTTCATGTGGTCGTCGATTTCGGCGGCACATCCGAGGAGTCGTGGGTAGAGGAATACCGTAAATGCCGCCGTTTCCGCGAGGTGCTTGTCGTGGAACCCATCGCGCAGACCCCGCCACAGCATCTTCAACAGGAGCGACGCGATGACGGCATCGATGTTGACGCAGTAGACGTTCCGGGATACGCCTTCCTCGAAGAGCCTGCGCACGAGCACACGGTAGTACTCGTGGAACACGTTGTATTCGCCACGGCGCTCGAACAACTCGTGGATGAACACCTCGCGAGGATCCACATTTACCGGCTTGTCCTTGAACACGGGGTGGTTGACGCCCGGGATCTTTCGCGTCTCCTCGCCTTCATCCTTCCGCCGCGATTTGTACGCGGCATACTGCGCCACGCGGCGTGCAGCGAGCGCACCGAGATCGATGCCCTGCCCGCGATGGGCTGGATCGTCGAGGGCCGCACCCGCAAACGAATCGATCAGGAATTCGATGCCTTCGTACCCGTTGCCCCCATGGGTGTAGCCACTGTGCGTGAGAAAGCCGATAACGCACTTGTTGAGCTGGACATGGGCAGGATCATCCGGGCCATCGGCGGACACCGCACCTTTGGCGCCTTGCGCCGAGATGGCGCCAGGGCCGTTGCTCAAGAGCAAACCCGTCAGCGCCTCGAAGGCGAACAGGTCGTCCGCTCGCGGGCGCTCGCCCACGAGTGCGGCAAACGCCACCTCTCCGAGGCTCCACTGCTGGAGCAGCTCCTCCATGGAAGCACCGCGGAAAGAACCGGGACCATGCGCTTCGGCAGGTGCCGACGCCCCGATGGCGGTGCCCGCGAGTTGCAGCCACCATGGAAGGCTCTCCGCCGTGAGGCGGGAGATGCGCTTGCGCATGAGGGGCCCCCAGCACAACGAGCACGCGATGGAGGCCAGCGCGGCATCGCGACTCGGAAAGCCGTTCTGCGCCCGCAGGAAGCACACGAAGGCCGAATCGACGCCCTGACTGTCGAGCGCACGCAGCATGCACTCGGCAATCGGATCCTGCGTCGGGGCACAAAAGACGTCTGCGTCCCCAGTCCATGTGGGGATGTCGCTCATGGAGACATCGAACGCGCTCCGAATGCCGGCCTGGGTGAAGAGGTCGATCATGGCCGCCATGGCGCGACGCGCACGCACCTGACACGCCGGGCCGATCACGCTCACGGCCGCGGCCATGACGGTGTTCGGCGAATTGCCGGACACCCTCGCCGCCTCGGCCGCCGCCAGCGCAGCCGATCCATGAAGGGCCACATGGGCCGCGATGCCGACGTGCATGAGCGCGCGATCGCGCACGCCGCCGGGCTCGTGCAGCAGCGCCAGGCACGCGTTCGACTCGAAGGGAAGCTGGGCGGCTTGCAGCATCGTATAGCCGAAGAGGCTCGTGACCTGGGTCTTCGCGTCCATCGATGACGCTCCCGACGCGTCCTTGAGGGGCTCGCGCGGAAACGATGCACCGATGCGGCGTTCGAGGGCCTCGATTTGCTCACCATACGGCGCCATCGCGCGCACCGTTTGCAGATCCAGCTCTGCCGGCAATGAAAGTGCCGCGTTCGATGCGAACCACGGCTTGAGCTCGGTCGTGCCCTCGGGGTCGAAATCGGGACGGACGCCATTGGCACGCATCACGTCGGTGAGCGCCTGGGCGATGTGCGCGATGTTCGTCACGATCGCTCCACGCGGCGAGAAGACCGGGTTCCCCGGCGTGTAGATCGCATCGACGCCCAGCTTCTCCATGAACCAGCGTTCCTTAGTTGACGCGTCGTCGGAACCGCCAGCGAGGGCACCCGCATGACCCACCGCGCGCGTGAGCCGGCTCTTCCAGCGCCCGACGATGCATGCCACCACCGGTTTGGTGAAGTCGGCATCCCGCTCGTAGTACCCCCCCGGTTCTGCATACAGGACCGCCGCCTTGCTGCGTGCGTCGTTCGCGAGCGCGAACGCGAATTCCGGCGCCGCGAAATGGATGTACACATCCTTGCCGCTCGAGATGAGCGTGGTGGTGCCCCATCCGGCCATGCGCAGGTATTGCGCGATCGTGGTGGTGAAGCCGCCGGAGTTGGAGAGGATCGCGATCGACCCTTTGCGCAGAGAATCATCGGGCCGGTCGCCGCCCAGGCCTCCCCCGATGCGCACCCGGTTCCAGGAATCGGCGACGCCCAGGCAATTGGCGCCGAAGATGTCGATGCCGTTCTGCTGCCCCATGGCGCGGATCTCGCGGGCGTCGTGGACCGCGATCTTCTCCGTGATGATGAAGACCTTGCGCAGGTCGGGGTTCACGCGGATGAGCTCGGCGACTCCGTCCCGCGCGGCCGACGGCGGCAGATACACGACCCCGCAGTTGAAGCGGTGTCCCGCCTCGAGTCCCTCGAGCACGTTGTTGTAGACCGGGACTTCACCGAAATCGGTGACGAGCGACTGCCCGCGCCGGCCCGGGGATGTACCGAAGACGACGTTGCCCCCGGACCACGCATGGCCCACTGGCGTCACATCGCTCGACTCGCCGCCGAGGATGTTGAGGACGCACGCGCGGTCCTCACGCGTGGCGACCTGGGCCAACGACGTGATTCCCACGTAGTACTTGAACGGAGTCATGGCTGGGCTGCGCATGGGATCTCCTACGCCGGGATCTTTTCGTCGGACCGCTCGATGCTCGCCGCCTCGTCCGGCGACCGCGACGCGACCGCCTTCGAGAGCACGGCGGCCACGCGTTCGCGGCCGCCCGCCTTCATCCACCCGTTCACGCGGCGCGCGTAATCGACCACTTCACTCATCGCCGAATCGAAGCCGAACATGCGATACGGCAAACCGAGGGCCTCGCAGGTGTCGCGCAGCGCACCCATCCCGCGCACCAGGTTCGGTCCTCCCCGCCCGGCCACGACGAAGAGCGGCGTCGGCCCGAAGCGCGAGAAGTGCTCCCGCAATGCGTCGGCCATGGCGCGGAACGTCTCGTAGATGTCCGTATTGTTCGACTTGCCGCCGATGATGAAGAGCACGTTCGCCTGGGGCAGCCAGTGCCGGAAGCAGATCGAGGCGACCGCCTTCATCTTCGCGTATGGGGGGTTGCCGCCGAAATCCGAGGAAATGATCGCGTCGTCGCCCAGCATCTCAGTCACGAGAGAATTCGCCCCGCCGCCAAACGTCGGTGCGAGAATCGTGCCGCGGTCGTTGATCACGTAGACGTCGCTCTGCCCCTGGTGCGTGCGCAGCTGGTTGATCTCCTGCTCGAAGTCCGAGAAATCGGCTGCGAAGAGGTCGGCGGGGAGATCCAGCCGCTGCCAACGCGGGTCGTCGCGGTCGAAGCCGCACTTGAAATCGCAGGCAACCGGCACGAGCCGGCCCTTTTCCTCGCGCATGCGGATCGGATTGAGCTCCAGCGTGGTCATCCCGAAGTCATGGAACAGCTCCCAGAGGCGGGGCAGGTTCTGCACCAGCGGTGAGATGATCTCCCGGGGCGCGTTGAGCGAGCTGAGCGCATTGGCCACCACGAACGCCTTGAGCCCCGTCAGCGGATCGAAGGGCACGCGGGCGACCTCCCCCGGCGCGAGCTCCTCGATGTCCATGCCCCCGCGATGCGTGAGCGTCATCGTGGGCGCGCGGAAATGGGTTGAGTCGGTGATCGAGAAATAGACCTCGTGCTCGGCTGGCACGGCCGCCTCGAAGGTCACGCCGTTGGCCTTGACCCGGCTTGTCCCGACTTGGTGCTGGGCAAAATACAGCCGCTCCTTTTCCGCGAGCGCGGTCCTCAGATCCGACGCCCGCCCGACGAGCCCCGCCTTGCCCTTCTTGCCCACGCCGCCCTTGAAGACGGGCTTCACGAAGATCGAGCCGTGGCGGTCGATCAGCGCCTTGATCTGCCCTTCACTCGCATCCGGCCCGAGCACCTCCGGCGCGGGAAATCCCACGAAGCGAAGCAGGCGCGCGCCGTGCAGCATACCGGTCACTTCCATGACGCCTCTCCTCGAACCAGGTCCGCTTCGAGGCTACGTTGGGGACATGAACTCAGGCTGTCTGCTTGATGAAGCGGCGTTCAGCCTGCGGGGCGCGGCGCCGCAACCACGCGCGGATGCCGGTAAAGCCGAGCACGGGCACCGCAAGAATGCCGGCGAAGAGGAGGATCTGCCCGAACACCCCGCCGATGTATCCCATGTGCAGCGACGCGAGCCAGCGACAGGCCTTGAAGCCGGGGCTCGCTTTTGCGTATGGCTCGAAGCGCAGGACATCGGCCGTATGCGCGTCCAGGTACAGCATCGTGCGTGCGTTCGGATGAGGTGCTTCGCGCTCGATGATCGTCGCCTCGACTGCGTCGCCCTTCTTCTTCGGAAGCACCAGCGTGATGTCGGCCGCGTCAGGGACGGTCGCAAGAGTCTTCCCGAGGTACTGCTCGAGCGACGCTGGATCTCCGGCTTGCTGCGCGGAATGGGGCTTCCGTGGGGGAGCAGCCGAGCCCGTGACCGTGTATGCGACCGTCCGCGCCCAATCGAACACGAACGTCAACGAGGCAAGCGTCGCCGCCAGGATCACGATTGCGGCATAGGCGCCGTAGGTCCGATGGAGGTTCAGCTCGAAGGCGGCACCGTTGAGCTTCCAGCGCAGCTTCCATGCGTTCTTCCACTGCCTTCGCGTCGAAGGCCACCATGCGACGAGCCCGCCCACGACCATCACGAAGGCGAGCGTGAGGCTGAGCGTCCCGAGCACCGTCTCGCTCAGGTCGGTGTTGTGAAGGAAGCGCAGGCGATGCAGGTATTCGATCGTGCCGAAAACGCCACCCCAACGGTCCTGCATGCCGAGCACGCGACCGGAGCACGGGTCGATGTAAACGCCCATGTTGTCCACGAAGCGCAGGACGGTCGCGCCGTAGGCGCCGTGGGCAAGCTCGACCTGCCGGATTGCGCCGTGCGGATGTGCAGCGTGCGCACGATCCGCGAGGTCGTCGAGCTTCATGCGCTGGGAGCAGGTGGCGACCTCGTTCAGGGCGCGCTCGAGGCGCGGCTCGAGCTGCGGGCGAAACACCATGCTCAGGCCGGTGAGCGCCACGGCCATGAGCACAATGCCCACGGTGAGTCCCGTCCAGCGGTGGACGATGAGGACGGACTCGCGCGCCGATTTCATGCCGGTTCCTGCGGGTTGGTGGCTCTTGCATGTACGTTAAGGAGAGGGCCTGAACACACCGTGAAGCGCGGCTGAATATCCATTCAGGAAACCTTCAGCGGCGCGTCAGGAACCCGGGATACCGTACGGTCGTCCTATCATGCTCACGTCCGAAGAGGCTGCCATGCCGCGCTTGCCGATCGTCGCCGCCCTGCTCGCTTCCACCGCACTTGCTACCGCCCCCGCCGTCGCCGGCGTCACGGTCGAATACGGCAACCCGGATCGATTCACCGACGCCGGTGACCGTAACAGCGACCCGGTAAAGATCATGAAGGTGCTTGCGGACTACATGAAGCAGGTCGGTGATCGCGTGGTGCCGCCCGGGACCGACGTGCATATCGAGGTACTCGACCTCGATCGCGCCGGGCACACGCGCATGAACCTGCCCACCGAGATCCGCGTCATGACCGGGCGCGCCGATCCGCCGTGCATGGACGTGCGCGATACGGTGACGACGCAGGGGCAGACGAGCGAGCCGCGCAAGGAGCATGTCTGCGACGTGAACTACCTGCGCCCGCTCGGCCCGCGCGACTCCGAGAACGACCCGCTCGTGTACGAGAAGCGCATGGTCGCGGAATGGATCCGGCAGCGCTTCGGCGGCGGCCGCTGACGGGGCGGTCAGAAGCGGCTCTCCTCGCCGCGGTTGTCCACAGCCTCACGCCCCGCTCGGACCGGTCGAGCGCAGTCGCTCGGGACGCTGGGGGATGATCATGATCGAGAGAATGATGACGATCGCGATGACGGCGGATGCGGCATAGCGGCTGAGCTGCATACCGCCCTGTGCGTGAGGCTTGTCGAGCCAGTCGCCGACGGTGGCGCCCAGGGGCCGCGAAAGGATGAAGGCGACCCAGAAAAGCAGCGCGTGCGAGATGCGCGTGTAGAAGTAGCAGAGGGCCACCACGACAAGTCCTGCCGCGAAGACAAGCGCGGCTCCCTTGTATCCCAAGCCCGTCGAATCCGCCATCCAATCGCCGAGTGCCGTCCCGAGCGTCTGCGACAACATGATCGTCGTCCAGTAGAAAATCTCCGCCTTGCGTGTGCGAATATCGTTGATTGCGACGGACCCCAGCATGCGGTGCCAAAGGACTAGCGTGCCCACGAGGAGGATGAGCAGGATCGACGATCCGCCGGCATATCCGATGCCGAGCGAGCGGTCGAAGAAATCCGCAAGCGTCGTACCCGCGGTCGTGGTGGCGACGATCACCGTCCAGAAGAGGAAGGGATGGAAGCGCTTCGCGTGGATCTGCGCGGCCACGGCGACGATGAACAGCGCGACGAAGATCGCGCTGCCGGCGAGGTAACCCAGATTCATGGACATCGTGACCGAGTCGCCGCCGGTTTCTCCCAGCGTCGTGGCGAATACCTTGATGACCCAGAACCAGAAAGTGACCTCGGGGACTTTCGCGAACAGTTGTTCCTGCTCCGATCGATTCATGGCTACACCCTCGATAATTGATTCGGCTCGGCCCGGCGGCCGGCGAGTTTGGGGTTATGAAAAGGACCTGAAGCAGCGGAGAGCGTCCGTAGCATCGTTCCTTCTCCATTACGGTGCTGAGTCACCGACCCTACGTCCGCTTCCTGAACGCAGGCTAAAGGGAATGTGAATGCATTGCGGAATCGAACGGCGCAAAATCTCACGGCACGGGAAGTGGCCGAGGAACCGGAATTGCTGGATTGACTGCGTCCTCGCTCAGCATCGAGCGCCCTCTGGCGGCCTGCTCCTCGCGCAGAGGAAGGAAGATGGCCTGCTCTAGCACCGCCCGCTGGCCCTCCCGGCTCAGAATGAACCGCAGAAATTCATCCACTGCGGGATCGAGCCGACCACCGTGGCGTTTGTCGACGCTTGCAAAGATCGGGCGCGTGAGCGGATATGTGCCCTGGGCCGCGTTCTCGTAGGTCGGAGGGACTGATGGCGATGTAGCGCTTTGCGCAATGGCCAGGACCTTCACGTTTGCGTCGAGATACGCAAGGCCGGTATAGCCGATGCCGTCGATGTCCCGCTCGACGCGGCCCGCCATGGCGAACACGCTTTCGATTCGAATATCGCCGCGCCAATCGCCGCGCTTGTCCCCGACGCTGAGGACCTTCTCGCGCAACAGATCTTCGAAGCCGTCCCACGGTTTCACGCCATACGGGTGAATCGGCCGGTCCGCCCAGTCCCCCGTCAGCCCAAGCTGCCCCCACCGAGTGATAGGGCCGGCCAGGCGGTAGCGTGTGGACGAGTAGATCGCGTCGAACTGCTCATAGGTGATACGGTCGAGGGGATTGTCGCGATGGACGACGATTCCCAACGCGTCGGCAAAACCGAAATGCCGGTAGGAGCCCGAAGCGACCGGGATGCTCAGCGCAGAGTGACCGAGGCTGAACGCCGAGCGTTCCGAGGGCTTGAGGGCCCGCGAGATGAATGCGATGTCGGCGCCGCCTTCCGCCAGCTGGCGCGCGGCGGAGTTGCCATCGTACGTTGATGCGACCGCGATTCTTACGGCGGGATGGCGCGACGCGAATCCCCGGATCCACAGCCGCACAAGCCCCGGAAGCGTATCGGAGACTGCGATGCGCAGCTCGCCTGTGAGCGTGGAGTCACGAAGCGGTTCGTAGCGAGCCAGCGCGGGATCGAGCGTGGGCTGTAGAGGCTCGGGCGCGGGAAGCGCGCGGCCGCGACGCCTGGCCAGATCCTCGTCGGCGGGCGTCTGCTTGGCATTTGTCGCCGCCGCGGGCACGATCCAATCGACGCTCGCAGGAGCGCGGGATACGACAAGATCGCCCTTCGACATACCGGGGCACGCGCATGCCGCCACGAGGGCCACACACCATCGCGGGCTCAAAACGATTTGCGACGCCACCGCGTATCGCCTTGGCGCATCCTTAATCGAGCTTGCCCAACTCGGCGCGGACCTGTTCGGGGGTCAACGGGAAATATCCACCTTCGCGCGTAACCGCTTCCTGGCCTTCACGGCTCAAGACATAACGAAGGAATTCCCTGACGCCTGTCGGCAACGGCTTTGCCGGCGAAACGTAAACATAGATCATGCGGGTCAACGGATATCGCTGGCTCTTCACCGTCTCGCTCGTGAGCGCGACATAGTGTTTCGAGCCGGCGGCAGCCAGCGCCACGGCCTTCACGTTGGGCGATTCGTCCGCCAGGGAGCCATAGGCAATCCCGAACTTGTCCGCCGCGAGGGCGGCGGTGATATCACCACCTTTCTCATACTCGCGGATGTTCGGATTCCACATGTCGCTGCCGCTCAACACCTTTCTGCGAAAGGTCAACATGGGCCCGGGGAGCGGCGAGTAATTCGTGATGGGGTAGCCGTATACCTGGATCGCCTTGTCCTTCCATTCGCCGCCCAGTCCGAGCTGGCCCCAGGTGCGGATGTTGCCCTCCGGTCCCCGTGCACGCTCGGGATGCCACTTGAACTTGTCGTCCCACGCGCCAGTGCGCTGCTCGCCGAAGATGCCGTCGAGCTGCTGGAGCGTGAGCTTCGCGAGCGGGTTGTCCTTGTGCACGAAAACCGCGAGGGCGGGAGAACGATTCGCGGCCGCAAAGCCACCCGTCGCAACCGCGAATTCCATCGGCAGGCCATGGCGCCGGCGCAGCATCACGTGCCGCTCGAGCGTGAGGATCTCCCGATCCATGAGCCCGAAGTCAGCGACATCGGTGTAGAGCGCGGCTTGCGCGGTCTCCGTTCCCTTCAAGACGTCCGCAAAACGCACTTCGGGATGATACTCGCGGAAGCCCTGTTCCCAGTCCTTCAGCAGGCCAGCCATGTCGGGGCTTCCCCAGCTTCGAAGAGTCCCGGTAACCTGTTGCTGCGGCCGATATTGGGGAAGCGAGTCGAGATTCGCAGCGGCGACGATGTTCGCCGCTGATCCGAGCGCGCATACCGCGATGCAGAGGCGGCCGAGCCGCTGGCACAACGTCGCTTTCGCCCGGAACGACGCCTCATTGATGGACGTATTGATTGAATTCAATTGAGCTTCCTCAGCTGGTCAGTCGCTACATTTGCGGGCAAGGGGAGATAGTCTCCTTCGCGCTCAACTGCCTCCTGGCCCTGCCGGCTCAGGATGTACGCGATGAACTCCTTTAGCCTGGGATCGAGCGGCTTTCCCGCATCGCGCTTCACCAGGAAATAAAGCGACCGCGAAAGCGGATACGTCATGTCCTGCACCGTCTTTCGCGTCGGCATGACGTAGCGGCCGGATTCTTGCGCGATGGCGAGCGGCTTTACGTCCGCCGTCTTGTATTGCATCCCCGAAAACCCGATCCCGTAGCGGTCCTTGCTTAGCGCCGCGGTGACCTGGGGCGGTGAAGCCGCGAACTTGCCATCGGGCTTGCGGATGCCCACGTACTCGCGCAGGTTCTCGTTCCACTTGTCGCCGCCATGGAACACGCGGTCCGCGAAGAAAAACGAGAAGCCGCTGCCGGTCAGATCGAATCCATAGGTCTGTATCGGCTTGTCGGCCCATTCGCCGGTGAGCCCGAGCTCGCCCCAGGTGCGAATGTTCTTCGAGCGGCCTCGGCTGTCGTCGACGATCCACTTCGACTTTGTCTCGTCCCACCGACCGGTGCGCTCGGCGCCGAAGATGCCGTCGAGCTGTTGCATCGTGAGATGCGTGAGCGGGTTGTCTTTGTGCACGAAGACCGTGAGCGCCCACGTCTTGTTCGTGACGTCGAAGGTTCCCCCCGCGACCTTTAGCGTGAGCGGGGTACCGTGATGCACCTTCAGGTACGAGATCAACTCGATCGGCCAGACTTCGCGTCCCATGACGCCGATATCCGCCACGCCCACGGTGAGCGCCGGAACCGCGATCGCGGTCGTCGCCATGTTGTCTTCGAAGCGGACGTCGGGGTGATATCTCCGGAAGCCCTCCTCCCATGACTTCATCAGCTCGACCATGGTGTCATTGCCCCAGCTGCGGATGACGCCGGACACCGCGGATTGCGGTCGGTACTCGGGAAGTTCGCTCAGGTCGAACTCCCGCGCGTGCGCGCATGAGATGCCGAGGGCCGCGAACAACAGAAGTTTCTTCCAGCCCAAGGCGCTACTCCAGCTTCCGGAGCTGTTCGCGCAGGACGTCTGCGGTCAGGGGAAGGTAGCCGCCATCCCGCACGACCGCCTTCTGTCCCTGACGGCTCAGGATGTACTTCAGGAATTCCTTGAGCTTCGGCTCGACGGGCTGCCCGGGCGCGCGATTGATGTAGACGTAGATCGATTCAATCAGCGGATAGGACCGGTTAAGGAAGTTCTCCTTCGTGGGCTCGATGTACGGACCCCCTGCGCGCGACGCCAGTGCGACCGGCCTCACTCCCGGATTGCGCCGTCCGCATTGGATCGCGGAATAGCCGATACCGTAGCGATCGTCCGCGACCCTTTGCATGAGCTCGTCGCATCCCTGTTTGGGTCGGGGGCCTGCGGTATACATCGCCGATACCTCATTGAGGACGGATTCCTGCAGGCCGGGATTCCACTTGCCGCTCCCGCCGAACACCATGCGCTGCATCGAGAAGGGAAAGCTGCTGCCGGTGAGGTCGTATCCGTAGACGTGGATCGGCTTGTCGGCCCACTCGCCCGTGGCGCCGAGGCCGCCCCAGGTGCGGATGTTCGCCTCCGGGCCACGTGCCGCCCGTGTCGACCAGTTGCGGCCCTCCCATCCTCCGGTGCGCTGCTCCCCGAAGACCGCATCGAGTTGGGGCAGCGTAAGGCCCGCGAGCGGGTTGTCCTTGTTAACGTAGATGACGTTGGACGGCATCTTGGCCGGCACGTCGTACGAGCCGGTAGCCACCGCGATTTCCAGGGGGTCATATCCGAAGACCTGGTGGAATCCCTCGATCTCGACAGGCCACACGTGGTGGCCCATGATCCCCAGGTCGGCCACGCCGGTATAAAGTGGACCGATGGCCGCGGACCCGCTGGGGAGCGTGTCGACGAAGCGCAGTCCGCGCTGTCCGCCGCCTTCCATGATTCCGGCTTCCCACATGCGGAGCACGTTGGTCATCGCCTGGTTGCCCCAGATGCGGATTTCGCCGAACTGGTCGTTCTTGCCGACGTAAACCGGAAGGTCGTCAAGGTTCTGCCCGTGGGCGATGGCCGCGGCCATCGACAAGGCGGCCACCGAGAGGGCGGATCGCGTACGTACCTTGAGCGGTTTCATAAGCTCCTCGAGATTCAGTTGTCGACGGAAACGGCCTTGTCGGCCCGGTCGAGCTTCTTCAGCTGCTCACGGACGACCTCGGCGGTAAGCGGTAGGTACTTCCCATCGCGCATCACCTCGGCCTGCCCTTCCTGGCTCAGGACGAATTTCAGGAATTCGCGCGTCATCGGGTCCATCCTGTTTCCGGGCTTCACGCTGGTGTAAAAGTACTGCTCGTTGTAGAGCGGATAACTCCGGTCCTGCACCGTCTCGAGCGTGTTGTCGACGCACGGCTTTCCGTCGCCTTCCGATACTGCGATGCGCTTGACCCCCGGCTTGTCCCCGCGGAAGCGGCTGTACGCGATGCCCCACTTGTCCCGCGCAAGGGCGTCCGAGATCTGGTCGCCCTGGATGTAGCGCGTGCCGTCGGGCTTCACGATGTGCGCAAAACCGTGGAGATTTTCGTTCCACTTGTCGCCGCCCTGCATTACGCGGTCCGCGAAATCGGTAGCGGTGTTGTAGCGCAAGTTGAAGCCATACGTCTGGATCGGCTTGTCGGCCCAGGCACCAGTGGCGCCGAGTTGCTTCCACGTACGAATATCGCCTTCAGGCCCACGCGCCCAATCGGGTCGGAAGTTGGTACCCGCCCAGCCGCCATCGCGCGCCGCGCCGAACACTCCGTCGAGCTGCTTCATCGAGATGCATCGGATCGGGTTGTCTTTGTTGACGAGGATCACGGTCGCGCTCTCCCAGCCGGGTACGTCATACGAGCCGGTGACTGCCGTGATCTCGAGCGGATTGAATCCCAGGATGCGTTGGTATGCCAGCAGGTCATAGAAGCTTGGCTTGTGCCCCATCACGAGATCGGCCTGGTTGTAGTACAGGCTCGCGAACGCGACCGCGGCCGTTGGCAGATACCAGGAGATGCGAATGCCGGGTTGGGCCTTGGCGAATGCATCCTGCCAATACTGGCCGAGCTTGCCGTCGACCAGGTAGTTGTTGCCGTGGATTCGCAGCCAGCCGCTGAGTTGCTTGGAGGGCCGGTAGTGCGGCAACGCGCTCAGGTCGAACACCTTCGTGTAGTGCCGCGTCGCACCGCGATCGCCGATAACCTCGGCACGCTCGGCCTGCGCTTGCATCGACTTCTTGGTGTCCTCGGCGCCGGAGACCTGGCCGTGCGAAAGGAGCGGCGCGACGAGCGTCGCGGCGGACAGAGTGGCGACGGCGAAGGCGGAGAGTTGGCTTCTCATCTCAGAACCCCGGGAATTTGCGTGTAGAGAAGAGGATCAGGCCGGCTTCGCCAGGACGACGCGGAAGCCAAGGTTGATCCACCGGAAATTCGGTTCGTGCGCGTTGCGATAGCCGGCACGAGCGTGGGATGCGAATGTGCTCCAGCCTCCACCGCGGCGGATGCGCATCTTCCCGGCGGGCGGCCCCTTCCAGTCGATCACGCTTCCACCGGGAAGCGGGCCTTCCCAATCGAGGCACCATTCCGCGACATTGCCGAGCATGTCGTAGAGGCCCCACGCATTCGGAGCCTTTGTGCCGACCTTGCGAGGACCGGCCCTTCCCGCGCCTTCCGCCTTGTTCTTGATCCACGTCGTGGTATCGATGGCATGCCCCTCGTAGCCCTCTCTGGCATTGCCCGCATACCACGCGATACCTTCGAGGACCGCCGCAGTATGGTCGGAGGCGATCACCATCTCACCCGCGTGGGTCGCCCCCGTGGTACCGGCGCGCGCTGCGTATTCCCATTCCGCCTCGGTCGGCAGGCGGTAGGTGTAGCCCTCCGGGAGCTTGTGCTGGACACGTGCAAGCTCGTTCAGCCTGCGGCAGAATTCCCTCGACTCCTCCCAGCTCACCCAGATGATCGGGACCTCGTCGTCGGTATTGCCGACGAGGCGCATCGTGTCGCCGTCCTTCGAAAGCTTGAAATAATCGCGCAGGTGCATCGTCCCGGCCCCCATCGCGAACGGAAAATCGTCCATCTGCGCCTTGCGCGCCTGCTCGAGGACGCTGTCGCCCATCAGGGCCTTCCACTGCCCGTTCGTGACTTCGTGCGTTCCCATCCAGAACCCGTCCGTGAGCGTCACTCGCGTCGGCGGGCTCTCGTTGGCACGATGGGCCGCCTCGGTTTTCGGCGTCCCCATCGTGAAACTCCCCGCGGGAATCCAGGCGAGCGAAAGCTCCTGCGGTGCGGCTGCACCCGCGGCGGGGATCCCCACGGCCATCGCCCGCTCGGCTCCCGAATGCAGCGCGCAGCCGTCAAGAGCGCATGCAAGCCCGGTGAATGACGCGATGCCGATGAGCACCGTTTTAGCAAGCGCCTTCATATCAGAACTCCACGCGCGCATTGAACTTGATCGACCGGTCGGTCCCGGTGCCGTACGTCCCTGTCTGCACCGAGTTCCAGTAACGCCGATTGGCGACGTTGTCCACGTTCACCTGGAAGGACGTGCGCTTGCCTCCGATGCGGGTGACATAGCCCGCGCCTACGCTGTACAGCGCGTAGCCCGGTATCGTGGCCTGCTGCTGGTTGTTCACGTAGCGCGCGGAAATTCCGGATACGCCGCCCGTGACCGTGAGACCGGGGACCCGGGTGACCCGGTAAGAAACCGATGCGTTTCCTGCGCGCCGCGGCGTGTTCTCGGGCCAGAAGCCGTTGAACGTCGGGTCCGGAGTCACCTGCCTGGCCTTGAGGAACTGGATGCCGCCCCGCAGTGTCCAGCGCGGGAGAAACTGCCAGGACAGCGTGGACTCGAGGCCCTTGTAGTTGATGTCGCCGTTGTTGGCGAAGATCCGGGTGACCGGGTCGGTAACTGCATTGGCGCGCTCGATCTCGAAATATGAAGCGCTCAGCGACAATCCCCTGATGTGGGAATCGCGGATGCCGAGTTCCTTCTGCTTGGATACAGCGGACGGAAGGATCTCATTTGTGTTGATCGCGGTCGCCGGGGCGATCCCTCCAGCCTCGAGGCCTTCCATGTAGCTCGCGAAGACGGTGACGCTCGGGATGATGTCGTACAGCGCTCCGTAGGCCGGCGAATCGACGTTCGTCGTGTTGGAGCTCGTGTTCGAGGTCTCGACGTCCTTCGTATGGCGGAAGCCCGCGAGCAGCTTGAACCTCGGGCCGATACCGATGGTGTCGTAGGTGTACGCCGCGGTGTCTTTGCTGGTCTGCCGCGATGAGGTGGGCGGCTTGGTGAACACCGGCGCCGGCAACTCCACGGGGTTGTAGATGTTCTGGCGCTGCTGCAGTGTCGTCTGGTTCTGGGCGACGTTGTTCGCGATCCGCTCGGTTTGCGAGAGGCCGACCGTCAGGGAATGGGACAACATCCAGGTCGAGAATCTTCCCAGCGCTTCGGTCCGGCCGAAGTTGTTCTGGAATACCTGATCGGCCGTGTTCACTGTCACGATGCCGTTGGCCCCCGTCACGACGTCGTAGTTGCCAATGCGCGGGGTGAAGTTGTTGCGCTTCGAATCCGAACGGCCGATCTCCGCGAGGATCTTCCACCAATCGTTGATCACGTAGTCGGCGCGAAGCTGCTTGTTCTCGGTGCGAGCATCGAAGATCGCCCACGGGCCGGTGAGCAGCTTCCTCGGATCCGGAACGGGCGTAATCGGGATCACACCATGCACGGGCGCGAGAAGGCTTATTCCGCCCTGGACCAGGACGTTCCTCGTGTAGAGCTCGTAATCGCCCTGGATGGAAAGCCTGTTGGTGATTTGGTAATCCAGGGCGGCACTGTAGAATTTCCCCGTGCCACCGACTACTCCATTCTCCAGGTGGGTATTGGATGCGTTCACCCTGATGCCGAGTTGGCGCTCGGCGCCGAAGCGGCGGCCGAGGTCGACCGAGATCCCGGACTGGCCGAACGAGTTGCCTGCAACGCCGACGCTGGTCACGTCAATCGGCCCGGCCCGCTTCGTCACGAAGTTGATGATTCCCGCCGGACTCGCGACGCCAAACATGAGCGCGTTCGCGCCCTTGAGGGCTTCCACGCGCTCCTTGTCGTCGCTCGGCTGGGTTTGCACACCCGCGATCGGCAAGCCGCCGTTCAGCCGGAAGTTCGCGAAGAGGTTGAGTTTGATACCGCGGATGAGAAGCGAGTCGTTCGCGCTGCCCTTCGAGTTCGCCGGCGACACCCCGGCGACGTTGCGCATCGCTTCGGCGTATCCCTCCTGGCTGGTTTGCTCGAGCGCCGCCCCCGCAATGACGGCCTTCGTCATCGGCAGTGACTGCGTGTTGCCCAGCTCCTGCTTCTCGTACGGGGTCTGCACCTTGTCCACCGGCTGGCGAGCGATGCGCGGATACGGACCCATGAGGTTTTCGGCGCTCGTGATGCGCGTCCCGAGGTGATCCCGAATCCTATGGGCAGCGGCGGCCAGCGCTTCCTCCGTGCTGATGCGGCGCGGGAAGACCACGGCCAAGGCGCCCACGACATCGCCCTTGGCGTTGCGCATCGGCATCTTCACTTCGTAGCGGAGGCCGTCGGCGCTCGCTGCACGAACCTCCTCCCCCTCCCGGATAACGCCGAGGTCGCTCGCGTCAGCGGGTTTGCCGATCCGCCCGATGTTGGACGCGAGGATGGGAAAGCCACCCTGCGCGTCGCGCGCATGAAGCACCAGAATCGCCACTCCCGGTTCTCGGTCGAGCGTGTCGTCGATCAGGTATTGGGCGTACGTATCCGGAGCAACGCCGTCGTACTGCGCCGGCGTCACCAGGTCCTCGGGACCGTGCGCGATGCGGCGGCGCATCTCGTTGGCGATGCCCAACGCCTTCTGTACCAGCGCGTTGCGGTCGGTGCCTGCGACGTATGGGAAGGTCATCTCGACCGTTCCGACCGTCTGCTTGGTGACGGACAGAAGCGGCAGCTCGACCTCGACGTTGTTGTTGCCGGTCCGATTGATCTCGACGCGCGGGTCGCCGCTCCGCGCGACCTCGATATCGTCGGCATCGCTCGGTTTGCCGACGCGCACGGCGCTCATTGCCGCCACGATCGCGCTCTGCTGGGTGCCCGGTGCGACCGCATGAATGTCGAGCTGGATCAACTCGGGGTGCGCTGCGCTGATGCGATCGACCAGGGATTGCGCATAGTTCTCCTTGCCGGGAACTGGGGGCAGCGTCTCTTCGAAGTTGGGGCGGCCCTGCGCATGAGCTGCAAGAGGCAGCACCACCGCGCCGGCGACCGCGATCTGGGTCAAGGCAAATCCTGCCACGGTACAAACGGTCTGTGCCTTCATGCTAAGCCCCTCCAACGTTTTTTTGGTTTAGATCAGCGGTCGAGGCTAAGATCCGCACCTGAAGTGAACCTGAAGTGAACCTGAAGGCAAAATAAGATCGACCAGGCGTCTCGAAGATTGCACGGGAGCCCGCATGGGGAGGAGGTTCACTTGGCTGGCTGAAAGAGCGCGTCGTAGCTCGGAATCTTCTTCGCGAGCTCGTCTCTCAGCTTGATGGATTCCTGCAGGTAATGCACTTCCTGCTTGCTGCCGGAGAGCTTCGGATTCTTGAACGCGTACACGACGAGCCCGATGTTCTCGTTCGCCTTGTCGCGCATCGGCATCAGCACCACGAACTTCTTGTCGGTGTCCTTCGTGCGGTGCCAACGGGGATCGAGGATGGTGATGCCCTTCTTCTGCACATCGATGTCGTCCGGATCATCGGCGTTCCCGACCCGGTCATGGTACGAGCCGGCGAACATCGTGTACTTGTCGTTCTCGCCGGGCGGCACGCCGTGCAGCGTGATGCTCAGCAGCTCCGGGTGCTTCTTCATCGTGTCGTCAGCGAGCTTCTGGCCGTAGATCGCCTGGTCGGGCGCCTTCCAGTTCTTCTCGGCGGCGGCGGGCAGCGCGGCCGCCATCATGGCGCCGAGCGCACAGGCGACAGCGATCCGGATGGTCTTGTTCATGGGTGTCCTCGTGGCACGTTGGGGATCATTCATGCGGGCATCCTGGGCCTCGCGGCTTAAATGCGAATGAATGTCGAATGAATTTCGGTTCAGGGTTCCATTAGCTCCCCGGGCCGGCGCGTGGCTACTGAATGCGCGCGAGCTCTTCCTTCACGGCGCTCGCTGGAAGAGGCAGGTACTTGCCATCCTTCTCGACCAGCTCCTGGCCTTCGCGCGAGAGCACGAAGCGCAGGAACTCGCGCACCTTCGGATCGAGCGGCTGGCCCTCCCTGGCGCTGATCCAGAACGATTGGTCGCCCCACAAGGGGTAGCTTCGGTCCTGCAACGTGTCGATGGTGTACTTCACCGCTGGGCTGGCATCGTCCTTCGCGACATCGAGGATCTTGATGTCCTTGGGGAAGCCGTTGTGGTAGCGCGCATAGCCGATTGCGCCCGGATCAGCACGCACGGCGTCGAAGATCTGGTCGGCCTCCAGGTAGGTGGTGAAGTCGGGACGCTTGTAGTTGGCGTACGTGTGCATGTCGCCGTTCCACTTGTCGCTTGCCTGCAGGATCTTGTTGGAGAACTCGATCGCGGTGGCGTAGCGCAGTGCATAGCCGTGCGGCGTGATGTGTCGATCCGCCCACTCGCCCGTGAGGCCCATCTGGCCCCAGCTGCGGATGTTCTGGTCGGCGCCACGCTTGAGCTCGGGATGCCAGTTCTGGCCGATCCAGCCGCCGTCGCGCTCGGAGCCGAAGATGCCATCCAGTTGCTTCAGCGTGATCTGGGTGATCGGGTTGTCCTTGTTCACGATGATCACCATGTTGTTCTGCCACCCTACATAGTTGTAGGAGCCGGTGAAGACCGAGAAGTGAATCGGCTCGAAGCCCTTGAGGCGCACGTGCGACAGGTAATCGTAGAACGAGAGCTCGTGATTGATCCCGATGTCGGCCTTGTCGAAGTAGAGGCATGCGGCCGCGATGGCGGCAGTGGGCGTGTAGTACTCCACCGTCAGGCCGGGCTGCAGCTTCTCGAAAGCTTCCTTCCAATAGCGCCCGAGCGGCGCATCGTTCACGTAGTTGTTGCCGCAGACCCGCAGCGTGCCTTTCACCTGCCCGGTCGGCGTGTAATGCGGCAGCCCCGACAGGTCGAACTTCTTCGTGTACGCCCGCGAGTTCGCACGCGCGCGCATGCGCGCCTTGCGCTCGGCGGCCGAGCCGAGGGGAAGCTTCTTCGACTCCTCGGTGGGCTGCGACTGCGACGAGCTGCCCTGCTCCTGCGCGGGGGCCAGGAGCGGCAACAGGACGCCCGCGGCAAGCGCCGCGAGCGCGACCTTGGTGCGCTTCATCATTTGCCG
This sequence comes from Usitatibacter sp., assembly GCA_035656735.1. Taxonomy (GTDB): domain Bacteria; phylum Pseudomonadota; class Gammaproteobacteria; order Burkholderiales; family Usitatibacteraceae; genus Usitatibacter. Next base: position 132,692 of record DASRRY010000020.1, on the reverse strand, counting down.
GCCTCGTCGATCTTCGCGAGTCCCTCCCGGACCACGTTCGCGGTGAGCGGCAAGTACTTGCCGTCACGCTGCACGGCCTGCTGGCCTTCGCGCGACAGGATGAAACGCAGGAACTCGCGCACCTTCGGGTCCATCGGTTGACCCTTCGCCGCAGCGGCGTACGCGTAGATCTCGTCGTAGAGCGGATAGGTCCTGTCGCGAAGCGACTCGATGGTGTAGTCGTAGTACGGTCCGTTCGCGTCCTTTGCCAGGGACAGCACCTTCAATTGCGGCGGCAACCTCACCGGCGCGGCGATATAGGCGATACCGTAGCGATCCTTGATCAGGTCGTCGTTCAACCCGCGCGAGAGCCGACCGAAGCCCAGGCCGCCGCCGCTCGCATCCTTGCCTGCCGGGGCCACGTAGTTCGCGTAGATGCGCAGCTTCTCGTTCCACTTGTCGCTGCCCTTGAGGATGCGGTCCGAGATCTCGGTCGCCTGGTGATAGCGCTGGTTGAGGCCGTAGGGAACGATCTCCTTGTCCGCCCACGCGCCCTTGAGGCCGAGCTGGCCCCACTTGCGGATGTTCTTCTCGGGACCCCGTGCGAACTCCGGATGCCAGTCCGTGCCGATCCAGCCGCCGAGCCGCTCGGCCCCAAAGATATAGTCGAGCTGCTGCATCGTGATCTTCGTGAGCGGGTTGTCCTTGTGCACCACGATGCCGAAGGCCGGCTGCCACCCGGTGACGTTGTACGAGCCGGTGGCGATGCTCACCTCGAGCGGATCGTGGTTCTTGTAGCGCTCGAAGAGCTGCTGCTCCTCCGTGGTGATCTTGCGTCCGATGCCGATGTCGGCAACGCCGAACACGAGCGAAGGCACGGCGGCGCGCGTAGTGAGCATGTTCCACTCGAACTTCACGCCGGGATGGAACTTCGTGAACTCCTCCTGCCAGTACTGCGCCAGGTTGCCGTCCGTCGGATAGTTGCTGCCCCAGAGGCGAATGGTGCCGGTGACCTGCTCCTTCGGCTGGTACGCGGGCAGGTCCGACAGGTCGAACTTGTTGTCGGGGTAATAGGCCTTCTTGCCCTTGACCTTGAGCCCGTCAGCGCGCGCCGCCTGCATCTCCAGCCCGGTCGAGCCGGTCTCCTTCGCGAGCGTGGCCCCTGCCATCCCCAGCGCGAGCAGCGCCATCGTGATTGTGCGAAGCATGTCCTCCTCCTTCCTCAGTCGAGTTTCTGGAGCTCGCGCGCGGCGGCCGGGGCGAGCATGGGTAAGTAACCGCCTCCCTCCTCGAGCACGGCACGCTGGCCATCCCGCGAGAGGATGTAGCGCACGAACTCGCGGACCTCGGGCCTCACCGGTTTTCCCGGCGGGCGGTCGAGGAAGAGCGTCACGATGCGCGTGAGCGGATAGGTATGGTCCATCACCGTTGCATCCGACGCGGCGATGAAGGGGCCGCGGCCTTCGATGCCGATGGGCACGGGACGCACGTTCGGATTCGAATAGAGCGCCCCTGAGAAAGCGACGCCGTACGGGTCGTTCGCCATCGCATCGAGCGCCCGTTGGCCCCCGTCGGTGGCGCCGCCGAGGGACCCGGGCAGGTCGGCGAACTCGCGCATCTGCGGATTCCAGCGGTGGCCATTGAGGAAGACCGCTTGTTCCAGGTAGTCGGCGAACCCGCGAGCGATCGAGAAGCCGTAGGGATGCACGGGCTCGTCAGCCCACTCGCCCTTGAGGCCCAGGTCGCCCCAGCGGCGCACGGGCTTCCCGCCGCGATTGCGGTCGACGCTGAAGATGGCGTCGAGCTGCTTCAGCGTGAGGCCGCGGATCGGGTTGTCTTTGTGCACGAAGACCACGATCGCGTAGTCGCGGTTTCGCGTCTTGTAGCTGCCCGTGACGACGTCGATGCCGAGCGGCTCGTAGCCCTTCACTTCCTGGAAGCCGGTGATCTCGATCGGCCAGATCTCGCGTCCCATGAGCGCGAGGTCGGCCTTGCCCATGTAGAGCGCGCCGATCGCCGACGCGGTGCCGTGCAGCCGGTTCTCGAACCGGACATCGGGATGGAAGCGGTGGAAGCCCTCTTCCCACTTCTTCACCACCGCCTCGATGAAGTCGAAGCGGCCCCCGAGCGAGCCGTGCCCCCAGATGGAGATGTGCCCCGCGACCGGCGCCGCGGGCGGCGCATAGGACGGCGGAAGTTTCGCGTCGGGAACGGCCGCGCACGCCGCAAACGCGGCGAAGGTGACCATGAGCGAAGCGAAGATCCTCATCATGGCGTGCGGCCTCCATCGAGCTTGGCGGAGACGCGCCGCGCCTCCGCGGCGGTGAGCGGCAGGTAGCTGCCTTCAATCGCTACCGCGGCCTGCCCTTCGTCCGAGAGCACGTAGCGCAGGAACTCGCGCACCTTGGGATCGAGCGGCTGATTCGGCTTGCGATCGATGGCCACTATCACCGAGCGCGCAAGCGGGTAAGTGCGATCAACGGCGCTCTGCCTGGTGAGGGCGACAAAGGGCTCTCCCGCGCGCTGAGCGAGCGGCACCGTCTTGACGCCTTCACGCGCATTCGCCATGCGCGCATAGGCAATCGCGTTCGCGTCGTTCGCCACGGCGGCCACTGCCGCGGCCTCGGTCGGAAACTCCGTGAGCGACGCGTTCCACTTGAAGCTACCCTTGAGCACGGCGTGGCGGAAGAAGATCGCGGTGATCGAGTCGACCTTCGGCGCCTTCACCTCGATGGGCCGGTCGGCCCACTCGCCCGTGAGCCCCAGGTCGCCCCACGTACGCAGGTTGCGCGTGCCGCGCTTGTGCTCGGCGCCGAAGATCCCGTCCAGCTGCTCGACGGTGAGTCCCGCGATGGGATTGGCCGGGTGCGCAAAGACGGCGATGTTGCCCGCGAGGCGCTGTGCGTCGAGACCCGCGTTCGCCACCTCGACCGTCGTGAGCGCGTAGAGCTTCACCCACTGGAAGGCCATGTTTTCCACCGGAAGCCGAAGCTCGCGACCGACGAAGGCGATGTCGCCCACGTCGGTGTACAGCGAGGCGACGGTAGACTCGGGACCGTGCAGCTCGGCACTCACGTGGGCGTTTGGCTGGCGCTGGGTGAAGCCGTCGGCCCAGAGCTTCACCAGGGTGCCGTCCTCGGGACTTCCCCAGATGCGGATCTCGCCCTTCACGGTGTCGTGCGGCTGATAGGGCGTAGCGCTCGCGCCGAACGCAAGTGCTGCCAACGCGAGCACCGCGAGCGCTTTCATCTCAGTCGAGCTTCTTCAGCTGTTCCGCCACGTACGAGGCGGGAATCGGCGTGTACGGGCCGTTCTTCTGGATGATTTCCTGGCCTTCGCGCGAGAGGACAAAGCGCAGAAACTCCTTCACTTTCGGGTCGAGCGCGCGGCCGGGCGCCTTGTCGACGTAGATGTACGCGTCGCGCGTGAGTGGGTAGGTGCGATTGGCCACGTTGTCCGCCGTGAGCGGCACGGCGTGCTGGCCGTCGGCCGAGACGGCGAGCACCTTGATGTCGGGGTAGCCCGGGCACTTCGTGTTGTCCGGGTTGACGCAGGTGCCTTGCACATGCATCAGTCCGCCCCAGCCGATCGCGTACTTGTCTTTCGAGATCGCCTCGTACATGCGCTGGCTGCGCACAGCGTTGCCGGCGGCGTCGCTGGTGGCTTCCTTCCACTCGACGAACTGCTGGTAGTTGGGCGCCCACTTGTCCGAGTAGTGCATCACCATGCGCTGGAAGCTCACGGCAAAGCCCGGCGCGATGTAGCCGAACGTGTGGATCTCGTGATTGGCCCAGTCACCGGTGAGACCCAGCTGGCCCCAGGTGCGAATATTCTTCTCGGGGCCGCGCGCGTACTTGGCGGTAAAGAGGAGATTGTTGTCCGCGTTCTTGCCGACTTCCCAGCCGCCGCTGCGCTCGCTGCCGAAGATGCCGTCGAGCTGCGCCATGGACACCTGCGCGAGCGGGTTGTCCTTGTTCACCATGATGGCCCAGGGGAAGAGAATCCCGCGCATGTTGTACCCGCCGGTCGCGATCGAGATCTCCGTCGGCACGTAGCCCTTCGCGTTGAAGAAGGGCATCTGGTCGGTGATCTTGGCGTCGTCGCCCATGGGCGCGAGGTCCGACACGCCCGCATACATCATGCCGAGCGCGCCCTCGCTGCTCGTCATGTAGTTCGACGAGGGCTTCATGTTCGGCTGGAACTTTGCGAAGCCCTCGAGCAGCTTGTCCATCGCGCCCTTGAGCTCGCTGCCAGCGACGCGGAAGCCGCCGCTCACGTCGTACTGCTTCTGGTACTGCGGGATCTGGGAGACGTCGGGCACCTGGGCATGGGCGCCGAGCGCACAGGTAGCGGCGATGAGGGAAGCGATTTTCAGGGTAGTCTTCATTTAGTCGAGCTTTCCGAGTTGTTCGCGCACGACGGCGGCGGGGAGCGGGAGGTAGCTGCCCTCTTTCGCGACGATCTCCTGACCTTCGCGCGAGAGGATGTAACGCAGGAACTCACGCAGCTTGGGATCGACGGCCGTCCCCGGCTTGCGGTTGAGGTAGATGTAGATGTTGCGCACGAGGGGATACGAGCGATCCTGGAAGCTCTCGCGCGAGGGGAAGACCGCGCGATCACCGCCGCGGGGCACAATCGCGATCGGCTTGATGCCATCGATGCCCTTCGCCTGCGGCATCACCGTCCAGGCGATCCCGTACGGATTCCTTGCGAGCTCTTCGCGCAGCATGTGCTGCAGCCCGAGGTTCTGCGTGGCCTTGTCTTCCGCGGCGATCATCTTGCTGCCGGTCTCGACGTACTCCCGGTAGTTGGGGTTCCACTTGTCGCCGTTGCCCATCACCTTCCACTGGAAGAAGCGCGTGGTGCCCGATGGCGCGTGACCATAGGTCTGGATCTCCTTGCCCGCCCATTCACCGGTGAGACCGAGCTGGCCCCAGGTGCGGATGTTCTTCTCGGCCCCACGCGCGACCGACGGCGTCCACTCGAAGCCGCGCAGCCCGGCGCTGCGCTCCGCGCCGAAGATGCCGTCGAGTTGCTCCATGGTGAGCTGCTTGACCGGATTCGCCTTGTTGACGAAGACGATGGGGCCATTCGACTTTCCCTCGACGTCGAAGGCACCGGAGGCGACGATCACGCCCGTTGGGTGGTATCCGTAGACCTCGAAGAACGAGAGCGCTTCGGTGATCGCCGGCTCGCCGCCATCGGGCCCGAGATCGGCAACTCCGCTCACGAGCGCGGGAATCGCGGCGTCACTCGTGGGCAGCTTGTCGTCGAAGCGAATGCCGGGCTGGTACTTGCGAAAGCCCTCTTCCCACAGCTCGAGCACGCCACCCAGGCCGAAGCCGAAGTTGCGGATCGTGCCGGACACGGGCGACGCCGGAGGCTGGTATGCGGGTACGTCTTCGCCGCGGAACGCCGCGCGGGACGGCAGCGCGAAGGCGAGCGCGAATGCTGCGAGCAGGAGGGCGGAGCTTGAGCGACGCGACATTTCAGCTGATGCGAAGGGTTTCCGTTCGAAGCAAGATTAGGAACGGAAGCTCAATCAAACCTGAAGCGATTCTGAAAGTCCGTTCAGCCGGCTCGTTGCAGTGCAACATCCCATCGCGACCCGCGTAGCCTGGCGCAAGTATAGATCTGTCCGCAGCGTGAAAGCGCGCCCGGCGCGGGCGTCAGGTTTCGGGGGCGATTACGCAGTCCACGCGACCGGCCGGGCCGCGCGCGAGGTCGTCGAACGTAAGGAAGAGGACCGGGGTGATGAAGAGCGTGATCAGCTGCGAGAACACCAGGCCGCCCACGATGGCGACCCCGAGTGGCTGGCGCAGCTCCGCTCCCGCGCCGGCGCCCAACGCGATCGGCAATGCCCCCATGATGGCGCAGAGGGTGGTCATCATGATCGGCCGGAAGCGAAGCAGGCACGCCTGGCGGATCGCCGTCTTCGGGTCGAGACCCGAGTCGCGTTGGGCCTCGAGGGCGAAGTCGATCATCATGATGGCGTTCTTCTTCACGATGCCGACCAGGAGGAGGATCCCGATCATCGCGATGAACGTGAGCTCCAGCCCCATGATCCTCAGGGCGAGCAGCGCGCCTACGGCCGCCGACGGGATGCCGAGCAGGATCGTCACAGGATGGATCCAGCTCTCGTACAGCATGCCGAGAATCACGTAGATGGCCGCGACCGCGATGACGATGAGCCAGAGCTGGCTCGTCTGCGATTTCTGGAATAGCGCCGCAGTACCGGCAAACGAGCCGAAGATCGAGGGTGGCATGGCGATCTCGTTCGTGGCCGACTCGATGGCAGACGCGCCCTCGGAGAGAGACCTGCCGGGCGCCAGGTCGAACGAGATCGTGATGGCCGGGAGCTGCATTTGGTGATTGATGGCCATCGCACCCTTGCCACGCCCGATCCCCGCGATGGCCGCGACAGGCACCATGTCGCCGTTGGCGCCGCGCACGTAGATCTTCGAAAGATCCGTTTCGTCCCGGCGGTGGGCCGACGAGACTTCCATGATGACCTGGTAGCTGTCCTCGGGCGCGTAGATCGTGGAGACTTGGCGCGTGCCGTACGCCGTGTAGAGCGCCTCGCGTAGGGCGGCCATGTCCACGCCCAGCATCGCCGCCTTCTCGCGGTCGACCGTGAGGCGTGCCTGGAGGCCGTTCTTCTGGGCGTCGGTATTGAGCCCGACGAAGGTGCCCGACCGCTCCATCGCGGCCATGAGCTTGTCCGCCCACTCGTCGAGCGCGCCGGCCTTCACCGATTGCAGCGTGTACTGGAACGTACTGCGCGAGCTGCGTCCGCCTACGCGCAGGTTCTGCACCGGGCTGTAGAGCACCTTGATGCCCGGAATGAAATTCGTGTTCGCGCGCAGGCGCGTAAGCACCCTTTCCATCGGTGCGCGCGCCCTGCGGTCCTTGAGCGTGATCGAGAATGCGGTGGTGTCGTGGTCGACCTTCGAGGCGACGTCGAGCACCGCCGGATCGTGCAGGATGCGCTCCTGCAGCTGGTTCAGGATCGCGAGCCGCCCCTCGTACGACATGTCCTGCGGCGTGTCTATGTTCCCGCTCACCTGCCCCGTGTCTTCCTGGGGGAAGAATCCCTTGGGCGAGATCACATAGAGCCACCCGGTGATGGCCACGGTCGCCGCGCCCGTCAATAGCACGATGGCGCGGTGGGTGATCGCCCAGTCGACGCCGCGCGCGTACCACGCCAGCGCGCGCTCGAAACCCGCATCGAAGGCCCGCCCGACGGGACCGGTGCGGGCGTGCGTCGCACCCGGCTTGATGAGCTTCGGCAGGAGCACCGGAATGAGCGTCAATGCCACGGCGGCCGACACCAGGATGGCAAGCGTCACCACGATGGCGAACTCGTGGAAGAGCAGCCCGATGGTGCCGGGCATGAAGAAGATCGGGATGAAGACCGCGACCAGCGAGATGGAGATCGAGAGCACGGTGAAGGCAACTTCGCGCGTGCCTTGCACGGCGGCGTCGTACGGCGTCATGCCCGCCTCGATGTGTCGCATGATGTTCTCGAGCACCACGATCGCGTCGTCCACGACGAGCCCCACCGCGATCGTGAGACCCATGAGCGAGATGTTGTCGAGCGACAGGTGCATGGCGGCCATGGCGCCGAAGGTGCCGAGGAGGGAGATCGGCAATGTGATCGAGGGTATGAGCGTCGCCGCAAGCCTGCGAAGGAAGAGCGCCATCACCATCACCACGAGTGCGATCGTCAGCAGCAGCGTGAGGTTCACGTCGTGAATCGCCTGGCGGATGGACGTCGAGCGGTCCTGCAGCAGCTGCACCTTCACGGAAGCCGGCATCTCGGCTTGCAGCCGCGGCACCATCGCGCGGATGGCGTCCACCGTCGCGACGGTATTCGTGCCCGGTTGGCGCAGCACGTAGAGGATGATCGCCTCCTCACCGTTCACCGCGCTCGTGTTCATCGCGTTCTCGATGCTGTCCTGGACGGCCGCGATGTCGGAGAGCTTGACCGGTTGGCCTTGACGCGTGGCGATGACGACGCGGCCGAAGTCCGCGGCCTTCATGAGGCTGCCGGACATCTGCAGCATGAGCATCTGGCGCGGCCCGTCCAGCTCACCGATGGGGGCGTTTGAATTCGCCGCCTTCAACGCGGCGCTCACCTCCGGCAGCGTGAGATTCAGGGCGGCCAGCTTGTCGGGATGGACCTCGATGCGCACGGCGTATCGCTTCTGGCCGGTCACCATGACCTGGGCCACGCCTTTGATGGTCGAGAGCGCCGGAATGACGAGGTTGTCGGAGAACGCATTCAGGTCCGTGAGCCTGAGCGAGGGCGACGAGAGCCCGATGAGGATCGTCGCGGCCTCCGCCGGGTTGATCTTCTTGTACGAGGGCGGCGTGGTCATCTCCGCCGGCAGCGACCGGGTGGAACGGTAGAGCGCCGCCTGGATGTCTCCGGCGGCGGCATCGATGTTGCGCGACGGGTCGAACTCGAGAGTGATCCGGGTCTCGCCCTGGATGCTGGCGGAAGTCGTCGCCACGAGCCCGGGAATCGCCGAGAACTGCTTCTCGAGCGGAGTGGCCACCGCCGTCGACATCGTCTCGGGGCTCGCGCCCAGCAGCGTCGCCAGCACCTGGATCGTGGGCGAGTCGTATGTCGGCAGCGCCGCGATCGGAAGCTGGGTCCACGCCGCGAAGCCGGCCACCACGACCGTGAGCCACGCGAGCATCGTGGCGACGGGGCGCCGCATGAAGAACTGCGCGAAGCTCATTGCGCGGCGACATTCGGCGCGGCGGCAACGGCCACCACGGCCCCGGGTACCACGCTCTGGTTGCCCTGCAGCACGACGCGCGCTCCCGCACCGAGTCCCTCGATCACGGCCTGGCGCTCCTGGATACGCAGCACCTTCACCGGATGCACGAGCGCACGGTTGGAGGCGTCCAGCGTGTAGACGAACGACCCCTTGGGACCCTCGAGGATCGCCTCGGGCGGCAGCACCATCGCCCCGCGCGACGATCCCGCCTCGAGCGTCACCGTGACGAAGGCGCCCGGCCAGAGCTTCTCGCGGGAATTCCGGAAGGTCGCCTTCAGGGTGATGGTGCCGCTGCCCGTGGTGACGGTGTTGTTGATGAAGCTCAGCTGACCGGCGACCCGCTGGCCGCCGGGAAGGTTGAGCGAGACGGAGACGGCGCCGGCATCGCGCGCCGCGAGAACCGCCGAGAGGTTGTCCTCCGGCAGGCTGAACTCGGCGCCGATCGGATCGAACTGCGCGAGCACCACCAGTGGCTGCGCCGCGGCAGGTTGCGCGAGGCTTCCCACGTGGACGTTGAGCGCACCTGCCTTGCCGGCGAGCGGCGAGACGATGCGGGTGTGAGCCACCTGTGCCATCGCGTTGTCGATGTCCGCCTGGGCCGTGCGAAGCTGCCCGCGCAGCGACTCGACCTTCGAGACCGCGGAATCCACCGCGCTTTGTGAGATGAACTTCTCGCTCAGCAGCTCCTGCGAGCGTTTGAGGACGCGCACCGCATCGTCGAGCTGGGCCTGGACGTTGGCCGCCGTTCCACGGGTACGCGCGAGCTGGGCTTCCGCCTCGGTGGCATCGAGCGTGAACAGAAGCTGTCCGACGCGCATCGTGTCGCCCTCGTGGAAATCGACGCTGCGAATGACACCCGCGACCTGGGGGCGCACATCGACCTGGTTCAGCGCCACGAGGTGGCCCTGTGCCGAGAGCCGGATCGGCAGATCGCGCGCCACAGGCGTCGTCACCGTCACTACGAGAGCGGCCTTCTGCGCCGTCGCTTTGCCGTCCCTGCCCTCCGCGTGCGACAGTGCCTGCCCGTGGGTAATGGCGAAGCCCGCCGCGGCCACGGCCACGGCGGCTACGATCGCGAGCTTGAGAAGGTGACGTTGGCGGATCATTTGAAGTCCCGCCCCCAGATTACACAACCGATCCTCGCCAAACCTGAAGCGCACCTGAACGGATGTTCAGGCGTCCGCCGGTCACAGCGCCGAAGACGGCTATTGCCACTGCTAGTCCACTTCTTCAGCGGCGCCTTCACCGTCAAGAGCGCCATGGAAATCGCGGCGCGCGAGCGCAGCGCGGGCGGCATTCAGCGAATGCGCTGCATCGCGCTTTCGACGAACCGGTTGTCGTAGAGCTTCGCCGGATCGACCTTGGAATCGTCTCCGCCGCCGCGCCAACGGCCCTCCTCGCTCGAATCGAAAGAGGACGAGCGCATGACGCGCGTTACCAGCTCCGCGCTCGCCGGGGAGATGGAGTAATCGCCGCGCGCGTACGCGGGCAGCGTCGCGCGCACGTAGGCGATCGCCTCGGCGCGGTCCTTGCCCGCGTAGAACTCGGGCGGCAGCTTGGCCAGGACGGCATCCGCGTCGAGTGAGTTGATGAAGCGCATCGTGCGCACGAGCGCATTGACCAGGTGCTGCACCGTCTGCGGATGCGCCTTGGCATACTCGGGCGACACGAGCAGCGATTGCGCCGGAAACGCCGCACCCAGCGCCTTCTTCGTCGATGCTCCGTTGTTGAGATCATAGAGCGTGGAGACGAGCCCGGTCTGCCTGAGCGCGGAGGTGAGAGGCTCCTGGAACGTCATCACGTCGACCGAGCCGCCACGCAGGCCGGCGAGCACGGCCTCCTGCCGCCCCTCGGCGGCGGTCATCACCGGCGTGTAGCCGCCCGCCTTCACGCCCGCCTGCTGTGCGAGGTAGCCGGTGATGACCGCCTTGGTACCGTAGCCGGCGCCCTGCGCCACGTTGCGTCCCGCGAAGGCGCTCGCGTCGCGCACCTCGCCCTTCACACGGTTAGCCACCATCACCGTCATGCCGGGCGCGTCGTTGAAGACCATCACCGCCTCGATCGGGTAGCCGTGACGCGCGCCGAAGATTGTGTGGTTGAACCAGTGATAGGAAACATCGATGCGTCCCTCGACGAGCGGCTGCTGCATGAGGTAGTCCTCGCCCATCAGCTTCTCGAGATCCACCGGCACGATCTGGATGCCCTCGTCGCGCAGGTAGCCGAGACTTTGCGCGAGCCGGATGACGATGGGGTCCTCATCGATCGTCATGCGGACTTTCGTGACGGCCGTCGCAGCTGGCACGGACGCGCAGGCGACGGCAAGGGGAATGGCCGCGAACACGGCCGCGATGCGGATCTTCATCAGTCGTCTTCCCTGAGGAGCTTGCGTTCCGGCGGAACGCCGTCGAAATCGATTTTCGCGAACTGCGCGCTTGCGATGCTCGCGGGCAACGGCAGGTACACGCCGTCGTGGGCGACGGCGCGCTGGCCTTCTTCCGACAGCACGTAGCGAAGGAACTCTCGCACCCGTGGATCGCCGCGCGTCGCGCTGATCTCGCTCTTCGTGTTGTCGATGTTGAACACCATGTACACGGGTCGCGCGAGCGGGTAGGTGCGGTCCGTCACGCTCGCCCTGGTGAGCTCGACGTAGGGGCCACCTTCATGCTCGGCCACGGCGATCGGCTTCACACCCGGGATGCGTACGCCCAGCGGCCCGTATGCGATGCCGTAGCGGTCTCGCGCCAGGTCCGCCACCATCTGCTTGCGATCGGCGTACTCGAGCAGATCTTCGTTGAAGATCTCCCCGCCTCCCATCACGCGCGTCTGGAAATACGTCGTGGTCCCGGTACCGAGGTTGGGCGGACCGTAGACGTGGATCGCTTGCCCGGCCCACTCGCCGCCGAGTCCGACCTGGCCCCAGGTGCGGACGTTCGCGTCCTTGCCGCGGGCCGAGCCCTCGTCCCACGTGAGCGCGTTCCAGCCCCCCGCGCGTTCTGCGCCGAAGATACCGTCGAGCTGCTTGAGCGTGAGCTTTCCGAGCGGGTTCTCACGATTGACGAAGATCGCATACGCCGGCGACTTGCCGGGTACCGCGAAGCTGCCGGTGGCGACCTCGATCTCCACGGGATACACCCACGAGCGCTCGTACGTCCCGTACCGCTCGTACGGATTGACCGGCCGGCCCATGAGCGCGATGTCCGCCGTTCGCATCTCGAGGCCGTACATGGCGGAGGCCGTTCCGCGCAGCGTCTCCTCGAAGCGGACGTCCGGCTGGTACTTGCGGAAGCCGCGTTCCCAACGCTTGAGGAGCGGCTGCATCCGGTCGTTGCCGCTTACGCGGATGACACCCGACAGGCGGCCTTGCGCCTGGTACTTCGGCAGGGCGGCATCCTGCGCCGATGCGCAGAAGGCAGCGGCCACGAGGCATGTGGCGAGGATCGTCTTCATTGGGCCTCCAGCTTGCGCAGCTCCGCGGCCGCCTGGTCGGCCGAGAGCGGAATGAAGATGCGGCTGTTCGCAACGATCTGCTGCCCATCGCGGCTCAGCACGAAACGCACGAACTCGCGGTCGCGCACGGGCAGCGGCTTCCCGGGGACGCGGTTGAGATAGAGATAAGGGCCGTTGTGCATGGGGTAGGTTCCGTCGAAGAACGTCTGCGCCGACGGCACGACGAAGGGGCCGTCCGCCGTGCGCGCGAGCGGGAGCACCTTCACGTTCGCGTGTGTCGCGTTCACCACGCGCTTGAACACGAAGCCCATCGCATACGGGTCGGACTGGACGGCATCGGTGATCTCCGCGTCGCGCCACTTGCCCTTGGCCTTGAGGCCGATGTCCGCCCTCGGGCCCTCGATCAGCGCCGCGTTCCACTTGCGCCCGCCATGGCACGCCTCGCGCGAGATGAGGTCCGCCCAGTTGCTGAGGGTCACGTCCGAGCCGTGGATGTGGATCGGCTTGTCGGCCCATTCGCCGGCGAGCCCCAGGCCGCCCCAGGTACGGATGTTCTTGTCCGCTCCGCGCGCAGGTGCCTTGGACCACTGGGTGCCATCCCAGCCGCCGGTGCGCCGGGCGCAGAAGATTCCGTCCACCTGGTCGAGCGTGAGCTTCGCCAGCGGGTTGGAGGGGTTCACGATGAACATCAGACCGGGCGTCGACCCCTCGGGATCGTCATAGGAGCCGGAAGCAAAGCGGATCTCGAGCGGCGCATAGCCGTACGTCTCCTCGAACGCTTTCAGGCTCGTGTGCCAGGTGCGATGGCCCATGAGACCGATGTCCGCCTTCCCGGTGACGAGTCCCGCGAAAGCCTGGGAGGTGTTCACCAGGTACGACTCGAGGCGCACGTGCCCCTGCTTCGCGCGGAACGCGAAGGCCCATTCGCCAACCAGCGCCTCGAGCGGCGTGCCGTAGATGCGCACGACGCCGAGAGCCATGTCCTGTGGCTTGTATGGCGGCAATGCCGAGAGGTCGTAATGTGCCGGCTGGTACTCCGCCGCGGCAGCGCCGATCGCGCCGGCCGCGAGTGCCGCGCAGGCAAAAGCGCGGTATAACGGATTTCTCTTCAAGGGGATCCTCCTCCAGTGCTGATTCTTTCGCCTTGCGTGCGATCTGGGTCACGTTGGTGGCCGTCGCGGCCGCCATGCCGCCCGCCTCAAGACCTTCCGGATAGGGATGTCGACTTGGTTGAGCTCCGCGCACGCGAGGAGATGCGGTCCACGAGCGACGGCGCGTAACCGAGCTTGCGCGGGACCGCAGGCGCGTGCCCTGGATGTTCGGCCGAGATGGCGCGAGCGCTCCTGCAGGGCAAAGACCGCCTCACGCAATCGCCAGCTGCGTTGGGGCGCGTCCACCCATCACGGCGTTCGTTCTTGTTGTTCTGTGTCTCATCGAAATCTTCCCTCCGGAGCACGCCAGTCCCAGCGCGACCAACGCTAGGCTCGCATCCTGAAGCAATCCTGACGCCTCCCTAAATTTCCTTTCAGGCCCCTCCGCCCGTATTTGTACTAGCATGGATCGCCATGAAGGTACTGATCGTCGAAGACCAGGAGCGCCTTGGCGCCTTCCTCGAGCAGGGGCTGAAGGAGTGCGCATACACCGTCGGGTGGGCGCGCACCTGCGCATCGGCGCGAGACGCGCTCGCCGAAACGACCTACGACGTTATCCTGCTGGATCTCGGCCTCCCCGACGGCGACGGAATCGAACTGCTGAAGCAATGGCGCGCCTCGGGGTTCAACGAACCGGTGCTCATCCTCTCCGCGCGCGACTCGGTCGCAGACCGCATCAAGGGGCTTGACGTGGGCGCCGACGACTACCTGCCGAAGCCCTTCAGCTTCGAGGAACTGCTGGCGCGCGTGCGCTCCCTGGTGCGGCGGCAGTCCGCGGTCAAGAACACCGTGCTGGAGCACCGCGGCATCCGCGTCGACCTCCTGTCGCACACGGTGCAGGTGGACGGCAAGCCGATCGACCTCACCAGCCGGGAGTACGCGTTGCTGGAGATCTTCATGCAGAACCCCGGACGCATCCTCACGCGCACGCTCATCTCCGAAAAGATCTGGTCGTCTCACTTCGACGTCGACACGAACCTGCTCGACGTATACATGAGCCGCCTCCGCGCGAAGCTCGAGAAGGGCGGCGACGAAAAACCGCTCTTCAAGACGGTACGCGGCGTGGGATACCAGCTGCTGTGAAGTCGATTGGCGCCCGCCTCACCTTCTGGTACGCCGTGAGCGCGACCGCGACGCTAGCCATTCTCTTCACCGTCGGCTACTTCATCCTGCAGAACCAGCTGATCCACCAGCTCGATCTCCTGAACGAGCAGCAATTTCGGCAGTTGAAGGGGTACCTGGGACCCAATTACGCATCGCTCTCCCCCCAGACGATTGACCAGCGCATCCGCGAGACGACCGAGTCAGCCTCGTCGCTCTTCTTCATCGACATGCACGGCCCGATGACCAACGTCTTCTTCAAGTCCAGCAACCTGAAGGGTCAGAACATCCCGGACATCCAGGGCGAGCGCGCGTTCTCCGTGCCGGTGCCGGGCATCGGCGAGGTGCGCGCGAGCGAGTTCGTCATGAAGCCGTTCGACGTGATGGTCGCCACTCCGATGGCGCCCATCTACGACGCGCTACACAAGTACCGCGACATGGCCGCTGTGCTGATCGTCGTGATGCTTCTGGTGAGTGTCGCGCTGGGATTCGGCCTCGCACAACTAATGCTCGCGCCCGTTCGTGCCATCCGCGAGACGGCGAAACGAATCGGTTCAGACAATCTTCGCGAACGCATTCCGGTCGGCGAGGCGCGGGATGAAATTTCGAGTCTCGCCACGCTCCTCAACCAGATGTTCGATCGCCTCGAAACTTCGTTCGACCAGATCCGCCGATTCACGGCGGATGCTTCGCACGAACTCAAGACACCGCTCTCGCTGGTGCGACTCCACGCCGAGAGGTTGCTGGTCAATGGGAATCTCGAGCCGGCCGAACGCGAGTCGCTTCACGTGCAGCTGGAAGAATTGGCGCGCGTGAACCAGATTATCGAGGAACTCCTTTTCCTTTCAAGGGCCGATGCCCAAGCGATCGCCATCGCATTTCAGGAGCAAGAGCCGGAGGGTTTCATCCACAGCTTTGCCCCGGACGCCATGGCGCTCGCGGAGCATCACAAGCGCTTTCTGACGTGCACTCACCAGGGAGACGGTACGGCCGAGTTCGAGGAGAAGCGGATGCGTCAGGTCCTCCTTAACCTGGTCGTGAACGCCATCAACGCGACATCGGAAGGCGGCCACGTGGCGGTCCGGTCGGTGCTCTCGCAAGGAACGTGGATCGTAGCCGTCGAGGATGATGGCCCCGGCCTTACTCCCGAACAGCGTCGGCAAATGTTCGATCGCTTCGTGCGTTTCAATCCGGCCGGCAACGATAAGGGAAGCGGCCTGGGTCTGGCGATCTGTCGCAGCATCGTGCAGCTGCACAAAGGGCGCATCTTTGCCAGCGAGCGCGAGCGCGGTACCGGACTACGAATGGTGGTGGAGATTCCGGCGCGCTTGCGGGGCGCCTCGGCCACCGCACAGCCAGTCGCCGCGCCGCCCGAGCCGCTCGCCGTCTGAGCGTTGCGAACGCCAGCCGATTGGCCCCGCGCGCTTCGTATTTGGCTCCCGGTACGGTATGGAATGGAAAACGCGGATGAAGTTGGATGGCCTTGGACGGGTATATTGGCGGAAGGTGTGTCCGCCGCATCACATGCAATATCAATGTCTTACGCTCTATTTCTCCAACAACCCACAAGCATACCCATTTGCTAATCGCAACCGTGGATTGGCACCTGAGATAACACGCGGTAGCCTGCGAGCGGACAGGGGCACTAACCCGCGACGGAGGACAACGATGGCGACGAACATTCCGAAAAAGGTGGTCGAGAGGCTGGTCGGCCAAGTGAAGCGATATCAACCGATCCTCGCCGACGCGCACGCGCGCGACATCAATGAGGCCGACACCGTCACTATCGTCAAGGACATGTTCGCCGACCTGTTCGGCTACAACAAGTATTCGGAATTGACGTCGGAGCATTGCATCCGCGGCACCTATTGCGACCTCGCGACAAAGGTCGACGGCGCGCTGGGCACTCTGATCGAAGTGAAGGCGATCGGGACCGAGCTCCGCGACAACCACGTTAAGCAAATAATCGATTACGCAGCGAACCAAGGTGTGGAGTGGGTGCTGCTGACGAATGCGCGGAACTGGCGTGTTTACCACGTTGTGTTCAGCAAACCGATCGAACACGAGCTCGTTGTTGACCTCGATTTCCTTGCGGTCAATCCGAAGTGCGACGCCGACCTCGAGCGCCTTTTTCTGTGGTGCAAGGAAGGCTGGACCCGGTCGGTGCTGGGCGATTACGAAGCGCAGCGGCAGGCGTTGAGCCGATTTTTCCTAGGCGCCGTGATCGTGTCCGACGCTGTGATCGACGTCATCCGGAGAGAACTGCGCCGGCTCTCGCCCGATGTCCGCATTGAAGCCGACCAGATCCGGACGGCGATCACCGATGAGGTCATCAAGCGCGAAGTGATGGAGGGTCAAAACGCCGATGACGCGCGGCGCAAGATCGCGCGGGCAGCGAAGAAATCGCTTCGGGCATCGTCGGAGAAGCCTGCCGACGCGAACGCACAGCCGGAAGTGCAGCCGGACGATTCAGCAATCGCTTCGGCTCTTTGATCCGCGCAGTGCAAGCGCCATTTTGCGGAGGTAGCCGTCTTCCATGACCGCGTAGCGCGCTCGCCGGATGCGGCGAATACCTGATGACCAACGGAGACAATCCCAACCTCTTTCGGGACTGAGGTTAAAGCATTTTGATTCGCGCTGTTGGCCTCTATATCGCGCTAGTCCTAACTACGACCGCCTTGGCGCAGTCACCGCGTGGCCCAGCGGGCGAGGCCAACAAAAAACCAACCGAAAGTTCCCAGCGCCAAGAGAAAGCCGGCGCAAATACTCGCGACGCCACGGGCTCGCCGCTGGGTCCATTGCGAGCATCCCAGGGCCCTGCCGACGACATAATTTCCCACCCCTCAGACAAAACTCCGGAAGAGCGGCGGGTGGAAATTTATTCGATTGTTGTCACCGCTGCCGCTACGACCTTTCTCGCGGTCTTTACACTGGTACTTATCATCGTCGGCTGGTGTCAGACAATGCAGTTGAGAAGAACGGTTGATATATCGCTCATAGAGGCGCAACCAGTTCTCTCCCCATTTGTGACCAATATGGATGGGCTTCACGTCATTGTGCGCGATGGCACTAACATCGAAATTAAGGGGACGGAAACATTCACGTCCAGAGTTTTCTTCGCCTTCGAGAACTACGGCAAGACACCCGCTATCATCCGTCAAGTTCGAGCCGACTTGTTCTTGACGCTTAACGACAGCATTCCGAATGTCGTGTTTGATAAGCTTCCCATCCGCTTTCATCAGGAAATCATCCCAGGCGAAACGATGGGCAACGATGTGCTTACTAGAGCGGCTATCGATGTGTCTAAAGAGATAACCGTTAGCTCCGCCGAATTGAAAGAACTGCTTGCCGAAGCGGAGGGAAGATGGCGGCGCTTCTTTCTCGTAGGGCAAGTTATCTACGACGACTTCTATAACGTTAGGCACACCAAAAGATTCTGTCGAAAAATGCGTCTGGCCGACCATATTCGCTTCCAAGCCCAACATGGGGGCGCCGCATACAACAGCATTAAGCGCGAGCCAATACCCAAGTACGATCCACTGGATACCCCGGCCTAGTCGTCTGTCACTGATGGACCGCTCTGTTCAGCTCGCCGAACGCGCCCAAGCCGTTCTTTGAGCGCAACCAGCACCTCGCGATGCGGTTTATCCGACGACAGGTGCTGCTTCACCGCGACGACGGAATCGCTCGGCTCGGAGCCCACGCTCGCATCGAATGGATTTCACGACACGCACGAAGCTCGGATAGTGATCTCCGTCAATATCTCCGGCTGGGCTGGCCGCGGATGGGGCTCGCCGTTCTAGCCTTTCAGGGCTCCGCCGAATAACGTTTCCTATGGGCGAGCGGGGGCTTAGCGCGTGGATTGATCCATCATCCGCACGCCCCTACTTCGACTACCTGGGGACGGTTACTTCTTGCGGCGGCGGGGGCGGGTTTCGACGACTTGGAGCCGCGGCGGAACAGCTTCACGAGCAGCTGCACCATGCGAACGACCCAGTACAGGGTCTTCGCGACGAGCCATCTTTCCGGCATCGCTTCTCGACGGCAGTCATGCGGATATCCCCTCCGCCTCCGTGCTGGCAAAGGTGTTGAGGGGTACGATCCGATCCATGCCACAGACCTACACCGCCGAGGAGCTCCGACCGCGCTTCCCGCACCTCACGGAAGAGGAGATGCAGAAGTTGGTGGCATTGCTGAACCGGCCCAGGGCGACGCGACGCCAGATATGGGCCGGCGAGGACCAGCGCGGCGAACCGCTCGAGCTCGACGCCGACGGCCTCACGCGGCCGATGCGTGAAGTGAACGCCTTCGCCGAACAGAACGCACTGGGAATCCCCTTTCCGCCGCGCAGGCGTGGCTAGCAGCGCGAGAACCTGGCCAATACGGCTCCCCGCGTCGTCGCGGCAGAGCCGTCGAAGTGGTTCGCGAGATCTTTGAGCGCGGCACACTGTGCCTCGAGCGCCGCGAGAGCGTACGGCATATCGGCGTTGTCCTACGCGAAATACTGCGCCGCAGTGAGAGGGACGGCCGCGAGGGGCCCCTTGAATATCTCAATTGCCGACTTGGGCTCAGCCGCTCCAGTGCAAATCCGCGGACTGTGGCTCAACAAGCGGTCCGCAGGCTCCCCATCTAGTGCCGCGCGACCGGCAGCGAGAACTCTAGATGGCGACGATGAGGGTCCAAGTAGTCGCGGATGCAATTGACTGCACTCGGGCGCGTGGAGGCGTTTCTGCTTATCAACGGACTTCCCTTGGCAAATGCCGCGCAAGAACTCGCGTCTTGAGCATTGAGAGGTTAGCGGCCCGCCACCGTCGAACGTGCCACTTCGAAGGCGCTAATTCCCTCCAACGCGAGTCCGTAGCCGATTCCCTCGTCGATGATGCGCCGCAACTTCTGCGTCAGGGCGATCCGCGTGTAGCTGGTGGTGAGCGGCGGCAGGGCGGCGAGTCCCTCCGCAATCTCGCGGGCGCGCGGCAGAAGCATGTCCGCCGGGACGATTTCGTTGATGACGCCCCAGTCCTTGGCAGTCTCGGCATTGAGCTCCTGCCGAGTGAGGACGAAGTAGCGGCCTCGCACGCTGCCAATCACTTCCGGCCATAGCAGATTGACGCCGTCGCCTGGAACGACGCCGAAGTCGAAGTGCGGCTTGTCCTGGAAGACTGTCGCAGGTGTCGCCAGGACGATGTCGGCGAGCAAGACATATTCGGTGTGCAGCCGCACCGGGCCGTTCACGGCCGCGATCAGGGGAACCTCGATATCCAGAATGTTCATGAGCACCTTCTTGCCCTCCCGATACACCTTGTCGAAGCCTTGAGGGCTAAAGAAGTCGAATCCCTCGGGGCTGATCGACTCCATGAACGCCTCGCCGCTCCCGGTCAGGATCACAACGCGATTCTTGCGATCTGATGCGATGGCGTGGAACAAATCGACGAACTGCTCATGGGTATGTCCGTTGAACAGGAGGGTGCCTCCGTCGCTGTGCAGGGCCACCTCGAGGACGCCGTTCGTTGAGCGGGTCAGGCGCGCATTGGGGAAGCTGTAGCGATAATTGGCGAATTCGATCATGACGGGTCCTCTGCGTTGATAGGGTCGACACGGCACCATACGGGGGCGCCAAACGTGCTCACGCCAGCACCGCGAACAGGGCGAGCATCAGCGCCAAAATCGTGACGGTCACGGCGACCAGCAGGTTGCCATCGTCGTCGTACGGCTCGAACTTCATGCGGATCTCGCGAGTCGGCGATCCAGGCTCCATCGCCCCGCGCCGTGCGCCACCAGCAGCAGGAAGCCGCCGGCGATCGAGACGTTCTTCATGAAGTTGATCATCTGGGCCTGGTTCGCGAAGTCGTTGTGAAAGAGAAGTGCCGCGAGGAGTGAGAAGCCGGCGAGCAGCAACGCCGCGATCCGCGTATGCCAGCCGACGATGATCGCCGCGGCGCCTCTTACCTCGGTGAGGATGACGAGCGGCAGCAGCGCACCGGGGACGCCTTGCGAGGCCATGTACGCGGCCGTCGCGGTGTAGCCACCGATCTTGCTCAGCCCCGACATGAGGAAGATCACGGCGAGGAGAATGCGCCCGGCGAGCTCGGCGCCGTTGACCAATGCACCCGGATGGTCGCGGCTCGCGGAAATCGTGGAAGAGATCGTGCTCATGCCTGGCTCCTTTCGGGTTGGCTCGCGGCGACGGGCAGGTGCTGTCGAGCCCACGGGGCGAAAGCCGTGGGCTTCTTTCCCGCGATCTCGCGCGCGAGGGCGATGCGGTCGGTCATGGCGCCGCCGAGGTAGGTGTACTTCTCGAACCATTCGAACATCTGCGCCATCTCCTCGGCGCCCGGGAAGAAATTGGAGAACACCTCACGCGGAACCCGCGTGAACGAGTACGCGTGTCCCTGGCGATTGAGCGTCTCGACGATGTCGCCGAAGCCCAGTGTGTCCGCGACGAGCGGCAGGTACTGCCCCTGGCCCGCGCGGGCCGGCTGCGCGAACGCGCCTGCCACGAGAGGGCCCAGCTCCTCGATGTCGCCCATGGCGATGCCGCCCGCATTCGGATCCATCGGCAAGGCCCACCCGGTCGATCCATCGGGGAGCTTCTGCGGCGCAGCCGCGCCGGCGCGTGCGAGGTTCTGGTAATAGAACGGTGCCATGACAAAGGTGTGATGCTCGAACGCCGCGTCGCGCACGACGCCGTCGACCTTCGCCTTGTTGCTGAAGTGCGCGACAGGGAGACTTCCGCCACTGATGGCCTGGGCATTCGGGAGCGTGGACCAGACGAGATGCCGCACGCCCGCGTCCTTCGCCGCGCGTACGGCGCTCTCGGCTTGTGCGCGCTCGTCCCCTCCGCCCCAGGCATTCGTCACGAGGAAGACGCCGTAGGCTCCCTCAAGGGCGGCGCGCAGCGTCCCGGGACGACCGAGATCCGCCTCGACCACTTCCTCGGCGAGGCCGCGATGCTTCCCGGGATCGCGCGTCAAGGCGCGCACCCTGAAGGTGCCTTGGGCCTGCAAGGCGCGTACGGCCGCCCCGCCCTGGTGTCCAGTCGCGCCGAATACCGCGATGGTCTTGCGTGTGCTCGATGACATGACTCTTTCCTTTGCGTTAGTTCCGGCCGGCAGGCGCCGACTCGTTGGAGTTGACGTGCGCCTCGAATGCCCGGGGAGCGAGAGCGGTCCATTGGGTTTCGTCCGCCTCTGCGTGCGTCTCGTCGGGAAGCGGGGTTTGCCTGGGTTCCGCCGGATCGCGGCCGTACAAGCGGATGTTGCGTTCGACCAGCTGCGCGATGCTCATGGTTGCCTCCATGTGGTTGTCCTGCAGACAAAGGTAGGCGCTGGCGATGTATCCGTGAAGCCTATATATTTCGATGTTATCTATCGTCAGTCACGATACATCATGCTCGACGCCCTCACGCTGGACCAACTGCGCACTTTCATCGCCGCCGCCGACGAGGGCAGCTTTTCCGCGGCCGGCCGCAAGCTGCGCCGCGCCCAGTCCGTGGTGAGCCTCACGCTCGCAAACCTCGAGGCGCAGCTCGGAGTGACTCTCTTCGATCGGAGCGCACGCTATCCCACGCTCACCGACGCCGGGCGCGCGTTGCTGGAAGACGCACGCGCGGTCGCCGACCGCACGGATGGGCTCAAGGCGCGCGCGAAGACCTTGCGCGAGGGCCTCGAGCCGGAGCTTTCGCTCTCGATTGACGTGATGTATCCGATGGATGAGCTGGTGGAAACGGTTGCCCGCTTCCGCGACACCTTTCCGCACACGCCGCTGCGGGTCTTCGTCGAAGTGCTTGGCGCGGTGATCGAGCCGGTGCTCGAAGGAACGTGCCAGATCGGCATCGTGGGCTCGCTGCCCGTGCTGCCCGAGACGATGCACAGCGAGTTCCTGCTCGAGGTGCCGCTGGTCACGGTCGTGGCACCGAAGCATCCCTTGGCCAAGTACAAGGGCGTCGTCCCTCGCTCCGAGCTGCAACGACACGTGCAGCTCGTGCTCACCGATCGTTCGACGTTGTCCAGGGGCCAGAGCTACGGCGTGTTCTCGAAGAACGTGTGGCGGCTCGCCGACATGGGTGCGCGGCATGCATTCCTTCGCGCGGGCTTCGGCTTCGGCAACATGCCGCAGTTCATGGTCGAGGACGACATTGCAGGCGGCAAGCTGCGCGTCATACGGATCGAGCTGCCCAGCACCCTGAGGCCGGTGATGCACATGCGGGCCGTCTGGCGGTCCGACGCGCCACCCGGTCCCGCAGGCCGGTGGTTGATCGACCGGCTGCAAGGAACCCGTCGCGCACGCAGGAATCCGCCAGCGCGAGGAGCGCCGGCGCGACGAATGCGGTGACGACGAGCGTGATAGCGAGCGGCACCTTCTTTTCGCGCGCTGGTCTACGATCTCTTCTACTTCCGGGGCTCTCACGCCACAGTCGCGAAAGCGCGCCACCTTTCGGACCACCGCCAGGACATGCCGCGTCGACGGAGGATCGAGCCACCCCTCCCCAACGTCTCTACGGCACGGCTAAATTGGCGGAAGGTGTGAGATTCGAACTCACGAACGCGTTGCCGCGTTGCCGGTTTTCAAGACCGGTGCCTTAAACCGCTCGGCCAACCTTCCGGAATTGCAACGACAGCGAAAGCTTAGCGGAAATGGGCGCCCTTGTTCGCGCTATGCTGCACGCATGCAGCATGAACAGAGGTACACCCGCTTCGCGGTCGCGATGCACTGGATCGTGGCCGCGGTCGTGCTCGTGCAATACCCGCTCGGCTGGCTGATGCAGCAAATCCCCAAGCAGCCGCCGGGACAGCGCGCCGAGGTCTTCAACCTGCACAAGTCGATCGGCCTCACCCTGCTCGCGCTCATGATCGTGCGCCTGGGCTGGCGCCTCGCGCATCGGCCGCCGGCGTACTTCCCCATGCCGCGCTGGCAGGAGCGGCTCGCGCGAACCACGCACGTCGCGATGTACGTGGTGCTCATCGCATTGCCCTTGGCGGGTTACCTCGGCTCCGCGTTCAGCGGATATCCGGTACGCTTCTTCGGGCTCGTGCTGCCGTCCTGGGCGCCGAAGAATGCGGCGGTGAAGGACTGGATGAGCAGCGTGCACCTGGTGCTGGCCTGGACGCTCGCCGCCGCGCTGGCCTTGCACATGGCCGGCGTCGTGAAGCATGTCGTCTTCGAGCGCGACGGGCTCCTGCGGCGGATGGGCTGGGCGCGCGCCGCCTCATCCACCGCGGCCGGCGAGGCGGCAGGCGGTCACCTGCGCGCCTGAACCTTCACTCCGCTCGTGAACTCGAGCGCCTGGTTGTCGACCACGCGCGCCTCGAGCGGCGCCCCCTCGGCCGGCACCATCTCGAAGCGAAAGTAAGGGTTCTCGCTGATGGCGAAATCGAGGTCCGCCGAGAGCACCAGCTCGCCGCCCTGGCGTACCTCGAGCGTGCGGACGAAGTGGGCCGGGGCATATGTGCGCGACACCTGGTCCATCGCCAGGCCCGACTCGTTGGGATGGCTCACGAGCAGCCGCACGCTGGCCGGCGCGCCCGCTTCCTTTGCCGGCTCGACCGCGATGCGCATCCTGCCGAGTGGCGTCGCGGCGTCCCTCGCCTCGCCCGGCGGCGGCGCCGAGCAGCCGCCCGAAGCCTTCACGTAGCGCACCGCCATGTGCAAGGCGCCATCGCTCGTCGCGGCGATCGCGCGCACGTGCGTGTACTGCTCGACCCGGATGCGCGTGTCGATGTCGGCGCGTCCGCTCGAGCGCGTGAAGCGGAAGATCGCCGCGATGGGTGAAGGATTGTTGTCGACGACGAGCCAGATGCGATCGATCGCGCGCTCCGCCGCCTGGGGAAACGCGGCGCGTATGGAGAGGGGCACGACGGAGGCGTCCTGCGCGCGCGCCGGCACCTCGAGGGACACGACGCCGTCCCCGGGCGCGATCGGGCGCTCGCCGAAAAGCTCTGCGCGGACCTTCAGCCACACCGCGTTCGCCTCGGGGTCTGTCTCCTGCGCGAAGACGGAACCTGCCGGAACGAAGGTGAGGACCGCCGCGAAGAGGAAGCCGCGCAGGAGCATCGGAATGGGCGCCGCGGGCTATCGCGCGAGGAAGCAGCGCTTGCGCGCGTCCTCCTGGATCGTGCGGTAGGTTCCGGCGATCTTGCGCCCGTCCTTCATGTCCCGCAGCACCCCGCCGCGCTCGCCGGCGATCGTGATGCCGTTCGCGACGGTCGCGAGGTCCGTCCATTGCTCGTAGGTCATCTTCTCGGCGATCGCATCGATCGCGCAGGAGCATTTGTAGATCGCCTCGGGCGAGGCGGAGGGATACTCCCTCATGCACTCGAGCACGTACTGCACCCGCGCGGACGTGGGGAAGTCGTTCCCGGCCCAGGCGCACGGCGCGAGCAGCAGCAGGGTCGCGTACGCCAGGCGATGCATGCGTCAGTTCCCGACCGGCGCGCCGCCAGTGCCGCCGCGGCTTGCGAGCCTGTGCACGAGATCCCGCGAGACGTCGTCGTCGAGCGCATCCAGGCGCGCCTGCGTCTCGCGCAAGGCTTCGCTGTTGCCCGTCTCGTCGTACGCGAGCGCCAGGCCATAGAGCGCGACGGCATCGTGCGGTTCGATCCGCAGCGCGGCGCGGAACGCCTCGGCGGCGGCGCGGGGACGATGCAGCTCCCGAAGTGCCAGCGCACGCGCGCGCAGCGGCTCGGCGTCGTGCGGCGCGGCTGCGAGCCACGCGACAGTGAGCTCCAAGAGTTGCGGCCATGCGCCCTCGTTCTGGTAGGCAGCGGCGCGCATGAAGAATGGCAGCGCCTCGCCCTCGCCCTGCCAGAACGGCGGGCGGGCAGCGAGCGGGCGGATGTCCTGCCAGTCGCCCTCACGCGGCAGGCCCGCGCGTACCCATTCGACCGGCAGCGCGAAGTAGCTCGTCTCCGAGTTGCGCAGGCGGAACGTGAGCAGGCCGACCAGGGTTCCGTCGTGGGCGAAGAGGCCGCCGCCACTGGAGCCGCCGTTGAAGGGCGCATCGGATTCGATCACGTGCGCGCCGTCGTATGCATGCAGCGCCCGCACGCTTCCCAGGCGCGGCGAGATCGCCGCGCCGCCCGTGTACCCGAGCGCCACGACACTTGCGCCGACCTGCGCGTCTGCGTCAGCGAGATTCACCGGGCGCCCGCGCCAGTCGGGCACGCGCAGGAAGCAGACATCGCGGCGAACGTCGCCCCGTTCGGCATCGGCCGCAAGCGTCGTGCCGGCGCCGGCGACGCGTACCGAAGAGGCCTCGCGCAGCACATGGCAATTCGTCGCCACGACACCGGGGGCGACCGTGACGCCACTGCCGACGGAAAGGCCGCCCTGCGCGCGCTCGGCCTCGACCCGCACCACGCTCGCGGCGATGGGCAGGAACAGGACAGGATTGAGGGGTTGGCTCCACGCGGCGGCGCACACGAGCACGCCGGCGGCGGAAAGGAGGGTGCGGCGGAAGGGCATGGGATCACTCCAGCAATTCGCCGCGCGCGTCGAGAAGCGGAACGTTGTATTCCCGCAGGATCGCCGTGATGGCGGCCTTGTTCTCGACGATCAGCCGTTCGACAACCCCTTTCCATTCGCGATCCCCATAGCGCACGCCCATCGCCATGTCGTAATCGAAGCGCACGCCCGGCTCCGAACGCAACGGCACCACGACCAGGGGCTGCGCGCTGCGCTTGGCGAAGTAGCCGCCGATCGGGCCCCATACCACCGCGGCGTCGATCGTGCCGTGGACCAGGTCGCGCGCGATGATCTCGCCGGGATAGTCCTCCGGATCCGCGGACAGCATGTGGTACACGCGTGCCTGCTCCTCCCAGCCGTGGCGTGCGAGCCAGGCCGACGCGGGCGAGCGGTCGAAGATGCCGACGACCGGCCGCGCCTTCGCATCCCTGAATGTGTCGAAGAGCGCGTCGCCGCTCGTGACACCCTCGAGCTTGCCGCCCTTGCGATATACGAGCACGTACGTCGAGCGATAGTACGGAGCCGTGACCCAGGCCTGGTCGAACTCCGCCGGCACGTTCATCAGCACGTCGCACGGGTAATCCTGGTCCGGAAGCTTGTAGCGCAGCGTGTTGCGCACGAAGTTCATGCGCATCGGATGCTGGTAGCTCTTGACCGGAATGCCCAGCGAACGCCCGAAAAGCTCCGCGATGCGGTTCTCGTATCCCTCGCCTTTCGCGTCCGAGAACGGCAGGTTGTTGGGATCGACGCACGGGCGGAATGCGGCGGCATGGGCCTGCTGCGCCACGGCGGCGAATGCGAACAGCAACAGCGCGAGGCCGGCGAAGGCGAGGAGGATGTGCCCGATTCGCGGCCGTCGCCGCGGCCGCGCGATCACCGGAGCTCCTCGACCTTGACCTGGGTGATGTCCCCGTTGGAGCGGCCCTTGAGATACGCATAGAGCCCATCGGTATGCTCCATCACCGCGGGGCTCGCGGCGAAGCTGGGCATGCCCTTCTCGAGCCGTCCCTGCGTCACCGTCTTGACGAAGTCCTCCTTGCTGAGCGTCTTGAAGGACTCGAGGAGCGAAGGCCCGACCAGCCCCTGCTGGCTCGCGCCATGGCAGCGGTCGCACGCGGCGGCGCGCCACGCACGAAAGCCTTCCATGGTGTTGCGGTCGACCTTGTAGCCGTCGACCACCTTGTACGGCTTCCCCTCGTCGGGCGCGGCATGCGCGGACCCTGCGCACGCCGCGGCCACGAGGAAACTTGCCAAACGCATCACTGCGGCAGCGCGAAGACCGTGAGCGTGCCGCCGAGCTCCGTATAGTCGCGAAGCTCCTTGTACCCGCCCACCGCGCCCAGTCCATCCGTGTCCTTCTCGAGGCCCGCCGCCATGCCGATGCCGGCCCAGCCGCCGATGCCCGAGAAGACGCCGATGTACTGCTTGCCCTTGTTCTGGTACGTGAAGACGTTCCCGATGATGCCGGAGGGCGTCTTGAACTTGTAGAGCTCCTTCGAGACGTCGTTCGCATCGACGCACTTGAGGTATCCCTCGAGCGTGCCGTAGCAGGCGATGTCGCCGGCGGTCACGAGCGCCCCGCTCCACACCGAGAACTTCTCGGCCTTGCTCTGCACGATCTTGCCCTGGCCCGCGTCCCAGACGACGAAGTTGCCCATGTTCTGGTCACCTTCGGGCGGGAACATCGAGAGCGTGGCACCGACGTACGGCTGCCCGGCCACGTAGTCGACCTTGAACGGCTCGTAGTTCATGCACACGTGGTTCGTCGGGATGTAGAAACGGCCGTTCTTCGGATTGAAGGCCGCGGGCTGCTCGTCCTTCGATCCCAGCGCGGCGGGACACACGCCCTTCGTGTTGACGTCAGGCCCGTTCTTCGCCGTGGAGTACTGCGCCACGACTTGCGGCCGTCCGGTCTTCATGTCGACGTGCGTCGCCCAGTTCACCTTCGGATCGAACTTCTCGGCCACGAGCAACGCGCCGTTGGTACGGTCGAGCGTGTAGCCGAAACCGTTGCGGTCGAAGTGCACCAGCGCCTTGGTGGGCTTGCCCTTCACGTTGATGTCCGCGAGGATCATCTCGTTGATGCCGTCGAAGTCCCACTCGTCGTACGGCGTGAGCTGGTACGCCCACTTGGCCATGCCGGTGTCGAGGTCACGCGCGAACACCGTCATCGACCAGCGGTTGTCACCGGGGCGCTGCGCCGGATTCCATGTGGAGGGATTGCCCGTGCCGTAATAGACGAGGTTGAGTCCCTTGTCGTAGCTGTACCAGCCCCAGGTGGTGCCGCCACCCGTCTTCCACTGATCGCCCTTCCAGGTCTTCAACGATGAATCCTTGCCGACCGGCATGAGCTTGCCGTCCGTCCAGGTCATGGTCTTGTCGGGATCGACCAGCATCTCCTCGTCCGGCCCGGTGCTGTATGCCTTCCACACCTGCTTGCCGGTGTTGATGTCGTACGCCGCGAGGAACCCGCGCACGCCCCATTCGCCGCCGGAGATGCCGGTGATCACCTTGTCCTTGAAGACGTGCGGCGCGTTGGTGTTCACGGCGCCCACTTTCGGATCGCCGTTCTTGACCGACCAGATGACCTTGCCGGTGCCGGCGTCGAGGGCGACGAGGGTGCTGTCGGCCTGCTGCAGGAATACCTTCTTCTCGGCGTAGGCGAGCCCGCGGGAGACCGTATCGCAGCACATCTGCGCGATCACGGCCTGGTCCTGCCGCGGCTCATAGCGCCACTTGATCTTCTGCGTGTCGAGGTCGATCGCGAAGACCTTGTTCGGGAAGGGCGTGTGCAGATACATCGTGCCGTCGACCACCAGCGGCGAGCCCTCGTGGCCGCGCAGCACGCCGGTGGAGAACATCCAGGCGACCTGCATCTTGCCGACGTTCTGCTTGTTGATTTGGTTGAGCTTGCTGTATCGCTGGTTGTACATATCGCCGGCCTGCATGGCCCAGTTGGCCGGGTTGGCGATTTCCTTTTCGAGATCGGCGTTCGCCAGGGCGGCGCCGGGAAACGCGAGCGCGGAAAGGGCGCCCGCCAATGCCACTGCGATTGGAGCGTTGCGCATAACACCTCCTCTTGAGGTTCGAGAGCTCGAGACCTGCGGCGGCGCGGGAGGGTGATGCTTCTCTTTGGGCGACTTGGAGCAAGTCGACTCGGGTGCCGACCGGGGAATGGATTACGCGCCTACAATCGGCCGAAGTCAAACGCGTGCAAACTTAGGAAAAGGGTGGAGGCGCGAGTGCCGATGGGACGCATTCTCGCACTGGTGATCGCGGCCGCCTGCATCCTCGCGAACGCGGCTGCACGAGTCGGGACGACGCGCGTGGCCGAGGGCGTCTACGCCCTGCAGCTTCCTGCGCGGGGCCAAGGCGATGATGTGCTCGCTCCCGCACGCGTTACTTACATCGCGGGGCCGCGCGGCGTCGTGGTGGTCGACAGCGGGATGTCCCATCTCGACGGTGAAGCGATCCTCGCGACCATCCGGCGCGCGACGCAGGCTCCCGTGCGCCTCGCGATCCTCACGCATCCCTCCCAGGAAGCGATCTTCGGCGCGACGGCCTTCCAGGAGCGCGGCATTCCCGTCGCGATGCATCGCGATGCGGCTGCCCTGGTGTCCGCGCGATGCGGGGCCTGCCTGCAGCGGCTGCGCACCGTGCTGGGCGACGCTGCGATGGGCGGCACGCGCGTGGTCGTGCCCGATCGCCTTCTCGAGGACGACGAGGTCGTGCACGACGCCGGAAGGCCGCTGCGCATCCTCGCTCCGCCGGCGTCCAGCGCGCCCGGCGCCATCGCCGTGCTCGACGAGCGGACCGGCACGCTCGTCGCGGGGAGCATCGTCTCCATTCGCGCCGTGCCGGACCTGCGCGACGGCAGCGGCTCCGGATGGCGCGCGGCGCTCGATCGGCTCGATCGCACCCGATGCGTTCACCTGGTTCCCGCCTACGGATCGATCGGCAGCTGTGCCGACATCGCGCCGCTCGCGCGCTACCTGGACGACCTGGAGCAGGCCGTCGCCTCCCTGCTCGCGCAGGGCGTGGACCTGGGCGAGCTCGACGCGAAGGCCGACCTCCCGGCCTACGCGTCCTGGATGCGCTACTCGGACCTACACCGGGCCAACGCGGCGCGCGTCTACCTGCGCCTGGAGCGCGCGCAGCTCGCGCATCCCTGAGCGTATTGCAGCGCGAAACGAACGGAATCCGCTTTTCCTTTGCCGCGCGGAGGACTAACGTCTATGGACCCCAGTCGCAACCTCCGGAGGACCTCCATGGACGTTCGTGCAGCGGTTGCGCACAAGGCCGGCGCCCCCCTTTCGATCGAAACCGTGCAGCTCGCCGGCCCACGCGCAGGCGAGGTGCTGGTCGAGATCATGGCGACCGGCATCTGCCACACGGACGAATTCACGCGTTCCGGTGGCGATCCCGAGGGACTCTTCCCGTGCATCCTCGGCCACGAGGGCGCCGGCGTCGTGGTCGACGTGGGTCCGGGCGTGACGAGCGTGAAGAAGGGCGACCACGTCATCCCGCTCTACACGCCCGAATGCCGCCAGTGCAAGTCGTGCCTCTCGCGCAAGACCAACCTCTGCACGGCGATCCGCTCGACGCAGGGCAAGGGCGTGATGCCCGACGGCACGAGCCGCTTCTCGCTGGACGGCCAGCCCGTCTACCACTACATGGGCTGCTCCACCTTCTCCAATTTCACCGTGCTGCCCGAGATCGCGGTCGCGAAGATCCGCGAGGACGCGCCGTTCGAGAAGGTCTGCTATATCGGCTGCGGCGTCACCACCGGCATCGGCGCGGTGATCAACACGGCGAAGGTCGAGCCGGGTGCGAACGTCGTGGTGTTCGGCCTGGGCGGCATCGGCCTGAACGTGGTGCAGGGGGCGCGCATGGCGGGCGCCGACAAGATCATCGGCGTGGACCTGAATCCCGCGCGCGAGACGCTCGCGCGCAAGTTCGGGCTCACGCACTACGTGAATCCCTCCGAGGTCCGCGGCGAGCTCGTGCCCTATCTCGTCGACCTCACGGGCGGCGGTGCGGACTACAGCTTCGAGTGCATCGGCAACGTCGACGTGATGCGCCAGGCGCTCGAATGCTGCCATCGCGGCTGGGGCGTGTCGGTCATCATCGGGGTCGCGGGCTCGGGCCAGGAGATCAAGACGCGGCCCTTCCAGCTCGTCACCGGACGGGTGTGGAAAGGCACGGCTTTCGGCGGCGCGCGCGGCCGCACCGACGTACCCCGCATCGTCGACTGGTACATGGAGGGCAGGATCAACATCGACGACCTGATCACGCACGTGCTGCCCCTCGACCGGATCAACGACGCGTTCGAGCTGATGCATGCCGGCAAGTCGATTCGCTCGGTCGTCGTGTACGACGCGGCGCGCTCGCGTCAGCCCTCCGGGACACAGGGCAGGAGCCAGGTGTCCGAGGTCAGCGCCTGAAGCGCGCCGGCGACGGCGCGTGCCCGGCGCGGTAAACCGCTGTTTCATCTCGTCCGCAAGCTCAACGAAGGAGGGACTCCACATGGCCGTGAACATCCATCCGCAAATCGACCGGGGCATCCGCCCCGCCGCCGCCAACTTCGCGGGAGGCACGCTCTCCTGCAGGTGCGCCGACAAGAAGGTGACCGTCTCGCTGCGCAGCCAGACCGCGCACAACCACGCCTGCGGCTGCACCAAGTGCTGGAAGCCCGAAGGCGCGCTCTTCTCCCAGGTCGCGGTGCTCTCGCGCGACAAGCTCGCGGTGACGGCGAACGAGGACAAGCTTCGCGTCGTCGACCCCAACGCGACCATCAAGCGCTACGCCTGCAAGGCCTGTGGCGTCCACATGTACGGGCGCATCGACAACACGAACCATCCGCTCTACGGCTTCGACTTCGTCCACACCGAGCTCTCGAACGAGGAAGGCTGGTCGCCTCCCGAGTTCGCGGCCTTCGTGTCGTCCATCATCGAAGCCGGCGCCGACCCGGACAACATGGGCGCCGTGCGGCAGCGCCTGCGCCAGCTGGGGCTCGAGCCGTACGACTGCCTGTCGCCGCCGCTGATGGACTTCATCGCCACGCAGACGGCGAAGGCGAGCGGCAAGCTCTATCGCAAGGCGGCCGTCCCGGCCTGACGCGTCGCATCCCGGCCCCGCGGGGCCGGGAGCCGCGCACGATGACGCTCGCGACGATCTCCGAGAGCCGCTGCTTCGGCGGCACGCAAGGCGTGTACCGCCATGACTCGGAGGTGCTCGGCTGCGCGATGCGGTTCGCGTTCTTCCGTCCTCCCGAAGGCATCCAGGCGCGCTTCCCGGTCCTCTACTGGCTCTCGGGTCTCACGTGCACGGAGGAGAACTTCATCGCCAAGGCGGGAGCCCAGCGCCTCGCATCCGAGCTGGGCCTCGCGATCGTGGTCCCCGACACCAGCCCGCGCGGCCTGGGCATCGCGGGCGAGGCCGAAAGCTGGGACTTCGGATTGGGCGCGGGCTTCTACGTCGATGCGACCGAGCGCCCCTGGGCGCCGGGCTATCGAATGTACAGCTACGTGACGCGCGAGCTGCCCGCGCTCGTCGCGGCCCATTTCCCGGTGGACCCGCGGCGCACGGCGATATCGGGACATTCCATGGGCGGGCACGGCGCGCTCACGATCGCGCTGAAGAACCCGCAGGCCTATGCGAGCGTCTCGGCCTTCGCGCCGATCGCATCGCCGATGCGATGCCCATGGGGCGAGAAGGCGCTCTCGCGCTATCTCGGTCCCGACCGCGAGCGTTGGCGCGAGTACGACGCGACGGAGCTCGTGCGCGCGCGCGGCTGGAAGGACCCGCCGGTGCTGGTCGACCAGGGCACGCGCGATCCGTTCCTCGAGACCCAGCTCAAGCCGCAATTGCTGCGCGAGGCGTTCGAGGCGGCGCACGCGCCGCTGCAGCTGCGGCTGCAGGACGGCTACGATCACTCGTACTACTTCATCGCGACCTTCATCGACGATCACCTGCGCTTCCACGCCTCGCAGTTGGCGGGCGCCTCGACGCGCGCCCAGGCGCAAACGGCCTGAGCGCCCGGCGAGTTACTGGGAAGGCGCGTCGGGACCGGATCCGTTGCCCACGCCGGAATCGTCGCCGCCCTCCTGGGGCACGAGGATGAAGCGCGTGGGCACGTCCTGCCCGTCGGGCGCGGACGACGCGTCATCGGGCTCGCCGGACCCATCGCGCGGCGTCAACACGCGGCGCTCGACGACGATGTACTCGTTCGACGTGGGATGGCCGGAGCCATCGACCGGAACGAAGATGTTGCGCTCGACGGGGACGCCGGGCAGCTTCGACGCCGCCCCGGCGGCGTTGCCACTGTCGTCGCCCTGCGCATCGCCGGGGGATTGCGCCGCGTCGCCGTTGCCGGCGTCGGCCTGGGCCCAGGCGCTGCCGGTGGCCAGAATGAGGATGGAGGTGAGGGCGCACGCGGGCGCAAAACGAAGGATGGTGCTCATGAAGCGGGTTCTCCTGCAAGGACCGGGGCGCGAAGCGCTCCGCAAGCAGGTGAAGCCGCACGAGCCGTGCCAACCCCGAGGGGCCGATTCGGGGCAGCCCTCCCGTCTTTCAATGGCGGTGGACTCCAAATGTTGCCGCCCGGGGGCCCGGGGCCTTGAAACCCTTACCGGCGTCCCATACTCTAAACTCTAACCCTCGCGGCCGATCCCGGCCGCGCCTTTCCCACGAGGAGAACCTGATGCAACCCGAAACCCCGTTGTTGGCGCAGCGGACCGGCACGACGTCGCTGGCTCTCGCCCAGAACCGGGTGCTGCGCAACACATACCTGCTGCTCGCGATCTCGCTCGTGCCGACGATCCTCGGCGCCTGGCTGGGCGTGCAGCTCCATTTCACCCTCATCTCGGCCGCGCATCCGGCGATCGGCTTCATCGCGTTCCTCGCCATCGCGTTCGGCTTCTTCTACGGCATCGAGAAGACCAAGAACAGCAGCATGGGCGTGGTGCTCCTGCTCGCCTTCACGTTCTTCATGGGCCTCATGCTGTCGCGCATGCTGGCGATGGTGCTGGGCCTCGCGAACGGCTGGAACCTGATCGCGCTCGCCTTCGGCGGCACGGCGATCATCTTCGCCGCGATGGCCGCGGTCGCGACCACGACCAAGCGTGACCTGAGCGGGATGGGCAAGTTCCTGTTCATCGGCATGGTGATGCTGCTGGTGGCGGGCTTCGCGAACATCTTCCTGCACCTCGCGGCGCTCACCATCGTGTTCTCGCTCGTGGCGATCGCGATCTTCTCCGCGTTCATGATGTACGACGTGAATCGCATCGTGACCGGCGGGGAGACCAACTACATCACCGCCACGCTCGCGCTGTATCTCGACATCTACAACGTGTTCATCAACCTGCTCGCGATCCTGGGCATCACGAACAGCAGCGACAACTGATCCCGCATCACCCCGGCCTCGCGCCGGGACAGTCACGAGGGCGGCTGCGGCCGCCCTTTTCATTCCCGCTCGAAGAGCGCGATGGACTCGACGTGCCCCGTGTGGGGGAACATGTTGACGACCCCCGTCTTCACCAGCCGGTAACCCTTCACGTTCACGAGGAGACCCGCGTCGCGCGCGAGCGTGGATGGGCTGCACGAGACGTACACGATGCGCCGCGGGAGGCCCGAATCGGGCAGCGCCTTGCAGATCTCCATCGCCCCGTCACGCGGCGGATCGATCAGCAGCTTGTCGACCGGCCCCAGGCGCGCGAGCGCACCCGGCGCGTCGGCATACAGGTCGTAGGCTGAGAACGACGCCTGCCCGGAAAGCCCGTTCGCGGCCGCGTTCTGCGCACCGCGCTGCACGAGCGAAGGCGCGCCCTCCATCCCGATCACGGCCGCGCCGCGCGTCGCGAGCGGAAGCGTGAAGTTGCCGAGGCCGCAGAAGAGGTCGCCCACGCGCTCGCCGGGGCGCGGATCCAGCAGGTCCACGGCGCGCCTGACGAGGGCCCGGTTCACGCCCGCGTTGACCTGCGTGAACTCCGTGGGCCGAAAGGCGATGCGCACGCCGAACTCCGGCAGCGTGTAATCGAGCGCCGGCGCCGCGGCCGGATAGAACGCATGGGCGCTGTCGGGGCCCTTCGGCTGCAGCCACCACTGGAAGCGCACGCTTCCGGCGGCGGCATTGAGCCGGTCGGCGAAGGCGCGCAGCTTCGCCGCGTCCTCGTCGGGCAGCGGCTCGAGGTGGCGCAGCACCAGCACCGTGACGTCCTCGCCCACGGCCAGCTCGATCTGCGGGAGGCGCTCGCGCAGCTTCATCGAGGTGAACATCTCGCGAAGCTGCGGGATGAGCACGGAGATTTCGCGCGGCAGCACCTCGCACGACATCGTGTCGGCCACGAAGCTCGAGCGCCGCTCGTGGAAGCCCACGAGCACGCCGCCCTTCTTCGCGACGTAATGCACCGAGAGCCGCGCGCGCGTCCGGTAGCCCCATGCCGGGCCCACGATGGGCGGCAGCACCTGCTCGGGCGTGACCTTGCCGAGGCGCGCGAGGTTGTCCTCGAGCACCCGCTGCTTCGCGGCGACCTGCGCCATGGGCTCCACGTGCTGCATCGCGCATCCGCCGCAGGTGCCGAAGAACCGGCAGCGCGGATCGACCCGTTGCGCGCTCTCGCGCAGCACCTCCGTGACGGTGCCGAGATCGAAGTTGCCGCGGCTGCGCCGGCGCGCGAACGCCACGCGCTCGCCCGTGATGCCGCCGTCGATGAACGTGACCTTGCCGTCGACGTGCGCGACCCCGATGCCCTCGTGGTCGATCGACTCGATGAAAGCTTCGGTCACTGGTCCTGGGACCCGCAGTCGGTGCGCATCTGGCCGAACACCTGGCGCGTGATCTTCTTCGTGACCGTGATGCCGTTGTAGGTATAGGTGAGCGTGCCGTCGTCGCCGTCGGTGAAGGCGAGGCTCATCGTGCCCACCGCCTGCGCGTTGGCGGCGGTCCAGGGCGACGCATCGAAGGCCGGCCCGGTCGTGCGATACAGGGTCCCGGAGAAATTGCCCGCGGAGTCCTGCGCGCCGTTCGACATCACGAGCCAGAGCCCCTGGCCGCTCGCGTCGTAGGTGAAGAGCGTGGCGAAGACGATGGAGCCCTGCTGCGTGAGGTTGATGCCCCAGCCCGACTCGGAGGGGTTCCACCACAGGTCCTGCACGTTGTCGGAGAAGCCGCGGTCGAACGCGGACCATGTGCACGTGGGCGCGGTCGAGAACACCTGCCGCGTGATCGCCTTCGTGACCTGCGTGCCGTTCACGGTATACGTGAGCGCGCCATGGGTGTGATCGGTGAAGTCCACGCGCATCGTGCCGACGGACGCCGCGCTCGCACCCGTGAAGGGCGTCGCGTTGAAGGCGGCGCCGGTCGTCCGATAGAGCGTGCCCTGGTAGCTGCCGGCGCCGAGACGCGCCCCGTTCGACATCACGAGCCACATCGGCGCGCCGTTCGCGTCGTACGTGAAGAGCGTCGCGAAGAGCGTGTTGTCCTGGTGGTTGAAGTTGATGCCCCAGCCGGATTCGGCCGGATTCCACCAGAGGTCGGTGTAGTTGTCGTCGAGGCGGTCGGCGCGCAGGCGCACGTTGTAGGCGCCGGTCGCGGCCGGATCCCAGTGCGTGACCTGGAAGTAGTACGTGCCCGGCTGCAACTGGATGGTGGCGCCCGCGTGGTTGCTCGTGACGTTGGCGTCGTCGTTCGCGATGAGGTTGACTCCGCGTGAATCGAGGATCGAGCCCACGGTATCGAGGTTCGCGCCGTTCGGGCCCTCCGTCCACGCGCTCACCCACGAAGACGTGGAGAGCGTGAAGCGGTAGACGTCCACGTCGCCCGCGTAATCGATCCTGCGGTTGTCGATCGCGACCGTGCCACTCGCCTGGTCGAGCGGCTTGTCGGCGCCGTTGAGGTCCAGGGGGATGCTCGCGAAGTCCTGCACGCGGTTGGGGGCGTCATCGGGGGACACGCCCGCGTTGGTCACGTAAGGCGCGATTTCCGGATAGAAGATCTCCAGGCGGCTGTAGAGCGCGTCCTCGTTCAGGTCCGTGCAGCTCATGCCCTCCCCCTGGTTCACCGTCGTGCCCGTGAGCACTCCACGCAGCAACAAGGAGCCGTCAGAGAGGGTGAAGAGGCCCGACCCGCTCGAGCCGCCCTCGATGATGCCCTCGGAGAAGCGCACGCCGTACTGGTCCTGCGGGCGCCCGAGGATGCGGAATTCCCCGACCGTGGTGCCGATCGCGTAGCGGCCCGTATCGCCCTTGGGATGGCTCACGCTCACGATCGGCGTGCCCTGCGTGAGGTGCGCCGGATTCCAGCCGGCGTAGACCGCGCCCTCCGGCGGCGCGGCATTCGACTGCAAAAGCGTCTCGTCGACGTTGTAGTTCGCGAAGACGAGCTTCATCCCGCCCGCCTGCTGGATGCGCCCCGGCGTCGAGGGATCGTCGCAGGCCGCCGCGTCGTAGAACCACCAGGCCGCGATGCTCGCCGCCGCCTGGGCGTTGTTGATGCAATGGTTCGCCGTGAGGACGTAAGGCGCCGGGTACTTTTCCGTGTTCACGAGCGTCGCGGTGCAGATGAAGGCCGAGCCGTTGTCCACGAACTGGATCCGCATCACCGCCTTCTTCACCTCGCCGATCGCATCGGACTGCGCCGAAGTGAGCGTCGCATCCGCCGCCGCGCAGGCGGTGGACAGCGTGCACGTGCCCGCGGCCTTCGCGAGCGGCGACGCGGTGAAGTGGAGCACGCTGCCGAGGCGAAGCGCGCCGGCGGGCGGAAGCCACGGGCTGAAGACCTCGATCACCTGCGTGTCTCCCCCGGTCCACGGCGTCCACGCCTGCGGCCCGCTCACGGGATCGACGCTCATCGTCTCGACGCGTGCGTCGCTGCCTTGGGCACGAACCTCGAATGGCCCCGGCATGGCGCCCACGTCGAGGCGCGCGCGAAGTCCCTGTGCGCCCGTCGAGCTCGCGCTGAAGCGCAGGACATAGCCGTCGCGCACCCGGGTCCACGCTTCGAGCGGCGCGGCCTTCGCGAGGTCGCGCGTGAAGCCGACCGCGAGCGGCCCGTTCGGCGCTGGCGCCGGAGCCGACTTGCGAGCGGGCGCGGGCAGCGCGACGACGGGCGTCGCCGGGATGTTCGGCGCGCGGAAGGCCGCGGTGACCGGCGCGCGCGCGGGTGCCTCGCGCGACGGCATGCCTTGCGCGGTGGCGAGCGCGGCAGTCGAAAGCAGCGAGACGAACAACAGCAGCGAGATGAGCAAGCGGTTCATGGGGTACCAGGAAGAGGGCCCGGGCGGGTGCGCGCGCCTGGGCGTGGAATCCGGTTTCTTCTTCGAATTCAGGGGCTTATGGTAACATGAACGACCCTTCCGGAGCCGCATCCCGCGCGTTTCACCTGACACGGCCAATTCCTTGATTCGCTACTGCAATTCCTGCGGCGCGACGATCACGCACCGCGTCCCCGAAGGCGATACCTTGCCGCGCGCGGTGTGCGACGCCTGCGGCCACATCCAGTACGAGAATCCCAAGATCGTCGTCGGGTGCCTGCCCATCTTCGGCGAGCGCATCCTTCTCTGCCGCCGCGCGATCGAGCCGCGCTATGGATTATGGACGCTGCCCGCGGGCTTCATGGAGAACGGCGAGACCGCGGCGCAGGGCGCGGCGCGCGAGGCGCTCGAGGAGGCGAACGCGCGTGTCGACGTGGGCGACCTGTACACCCTCTTCTCGGTGCCGCACATCAGCCAGGTACACATGATGTTCCGCGCCACGCTGCTCGACGGCAACGTCTCGCCCGGCATCGAGAGCCTGGAGGTGAAGCTCGTGACCGCGGACGAGATTCCGTGGCAGCAGCTCGCCTTCATGATCGTGCGCAGGACGCTGCAGGCTTATCTCGAGGACCGTCCGCGGGGCGTGTTCCCGCCACGCATCGGGGATCTCTTCCCCGGCTCGTGACCGGCGCGTCGTCAGGCGACGCGCAGGACTTCCTGCTCGGCGATGACGAACACCCGGTCGCCCCGCCGCGGCAGCACCTCCGCGTGGCCGGTGAAGGCGCCGAAGGCAGGCAGCACGCCATGGCGCGCGGCGAACCAGAAGCACGGCAGGCGCAGCGATTTCTCGCCCGCGCCGGAGAGGCGCACCGCGGGATGGATGTGCCCGGCGAGCGCATAGCCGCCGCTCGCGGGGCCGGGCTCGTGGTTGAGCACGAAAGGCCCGAGGCTCTCGCCCGCCTCGATGCAGCGCATGGACCACGCTTGCGGAGGATCGCCGGCCTTCACGTCGTGGTTGCCGCGCACGAGCGTCATCTCCACCGCGTTGCGCGAAGCGCGCCACGCACCAAATCGCTCGAGCGTCGAGGCCGTCCGTCCCTGGGCGCTGTGCAGGAAGTCGCCGAGGAATACCACGTGCCTGGCCTGCGTGCGATCGATCGCGCCGCCCAGGCGCTCGACGTTGTCCGCGGTCGTGCCCGACGGCAATGGAATGCCCGCGCGCCGGAAGCTCGCGGCCTTGCCGAGATGGAAGTCCGCCACGAAAAGCGTGCGCTCGCGCGGCCAGTACATGGCGCGCTCCGGCAGCAGCACGAGCGGCTCGCCGGCGATCTCGCACTCAACCAAAGAGCTCCCCCTGCAGGCTCGCTTCGGAAGAGGCGCCCGGCGCGACATCTTCCGGCGGCTCGGCCTCGTCGAACTCCACCTGCATGCGGCGTACGCGATCGGCGAGCTTCTCGCTCGTGAGCTTCTCGCGGAAGCGCCCGACCATGATCGGAAATGCGAACGGCGATGGCTTGTGCACCTGTCGCAGCACCACCGGCGTCGCGGCCATGCGTCGCAGCGCTTCGGCGAGTCGCGAGAACTCGAGCTGGCGCTCCAGCACCTCGCGCTCGGCCTGGCCCAGCAGCGGATTCGCCGGATCCCATCGCGCGAACACCTCCCAGATGAGACCGCTCGTCGCCTGGACCTGGCGGTTGGTCTTCGGCTGTCCCGGATAGCCCTGGAACACCAGGCCCGCGACGCGCGCGATCTCGCGGAACTGCCGCTTCGAGAGCTCCGCCGCATTGAGGCTCGCCAGCATGTCCTCGAGCAGGTGGTCCATCGTGAGGAGACCGCCCTTGAGGAGCGGGATCAGCTCGAAGCGCTCGCGCGACACGAGCTCGAATCCGTAGTCGGTGAACGAGAGGCTGAAGGTCGCCGGCCGCACCTTCGAGAGGCGATAGGACAGGAGGGCCGAGAGCCCCATGTGCACCTGCCGCCCCTCGAAGGGATAGAAGAAGATGTGGTGGCCCTCGCGCGTCTGGGTCTGCTCCACCAGCATCTCGCGGCGGCGCGGCACGCGCGACCATTTGTGCTGCAGCTTGAGCAGGCGGGCCACGGCCTTCGTCTCCGGCTCGCTCTCGCGCCCGTCGACGTGCAGCTCGAGCAGCTCGCGCATGCTGTCGGCGACTTCGCTCGACAGTGGACACTTGCCGCCGTCCCAGCGCGGGATGAGCGCGGAGCCGGCGCGGCCGGGCTTCACGTACGCCGTCATGTTCTCCATGCGCATGAACTCGAGCAGCTGCCCGCCGAAGATGAAGGTGTCCCCCTTCGCCAGCCGCGCGATGAACGACTCCTCGACGTTGCCCAGCCGCTTGCCGCTGCGGAAGCGGATGTCCACCGCGGCATCGGACACGATGGTGCCGATCGACATGCGATGGCGCTTCGCGATCGCGGCGTCCTTCACGCGGTAGCGGCCGTCCTCGTCGAGCACGACCTTGTGATAGTCGGGATAAGCCTTGAGCGCGTCGCCGCCGCGCGTGATGAAATCGAGCGCCCACTGCCATTCGCCGTCCGTGAGGTCGCGAAACGCGCGCGCGGTCATCACCTCCGCCTTCATCGCCTCCGCCTCGAAGCCCTCGCCCGCGGCGATGGTGACGAGGTGCTGCGTGAGCAGATCGAGCGGGCGGTCGACCGGGCGGCGCGCCTCGATGCGTCCCGCCATCGCGGCGCGCCGCGCCGCGGCGGCCTCGACGAACTCGAGCGCATGCGAAGGCACGCAGGTCACGCGGCTCACCTGTCCCGGCGCATGCCCCGAGCGCCCGGCGCGCTGCAGCAGGCGCGCCACACCCTTGGCGCTGCCGATCTGCATCACGCGCTCGACGGGCGAGAAATCCACGCCGAGGTCGAGGCTCGAGGTCGCGACCACCGCCTTGAGCCGTCCTTCCTTGAGCCCCGCTTCGACCCAGGCGCGCACATCGCCATCGAGGGAGCCATGGTGCAGCCCGATGAGTCCGGCCCATTCCGGCCGCGCTTCGAGCAATCCCTGGTACCACATCTCGGCGGCCGAGCGCACGTTGGTGAAGATGAGCGTCGAGCGCGACGACTCGATCGCGGCCACGACGTGATGGAGCATGGCGAGGCCCAGGTGCCCCGCCCAGGGCATGCGCTCGATCTCGGGCGGAATCAGCGTGTCGACGACGACCTTCTTGTCGCTCACGCCCTTCACGGTTCTGCCTCGGGAGGAAGCCTCGCGCCGTCCCCCTGTCGAAGCCGGGGCAGATCCGAGCAGGCGCTCCAGCGCCTCGTCGATGTTGCCGAGCGTGGCCGAAAGTCCCCACGTCCTCATGCGCGGATTGAAGGCCCGCAGCCGCGCGAGGCCGAGCTCGGTCTGCACGCCGCGCTTGTTGCCGAGCAGCTCGTGCCACTCGTCGACCACGGCCAGGCGCAGGTGCGAGAGCTTCTCGCGCGCATCGGGGCTGGCGAGCATGAGCGACAGGCTCTCCGGCGTCGTGACGAGGATCGAGGGCAGCCGCTTCGCCTGCCGCGCACGCTCGGCGGACGGCGTGTCGCCGGTGCGAAGCCCGAGGGTCCACGGCAGGGCGAGCCCCTCGATGGCGCGGCGGATCGAGAGCACCGTGTCGGCCGCGAGCGCGCGCATCGGGGTGATCCAGAGCACGCGAAGCGGCGGCGCTTCCCTCGACTCGCCCTCTTCCTCCAGCCATTCGGCGAGCGGCCCGAGTGCCGCCGCGAGCGTCTTGCCGCTGCCCGTGGCGGAATGCACGAGGCCCGACTCGCCGGTGAGATACGCCGTCCACACCTCGCGCTGGAAATCGAAGGAGCGCCAGCCGTTGTCGCGGAACCATGCCTCGAGGCGAGCGATGGCATCCGGCGCGGCGAGGGCGACGACGTCACGCTTCATGCGACGATTCTTTCACGATTCGCGGCCTTTCCCCATCCCGCCAACCAATTGGGGATAAGTCGGCTATCCGTAAATGCGCCGGGCGGCCTGGATGGTCCGGGCGTGGATCGCGACCGAATCCTCGATGTTGCGGGCGTAACCGCCCGCCATGGCGAGGGTCACGGGAATCGCGCGGGACTCGAGCGTGGCGAGGACGAGCTCGTCGCGCCGCGCGAGCCCGGCCTGGGTGACTTTCAGCCGGCCGAGACGGTCGTCCTCGTACGGATCGGCACCCGCCAGGTAGATCGCGAGCTGCGGGCGCGCGCGCTCGAGCGTCTCGTCGACCCCGCGCTCGAGGTGCCACAGGTACTCGTCGTCGCCCGTGCCGTCGGCGAGCTCGATGTCGAGGTCGCTCTCCTCCTTGGCGAACGGGAAGTTGCGCGCGCCATGGATCGAGAAGGTGAAGACCGAATCGTCGTGGCGGAAGATGGACGCGGTGCCGTTGCCCTGGTGCACGTCGCAATCGATGATCGCCACGCGCGAGAGCCCCGCCTCCGCCTGCATCGCGCGCGCCACGATCGCGGCGTCGTTGAAGACGCAGAATCCCTCCCCGCGATCGCGGAAGGCGTGGTGCGTGCCCCCCGCGAGGTTGGCCGACCAGCCGCGCGTGAGCGCCGCTCGAGCCGCGGCCAGCGTGGCCCCGCTCGAGCGGCGCGAGCGCTCGACCATCGCCTCGGACCATGGAAAGCCGATCGCGCGCTGCTCGCGCGCATCGAGCGCGCCGCTCGCCACGCGCTCCCGATAGCGCGGGCAGTGCACGCGCTCGATCTCGGCGTCCGTCACGCCGGGCGGCACCACGAACTCCGCGGGGTCGAACTCCCCGCTCGCGAGCAGCCGCTCGCGCAGGCGCGCGTACTTCGCCATGGGGAATCGATGGTGCGCCGGCAACGGCAGGACGAAGACGTCGCTGTAATATAGGGCCACGAAAAGATTATGCGCTTCGCGTATTACGACCGGCTTCCCGCCGACAGCCAGAAGACCTACCGCCTGAGCGACGCGATCCGGCGCGTGGAGCTTCCCGACGCGGCGGCGCTCCTCGCGCTGCCGCCGCCGATCCGCGTGGCCCTCGAGCGCGGCGAACGCTCGGCGATCGAGCGCGCATGCCAGGCGCTCGTCGACGCGATCAATGCGCAGCTCGCGGCACCGCCCGCGATCGTGCGCGTGCTCGAGCGCCGCCCGGCGAATTCCGAGGGCGAGCTCCATGGCCTCTACGAGCCGGACGAGGTGACCGGCGGCACGGCGCGCATCACGGTCTGGATGCGCACCGCGGCGAAGGAACAGGTGGTCAAGTTTCGTACGTTCCTGCGCACGGTCGCCCACGAGCTCTGCCATCACCTCGACTATGAGCACTACAAGCTCGCGGAGACGTTCCACACCGAAGGGTTTTACGCGCGCGAATCGGCGCTCGTACGCGACGTGCTGGGAGAGCCCCTGTCCGCTCCCCGTGAGGCCGCTTCAGCTCCTCCCCTGCGTCGCAAGCCCGCGAAGTAGAATTCGCCCCCTCCTTTCGAAAGGTACGCCATGGACAAGCCCGCCTTCCGCACCGCGCTCATCGTGGGCGCCGGCCAGGGCCTCAGCGCCTCCCTCGCCCGCGCGTTCGCCGCCGAGGGCATGACGGTCGCCCTCGCCGCCCGCGACGTGGAGAAGTTGAAGCCGCTGCAGGAGGGCGGCATGAAAGCCTTCG
Organism: Usitatibacter sp.; assembly: GCA_035656735.1. Classification (GTDB taxonomy): domain Bacteria; phylum Pseudomonadota; class Gammaproteobacteria; order Burkholderiales; family Usitatibacteraceae; genus Usitatibacter. Next base: position 88,890 of record DASRRY010000020.1, on the reverse strand, counting down.
CGTGCGATGCGAGCGACGAGCGCCAGGTCGAGCGGCTTTTCCACCAGGTCGACGCGACCCTGGGCTCCCCCGACGTCGTCGTCTACAACGCGAGCGCCCGCGCGCGCGGTCCCTTCGTCGACCTCGCGCCCGCCGACGTGCAGCGCGCCCTCGCCGTGACGGCGTTCGGCGCTTTCTGCGTGGCGCAGCAGGCGGTGCGCCGCATGCTGCCGCACGGCCACGGCGCCGTGCTCTTCACCGGCGCTTCGGCGAGCGTGAAGGGCTATGCGCAGTCCGCGCCGTTCGCCATGGCCAAGTTCGCATTGCGCGGCCTCGCGCAGAGCATGGCCCGAGAGCTCTCGCCGAAAGGCATCCACGTCGCGCATTTCGTGATCGATGGCGGCATCCGCGCGCCCGGACGCGAGCCGCCCGATCGCGCGCCCGACGCGCTGCTCGACCCGGACGCCATCGCGCGCACCTACCTGCACGTGCTGCAGCAGCCGCGCAGCGTCTGGAGCTGGGAGGTCGAGGTGCGGCCCTGGGTCGAGCGGTTCTAGTCCGTGCCGTAGAATTGGCGTCGTGGACGCAACCGAAACGCCGTCAGGGGCAAGCGCTGTCGAGGGCCAGGACGAGATCGACCGAAGCGCGTGGCTGCAGCGCGTGGCCTGCCGGGCCGCGCGGCTCGGCGGCTGGACGATCGACCTGCCCGAACGCATCCTCACCTGGTCCGAGGAGAATTGCGCGATCCACGAGGTCCCGCCGGGCTACCGGCCGACCCTCGAGGAGGGCATCAAGCTCTTTCCCGAGGAGCATCGCGCCGAGGTGATCCGCAAGGTCGAGGCCTGCGCGCGCGACGGGACGCCCTACGAGTTCGAGCTGCCGAAATACACCGCGAAGGGGCGGCTCATCTGGGTGCATTCCTTCGGCGAGGCGGTGCGCGACTCGACCGGACGCATCGTGCGGCTGCAGGGCGCTTTCCAGGACATCACCGAGCAGAAGCTCGCCGCGGAGGCGCTGCGCCAGAGCGACGAGCGTTTCCGGCTGCTCTCGCGCGTCTCGAGCGACGCCATCCGCGACTGGGACATCGCCTCCGGCGCCGTCTGGTGGAATGAGGGCTTCGCCGCGCTCTTCGGCGACACGGCCGCAGAAGACGCGGGGACGAACGCTGCGTGGCTCTCACGCGTGCATCCCGCGGATCGCGGCCGCGTGGGCGACGAGATCCGCGCCGCCATCGACGCGGGCCTGCCCGGATGGATCACGAGCTACCGCTTCGCGCGCTCCGACGGCCGTCATGCGTACGTGCAGGAACGCGGTCACGTGATCCGCGACGCGCAGGGCATCGCGACGCGCACGCTCGCCATGATGAGCGACGTCACGGAAAAGCTCGCCCTCGAGGAGCAGCTGCGGCAGTCGCAGCGGCTCGAATCGATCGGCCGGCTCACGGGCGGCGTGGCGCACGACTTCAACAACCTGCTCACGGTGATTCTCGGTGCCGCGGGACTCCTCACGGAGGAGCTCGCGGACCAGGCGGACCGGCAGTCGATGGCCCAGATGATCGTCGACGCGGCCGGCCGCTGCGGCGAGCTCACGCAGCGCCTCCTCGCGTTCGCGCGCCAGCAGGTGCTCGAGCCCCGGCCGGTCGACGTGGCGCAACTCGTCGAGCGCATGCAGCCGCTCCTGCGGCGGACCCTCGGCGAGCGCATCGAGGTGGGCGTGCGCGATTCCGCGGCGGGCGTGCACGCGCTCGTGGATCCGGGCCAGCTCGAAAACGCGATCCTGAACCTGGCGCTCAACGCGCGCGATGCCATGCCCGGGGGCGGCGGGGTGACGATCGAGACATCCGCGCTGCACGTCGCGCCCGACCGCGCCGGCCACGCCATCCCTCCCGGGGACTATGCGTTGCTGACCGTGCGCGACACCGGCGCCGGCATCGCACCCGAGCACTTGGGACGGGTGTTCGAACCCTTCTTCACCACCAAGCCGCTGGGCAAGGGCACCGGCCTGGGCCTCGCCATGGTGTACGGCTTCGTGAAACAGTCCAACGGGCACGTCACGATCGATTCGGAGCCGGGAAACGGCACGACAGTGAAGCTGTGCATCCCGCGCACTGCCGCTGCAACGCCGGCCAGCGCGCCCGACGCAAGGGTCGATCCGGGTAGCGGCGGCGGCGGCGAATCGATCCTCCTCGTCGAGGACGACGAGCTCGTGCGCATGTCGGCGCGGCGCCACCTGTCGGCGCTGGGCTACCGCGTGCTGGAAGCCGCGAATGGCGCGCAGGCCCTCGCGCTCCTGAACGGCGGCGCTCGCGTGGACCTGCTCTTCACCGACATCGTCATGCCCGGCATGCAGGGCACGGAGCTCGCCCGCACGGCCCGCTCGATCCGTCCGGGCCTCAAGGTGCTCTTCACCTCGGGATTCGCGGGCGATGCGGGCGTCGAGGACGAGCGCGTCGCGCTGCGGGCGTCGTTCCTCGGCAAACCCTACCGGCGCCCGGATCTCGCGATTCGCGTGCGCGACGCGCTCGACCGCGACTGAAGCGGGCACCCGCGCTATGGGCGTAGCGTCAGGGTGTGCGCCGGCGTGATCGCGCCGGGGTTCGTCGGGATCGTGATGTACTCCACCCGCGCCCAGCGCTCCGCGAAGCTCGAGTACCACGGCGAGAACACGTTGCCCGACTGGCCCGTGGACTGCATGAAGCGCGAACGGTCGAGGTCGGCCAGGTCGTAGATCGCCCGCAGGCTCGGCCCATGGCGATCGGCGAAGGGGCGGTCGGGATCGCGGATGAAATAGTGGCCGACGTTCACCGAATAGGTGTCGCCGGGGGCGGGGACGTTCACGTCGAAGAAGCGTTTCAGCACCGGCACGAAACCGAACGGCCGGTGGTCGCCCGCGGCGAAATGCACGTCGCCCCATTGCAGGCTCTCGCCGTGCCCGTAGCGGCGGTCGAGGTGCTGCGCCGCGAGATCGAAGGCCTGGGAGGCGAGGTAGGCGCAGGTTTCCCGCTGCGGCGTCGTGATGTTGTCGCACCAGGCGTCGAGCCCGTCCTCGGCGTTGAGCACCTTGAGCATGAACGCCGCGCGCATGTCCCACGACTCCGTGAAGAGATCGCCCAGCTCGTCCGCGTACACCAGGCGCGTGAGCTCGCGATACCACGCGGCGAAGGCGAGCGCGGCCTTCGAGTCCGCCGCCATGTCGCCGTTCCAGCCCAGGAGCCGCGCCTGCAGCACGCGGCCGCCGTCGGTGAGCGGCTCGGCGGCGAGCGCGAACGGCAGCGTGGCGCCGGCCAGGAAGGAAACGCTGTCGGCCTGGATCCGCGCGAACGAATCGAGCGTGTGCAGGGGCTGGCCGTCGAGCAGCGCCTCGATGCGGTCGGCGCGGTACGGCGGAAACCAGTCCACCGAGATGAACGGCTTGTAGCCCGGCGGCGTGATCTTGTGGTTCGCCGTGACGATGCGCCCGCTGGGCGGGTCGATGACGCTGGGCAATTCCTCGAAGGGCAGCATGCCCTGCCAATCGTACTTGGCGTCCCATCCGGGCACGGGCACGCGGCCCATCGCCGCGTTGTCCGCGCGGCGCACCGGCACGAGCCCCGGCGCCACGAACCCGATGCGGCCGTCGCGTTCGGCGAAGACCACGTTCTGCTGCGGCGCCTGGAAATCGCGCAAGCCTTGCATGAGCTCGCCGTGCGTCGAAGCGGCATTGAGCTCGAAGCCGGCGCGCGCGGTGGCGTTGGTGGGCGTGAGCGCGGTCCAGGCGAGCGCCAGCACGTGGCCCGCCGGCGCAGCACCTCCCACCGCCTTCACCGCGTCGGAGAGCACGGGGCCGTGCCGCGTCGATCGGATGCGCACGTGGCGCGCCTCGGAGCCTACGCGAATGACCTCGTCGCGCGACTCGAAGCGCGCGGTGCCGGTGGGCGTCACGTAGCGCCCGGGATCTCCGGGTACCACCTTCTCGACGAAGAGGTCCTGCGTGTCGCCGTTGGTCGTCGTCATCGACCACGCGACGAAATCGTTGTGGCCCAGCACCACGAACGGAATGCCGGGCAGCGTGGCGCCCACGACGTTGCCCTGCGGGGTTGCCACGTGCGCGAGATACCAGAGCGCGGGCGCCTGCAGGCCCAGGTGCGGGTCGTTCGCGAGCAGCGGCCGCCCGCTCCCGGCATGGGCGCCGGACACCACCCAGCTGTTCGAGCCGATCGCACCTTCCACGGGCGGCGCCATCGCGAGCAGCGCGTCGGCCTGCGGGCGCAGCTCGGCGTAGAGCGCCTTCAGGTCCGGCCACGGCGGCGTGTGGTCGCCGGGATAGCCGGGCATGAACTGCGCGGCCTTCGCTTCGCCCAGCGCGTTCGTGAAGCGCAGGCGCGCGAGTTCCAGCTTCCAGTTCGACGACAGGTCCCACGCCATGACGAGCAGCCACTCGATGCTGTCCTCGGGTTTCCACGGCCCGGGACGGATGCGGAAAGCCTGGAACTCCGGGGGCAACGTGCGGCCGGCGGCGAGCTCCGCGTTCACGCCCGCGGCATAAGCCTCCAGGTTCGCGCGCGTTCCGGGGTCGAGCCGCTCGAAGATCCGCTTCGCCGTGGCGGCGATGCCGAGCGTGCGGAAGAGCACGTCGGTCTCGAAGGCCTTCTCGCCGAGGAACTCGGAGAGCCGGCCCTGGGCCACCCGGCGCTGGAATTCCATCTGCCACAGCCGGTCCTGCGCATGGACGTAGCCCATGGCGAACCAGCCATCGCGGGCGCCCGCCGCGAAGACGTGCGGCACGCCCTCGGCATCGCGCACGATGCGCACCGGCGCCTGCAACCCGGGCGCCCGCAGGTCGCCATCGAGGACGGGAAGCGACGTGCGCAGCCACGCGAACGTGGCGGCCGCGAGCAACACGAGGATGCCCGCCAGCGCCAGCAGGACGAATGCGGCCCGCTTCATGCGCTAGGCGAGAGGCGCGGCCTTGAGGACTTCCTCGAAGGTGGTGAGGCCCTGGGCGACCTTGAGCGCGCCGGAGACGCGCAGGGGCCGCATGCCCGCCTTGTAGGCAGCCTGGGTGAGGGCCGCGATGTCGGTCTTGTCCGTGATGAGCGCGCGCAGCTCGCGCGTGAGCGGCATGATCTCGTACAGGCCCACGCGGCCCATGTAGCCGGTGTTGCGGCATTCGAGGCAGCCCACCGCGCGCCAGACGTGCTCCGGCGGGTTCGCCTTGAACGGCGCGCACACCGAGCCCCACAGGCGATGCTCCTCGTCGCGCTGGAACGGCACCTTCTCCTTGCAATGCGGGCAGAGCGTGCGCACGAGGCGCTGCGCCATCACCCCGAGGAGCGATGTGTTGAGCAGGTAGGCGGGCGCTCCGAGGTCGAGCAGCCGCGTGATGGAGGTGGGCGCGTCGTTGGTGTGCAGCGTCGAGAGCACGAGGTGGCCCGTGAGGGCCGCCTGAATGGCCATGTCGGCGGTCTCGTGGTCGCGGATCTCGCCCACCATGATGATGTCCGGGTCCTGGCGCATGAGCGAGCGCACGCCGGCCGCGAACGTGAGGTCGAGCTCCGGCTGCACCTGCATCTGGTTCAGGCGCGGATCGATCATCTCGATCGGGTCCTCGATGGTGCAGACGTTGACCTCCGACGTCGCCAGCTGCTTGAGCGTCGTGTAGAGCGTCGTGGTCTTGCCCGAGCCCGTGGGCCCGGTCACCAGCAGGATGCCGCCCGGCTGCGCGATGAGCTTCTGCCACGCCTCGTGCTCGTCCTGCGCGAAGCCGAGGTCCTTGAAGTCGCGCATCAGCACTTCCGGGTCGAAGATGCGCATCACGAGCTTCTCGCCGTGCGCCGTGGGAAGCGACGAGAGGCGCAGCTCCACCTCGGCGCCATCGGGCATGCGCGTCTTGATGCGCCCGTCCTGCGGGCGGCGCTTCTCGACCACGTCCATGCGCCCGAGGATCTTGATGCGCGCGACCATCGCCGTCATGACGGCGTAGGGCACCTGGTAGACCTCGTGCAGCACGCCGTCGATGCGGAAGCGCAGGATGCCCACGTCGCGACGGGGCTCGAGGTGGATGTCGCTCGCGCGCTGGTCGAAGGCATACTGCCAGAGCCAGTCGACGAGGTGGACGATGTGGTGGTCGTTCGCGTCGAGCTGGCGGCCGGCCTTGCCGAGCTCCACCAGCTGCTCGAAGTTGGTGAGCCCCGTCGTGGCGACACCCGCCGCCTCGGCGCGCTTCATGCTCTTCGCGAGGTTGAAGAACTCGCCCTGGTAGCGCTCGATCTCCATCGGGCTCGCGAGCACGCGCTTGATGGACAGGCGCAGCATCTCGGCGAGCTCCGGCTCCCAGCTCGTCATGTACGGCTCGCTCGAGGCGATCGTCACCTCGCGCCCGTTCACCTCCACCGGCAGGATGCCGCGGCGCTGGGCGTATTCGGCCGACATGACCTGGGTCACCGCCTTCAGGTCGATCTTGAGCGGATCGATGCGGCAGTACGGCATGCGCAGGCGGCCCGCGAGCCATTCCATGATGGCCTCGCCGCCCAGGGCGATGTGCGGCGCCTTGAGCGACTTGAGGCGTGCCTCGGCGATGAAGTACACGGGGTGGCGCGCGCCGCCCTGGCCGAAGCGCGAGTCGTGCAGCAGCTTGGCGGCGGTATCGCGCGCGATGAGCCCGTCCTCGGCCATCCAGTCGAGGACCTCGCGCATCTGCAGTTTTCGGTCGACCTTGCTGCCGGGGCTGACGGTAGCCATGGGCATGATTATTCCACGGAAATTGTGGAGGAATCCGGATTTCCCAGCCCCGCGAGCTGGAGCGCGTCGCGGACCGTGTTGGCCTCGGCGGGCGCCTTGTCCTTGCGCATCCGCAGCATGCGCGGGAAGCGCACGGCGATGCCGGACTTGTGGCGCTTGGAGAGCTGGATGCCCTCGAAGCCCAGCTCGAACACGAGCTCCGGCTTGACGGTCCGCACCGGGCCGAAGCGCTCCACCGTGTTGCGGCGGATGAAGCCGTCCACCTCGCGGATCTCGGCGTCCGTGAGCCCCGAGTAAGCCTTGGCGAAGGGCACCAGCTCGCCCTCCTTCCAGAGCGCGAAGGTGTAGTCGGTGAAGAGGCTCGCGCGCTTGCCGTTGCCCTTCTGCGCGTAGACCAGCACGGCGTCGAGCGTATAAGGCTCGATCTTCCATTTCCACCAGATGCCCCTGGGCCGCCCGACGCCGTAGGCCGAATCGAGGCGCTTGAGCATCAGGCCCTCGGTCCCGAGCTCGCGGCTACGGCCGCGCGCGACGGCGAGGCTCTCCCAGTCGGGCGCGCGCACGGACGATGAGGTATCGAAGTGCGAGCCCCCGGGAATCGCGTGCACGATTTCCGCGAGCTTCGCGCGCCGCTCCGAGAGTGGACGCTCGCGCCAGTCTTCACCCTCGAATTCAAGCAGGTCGAACGCGAGCAGGATCACCGGCGACTCCGCCATGACCTTCTTGCCGGGGTTCTTGCGGCCGAGGCGCTTCTGCAGCGCGGCGAAGGGCATCACGCGTCCATCCTTCCAGGCCAGGATCTCGCCGTCGATCACGCACTCGGGCAATTTCGGCGCATCGGCCATGATCTCGGGGAACTGGCCGCCGATCGGCTCGTCGCCGCGCGACCAGAGCGCCGTCGCCCCGGGGCGGCGGATGAGCTGCGCGCGGATGCCATCCCACTTCCATTCGGCGAGCCACTCCGCCCGGTCGCCCAGTTGCGACGGATCGCCCTCCAGCGGATGGGCGAGGAAGAAGGGATAAGGCTTCGCGTGGTCCACCTTGCCTTCGCCAGCGCTGGTGAGCGTGGCCCACAGCGCTTCCGATGGCGACCACTCGCCCGCCAGCCGGTGCGCGACGACCTTGGCGTCGAGGCCGAAGGCTTGCGCGATCGCGCGCATCACGAGCAGCGCCGACACGCCCACGCGGAAGCCCCCCGTGATGAGCTTGTTGAAGATGAAGCGCTGCGTGCCGTCGAGCTCACGCCAGTAAGACTCGAGGCGCGCGCGCTGCTCGGCCTCCGGGCACTCGCGCAGCGGCAGCAGGCGTTCCTCGACCCACCTCGAGAGCGGCAGGTCGCTCGACGCCCGGGGCAGCGGCAGCACCAGCGTGATCGTCTCCGCGAGGTCGCCGACCGCGTCGTACGACTCGCCGAAGAGCCATTCCGGGATGCCGGCGATTTCCGCCGCCCAGGCCGCCATGCGGCGCGTCGGCACCGCCTGGCGCGGGCGATGCCCCGTGAGGAACCACGCGGCCCACGCCGCATCGCGCGGTTGCGCCGTGGAGAAGTAATGCGCGAGCGCCGCGGTCTTGGCCCGCGTGCTCGTGCTCGAGTCGATCGCCTCGAAGAGCTGCGCGAACGCCTTCACGCGCCCGCTTCCTCGGCGCCGGCCTCGCCCTGGAACTCCGTGCGCATGGCGTGCGCCTCGTAGCCACGCTCACCCAGCCATTGCACCAGCGGCGTGATCGCGCCGTGGGTCACGAAGATGCGCTGCGCGCCGGTGGCCTCGATCGCGCGGTTGAGGCTCGGCCAGTCGGCGTGGTCCGAGAGCACGAACCCCTGGTCCACCGCGCGGCGCCGGCGCGCGCCGCGAATCGCCATCCAGCCCGAGGCGAAGGCGTCGGAGTAATCGCCGAAGCGGCGCAGCCACGGCGACGCTTGCGCCGAAGGCGGCGCCAGGATGAGCGACCCCGCGTAGTCCTGCTTCGTGTCGGTGTCGGCCACGCGGCGCGTCGGCGGAAGCGCCACGCCGCACGCGCGATAGCCCTCGTTCAGCGAGTCCACCGCGCCGTGCACGACGATCGGGCCGATCGCCGCGTCGATCGAGGCCAGGATGCGCTGCGCCTTGCCGAACGCGTAGGCGAAGATGAGGCTCGCGCGCCCGGATACCTGGTTCGCGCGCCACCACGCCTCGATGCCGGCGAAGATCGCGCGCGGCTCGCGCCAGCGGTATATCGGCAGCCCGAACGTGGACTCGGTCACGAACGTGTGGCAGCGCACCGGCTCGAACGGCTCGCACGTCGGATCCGGGTCGAGCTTGTAGTCGCCCGAGACGACCCAGACCTCGCCCCCGTGCTCGATGCGTACCTGGCTGCTGCCCAGCACGTGCCCCGCGGGATGCAGCGAGACGGTGACGCCGTTGAGGATGCGTGGCTCGCCGTACGCCAGCCCCTCGATCGTCCCGTCCTCGCCCAGCCGCCTGCGCAGGACCGGCACGCCGCATGCGGCACTCAGGTAGGCGCGGCTGCCGGGTCGGGCGTGGTCGCCGTGCGCATGGGTGATGACGGCCCGGTCGACCGGCTCCCACGGGTCGATGTAGAAGTCCCCGGCCTCGCAGTAGAGGCCGCGCGCGGCAGGCTCGATCAGCACGGACCTTTGGACTTCAGGATTCCGGGAAGGTTGAAGGTTTCGCGCGGCGTCCGGCCTCGAGCCGCGGCTTTTCGGCGCCTTCCCCGGGGCAGGGCCGGCGCGAGGATCATCCTTTCGCCGGCGTCACCATCAATGCGTTGAACCGGCGCTGCGCGCGCGGCGTGACGATGAGGCCCTTCTTCGCCGCGAACTCGTGGATCGGGTAGAAGACGGGAATGAGCGGCGTGTCGGCCATCGCGGCGTCGATCGCCCGCTCGAGCTTCCTCTGGCGCTCCGCATCGTCGAACGTGGCGAGCGCGTCGGCGAGGAGGCGATCGACCCCGGGATTCGAATAGCGCGTGCGGTTCGCCGTGCCATAGCCCCGTGCCGGATCCGAGGTGGCCACCAGCGCACGCAGGCTGTTCATGGAGTCCTCCGCGCCGTATTGCGCGGTGAATGCGCTGAACTCCTGCTTCGACGCGCGCGTGAAGAAGACGGCTCCCGGCAGCGCCTCGACTTCGGCCTTGAGGCCGATGCGCGTCCACATCTGCGCGATGGCCTGCGCGATGGACGCGTCGCTGGGATAGCGATCGCCCGTGGAGTGCAGCACGATGCGGAAGCCGTCGCCCCAGCCCGCCTCGCGCAGCAGCGCCTGCGCGCGCGACGGATCGTAGGGGTCGGGCTCGAGGGAATGGCTGGCCGACGGGAAGGTGGCCGACAGCATCTGGCTCGCGGGCAGCGCGCTGCCTTCCATGACGCGCCGCACGATCGCGTCGCGATTGATCGCGAGCGACAGCGCCTTGCGCACGCGGCGATCCTTGAGCGGATTGGCGGCGAGCGGCCGGCCATCCTTCGCGGTCACGAAGGGCGACACGTCGCGGCTCGAATCGAGCGCCACGTAGTGCACGAGCGCGGCGGGACCGCGGAAGAGGGCGAAGCGGCCCTCCCGGCGAAGGCGCTCGAGATCCGCGATCGGCACCGCATCGATCGCGTCCACCTGTCCCGCGAGAAGGGCGGCGAGGCGCGAGGGGTCCTTCGCGATCACGCGCTCGGTGACGCGCGCCCAGGCCGGGCGCGCTCCCCAGTACTTCTCGTTGCGCTCGACCACGAGGCGCTCGCCGTTCACCCACTCGACCAGCCGGTAGGGACCGGTGCCGACGACCGCCTTGCCGGAATTGAAATCGGCGGTCGTGGCGCCCTTCGCCGCGCGCGCGCTCACGATGAAGATGTTGGCGAGATCCGAAAGCAGCTGCGGATACGGGCCCCTGGTGACGATGTCGAGGGTGAGGTCGTCCGCCTTGCGCAGCGATTCGATGCCGCGCGTGAACTGCACGAAGGAGTTCGGCGAATTCGGCACGCCCGGGATGCGCTCGATGGTGAAGATGACGTCGTCCACCGTGAACGGGCTGCCATCGTGGAACGTGACCCCCGGCCTCAGGCGGAACCGCCAGGTGCGCTCGTCCAGCACCTTCCACGAGACCGCGAGGGACGGCCGGATCCGCAGGTCGCGGTCGTAGTCCACCAGCTTGTCGTAGAAGTACTCCATGGACGAGTTGGTCGGAAAGGCCGAGAAGAAATGCGGGTCGAGCGTGTTGAGCTCGAGCTTGGTTCCCAGCACCAGGTTCTGGGCGTGCGCGCCGGCCGCCCAGACGAGCCCCGCGACGACGAGGGAAATCCAGCGCATCGGCGCGCTCCCAGTAGAATGACCGCCCCATTCTAGCGATCCCCGCCATGCCCGCACCCCGCATTGCCGTCGGCGGCTTCATGCTCGAGTCGAACCGCCGCTCGCCCGTCGCGACGCGCGCGGAATTCGCCCAGCACTTCGTCGCGGCCGGCGCCGCGCTCGAAGCGGACTGGAAGAGCGCGCATCCGCGCTCGCCCGTCACGCTCACGGGATTCGTCGAGGCGATGAATGGCTCCGGGCCGTGGAAGGCGCTTCCCCTGGTGTGCGCGACCGCCGGGGCGAGCGGGCCGGTGGATCACGGCTTCTTCCTCGAGGTGCTCGAGGGCCATGCACAGCGGCTGGAGGAGGCGCTTCCGGTCGAGGGCGTGTTCCTCGCGCTGCACGGGGCCGCCATCGGCACGGAGGAGGCGGACCCCGAAGGCGCGCTCCTCGAGCGCGTGCGCAAGCGGGTCGGCCCCGGCGTGCCGATCCTCGCGACCCTGGACCTGCATGCCAACGTCTCGCAGCGCATGGTGGACAACGCGAGCGTTCTCGTGGCCTATCGCACCAATCCGCACGTCGACATGGCGCAGCGCGGCGCCGAATGCGCGGGCCTGCTGCGCGAGATGCTGGCGGGCGTGAAGGCCACCGCGTCGTTCGTGAAGCTGCCGTTCATCCCGCCCTCGGTGGCGCAGAACACGAAGAGCGGCCCCTATGCGGACATCATCGCGTACGGCCAGTCGAAGATCGATGCGCGCGTGATGAACGTCTCGGTCGTGAGCGGATTTTCCCTGGGCGACACGCCGAAGAACGGCATGAGCGTCATCGTGACGACCCGCGACGACGCGCGCCTCGCGCGGGTCCTCGCCCGGGATATCGCACGCAAGACCTGGGAAGACCGGGAGCGCTACGTGCCGAGGCTCACCGCCATCGAGGACGCGACGCGGATGGCCCTCGAATGCGGCCGCGATCCGTCGCGTCCGTCGCTGCTCTTCGCCGACGTGGCGGACAACCCCGGGGGCGGCGGCCGCGGCAACACGGTGTGGATCCTCGAGTCCTTCCACAAGGCCGGCGTGCACGGCTGCCTGCTCGGGCCCTTCTACGATCCGGTCCTCGCGGCCGAGGCGCACGCGCAGGGCCGCAAGGCGCGCTTCCGCGCGCGCTTCAACCGCGACGAGACCCAGGAGCTTTCCGGCCGCTTCGAGGCCGAGGCGGAAGTCGTGGCGCTCAATGACGGCCCGATCGTGGGCAAGCGCGGCATCTCGGCCGGCCACACCATCGAGACCGGGCGCATGGCGCTGCTGCAGGTGGACGGCATCCGCGTGGTGGTGATGAGCGTGCGCCAGCAGGCGAAGGACATCGCCCTGTTCGAGTGCTTCGGCATCGACCTGGCGGCGACGCGGTCGCTCGTCGTCAAGTCGCGCGGCCACTTCCGCGCGGCTTTCGACCTGCTCTTCCCCGACGAGCGCATCATCGAGGTGGACGCGCCCGGCCTCACGACGCCGATCCTCTCGCGCGTGCCCTATCGGCACGTGCCGCGGCCGATCTTCCCGCTCGATCCCGGGATGACCTGGCAGCCCTAGCTGCCCGCGAGCGGGTTGCCGGGGTCGTCCCAGCTCTTCGGATCCTCGAGGGGCTCGAGGTGGGTCAGCACCTCGACGTGCGGCAGGCGCCCGCGGATCTCGTTCTCGAGGGACTCCACGAGGTCGTGGCCGTCCTGCACGCTCATGCGGCCGGGCACCAGGATGTGCACGTCGACGAAGCTCTTGGCGCCGGACTCGCGCGTGCGCAGCGCGTGGTAGTCGCCGCCCTGGTGGCGCAGCTTCTCCAGCACCTCGATGATCACCGCGCGGTCGGCATCGGGAATGGCGCGATCCATCAGCCCATGGAACGACCGCGTGATGAGCTGCGTGCCGGTCCAGAGGATCTGGATGGCGACCACGATGGCGATGATCGGGTCGAGGCGCAGGATGCCCGTGCCCTGCACCAGCAGCACCCCCACGACGACACCGACCGTGGTCCAGACGTCCGTGAGCAGGTGGCGCGCATCGGCCTCGAGCGTGATGGAGCGGTGCACGCGCGCCGCGCGCAGCATGATCCAGGCGCAGCCGGCATTGGCGAGGGACGCGAGCACCGAAAGCGTGAGGCCGAGCGACACCTGCTCGATCGGCGCCGGATGCAACAGGCGCGGGATCGAGGTCCAGATGATCGCCCCGGCCGCCACGAAGACGAGCGCGCCCTCGATGCCGCTCGAGAAGTACTGCGCTTTCTCGTGGCCGAAATTGTGCTCGCGATCCGGCGCGCCCGCGGCATAGGCGAGCACGGCGAGCGCCACCAGCGCGGCGGCGATGTTGACCAGCGCCTCCACCGCATCCGACAGCAGGCCGACGGAGCCGGTGAGGAAATAGGCCGAGAACTTGAGCGTGATGGTGACCATGGATGTCGCGAGCGACAGCCATGCGTAGAACGTGGGCGAGCGCACCTTCACCCCGAGCGCTTCCGGATGAGGCGTGCGCCCTCCTTCAGCACGAAGGCGCGGAACGCCTCGGCGATCGGCGGCAGCTGCCGCTCGTGCACGGTGACGACGTACCACTGGCGCATCACGGGGAAGCCGCGCACGGGCACGACCGCCAGCGTGCCGAGGGCCAGCTCCTGCTGCACCGCGTGCCCGGAGAGGAAGCCCAGGCCGAATCCCGCGGCGACCGATTGCTTGATCGTCTCGTTGCTCGCGATCTCCATGTCGATGCGCGGCACGATGCCCGACTCCGCGAAGGCCTGGTCCATGGCGAGGCGCGTGGCGGAGCCGGGCTCGCGCGTGATGAGAGGCTCGCACGCGACCGCCTCGAGCGCCACCGGGCGCCTCCCCGCGAGACGATGCCCGGGAGGGGCCACGATGACGTGGGGATGCGGTGCGAACGCGTGCGCGTCGAAATCGCGCTGGGCGGGCGGATGGCTCATCACGGCGAGATCGACCTCGTGGTCCGCGAGCCGTTCCAGCAGCTCGTCGCGGTTGCCGACGGCGAGGCGCACGCGGATGCCGGGGTGCCGTTCCCGGAAGGCCTTCACGAGCCACGGGAAGAAATGGTCGCCGGCGTTGATGACCGCCACGTCGAGCAGGCCTTGCTCGAGGGAGGCGAGCCCGGCGATCGCCTCCTCCGAGGCCCGGATGTGCCCGAGGATCTCGCGGGCATGGGCGAGGACCGCGGTGCCCGCCTGCGTGAGCCGCAGGCCGCGCCCCAGGCGCTCGAAGAGCTCGGCATGGGCATGGCCCTCGAGCTGGCGGATCTGGATCGAGATGGCCGGCGGCGTGAGGTGCAGCTCCTCCGCGGCGCGCGTGAGGGACAGGTGGCGCGCGGCGCTTTCGAACACGCGGAGCTGGCGCAGGGTCGCGTTCTTCATTAAGTATTCGTTTAATGAATGTGTTAGGACATTTTACTTTTACTTAACCCCGCGCGGGAATAGGCTGGAAGCGTACCGAGGAGGAATTCCGCATGACAGCCGACCGCCATTCCGTGAACCGGGCCTTCCGCGAGCTGGGCCTTCGCTTCCAGTGGGACGAGCGCACCTGGGACGAGCTCTGCGCCATTCCCGACGTGCGCGAGCAGCTCCGCTATTACCTGCCGCGCCACCAGCCGCACCTGCTTGCCGTCTACGACGCCGATTTCCTGGGCAACCTCGTCGCACAGCGCCTGGCCCGTCCCGGCGCGGGCGAGATCTCGCTCGAATCCCACGCCGCCTGAACGACAGGGGACAGACCACGGTTGTCATCCGGCGGAACGGCTGTTCCGCATCATGACAACAGGGGTCTGTCCCCTGTCGTTACGGCGAGCTCGGGTCTTGACTTGAAGTGCTCGAGCGCCTCGGGGTTGGCGAGCGCCTCGGCATTCTTCACCGGATGCCCGTGCACCACGGCGCGCACGGCGAGCTCCACGATCTTGTTGCTCTTGGTCCGCGGGATGTCGGGCACCTGCAGGATCACCGCGGGGACATGGCGCGGCGTCGTGTTGTCGCGGATCACGTCCTTGATGCGCTTCTGCAGCGCCTCGTCCAGCTCGAGCCCTTCGCGCAGGCGCACGAAGAGCACGACGCGCACGTCCTTCTGCCAGTCCTGGCCGATGACGATCGACTCGACCACTTCCTCGAGCTTCTCGACCTGGCGATAGATCTCCGCCGTGCCGATGCGCACGCCGCCGGGATTGAGCACGGCGTCGGAGCGGCCATAGATCACCATCCCGCCATGGCGCGTGACCTCGCACCAGTCGCCGTGGCGCCAGACATTCGGGAATTTCTCGTAGTAGGCCGCGTGATATTTCGAGCCGTCGGGATCGTTCCAGAACCCGAGGGGCATCGTCGGGAAAGGCCGGGTGCAGACGAGCTCCCCCTTCTCGCCCGGCGGCAGCGCGTGCCCGTCATCGTCGAAGACCTGCACGTCCATGCCCAGCATGCGGCACTGCAACTCGCCGCGCCACACCGGGAGGATCGGCGAGCCGCCGGCGAAGCACGCGACGAGGTCCGTCCCCCCGCTCACGGACGCGAGCTGCAGGTCGCGCTTCACGCGCTCATAGACATAGTCGAAGCCCTCCGGCGCGAGAGGGGAGCCCGTGGAGAGCATCGTGCGGACCGAGGAGAGCCGGTGGGTCTTCATCGGCTCGAGCCCGAGCTTCGCCGCCGCGTCGATGAACTTGGCCGACGTGCCGAAGTGCGTCATGCCCTCGCCGTCGGCGTAGTCGAAGAGGACCGTGCCGCGCCCGCTGAAGGGCGAGCCGTCGTAGAGCAGCAAGGTCGCCTGCGCCGCGAGCGCCGAGACGAGCCAGTTCCACATCATCCAGCCGCACGTCGTGAACCAGAAGACGCGGTCGTCCGGCCGGATGTCGCAGTGGACGACGTGCTCCTTCAGGTGCATCAGCAGCACGCCGCCCGCGCCGTGCACGATGCACTTCGGCACGCCGGTCGTGCCGCTCGAATAGAGGATGTAGAGCGGGTGGTTGAACGGCATCGGCGCGAAGGTCATGTCGCGCGCGGCGAAGGGTGCCACGAAATCGGCGAGCGCCCACGCGCGCGGCACGACGTCCACGTCCGGACGCTGCGAGATGTACGGCACGACGACCACGTGGTGCACCGTCGGCAGGTGCTGCACGATCTGCGCGATGCGCGGGAGGGTCTCGACCGTCTTGCCGTTGTAGAAGTAGCCGTCGCAGCAGAAGAGCACCTTCGGCTCGACCTGGCCGAATCGATCCACCACCCCTTGCACGCCGAAATCCGGCGAGCACGAGGTGAACGTGGCGCCCAGGCTCGCCGTCGCGAGCATGGCGACGACCGTCTCGGGCATGTTGGGCATGAACGCCGCCACGCGGTCGCCCTCGCCCACTCCCACGCCGGCGAGCGCCTGCTGCAGGCGCGACACGTTGTCGTGCAGCTCGCGGAAGCTCATGCGCCGCCTCACCTTGTCCTCGCCCCAGAACACGATCGCTTCGGCGTCGTCGCGGCGGCGCATCAGGTTCTGCGCGAAGTTGAGGCGTGCATCGGGGAAGAAGCGCGCGCCCGGCATGCGCTGCGCATCGACCAGCACGCGCTCGCCGCGCGTCTCCGCGATCACCCCGCAGAAGTCCCAAACGGCCGTCCAGAAGCCCTCGAGGCTCTCCACCGACCAGCGATGCAGCGCGAAGTAATCGGCGAGCGCGAGCCCATGGCGCTCGTTCACGAAGCGCATGAAGCGCGTCATGTTCGCGCCCTCGACCTGCGCGGCCGTGGGTTTCCAGAGTGGTTCGTCGGCGTTCATGATCGCGGCCTCAGTCCAGCGAGCCGCCCGTGGCGGCGATGTCCTCGGAGTGCGCGTGCGCGGCGGCGATCGCCGCTTCCACGCCGCGCGCCATCGTCGCGAGCGACATGGAGGCCACGCCGCGCGCATCGAGCGCCATGCCCTCGGCGCGCGGCACGTGGATGAATCCCGCCCGCGTCGCCATGCCGCTCGCGGCCAGGAAATGCAGCACGCCGTACATGAGGTGATTGCACACGAACGTGCCCGCCGAATTGGAGACCTCGGCCGGCACGCCCCGCTCGTGCATGGCGGCTACCATCGCCTTCACCGGCACCGTCGCGAAGTAGGCCGGCGGCCCCTTCGCCGCCACGGGCTGGTCCATGGGCTGCACGCCCGCATTGTCCGGAATGCGCGCGTCGTCGCAATTGATCGCGACGCGTTCGACACCCATGTGCGTGCGGCCGCTCGCGAGTCCCAGGCACAGGACGAGCGAGGGCTCGTGCGTCTCGATCGCCGCGGCGACCACCTCGATCGCGCGGCGGAACTCGCACGGCACGCGGCACGTCTCGATCCGTAGCCCGGCGACCTCGCGCGGCAGTCGCGTGCACACATCCCATGACGGGTTGGCGTCGTCGCCGTCGAACGGCTCGAAGCCGGTGACGAGCACCGGGGGGATCGCGCCAGCCTGGCGCTCGCGCGGCGGCTGCACCGGCGCCTTGCGCGCCGCGCCCGGCGGCTTCGGCTGCGTTGATGGCTTGTGCGCCTTCGCCTGCGCGGGAGACTCCGTCGCCGGCACGGCTTTCGGCGCTGCCTGGGGCTGGGGCTTCGCCGGCTCGGGCTTCGAGTCCGGGGCGGCGCGCGGGTGCGGCTTGATCCTCAGATCGGGCGGGACCGGCGCGTCTTCGCGGGCCCGGCGGCGCGAGCGCGGCGTGCGCGCGGTGCCGCCCTCGCGCGGCGCGGCGACCTTCGGCGTCTTGTGCCGGCGGCGCAGCATCAGCGCGCGGTCCAGCCGCCGTCGATCGAGAGCGCCGCGCCGTTCACCTGCGCCGCCGCATCGGAGGTGAGGTAGAGCGCCATCGCGGCGACATCCTCGACCTTCACGAACTGCTTCGTCGGCTGGGGCGCGAGGATCACGTCGCGGATCACGTTCTCGCGCGGCACGCCGTGCACCTTCGCCTGGTCGTCGATCTGCTTCTCCACGATCGGCGTCATCACGTATCCCGGGCAGATCGAGTTGGCCGTGATGCCCTGCTCGGCGACCTCGAGGGCGAGCGCCTTGGTGAATCCCACCACGCCGTGCTTCGCCGCCACGTAGGCGCTCTTGAACGGCGAGGCGACGAGGCCATGGGCGGAGGCGATGTTGATGACGCGCCCCCACTTCGCCTGCTTCATCCCGGGGAGTGCCGCGCGCGTCGCGTGGAAGGCCGACGACAGGTTGATCGCGATGATCGCGTCCCACTTCTCGGGCGGAAACTCGTCCACGGGGGCCACGTGCTGGATGCCCGCATTGTTCACGAGGATATCCACGCGGCCGTGGGACTCCTGCGCGCGCTGGACCATGGCACGGATCTCTTCGGGCTTCGCCATGTCCGCCGGATCGTACGACGCCTTCACGCGATGCTGCTTCTCGAGACCCAGGCGCAAGGCCTCGATCTGCCTCGCGTCGCCGAAGCCGTTGAGGACGACATTGGCGCCTTCCCGCGCGAAGAGCTCGGCGATGCCGCGCCCGATGCCGCTGGTGGAACCGGTGATGAGCGCCGTCTTGCCGGCGAGGGATGCGGCCATGGAAATTCCTTCAGGCGTGTTGTTGGCTTCGGGCGGCGCGCACCATGTCGATGTGCTGGATGCCGTCCTCGTCGTACGGCTCGGAGACGCGCGCGAACCCGAAGCTCGCGTAGAAGCGCTCGAGATGGAGCTGCGCCCCGATGCGCACCGCGTGGCCGGGCCAGAGGGCATCGAGGCGGGCGAGGGCCTCGCGCACGAGCTCGCGTCCCAGGCCCTGGCGGCGTCCCGCGGCCGTGGTGAGCACGCGTCCGATGGACGGCTCCTCGTACTTCACCCGCGCAGGCACGAGCCGGCAATACGCGATGACGGGCGAGCGCGGTCCCGCGCCGGCGCGGCCGATGAGGTGCCAGCACTCCGGATCGCGTCCGTCGATGTCGGGAAACACGCACGCCTGCTCCACCACGAAGACGTCCGCGCGCGCGCGCAGCATGTCATGGACTTCCTGCGGCGAGAGCTTTTCGAAGGGGGCGAGGCGCCAGTGCGGCATAACGCCCAAGTATAGGCGACAAGAAACCCGGGGCGCAGTCGGGTTTCCCGCTTTTACTGCGCGCCCGCCTTGGCCGGCGCCGCCGCCTTGGCGAGGTGCAGCCAGGTTTCCACCACGGTGTCCGGATTGAGCGACATCGATTCGATGCCTTCGGACATCAGCCACTCGGCGAGGTCGGGATAGTCGCTCGGGCCCTGGCCGCAGATGCCGACGTACTTGTTGGCCTTGCGGCAGGCCTGGATCGCCAGGTGCAGCATGCGCTTCACCGCCGCGTCGCGCTCGTCGAACGCCTCCATCACGAGGCCGGAGTCGCGGTCGAGCGCGAGGGTGAGCTGCGTCATGTCGTTCGAGCCGATGGAGAAGCCGTCGAAGTGCTTGAGGAACTCGTCGGCGAGGATGGCGTTCGACGGGATCTCGCACATCATGACGACCTTCAGGCCGTTCTTGCCGCGCTCGAGGCCGTTCTCCTTGAGGATCGCGAGCACGCGCTCGCCCTCGGCGACGGTGCGCACGAACGGGATCATGATCTCGACGTTGGTGAGCCCCATCACGTCGCGCACCTTCTTCATCGCCTCGCATTCGAGGCGGAAGCTCTCGCGGAACGCCTGCGAGATGTAGCGCGAGGCGCCGCGGAAGCCCAGCATCGGGTTCTCCTCGTTCGGCTCGTAGTGGGCGCCGCCGATGAGGTTGCGGTACTCGTTCGACTTGAAGTCGGAGAGGCGCACGATGACCTTCTTCGGCCAGAACGCCGCGGCGATCGTGGCGACCCCTTCGACGATCTTCTCGGTGTAGAAGCTGACCGGGTTCTCGTAGCCGCGTGACTGGCGTGCCACCTGCGCGCGCAGGTCCGGCGAGATGCGGTCGTACTCCAGGCACGCGCGTGGATGGATGCCGATGGTGTTCGAGATGATGAACTCCAGGCGCGCGAGGCCCACGCCGTCGTTGGGCAGCTGGCAGAAGTCGAACGCGAGCTGCGGGTTGCCCACGTTCATCGCGATCTTCACCGGGATCTGCGGCATGCGGTCGAGCTTCACCTCCACCGCCTCGAAATCCATCTTGCCCGCGTAGATGTAGCCCGTGTCGCCCTCGGCGCAGGACACGGTGACCTCGGCGCCTTCCTTGAGCTTGTCGGTCGCGTCCTCGCAGCCCACCACCGCCGGCACGCCCAGCTCGCGCGCGATGATGGCGGCGTGGCACGTGCGCCCGCCGCGGTTGGTGATGATGGCCGATGCGCGCTTCATCACCGGCTCCCAGTTCGGGTCGGTCATGTCGGTCACGAGCACGTCGCCGTCCTGCACGCGGCCGATCTCGGACACGTTCACGATCACGCGCACGCGGCCCTGGCCGATCTTCGAGCCGATCGCGCGGCCCGACGCCAGGACCTCGCCGCGCTTGCCGATGCGATAGCGCGTGAGCGTGTCGCGGCGCTTCTCCTGGCTCTTCACCGTCTCCGGACGCGCCTGCAGGATGTAGAGCTTGCCGTCCTCGCCGTCCAGGCCCCACTCGATGTCCATGGGGCGCCCGTAGTGCTTCTCGATCGACATCGCATAGCGGGCGAGCTCCTCGACCTGGGCATCGGTGAGCGAGAAGCGGTCGCGGTCGGCCTGCGCCACGTCCATCTCCTTCACCGACTTGCCGGCCTGGGCGGCGGTGTCGAAGACCATCTTGATCGCCTTGGTGCCGAGCGCCCGGCGCAGCACCGCCGGCTTGCCGTTGCCGAGCACGAGCTTGGAGACGTAGAACTCGTCGGGATTGACCGCGCCCTGCACGACCATCTCGCCCAGGCCGTAGCTCGACGTGATGAAGACCACCTCGCGGAAGCCCGACTCCGTGTCCATCGTGAACATCACGCCCGCGGCGCCCAGGTCGCTGCGCACCATCCTCTGGATGCCCGCCGAGATCGAGACCTCGGCGTGGGAGAAGCCCTTGTGCACCCGGTAGGCGATGGCGCGGTCGTTGTAGAGCGAGGCGAAGACGCGCTTCACGGCCTCGAGGATGTGCTCGATGCCGCGGATGTTGAGATAGGTTTCCTGCTGGCCGGCGAAGGACGCGTCGGGCAGGTCCTCGGCGGTGGCGGAGGAGCGCACGGCGAACGAGGCGCGGTCGTCGCCCTTCGCGACGCGCGCATACTCGTCGCGGACCTGGCGCTCGAGCTCCGGCGGGAGCGCGGCGGCCTCGACCCAGCCGCGGATCTCGCGGCCCGCGCGGGCCAGCGCCTGCACGTCCTCGACGTCCAGCTTCGCGAGGTGCGCCTCGATGCGCCCGGCGAGCTGGTTGTGCGCGAGGAAGTCGTCGAACGCGGCCGCCGTCGTGGCGAAACCGCCCGGCACCCGCACGCCCGCGGACGCGAGCTGGCTGATGAGTTCGCCCAGGGATGCGTTCTTGCCCCCGACCTTGCCCACGTCGGTCATGCGCAAGGATTCCAGGGGGAGGACGTAGCGGTCGGCCATGTTCGTGACTCTCGAGTTGTTGGTCGGATTGCGAGGGGTCCCGGGGGATTTGCCATTATATCGGCCGCGGCATGACAATGTTGCGCCGCACCATCAGACCCCCCCGCCCTCCGGATAGACCATGTCCCGCAAGCGCGTGTTCTTCGTCTCCGACCGCACCGGCATCACCGTCGAGGCGCTCGGCTCTTCGCTCCTCACCCAGTTCAACGAGCTCGACACGCTGCGCGTGACGCTGCCCTTCATCGACACGATCCCGAAGGCGATCCAGGTCGTGGCGCAGGTGAACGAAGCGCATCGCGAGTCGGGACAGCGGCCGCTCCTCTTCAGTTCCATCGTGGACGACGCCGTGCGCTTCGAGATCAACAAGTGCGACGCGCTGGTGCTCGACGTCTTCGAGCGCTTCATCGTGCCGCTCGAGAACGAGCTCGGCATGCGCTCGATGCACGCGGTGGGCAAGAGCCACAGCGTCGCCAACGTCAAGGACTACAACCACCGCATCGAGGCGATCAACTACACCCTCGCCCACGACGACGGGGTCACCCACCGCGGGCTCGAGGACGCCGACATCGTGCTGGTCGGCGTCTCCCGCAGCGGCAAGACGCCGACCTGCCTCTACATGGCGATGCAGTTCGGCATCAAGGCGGCGAACTATCCCCTGATTCCCGAGGACCTCGAGGCGAACCGCCTGCCCTCGCCGCTGGGCGCGCTCAAGGGCAAGGTCTGGGGCCTGTCCATCGCGCCCGAGCGCCTGCACTACATCCGCAGCGAGCGCCGTCCCGACTCGCGCTACGCCTCGGTGGAGAACTGCCGCTACGAGGTGTCGGCCGCCGAGCGCCTCATGAAGCAGGCCGGCATCCCGTACCTCGACTCCACCACCAAGTCGATCGAGGAGATCGCGACCCACATGCTGCACGAGGCGCACCTGGTCCGCCGGGTTTACTGACCCGGGGAGGCACCGCGATTCTGTCAGGCGCGATCGGGGTGCGTCCCCTATAATCCGCCGCAATACAACAACACCGCCCAGGAGAGGATATGAAAACGAAGCGCCTACTGCCCGCCCTCGTCGCATCCGCCCTCCTCGCCGCCGCTCCCGCCGCCATGGCGCAGCGGACGAGCAACCCGGGGGTCTTCAACAACGTGGTCGTCTTCGGCGACAGCCTGTCCGACGCCGGCTACTTCCGCCCGTTCCTGCTCGGGCTCGGCCTGCCGGCTTCGGTCGTGGCGGGCATGGGCCGCTTCACCACGAACCCGGGGCCCGTGTGGTCCGAGCTCGTCTCCCAGTACTACGGCACGACGCCGGGACCGAGCAACGCCGGCGGCAACATCTATGCGCAGGGCGGCGCGCGCGTCGCCTCCTCGCCCGGCGTGAGCACCCCGCCCGGCATGCCGGAGCGCCCCGTGAGCTCGCAGATCGCCGAATACCTCGCCGCGACGGGCGGCGCCGCGAATCCCAACACGCTCTACGCGATCTGGGCCGGCGCGAACGACGTCTTCTACAACCTGGGCGCGCTGCAGGCCGGGCAGATCACCGCAACCCAGCTGCAGGCCAACGTGCTGGGGGCCGCGGCCGCCGAGATCCAGCAGATCGGCCGCCTGCAAGCCGCGGGCGCGCGCTACATCATGGTCTTCGGCCTGCCGGACATCGGCGCCACGCCCGCGTTCTCGAACACCGGCGCCACGGGCGCCGCCGTGACGCAGCTCTCCGCCGGCTACAACACCACGCTGTGGTCGGGTCTCGCGAGCGCGGGTATCCGCGTGATCCCGGTCGACGCGTTCTCGCTCTTTGCCGAGGTGCGCGCGAGTCCCGCCACGTATGGATTCAGCAACACGACGTCGCTCGCGTGCGGGCCGTTCCCGCCGATCACCACCGCTTCGAGCGTGACCTCGTTCTTCTGCAACCCATCCAACCTCGTGGCGCCCAACGCCTCGACCACATATACGTTCGCCGACAGCGTGCACCCGACCACCGGCGTGCACGCGATCATCGCGGGCTTCACCGAGTCGCTCATCGACGGGCCGATCCAGTACTCGATGCTCGCCGAGTCGGCATTGCCGGTGCGCGAGTCGGTCGTGCGCACGCTGAACGACGGCATGCTCGCGCAGCGCCGCGGCCCCGTGGGCGGCTGGCATCTCTTCGGGAACATCGGCGGCGGCTCGTTCGACGTCGACCAGGGCGGCGGCATCTCCGGCCTCGACAGCAGCGTGCGCAGCGTCGCGGTGGGGATCGCCTCGCGGATCTCCGACACGGTCACCCTCGGCGCTGCTTTGAGCCAGGGCGACCTCGACGGGACGTTCGGATCCAACGCGGGCACGTTCAAGACGCGCGATCGCGCGGTCTCGTTCTTCGGCGCGGTGGACTGGGCCGGCTTCTACGGCACGGGCGTCGTGAGCGTGGGCAACCTCAAGTTCCACGACGTGCAGCGCAATATCTTCCTCGGGCCGGCCACGCGCACCGCGACGGCAAGCCCGGAAGGCTCGAGCTCGTCGGCCTTCTTCACGGCGGGCTACGACTTCCGCTTCCGCGGCGTGCGGGTCGGGCCGGTGGCCACGCTGAACTCGGGGAAATACGACATCAACGGCTTCGACGAATCGAATGCCGGCTCCGCCAACCTGCACATCGCCGACCAGTCGCGCAATTCCGAGGTATGGGGCCTGGGCATCGCGGCCAGCGCCGATTTCGCCGGATGGACGCCGTGGATCCGCGTGACCGCGGACCGCGAGCGCCGCGACGACGGGCGCATGGTGACCGCGATGCCGCTCTCGCTCGCCGCCACCGGCAACAGCTACGACCTGCCGGCATACAACCCGGACCGCGATTTCGTCACCTGGGCCGGTGGCGTGAGCGGGTACGTGATGCCGCGTTTCGCGCTGGCGCTCAACCTGTACAGCATCCAGTCGCGCTCCGGCATCAAGGATGAGGGCGCGGGGCTGACCGCCTCGGTGAAGTTCTGAAGCGCGTCCACGCCGCGACCAACCTCCCGGAGGCGCAGCTCCTCGTCGACCTGCTCGGCCATCGCGGCATTGGCGCCCGCATCTTCAACGCGAATGCCGCGAGCCTCGCCGGCGAGCTCCCGATCGAGGCGTCGCTGCCGCAAGTGTGGGTCGAGCAGGATGCCCAGGCCGGGCGCGCCAAGGCGCTCATCGACGAATACCTCACCACCCGCACGACCGGCGCGCCGGTGAAGTGCCCCGAGTGCGCCGAGGAGAATCCCCCCTCCTTCGATCTCTGCTGGAAGTGCGGGCACGACCTCACGGCCGCGCGCTGACGTCACGGTGTTCCGATGAAGAGGTAGAAGCGGCCGCGGCCGTGCTTCGCGTCGGCCACGCCGAAGTACACCGGGCCGAGGAAGGTGTTGGCGGCGAGGTAGGCGCTCAACGAGTGCTGCCAGCCCATGAGCGAGTCGGGCACCAGCGGCTTGTCCATCCGTCCCGTCTCGGCCGCGACTCCGCCGATTAGCGTGAGCCCCCAGAGCGGCGAGGCATATTGCAGGCGGTACTGGGCCTCGACGCGCCCGAAGGTATAGCGCCCGCCCAGCAGCTGCTCGTTCGCGAATCCCGAGAGCCGGCGCGGGCCGCCGAGCGTGAACGCATCGCCCAGCGGGACCTGGCCGCCGCGCGTATCGCCGCCCTCCAGTCCCGCGAGATAGGACCAGCGCCCATACGAGAAGGCGCCGCCCCATCGCGCCTCGGCCCGCGAGTACTTGTCCGCCTGGGTGGCACGGCGCGCATCGAAGTAAGTGGCGTCGAGCCGCATCCCGCGCCGCGGGAAGAAGGGCTGGTCGTACGTATCGAGGGAAACGCGCGCCGTCGGACCGCCGACCGTCTGGGTCAAGTTGAGGAAGGAGTCCGGTCCCGTGTCGAGCACCGCACCGAGGCGGCGCTCGACCCAACCGACCGACGCCTGCGCATCGACGCCCAGGTTGGCGCCCAGTCCCAGGCCGCCCCGCGTGTCCTGCACGCGATAGACGGCGAGCCGGTCGACGCCCTGGTAGATCGGCATCTTGCGCAGCCCCGTTCCCGCGTATGGCCGCACGAAGAAGATGTGGCGCAGGTCGACGGGCTGGAAGAATTCGGTCGTGATGTTCTGCTCCGAGCCGATCTGCCCGCCCACGAGGAGCTCGCCGCCGTACCGGTTCACCCACGTGCGGCGATAGAGCGCGCGCAGGTTGTAGTCGGATTCGCTGCGGAAGTCCGATGCGAGGTTCAGGCCGAAGCGCAGGTAGCCGGGACCCCACGGCTTCTCCACCGGCGTGATGCGCAGGATCGTGCGATCGCGCTGGGTCGCCACGCTGTAGTCGAGCGAGTTGAGGTCGCCCTGGCTGAACTCGCGCACCAGGTCCGCGGCGAGCTTCGTGCTGTCGAGCGGCTGGCCCTCCTCCTGGCGGATGCCGCTGCGGATGGTTTCCGGATTCACGAAGCGCGTGTGCGCGACCTCGACCTGGTCGATGACCGGGGCCGCCGGCGGCTCCGCCAGGCGCAGCTGCTGCTGCCACGCGGCGTATTGTTCGGGCGGCGCGGCGAGCCGCTGGAGCTCGGCGGTCATGGCCTGCGCCGCGGCGCGTCCCTTGTCCGCCGCCTCGAGCTGGCGGGTGAACTCCGTGGCGCCGATGTTTCCCAGGTCGGGCTGGATGTACACATCGCCGGGCTGCAGCCGCTTGAGCGAGGCCTCCACGTTCTGCTCGGTGAGGAGGTTCACGACCTGGCCCAGCACCGTGCCGATGCCCTTCACCTGCTCGGGCTTGAGCAGCGGCGAGCCGACGTTCACCACGATGAGCACGTCGGGATGGCAAAGCGCGCGCACCTCCGCCACGGGCAGGTTGTCCGTGAGGCCGCCGTCGACCAGCTTGCGCCCCTCGCGCGAGACCGGCTCCAGCAGCCCGGGCACGGACATGCTCCCGCGCATCGCGCTGGTGAGGCTGCCGCTGCGGATCGCGACGCGCTCGCCGGTGCCGATGTCGGTCGCCATGATGGCGAGCGGCATGCGCAGCTGCTCGATCTCGCGATCGCCGAGGTCGGAGCGCACCAGCTGGTTGAAGAACAGCTTGAGCTTCTCGCCGGCGAGCGCGCCCTCGCGGAACTCGAGCCCGTGGCGCGAGACGCCCAGCTCGAGCGCGGAGTAGAAGCGGTCGTCCATCTCCTTGCGCCGGATGTCCACCGCCTCGCGCCCCGCGCTGTCGTCGAAGATGCGGATCCAGTCGGTGCGGCGCACGAGATCCTCGATCTCCGCGGGCGGCACGCCCGTGGCATAGGCGCCGCCCACGAGCGCCCCCATGCTCGTGCCCGCGATGCAATCGACCGGCACGTGCAGCTGCTCCAGCACTTCCAGCACGCCGAGGTGCGCGCCGCCGCGCGCGCCGCCGCCGCCGAGGA
Organism: Usitatibacter sp.; assembly: GCA_035656735.1. GTDB lineage: Bacteria > Pseudomonadota > Gammaproteobacteria > Burkholderiales > Usitatibacteraceae > Usitatibacter. The sequence goes on along the minus strand of DASRRY010000020.1, from coordinate 62,071 downwards.
CCAGGCCCACGCGGGGCCGCTCGGCCGCGTGCACGCCGGCGGCCAGCAACAGGCCGGCGGTAGCGATGGCCGTGCGGAGTGCGAGCCGCGCCACGCGCCTACACCTTGAGCGAAAAGGGCGTGAAGCGGGTGTCCCGGTCGTAGTAGTCCTCCTGCTCGGCGCGCTTGAGGAAGCCCACGACCTTGTACGTCACGGGCGTGAAGACCACCTCGACCGCCACCTTCGCGATGAACTGCGAGAGCATGACGCGCGGCAGCAGCGAGTCGGGAATGATGCCGGTGCCGTAGAAGGCGAGCGGATAGAAGAGCAGCGAGTCCACGCCCTCGCCGAAGATCGTGGATCCGATGGTGCGCGTCCAGAGCCACCGGCCGGAGGTCCAGATCTTCATCTTGGCGAGCACGAAGGAGTTCACGAATTCGCCCACGAAATAGGCGAGCATGGATGCGAGCGCGATCCGCCACGTCGAGCCGAACGCGATCTCGTAGGCGGGCTGGTTCTTCCAGTCCGGCGCGGGCGGAAGCGCCACCACCACGAACGCCATGAGCGCCGCGAAGGCGAGCGCGCCGAAGCCGGCCCAGATCACGCGACGGCTGCGCGCATAGCCGTACACCTCGGTCAGCACGTCGCCGAAGACGTACGAGATGGGAAAGAAGAGCACGCCGGCGCCGAAGATCACGTCGCCCACCCCGGGCAGCCGCAGGTGCGCGATCTTCGCCGGCCCGATCAGGTTGGAGCAGATGAGGACCGTCACGAAGGCGGCCATCACGAACTCGTAGTAGCGGAACTGTCGCTGCGGGCTCACGGCGCTGTCTTCCTCCTCGTGCCGCCACCCCGGCGCAGGCCGGGCTCGATTTCCGCGGCCTGCTTTCCGGCACCGCGCTGGCGCACGGCCTCGAACAGGCAGATCGAGCCCGCGGTCGCCGCATTGAGCGACTCCATGGCGCCGGGCATCGGGATGCGCGCCCGCTCGCGCGCCGTACGCCTCGCCGCCTCGGTGAGGCCAGCGCCCTCGTTGCCCACGAGGAAGGCCGTGGGCGCACGAAGGTCGAGCTCGTAGAGCGAGCGGGAGCTGCCCGCGTCGAGCGCGACGGATGCGCCCCGGTAGCGGCCCAGGAAATCGGCGGCCTCCATGCCTTCGACGATGTTGAGCGCGAAGTGCGCGCCCATGCCGGCGCGCAGCACCTTCGGCGACCAGGCGAACGCGCAGCGCGGCGAGAGCACCACGTCGCTCGCACCCGCGGCGGCCGCGCTGCGCAGCAGCGTGCCGACGTTGCCGGGATCCTGGATGTCCTCGAGGTAGAGCACCAGCGGCGCCTGCGCACTCACCTCCGCGGGCGGCGGCGTGCGCACGGACGCGAGGATGCCCGTGGGCGACTGCACCGTGGAGAGCGAATCGAAGAGCGCATCGGCGAGCAGCAGCACCGGTGCCGGTGTGCAACGCTCAAGCAGCCGCGCGATTTCCGCGTCTCCGAGGCCGGCCGCGTTCACCATCACCTGCTCGGGCCTGCGGCCGGAATCGAGGAAGGCCGCCACCAGGTGCGTGCCGTCCAGCACCGTGAGCCCCGTGCGGCGCCGCTCCGAGGCATTCGACGCGAGCTTCGCCATCGCCTTGTACGCCGCGTTGTCGCGCGACGAGATCTTCTTCGGCGTCAAAACGGCAGCTCCTCCTGCAGCAGGCGCATCTGCACGGGCTCGAAGGTGCGCCGGTGGATCTCGCATACGCCGTGCAAGCGCAACGCGGCGAGATGCTCCGGCGTGCCATATCCCTTGTGGTTCGCGAAGCCGTATCCGGGAAAGCGGCGATCCAGCTCCACCATCTCCGCATCGCGCGCGGTCTTCGCCAGGATCGACGCGGCGGAGATGGCGCGCACCCGCGCGTCGCCGTCGACGATCGCGCGGCACGGGAAACGCACCGCCGGCACGTGCATCCCGTCGACGCAGACTTCCTCGGGCTCGAGCGGCAGCGCTTCCACCGCGCGGCGCATGGCGAGCAGCGTCGCCTGCAGGATGTTGAGGGTGTCGATCTCCTCGACGCTCGCGAAGGCGACGGCCCACGCGACGGCCTTCTCGCGGATGCGATCGGCGAGCTTGAGCCGGGTCGCCGCGGCGAGAACCTTGGAATCGGCGAGGCCGCGGATCGGCCGGGCGGGATCGAGGATCACGGCGGCGGCGAAGACGGCGCCCGCGAGGGGGCCGCGTCCGGCCTCGTCAACCCCGCAGAGGCGCGGGGACGGGGATGGAAGCTCGCGGGTCGGCGCTCGGCGCATGCCCGCCAAGATACGGCATCAGCGCCTCGATGACACGTCCCTCGTGGCCGACCGCGAGGCTGCGGTGGATGCGCGCGAAGCGGCCGCGCACCGCGACGCGCGCCTCCTTGTGGTCGAGCCAGTTGCCCAGCGCCTGCGCGAGGGTCTGCGGCGTGGCGTCGTCCTGCAGGATCTCCGGCACGATGAACTCGCCCGAGAGGATGTTGGGCAGGCTGAAGTACGGCAGCAGCGCGCGGCGCTTGACCAGCCGGTACGTGAGGGGCCTGAGCTTGTACGTGACGACCATCGGGCAGCGCGCGAGCGCCGCCTCGAGGGTGGCCGTGCCGCTCGCGACCAGCGCCACGTCGGCCGAGGTGAGCGCCAGCGACGCGTGGCCGAAGAGGATCGTGATGGGCAGCTCCCGCGCCTCGAGCGCGTAGATCCGCCGCTCGAAGTAGTCCCGCGTCTCGCGCGTCGCGAGCGGCACGAAGAAGCGCGTGTCCGGACGGCGCGCATGCATGGCGCGCGCGGTCTCGATCATGAGGTCGGCGTGCAGCTCGAGCTCGCCCAGGCGGCTGCCGGGCAGCAGCGCCACGGTGGTTCCCGCCCGCGCCAGGCGCAACTGCGTGCGCGCTCCGTCCCGGTCCGGATCGATCGGCATGGCGTCGGCGAGCGGGTGGCCCACGAAGCTCACGGGGATCCCGGCGCGCTCGTAGATCGGCTGCTCGAACGGGAAGAGCACGAGCATGCGGCTCACGGCGTGCGCGATCTTCTGCAGCCGCTCCGGCCGCCACGCCCATACCGACGGGCTCACGTAGTGGATCGTGGGGATGCCCGCGGCCTTGAGCCTCGCCTCGAGCGGCAGGCAGAAGTCGGGAGCGTCGATGCCGATGAAGAGGTCCGGACGCTCCTCGAGCAGGCGCCGCGTGAGCGTGCGGCGGATGGCGAGGATCTCGCGCACGTGCTTGAGCACCTCGACGATCCCGCGCACCGCGAGCTTCTCCATGGGGACATGGCTCACCGCGCCCTCGGCCATCATCTTGGGGCCCGCGATGCCCTCGAAGCGGGCGTCGGGGAAGCGCTCCTTCACGGCGCGGATCAGCGCGGCCCCCAGCAGGTCCCCGGAGGCCTCCCCGGCCACGATGGCGATCCTCATGGATCTATCTCAGCAGGCCGCGCGGCGTGGATGCGAGGAATTCGGCCATGGGCTTGAGCTCCGCGTGCTCGGCGGCCTGGCGCTCGATCTCCGCGCGCGCCTCGGCAAGCGACAGGCCCGAGCGGTAGAGCGTGCGGTACGCCCGCTTGACGGCGGCGATCGAGTCGGCGGTGAAGCCGCGGCGCTCGAGGCCGCGCGAGTTCACCCCGTGCGGCGCGCACGGGTTGCCCGCGATGGTCACGTAGGGCGGCACGTCCTGCAGCACGACGCACGACGCCCCCACCATCACGTGGTCGCCGATCTTCACGAACTGGTGCACGCCCACGAAGCCGCCGAGGGTGACCCAGTCGCCGATGACGACATGCCCCGCCAGGGTCGCGTTGTTCGCGAAGACGGCCTGGTGCCCGATGAGGCAGTCGTGCGCGATGTGCGCGTAGCCCATGATCCAGTTGTCGTCGCCCAGGCGCGTGACGCCGCCGCCCTGCACGGTGCCGCGGTTGATCGAGACGTACTCCCGGATCGTGTTGCGGTCGCCGAGCTCGGTGAGCGTCGCCTCCCCGCCGTACTTCTTGTCCTGGTTCGCCTCGCCGATCGAGCAGAAGTGGTAGATGCGGTTCTGCTTGCCGATCTTCGTGACGCCGGTGATGACGTTGTGCGCGCCGATGGTCGTGCCGTCGCCGATCTCGACGTCGCCGTCGACCACGGTGTAGGGGCCGATGGTCACGTCCGCTCCGATCCTCGCGCGCGGATCGACGACGGCTGTGGGGTGGATGTGGCTCACGGTTGCATTAACCCTTTGGAACACGGATGAACACGGATAAAAACAGATGAACACGGATAACCCCAAGGCAAGGGTTTTCGTGCCACTTCGGACCTCCGTGATCCGGAGCGCGATCGAATACCTCGCTTTTTATCTGTGTTCATCCGGCTTTATCCGTGTTCATCCGTGTTCCAAAGGTTTACTGCCCGCATCACTCACAATTCCCGCAGGGCGCAGAGAAGCTCCGCCTCGGCGGCGAGCGCGTCGCCCACCTTCGCGTTGGCGTAGTACTTGCCCATGCCGCGCTTCTGCGGGCCCTGGGTCACCTCGATGGTGAGCGTGTCGCCGGGGACCACGGGCCGCTTGAAGCGCGCGCCGTCGATGCCCACGAAGTAGTAGACCCACTTGCCGTCGTTCTTGTGGCCGAGGCTCCTCAGCGAGAGCACCGCCGCGGCCTGCGCCATCGCCTCCACGATCAGCACGCCGGGCATCACGGCGTAATGCGGGAAATGCCCGGGAAAGAACGGCTCGTTCACCGTGACGTTCTTGGTGGCGACCAGCCGCTTGCCCTGCTCGTATTCGTCGACGCGGTCGATCAGGAGGAACGGGTAGCGGTGCGGCAGGTATTCCTTGATCTCTTCAATCGTCATGCGGCTCACGGTCATCTCCTGGCAGGGGGCGGCCGCGCGCGGCGCGGGCGATCTCGTCGAGGTGGCGCAGGTGCACGGCATTGCGCAGCCACTCGGCATGGGGCATGGCGGGCATCCCGGACGTGTAGGTGCCGGGCCGGGTGATCGACTTCGTGATGAGGGTGAAGCCCGAGACGATGGCGCCGTCGCAGATCTCGAGGTGGCCCACGATGCCCACGCCGCCGCCGATCATGCAGTTGCGGCCGACCTTCACGCTGCCCGAGAGCCCCGTGCATCCCGCGATCACGGTGTGCGCGCCGATCACGCAGTTGTGGCCGACCTGGATCTGGTTGTCGAGCTTGACGCCCTCCTCGATCACGGTATCGTCGAGCGCCCCGCGGTCGATGGTCGTGTTGGCGCCGACCTCGACGTCGTCGCCGATGCGAACGCCGCCGACCTGCGGGATCTTGAGCCAGCGGCCGGCGTCGCGCGCCATGCCGAAGCCGTCGGCGCCGATCACCACGCCGGAGTGCAGGATCACGCGCTCGCCGATGCGGCAGCCGCCGTAGATGGTCACGCGCGGATGCAGCCGCGAGCCCGCGCCGATCGCGGCACCGGGGCCCACGAACGAGCCCTCGCCGATGCGCACGCCGGGGCCGATGCGCGCGCCCGCGCCGATCACGGCAAAGGCGCCCACCTGCGCGGACGGGTCGATCTGCGCGGAAGCATCGACCTGCGCCATCGCGTGCACGCCGGGATCGGCCGCGGGCTCCGGATGGAAGAGCGCCACGGTCCTCGCGTAGTAGGCATACGGGTTGTCGCTCACGATGGCCGGCCCGCGCGCGTGCTCGCGGTCGCCGGGGCCCACGATCACCGCCCCGGCGCGGGTCGTCGCGAGCTTGCCCCGGTACTTCGGATTGGCGAGGAAGGCGATGTGCGCGGGCCCCGCGGAATCGAGCGTGGCCACGCCGGTGATGGGGGAGGCGGCCTCGCCCACCGCCTCACCGCCGAGGCGCGCGACGATTTCGCGGAGGGTGTACGAGGGACGCTCCAAGGCCGATCACTTGTCGGCGAGCGCGCGGATGACCTTGTCCGTGATGTCGATCCGGCTGGAGGCGAAGACGGCTTCCTGCACCACGAGGTCGAACTTCTCCTGCTCCGCGATCTGGTTGATCACGCGCGTGGCGCGCTCCTGCACGGCGGCGAGCTCCTCGTTGCGGCGCAGGTTCATGTCCTCGCGGATCTCGCGCTGCAGGCGCTGGAATTTCTGGCTGATGTCGGCGAGCTGGCGCTCCTTGTCGCGGCGCACGCCCTCGTTGAGGGCGGTGTCGCGCTCGAGCTCGGTCTGCAGGTCGCGGCCCTTCTTCTCGAGGCTCGCGAGCTCCGCGTTGCGCGCCGCGAAGAGCTGCTCCAGCTTCTGCTGCGCGCGCTTCGCGGGCGCGGCCTCGCGGAACACCCGGTCGGTGTTCACGAAGCCGATCTTCATGTCGGCGGCCGCCGCGAGCATCGAGCAGGCCAGGAGTGCCACGAGTGCGAACGCCTTCTTCACGCCTTCCTCAGAAGATCCGGCCCAGCTGGAACTGGAACCGCTCGATCTTGTCTTCGGGCTGCTTGCGGACCGGGATCCCGAAGGAGAAGCGCAACGGGCCGACCGGCGAGTCCCAGCTTACCGCGAAGCCCGTGCTCACGCGAATGTCCACGCCACTGATGCGCTCGTTCTCGCCCCAGACGTTGCCCATGTCGAGGAAGCCGCCGAGGCGGATGTTCTTCTCCTTGTAGCCGGGCAGGGGGAAGAGCGCCTCGAAGTTGCCGATGATGCGGCGGTTGCCGCCGAGCACGTCGCCGTTCGAGTCGCGCGGGCCCAGGGTCGCCGTCTCGAAGCCGCGCACGCTGCCCACGCCGCCCGCGTAGAAGTTCTTGAAGAACGGAAGCGGCTTGCCGCCGTAGCCGTTCGCGTAGCCCACCTCGCCGTTGGCCATGAACGTGACCCAGGGCACGCGCGACGGGGTGTAGAAGATCTGGCTCTGGTAGTTGAGGCGGTAGTACTTGAGGTCGCCCGGCGGGATGCCGATCTCGGCGCCGATCTCGTTGAGCCACCCCTTCGTGGGCCACGTCAGGCTGTCGCGGCTGTCGCGCGAGTACGAGAGGTTGGTGCGGAAGGTGTTGGTGCGCTCGCCGAACTCGTTCACGAAGTCCTGGTAGCGCTGCGGCGCGTTCTGGTCGACGATGATCGACGTGCGCTCGGCCGTGAAGCCGGCATTCACCGTGTCGAACTCGCTCACGGGGACGCCGAAGCGCACGCCCGCGCCCGTGGTGAAGGTGTTGTACTGCGCGATGTCGAGGCTCGACGTGTTGACGTCGCGGCGGAAGACGTCGAAGCCGCGCGAGATGCCGTCCGGCGTCCAGTACGGGTTCACGTAGCTGAACGAGTAGACCTTGTTCACCGAGCCGTTGGAGAGCTGGATCGAGGCCTGGTTGCCGGTGCCGAGGATGTTCGCCTGCGACACCGACGCGGAGACGGTGAGCTTCTCGGCGGCGGAGTAGCCGAGGCCGAAGTTGAGCGAGCCCGTGTTGCGCTCGACCACCGTGACGTTCACGTCCACCTGGTCGGTCGTTCCCGGCACGGCGGGCGTGTCGATCGTCACGTCCGAGAAGAAGCCCGTGCGCTGCAGGCGCTCCTTCGAGCGCGCGATCTTCTCGAGCGAGTACCAGGAGCTCTCGAGCTGCCGCAGCTCGCGGCGGATCACCTCGTCCTGCGTCTTCTGGTTGCCGGAGATGTTCACCCGGCGCACGTACACGCGCCGCCCCGGATCCACGAAGAACGTGAAGCCGGCCACGCGGGTCTCGCGGTTCAGGTCGGGCACCGGGTTCACGTTCGCGAAGGAGTACCCCTCGTTGGCGAGGCGGTCGCTGATGTGCTTGGTGGTGTCCACCACCTTCTCGCGCGAGAAGACATCGCCCGGCTTCACCAGCAGGAGCTTGCGCAGCTCGTCTTCCTTCACGATCAGGTCGCCGCTGAACTTGACGTCGCCCACCTTGTAGACCGGGCCCTCCGTGATCGCGACGGTGATGTAGATCTTCTCGCGGTCGGGCGTGATGGAGACCTGCGTCGAGTCGATGTTGAACTCGAGGAAGCCGCGGTTGAGGTAGAACGAGCGCAGGGCCTCGAGGTCCGCGGTCAGCTGCTGCTTCGAGTACTGGTCGTTCTTGGTGAACCAGGTGAACCAGCCGGGCGTGGTGAGCTTGAACTCGGAGAGCAGCGTCTTCTCGGGAAAGCTCTTCGCCCCGATGATGTTGATGTCGGCGATCTTGGTGACCGTGCCCTCGACGATGTCGAAGCGCAGCGACACGCGGTTGCGCTCGAGCGGCGTGATGGTCGTCTTCACGGTGGCGCCGTAATAGCCCTTGCCGGTGTACTGCCGCTTGAGCTCCTTCTCGGCGCGGTCGACGAGCGACTTGTCGTAGATCTTCGACTCGGCGATGCCGGCCTGCTTGAGGCCGTCCTTGAGGTTCTCCTTCGTGAACTCCTTGGCGCCCTCGATCTCGATCGTGGCGATCGCGGGACGCTCCTGCACCGAGACGATGAGGACGTCGCCGTCGCGCTCGAGGCGCACGTCCTGGTAGAAGCCCGTCGCATAGAGCGCCTTGATCGCCGCCGCGGCCTTCTCGTCGTCGATCCGGTCGCCCACCTTCACCGGGAGGTAGGTGAAGACGGTGCCCGCCTCGGTGCGCTGCACGCCCTCGACGCGGATGTCCTTGATGGTGAACGGCTCGATCGCGAGCGCCGTTGTCGCGAAAGCGCCCGATACGATGACAAGTCTCGCGCTGGCCAGCGCGCATGCGACGAGGAGGCGCAGGCCAAGGTTGCGGGGGCGCTTCAAGTTTTCAGCCGGTGAAGAGTCTGTTGATGTCGTTGTAGAAGGCGAAAACGGTGAGGCACAGGAGGAGTGCCAGGCCCACGCGTTGCCCGATCTCCATTGTTCGTTCGGAGACGGGACTCCCCTTCAGGATTTCCGCGAAATAATACACCAGGTGTCCGCCATCCAGCAGGGGAACAGGGAGGAGATTGAGCACGCCCAGGCTCACGCTTACGAGCGCCAGGAAGACGAGCGACGGGACCCAGCCCAGTTGCGCGGACTGTCCGGCGTAGTCCGCGATGGTGATCGGGCCCGAGAGGTTTTTCCACGAGACTTCGCCCAGCACCATGCGGCCGAGCATCTTGAGGCTGAAGGTGGAGAGGTCGGCGACCTTGTACGCCGCCTGGACCAGGGCCGCCGCGGGCCCATAGCGCACGACGGTCGCCATGCGCTCGGTCTCGCGCTTGAGCGACTCGGGCGCCTCGACGCCGAGGCGGCCGAAGCGCGCGCCGCCCTCGCTCACGAGCCGCGGCTGCGCGGTGATGCCGAGGCCGCGGCCATCGCGCTGGATCTCGAGCGCGAGCGGCTTGCCGGCGTTGGGCGCCACGTTCGCCGTGAAGTCGTACCAGGTCGACACCGCCACGCCATTCACGCTCAGCACGCGGTCGCCCTGGCGCAGCCCCGCTTCCTCCGCGGCGCTTCCCGCGAGCACGCGGCCGAGCACGGCCGGCGCCTGCGGCCGGTAGGGCCTCAAGCCGAGCTTGCCCAGGAAATCGCGGTCGAGGTCTTCCTTGCCCAGGCCGGAAAGGTCCAGGCTGCGCACCGATCGCCCGCCCTGCGCGCTCTCGACCTCGAGCGAGGTGGGCGCGTGGCGCACCGCTTCCTTGAGCAGCAGCCAGCGCACGTCGCTCCAGGTCTGCGCGTGCTCCCCGCCGACCGCCGTGATGACGTCGCCGCTCGCAAGGCCCGCCGCGGCCGCGGGCGTGTTCGGCACGCTGTCGCCGAGCACGGGCTTCATGCCCGGCATGCCGCCCACGAAGAGCACCCAGTACACGAGGATCGCGAAGAGGAAGTTCGCGGCGGGACCGGCGAGCACGATGAGGATCCGCGCCCACGGGGGCTTGCGGTTGAAGGCGCGATGCAGGTCCTCGGGTGCGACCTCGCCCTCGCGCTCGTCGGCCATCTTCACGTAGCCGCCGAGCGGGATGCGCGCGATCGCCCACTCGGTGCGGTCGCGGCCGAGACAGCGCATCCACACCGGCCGGCCGAAGCCCACGCTGAAGCGCAGGATCTTCACGTCGAGCCAGCGCGCCACGAGGTAGTGGCCGAACTCGTGGATCACCACGAGGATCCCGACCGTGACGATGAATGCCGCGATGGTGATGAAGAGATTGCTCATGAGGCGAGGCTCGAGGTGCGCGCGCCGTGGCGCGCGACGAAGCGCGCGGCCAATGCGCGCGCCTCCACATCGACAGCATAAACCTGCTCCAGGCTCGCGAGCGGCTGCGCGTCCATCTCGCCCAGCACCTGCTCGATCACCTCGGCGATGCCGGTGAAGGGCAGGCGCCGCTCGAGGAACGCCTCGACGGCGATCTCGTTGGCGGCGTTGAGCGTCGCGGGAGCCGTGCCGCCCAGGCGGATCGCGTGGCGCGCGAGGGCGACGGCGGGGAAGCGCACCGGATCCAGCCGCTCGAACTCGAGGCCGCCCAGCGCGGTGAAGTCGAGCGGCGCGGCGCCGGATTCGATCCGCTCGGGCCACGCGAGCGCGCACGCGATCGGGGTGCGCATGTCGGGCGCCCCCAGTTGCGCGACCACGGACCCGTCGTGGTATTCGACCATCGAGTGGATGACGCTCTGGGGGTGCACCACCACGTCGATGGATTCGAGCGGTGCCGCGAAGAGCCAGTGCGCCTCGATGACCTCGAGGCCCTTGTTCATCATCGTGGCGGAATCGACGGAGATCTTGCGGCCCATCACCCAGTTCGGATGGGCGCACGCCTGCTCCGGAGTCACGCGCGCGAGGCGATCGACCGGCGTGCGGCGGAACGGCCCGCCCGAGGCGGTGAGGAGCAGCCGGCGCACGCCGGCGCGCGCGAACGCGTCCGCACCGCCGCAGGCATAGCCCCGCGGCAGCGATTGCAGGATGGCGGAGTGCTCGCTGTCGATCGGCAGGAGCGTGGCGCCGCCCTGGGCGACCGCGTGCATGAAGAGCGCGCCCGACATGACGAGCGCTTCCTTGTTCGCGAGCAGGACTTCCTTGCCCGCCCGCGCCGCGGCGATCGAGGACGGCAGGCCCGCGGCCCCCACGATCGCGGCCATCACGGCGTCGACCTCGGGAAACGTCGCGACCTGCTCGAGGGCATCCGCGCCTTCCAGCACCCGCGTCGCGGATCCTGCGGCGGAAAGCGCCTGGCGCAGGCGGCCCGCGGCGGCCGCATCGCGCAGCACGGCGTAGCGCGGCCGGAATTCGCGGCATTGCTCGAGCAGGCGCGCATCGTTGCGTCCGGCGGCGAGCGCCACGACCTCGAAGCGGCCGGGATGGCGCGCCACCACGTCCAGCGTGCTGGTGCCGATCGAGCCCGTCGAGCCGAGGACCGCGAGGCGCTTCATCGCATCACCATGAGGGCCAGCGCCGCGAGCGGCAGCGTGGAGGTGAGCGCGTCGATCCGGTCGAGCACGCCGCCGTGCCCGGGCAGGAGCGAGCTCGAGTCCTTGAGGCCGGCGCCGCGCTTCATCCACGACTCGAAGAGGTCGCCCACGACGCTGAAGGCGGTGAGGGCGATCATGGCGGCGAGCGCCGGGACGCCGGCGCCGCGCGCGAAGACGGGCCCGAGCGACGAATCCCGCGCCGCGAACGCGAGCACGAGGCCGTAGACCACGACGCCGGCGACGCCGCCCGCGACACCCTCCCACGTCTTGCCGGGGCTGATGCGCGGCGCGAGCTTGTGGCGCCCGAACGCCTTGCCGGCGAAGTAGGCGCAGATGTCGGCGACCCACACGAGGGCGGCGAGTGCCAGCAGCAGCCACGGGCTCGCCTGGCGCAGCAGCACGAGGGCGAGCCACGTGGGCCACAGCACGAGCCATCCCGCGATGGCGCAGACGACGGGAGGGGGACGCAGGTGCCGCGTGAGCCACACGGTCGCGACGAAGAGCCAGAAGAGCGCGGCGAGGACGAGGCCGCCGTACGCGATCGAAGGGAACACCCGCTCGCCCCGGATGGAGAGCACCCAGAGCGCGGCGCCGAGCGCACCGGAGGCCACGAGGTAGGCCGACTGCGCGGCCACACCCAGGTTGCTCATGCGCGACCACTCCCAGCAACCGAGCAGCGCGATGGCGAGCGCGAAGAGCGCCCAGGCCGGCGCGGGCGCGAGGAAGAGCGCTCCGAGCACGACCGGAAGGAGCACGAGCGCCGTGATGACCCGCGTGCGAAGCATCGGGCGGCGGCGCCCTCAGCCCGCCTGGGTGACGGGCTGTGACGCGGACAGCTGCTCGCTCGTGCGGCCGAAGCGGCGCTCGCGCCTGCGGAACGAGGCGAAGGCCGCATCGAGCGCGGCGGCGCCGAAGTCGGGCCAGAGCGTCTCGGTGAAGTAGAGCTCGGTATAGGCGAGCTGCCACAGCAGGAAGTTGGAGACGCGCTCCTCGCCCCCCGTGCGCACGAAGAGGTCCGGCTCCGGCGCGTACGCCATGGAGAGGTACGACGCGAGGCGCTGCTCGGTGATGGCCGCCGCCGGATCCTCCTCGCGGCAGCGGTTGGCCGCCTGCAGGATGTCCCAGCGGCCACCGTAGTTCGCCGCCACGGTGAGTGTCAGGCGCGTGTTCTCCGCGGTGAGCTCCTCGCCGCGCCGGATCAGCTCGACGATGCGCGCGTCGAAGGGCGACAGGTCGCCCGCGACCTTGAAGCGGATGCCGTTGTCGTGCAGCTTGCTCACCTCCTGCTGGAGGGCGCGCAGGAAGAGCTGCATGAGGACCGACACCTCGTCGGCGGGACGGCGCCAGTTCTCGCTCGAGAACGCGAAGAGCGTGAGGTACTCCACGCCCTGGGACGCGCAGGCCTTCACGACGTCGCGCACCGCCTCCACGCCCTTGCGATGCCCCGCCACGCGCGGCAGGAAGCGCTTCTTCGCCCAGCGCCCGTTGCCGTCCATGATGATGGCGACGTGGCGCGGCACGATGCCGCTTTCGGGGATGGACTCGGTGGAGCTCGCGAAGTCGGTCATGGGCGGTTTTGCGTGCTGGATCCGGGGTCTGGCGTCCCGGCCACTACACGGCCATCAGCTCGCGTTCCTTCTCCGCCACGAGCTTGTCGATGTCGGCGATGGATTTGTCGGTGAGCTTCTGCACCTCGTCCGTGGCGCGCTTCTCCTCGTCCTCGCTCACCTCGCTCTTCTTGAGCAGCTCCTTCAGGTGATTGATCGCGTCGCGGCGGATGTTGCGCACCGCCACCTTCGCGTTCTCGCCCTCGTGCTTCACGATCTTCGTGAGCTCGCGGCGGCGCTCCTCGGTCAAGGCGGGCATGGGGATGCGGATCACGTCGCCGGAGGTGGCGGGATTCACGCCGAGGTCGGAATCACGGATCGCCTTCTCGATCGCCTGCACCATCTTCTTCTCGAAGGGCTGGACCGAGATGGTGCGCGAATCGGCGAGCGTCACGTTCGCGACCTGCTTCACCGGCACCTCGGCTCCGTAGTAGTCCACCTTGACGTGGTCGATGATGCCGGCGTGCGCACGGCCCGTGCGCACCTTGCCGAGGTCGTTCTTCAGCGTCTCGACCGACTTGGCCATCTTGTCGGTCGCCGTCTTCTTGATGTCGTTGATGTTCATGGCTCGGGCCTCCTCAGTTATGGACGAGTGTACCTTCGTCCTCGCCCATCACGACGCGCTTCAACGCGCCGGCCTTGAAGATGCTGAACACGTTGATCGGCAGCTTCTGGTCGCGGCAGAGCGCCAGCGCCGTGGCGTCCATCACCTGGAGGTTCTTCACGAACGCCTCGTCGAACGTGAGGCGCGTGTAGCGGGTGGCGCTGGGGTCCTTCTTGGGATCGGCGGTGTAGACGCCGTCCACCTTCGTCGCCTTGAGCACGATCTTCGCTTCCATCTCGCGCCCGCGCAGCGCGGCCGCGGTGTCGGTCGTGAAGAACGGGTTGCCGGTGCCCGCGGCGAAGATGACGATCTTCCCCTCCTCGAGGTAGCGGATCGCCTTGCCGCGGATGTACGGCTCGCACACCGGCTCGATGTTGAGCGCGGACTGCACGCGGGCGACCAGCCCCGCGCGGTTCATCGCGTCCTGGAGTGCCAGCGCGTTGATCACGGTCGCCAGCATGCCCATGTAGTCGGCCGTCGCGCGATCCATCCCCGCCGCGCCCTGGGAGACGCCGCGGAAGATGTTGCCGCCGCCGATGACCACGCCGATCTGGACGCCCAGGTCGGACACTTCCTTCACCTCGCCCACGATGCGGTCGATCATCTCCCGGTTGATGCCGAAGGAGTCGTTGCCCATCAGCGCCTCTCCCGAGAGCTTGAGGAGGATGCGCGGGTACGCCGGCTGGGCCGGCGCGTTCGCTGCGGCTTCGGGCTCGGCCGCCATGGTTACGCGGCGTTCTTGGTCATCGCCGCGACCTCGGCGGCGAAGTCGGTCTGCTTCTTCTCGATGCCCTCGCCCACCACGAGGAAGCGGTAGCCCGCGAGCTTCGCCTGGTTCGCGTCGAGCATCTTCTGCACCGTCTGCTTGTCGTCCTTCACGAAGGGCTGGCCCAGCAGCGTGATCTCGGCGAGGAACTTGTTGATGCCGCCCTCGACCATCTTGGCCGCGATCTCCGCGGGCTTGCCCGACTCGGCCGCGCGGGCCTCGAGGATCTTGCGCTCCGAGGCGATCACGTCCGGGTTCACCTGGTCGCGCGACATGAAGCGCGGCTTGGCGAAGGCGATGTGCATCGCGACGTCCTTGGCGACGGTCTCCTCGCCCTGCAGGTCCACCACCACGGCGACCTTGGCGCCCGGGTGCACGTACGGCACGATCTTCGCCTGGGACTGGATGCGCTCGAAGCGGCGCACGGCGATGTTCTCGCCGATCTTCTGCACGAGCTTCTGGCGCTGCGCCTCGACGGTCTCGCCGTTGAGCTCGAGCCCGGAGAGCGCGGCCACGTCCTTCGGGTTCGCCTTCGCGACCAGCTCGGCCACGCCTTGCGCGAACGCCTGGAAGTCGGGGTTCTTCGCCACGAAGTCGGTCTCCGAGTTCACCTCGACCAGGGCCGCCAGCCTGCCGTCGGCCGAGACGTACGCGCCGATCGCGCCGTCGGCCGCGACACGCGAGGCGGCCTTGCTCGCCTTGGCGCCGCTCTTGATGCGCAGCAGCTCCTCGGCCTTCTTCATGTCGCCGCCCGCTTCCTCGAGCGCCTTCTTGCATTCCATCATGCCGAGCCCGGTCAGCTCGCGCAGTTCCTTGACCATGCCTGCGGTGATTTCCGCCATTGCCGAATCCTCTGAACCCCTGCGTTGATGCGAAAAGGGGCGACGAATCGCCCCTTCTTTGGGTCAGACCCCGGCCGTTGGCCTTTGCGGGGTCTGACCCATGCCGTTTGTGTCGGGATTACTTCTCCGCTTCCTGGACCTCGACGAAGTCCTCGGTCGGCTGCTGCGTGATCTCGGAGAGCGACTGGCTGCGGCCCTCCAGGATCGCGTCGGCCACGCCGCGCGCATAGAGGCGGATGGCCCGCGTCGAGTCGTCGTTGCCCGGGATCACGTAGTCGATGCCGTCGAGCGAGTTGTTCGAGTCGACGACGCCGACGATGGGGATGCCCAGCGTCTTGGCCTCGGTGACCGCGATCTTGTGGAAGCCGACGTCGATCACGAAGAGCGCGTCGGGAATGCCGCCCATGTCCTTGATGCCGCCCAGGGAGCGCTCGAGCTTGTCGCGCTCGCGCGAGAACATGAGCTGCTCCTTCTTGGTCAGGCGCTCGACGGAGCCGTCGGCGATCATCTGCTCCTGCTCCTTCAGCCGCTTGATCGAGCCCTTCACGGTCTTGAAGTTGGTGAGCATGCCGCCCAGCCAGCGATGGTCGACGTACGGGGCGCCGGCGCGCTGGGCCTCTTCCTTGACGATCTCGCGCGCCTGGCGCTTGGTGCCGACGAAGAGGATGGTCCCCTTGTTGGCCGTGAGCTGGCGCACGAACTTGAGCGCATCCATGTACATCGGAAGGCTCTTCTCGAGGTTGATGATGTGGATCTTGTTGCGCGACCCGAAGATGAACGGAGCCATCTTGGGGTTCCAGTAGCGCGTCTGGTGGCCGAAGTGCACGCCGGCCTCCAGCATCTGGCGCATGGTGACGGACATCGAATGCTCCTGTGGTCTAAGGTTGGGCCTCCCCCGCTCGAACCGGCGCGCGCGGACCTCTCGCGAAAACCGGCACCTTAAGCGCTTGGCGGGGTGGGAATTTGCTGATCACGAACAACACGCGATTATATCGCAAAAAGGCCTGCCCCATCAAATGTTTCCCTCCGCGGGAACCCTCCGGGAGGCAGCGCCGACTAACCGGTATAATCCGGCAATCGCAAGAGTGTTTTCCCGTGGCGAATTCCATCAAGACCGCAGCCGAGATCGAGGGCATGCGCGTGGCCGGCAAGCTGGCCTCGGAGGTCCTCGACTTCATCACGCCCTATGTCCGTCCGGGAGTCACCACCGGCCGGCTGGACGAGCTCTGCCACGACTACATCACGCGCGTGCAGCAGGCGGTTCCCGCCCCGCTCAACTACGCGCCGCCCGGCCACCGGCCGTACACCAAGTCGATCTGCACCTCGGTGAACCACCAGGTCTGCCATGGCGTGCCCGGCGACAAGGTGCTGCGCAACGGCGACATCGTGAACATCGACGTGACCGTCATCAAGGACGGCTGGCACGGCGACACGAGCCGCATGTTCTACGTGGGCGAGCCTTCGGTGCAGGCGCGGCGCCTGTGCGAGGTGACCTACGAGTGCATGTGGAAGGGCATCGCGGCCGTGCGCCCCGGCGCCACCCTGGGCGACATCGGCCATGCGGTGCAGCGCCATGCGGAGTCCCACGGCTACAGCGTCGTGCGCGAGTTCTGCGGCCACGGCATCGGGCGGCGCTTCCACGAGGAGCCGCAGATCCTGCACTACGGCCGGCCCGGGCAGGGGATGCGCATCGAGGAAGGCATGACCTTCACGGTCGAGCCCATGATCAATGCGGGCAAGCGGGACATCCGCCAGCTCGCCGACGGCTGGACCATCGTGACGGCCGACCACTCGCTCTCCGCGCAGTGGGAGCACACGGTGCTCGTGACCGCCGACGGCTTCGAGATCCTGACGGTCTCCGCCGCCACGCCCCCCGCGCCGGCCTTCATTGCCGAGCGCAATCTTGCTACCCCCTTACAGGTGTAAAGCGGCGATGTGACGCACGCCACACCCCCGTACGCGCCGGGAGTGGTGCAATGCCTCCACGTTCAAACAACGCCGGGAGGCATTCGTGAAACGCATCTTCGCATTCGCCGCCGCGCTTCTCTTCGCGGCCATCTCCGCCCATGCGCAGGACAAGGTCCGCTACGCGACGCCGGCTGAAGCCGAGGCGCTCGTGAAGAAGGCCGTGATTTATTACCAGAAGAACGGCAAGGACAAGGCGCTCGCCGAGTTCACCCGCGCGCCGGGCCCGTTCATCGACCGCGACCTTTACGTGACGGTCTACGACATGAAGGCCAACTGCCTGGCCCACGTCAACCCGAAGATGATCGGCAAGAACATGATGGAGCTGCGCGACGCGAACGGGAAATACCATATCCGCGAGCGCATGGAGCAGGCCGCCGTGAAGGACAACGGCTGGCAGGACTTCCAGTTCTTCAACCCGCAGACGAAGAAGGTCGAGCCCAAGCGCATGTACTGGGAGAAGCACGACAACATGGTCTTCGCCGCCGGCGCGTACAAGCCGGAGTAAGAAACCGGGGACGCGGTCCGGAAACCCGGGACGCAGTCGGAATTGGGCACTCGCGCAGCGACAGCGGCGCGACGACGCAATTCCGACTGCGTCCCCGGTTTCCGGTTTTTTTTCCGCTCCCCGCTATAGTGGGGGCATGAGCACCGCCGTCGCCCAGGCCCGCCCCGCCCCGACCACCTCCGAAAGCCGCGCCTGGATCCGCGCGCGCCGCCAGGAGCTGCGTGAGCGCTACGCCGCCCGGCCCGATCCGCGCCGCACCCTCGCGATGCATGCGCTGGTGGTCGACCAGCTGCTGCAGCGCCTCTGGTCGGAGACCATGGCGCAGGCGCCCTTCGCGCTCGTGGCCGTCGGGGGATACGGCCGCGCGGCGCTCTTCCCCCATTCCGACGTCGACGTGCTCGTGCTGCTCCCCGACGGGCAGGTCGCCGACGCGGCGGTGGAGAAATTCATCGGCGTGCTCTGGGATAGCGGCCTGGAGCCGGGCAGCAGCGTGCGCACGGTCTCGCAATGCGTCGAGGAAGCGGCCAAGGACGTGACCGTGGACACCGGCCTCATCGAGGCGCGCCATGTCGCCGGCGACCCCGCGCTCGTGGAGGCGCTGCTCGCGCGGCTGCGCGAGCAGCGCGACGTGGGCGCCTTCTTCGAGGCCAAGTTCGCGGAGCAGAAGCGGCGCCATGCGCGCTTCCAGGAGGCCGCCTACAACCTCGAGCCCAACATCAAGGAAAGCCCCGGCGGACTGCGCGACCTGCAGATGATCCTGTGGCTCGCGCGCGCCGCGGGCTTCGGCACGACGTGGGCGCAGCTCGCCGCGCAGGATTTCATCACGAAGCGCGAGGCGGCGGAGATCGCGGCGAACGAGCGCATCCTCCAGGACCTGCGCATCCGGCTGCATCATCTCGCCGGGCGCCGCGAGGACCGGCTGATCTTCGACCACCAGATCGAGATCGCGCGCAGCCTGAAGCTGCGCGCGAAGGGCGCGATGGCGCCCTCGGACCTGCTGATGCGCCGCTACTACCTCGCCGCGAAGGCGATCTGGCGCTTCAACCACATCCTGCTGGCCAACCTCTTCGACCGCATCACGCCGGACGCGGAGCGCCGCGTGCACCGGCTCGACGACGACTTCGAGGTGGTGAACGTGAACCTCGAGGTGCGCGACCCGGAGCTCTTCGAGAAGCGCCCCGGCATGATCCTCGAGGCGTTCCGCCGCCTGCAGGACCATCGGGACATCCTCGGTCTCGGGCCCACGACGCTGCGCGCCCTCTCGCGCGCGCTGCCGCGCATCAACGGCGCTTTCCGCGCGGATCCGCAGAATCGACAGCGCTTCATGCAGATCATGCGCGGCGACCGGCTCACCTGGACGCTCAGGCGCATGAGCCGCTATGGGGTGCTCGGCCGCTACATTCCGGCGTTCGGGCGCATCGTGGGGCAGATGCAGCACGACCTCTTCCACGTGTACACCGTGGACGAGCACATCCTGATGGTGGTGCGCAACCTCCGGCGCTTCGCCATCCCGCGCTTCGACCCGGAGTACCCGTTCTGCTCGCAGCTCATGCAGCAGTTCGGCCACGTCGAGGTGCTCTACCTCGCCGCCCTCTTCCACGACATCGCCAAGGGGCGCGGCGGCGACCACTCGCACCTCGGCGCCGCCGATGCGCAGCGCTTCTGCCGCACGCACGACATGCCCCCTGCGGACGCGCAGCTCGTCGCGTGGCTGGTGGAGAACCACCTCGTCATGTCGGCCACGGCGCAGAAGCAGGACCTGACCGACCGCGAGGTGATCTCGAACTTCGCGGCGCTCGTGGGCGACGAGCGCACGCTCACCGCGCTCTACATCCTCACGGTGGCGGACATTCGCGGCACCAGCCCGGCGGTGTGGAACGCGTGGAAGGGCAAGCTGCTGGAGGACCTGTACCTCGCGACGCGGCGCCTGCTGCGCGGCGAGACGGATTACGCGGCGTCGTGGGTCGAGGCCAAGAAGGAGCAGGCGCTCAGGACGTTTCGCCAGTACGTCCCCGAGCCGGGCCGCCACGAGGCGCTCTGGAAGCACCTGGACGACCATTATTTCCAGCGCTTCGACGCGAACGAGATCGCCTGGCACACGCGCACGCTCTGGTCGCGCGTCTCGCCGGACAAGCCGATCGTGCGCGCGCGGCTCTCGCCGGTCGGCGAGGGACTGCAGGTGATGGTCTACGCGCCCGACCAGCCCGGCCTCTTCGCCCGCATCACCGGATTCTTCGAGCGGCTGCAGTTCGACGTCGCCGCCGCCCGCATCTACACGACGGAGCACGGCTTCGCGCTGGACAGCTTCCAGGTGCTCACCCGTGCGCGCTCTGGCGAGCACTACCGCGACCTCATCCGCGTCGTGGAGTCGGGGCTGGCGGAAAAGCTCGATCCGGCCCAGCCCCTCGACGCGCCTCCTTCAGGACGGGTCTCGCGCTGGGTCAAGCACTTCCCCGTCGCGCCCGGAGTCACGATCGCGCCGGACCGGCGCAACGGCCGCTGGCAGGTGCAGCTCTCCTGCGCCGACCGGCCGGGGCTGCTGTCCGCCGTGTCGCGCGTGCTGCTGCGCCACGAGCTCAACCTCATCGATGCGCGCGTGACGACGCTCGGCCTTCGCGCCGAGGATACCTTCGTCGTGAGCGGCGCGGCGCTCGACGATGAGGCGACACGGGCGCTCGTGCGCGACGAGTTATGCCAGACGGCGGCGGCTTAGCCGGCGCTGCATCGGCAACGCCGCGGGCACCGGCGGAAAGCTAGGGAGCCGGCAGGCCGTCGTTCAGGCGCAGCCAGCCGCGGATCACGCGGTAGAGGTACCAGATCGTGAGCACGCCCCACGGCAGCCAGACCAGGAAGATGCCGACGATGCTCGCCACGAAGATCAGCGTGAAGATCACCAGCCACACCAGCCCCCAGATGCAGGTGCGCGCGAGCCACGAGTAATGCGTCTCCACCCAGGTCCCGCGCACCGAGTCGCGCGCCACGGCGCCGATCACGAGCGCCACGAGCGCCAGGATCCAGAGCGTGAACGGCGAGATGGCGTGCAGGATGTAGAGCAGGTGCGCGGTGCCCGTGGGCGGGGCGCGGCCTGCGTCGTGCTCGATCTCAGTCATCGGCGATCTCCTCGTCGGGGAACAGCTCGCGCGTGAAGCCGAAGCGCGAGAGGTCCGTCATGCGCTGCGGGTACAGGATTCCGTCCAGGTGGTCGCACTCGTGCTGCACCACGCGGGCGTGGAAGCCCTCGGCCACGCGGTCGATCGGATGGCCCGCGGCATCGAAGCCCGTGTAGCGCAGCTTCGTGTAACGCGGCACCACGCCCCGCATCCCGGGCACCGAGAGGCAGCCCTCCCAGCCCTCCTCGACCTCCCGCGTGAGCAGCGTGATCTTCGGGTTCACGAGGACGGTGAACGGTACCTCCTCGGCATCCGGATAGCGCGGGTTCTGCTCGACGCCGAAGATCACCACGCGCTGGCCCACGCCGATCTGGGGCGCGGCGAGGCCGGCGCCGTTGAGCGCGGCCATCGTGTCGCGCATGTCCTGCACCAGCTCGTGCAGCTCGCGCGTGTCGAGGCGCTCGACCGGCTGCGCGCGCTCGCGCAGCACGGGATGACCCATCCTCAGCACGTCACGGACCGACATGTCTCTCCACCAGTTTCGCGACGATGCGGCGCACGCTGCCCATCGTCTCCTCGATCACGCGGCCGATGTCCTCCACCGACACGCTGCGTGCGCTGGTTCCGCGGCCGGCCGCCGGATTCACCACGACGGCGAGGTGCGCGTAGGGCAGGCCCAGCTCGCGGGTGAGCGCCGCCTCCGGCATGCCGGTCATGCCGACCATGGTCGCCCCGTCGCGCTCCAGGCGGTCGATCTCGGCCTTGGTCTCGAGGCGCGGGCCCTGCGTGGCCGCGTAGGTGCCGCTTTCGACGACCGCGATGCCCGCCTCCTTCGCCGAGGCGATCGCCTCGGTGCGCAGCGCCTCGTCGTACGGATACGTGAAGTCGATGTGCGTCACCGGCTGCTCAGCGCCCTCGAAGAAGGTCGACGGCCGGCCCCACGTGTAGTCGATGATCTGGTCCGGCACCGCGATGGTGCCGGCGCCGAGCGCGGCCGCGATGCCGCCCACGGTGCAGACCGCGACCACCTGCGTCGCGCCCGCTTCGCGCAGGGCGTACAGGTTCGCGCGGTAGTTGATCTCGTGGGGTGCCAGCGTGTGGCCGTAGCCGTGGCGCGCGAGGAACACCACCTTGGCGTGGCCGATGCTCCCGTACGTGAGCGGGCCGGACGGCTCGCCGTAGGGCGTGCGTACGATCATGCGCCGCTGGATCTCGAGGTTGGCGAGCTGGGTGAGGCCGCTGCCTCCGATGATGGCGATCATTTGTGGAGGGAAGCGAGCAAGTAAACGTCCGCAGATAAACGCAGATAAACGCAGATGATCTTCATGATAGGAAAAGGCACTCGCGTCACTTGGGCCCGCTCACATCTTCCTCGACCGATCTGCGTTTATCTGCGCTTATCTGCGGACTCTCCGGTTTTTGTTCCCTTAACGCATAGATCGCCGGCAGGTTGCGCCATAGGCCATAAGCATCCATGCCGAAGCCGAACACATAGCGATTGGGAACGGTCACCCCCACGAAATCCGCCTGCGCGGGCTTCGCGCGGCCAAGGTCCTTGTCGGCGAAGACCGCGCTCAGCACACGCGCCGCCCCCATCTCGGTGAGCTTCGCGCGAATGGCGGCGAGCGTGATGCCCTCGTCGAGGATGTCGTCCAGCACCAACACGGTACGGTCGCGCACGTTGTCGCGCGGTGCGAGGCGCCAGGCGATGTCGCGTCCCTGGATGTCGTTGTTGTAGCGCGTGACCTCGATGGCGCCGAACTCCAGCGGGAATGCGAGCAGCGGCAGCAGCCTCCCGGTGAAGACGGCCGCGCCCCCCATCACCGAGAGCACCACGGGGAATTCATCGGCCAGGCGCGCCGCGATGTCCCGCGCCATGCGTTCGACGGCCGCGTTCACCGCCTCCGCAGGGAAGAGCAGGTCCGCTTCGTCGAGCAGGCGCTGGGCCTCGCGCCGGTTCTTCATGCGCGCTTCGCCGCCGGCGCCTGCGCGTCGACCGTGCCGTTGATGAACTCGCGGAACGGCTCGGCGAGCTCCGGGTGCTTGAGGGCGTAGTTCACGGTCGCCTGGAGGTAACCCAGCTTCGAGCCGCAGTCGTAGCGGCGTCCCTGGAACTCGTACGCGAAGACCGGCTCCTCGCGCAGCATGCGCGCGATCGCGTCGGTGAGCTGGATCTCGCGGCCCGCGCCCGCGCGCTGGTTCTCGAGGAAATGAAAGACGCGCGCCGACAGGATGTAGCGCCCGACCACGCCGAGCGTCGAGGGCGCCTCCTCCGGCTTGGGCTTCTCGACCATGCCGGTGACGCGCGAGAGGCCGGGCGACATCGGCTCGGACGACACGATTCCGTACGACGCGGTGTCCTCGCGCGGCACGTCCTGCACCGCGATCACGCTGCCGCCGTTCTTGGCATGCACCTGCACCATCTGCTTCATGACCGGCACCTGCGCGTCGATGAGGTCGTCGGCGAGGATCACCGCGAAGGGCTCGTCGCCCACGAGGCGGCGCGCGCAGAGCACCGCGTGGCCCAGGCCCAGCGCTTCGGCCTGGCGGATATACGTGCACGTGACGCCCTCGGGCAGCAGGCCGCGCACCTCCTTCAGCAGCTTGTTCTTGCCGTGCGCCTGCAGCTCGGCCTCGAGCTCGTAGGCCTTGTCGAAGTGGTCCTCGATGGCGCGCTTGCCGCGGCCGGTGATGAAGATCAGGTCCGTGATGCCGGCCGCGACCGCCTCCTCGGCCGCGTACTGGATGAGCGGCTTGTCGACGACGGGCAGCATCTCCTTGGGCGATGCCTTCGTCGCCGGCAGGAATCGGGTACCCAGCCCCGCCACGGGGAACACGGCCTTCGTCACGTTCTTGTTCATTTTTTCCTACGCGCCAAGCAGTTGGAGGAATTGCTGTTCGTCCAGCACGGTGACGCCGAGTTCCTTGGCGCGGTCGAGCTTGGAGCCGGCCTCGGCGCCCGCCACCACGAAATCGGTCTTCTTCGAGACCGAACCGGTGACCTTTCCGCCCAGCGCCTCGATGCGTGCCTTCGCCTCGTCGCGCGACAGGGAGGAGAGCGTCCCGGTGAGCACGAGGATTTTACCCGTGAAGGGACCCATGGCCGCGCGCCGCACGGGCGCGCCCTCGTCCCAGCGCACGCCCGCCGCGCGCAGGTGCTCGATCACCTCGCGGTTATGGGGCTGCCGGAAAAAGGTGTGGATCGACTCCGCGACGATCGGGCCCACGTCCGGCGCCTCCATGAGTTGCTCGACGCTCGCCTCCATCAGCGCGTCGAGGTTGCCGAAGTGCGCCGCGAGGTCCCTGGCCGTCACCTCGCCCACGTTGCGGATGCCCAGCGCATAGATGAAGCGTGGGAGCTGCGTCTTCTTGCTGCCCTCGATCGCCTGGAACAGGTTCGCCGCCGACTTGTCGCCCATCCTCTCGAGGGCCGCGAGCTTCGCGATGCCGAGCGTGTACAGGTCGGATGCGGTGCGCACGATGTGGCCATCGACGAGCTGCTCCACCAGGCGGTCGCCCAGGCCCTCGATGTCCATGGCGCGGCGCGAGGCGAAGTGCAGCAGCGCCGCCTTGCGTTGCGCGGGGCAGAAGAGCCCGCCCGAGCAGCGCGCGACCGCTTCGCCCTCGGCCCTTTCCACCGCGGAGCCACAGCGCGGACATTTCGTCGGCATCACGAACCAGTCATCCGGCTCGCGCCGCGGGCCCTGCTTCTCCACGCGCGCGACTTCCGGGATCACGTCGCCCGCGCGCCGCACGACCACGGTGTCGCGCCGCCAGATGTCCTTGCGGCGGATCTCGTCCTCGTTGTGCAGGGTGGCGTTGACGATCGTGGTGCCGCCCACGAACACGGGCTTCAGGCGTGCCACGGGCGTGAGCGCGCCGGTGCGCCCGACCTGCACCTCGATGTCGAGGAGCTCGGTGGCCGCTTCCTCGGCCGGGAACTTGTGCGCGATGGCCCAGCGCGGCGCGCGCGACACGAAGCCCAGCTTCTCCTGGTCGGCGATGCGGTTGACCTTGTAGACCACGCCGTCGATGTCGTAAGGCAGGCTCGAGCGCCGCGCGCCGATCTCGCGGTAGAACGCGAGCAATCCCTCCGCGCCCTTCACCGCACGGCGCTCCTTCGCGACCGGGAAGCCCATGTGGTCGAGCGTGTCGAGGAGGCGCGTATGGGTGGGCGGCACGTCGAAGCTCTCGTGGGCGCCGATGCCGTACGCGTAGAAGGAGAGCCTGCGCTGCGCGGTGAGCCGGGGATCGAGCTGGCGCAGGCCGCCGGCGGCGGCGTTGCGCGGATTCACGAAGGCCTTCTCGCCGCGATCGAGCGCGCGCTGGTTGATGGCCTGGAAGTCGCGCCGCGTCATGAGCACCTCGCCGCGCACGTCGAGGCGCCGGGGCTGCTTGCGCCCGTCGAGCCGCAGCGGGATCGAGCGGATCGTGCGCAGGTTTGGCGTCACGTCCTCGCCCACCGCGCCGTCGCCCCGCGTGGCGCCCTGCACGAGGAGGCCCTCCTCGTAGCCCAGGGTCACCGCGAGACCGTCGAACTTGAGCTCGCAGGAATACTCGACGCTCTCGACCCCGAGCGCCTCGCGCACGCGCCGGTCGAAGGCGAGCACGTCGTCGTCGGCGAACGCGTTGGCGAGCGAGAGCATGGGCACGCGATGCTGTACCGGTGCGAAGCCCTCGCCCGGCGCCGCGCCCACGCGCTGGGTGGGCGAGTCCGGCGTGCACAGGTCGGGGAACTGCGTCTCGAGATCGAGCAGCTGCTTGAACAGCCGGTCGTACTCCTCGTCCGTGATCTCCGGGGACGCCTCCTGGTAGTAGAGGCGGTTGTGCCGGTCGATCGCGCGGCGCAGCTTCTCGGCCTTCGCGGCAGCCTCGCGCGGGGCCAGGGCCTTCATGGCAGCCGGCGCGGCGCGCTCACGAGAACAGGCGCCGCGCGAGGGGGCTTCCGGCCGGGATGCCGTGGGCCTCCATGTCGTGGAATACGCGCTCGAGGGAGCGGCGGATCGAGGCGATGCCCGGCTCGGTGAGCGGCTTGCGGTTGTCGTCCACCACCTGGCCGCCGAGCACGCGCGCGAACGTGTCCGCGAGGAGGGTCATCTCGGCCAGCACGGAAGGCGCGTCGGCCACGTGCGGCACGTCGAGCGCGAAGGTGAGGCCCTGTGCATAGGGCGTGGCCGCCTTCCCCGGCGCGTCGGCGAAGCGGCGGATCACGATCTCGGCCGTGCCGTCGCCCGCGAAGCGCACGAGCTCGCCCGAGCCGGTCTCGGAAAAGCCGTGGTCGAGGGCCAGCTGCTTCACCCGCGGCATGGCGAAGGTCGCGCCGAACTGGCCGATCACGTTCACGGCGACCTCGATGTCTGCTTCGGCACAGAAGCGGTCGAGCTCGCGCGCGCGCGCGGCCGCGGTCCCGGGCGCCTCGCGCTGCGACACGGCCTTCACGCCGTCGGCGAACTGCGCGATGGCCTGGTTGAAGCGCTCGAGCTCCTCCTCCGCAACGGGTCCGCCGCGGCTCGCCAGCTGCAGTGCCACGCGCAGCTCGCGCCAGCTGCGCCGCGGCGAGGCGTCGACCGGATGCCATTGCTCGTCCACGATGCCCTCGACGTGCACCGGCGTCGTGTGGCGCGAGAGCATCTCGCGCAGCGGCTCCAGCTGCTCCTCCATGATGGGGTCATCGGCGAGGACCACGGCCACCGTGTCGATGCGGCTCGAGATCTCGGCCGTGGGCCCGCCCGGTGCCTGCAGGTCCCCGCCGGAAGTGCGCATGCCGGGGGCGTGCGCCTCGGGCACCAGCACCGGCTCCTCGTCGTCGTGCGACGGCGTCACCGCCGGCAGGTCGCCCAGGGTGGGCTCGCGGCGCGCGCCCGGCTCGTCGAACAGCGCATCGACAGCGCCCGGCGCGAAGGCCCGTTCCGCACCGCGCCGCGCCCGGCGCTCGGTCCACATGTTGTAGGCGATCACCAGCACGATCACGACCGCCCCGGCAGCGAGCAACGCGAGTTGGAGTCGGCTCATCGCCCCGCTCAGGCGGCCTGCTTGTTGCGCGCCAGCTCGATCGCCGAGGCGATGTCCACCTCGACGATCTTCGACACGCCGGGCTCGGGCATCGTGACCCCGACCAGCTGCCCCGCGAGCTCCATGGTGATCTTGTTGTGCGTGATGAAGAGGAATTGCGTCTGCCCCGACATCTGGCGCACGAGGTCGCAGAAACGCTCGGTGTTCGGGTCGTCGAGCGGCGCGTCCACCTCGTCCAGCAGGCAGAACGGCGCCGGGTTCAGCTTGAAGAGCGAGAACACGAGCGAGATCGCCGTGAGCGCCTTCTCGCCGCCCGAGAGCAGCTGGATCGACGTGTTCTTCTTGCCCGGGGGCTGCGCGAAGACGTGCAGCCCGGCGTCGAGGATCTCCTCGCCGGTGAGCTTGAGGCTCGCCTGGCCGCCGCCGAAGAGCGCGGGAAACATCTCGCTGAAGTTGCGCGACACGACGTCGAAGGTTTCCTGCAGCAGCTCGCGCGTCTCGCGGTCGATGCGCTTGATCGCCGCCTCGAGCGTCTCGACCGCCTGCGCGAGGTCGGCCGCCTGCGCGTCGAGGAACGCCTTGCGCTCCTGCGCGGTGCCGAGCTCCGACAGGGCGGCGAGGTTCACCGGGCCGAGGACCGCGATCTCCTCCGTGAGCCGGTTGATCTCCGCCTGCATGCCCTTGGAGCCCACGCGCTTCTCGATCTGCTCCGCCATCTCCTCGCGCGTGACGCCGGCTTCCTGGATCTGCAGGGCGTACTGCTCCGCGTGCGTGGCGGCCTCCTGCTCCTTCACGCGCAGCTCCATGATCTTCTCGCGCAGCGGGTTCAGCCCCTGCTCGGCGCCGAGCCGCGCTTCCTCCAGCTCGCGCAGCCGGTCGGTCAGGTGCTCGAGGCCCGCCCGGGCATCGGACAGCACGCGCTCGCGCTCCATCTTGACCTCGAGCGCGGCCTGCAGCCGCTCGCGCACGTTGCCTTCCTCGAGCTGCGACAGCTCGTTCTGCACGTTCTCGCGGCTCGCCGACAGTGCCTCGAGGCGCTCCTGCAGGCTCACCGCGAGATGCCCTTGGGACTGCGCCTTCTCCTGGCAGCTGCGCTCGTGGAAGCGCGCCTCGGCGAGCGCGCGATCGGCATTGGAGATGGCGGCCCGCGCGGCATCCAGCGCCTGCTGGGCCGCGCGCGCTTGGGCCTCGGCAATCTCCAGCCGCCGGACGATCTCGTCCATCTTCGCCGCGCCCGTCTCGAGCGCGTGCTGCGCTTCCTGCATGTCGAGGCGCTCGCGCGCCTCTTCTTCCTCGATCTGCGCCAGCTCCGCGCGGATCGCCTCGCGCCGCGCCTGCGCCTGCTGCGAGGTCTGCGCGAGCTTGAGGTATTCGACCTCGAGCGCGTGGTCCTGCTGGCGCGCGCGCCCCGCGTCCTCGCGCACGCGCTTCACCTGCTCCTGCGCGTTGCGCAGGTCCGACTCGAGCGTGCGCAAGTGCGACTCGAGCTCGAGGCGGGAGCGCTCGACACCGGGGATGCGTCCCTGCAGCTCCTCGATCTCGCGCTGGCGCTGCAGCACGCCGTGGAGCTCCGACTGCGGGCCGTGGAAGACCACGCCCTGGCGTGAATAGAGATGCCCGCTCTTCGCGACGAGCAGGCCGCCCGCAGGCAGCAGGCGCGCGAGCTCGAGGCCGTTCTCGCCCTCGGGCAGGATGAAGACGTTGCCGAGCGCATCGCGCAGGTACGGCGTGACGCCGTCGCGCGCACCCGTGACCACCGACGCGAGCGGCTTCAGGTGTCCGCTCTCGGGAGACAGCGCGGGCGCCGGGCGCTCGAGGAACACCGCGAAGCTTCCGGGCGGCGGGTCCTGCAGCAACATCGGCAGCTCGCTGTCGTTCGCGAGCCGCACCGCGTTGAGCCGCACGCCGAGCGCGGATTCGACGGCGTCGTCCCAGCCGGGCTGCACGTGGATGAGTTGCCACAGGCGCTCGGCACGCTCGAGCCCGCGCGCCTGCACCCAGTCGGCGAGCTTGCTGTTCGTATCGAGCTTCGCCTGCTGCGCCTGCAGCGCCTTCAGCTGGGCTTCCAGCGCCGCCAGCTCGCGCGCCGCGGCATGCATCGATTCGGTGGCCGTGCCGCGCTGCTCCTCGAGGGCCGGCGCGCGCGCCTCGGCCTCGTGCAACGCGCCTTCGAGCTCCTCCATGCGGGCCGCGAGCTCGGAGCGCTCGTGCTCGAGCGCCTGCAGCTTCTCGGGCTCGGGAAAGACGAGCGACATGTTTTCCTGCTTGAGCCGGTTCTTGCGGGCCTCGATCTGCGACAGCAGCTTCAACGCGTGGGACTCGCGCGTCTGCTCGACGCTTTGCGCCTGCTCCGCGGAATTCATCTCGGCTTCGACCGCGCGCACTTCGGCCGCGGCCTTCTGCGCCGACGCCTCGGCGAGCGGAAGGGCCTCGCGGGCCCGGGCGGCGGCGTCCTCGGCGCGCGCGATGGCCTCGTGCGCGCCCTCGATCGCGTCGGCCCAGCGCGTTTTCTCGGTGTCCGCCTCCTGGATGCGGCGCTCGACTTCCCCCGCCTCGCCCCGCAAGGCTTCCAGCTGCGCGCCCATGCGCCGCCGGTTCTCCGAGAGGAAGTGGATTTCCTGCTCGAGCGACTGCACCTCCGCATTCGCCGCGTAGAGCTGCCCTTGCAGCTCCTGCAGCTGGTCGGTCTCCTCGTAATGTTGGCTCCGCAACTCCTCCAGGCCGCGCTCCGCCTCGCGCATCTTCGCGGTCTCGGCCTCGAGGGCCACGGTGACCTTCTGCACCTCGTTGGCGTAGCGGTTCTTCGCCTGCTCGGCCTCGCGCAGCCGCGTGAAGGCGAGGAGGTTGTGGTTCAACGCGAGCTGCGCCTGCAGCTCCTGGTACCTGGCCGCCACCTCGGCCTGCTGCGCCAGGTGCTCGATCTGCGTGCCCAGCTCGCCCTGGATGTCGCCCACGCGGGACAGGTTCTCGCGCGTGTCCTCGAGGCGCAGCTCGGTCTCGCGCCGCCGCTCGCGGTATTTCGAGACGCCCGCCGCCTCCTCGAGGAACACGCGCAGCTCCTCGGGCTTCGAGGTGATGACGCGCGAGATCATGCCCTGCTCGATGATCGAGTAGGCGCGGGGGCCCAGGCCGGTGCCGAGGAAGATGTCCTGCACGTCGCGCCGGCGCACGTGCTGGCTGTTCACGTAGTAGTTCGAGTCGCCCTCGCGCGTGAGCACGCGCTTCACGCTGATCTCGGCGTACTGCGCCCACGGTCCGCCGATGCGGCCCAGCGAGTTGTCGAAGACGAGCTCCACGGACGCGCGGCCGACGGGCTTCCTCTCCGTCGAGCCGTTGAAGATGACGTCCTGCATGTGCTCGCCGCGCAGCTGCTTGGCGGACGATTCGCCCAGCACCCAGCGCACGGCGTCGATCACGTTGGACTTGCCGCACCCGTTGGGGCCCACGACACCCACCAGCTGGCCGGGGACGGCGATGGTGGTCGGATCGACGAAGGATTTGAAGCCGGACAGCTTGACGGAGGTGAGTCTCAAGGGCGTTCTTCTATGCAGCACGCTCGCAGGCCGGCGCCGGGACTGCGAGGACGTTGGGCTAGACGGGGTAAGTCTTTGTTTTTGAATCCCGATGGTGACCAGGACTCCAGTAGAATGGCGATTCTACCGGAAGCAGCACCCCTCCCCAATGCCCCAGCCGCCGAAGTCCCTCGAGACTTTCCCCAATCCGCGCCCGGAGCGCGATTTCGCGATCCACATGCAGATCCCGGAGTTCACCTGCCTGTGTCCCAAGACGGGCCAGCCCGATTTCGCGACGCTGTATCTGGACTACATCCCCGACGCGAAGTGCGTGGAGCTGAAGAGCCTCAAGCTCTACATCGGGTCGTACCGGAACGAGGGTGCATTCCACGAGGCCGTGACCAACCGCATCCTCGATGACCTGGTCGAGGCGACGCAGCCGCGCTTCATGCGCCTCACGGCGAAGTTCTTCGTGCGCGGCGGCATCTTCACGAACGTCGTGGCCGAGCACCGCAAGCCGGGCTGGATGCCCGCGCCGCGCGTGGAGCTCGATTCGTTTCCGCCCGAGCCGAGCACGCGCTAGGCGTGTTCAAATAACATCGCCTAAAGCATTCGACGCCGCATCCCGTGGAGGGGAACGCCCGCATGAACCTTGTTGCCCGGTTTCTGTTTGCCTTTCTCCCACTCGCCGCGCCGGCCTTCGCCGCCGGGCCGCCGCCGGTCGAGACCTTCTTCAGGCTTCCGCAGTACTCCGCGATGCAGTTCTCGCCGGACGGGAAATGGATCGCGGCGCTGGCGCCGGTGAGCGGGCGGCAGAACCTGGTGATCCTCGACCTCGCGTCGAAGAAGGCCGCGCCGCTCACGCAGATCGACACCATGGACGTGGTCTACTTCCGCTGGCTCACGAGCGACCGGCTCATCCTCCAGACCGGCAGCCGCGGCACCCGCGTGGACGACGTCCGCGGCGGCGACCTGTGGGCGGTCGACCGCGACGGCGGCAACCTGCGGCGCCTGAGCGACAACAACGACGGCGCGATGAACGCCGTCCACGCGCTTCGCATCGTGCAGTTCCTGCCGGGGGAGTCCAACGAGTTCATCGCGCAGGAGATCACGCTCGACCACCTGGGTTCCCAGCCGGGCGCGCTGGTCCGCATCGACTCGCGCACCGGCCGGCGCGTCTCGATCGCGCTCGGCGCCCCCTCGGGCGGGCAGGCCGAAGGGTGGGTCGTGGACGAGCGCGGCGTCGCGCGCTTCCTCGCCACGCAGCAGAAGGACCGGGCCCGCATCTACTACCGCGACGGGCCCGACGCGCCGTGGACGGCCGTGGACGAGCGCCCCGTGCTCACGAAGGGCTGGGTGCCACTCGCTCCCGCCCCCGACGGCAAGACGTTCATCGTCTCCGCCTACGGCGACGGCGACAAGGCGGCGATCATGCGCTGGGACCCGGCGACGAGGAAGGTGGCCGAGGTCATGGCGCGCCATCCGCAGGTCGACCTCGGGAACCTCGTGTGGGACTACGGGCGGCCCGTTGGCGTGAGCTTCGACGCCGACCGCGAGGGCGTCGCGTACTTCGACGAGCAGCTCGCGCGCGTGCAGGACATGGTGGACAAGGCGTTCCCCGACGCCGTGAACCTGCTCTCCTGGCCGCGCGATCGCGCGAAGTTCATCGTGCTCTCGTTCTCCGACGTCTCGCCGGGCGCTTTCTATCTCCTCGACGCGAAGAGCCGCAAGATCGAGTGGCTGGCCGATCGCGAGCCCTGGATCGACCCGAAGACGATGTCGCCGATGAAGGCGGTGCGCTACCAGGCACGGGACGGGCTCGAGATCCCCGCTTTCCTCACGCTGCCGAAAGGCGGCTCCGGCAAGGACCTGCCTCTCGTGATGGTGGTCCATGGCGGGCCCTGGGCGGCCGACAGCTGGGGCTTCAACCCCGAGGTGCAGTTCCTCGCCTCGCGCGGGTACGCGGTGCTGCAGCCCAACTTCCGCTCGTCCACAGGCTACGGCTGGAAGCACTTCACCGCCGGCTTCAGGCAGTGGGGCCTCGCCATGGAGGACGACATCGAGGACGGCGTGCGCTGGGCGGTCAAGCAGGGCATCGCGGACCCGAAGCGCGTGGCGATCTACGGCGCGAGCTACGGCGGCTACGCCACGATGATGGGCCTCGCCAAGACGCCCGAGCTCTACCGCTGCGGCATCGACTACGTGGGCGTGACCGACATCCCGTTCTTCCTCACGGTCTCGTGGTCCGACTACGCTTACTCCGACTCGATCCAGTACGCCGCGCCCCAGATGGTGGGTGACGTGGACAAGGATGCGAAGCAGCTGCACGACACCTCGCCGGTGAATCTCGCCTCGCGCATCAAGGTGCCCGTACTGATGGCATACGGCGGCGCCGACCGCCGCGTCCCGCTCGATCACGGCACGCGCATGAAGGCCGCGCTGGACCGCGCGGGCGTGAGGAACGAGTGGATGGTGATGGAGGGCGAGGGCCACGGCTTCCGCGAGCTCGCCAACCAGAAGGCCTTCTACGGCGCGATGGAGAAGTTCCTCGGCGACAACATGAAGTAACGGAAAATCGGGGTCAGAGGTGAATTATCACGATGTGAAAGCGCTTGCGTTCGCACCCTCCTTTCACATCGTGATAATTCACCTCTGACCCCGATTTAGCGCCGCCGCGAGGGTCGCGGCGACGATGAAGGCGGCGCCGATGGCGTCCTGCGCGTGCAGGTGCTCGCCGGCGAGGTAGTACGACGCAATGGCCGCCACCACGAGCTCGAAGAGCAGGATCACGATCGCGCGGTTGGCCGGCATGCGCCCGAGGCCGTACTGCAGGGCGAGGCTCATGGCCACGAGCACCACGCCGATGGCGACGACGATGAAGCCCTGCGCGCCCGACACGGCGGCCACGGCATTCGACGCCGGCGACGCCATCGGCACGTGCACCAGGGCCGCGAGCGCCACGCCCGCCCAGATCACGATCGACTTTCCGGCATCGGTCATCGTCGCGAGCCGGCGGATCAGCACGTTGCCCAAGGCGAAGAGGAATCCCGCCAGCAGTCCCAGCCACTCCGCACGGGATTCCGGCCACGGCACGCCCAGGTGCGGCTTCCAGAGCATCACCATGGCGCCCGAGAAGGCGAGCGCCATGATCGCGAGGCCCGTCGCATCCAGCCGCTCGCGCAGGAAGAGCCAGGCGAGCGGGACGGTCCAGAGCGGCGCGAGGTAGAAAAGCAGCAGCACGCGCATGACCTCGCCGTGCAGCACGCCGACCACGTAGGCGAGGTTGCTCCAGCCGATCGCGAGGCCCATGACGATCGCGAGCGGCGGCATCGATCTCAACCGCGCCGCCTCGCGCGGAAAGATCGCGAGCCCCAGGATCAACGCGAGCCCGTAGGTCATCAGCGTCGACCAGACGCCGTCGAGGCCCGCGGCCGCGAGCAGCCGGTAGGGATACCAGACGACACCCCAGAGCGAGGCGCCGAAGAGGAGCGCCCAGGTCGGCGCGGAGCGAAGGGTCATGGTGCGCGGCTATTCTAAGCGGCCGGCCCGCGCACGCCGTCCATCGTAGAATCGCGCATGGTCGAAATCGACGTGAGCCTCGTCACCTTCGCGCCCGATCTGGCGCTGCTCTCGCGGCTGCTGGAAAGCCTCGTGGCGCAGCCCTCGGCGCCCCGATGCCGCCTCTTCGTCCACGACAACACGACGGACCTCGAGTCGGCGCAAGGCGTCGAGGAGATCGTGCGCGCCGCGGCGCGCGGCTTCGCGAGCGTGTCGTTCGTGCGCTCGCCGCGCAACGTGGGCTTCGGCCGCGGGCACAACGCCAACGCCGCCCGGGGTGATGCGCCGTGGCTCCTGGTGATCAATCCCGATTGCGTGCTCGAGCCCGGAGCGTGGGACGCATTGCGCGAAGCCGTGGAGCGCGCGGCCGACGACGTCGCGGCTTTCGAGCTGCGGCAAGTGCCCTACGAGCATCCCAAGGCCTACGATCCCGCGACGCTCGAGACCTCCTGGGTGAGCGGCGCCGCCACGCTCTTTCGCCGCTCGCACTTCGACGCGGTGGGCGGGTTCGACGCGCGCATCTTCCTCTACGGCGAGGACGTGGACCTGTCGTGGCGCCTGCGCGCAAGCGGCGCCCGCCTGCTCTACGAGCCGCGCGCCGCGGTGCAGCACTTCACGTACGCGCATGCGCACGAGGTGAAGCCGGTGCAGGTGATCCGCGGCGTCGAGACGAACCTCTGCCTGCGTGCGCGCTATGGCGGCTTGCGCGAGGCGGCGCGCGGGCTGATGCTCGTGGCGCGCGAGATCGCGGGACCTTCGCCGTTCCGCGGACGCCGGCGCGGCCTCGCCCTCGCCGCACTGCGCTTCCTCGCGGCATGGCCGCATTTCGCGGCGACCCGCGCCAGCGGCGCTCCCGGTTTCGCACCGGCCTTCCACGGCTTCGACTATGCGGTGCACCGCGAGGGCGCCTTCCATCCGCTGCGCTCGCGACGCGGGCGCTCGGGCGCGGCACCCCTCGTGTCGATCCTGATCCGCACGTGCGGCCGGCCCGCCTGGCTCCGGGAGGCGCTCGCTTCCTGCGCCGCGCAGACCCATCGCCCGCTCGAGGTCGTGGTGGTCGAGGGCGGTGGCGGCTCCTCGCGCGACATCGTGGAAGGCTTCGCGGAGCGCATGGACGTGCGTTATCACGCCACCGGATGCGATACGGGCCGCGCCGCGAACGGCAACATCGCGCTCGGCCTCGCGCGCGGCGAGTGGCTCAACTTCCTCGACGACGACGACGTGCTCTTCGCCGACCACGTCGAGGTGCTGCTCGACGCGGCGCAGGCCGCCCGCGTTCCCGCCGCCTACGGCCTCGCCTGGGAGGCGCGCACGCGCATCCTCGATCGCTCCCGCGCGCGCTACGAGGAAGTCGAGCTCACCACGCGCCATCGCCAGGCATTCGATCGCATGACGCTCTGGCACCACAACTACCTGCCGATCCAGTCGGTGCTCTTCCACCGCCGCCTCTACGAGCGGCACGGCGGCTTCGACGAGGGCATGGACCAGCTCGAGGACTGGAACCTCTGGACGCGCTACAGCCTGGAGGACGATTTCGTGATGGTGCCGAAGACGACCTCCAAGTACCGCGTGCCGCACGACGCGCACGAAGCGGCGCGCCGCCAGGCGCAGCTCGACGCCGCCTACCGCGACGCGATCACGCGCCAGCAAGGCATGCGCGCCGCGCTCTCGCCGGCGGAGGTGATCACGATGGCCGAGACGTACGCGCGCCGCCATCGGCTGCTCGCGCGCTGGGGCTCGCGCATTCCCGTCGCGCGCCGCGTGCTGCGCCACATGGACGTGATCCGGTGAACGACCTGCCCTTCACCGGCGAGCGGTTCATCCCCGGCACGCCCGGCGAGATCTGGATCGAGCATTGGCATCGCTATCACTTCGCGACGCGCTGGGCCGCGGGCAAGCGCGTGCTCGACGTCGCGTGCGGGGAAGGCTACGGCTCGGCGCTCCTCGCGCGGCATGCCCGGGAGGTGACCGGCGTCGACGTGGCCCCGGCGGCGGTCGCGCATGCGCGCGGTGTTTATGCCGGCGTGGCGAACCTGCGCTTCGTCGAGGCTTCGTGCACGCAGCTGCCGCTGGGCGATGCGAGCTTCGACCTCGTGGTGTCTTTCGAGACGCTCGAGCACATCGGCGAGCAGGAGCGGTTCCTGGACGAAATCGCGCGCGTGCTGGCACCCGGCGGCATCCTGCTGCTCTCGTCGCCGGACAAGCACGAGTACAGCGACCGCCGCGATTTCGTGAACGAGTTCCACGTGAAGGAGCTCTATCGCGACGAGCTGCGCGGTCTGGTGTCGGCGCGCTTCGCGGCCATCGACTGGTACGGGCAGAAGGCGACCTTCTACTCGCTCATCGCGCCGGAGGGTGGCGCGGATGGCGTGGTCCTCACCGAAGTCGACGAGCAGGATCCGTCCCATGCGGGCGAGCGGCTCTCCAACCCCCTGTATTTCGTGCTCGCATGCGCCCGAAATGAGGCGAGCCTGCGCGCGGTCGCGCCGGTCACCGCGGTGCTCGCGGACCGCAGCGAATGGGTTCACCGCGATTACGAGAAGGTGATGCGTTGGCTCACGGAATGCGTGGCCCAGCGCGAGCAGCTGCAGCGCGAGGCGGCCGCACGGGAAGCGGCGCACGGGGCGGCGCTGGACGCGGCGGCGAGCGCAGCCCGCGCGCAGGCGCAACGCCTTCGCGACGAGGCGCAAGGCCACGCGCGGGACGCCGAAGCGGCGCGCGCGCAAGCGGAAAGCCTGCGCCGGCAGCTCGAGTCCACGGCCCACGAGCTCGCCCGCGCGCGCACCTGGCGCGGATGGCTGCGCCAGCCCTGGGTGCGGCTGGGATGGCTCAAGCCGCGGCCGTGACGAGGGTTGCCGCGGGCGCGCGCCCGCGCAGGAACGGCCGCTCGACGCAGTAGTAGCTCGCGACCGCCACCGCGGCGATCGCCGCGAGGCAGAGCGGCATCGAGACCGCGCGTTCCTCGAGCACGCGCGCCTTCGTCCAGAAATAGATGAGCGGCAGGTGGTACAGGTAGACGGAGTAGCTCACGCGCCCCAGCGCGCGCAGTGCGGGCCGGCCGAGCACGCGCGTGCCGATGGCCGGCGCGGCCACGAGCGGGAACTGCAGCACGCCGGCGACGAGCGTGATGGTGGAGAGCCAGTTCGACGCG
Organism: Usitatibacter sp.; assembly: GCA_035656735.1. GTDB lineage: Bacteria > Pseudomonadota > Gammaproteobacteria > Burkholderiales > Usitatibacteraceae > Usitatibacter. The sequence continues at coordinate 25,138 of DASRRY010000020.1, read as the reverse complement.
GGAAAGCTCGGCATCCATCCGCCGTGGATTCCGGCGAGGAGCGCGAGCGATGCCGCCGCGAGCACGGCGCTCGCGGCGCGCACGCCGTTCGTGACGCTCGCCACGCGGGCCTGCATCCATGCCAGGGCCAGCAGGATGCCCAGCGCGAAGTGGGCGAGATAACCCGGCAGCTGGCTTTCCAGCAGGTGGCGCGCCGCGTCTTCAGGCACGTCCCAGACGGCGCCCATCCGCATCTCGAAGGCGACGAGCGGCGCAAGGCCGCGCTGCGCGCCCACGTGCCACAGCGCCGCCACGGCCGCGAACCCGAGGGCCCAGCGCAGCGGCGCGCGCACGAACGCCGCGGCGAAGAGCGGCAGCAACGCGTAATACTGCACCTCGAGGGCCAGCGTCCAGAGCGCGCCGTTGATGCCCATCGAGGAACTGGTGACCGGCGTCGTGTAATGCAGGAAGGCGGCATGGGCGATGAGGTTCGTCGCGAGGTAGCCGGTATCCTGGCGCCACGAGTCGATGCTCCACAGCAACGGAACGAACACCGCGAAGAGCACCGCGAGCTGGACGTAATAGGCCGGGGCGATGCGGCGGATGCGCCGGACGTAGAACGCCTTCGCGTCCGGTGCGGCGAGGCCCAGACAGCGCTGCCGCTCCCACGGCAGCACCAGCAGGAAGCCGGTGATGAGGAAGAAAAGGTCGACGCCGAGATAGCCGTTGCGCACGACGACTTCGAGCGCGCGGTGCGAGGCCACGAAATCGTTCCACGGATCGGCCGCGCGGCCGGTGCGCACGATGAAGTAGTGGAAGAGGACCACCCACGCCACCGCGATGCCGCGCAGGCCCTCGATGGCGCCGATCGCGCCGAACTCCGCCCGCACGCCCTCGGTGCGGGAGGCGCTGGCGAGCGCAGCCGCGCTCACGCCGGGCGGGTGTTCCGCGTTGCGCGCCGCTCGACCTCATCGAGCAGCGCCTCGATCGCACGCCGGGCCACGCGCGGCGAGAAGTGCCGCTCGACGTTCGCGAGTCCCGCGCGCGACAGCCGGTTCCAGGCGTCCTCGTCGCGATAGAGCGCGGCGACCGCCTGCGCGAACGCACGCGGCTCGTCGGCCACCCGCACCTCCTCGCCTTCGACGAGGTGCATGCCCTCGATGGACACGCGCGTGGCGACCACGGGCAGGCCCCGGCTCATCGCCTGGTTCACCTTGCCCTTCACGCCCGCCCCGTAGCGCAGGGGCGAGACCGAGAGGCGGCAGCGCTGCAGCCACGGCTCGAGGTCGTCCACGAAACCGATCGCCTCGACACCCTCGAGCTCGGCCACGGCGCGCGGCATGTTGCTGCCGATGACGTATGCGGGCACGCCGGGCAGGAGCTCGCGCACGATCGGCATCACCTCGCGCGCGAACCAGATGGCCGCGTCGACGTTGGGCGGGTGGCGGAAGCCGCCCACGAAGAGGAGTCCCTCGCGCTCGGCGAAAGGAGCCGGCCGCTCGATCGGCTCGTGGATGTTGCTCACGACCGTGACGGCCGCGCCGGGCGCCTCGTGCAGGACGATGTCGCGCTCGACCTCGCTCACCACCCACGTCACGTCGCAGCGCGTGAAGCAGTCCACCTCCTGGTGGTAGATGCTCTCGGCGCTCTGCGCGAGGTTGGCGTCGGCCTCGAGCCGGGCCAGGCGGCGGTTGCGCAGGAAGTGCAGGTCGAGCGTATCGAACACGACGAGCGCCCGCGGCGCGTGCCGCCGCACCGCGTCGATGTAGCGCGCGGCGACGTAGTAGCGCGCCATCACCACGACGTCGAACTCCGCGCCGCGCTCGCGCAGCAGCTCGTCGATCGAGCGCACGTACGGCGCGAAGAGAACCTCCACGCCTTCCTGCTGCATCTCGTGGACGTAGGGTTGGCGCCGCTCGAGGTTCGCGGCCACGAAGGTCACCTTGCAGCCCAGCGAGCGCAGGATGCGCAAGAGCCGCGAGGTCCGCAGCGATCCCGAGTCCTGGTCGGGCGTGAGCATGCACGCCTCGATGAAGAGCACGCGATGCCGGGCGCCGCGATCGCGCTCGAGGCCGGGCGCCACTCCGTTGGGCCGGTGCGCGGCGAGCGTGGCGCGCCAGCGCTCGCGGAAACGAGCCTGGTTCTCCACCTGGTAGCGCTTGGTCCCCGTGCCCGTATCGGTGCCATGGGAGACGCCCTCGAAATGGACGGCTTCGGCGGCCGGCTGGTAGTAGACGCGCTTGCCCGCCGCGCGGACCTGGAAGCACAGGTCGGTGTCCTCGCAATAGGCCGGCCCGTAGCGCTCGTCGAACCCGCCCAGCTCGCGGAAGAGGCGCGCCGGCACGAGCAGGCACGCGGCCGAGCAGTAGTCGGCCTCGCGCAGGTAGTTGAACTCGGGCCGGTCCGGGTCCTGGCCGCGGCCGTCGTTCCACGCGGAGCCGTCGCGCCAGACGATCGCGCCCGCCTCCTGCAGGCGGCCATCGGGATACACCAGCTTGGCCCCGGCCGCGCCGGCATCGGGAAAGCGCTCGAAGACGTCGAGGAGTGCGGCGAGCGATCCGGGCGCGGGAATGGCGTCGTTGTTGAGGAAGAGCAGGTACTCGCCGCGCGCGAGCCCGGCGGCACGGTTGCAATTGCGCAGGAAGCCCAGGTTCTGCGCGTTGCGCTCGAAGCGCACGCCGGTGACCTCCGGCATGGCGCTTTCGGCGGCCTCTGGCGCCGCGTCGTCGGCGACGATCACTTCGAGCGGCACCTCGAGGGCTTCCACCGCCACGGCACGCAGGCACGTGAACGTGTGCAGGTCCTGGCCGTAGGTCGGGATGATCACGCTCACGCGCGGCTCGGCCGCGCTCGGCACGTCGAGCGGTCCCACGGCGGCTTCGAGGCCCGCGCGCGGACGCCGCAGCGCCGGGCGCGCGACGGGCTTCGCCTTGAGAGCCACGCGGCGTGCCACCTCGGTCCAGCCCTGTTCCCGGGCGATGTGGCGCGCGGTCGCGAGGCGCGGCGCCAGCAGTCGTGCGAGGCGCGGCAGGTTGCCCAGGCCGCTGCGCACCCGCTTCACGCGATGCAGCGTCGAGCGCAGCGGCGCGGTCATGCGCCATGCGGTGCTCGTCTCCAGCTCGAGGATGCGGGCGCGCGCCGCGTCCACCGCCGATTGCAGCTCGCGCTGGTCGCGGTCGGCGAGGCGCCGCACGTGGTCGAGCTCGGATTTGACGGTCGTGAGCGCGTCGTCGAGCGCGTAGGCCTTGCCGATGGCGGCCTGCAGCTCGCCGTCGAAGGCGTGGATGCGCGACTCCAGGTGCGCCTTCGATTCCCCGTGACCGCAACGCACGCCCGCGTCGTAGAGATCCGCGAGGCCGACGGGCGCCTGGGGCCGGCGCGGCTGGAACCACGCGCTCGTGGGCAAGGCCGCGGGTGCCGCGTCGCGCGGCCGGCGCGCCTCGCGCAAGGGCTCGAGCAGCCGCTCGCGATAGGCCTCCGGCGTCATTGCGGGCTCGCGACGCGCGGCCTCGCGGCCACGCGCGTTCGCCGCAGCTGGGCGAGCAGCACGTCGTTGATGGCGCCGGCCGTCGCATCGACCGCCACCAGGTGCGCATGGCGCACATCGCGCAGGCGCTCGGCGAACGCGCCCAGCGCGGTCGCGACGACGGGCAGCCCCGTGGCGAGCGCGGCACTCAGGGTGTACGAGTACGTCTCCGGCACGCGCGACAGGAAGAGCCAGGCATCGGGCCGCTCGAGCGCGATCACGCGCGCGAGGTCGTCGTCCGCATACGAACCGCCGACGGTCAGCGGCGCGGCCGGTGCCAGCGGCATGGGCCGGTCCACGTGGCCGATCACGTGGAAATGCAACGGCAACCCGCGCTGTCGCGCATCCTCCACGCACGCTTCGAGAACCCGCGCGCCCTTGATTTCGGAAATCCCGCCGAGCATCGCCACCTTGAAGAGCGCGGCCGGCTGCAGCGGCCGCTCCGGATGGGACCACGCGTGGACCGGCAGGCCGGGAAAATAGCGCTGGATGCGCGCCGCGACGTCGTGGGACGGCGCGATCACGCGCGAGGCCGCGCGCAGGAACGCCCCGAAGCGCTCGCGCCACGCCTGCAATCCCCACCCCCACGCATCGGGACCCTGGTCGAGGCATCGCGAGCAGCGGCCACGCGCGTCATCGCAATCGCCATCGGCGCCGGGCGAGAGGTGATAGCGCGGGCAGGCCGGGAAATAATCGTGCAGCGTGACGTCATGGGGCACGCCGAGCCAGCCGGGAAGCTCGAGGATCCAGGGCGGCAGCCCGTGCACGTGATGCAGGTGCACGCGATCGACGCCGAGGGCGCGCAGGATGTCCAGGGCGGCGCCGGGCGATTGCGCGCCGGCCCATGCGATGAGCTCCTCGCCCGCTCGCAGCCAGCGAATCTCGATCGCCTCCGCGCCCGCGGGGCGCAGCCGCAGCACTTCGCAGTCGGCCTCGAGCAGGCGCGCGAGATCGTCCACGTGCCGCTGCACGCCGCCGCCATAGTCGTGGGTGACCATGAGGACATGGGGACGCGGCGAGGCCCGCAGCCGCGCGAGGTCCACGCGCCGGCGCAGCGGCCGCGCCGCATCGCGCGCATGAAAGCGCTCCAGCATCGCGCCGAAGCCCGGATGGCGCTCCTCGAGGCGCGCCTGGATCGAGGCGCCGGGCTCGGGCGCACGGGCCGCGATGAAGAGGTCTCCGCAGAGCAGGTGGCGGAATCCGGCGCGCGCCGCGCGCAGGCAGAAGTCCTCGACCGCGCCGTCGTCGCGGAACGCTGCCGCGTCGAAGGGGCCGGCCGCGCGCAGGGCCGCCGCCGCGAAGAGCACGCAGGCCGCGTGCGCAACGGGGATATCGATGCACTCGCCGCGGTTCTGCGCCGCGAAGAGGGCGTCGAGCCCGAGCGCGCCCAAGGCGGCCGCCGGCGCCGCGGCGAAGGGCCGGTACGACGCGACGGGTGAGCGCTCCACGAACGGACATACCGTGGCGACATGGGGCTCGCGATGCAGGCAGGCGAGGAGCCGCGCGCGCCAGCCGGCCGGCAACACCGGCGCGCCCTGCAGCAGCAACGTATCGGCCACGCCGCGCGCTTCGAGCACTGCGTTCGCCGCCGCCGCCCATCCCGTGCCGGGCGCGTCGATGCGCAGGTCGATCTCGCCGCGCTCCGCGAGCCCCTGCAGCCATTGCAGCAGCATCGGGCTGTCGTCCTCGCGCGCCAGGACGATGGGAACGAGGCGCCCTTCGTCCTGCGCCGCCAGCACGGCCTCGATGCAGGGGCGCGTGGCGGCGAGACCGTCGTGGGTGGGGATGATGAGATGGATCAAGGTGAGGCCCGGTCGCGTGCGCCGATTCTATCCCGCTCGGGGCCCGCGCGACGTTGCCTATAAAATGGCGGGATGAATCCCCGCCTCGGGCTGCTGCAGCCCTATCCCTTCGAGAAGCTGCGCGGACTGCTCGCCGGCGCGGCACCCCCGCCGGACCTGCGCCCGATTCCCTTGAGCCTGGGCGAGCCGCAGCATCCGACGCCGCCGCTCATCAAGGAGGCGCTGGTCGCGAACTTGGGCGGCCTCGCGCGCTATCCCCAGGCGATCGGGCTCCCCGAGCTGCGCGCCGCGATCGCCGACTGGCTCGTGAAGCGCCACGGGCTCGATGCGCTCGACCCGGCGACCCAGGTCATCCCCGTCCTCGGCAGCAAGGAGGCGCTCTTCGCGCTCCCTCAGGCGGTGCTCGATCCCGCGGAGCGCGAGGCGATCGTCATCTCGCCCAACCCGTTCTACCAGATCTACGAGGGCGCCACGCTCCTCGCCGGCGCGCGCCCGTACTACGTCAATGCGATGTCGCGGGACGGCTTCCGGCCCGACTGGCGCGCGGTCCCCGCCGAGGTCTGGAGCCGCACGCGGATGGTATACACCTGCTCGCCGGGCAATCCCACGGGCCGCGTGATGGAGCTGGAGGAGTGGCGCGAGCTCTTCCAGCTCTCCGATCGCCACGGCTTCGTCGTCGTCTCCGACGAGTGCTACAGCGAGATCTATTTCGACGAGGCGCGGGCGCCGCTGGGTGCGCTCGCCGCCGCGAAGGCGCTGGGCCGCACGGGCTACCCGCGGCTCGTGGTGATGGGCTCGCTCTCGAAGCGGTCGAGCGCGCCGGGCCTGCGCTCGGGGTTCGCCGCCGGCGACGCCGCGGTGCTCGCGAAGTTCATGCTCTACCGGACGTACCACGGCTCGGCGATGAGCAACATGGTGCAGCTCGCGTCCATCGCCGCGTGGCGCGACGAGCGGCACGTGGCCGAGAATCGCCGGCTCTATCGCGAGAAGTTCGCGACGTTCCGCGCGATCGTGGGCGACGCCCTTCCGCTCTCGATGCCGTCCGCCGCGTTCTACTACTGGGTCGCCGTGCCGGGCGGCGACGACCTCGCGTTCACGCGCGAGCTCTTCGCGCGGCAGCACGTGACGGTGCTTCCCGGCAGCTACATCGCGCGCGACGCCCACGGCGTCAATCCCGGCCGCGGCTTCGTGCGCATCGCGCTCGTCTCCACGGTGGAGGAAACCGTCGAGGCCGCGCAGCGCGTGAAGGCATTCGCCGAAAGCTACGCTCCCGCCGTCGCGCCTGCGGCGCGCTAAACCTTTGGAACACGGATGAACACGGATAAGAACGGATAAAGGCGGATATGCCCGAAAAAGTGTTCGTGCCCCTCGTCGTCAGCCCCGAAACCTGAATCGGTGTCATCCGTGTTCATCCGTCCTTATCCGTGTTCATCCGTGTTCCAAAGGTCTAATCCTCTAAAGCAAATCGAATGAATCCACAGCAGACGATCGACCGGGCGTGGGAGAACCGCGCGCAGATTTCCCCCACGGCCGCACCCCAGGACGTGAAGCAGGCGGTGGCCCACGTGCTCGCCGAGCTCGACGCCGGACGGCTGCGCGTGGCCGAGAAGAAGGATGGCGAGTGGGTCACGCACCAGTGGATCAAGAAAGCCGTCCTGCTTTCCTTCCGCCTGCGCGACAACGAGATCATGCAGGGCGGGTACACCCATTACTTCGACAAGGTGGACTCGAAGTTCGCGATCCATTCGCAGGAAGACTTCCAGCAGGGCGGCTACCGCGTGGTGCCGCCGGCGGTCGCGCGCGCGGGCTCCTTCATCGCGAAGAACGTCGTCCTCATGCCCTCGTACGTGAACATCGGCGCCTACGTGGACGAGGGCACCATGGTGGATACGTGGGCCACCGTCGGCTCCTGCGCGCAGATCGGCAGGAACGTCCACCTCTCCGGCGGGGTCGGCATCGGCGGCGTGCTCGAGCCCGTGCAGGCCAACCCCACCATCATCGAGGACCACTGCTTCATCGGCGCGAGGAGCGAGATCGTCGAGGGCGTGATCGTGGGCGAAGGCTGCGTCGTCTCCATGGGCGTGTACATCGGCCAGAGCACCAAGATCTACAACCGCATGACGGGCGAGGTGAGCTACGGGCGCGTGCCGCCGGGCTCCGTCGTCGTCTCCGGAAACCTGCCGGGCGCCGATGGCAGGTACAGCCTCTACTGCGCGGTCATCATCAAGCAGGTCGACGCGAAGACCCGCGCCAAGACGGGCATCAACGAGTTGCTGCGCGGCGACTGACTGTTACTCCTGCAATCTGCAGGATATTCGGCACCCCGCGGCACCTTGCCCGTGCTGCACCGCCGGTATAGTCTCTAGCGACCCAGAGGCCGACGGCCCGACCTTCCACCCAAGGATGCACGGATGTTCATCGAGAAACTCCTGCAGCTAATGGCCGAGAAAAAGGCCTCCGACATCTTCATCTCCGCCGGCTCGCCCATCAGCATCAAGATCAGCGGCCAGATCATGCCGGTCAACCCGCAGCCGATGGACGCGGAGATGACCAGGAAGATCGCCTACGAGATGCTCACGCCCCAGCAGATCGAGACCTTCGAGCGCGACCAGGAGCTCAACTTCTCCCGTCCCATGGCGGGACTGGGCAACTTCCGCGTGAACTTCTTCTGGCAGAAGGGCGCGGTCTCGGGCGTCATCCGCTACGTGACGTCCGACATCCCGAAGATCGCGGACCTGAACCTGCCGACCGTGCTCTCGTCGCTGGTGATGGAGAAGCGCGGGCTGATCCTCGTCGTGGGCGCCACGGGCTCGGGCAAGTCCACCACGCTCGCCTCGATGCTCGACTACCGCAACTCCGTGCAGGCGGGCCACATCCTCACCATCGAGGACCCGGTCGAGTACGTCTTCACGCCGAAGAAATCGATCTTCAACCAGCGCGAGGTCGGCAACGACACGCGCTCGTTCCATGATGCGCTGCGCAACGCCATGCGCCAGGCGCCCGACTGCATCCTGATCGGCGAGATCCGCGACCTCGAGACGATGCGCATGGCGCTCACCTACGCGCTCTCGGGCCACCTCTGCCTCGCCACCCTCCACGCCAACAACGCCTACCAGGCGATGAACCGCGTGATCAGCTTCTTTCCCCTCGAAGTGCGGCCCATGCTGCTGCAGGATCTCTCGGTGTCGTTGAAGGCGGTCGTCTCGCAGCGCCTGGTGCGCACCGTCGACGGCAACCGCACGCCCGCCGTCGAGGTGCTCCTCAACACGCGCAACATCCAGGAGCTCATCGAGAAGGGCGACATCGGCGAGATCAAGGACGCGATGGAGAAGTCCATGTCGCCCGGCTCGCAGACCTTCGAGCAGGACCTCTTCCGGCTGGTGCGCCAGGGCAAGATCTCCACGGACGAGGCGCTCGTGAACGCCGACTCGGCGACCAACCTCGGGCTCCTGCTCGGCAACTCCGGGATCATGCCGGCGATGGCCGAGCGCGCGAAGCAGCCGGCCGCGCCCTCGCGGCCCGGCGCGCCGTCGTTCGGGGAGTTCAAGATCAGCGAGGAGCAGGAAGAGAAGTTCTGAGGAGCGCCGGGGCTGCCTAGAGCTCCTCGCGGCACTGCTGCGGCAACTGCCCGCGCGGGATTCCCTCTCCCCGGCAACGCCATCGCACCGTGCTCCCGCGCATCTCCGGCGTGAGGATCACGCGGCCCTTCACGCCGTCGGGCTGCAGTTCGATCGCGGAGCGCGGCGGAAGCGCGCCGTTCGCGGCCACGAACGCCTCGATCTCGCGCTCCCGGGCCGAAGCGCCGCGGATCGCCGCCTCCACGCTGTGGCGCGCTCGCGCGTTCAGGACCGGACTCAGCGCCACCGGCAGCATGCCCACGACCAGGAGGAAGGGCCCGAAGAGCGCGATGGCCGCGACGGCAAGGTCCGAGAGGCCGCGCCCGGCCTCGTGCCGCACGCTCGAGCGCGCCGCGCGATCGTGCAGTCCCTGGCGAGAGGCGGTGAACGCCGGCGCGAAGACCGCGAGCGGCACGACGAGCCCCCACACGCTTCCCGCGAAGGCAACGCCCACGTACTTGAGCAGGTTGCGCAGCGCCGCGCGTCCCGTGTCGAGGCGCCCGCCCTCGGGCGGCATCACCTCGATGGCGCAGGCGCGCTTGCCCGGGGTCGCGCGCCGGGGACCCGCCTCGAGCACCGTACCGTAGGCCACGGCGGCGGCCATGGCGGCCGCCGGATGCAGCATGGCGAGCGCGGCGCACGGAAGCAGCAGGACGAAGGCGTCGATGACGGCGGCGGCCAGGCGCCGCCCGGGATGGGCGGCGGGCCAGTCGGGCGGCGCCGGGGACGACATGCGCGATAGAATATCGGACCTCGACCCACGACAGCGCGGAGGAGCGATGAAGACCGTCGGGCAGAACCTCACGCAATACGCGGCGTATCACCGCGACCGGCGCAACATCGCGACGCATTTCCTGGGCGTGCCGATGATCCAGTTCTCCGTGGTGGCGGCGCTGGCCCTGGTCGACATTCCCGCGGGCGGCATGACGCTCACCGCCGGCGCGCTCTTCGCCGCCGCGAGCGCGCTGTACTACCTGCGCCAGGACCTCGCCATGGGCACCGCGATGGCGGTCCTGCTCTTCGTTTTCTGCGCCGTCGCGAGCGAGATCGAGGGCCGCTTCGGCAAGGGCACGGCGCTCGCGCTCTACGCCGGGCTTTTCGTCGTCGGCTGGATCATCCAGTTCGTCGGCCACCGCTTCGAGGGCCTGAAGCCCGCGTTCTTCGACGACCTCATGCAGCTCATGGTGGGTCCGCTCTTCGTCTGCGCCGAGGCGTTCTTCATGCTGGGCGCCAAGCGCGCGCTGCGCGAGTCGATCGAGGCGCGCGTGGGGCCGACGGTCGCGCGGCGCGATGGCCGCGCCCTGCCTCTCGAGCCCGACCTTCGGCGGGGGGCGCGCTGACGATGGACCCGGCACGCGCGAATCCGGCACCGGCCGCGGCGCAGCGCTTCGAGTCGTTCGCCGCGTTCTACCCGTTCTACCTCTCGGAGCACCGCAACGCGACCTGCCGCGCGCTGCACTTCGCCGGCAGCACGCTGGTGGTGGCGCTCCTGGCCATCGCCATCGCGAGCGCGAACGCGTGGTGGCTTCTCGCCGTGCCGCTCGCGGGATACGGCTTCGCCTGGATCGGCCACTTCGGCTTCGAGAAGAACCGCCCCGCGACCTTCAGGTACCCGGCGTACAGCCTCATCGGCGACTGGGTCATGTATTGGCAACTCCTCACCCGGAAGATCCCCTTTGAAGAACGAGACCCTGGAACTCGCCAAGGCGCTGATCGCGCGTAGGTCCATCACGCCCGCCGACGAGGGCTGCCAGAAGATGATCGTCGAGCGCCTGGTGCCCCTGGGCTTCAAGGCGGAGACCTTCCAGCACGGCGACGTGACCAATCTCTGGATCCGCCACGGGACGGCAAAGCCGCTCGTCGTGCTGGCGGGCCATACCGATGTCGTGCCCTCGGGCCCGCTGGAGAAGTGGCAATCGGATCCCTTCGTGCCGACGATCCGCGACGGCAACCTGTACGGGCGCGGTGCCGCCGACATGAAGACCTCGGTCGCGGCGTTCGTGACGGCGTGCGAGCGCTTCGTGGCCGCCCGTCCGGGACACGCGGGATCGGTGGCCCTGCTCATCACCTCCGACGAGGAGGGGCCGTCGGTCGACGGCACGGTGAAGGTGGTCGAGGAATTCAAGCGGCGTGGCGAGACGATCGATTACTGCATCGTGGGCGAGCCCTCGTCCGCGCAGGTCTTCGGCGACACCATCAAGAATGGCCGGCGCGGCTCGCTCACGGCCCGCCTCGTGGTCCAGGGCATCCAGGGCCACGTCGCCTACCCGCACCGGGTGAAGAACCCGATCCACCTCGCGGCGCCCGCTTTGGCAGAGATGGCCCAGACCCAGTGGGATGTGGGCAACGAATACTTCCCGCCCACGTCCTGGCAGGTCTCCAACATCCATGCCGGCACCGGCGCGCAGAACATCACGCCCGGGTCGATGCAGGTCGACTTCAATTTCCGCTTCTCGACCGAGAGCACGCCCGAGACCCTGAAGGCGCGCGTGAAGGAGATCCTCGACCGGCACGGCCTCGAATACACGATCGACTGGGTGGTGGGCGGCAAGCCCTTCCTCACCCAGCGCGGCCGCCTCGTGGAGACGCTCTCGCGCGTGGTGGAGAAGGTCTCGGGCGTCAAGCCCGAGGTGAACTGCACGGGCGGCACCTCCGACGGGCGCTTCATCTTCGACATCTGCCCCGAGGTCGCGGAGTTCGGCCCGGTGAATCGCTCGATCCACAAGGTCAACGAGGCCGTGGCCCTCGACGAGATCGAGCCCCTGGCCGACGTCTATCGCCTGGCGCTCGAGGAGCTGCTTAGCTGAGCGCGCCGCGCACGCTGCGCACGCTGCTCGCCGAGGGCGTGCGCAGTCTCGAGGCCGCCGACCTCTCCTACGGCCACGGCACCACGAACGCGCTGGACGAGGCGGCGTGGCTCCTGTTGCACGCCCTGGGGCTCCCGCCCCACGAGATCAATGCGCACCTCGATGCGCCCGTCGACGACGCGCGCTTCGAGCGCGCGCGCAAGCTGCTGCGCGAGCGCATCCGCACGCGCAAGCCCGCCGCCTATCTCGTCAACGAGGCCTGGCTCGGCCCCTGGCGCTTCTATGTCGACGAGCGCGTCATCGTGCCGCGCTCGTTCATCGCGGAGTTCTTCCAGGCCGCATCCGCCCCCCGGGGAGAGGCTCGGGGCGAGGGTGCGGTCTTCACCCTCGCGCCGAAGCTGCGGCCCGCGCGCGTGCTCGATCTCTGCACGGGCTCCGGCTGCCTCGCGATCCTGGCGGCGCTCGCATTTCCCGAGGCCCACGTGGATGCGGTGGATCTCTCCCACGATGCGCTCGCCGTCGCCCACCGCAACATCGGCGACTATGGGCTCGCCGGGCGCGTGGAACTCATCCACTCGGACCTCTTCCATTCGCTCGAGGGCCGCGCATACGACCTCATCGTCTCGAACCCGCCGTACGTGAAGGCGGCCTCGATGCGCACGTTGCCGCAAGAATATCGGCGCGAACCGGGGATGGCGCTCGCGAGCGGCCACGACGGCCTCGACCACACGCACGCCATCCTGCGCGAGGCGGCCCGCTTCCTCGTCCCGCGCGGCCTGCTGGTGGTCGAGATCGGCCACAACCGCAAGGCGCTCGAGCGCGCCTGCCCGCGGCTGCCTTTCCGCTGGCCGCGCACCAGCGCCGGCCCCGGATTCGTGTTCACGCTGCCCCGGGAAAGCCTCGGGAAATGAGGGGGCGCATGCTATGATTTCGGCACGTTTTTTCGCCGCATGGACATGCCCAATTCGATCGAAAGGCTGCCCGTCGAGGGCCGCGAAGTCGACCCCGCGCTCGTGCGTGAGCTGGCCGAGCTGATCGTCGCGTCGCTGAATCTCGAGATCGCCGCCGACGCCATCGATCCGCAGGCCCCGCTCTACAAGGATGGATTGGGCCTGGACTCGATCGACATCCTCGAGGTCGCGCTCGTCGTCTCCAAGCGCTACGGCTTCAAGCTGCGCGAGGACGACCAGGACAACGTGCGCATCTTCCGCTCCCTCGCGAACCTCGCGGCCCACGTGGCGGAGCGGAGAACGAAGTGACCGGCGCACGGCGTGCCGCGATGGCGCTCGTCGTCGCGGCTTGCGCCGCCTGCGCGTTCCTCGCCCACCGCGCGATGGCCCAGGCGGCCCCCGGCCCCGGCACGGTCGTGGCCCTCGTGCCGCTCACCGTCGTGGTGGTCATCGTGGCGCGACGCATGCGGCGTCCCGTCGCGGTGCTCTTCGTGGCGGCCTTGGCCGGCGTGGCGGCGTGGCTCGGATGGGGCGGCTTCGAGCGCCATTTCAGGGACCTCTTCTTCCTCGAGCACGCCGGCATGATGCTCGCGCTCGCGACGCTCTTCGGGCGCACGCTGCTGCCGCGCGCGGAGCCGCTCTGCACGCGTTTCGCGCGCCTCGTCCACGGCACGCTCGACCCCCGCACCGAGGCCTACACGCGCGGGCTCACGTTCACCTGGTTCGCCTTCTTCGCGGCGATCTTCGCCGCCTCGTGCACGCTTTACGCGGCGCACGAGCTGGAGGCGTGGTCGCTCCTCGCGAACATCCTCACGCCGCTGCTGGTGGCACTCCTCTTCGTCGTCGAATACGCGGTGCGTTGCTACGCGCTGCCGCCCGAGGCCCGGGCCGGCATCCTCGCTTCGATCCATGCGTTCCGGCGCCACATGGCGGGCACCGAAGCGCCGCGCTGAGGGCCGCCCATGTCGTCGTCCCAACCGCGCACCGCGACGCGCACCCTTCCCCTGCTGGGCCATGCCGACGCCCACGCCGTCGCGGCCTGGCGCCGGGGGGAGCCCGTCACCGCGGGCGAATTCCTGGCGCACGTGCGCGCCGTGGCGCACGCGATGCCGGACGCGCGATTCGTGCTGAACGCGTGCGCGCACCGGTACGCCTTCGCCGTCACGCTGCTCGCCGCCGTGCTGCGCGGGCAGGTCACGCTGCTCCCCGCGTCGACGACGCGCAACGTGATCGCCGTCTTGAGGCGCGAGGCGCCCGATGCGTACTGGGTCGGCGACGACGACACGTCGATCGACCTGCCGCGCTTCGCGTGGCCCGCCGCGCCCGCGCGGGTCGAGGGCGGGGGCGCGTTCGATGTGCCGCACATCGCCGCCGACCAGGTGATGGCGCGCATCTTCACCTCGGGCTCCACGGGAGAGCCGCAGGCCCACGTGAAGACATGGGGCGGCATGCAGGCCGACATGGCCGCCGAGCGCGCGCGCCTGGGCGTCGGACCCGCTCACGCCATCCTCGGCACCGTGCCGCCGCAGCACATGTACGGCTTCGAGTCGACCATCCTGCTGCCGCTCGCGAGCGGCGCGGCGCTCACCGACGAGCGGCTCTATCTTCCGGCCGACATCGATTCGGCGATCCGGCACGCGCCCGCCCCGCGCATCCTCTTCACGACGCCCTTCCACCTCAAGGCTTGGCTCGCCGGCCCCGGCACCGCGCGCGTCGAGCGCATCGTGTGCGCCACGGCGCCGCTCTCCGTCGAGCTCGCGCGCGAGGCCGAGGCGCGCACCGGCGCGCAGCTCTTCGAGATCTACGGCTGCACGGAAGCGGGACAGGTCGCGTCGCGGCGCACGGCGCTGGCCGAGGACTGGACGCTGCTCGACGGCTTGCGCCTGCGCGAGAGCGCCGGCCAGGCGGTGGTTTTCGGCGGTCACGTCGAGCAGCCCACGCCGCTCCAGGACGTGATCGAGCTGCGGCCCGACGGGCGCTGCTTCGTGCTGCACGGACGCTTCGCCGACGTCGTCAACATCGCGGGCAAGCGCAACTCGCTGCGCTACCTCGACCACCAGCTCCTCGCGATCCCCGGCGTGACGGACGGCGTCTTCTTCATGCCCGAGGAGGACGAGCCCGACGGCGTGACGCGCCTCACCGCGTTCGTCGTGGCGCCCACGCTCACCGCGCGCGACGTGCTGGCCGGACTGCGCGAGCGCCTCGACGCCGCGTTCATCCCGCGGCCGCTGCACATGGTGGAGACGCTGCCGCGCATGCTCACCGGCAAGATCCCGCGCGAGGCGCTGCGCGCGCTCGCCGCGCGGCTCAAGGCCAAGCCGTGACCGCGTTCGACGTGCCGCCCGACCATCCCTCGTTCGAGGGACATTTCCCGGGCGAGCCGGTGCTCCCCGGCGTGGTGCTGCTCGCCGAGGCGCTCGCCTCGATCGAGGCCGCCACCGGCGTCGGCGCCTCGGGCTGGACGCTCGAGAGCGGCAAGTTCCACGGCGCGGTGACGCCCGGGTCGACCGTGGAGATCCGCCACGAGCCCCATGGCAACGGCGGGCGCCGGTTCGAGGTGCGCGAGGCCGGGCGCCTGGTGGCGAGCGGCGTCCTCGCGCGGCGCGCGGCGTGACGAGCGCCGCCGCAGCGCCCGAGTGGACGCGCCGCGGCGAGCGCGGCAGCCTGCCGCTCTATCGCTTCATCGTCTGGTTCTCGCTCACGCTCGGCCGCTCGCCCGCGCGCGTGCTGCTGCGCATCGTCGCGGCGTATTTCCTCGCCTTCGGCGGCGAGGCGGGACGCGCGTCACGCGAATTCCTCGCGCGCTGCCTCGGCCGCCGGCCCACGCTCTGCGAGCAGTACCGGCACGTCCTCACCTTCGCCTCCACGCTGCACGACCGGGTCTTCTTCCTGCGCGACCGGTTCGACCTCTTCCAGCTCGACGTCCAGGGCGCCGAGCTCTTCGACGAGGGCGGTGCGCTGCTCATGGGAGCGCACCTCGGCAGCTTCGAGGCGTTGCGCGCGGCCGCCCGCGGCATCGAGCGGCGCGTCGCCATGGCGATGTACGAGGACAACGCGCGCAAGGTGAACGCCGTCCTCATGGCGCTGGCACCGCACCTGCGGCAAGACATCGTGCCGCTGGGGCGGCTGGACGCGATGCTCGAGCTCAAGTTGCGCCTGGACGAGGGCGCGTTCGTCGGCCTGCTCGCGGACCGCACGCTCGAAGGCGACGCGCAGGGCCAGCTCGAATGCGACTTCCTCGGGCACCCGGCGCGCTTTCCGCTCGGTCCCATGCGCATGGCCGCCGCGATGCGCGCGCGCGTGATCTTCATGACGGCCTTGTATCGCGGCGGCAACCGCTACGACATCCGCTTCGAGCCGCTCGCGGATTTCACCGGCGCGCGCGGTGGACGGGGCGAGCGCGAGGCACTCGTGCGCAACGCCGTGCGCGCCTACGTGGCACGGCTCGAGCACCACGCGCGCAGCGCCCCGGACAACTGGTTCAACTTCTTCCCGTTCTGGGGCCGCTGATGCGCCGCCGGCTCGCCGCCGCCGCGGCCGCATTCGCATTCGCCTGCGGGCCGGTCGCGGCGGCCGCGGCATTCGATGTCGCCGCTTTGATGACGCTGCTGCACGCGTCGCACCCGGCGCGAGCGACGTTTCGCGAGACCAAGTACCTGCGCGTGCTCGACCAGCCCGTGGAGACCACCGGCGAGCTTCGCTTCACGCCGCCGGACCACCTCGAGAAGCGCAGCGTCGGCCTCAACGGCGAGACGCTGGTCGCCGACAAGGACATGGTGACGATCGAGCGCGGCGGGCGCACGCAGGCGCTGTCGCTCGCGCAGTATCCGGACATCGCGGTCTTCGTGGACAGCATCCGCGGCACGCTCGCGGGCGACCGCGCGCTGCTCGAGAAGGCGTACCGGCTCTCCCTCAAGGGAACCCAGGCGCGCTGGACCCTGACCCTCGTGCCGCGCGACGAGAAGCTCACGCGCATCGTGAAGCGCATCGTCATCACCGGCAGCCAGGCGGAGGTGCGTCGCGTGGAGATCGACCAGGCCGACGGGGACCATTCGGTCATGGCGATCACGCCGGCCGCGCCTTGAACACGCGCGCCGCCGCCATCGTGCTCTGGCTCGGGACGCTGGCGCTCTGCGGCGCGCAGATCGCGCGCACGCCCTTCGTGGCCGACCTGTCCTCGTTCCTGCCCGCGCATCCCACGCAGGAGCAGCGCCTGCTCGTGGAGCAGCTGCGCCATGGGACGCTCTCGCGCGTGATGATGATCGGCATCGATGGAGCCGATGCGGCACATCGCGCGGCGATCTCGCGAGCGCTCGCCGCATCGCTCGCCGACGACGACCGCTTCGCGGGCGTGGCGAACGGCGCGACCGGCGGCTTCGAGCGCGAGCGCGGCCTGCTGTTCGACCACCGCTACACGCTCTCGCCCGCCGTCGACGCCGATCGCTTCAGCGTGGAGGGCCTGCGCTCGGCGATCGGCGCGACCCTCGATCTGCTGCGCTCCTCCGCCGGCCTCATGGTGAAGTCGCTCCTCACGCGCGATCCCACGGGCGAGACGCTTGCGCTGATGGATACGCTGCGGCCGGCCCGGTCGCCGCACCTCGAGGCGGGCGTATGGAGCTCGGCCGATGGACACCGCGCCGTGCTGCTGGCCCGCACGCGCGCGAGCGGCGCCGATATCGACGCCCAGGGCGAGGCGCTCGCCGCCGTGCAGGATGCCTTCACGCAGGCGCGTGCCGCGGCCGGCGCACCCGCGGCGGGCGCGAGCCTCGTCGTCACCGGTCCCGGCGTCTTCTCCGTGCGCGCACGCCAGATGATCGAGCACGACGTCGTGCGCCTCACGACCCTTTCGGCGGGGCTCGTCATGCTGTTGCTGCTCGCCGTGTATCGCTCGCCCCGCCTGCTCGCGCTCGGCTTCGTTCCGGTGATCTCCGGGGCGGTGGTAGGCATCGCCGCGGTGTCCGCGGGCTTCGGCACCGTGCACGGCATCACGCTCGGCTTCGGCACGACCCTCATCGGCGAGGCGGTCGACTACTCCATCTACCTCTTCGTGCAGTCGGAGGGCAGCGGGCTGCGCGGCGGCGACTGGGTCGCGCGCTTCTGGCCCACGATCCGGCTGGGCGTGCTCACCTCGATCGCGGGCTTCTGCGCGCTGCCCGCCTCGGGCCTCCCGGGGCTCGCGCAGCTCGGCGTCTACTCGATCGCCGGGCTCGTGGCCGCCGCCGCGGTGACCCGCTACGTCCTGCCGTCGCTCGCGCCCGCCCACCTGCGGGTGCGCGACCTGTCCGCCGTCGGCGAGCGCATCGGCGCGCTCGCCGTCGGGCAACGGGCGTTGCGGGTCATCGCGATCGTGGCGATGCTCACGGCGCTCGGCGCGCTCGCCGCGCATCACGCCACGCTGTGGGACCGCGATCTCGCGAGCCTCAATCCCATTACCGCCGCCGACCGCGAGAACGATCGCGAGCTGCGGCAAGCGCTCGGGGCGTCGGATGCGCGCGTCATGGTCGCGGTTTCCGCGCCCGGCGAGCAGGCGGCGCTCGAGGCGGCCGAACGCACGCAGGCCGCGCTCGATCCGCTCGTCTCGCGCGGCGCGATCGCGGGGTATGACAGCCCCGCACGCATCCTGCCCAGCGAGGCGATGCAACGGGCGCGGGCGCTGAGCCTGCCCGACGCGGCGACGCTGCGCGCGCGGCTGCCGCGGGCGCTGGCGGGCATGCCGCTGCGCGCAAGCCGCCTGCGCCCCTTCGTCGCGGACGTCGAGCGGGCCCGCACGACGCCGCCCGTCACCGCGTCCGACCTCGAGGGCACCGCCCTGGCGCTGGCCCTCGACGGCCTGCTCATGCGCGCCCCGGATGGCACCTGGACGGCCATGATCGGCCTGCACCCGCCATCGGGCCACGCGTTGGACGCACAATCGGTGCGGCAGGCGCTCGCGCAGGCGAAGGTCCCCGGCGCCCTCGTGCTCGACGTGAAGTCCCAGCTCGACGCCCTGTACGGCGGCTACTTCCGGCGCGCGCTGCTCGCCTCGGCCGCGGGCCTCGCCGTCATCGTGGCGCTGCTCCTCGCGTCGCTGCGCAGCCTGCGCCGCCTGGCCCGGGTGATCGCGCCGTTCGCGGGCGGCGTCGTGATCGCGGCCGGATTCCATGCCTATGCCGGCACCGCGCTCACGCTCTTCCATCTCGTGGGACTGCTGCTCGTCGCCGCGATCGGCTCGAACTACTCGCTCTTCTTCGATCGCCTCGCCCATCGTCCCGAGGCCAGCGCGCCGCGCACCATCGCCTCGCTCGTCCTCGCCAATGCCACGACCGTGATCGGCTTCGGCATCCTCGCGCTGTCATCGATTCCGGTGCTGCACGCGATCGGGTCGACGGTGGCCGTCGGCGCCTTCGCCACGCTCGTCATCGCGGCCGCCTTCACGCCGCCCCGGGCGCTGCACGCGGAGCCGGCGCAGGGGAGCGCGCCATGAGAAGCCTCGTCGAGCGCGCGCGTGGCGGGGCGCCGGAGGTGCACCTGGTGCTGCTCACCGGCGGTTTCATCGCGGCGGAGGATTTCCGGCGCGAGGGATTCATCGCGCGGCTGCGGGAGCGGGGCGTCACGTGCGACGTGTCCGTGGGCGAGGTGCGCATGGCGTACTTCGCCGACGGATCCGTCACGCGGCACGTGGGCGCCCTCGTCGATGCGGCGCGCACGGGAGGCGCGCAGCGCATCTGGATCGCCGGCGTATCGCTCGGCGGGCTCGCGGCCCTCTGCCAGGGCGCATGCGACGATGGCCTTGCCGGCCTCGCCCTCTTCTCGCCCTATCCCGGCACGCGCATCGTGCTGCGCGAGATCGAGGCGGCGGGCGGCCTTGCGGACTGGGCGCAGTCCGCCGATCCCGAAGACCTCGAGCGCGAAGCGTGGCTCTGGCTCGCGCGCCGCGGCACCGGCAAGCCGCCGGTCCACGCATGGTTCGGCTCCCAGGATCGCTTCGTGCAGGGCCAACGCCGCCTCGCCGGGGCGTTGTTGGGCGAGAATGTGCACGAGATCGCCGGCGGCCACGACTGGACCGCCTGGCGCGACATGTGGGACCGATTCCTGGAGACCGACTCGCTGCGATGAGCGCCACCGCCGATTCCACCCGTGACGATGCCGCGCATGCCGGCGGCTGGCGGCCGACGCCCTTCGTCGCGAGCTCCATGGGATTGCATGCCTTGGCCGGCGTGGGACTCTTCGTGGCACCCGAGGCCTGGCCCTGGCTCACCGGCGCGGTGGCCGCCGACCACGCCATGCTGGGTGCGATCGGCCTCTGGCCGCGCAGCACGTGGCTCGGCCCCAACCTGCGACGCCTCCCCGCGCCGAGCGCCGGACGCGGGGAGGTGGCCATCACGTTCGACGATGGACCCGACACCGACGTCACGCCGCAAGTGCTCGACCGGCTCGCCGAGTACGGCGCGCGGGCGTCCTTCTTCTGCATCGGCCAACGGGCCGAGGCGCACGCGCCGTTGTGCGCGGAGATCGTGGCGCGAGGCCATGCGATCGAGAACCATTCGGGGCGTCATCGCCCGACGTTCCCGATGCTGGGCCCCGGCGCCCTGCGTGCCGAGATCGCGCGGGCGCAGCACATCCTCCACGCGGTCGCAGGCAGCCCGCCGCGCTTCTTCCGCGCGCCCGCCGGCCTGCGCAGCCCCCTGCTCGACCCCGTGCTGCATCGCGCCGGCCTCCAGCTCGTGAGCTGGACGCGGCGCGGCTACGACACGCGCCTGCCACCGGCCGCCGTCGTGCAGCGCCTGACCCGCGGCCTCACGGCCGGCGACATCCTGCTGCTGCACGATCGCGGCTCGGCCCTCGCGCCCTCGGGGCGGCCGGGCGTCCTCGAGACGCTGCCGCGCGTGCTCGACGCGATCGCGCGCGCGGGGCTGCGACCGGTCACGTTGCGCGACGCGCTCGCGGCGTGAGCCGCGGGTTCTTCCGCTCGCTCGCGCGGGAAGCGGCGGCGCGTTATCCGGCGCGCGACCGCTACGCCCGCCATTTCGCGTATGGAAAGCTCACGGGCGATCCCGTGTTCGAGTACCTGCTCGAGGCGGGCCTGGTGCGCGACGCGGCGCCGCTCCTCGATATCGGCTGCGGCCAGGGGCTGCTCGCGGCGCTGCTCGCGGCGGCTCATGATCATCACGCACGCGGCGATTGGCCGGCCGCATGGCCCGCCCCCGCGCGACCGTCCGGCGTGCGCGGCATCGATCTCTCGCGGCGCGATGTCGGGCGCGCGCACGCGGCGCTTCCCGATGCCACGTGGATCGCCGGCGACATGCGCGCCGTCGATTTCGGGTGCGCCGGAACGGTCGTGATGCTGGACGTGCTTCACTACCTCGAGCCGCACGCCCAGGACGACGTCCTGCGACGCGTTCGCGCGGCCTTGCAGCCCGGCGGTATCGCGATCGTGCGGGTCGGCGACGCCAACGGATCGTGGCGCTTCCGCGCGACCGTCGCGAGCGATCGCCTGGTGACCGCGCTGCGGGGCCACGGCTTCGCGCGGGTGCACTGCCATCCGGTGACGGCGTGGATCGAGGCGTTGCGCCGCCACGGGCTCGAGGCGCACGCCACGCCGATGAGCCGGGGCACGCCCTTCGCGAACACGCTCCTGCTCGCCGGGGCCGTCGCCGGTGCGGGGCTTTGCTAACATTTCACGCCATGCGACCGATCCTCGTTTCCTCGTTCACCACGGCCACCTGCCTCGGGCGTGGCGCCGGGCCCCTGCGCCGGGCGCTCGCGAGCGGCACCAGCGGGCTCGAGCCGTGCCGCTTCGAGACCTGCGACCTCGACACCTGGATCGGCATGATTCCCGGGCTCGAGGAACAACGCCTGCCCGCGCGCCTCGCGGCCTTCGACTGCCGCAACAACCGTGCGGCGGAGGCGGCCATCGCGGAGGACGGCTTCGAGGACGCGGTGAGGCGCGTGGCCGGGCGCCGCGGCGCCTCGCGCGTGGGCGTCTTCCTGGGGACGAGCACCTCCGGCATCCTCGAGGCCGAGCTCGCCTATCGCCGGCGCGAGGGAGGCGACGGCGCGCTGCCCGCCGACTTCGACTATCGCCGCACGCACAACGCGTTCTCGCTCGTGGATTACGTTCGTGCCCGGCTCGGGCTGCGCGGACCGGCCGCGGCCCTCTCGACCGCCTGCTCGTCGAGCGCCAAGGCGTTCGCGAGCGCCGCGCGCTACGTCGAGGCGGGCATGATCGATGCGGCGGTCGTGGGCGGCGTGGACTCGCTCTGCCTCACCACGCTCTACGGCTTCAACTCGCTGCAGCTGCTCTCGCCGCGTCCGTGCCGTCCCTACGACGCGCGGCGCGACGGCATCTCCATCGGCGAGGCGGCGGCGCTCATCCTGCTCGAGCGGTGCGACGAGCCGCGGGACGGCGCGAGCTGGCTCCTCGGCGCGGGAGAGTCGTGCGATGCCTATCACATGTCCTCGCCCCATCCCGAGGGCGCCGGCGCGCGGCTCGCGATGGAAGCGGCGCTGCGCTCGGCCGGCGTCGCCGCGTCCGCCATCGACTACGTGAACCTCCACGGCACCGGCACGCCGAGCAACGACGCGGCCGAGGACAAGGCGATCGAGGCGGTGTTCGGCCGCGACGTGCCGTGCAGCTCGACCAAGGGCATGACGGGCCACACGCTGGGCGCCGCCGGCGGCGTCGAGGCGATCGTGTGCCTCATCGCGATGGCCGACGGGCTCGTTCCCGGCAGCCCCGGCACGCGCGAGGTCGACTCGGGCCTGCGCGCCCATTACGAGCTCACGCCGCGCGCCCGGCGGGTCGACAGGACCCTCAGCAACTCCTTCGGGTTCGGCGGCACGAACTGCAGCCTGGTCTTCGGGCGCGCGGCGGCATGACGCTCGGCGCGACGGTCGAGGGCATCGGGTTGGTCGGGCCCGGGCTCGCGGGATGGAGCGCGTCGCGCGAGCGGCTCGCGGGGCGCGAGGCGTTCGCCGCCGTGCCCACGGTGATTCCCTTGCCCGAGGCGCTGCCGGCGACCGAGCGGCGCCGCGCGGGGAAGACGGTGCGCCTCGCGCTCGCCGCCGGGCTCGAGGCCGCACACATGGCGGGGCGCGAAGCGCGCAGCCTCGCGACGATCTTCGCGTCGTCCGGCGGCGAGAGCGAGAACTGCCACGCGATCTGCGAGGCGCTCGCGGGCGCCGACCGGTTGATCTCGCCCACGCGCTTCCACAACTCGGTGCACAACGCCGCGGCGGGCTACTGGGGCATCGCCACCGGCGCCATGGCACCCGCCGATGCGATCGGCGCCTTCGACGCGAGCTTCGCGGCGGGACTGCTCGAGGCGCTCGTGCGCCTTGCGGCCAACCCGGCGCAGGCGGCGTTGCTGATCGCCTACGACACGCCGTATCCGGAGCCGCTCCACGGCGCGCGCCCGATCGCCGATTCGTTCGCGACGGCTTTTGTCCTTTCGAGCGACGCAGCGCGCGGTCCGCGCATCGAGGCCCGCATCGAGGAGCGCCCGGCGGCGCGGATGGACGATGCGTCGCTCGAGCGTGTGAGGGCCGGCATTCCGGCGGCACGCTCGCTGCCGCTCCTGCGCGCCCTCGCCCGGAACGCGGCTTCCAGCGTGTCCCTCGAGTACGTGGATGGGCAGGCCGTCCGCGTGGAGCTGCGGCCATGAGCGAGAAGCTGGGACATGACTGGCTCACGGCGCACGTCCCGCACCAGGGGCCCATGAGCCTGCTGGACGAGGTGGTGCACTGGGACTTCGGGCGCCTCGCCGCGCGGGCGAGCGGCCATCGCGATGCGCGCCATCCGTTGCGCCGCCACGGCATGCTGCCCGCGGTGTGCGCGATCGAATACGGTGCGCAGGCCGTCGCCGCGCACGGCGCGCTGCTCGCCAACGGCATGCCCGCACGCGGCTTTCTCGCGAGCGTGCGCGGCGTGTCCCTGCGCGTGGACCGCCTGGATGACATCGAGGAACCGCTGGAGGTCGAGGTGCAGAGGCTCGGCGGAGGCGCGCACGGGCTGCTCTACGCCTTCCGCGTGAGCGCCGCCGCGCGCGTGCTCGCCGCCGGCCGCCTCACGATCGCGTTGCAGGCGGCGCGCTGATGCGGCGGGCGCTCGTGACCGGCGGCAGCGGCACGCTCGGCGCCGCGATCTGCCGCGCGCTCGCCGCGCAGGGCCTCGAGGTCATCGTGCACGCCAACCGGCGCCTCGACGAGGCGCGCCGGGTCGCCGACGCGATCCGTGCCGCGGGCGGCACCGCGGGAGCGCTGGCGTTCGACGTGACCGACGGCGACGCCGCGCGGGCCGCCTGCGAGTCCCTCGCCGACGAGAAGCCGGTGCAGGTGCTGGTGAACAACGCCGGCATCCACGACGACGCGCCCTTCGCCGGCATGACGCGCGCGCAGTGGCAGCGCGTGATCGACGTGTCGCTCAACGGTTTCTTCAACGTGACGCGGCCCCTGGTCCTGCCGATGGCGCGCACGCGTTGGGGCCGCATCGTGAGCGTCTCCTCGGTCGCCGCACGCCTCGGCAATCGGGGCCAGGCGAACTACGCCGCCGCCAAGGGCGCCTTGCACGCGGCGACGCGCACGTTGGCGCTCGAGCTGGGCTCCCGCGGCGTGACGGTGAATGCCGTCGCGCCGGGGATCATCGACAGCCCCATGGCGCGCGGCGCCTTCGACCCGGCCGCCATCGCGCGCATGGTCCCGCTGCAGCGCGCGGGAGGCGCCGAGGAAGTCGCGGCGCTCGTCGCCTTCCTCGCTTCGGATGCCGCGAGCTACATCACGGGCCAGGTGGTTCCGATCGACGGCGGCATGACGTGACGGCCCGGCGGCTAGTAATCGTTGCGCGTGCTGACCTTGCCCACGACGCTGCCGGCATCGTCGAAGATCACCGAGAACATCGACGGGTACCCCCACGTATCGCGGAAGTTGTAGTCCCATGCCACGGTTTGCGAGCGCGCGAAGGTGTCCGTCCGCGCGGGCTGGCCGATGAGGCCTTCGATGTCGCCCTGGCTCATGCCGGGCTGGACCTTCGCGATGGTCTCCTCGCTCACGCGCGGCGCGTCGACGTGGATCGAGAACTTGGGCAGGACCTCGGCGTGGGCGGAGGACACGGACGCCGTGGCGATGGCGCCGGCGACGAGCATGAGGGAGAGCGCCGCGCGGGCGCCCGGACGGGTGAAGCGTTTCGTTGCGGACATGATGGTTCCTTGAGGGTTGTGGTTGACGCATGCCCATTACGAGCCGGCCGGGTTGCGCAACGCATTCAGGCGGGGGGCGCCGGTTTCGAATGAAATCGGGCTCGACGCGGGCACCCCCGGCCGCGCGGGGCCGCTGCGCTAGGTGTGATTTCTATGAGGGTTGTCCACCCGAGCTAAACCCGAGAAGCTGTTTGGTGCGAGCCGAACAACAACTTGGGAGAAGCCCGGATGAACATCCATGAGAATGCCCGCACCACGCCTGCCAGTCGATACCTGCTGGCCCA
>DASRRY010000019.1:0-10614 GCA_035656735.1 Usitatibacter sp. | reverse complement strand
CGTGCGGGTCGGCGGGCCCATCGACAATCATCTCGCCCTTGTTGACCACCTGCCCGTCGTGCACGGTGATGTGCTTGTCCTTCGGGATCAGGTACTCGTGGGCGGTGCCGTCGAAGTCCGTGATGATCAGGCGCTGCTTGCCCTTGGTGTCCTTGCCGAACGAGACCGTGCCGGTGATCTCGGCGAGCAGGCCCGCGTCCTTCGGGGACCGCGCCTCGAAGAGCTCCGCCACGCGCGGCAGGCCGCCCGTGATGTCGCGCGTCTTGGACGATTCCTGCGGGATGCGCGCGAGCACGTCGCCCACGTTCACCTGCTGGCCGTTCTTGACCGTGATGATCGCGCCGATCTGGAACGTGTAGTTCACCGGCGTGTCGCCCGTCGCGAGCTTGACCTCCCGCCCGTCGGAACCGATGAGCTTCGAGGCCGGACGCAGGCCCTTGGTGGCCGACGTGCCGCGCCGCTTCGGGTCGATCACGACGAGGCTGGAGAGGCCGGTGGTCTCGTCGATCTGCTTGGCGACGGTGACGCCTTCCTCCACGTTCTCGAAGCGGATCTCGCCCGCGTACTCGGTGATGATCGGGCGGGTGAGCGGATCCCAGTTCGCGAGCGACTGGCCCGCGCGCACCTTGGCGCCGTCCTGCACCGTGAGAGTCGCGCCGTACGGAACCTTGTGGCGCTCGCGCTCGCGGCCGTTGTCGTCCGAGATCACGATCTCGCCGCTGCGCGATATCGCGACGATCTCGCCGCGTGCGTTCGTCACGTGGCGCATCGTGGGCGCGAAGCGCGCCACGCCGTTGGACTTCGACTCGACGGAGCTCGCCACCGCGGTCCGCGAAGCCGCACCGCCGATGTGGAACGTGCGCATCGTGAGCTGCGTGCCCGGCTCGCCGATCGACTGCGCGGCGATGACGCCCACCGCCTCGCCCACGTTCACGCGGGTGCCGCGGCCCAGGTCGCGTCCGTAGCAGGACGCGCACAGGCCGTAGCGCGTATCGCAGGTGAGGGGCGTGCGCACCTTGACCTCGTCGATGCCCAGGGACTCGATCCGCTCGACCGCCTCTTCGTCCAGCAGCGAGCCGGCCGCGAGGACCGTCTCCTGGTTCTCGGGGTTCACGATGTCGGTGGCGGTCACGCGGCCCAGGATGCGCTCGCGCAGCGCCTCGACCACCTCGCCGCCCTCGACCAGGGCCTTCATCGCCATGCCCGACGTGGTGCCGCAATCCTCCTCGATCACGACCAGGTCCTGCGTCACGTCCACCAGGCGGCGCGTGAGGTAGCCGGAGTTCGCGGTCTTGAGCGCCGTGTCGGCCAGGCCCTTGCGCGCGCCGTGCGTCGAGATGAAGTACTGCAGCACGTTGAGGCCTTCGCGGAAGTTCGCGGTGATCGGCGTCTCGATGATCGAGCCGTCAGGCTTGGCCATGAGTCCGCGCATGCCGGCCAACTGCCGGATCTGCGCCGCGCTGCCTCGCGCGCCCGAATCCGCCATCATGTAGATCGCGTTGAAGGACTCCTGGTTGACTTCCTTGCCCTCGCGGTTCTGCACCTTCTGGTTGCCCAGCTGGTCCATCATCGCCTTGGCGATCTGGTCGCCGGCGCGGCCCCAGATGTCCACCACCTTGTTGTAGCGCTCGCCCTGGGTCACGAGGCCCGACGTGTACTGGCGCTCGATCTCCTTCACCTCGCGCTCGCTCTCGTCGATGATCGTGGCCTTCTGCGTCGGGATGAGCAGGTCGTCCACGCAGATCGAGAGGCCCGCGCGGGTGGCGAAGCTGAAGCCCGTGTACATCAGCTTGTCGGCGAAGATCACCGTCTCGCGGATGCCGACGCGGCGGAACGCCTCGTTGATGAGCTTCGAGATTTCCTTCTTCTTGAGCGGCTTGTTGATGATCGAGAAGGGCAGGCCCGCCGGCAGGATCTCCGACAGGAGGGCACGCCCGACGGTCGTCTCGTAGCGGTTGATGACCTCGGTCAACGTGCCGTCGTCGTTCTTGCGCGCCTCGCGGATGCGCACCGTGATCTTCGCGTGCAGCTCGACCCCGCCCGACTCGTAGGCGCGGCTCACCTCCGAGATGTTCGGGAACATGGAACCCTCGCCCCTCGCGTTGATGCGCTCGCGGGTGGCGTAGTACAGGCCCAGCACGATGTCCTGCGACGGAACGATGACCGGCTCGCCGTGCGCCGTGTGCAGCACGTTGTTGGACGACAGCATGAGTGTCCGGGCTTCCATCTGCGCCTCGAGCGAGATGGGCACGTGGACGGCCATCTGGTCGCCGTCGAAGTCCGCGTTGAACGCCGCGCAGACGAGCGGGTGCAGCTGGATCGCCTTGCCTTCGATCAGCACCGGCTCGAACGCCTGGATGCCCAGGCGGTGCAGCGTGGGTGCCCGGTTGAGCAGGACCGGGTGCTCGCGGATGACTTCCTCGAGGATGTCCCACACCACCGGCTCCTGGCTCTCCACCATGCGCTTCGCCGCCTTGATGGTCGTGGCGAGGCCCATCACTTCCAGCTTGTGGAAGATGAACGGCTTGAAGAGCTCGAGCGCCATCAGCTTCGGCAGCCCGCACTGGTGCAGCTTGAGCGTGGGACCGACCACGATCACCGAGCGGCCCGAGTAGTCGACGCGCTTGCCGAGCAGGTTCTGGCGGAAGCGGCCGCTCTTGCCCTTGATCATGTCGGCGAGCGACTTCAACGCGCGCTTGTTGGCGCCGGTCATCGCCTTGCCGCGCCGTCCGTTGTCGAGCAGCGAGTCCACCGCCTCCTGGAGCATGCGCTTCTCGTTGCGCACGATGATCTCCGGCGCCTTGAGTTCCAGCAGGCGCTTCAGGCGGTTGTTGCGGTTGATGACCCGCCGATAGAGGTCGTTCAGGTCCGACGTCGCGAAGCGGCCGCCATCGAGCGGCACCAGCGGACGCAGGTCCGGCGGCAGCACCGGCAGCACTTCCATGATCATCCAGTCGGGCTTGATGCCGGACTTGTTGAACGCCTCCAGCACCTTCAGGCGCTTGGCGATCTTCTTGATCTTGGTCTCGCTCCCGGTCGAGGCGAGCTCGGTGCGCAGCGTCTCGATGTCGTGGCCCACGTCCAGCTTCCTCAGCAGGTCGCGGATGCCCTCGGCGCCCATGGCGGCCGAGAAGTCGTCGCCGTACTCCTCGACCTTCGCGAGGTAGTCGTCCTCGGAGAGGAGCTGGCAACGGTTGAGCGGCGTCATGCCCGGGTCGGTCACGACGTAGGCCTCGAAGTACAGCACGCGCTCGATGTCGCGCAGCGTCATGTCGAGCACCATGCCCAGGCGCGACGGCAGGCTCTTCAGGAACCAGATGTGTGCCACCGGGGAGGCGAGCTCGATGTGGCCCATGCGCTCGCGGCGAACCTTGGTGAGCGTCACTTCCACGCCGCACTTCTCGCAGATCACGCCGCGGTGCTTCAACCGCTTGTACTTGCCGCACAGGCACTCGTAGTCCTTGATGGGACCAAAGATCTTGGCGCAGAAGAGGCCGTCGCGCTCGGGCTTGAACGTGCGGTAGTTGATCGTCTCCGGCTTCTTCACCTCGCCGTACGACCACGAGCGGATCTTCTCCGGGGAAGCCAGCCCGATGCGGATCGCGTCGAACTCTTCTTCCTGCGTCACCTGCTTGAACAGATCCAGTAATGCTTTCATTCAAATCTCCAGTGTATGCAGCAGGGGGGACTGACCTTTGCTCGAGGGCTGCCGGCGAGGCAGCCCGACGAAGTCCGTCCCCTTAGTAGCGTTCGAGATCGATGTCGATCGCGAGCGAGCGGATCTCCTTCACCAGCACGTTGAACGACTCCGGCATGCCGGCCTCGATCTTGTGCTCGCCCTTCACGATGTTCTCGTACACCTTGGTGCGTCCCTGCGTGTCGTCCGACTTGACGGTGAGCATCTCCTGCAGCGTGTAGGCCGCGCCGTACGCTTCCAGCGCCCAGACCTCCATCTCGCCGAAGCGCTGGCCGCCGAACTGCGCCTTGCCGCCCAGCGGCTGCTGGGTGACGAGGGAGTACGGGCCCGTGGAGCGCGCATGCATCTTGTCGTCGACCAGGTGGTGCAGCTTGAGGATGTGCATGTAGCCCACGGTGACCGCGCGATCGAACGCATCGCCCGTGCGGCCGTCGAAGAGCGCGATCTGCCCCGTGCGCGGGAGCCCCGCCAGCTCGAGCATGTCCTTGATCTCCTGCTCCGTCGCGCCGTCGAACACCGGTGTGGCGAACGGGACGCCGTTCGTGAGGTTGCGCGCGAGGTCGATGACCTCCTCGTCGGTGAACTCCGCGATGTCCTCGCGCTTGCCCGCCGAGTTGTAGATCTTCTCGAGGAACTTGCGCACCTTGGACGCCGTCTCGTTCGCGCGGAGCATCTCCTGGATGCGCAGGCCCAGGCCCTTGGCGGCCCACCCGAGGTGGGTCTCGAGGATCTGGCCCACGTTCATGCGCGAGGGCACGCCCAGCGGGTTCAGCACGATGTCGACCGGCGTGCCGTCGGCCATGAAAGGCATGTCCTCCACCGGCACGATCTTCGAGATCACGCCCTTGTTGCCGTGGCGGCCGGCCATCTTGTCGCCCGGCTGCAGGCGGCGCTTGACCGCGACGTACACCTTCACCATCTTCTGCACGCCCGGGGGCAGCTCGTCGCCCTGCGTGAGCTTCTTCTTCTTCTCCTCGAAGGCGCGGTCGAACTCCTTGCGGGTCAAGTCCAGCGACTCGCGCAGCTGCTCGAGCTGCGCGGCGGCGTCCTCGTCCTGCAGGCGGATGTCGAACCACTCGTAGCGGTCGATCTCGCCCAGGTACTGCTTGGTGACCTTCGCGCCCTTCGCGAGCTTCTTGCCGCCCTTGGCGACCTTGTTGATCAGGGTCTTCTCGATGCGGTTGAAGGCGTCGTCCTCGACGATGCGCAGCTGGTCGTGGAGGTCCTTGCGGTAGTCCTTCAGCTGGTCGTCGATGATCTGCTGGGCGCGCTTGTCGCGCTGGATGCCCTCGCGGGTGAAGACCTGGACGTCGATGACCGTGCCCGAGATGCCGGACGGCACGCGCAGGCTCGTGTCCTTCACGTCGGAGGCCTTCTCGCCGAAGATCGCGCGCAGCAGCTTCTCCTCCGGCGTGAGCTGGGTCTCGCCCTTCGGCGTGACCTTGCCCACGAGCACGTCGCCCGCCTCGACTTCGGCGCCGATGTAGACGATGCCCGACTCGTCCAGGCGCGAGAGCATGCGCTCGGAGAGGTTCGAGATGTCGCGGGTGATCTCCTCGGGACCCAGCTTCGTGTCGCGGGCGACCACCACCAGCTCCTCGATGTGGATCGAGGTGTAGCGGTCCTCGGCCACGATGCGCTCGGAGATGAGGATCGAGTCCTCGAAGTTGTAGCCGTTCCAGGGCATGAACGCGACCAGCAGGTTCTGGCCCAGCGCGAGCTCGCCCATGTCGGTCGAGGCGCCGTCGGCCACCACGTCGCCGGCGGCGATCTGGTCGCCCACCTTGACCAGCGGCCGCTGGTTGATGTTCGTGTTCTGGTTGGAGCGGGTGTACTTCGTGAGGTTGTAGATGTCCACGCCGGCTTCGCCCGGGCGGGTCTCGTTGTCGTTCACGCGGACCACGATGCGGCCGGCGTCCACGTAGTCGATGCGTCCGCCGCGGCGGGCCTGGACGGCCGTGCCGGAGTCGATCGCCACCGTGCGCTCGATGCCCGTGCCGACGAGCGGCTTCTCGGCGCGCAGGCAGGGAACCGCCTGGCGCTGCATGTTCGAGCCCATCAACGCGCGGTTGGCGTCGTCGTGCTCGAGGAACGGGATGAGAGAAGCGGCCACGGACACGATCTGGGACGGCGCCACGTCGATGTACTCGATCTTGTCCGGGCTCGAAAGCGTGAACTCGTTGCGATGGCGGCTCGAGATCAGGTCCTCGACGAACTTGCCGTTCTTGTCGAGCTCCGCGTTGGCCTGGGCGATCACGTACTTGCCCTCCTCGATCGCCGACAGGTACTCGATGTCCTTGGTGACCTTGGCGTCCTTCACGCGGCGGTACGGCGTCTCGATGAAGCCGTACTCGTTGGTGCGCGCGTAGAGGGCGAGCGAGTTGATGAGGCCGATGTTCGGGCCTTCCGGCGTCTCGATCGGGCAGACCCGGCCGTAGTGCGTCGGGTGCACGTCGCGCACCTCGAAGCCGGCCCGCTCGCGCGTGAGGCCGCCGGGACCCAGCGCGGAGATGCGGCGCTTGTGCGTGATCTCCGAGAGCGGGTTGGTCTGGTCCATGAACTGCGACAGCTGCGACGAGCCGAAGAACTCCTTGATCGCCGCCGAGACGGGCTTCGCGTTGATCAGGTCGTGCGGCATCAGGTTCTCGCTCTCGGCTTGCGAGAGGCGCTCGCGCACCGCACGCTCGACGCGCACGAGGCCGGAGCGGAACTGGTTCTCCGCGAGCTCGCCCACCGAGCGCACGCGGCGGTTGCCGAGGTGGTCGATGTCGTCGATCTCCCCGCGGCCGTTGCGAAGCTCGACCAGGATCTTGATGACGGCGAGGATGTCGTCGTTCTTGAGGGTCATCTGGCCGGTGAGCTCGTCGCGGCCGACGCGGCGGTTGAACTTCATGCGGCCCACGTCCGACAGGTCGTAGCGGTCCTCGCTGAAGAAGAGCCCGTTGAAGAGCGTCTTCACGGCGTCCTCCGTGGGCGGCTCGCCGGGGCGCATCATGCGGTAGATCGCGACCTGCGCGTTCATCGGGTCGACCGTCTCGTCGATGCGCAGCGTCTGCGAGATGTACGGGCCCTGGTCGAGGTCGTTGGTGTAGATCGTCTTCACGAGCTCGACGCCCGCGTCCACGATCTTCTTCATCACCGCCTCGGTGATCTCCTCGTTCACGTTCGCGACGACCTCGCCGGTGTCGGTGTTGACGAGGCTCTTGGCGAGCGTGCGGCCGATGAGGAAGTCCGGCTCGACCGTGAGCTTCTTCATGCCCGCGGCTTCCATCTCGCGGATGTGCTTGACGGTGATGCGCTTGTCCTTCTGGACGATCGTCTTGCCGGCCTTGCTCACGATGTCGAACTTGGCCATCTCGCCGCGCATGCGCTCCGGCACGACCTCGAACTCGATGCCCTTCTTGGTGATGTGGAAGGTGTCGAAGTCGAAGAACTGCTCGAGGATCTGCTCGGGCGTGTAGCCGAGCGCCTTCAGCAGGATCGTGACCGGCATCTTGCGGCGGCGGTCGACGCGGAAATAGAGGTAATCCTTCGGGTCGAACTCGAAGTCGAGCCACGAGCCGCGATACGGGATCACGCGCGCCGAGAACAGCAGCTTGCCCGACGAGTGGGTCTTGCCGCGATCGTGCTCGAAGAAGACACCCGGGGAGCGGTGCAGCTGGGAGACGATCACGCGCTCGGTGCCGTTGATGATGAACGAGCCGTTGCGCGTCATGAGCGGGATCTCGCCCATGTACACCTCCTGCTCCTTCACTTCCTTGACCGTCGGCTTCGAGGCCTCGCGATCCATGATCGTGAGGCGCACCTTCGCGCGCAGCGGGCTCGCGAAGGTGAGGCCGCGCTGCTGGCACTCGACGACGTCGAAGGGCGGCTCGCCCAGGGCATAGCTCACGAACTCGAGGCGGGCATTGCCCGAATGGCTCGAGATCGGGAACACGGAGGTGAACGCGGATTGCAGGCCGCTGTTGTTGCGGCCGTCCGCCTGCACTTCGGCCTGCAGGAACTCGGCGTAGGAGTTGATCTGCGTGGCGAGGAGGAACGGCACATCCAGCACGGCCGCGCGCTTGGCGAAGCTCTTGCGGATGCGCTTCTTCTCGGTGAACGAGTAGGTCATGGGGGCTCCGATAGGGCGGACCATGGACATCGGGTTCCCGGCAATGGGAATCCACGGGCCGCTATTGCACCCGACTGCCGCTACGATGGCCTGGTGGCTCGCCCCTACGAGCCGCTGGCGGACGACCGGCTGGAACGCCGGCCCGACCAAACCCTGTCTTCTGCAGTCGCTTCAGAAGGCAGATCGAAGCGCGCGACGGGCGCGCTTCGATCTGGCATCTGCAACTCTCGGGGAAGCTGACTGAGATGCGGCCATTCCCCGATGATTCAAGTACCTGCGATTACCGCTGAAACCCCCGGGCGGTCGCCCGCCCGGGGCGCTGCGATTACTTGACCTCCACCTTGGCGCCGGCTTCTTCCAGCTTCTTCTTGATCGCCTCGGCGTCGGCCTTGCTGATGCCTTCCTTCACGGGCTTGGGCGCCCCGTCGACCAGGTCCTTGGCCTCCTTCAGGCCCAGGCTCGTCACTTCGCCCACTGCCTTGATGGTGTTGACCTTGTTCTCGCCGGCGGCGGCGAGGATGACCGTGAACTCGGTCTTCTCTTCCGCGGCGGCGGCGGCGCCCGCGCCACCCGCGCCCGGTGCGGCGACGGCGACGGTGGCGGCGGCGGCGGACACGCCGAACTTGTCTTCCATGTCCTTGATGAGCTGCGAGAGCTCGAGGACCGACATGCTGCCGATCGCGTCGAGGATGTCTTGCTTGGCGATAGCCATTTCGTTACTCCTGGTTCAGTCGATGGATTGAATGGGTCGTGGAGGATCAGGCCGCGGCCTTCTCCTTCTGGTCGCGCACGGCGGCGACGGTGCGGACGAACCTGCCCGGCACCTCGTTCAGCGTCTGGACGAACTTGGCGATCGGCGCCTGCATCGTGCCCAGCAGCATGGCGAGCAGCTGCTCGCGGCCGGGCATCGAGGCCAGCTGGCCGACTTCCTTCGCCGTCATGAGCTGGCCGGGCATGGCGCCGGCGCGGATGACGAGCTTCTCGTTCTTCTTCGCGTAGGCCGAGAGCACCTTGGCAGCGGACACGGGGTCGTCGGAGATGCCGTACGCGAGCGGGCCCACCATCTGGTCGGCCAGCTTCTCGAACGGCGTGCCCTGGACCGCGCGGCGCGCGAGGGTGTTCTTCAGCACGCGAAGGTAGACGCCGGACGACCGCGCTTCCTTGCGCAGCCCGGTGATGTCCTCGACGGCGATGCCGCGGTACTCCGCGAGCACGACCGCCTGC
This sequence comes from Usitatibacter sp., assembly GCA_035656735.1. GTDB lineage: Bacteria > Pseudomonadota > Gammaproteobacteria > Burkholderiales > Usitatibacteraceae > Usitatibacter. The sequence goes on along the minus strand of DASRRY010000019.1, from coordinate 1,579 downwards.
GCCTTCTTCAGGCGCTCGGACACCTCCGCCACGACTTCCTTCTTCTCTTCAAGATTCAGACTCAAGGTCCTTCTCCTTTTGTCGGCGCCGGGCCCCGTTCCACGAGCGGAAGCGGGACCACGGTGCCACCCATAGCGACCTTGCCTGGAGCGCCCGGCGCGACGAATCGGCCGGGAAATCCCGTTGGGGTGCGCTATCTGCGTTGGCGTCGGGAAACGTCCCCTCGATTAAGCCTTCGTTGGAAGGCGCCGACGGTCTTTGATAACCCCCAGCCCATGCGGCGGCCGGGGCCCAAAGTCTCTCTAACCCTGCACCGCCACGCCGCCGAAGGCGGCCTGGTCGATGCGCACGCCGACGCCCATCGTGGACGAGACGGACACCTTCTTGAGGTAGATCCCTTTCGTCGACGCGGGCTTCGCCTTGTTGATCGCGTTCATGAGCGCGTCGAGGTTCTCGGCGAGGGCGTCCACGGGGAACGAGGCCCGGCCGATCGTGCACTGCACGATGCCCGCCTTGTCGGCGCGGTACTGGACCTGGCCGCCCTTGGCGTTCTTCACCGCCTCCTCGACGTTCGGCGTCACCGTACCCACCTTGGGGTTCGGCATGAGGCCGCGCGGTCCCAGGATCTGGCCCAGCGGACCCACGACCTTCATGGCGTCGGGCGTCGCGATCACGACGTCGAAGTCCATGAAGCCGCCCTTCACCCGGTCGGCGAGGTCGTCGAAGCCGACCACGTCCGCGCCGGCGTTCTTCGCCTTCTCGGCGTTCGCGCCCTGCGTGAACACCGCCACGCGCACCGTCTTGCCCGTGCCGCGCGGGAGCACCACGCTGCCGCGCACCACCTGGTCCGACTTCTTCGCATCGATGCCGAGGTTCACGGCCACGTCGACGGACTCGTCGAACTTGGCGGTCGCCGTCTTCTTCACGAGGTCGAGCGCCGCGTTCACCTCGTAGAGCTTGGTGCGGTCCACCAGGCCCACGATCTTCTTCACGCGCTTGGAGACGTGCGCCATGTCAGACGCCCTCCACTTCAACGCCCATGCTGCGGGCGGAGCCGGCGATCGTGCGCACGGCGGCATCGAGGTCGGCGGCGGTGAGGTCGGGCTGCTTCGTCTTCGCGATCTCCTCGAGCTGCTTGCGGCTGATCTTGCCGACCTTCGCCGTGTTCGGCATGCCGCTGCCCTTCTCGATCCCGATCGCCTTGCGGATCAGTACGGAGGCGGGCGGCGTCTTCATCACGAAGGTGAAGCTGCGGTCGGTGTAGACCGTGATGATCACCGGGATCGGCAGGCCCTTCTCCACCTTCTGGGTCTGCGCATTGAATTGCTTGCAGAACTCCATGATGTTCACGCCCTGCTGACCGAGCGCCGGCCCGATCGGGGGCGACGGGTTGGCGGCGCCCGCGGGCACCTGCAGCTTGATGTAGCCCTGTACCTTCTTAGCCATTCATCTCTCCTCGGGTGCAAACGCCTTTATGGGGCTCCCCGAATGTGTGTCTATTGGCTGAAAGACGCCTGCGGCGCTTTCAGCGGCCAGCCCAATAACTCTCTGCGACCTCGCCGGCAAAAGGCGGCTTTTG
>DASRRY010000018.1:0-2218 GCA_035656735.1 Usitatibacter sp. | reverse complement strand
ACCAGCCGCAAGTACGGCGGCACGGGCCTGGGCCTCGCGATCTCGCGCGAGCTCTCGCGCCTGCTGCGCGGCGAGATCCGCCTGGTGAGCGCGCCGTCCAAGGGCAGCGTCTTCTCGCTGTACCTGCCGCAGGTGTTCCCGCCGACGCGCCAGCCGCGCAAGACGAGCGACGCCGCGGCCGTGGCGACCGCCGCCATCGAGGCCGCACGCGTGGCCGCGGACCGCAGGGCCGCGCCGGTGAATGTGGAGGACACCACCGCCGCCGAGCAGCAGCCGGTCCCCGCGTTCCTCGTGAACGAGCTGAACGACGATCGCGAGTCGGTGCACACGGGCGACCGCTCGGTGCTCATCGTGGAGAACGACCTCGCCTTCGCCCGCGTGCTGCTGGAAGCGGCGCGCGAGCAGGGCTTCAAGGGGATCGTGACCTCGCACGGCACCGCGGCGCTCACCATCGTGAACCAGGTGCAGCCCTCGGCGATCCTGCTGGACATCTTCCTGCCCGACATCGAGGGCTGGAGGGTGCTCTCGAGGCTGAAGAACGACCTCGCCACCCGGCACATCCCGGTGCACGTGATCTCGACCGAGGAGGCGCGCGAGCGCGCGATCGAGTCGGGCGCGCGGCGCTTCATCGTGAAGCCCATCCAGAGCCGCAAGGCCGTGGACGAGGTGCTGGCCGACGTGCATCGCTACACCTCGCAGGAGCCGCGCAAGCTGCTCGTGGTCGAGCCGGATCCGACCAAGCTCACGTCGCTGCGCGAGTACCTCGACGGGCTGGAGAACGTGGAGGTGGTCACCGCGACCGAAGGCAACGAGGCCGCGGCGCTGCTGCGCCAGGGCGGCCTCGACTGCGCGATCGTGAACCCCGACACGCCGAACCTGAGCCTGCCGGAGCTCATGAGCGAGCTGCGCGAGACCGGGAAGAACCTGCCGCCGGTGATCGCGTTCGGCCGGCGCGTGGGCGCCTCGGTGGGCGCGGCGAGCGTGGCATCGCTCGAGCGCATCCCCGGCGTGCACGAGGTGCACTCCATGGAGCGCCTGCTCGACGAGGTCGTGCGCGCGCTGCACGTGGACGTGAACCGCGTGAAGGACCCGCATCGCAAGGTGATCGACGACATCCATCGCTCCACCCAGGCGCTTGCCGGGCGGCGCGTGCTGATCGTCGACGACGACATCCGCAACATCTTCGCGTTGTCGTCGGTGCTGGAGGATTACGGCGTGGACATCCGCACGGCGGACAACGGGCGCGAGGCCATCGCGCTCGCCCAGAAGGCCGACCTCGACGTGATCCTGATGGATATCATGATGCCGGAGATGGATGGCCTCGAAACGATGAAGGGGATCCGCAAGATCCCCGCGTGCAAGGACCTGCCGATCGTGGCGGTCACGGCGAAGGCGATGAAGGGCGACCGCGAGCGTTGCATCGAGGCGGGCGCCTGGGACTACCTGTCGAAGCCGGTGGACCGCGAGCAGCTGATCGGCGTGCTCAAGGCGTGGCTGCAGCGTTGAATCGAACGGTGAACGGAAGGCGATGAAATGGCGGCACAGATCCCCGTAAGAATGCCCGGCGAGGAAGTCGGCACCGGCGCGGCGGCGGCAACGCCCGCCGACCGCTCCAACATCCTCATCGTCGACGACCGGCTCGACAAGCGGGTCGTGTTCCGCACGATCCTCGAGGAGCTCGACCAGAACATCGTGACGGCTTCCTCGGGCGAGGAGGCGCTGCGCTGGCTCCTCGACAACGACAGCGCGGTGATCCTGCTCGACGTGAACATGCCGGGCATGGACGGCCTGGAGACCGCGGAGCTCATCCGCGCGCGCCGCAAGTCCGCCCACACGCCGATCATCTTCATCACGGCCTTCGCCGACGAGATGCACACCGCCCGCGGCTACTCGCTGGGCGCGGTCGACTACATCCTCTCGCCGGTAGTCCCCAACATCCTGCGCAGCAAGGTGAAGGCGCTGGTGCAGCTGCATCGCCTGAACGCGGAGCTGAAGAAGCGAAGCGACGAGCGCGTGGCGCTCGCGCGCGAGCAGGCCGCAAGGTCCATCGCCGAGGAATCGCAGCGCCGCGCCACGTTCCTCGCGGAAGCGACGCAGGTGATGGCGAGCTCGCTCGACGTCGACACGATCCTGTCCGGGGTCACCTCGCTCATGGTCCCGTTCTTAGCCGACCACGCCGTGCTGGTGCTGGTGAACGACGATGGAACGCCGCGCGCAC